>NZ_JBITDF010000001.1:812880-2102391 GCF_044453965.1 Kribbella sp. NPDC051586 | reverse complement strand
CGCCTGGCTCCACCACTACAACCACCACCGACCCCACACCGCCACCAACAAACTCCCACCCATCACCCGCCTAACCAACCTCCCTGGGCAGTACAACTAGGTCAGACTGTGTGCTCGTGAGCACTCAGTCCGACCTTGCGGAGACCAACCGGCTGGAAGCGTTCAGCGACGGGGTCTTCGCGATCGCGATCACCCTCCTCGTCCTCGAGTTGCACAGTCCCGAGCTCGAGGAGGGGCAGCGGCTGTGGCCGGCGTTGCTGGCCGAGTGGCCGCAGTTCGCGGCGTACCTGACCAGCTTCGCGATCCTCGGCATCATGTGGGTCAACCACCACTCGATGTTCCGCCAGATCCAGCGCGCGGACCGCGGGCTGATGTTCCTCAACCTGTTGCTGCTGCTGTGGACGACGCTGCTGCCGTTCCCGACCAGCCTGTTCGCCGAGCACCTCGAGGACCACTCGATCAACGCCAACGTCGCGGCCGCCGTCTACAGCGCGAACCTGACGCTCGCGGCGATCGCGTTCAGCCTGATCTGGTGGCACGTCCTGCGCCACCACCTGGTCGAGCACGAGATGACCAAGTCGCAGATGCGCAGGTCCCTGGTCCGTTATTCGATGGGGACGGTGGTCTACGGAGCCTGCATCGGCATCTCGTTCATCTCGGCCCAGGCAACGCTGCTGATCGTCTTCCTGCTCGCCCTGTACTACGGCTTCGAGCAGGTCAGGACCCGCTCCTGAAGTCGGTGTGCCGTTGGGCCCAGAGCGCGGCCTGGGTTCGATCGGAGACGCCGAGTCGATGGAAGATGCTGGTCAGGTGCGCCTTGACGGTCCGTTCGCTGATACCGAGGCGCTGGGAGATGGTCCGGTTCGGCAAACCGGAACCGAGCATCTCGAGCACCTCCTGCTCACGGGTCGTGAAGCTGATCTCCTGAGGTGACAGGCGCCTGCTGGTCAGGAATTCATGGGCCGCCTTCGGATCCAGCGGCGAACCACCGGCGACCACTTCACGGATCGCGGTGAGAATCGCGTGTGCGCTGCTTTCCTTCAGCAGGTATCCCTCTGCCCCCGCGTCGAGCGCGGCCATGATCCGTTCGTGGTCGCTGAACGAAGTCAGCACCAGCACGTGCGTGCCGGGATTCTCGGTGACGATGCGCTCGGTGGCGGTGACGCCATCGGTGCCAGGCATCGACAGGTCCATCAGGACGACATCCGGATGGAGGTCGGCGGCCATCGCGATGCCGGCGTCGCCGTCTGCTGCGGTGCCTACCGGGTCGAGATCCTCGGCGCCGGCCAGCAACTGGTGCAGTCCGGCGCGGACGATGTCGTGATCGTCGACGACCAGCACGCGAATCATCCGACCGGGACCTCGACGTCGACCCTGGTGCCCTGGCCCGGCGCGGCCCGGACCCGCAGTACGCCGCCGCAGGCAGTCACCAGATCGCCGATCGACTGCAGACCGAAGTGCCCGGCATCGTGTCGTTCCAGCAGCCGGGCCTGGTCGAACCCCTGTCCGTCGTCCTCGACGAGCAGCGTTGCCTGCCCGCGCCGGCGTCCGGCCTTGATCAGCACCTCGTGCGCGCCGCTGTGCCTGGCGACGTTCCGGACGGCCTCCTGGGCGGCGCGGAAGATCAGAGCCGAGGTGACGGGTGGCAGGCATTCTGTCCGCGACACCTCGAGCCGGACGTCCATGCCGGCACGTTCGAGGGTTCGGGCCAGACCGGTAAGCGCGAGGCCGAGTCCCGCGTCGACCAGGTCCGGTGGGTAGCTGTCGATCAACAGGGTTCGGAGATTGCCGATGCTGTGCCGCAGCCGCACGGCGCTGTCGGCGATCACCTCGCCGCGCTGGTCGGCGGACACCCCGCCCAGCTGCAGCCGCTCCAACGCGTAGTTGATTCCGGCAAGGTCCTGCAGCACCCCGTCGTGCAGCTCACCGATCAGCCGCCGGCGTTCGACGTCGCGGACGTACTGATCGCGGCGGCACAGCCGCTCCCGCTGTACCCGCCGGATTCGTTCGAGCAACATGCCAACTACGAGAATGGCCGGTCCCACAATTGCGGCCCGGCCCCAGAGAATGGCCCCCATCGTTCAGTCCCCCATTGTCCCCACTCCGGATGATAGGCGCATTCCGCCCGGCTGAGCAGATGTCGGGCGATTACGGAATTCGCTGTAGCTGGGGGTTTACGGCAAGCAACACAATCCGTGAGGTGCTAGCCCAAATGTGCAATGGCGCAAGGGTGATCGCACCGCGATGGTGGAAGGATGAAGGCGCCGCTGAGCCTCAGCGTGGCGGGCCCCTCGGTCCGTCATCACTCCCCGGCGCTGGCTGCTGCCGCGATTCTCGTCGTACTGCAGGTAGGCATCACGCTGTTGCGTCCGTGGCCGTTGGCTTTGGCAGTGGACCATGCCCTCGGGGGCAAACCGCTGACCGGGCGCCTCGCATTCCTGGCGGGGACGGCGCCGGCCAAGTTGCTGGTACTTGCGGGCGCCGCCTCCGTCGTTCTCATTGTGGCCGACGGTCTGCTCGAGATGGTGATCATGCGTACCGCCGAAGGCGCGGCCGAACGGATCGGCACCGCGCTCCGCGCCACCATGTTCGAGCGGGCGATGACCCGATCGCTGCGATGGCACGACCGGGTGCGCAGTGGTGAACTCGTGTCCCGGCTGACCACCGACGTGGGCCGGGTGCTGGACGGCGTGGTCGCGATCACCACGTCCTTCCTGCCCGACGCCGTGATGCTGGTCGGTGTCCTGATACTGCTGCTGGCCTTCGATCCCGGTCTGCTCCTGATCGGGCTGGCGGTGGTGCCGGTCCTGGCCGGACTGGCCGTGCGTCAACGAGCCCGGATCAGAGCCGCCCAGCAAACGGCCCGGGCGGAGTCCGGGCGGCTGGCCGGAGCGACGACCGACCTGCTGCGCAACGTTCGCGCGGTCCAGGCCTTCGGCCGGATCGACCACGCCGCCGGCGAATTCGCCCAGCGCAACAACGCCGTACTCGATGCCGAGCTGCACGCGATCAGGGTGGACGCGCGCTGGACACCGGTCGCCGATGTGCTGTTGGCGATCGGCTCGGCGCTGGTTCTGGTGGTCGGCGGTATGTCCGTGCTCGACGGCGCGATGACCGTCGGCGAACTCCTGGTGGTGACTGCCTACCTGCGTGACCTCTATTCCCCGGTCCGTGGCCTGACCCGTCTGTCGGCCGTACTGGCGAAGGCGGCGGCCAGCGCCACCAGGGTGCGGGAAGTGCTGGAGTGCGACGAGGCGGTCACCGACCGCGTGGGCGCCTGGACCGCGCCGCCACTGGCCGAGGATGTCCGTTTCGAGAAGGTCGGTTTCCGGTACGACCCGGACCAGCCGGTGCTCGACAACTTCAACCTCCGGATCGCCGCCGGCGAGACGGTCTGCCTGATCGGGCCGAGTGGGATCGGCAAGAGCACAGTCCTCCATCTCCTGCTCCGGCTGTACGAGGTCAACACCGGCAGGGTTCTGATCGACGGCGTGAACGTGCGCTACTGCAAGCAACTCACGGTGCGCAGCCGGTTCGCCTACGTGCCACAGGATCCCTGGCTGCTCGACGCGACCGTCGCGGAGAACATTGCCTTCGGCAACCCGGCGGCTACCCGCGCCGACGTACTCGAGGCCGGCCGCAACGCGCAGGTCGACGAGTTCATCGGCCGGTTGCCGCACGGCTACGACACGCCTCTGGGGGAGAACGGCGTCCGCCTGTCGGGCGGCCAGCGGCGCCGGATCGCCATCGCCCGCGCCGTGGTCTCCTACGCCCCGATGGTGCTGCTGGACGAGCCGACGGCATCGCTCGATCCCCGGTCCGCCGCCGCGGTGGTCAGGGCGATCCAGACCGCCACAGCGCATCGCACGGTCCTGGTCGTCACCCACGACCGTGATCTGGCCGCCATCGCGGACCGCGTCGTCAGTCTCACCGGCGCGACTGTCCAGGACCGGATCGCGAAGCCCTCGACCGTCACAGATCTCCGACAGCGAACGGCAAGAGGAAGGGGGTGAACATCATGCCGCGCATCGCACCGACGATGTACCACAAGCGGCACAGACGGCACCACAAGCACAGTTGCTCGCGGAGCCGTAGCTGTAGCCGTAGTCGTAGCCGTAGCCGCAGCCGCTGCTGAGGTTCGGCAGTCCGCCGGCCGTCGGAGGTCCGTCGGCCGGCGGTCCACGTCCGTTCTTTGGAGGAACACATGATCGACCCGGAGGACGGTCAACCGGTGTGGGAGTTCGCGGAAGGTGCCGCGCTCCCGGGCGGAAACCTCGCGATCGAACGCCTCGGCGTCGGCGTGCGGTGTGAGACCTGGCTGGTCTGGAGTCCCCGCCTGTGGAGCCCGGCGGTGCTCAAGCTGGCCCGTCCCCACCAGGTCGATCACCCGCGCGGGGTGCAAACCCTGTGCCGGGAAACGGCCGCCCTGTCGGGGAACCTGCACCCCTCGCTGCCACGCCTGTTGATGGACGGCACGAGGGATCAGGTGCCGCACATCCTGGTCGAGTACGTCGACGGTCCGGCACTGGACGAGGAGATCGACGAGAACGGCGCGCTCGCCGCGGAGGAGGCCGCGGTACTCGGTGCGCAACTGCTGCCCGCTGTCGCCTCGTTGCACCAGCGAGGTCTGGCCCATCTCGATCTCAAGCCGGACAACGTCGTACTGCGCGACGCCCGCCCCATCCTGCTGGACTTCGGGACCGCGCGGCCGATCGGATCCACCCAACCTGCGGGTCACCCGGTCGGCACCACGGGCTACGCCGCGCCGGAGCAGGAGGCGTGCGAACCGGTCTCGGCCGCGATGGACCTTTACGGATTGGGAATGGTGCTGGCCGAGGCGGTGACCGGCGCACCGTTCGCGGACGATGGCGAACTCCCGCAATCGCCGCTCGCTTCCGTCATCCGGCAACTGCTGGCCGAGCAGCCTGATGAGCGCGGCACGACAGCCGAGGTGCTGGTCGCCCTCGCGGAGGTGGCCGCGGAACTCAGGCCTTGGCCGAAGTGGCTGGATCGGTACGCCGGCGCTGGAAGTGCGTGAGCTGCGTTCCTGGAGCGATCGTGGTGCGGCCGGTCTCGACGTAGCCGCGGGACTTGTAGAGGTTGACGGCCGGGGTGTTGGCGGAGCCGGTCGAGACCAGGCTGACCGGTCTCGGCTCGAGCTGGTCGAGGTGGTCGAGTAGCGCCTTGCCGTGGCCGCGGCGGGCGTGGGCGGGGTCGACGATCAGGCGGGAGATCTCGACGGTGTCGTCGTCCGGGAGCTCGTAGGCGACCGCGCCGACCAGCAGGGCTCCGTCGTATCGGCCGAGCCAGTCCTCGGTGGACTCGACGAGGCCGGCCAGGTCTTCCTGGAGCGGCGGGATGCCGTCGAAGCCGATCAGCTCGGCCTCCACGGCGTACGCGGCGTGCTGGATCTGCAGCAACCGCTCGGCGAGGGTGTGGTCGGTGAGGTCGAGCGGCGTGATCACGCCGGCAAGATTACGCGGCCTTCCAGTAGCCGAGGGACTTGACGCGATGCTTCGGTACGGCGAGATCCTTCAGGACGTACGACGTGAGCGCGCGCGTCGTCGCGGTGTCGCAGGCGATCCAGACGAAGGTGTCGGGAGTGATGAGCTTCTCGAGGTCCGCCTTGACGTGGTCGACCATCTGCGACCGCGGGACCGTCCTGAGCTCGTGATGCTCCTCGGTGCGGAACGGCAGCTCCTGGTCGAGGTCGTGAGTGGTCTCGAACCAGATCGTCGCCGGCTGAACGTGCCGGCCTGGAGGTCCGGATCGACCAGCGTGTACGCGCGCTGGTGCGGCTTGCCCGCGTTCTCGAACCAGAGCCGCACCCACATCGTCGGGTGGACGCCGACCGCCTGCAGGAGGCCGCCGTCGGTGAAATGCACCCGGCGGTAGCGCTCGGTGACCTGTTCGGCACCCGTCACGGTGAAGACGAAGTCCTTCCCGCGGAACAGCTTGAGCACCACGCCTTCCCAGCCGTGCCCCACTCCACACCTCCGGCGACAATTGCTGTTGCGAGACGGATCGCTGCTTTGTAAGTTAGCGCAGCCTAACCTAACCGAAACGAGGCACGTTGTGAATGCGAGAGTGTTCCGGGACACGTACGGCGTGCCACATCTCCAGGCCGGCGACCCTCTCGCGCTGGTGTACCTGCAAGGTGTGAACGCTGCCCGCGACCGGGCCTGGCAGCTCGAACTCGAACGCCGGCGCTACCTCGGGACGAGCGCTGCGTTCCTCGGCGCGGAGGCCGCCGGGTGGGACGTCTTCGCGCGGCAGGCGCGCTTGGCCGACACGGCTCAACGCTGCTTCGAGGCGCTCGACGACGAGACGCGGGAGTGGGTCAGGGCGTACGTCGAGGGCGTGAACCATGCGCTGCCGGGTGGGGCCGCACGGGCGCCGGAGTTCGCCGAGACGGGGTTGACGCTGCAGGAGTGGGAGCCGTGGGCGCCGCTCGGGATCTGGCTCGCGGTCCACGTGCTGTTCGCCGGGTTCCCCACGAAGCTGTGGCGGACTCACGTCGCGCGGCATCTCGGCGAGGAGCACGTCGACCTCTTCACGTCGGAGGGGCCGCACGGCGCCGGCAGCAACGGCTGGCTGATCCCGGGATCGCACACCGCCTCGGGGCAGGCGATCGTGGCGGGCGATCCGCATCGGTACATCGAGAGCCCGGGCGTCTACCAGCAGATCCGGCTGACGTGCCCGGAGTACGACGTACTGGGGCTTGCCGTGCCCGGTATCCCCGGCCTGGCCCATTTCGGCCACACCGGCGGGGTTGCCTGGGCGATCACCAACGCGATGGCCGACTACCAGGACCTGTACGCCGAGCAACTCCGCCGGACCGCCTCCGGAATCGAAGCCCTGGGACCGGACGGCTGGAAGTCCGCCGCGGCGCACACCGAGGTCGTGGAGGTCGCCGGCGCCGATCCGCTCGAGGTCGAGGTGATCGAGACCGAACGCGGTCCGGTGATCATGAGCGGCACCGCGGGCGCCGGGGCCGGGTCGGCGACCTCGCTGCGCTATCCACCCCGGGTCACGGGGCGGCTTGGTTTCGAGGTGATGGCTCGGTTGCTTCGGGCAACCACCGTGGCCGATGTCGACTCGGCGTTCGACGAGTGGGTGGAGCCGGTGAATGTCGTGCTCGCGGCCGACACGGCGGGTGGGCTGCTGCACCGTACGGCGGGGCTCGTACCGCGGCGGCACCCGAGCAACAGGTTGCGCGTCGTGCCGGCGTGGGAGGCCGACCATCAGTGGGACGGGTGGCACGACCCGATGCCACGGGAAGCCGTGAACGGGCCCGCAGTGATGGCGAATGCGCGCGAGCTGGCGGCGTCACTGGGTGTCGAGTTCGCCACGCCCCACCGCGCCGACCGGATCCGTGAGCTGGTGAACGCCCGCACCGACTGGTCGGTCGACGACATGCCGTCCATCCACACCGACACGTTCCTCGGCTCGGCCGGCGCCGTTCTCGACCTCCTCACCGACCTCGACGACCTCTCCTCGCAAGCCGTTGCCCTACGCACCGAACTGCTCGCCTGGGACCGGCACATGGACGCCGCGAGCACGACGGCCTCGTCGTACTCGGCGCTCCGCACGGCAATCGTCTCGCGGCTCACCGACCACTTCACCGTCCTCGAGAACGCCGAGGTCACCGAGTTGTTCGCACCGTGGATGGATCCGCTGACACACGTTTCGTACGCCCTGGAGAACCTCGTCGCCGCCCGGCTCCCAGGGATCGACCTCACCTGGTTGGCGCGCGAGGCGCTGGAAGAGGTTGCGGCCCGGAGACCTCGGCCACCGTGGAGCGAGACGCATCAGCTCTCGCCGCTGCATGCACTGCGTGGTCCGGTGTTCGCGCGGGACGAGGAGCCGCTCGATCTCGGGCTGTCGGGCGATCACCACTGCGTCATGTCGACGTCGAGCCTGCCCGGTCTGACCGATGTCTGCATCCGCGCGTCGGCGGCTCGGTACGCCTGGGACCTGGCGGATCGCACGTCCAGCCGGTGGGTGGTTCCGCTCGGCGCGTCCGGCGTACTCGGGGATCCGCATCATCATGACCAACTGCCGCTGTGGTTGCGCGGGGCATTGGCTCGGGCGGTCGGTGCGACGGAGCGTGAGGATCGCAGCTACACCGTTGCGGTGGACGGCTTCGGCACGGTCCGCGTCGAGGAGGCCGATCCGGAGCGGGACCTCGACCTGATTCACGAGTGGGTGACGGCCGAGCGCGCGACGTACTGGGGTATGGGTGAGCGTTCGCGTGCGGAGATCGCGGAGATCTACGAGTTCCTGGACTCGGTGCCGACGCATCACGTGTACGTCGTGCGGCTGGACGGCGCGCCGGTCGCGCTGTTGCAGACCTATGACCCACAGGCCGATCCGGCGGGTGCGGCGTACGACGTCGAGGCCGGTGATCTGGGGCTGCACCTGCTGATCGCACCCGGCGACCCGCGGCCGGGCTTCACCGCCGGCCTGCTGACGGGCCTTGCGCAGTTCGTATTCGTGCACCTCGGGCATCCACGCCTGGTGGTCGAGCCCGACGTCCGCAACACGCGCGCCATCGACCGTTTCCACCGCACGGGCTTCACCCTCGGCCCCGAAGCCAAGATCCCCCAGCCCGACGGCACGACGAAGACGGCCCGGTTCGCCTTCCTGCGCGCCACCTCAGCTACTCGGTGATACCGTATAGTGGTACTCGGTGCTACGCAGTACTGGGAAGAGGACAGCGCGATGGATGACCTGACCGAGATGTTGAAGGGCACGCTCGAGGGGTGCGTGCTCGAGATCATCGGCCGGGAGGAGACCTACGGTTACGCCATCACGCGCCGGCTGAACGAGCTCGGCTTCGTCGACGTCGTCGAGGGGACGGTCTACACCATCCTGCTGCGACTGGAGAAGAACGGGCTCGTGCAGGTGACGAAGCGGCCGTCCGGGGTGGGGCCGCCGCGCAAGTTCTATTCACTCAAGGACGCGGGGCGCGACGAACTCGGCAGATTCTGGGCGAAATGGGACTACCTCTCATCGCGAATCGACAAACTCAAGGAGGGTGAGAGATGAGTTTCTGGGACACCATTACCGGCAACGACCTCACCAGGGAATACAAGGCGTTCGAGGTCCGGGCCGCGGAACTGCCGGCCGACTACCGCGCCGCGTGGGAACAGATCAAGGCTCACCTCTCGCCGTACGCGGGCTTCACGGGTCGCAACCTGATGCCGATCCTCGACGGCGCTCTGGGACTGCTCGAGGAGACGGCGGCGGACGGGCAGAGCATTCACGACGTACTGGGTGACGACGTGCAGGGATTCTGCGCGGCGCTGGCCGGCGGAGAAGGCGCCCGCACCTTTCGCGACCGCTGGCGCGCGCAATTGAACCGGAACGTCGCACGGAAATTGGGCCGGCTAGGAGGCTGACATGGGCATCCAGGACATCATCGAAGGCAAGAAGCAGTGGCGAGCGCACCTGGCCCGGGTCAAGGCGCTCCCGGCTGATTACCAGATCGTCTACAAGGAAATGCAGAGGTACTTCTTCAAGGTCGGACCGACCGACCTGACGGACGGAAATCTCCTGTCCGGGATCGTCGACTTCTTCGAGGAGGGCGTCGCGGCCGGCAAGGGGGTCCTGGAGCTCATCGGTGACGACGTCGCCGCCTTCTGCGACGATCTGATCAAGGATTCGCGCACCTACGCCGACATCTACCAGGAGTCCGTCGCCAAGAAGTCCGGTAGCTAGGTTCGCCGGCGGTGTCGGATCGGGGCTGGGCCGTTCGTTGCAGGGGTGAGCGGCGTTCCCTGCCCTCGCCGGACAACCAAGGAAAGGCATCATGAAGCTTCTGCTGACTTCTGCCGGCATCAAGAACGCGAGTATCGAGGACGCGCTGGTCGAGCTGCTGGGCAAGCCGATCGCCGAGTCGAGCGCCCTGTTTGTGCCGACCGCCATCTACCCGTTCCCCGGTGGCCAGTTCGGGGCCTACCGGGCGATCTCCGGCACCGGCCCGTCGCGGTTGTCCAACCTGGGCTGGAAGTCGTTGGGGGTCCTGGAGCTGTCGGTGCTGCCGAGCATCGAAGAGTCGGCCTGGATCCCGACCGTCCGCGAGGCCGATGCCCTGCTGTTCTGGGGCGGCGACCCGCTGTTCCTCGCCAACTGGATGCGCCGCTCCGGCCTCACCGACCTCCTGCCGACCCTGCGCCCCGAGGCTGTGTACGTCGGGGTCAGCGCCGGCGCCATCGCCGCCGCCTCCACGTTCGTCGAGACCTACACCGAGCCGCCCCGCGGCACCGACGGACCGCTCAAGGCCGAGGACGTCGTGTTCAGCACACCTGACGGCGACCTCGACCGGACCCTCGTCACCGGTCAGGGAGCAGGCCTGGTCGAGTTCGCGGTCATCCCGCACTTCGAACACCCGGACCACACCGACGCCTCGTTGGCCAACGCCGAGATCTGGGCCTCGCACATCCCCTCGCCGACGTACGCGATCGACGACGACTCCGCCGTCAAGGTGGTCGACGGCAGCGTCGAGGTCGTCTCCGAGGGGCAGTGGAAGCTCTTCACTCCCTAGACCCCTACCCGTTGTCGTGCCAGGATCTCCGAGTGCGGGACGGGTAGAGGTGCAGGCGGCGCGCAGCCGACCGAGCGGACGTTGAGTTGGGCCGTCGATGCGATCGGCGGCGACGCGAGGATCACGTCGGTGCGAACGCTGCACGAGGATCAGGGTCCCTGGCGACTGAGCGTCGGTGGCACTACACGACATCTGGTACTGCGTGCGCCGACTCCACGCATCGACGCGGACCTGATCGCAACGAATGCCGCCGCGCTCGAGATCGCCGAGCGACACCAGGTGCCGGCTCCGCGGCTCGTCGCCAGGGACCTCCTCGGCGGTGCGGCCGGCGTGCCGGCAACGCTCGAGACCGTCGTCGCCGGTAGTACGACCTGGCCGCCGGCGTTGTCCGCCGTACGACGCCGCGCGGCCGGTGCCGCACTCGCCCGCGTCCATGCGATCCCGCTGGAGCCGAGCCGTCATCTGCCGCTCAGAACGCGCCCGATCGCTGTCGACGACTTCGCCAGGGACCGCCGGGAGGGCCGGATGGAGACGTCGCCGCTCCTGCGAAGAGCAGACGAGGTGATCCGCGGGATGGCTCCGCCGGGAGGCGAGACCGTTTTCGTTCACGGCGATGTCTGGCCGGGCAACATAGCCTGGGCGGACGGCCGCTGCACGCTGATCGACTGGAAGACAGCCGGTGTCGGCGACCCGGGCGTCGACCTCGGCGAACTCCGCAAGCAGATCGCCATCACATACGGGCCTAAGGCAACCAAAGGCATCGTCACCGGTTGGGAAGAGGCCGCCGGCGCGTCGGCGACTAACATCGCGTACTGGGATGCCGTCGCTGCTGTCAACACCCCGACCGTTCTGTACAGCCCGCTTGCCACCGTGAGGCGCGACGGCTTTCTCCAGGCTGCCCTCGAGCGTCTGCGGGCCTAGGAGCATCATGGGTGGTCATGACTCGCGATTACTCAGCAAGTGACGGTACGGCGGACCATGGGCAGCAGGACCTGATCGGACGAGCCAGACAGGTTCTCAGCCAGGACGATCGGGTGCTTGGCGTGTGGCTGGTCGGCAGTCATGGGAGGGGCACCGAGGATCAGTTCAGCGATGTCGATCTGTGGGTCGTCGTCTCTGCGGATGATGTCGAGGGTTTCTGCGACGACTGGCCGAAGATCGCGGACGAGATCGCGCCTACGGTGTTCCAGCGGGCGATCGGCCGGCGGATCTTCAACCAGATCACGCCGGACTGGCTCCGCTTCGACGTGACGGTCGGCACCCCGGACGCGATCGGCAACCGCAGCCGGTCGACCGCCAAGCCGCTGTACGACCCGAACGGCTTGAGCGCCGGCCTGGGCGAACAGGGCGCACCCAAGCAGCCGGACCCTGAGCGCGTCGAAGCGATCACCCGGGAGTTCCTCCGGGTACTCGGCCTGCTGCCGGTCGTCGTCGGGCGCGAGGAGTTCGTGGTGGGCGAGTCGGGCGCCGGTCTGTTGCGGCAGATGCTGGTCGACCTGATGCTCGAGGACGTCGCGGTCGAGGACCGAGGCGGGGCGCTACACCTCAACCTCTTGCTGCCGGTCGAACGGCAGCAGATCCTGATCGACCTCCCGCCGCTGCAAGCCACCCGTGAATCGGTGATCACCGCCCACGTCGCGTACGCCACCGCGTTCCTGCCGCTGGCCCGCACGCTCCACACCACCTGCGGCCGCCCGTGGCCCGAGGCCCTCGAAACCGCAGCCCGCCGGCACCTGTTCACAACGCTGTCGATCGACCTGCCCGCCTAGCTGTACGACGGCTCGACAGCACGCAACACCCGGCAGCAGCCGGGTGTTGCGGGGTGTCAGTTCTTGATGGCGAGGACCGCGGCGATGAGGCGTTGGTAGTCGTTGGGGTCCTCGGGGGGCTCGTCGTTGCGCCATTCGGAGGCGGGGACGATGCCGGGGGGCTGGACCGTGAAGCCGTCGCCGAAGAGGGCGAGGATCTGGTCGTCGGTGCGCCAGCGGCCGCGGCCGAGCGAACCCTGCAGGACGGTTTCGAGCTCCTGGCTGCGGGGGTCGTTCTCGCTGCGGAAGTGGCTGATGAAGACGTAGCTGCCGGAGGCGATCCGGTCGTGCCAGAAGCGGACGATGCCGGCTGGGTCCTCGTCGTCGTTCACGTGGTGGAGGGTGGCGCTGAAGATCACGCCGACGGGCTTGCCGAAGTCGATCAGCCGCACGGTGTCGGGGTGCTCGATGATCGCCTTGGGCTCGCGCAGGTCGGCCTGGATGACGGTGGTGTTGTCGTTCTCCGCGAGCAGCGCGCGGCCGTGGGCGAGCACGATCGGGTCGTTGTCGACGTACACGACCTTCGCGTCCGGTGCGTACCGCTGGGCGACCTGGTGGACGTTGTCGGCCGTCGGCAGACCGCTGCCGAGGTCGATGAACTGCCGCACCGGCGTGTTCGTGACGATCTCGCGGACCGCGCGGATCAGCGCGCCGCGGTTGTCGTACGCGATCATTCGGGAGCCGGGCAGCTCGTTGATGAACCGGTCCCCGAAGGCGCGGTCCACCGCGAAGTTGTCCTTGCCCCCGAGCAGGTAGTCGTACGTCCTCGCGATGCTCGGCTTGCTGGTGTCGAACGGGTACGGCGAGCTCGCCCGCTCGTCTGCGTCAGCCATCGCTCGGAGTCCTTCCTGTCGAGATAACTGTCACTCTATGCGACACCGAAATCACCGCGCTCCCGGCCCTGGCCTGTCGCCTCCAGATCGGCCCCGTTCGCGCGTGTCATCAAAATGTCATCGCCGCCACGGATCGTAGGCGGCATGACCGTGACCATGCTCAACCGGCCGTCCGGGTTCCAGCAGATCCCTGCCCACACAGGCGTAGCCGAGCTGCTCGCCTCCGCCGAGGACGAGGTGATCGCAATGAGCACGCTGACCCCGGCCGGGCCGGCGTTCGGGCCGCGCGAGGTCAAGCACGGCGTGCGCTACCGGGCGATCTACCCCGACCACGCACGGACCACGCCGACCGCGCGCCGGCGTCTCGGTGCGCTCTCGCCGGCGGGCGTCGCGGTGCGGACGATCCCGCACGTGCCGATGAACGCGATCGTCATCGACGGCGCGGTCGCGGTGCTGCCCGCCGACACCACCAACGGCAGCGTCGCGGTACTGCGGCTCACCAGCGTCGTGGTCACCGCTCTCGAGTTGTTCGAGCGGATCTGGCCGGCCGCCGTACCGCTGTCCGACAGCGACCTGCCGGACGACACCGACCTGTCCTTGCGGGAGCAGGAGATGCTCCGGTTGCTCGCCCTCGGCGCGACCGACGAGGTCGCCGCCGCCCAGCTCGGCATCTCGGTCCGGACGGTACGCCGGATGGTCGCCCAGCTCATGAACCGCCTCGGCGCCCGCAGCCGCTTCCAGGCCGGCATGAAGGCCGCCGACCGAGGCTGGCTGCAGGAGCGAGAGCCGTTCGGGCAGGCCCGAGCCGGGTAGATCCCGACGTGCCGAAGTGGCCGTCGGACTCGCGGCGACGGCCACCGTACGGCTGTTTCAGAGTTGGAACGGTGACCTGGTCTGGCGGGCCCTGTCACCGGTTGTCGTCAGTTCAGCGTGCTCTTCTGTACGTCGTGGTCGCGGCCGGGTGCGCGCCGCTCGCGGGTGGTGTCACGCGCCGCGTGGTCCGCGGTGCGTGGGGCCGGGCACACCGGGCCGCGACGGATCGGGCCGCCACCCAGCCTCCGGCTCTTCCACTGCTTTTCTTCGTAGTCGTAGTAAGTGTCGACGCCTCCGACTGTCATCCGGTCCTCCCGTCAAACCCCCGTCCCCTGCTGGCCCATCAACAGTCCGTCACGACAGCCCTACCAGACAAGCAATTCCGGAAATCACCATCGATCAACACGCTCGAACGCCGGGTTGTGTTGGTTTGCCCCACAAATTTGCAGCGTTGGAAAGTCTCAGACGGAGACGATCCCGACGCCGTGACCGGGCAACCACAGCCCGCCGTCGGTCAGCTCGGCCGCGCCGAACGCCATCACCAGGTACTCCGGGGGCGCGTCGACCGGCACCACGGCGTCCTCGGCGGCCAGATTCGCCACCACCCGCAGGCTGCCGCGCGTCACCACCAGCCAGGCCCCGGCCGGGTCGAACGAGATCCCGACCGACTCCAGCCGGTCGTCGCGCAGTTCCGGCATCCGGGCCCGAAAGGTGAGCAGATGCCGGTACCAGGTCAGCACCTCGTGATGCGGTGACTCGTCCGGCTCGGACCAGTCCAGCACCGAGCTGCGCCAGGTCTGCGGATCCTGCGGGTCCGGGATCTCGTCGGCGTCCCAGCCGAACTCCGCGAACTCCCGCCGCCGCCCCGTCCGGACCGCTTCGGCCAGCTCCGGCTCGCCGAAGTCGGTGAAGAACCGCCACGGCGTGGAGGCGCCCCACTCCTCGCCCATGAACAGCATCGGTGTGTACGGCGACGTCAGGACGAGCGCGGCGCCGATCGCGAGCTGTCCCGGGGTCAGCGCCGGCCGGTCGCCGAGCGCGCGGTTGCCGATCTGATCGTGGTTCGACGTGTACGCGAGGAACTCACCGCCGTGATGCTTGCGGGGATCGACCGGACGGCCCCAGACCTTGCCGCGGAACGTCGAGTACGTCCCGTCGTGCAGGAACACCCGCGTCAACGTCTTCGCGAATACGGCAGGGTCACCGAAGTCCACGTAGTACCCGAAGCGCTCGCCGGTCAGCAGGGAGTGCAGCGCGTGGTGGAAGTCGTCGCTCCACTGCGCGGTCATACCCATCCCACCGGTGGACACCGGCTCGACGGTCCGCGGGTCGTTGAGGTCTGACTCTGCTACCAGGGCCAGCGGGCGCCCGAGTCCGATCGAGAGCTCTGCGGTCTCCGTCGACAGTTGCTGGAGCAGATGTGTCGGGCTGTCGTCGACGAGCGCGTGGACGGCGTCCAGTCGCAACGCGTCGAGGTGGAAGTCGCGGAACCAGCGCAGCGCGTTGTCGCAGATCCACCGCCGTACCTCGGTGCAGCCGGTGTCGTCGAGGTTGACCGCCGGCCCCCACGGGGTGGAGTGGCGGTTGGTGAAGTACGGACCGAAGCCGGCGAGGTAGTTCCCACTCGGACCGAGGTGGTTGTAGACGACGTCGAGACAAACGGCCAGTCCGGCCTCGTGACACCGGTCGACGAAGCGCTGCAGTGCCTCCGGTCCGCCGTACGGCTCATGGACGGCGTAGAGGTCCACACCGTCGTACCCCCAGCCCTGTACGCCAGGGAACGCGGCGACCGGTAATAGCGACACCACCTCCACGCCCAGCACGGCCAGGTAGTCCAGATGCTCGGCGGCCGCGTCGAGCGTGCCCCCTGCAGTGAACGTGCCCAGGTGCAGCTCGTAGAAGACGGAACCGCGCACGTCCCGGCCGGTCCAGTTGTCGTCGGTCCACTCGAAACGGTCCGCGTCGAAGACCCGGCTGAACCCGTGCACGCCGTCCGGCTGCCACGGGCTGCGCGGATCGGGCATCGGCTCGCCACCGTCGACGGAGTACGCGTAGTCGGTGCCGTGGTGCGCCTCGACCACCTCCCGCTCCCACCAGCCGTCCGGGGCGAAGCGCATCGGCAGGACACCGTCGCGCAGTACCAGGTCGACGTTGGTTGCCTCAGGCACCCAGACACGGAAGGTGTGCATGTCAGCTCCTGACCAGCAGGGCGACCGGCAGGTCTGTCAGCAGATCCTCGATCCGGGCGGCGCCACTACCGACCTCGCGGCCGGTCAGAACGTTCTTCCACTGGCCGCTCGGCAGCACCACCGTGCTGTCGCCCCAGCCACCCAGCCGCTGCAACGCAGCGGGCAGTCGGGTCGCCACGGTGATGACCGCGTCGCCACGCGCAAAAGCGACCGCGTGTCCGTTGGACGTCGGCAGCGGCGCATAGCTCCCGGCGAACGCATCTGGGTACTGACGACGGATGCGGAGCGCGCGTGAGGTGATGAGCAGCTTCTCGTCGGACAGGTCCTCCGGCTTGCCGCCGCCGTCCAGATGCTGCAGCCGCTCGATACGCAGCTCGTAGTCCACCGGCCGCCGGTTGTCCGGGTCGACCAGGGACAGGTCCACCAGCTCGGTGCCCTGATAGACATCCGGTACGCCGGGCATCGTGAGCTGCACCAGCTTCTGCCCCAGCGTGGCTGCGCGGATATAGCCGCTCTGATCGTCGGCGAAGCGGCGTACCGAGTCGAGCACGCTGTCGTCGTGCAGCACCGCGGTGACGAACGCAGCGACCGTTTGCTCGTACTCCTCGTCCGGTGAGGTCCAGGAGGTGTTGCGCTTGGCTTCACGGATCGCCTTCAGCAGATAGGCCTGCAAACGGTCCTCAGCGAGCGGTCCGTCATCCCAGGTGCCGAAGATCGTCTGCCAGAAGAGGTACTCCGTGCTGCCGTCCAGCAACGGACTCCGGTGGTCTTCCGACAGCCGGCGCCACTCGCGGACCGCCTCGGACCAGGCCGCCGGCTGCTCGGACAGTACGCCGAGCCGCGCGCGCACGTCCTCGGAGCGCTTGGTGTCGTGCGTGGACAGCGTGGTCATCGTCTTCGGCCAGTGCCGGTTCAGCTGGGTCGCGTACCCGTGGAACTCCTCCGGCGTGACACCGAAGTGCTCGGGGTCGCCACCGACCTCGTTCAGCGACGTCAGCCGGAACCAGCGGTAGAACGCGGTGTCCTCGACGCCCTTCGCCATCACCGGACCGCAGGTCTGCTGGAAGCGCACGATCAGCTCGCTCCGCGCCCGCTCGTCGATCGTGCTGGTCTCTCGACCGAGCAAGAGATGCAGCACCAGGTCCAGCGTGGCCTGCCGGTCCTCGTCGAGGTTCGCCCGTGCCTTGTCCGCCGCCCGCTCCAGCGCGGCGACCGCCGTCGGCGACGGCTCCTCCCCTGGTACGACGTACGCCCGGTAGACGTCGAAGTGGACCAGCAGCTCGGCGACGACCTCGTGGAACGCCCGCCTGGTGTGGTCACGCAGTCGTACGTCGTCCTGGCAGATGCGGGCCAGCAGCTCGACCAGTCGATGCACCTCGGCGTACTGCCCGTGCTGGACGATCTCGCGCTTCGCCTCCTCCACAACCGGCCCGAAGTCGGCCGGCGCCCCTGTGAGCTCGGAGTGCAGGGCTGCGAGTGGTGCGGCACCGGACGGGTCGACGAACAGACCGCCGACGCGCAGGAGAGCGTCGTACCCGGTTGTGCCGGCGCAGGGCCAGTCGCGGGGCAGCTCCTCGTCGCCCTCGAGGATCTTCTCCACCACGACCCAGGCGCCGCCGGTGCGCTCGGCCAGCCGGCGCAGATACCCGCGCGGGTCGGCCAGGCCGTCCGGGTGGTCGATGCGGAAGCCGTTCAGCTTGCCTTCGTTCAGCAGTGCCAGCAGGAGCTGGTGGGTCGCGTCGAAGACCTCCTGCGTCTCCTGACGGATTGCGGCGAGGGTGTCGACGTCGAAGAAGCGCCGGTAGTTCAGCTCCTCGTCAGCGACCCGCCAGTGCGCGAGGCGGTACCACTGCTCGGTGACGAGCGCCGCGATCGGCAGGTCCTCGGTGCCCGGGCGGAGCGGGTACTCGTGCTCGTAGTACCGCAGTACGCCGTCGTCGACGGACAACTCACCGTCGGCCAGCACCTTGCCGATCCGCTGACCCAGCACAGCCATCAAGAGCGGCTGGTTGCCCGAACCCCAGTCCACGTCGAACCACTCCGCGTACTGCGAACCCGGGCCGAGCCGCAGCACCGACCAGAGAGCCTTGTTCAGGCTGGCCGGTGTCGGCACGGCGACATGGTTCGGCACGACGTCGGCCACCGCACCCATGCGGCTCTCGGCCAACCGCTCCGCCAGCCGCTCGAACGCGGGCCGCCCGCCCATCGGCTCGGACAGCCGGCTGTGGTCCACCACGTCGTATCCGTGGGTGGAACCGGGCGCGGCCTGGAGGATCGGGGACAGGTAGGCGTGGGAAATCCCGAGGCTCTGCAGGTACGGGACTACCGCGGCGGCGGCGTCGAAGCCGAACTCGGCGCGGAGCTGGAACCGGTAGGTGGCCTGCGGGACCCCCGTCATCCGGCGGCCTGCCTCGGGCGGGTGAGGACGAGCGTGCTGCGAGCCTCCAGCTGGATGGTGTTGCCGGCGGGATGCGGCTCGTCGCTCGCGCCACCGGTGGCGGTCGACGTGTCCACAGCCACTGTCCAGCTCTCGCCGTACTCCTCGGGCGGCAGCAGGAAGTCCACCGGCTCGTAGTTGCTGTTCATCAGCACCAGGAACGAGTCGTCGACCACCGGCTCGCCGCGTGGGTCCGGCTCGGAGATGGCGTCACCGTTCAGGAACACCGCGATCGCGCGGGCGTCGTTCTGCTGCCAGTCGCCGTTCTGCATCTCGGTGCCCTTCGGCGTGAACCAGACCAGGTCACCGAGACCGTCGACGCCGGTGTCGCCGTGGAAGAACCGGCGGCGACGCAGCACCGGGTGGTTGTTGCGCAGCCGGACCACGGACCGGGTGAACTCCAGCAGGTGCTTCTGCGGCTCGGACAGCTCCCAGTCGACCCAGGCGAGCTCGTTGTCCTGGCAGTACACGTTGTTGTTGCCCTGCTGCGTCCGGCCCAGCTCGTCGCCGTGGGCGATCATCGGCACGCCCTGCGAGATCAGCAGCGTGGTGAGGAAGTTGCGCTGCTGGTTGGCCCGCAGTCGCAGTACCTCGGGGTCGTCGGTCGGGCCCTCGACGCCGCAGTTCCAGGAGCGGTTGTGGCTCTCGCCGTCGTTGCCGCCCTCGCCGTTCGCCTCGTTGTGCTTGTCGTTGTACGAGACCAGGTCGCGCAGCGTGAACCCGTCGTGGGCGGTGATGAAGTTGATGCTCGCCAGCGGCCGGCGGCTGTCGTCCTGGTAGAGGTCCGACGAGCCGGTCAGCCGGGAGGCGAACTCGGCCAGCGTGTACTGCTCACCCCGCCAGAAGTCGCGCACGGTGTCGCGGAACTTCCCGTTCCACTCGGTCCACAGCGGTGGGAAGTTGCCCACCTGGTAGCCGCCGTCGCCGACGTCCCACGGCTCGGCGATCAGCTTCACCTGGCTCACCACCGGGTCCTGCTGGACCAGGTCGAAGAACGCGGACAGCCGGTCCACCTCGTGGAACTGGCGGGCCAGTGTGGCCGCGAGGTCGAAGCGGAAGCCGTCGACGTGCATCTCGGTGACCCAGTAGCGCAGCGAGTCCATGATCAGCTGCAGCACGTGCGGGTGCCGCATGAGCAGGCTGTTGCCGGTGCCGGTGGTGTCGTAGTAGTGCCGCTTGTCCTCGTCGACCAGCCGGTAGTACGCCGCGTTGTCGATGCCCTTGAACGACAGGGTCGGACCGAACTCGTTGCCCTCGGCGGTGTGGTTGTAGACGACGTCGAGGATGACCTCGATGTCCGCCTCGTGCAGCGCCTTCACCATCGCCTTGAACTCGGTCACCTGCTGGCCGCGGGTGCCGGTGGACGAGTAGGCGTTGTTCGGCGCGAAGAAGCCGATCGTGTTGTAGCCCCAGTAGTTGGACAGGCCGAGCTCCTGCAGGTGGCCGTCCTGGGCGAACTGGTGCACCGGCATCAGCTCGATCGCCGACACCCCGAGCTCCTTCAGGTGCTCGATGGTGGCCGGGTGGCCGATCCCGGCGTACGTGCCGCGGATGTTCTCCGGCAGTCCGGGGTGGGTCTTGGTGAGGCCCTTGACATGCGCCTCGTAGATGACCGTCTCGTGGTACGCGTGGCCCGGCGGGCGGTCGTTGCTCCAGTCGAAGAACGGGTTGGTGACCACCGAGAGCATCGTGTGCTCGCGGTTGTCCATCGTGTTCAGCTCGTCCGGCTTGGCGAAGCGGTAGCTGAACAGCGACTCGTCCCCGTCGATCTCTCCGTCGACGGCCTTCGCGTACGGATCCAGCAGGAGCTTGGACGGGTTGCACCGGTGACCCTCGGCAGGGTTGTACGGCCCGTGCACGCGGAAGCCGTACCGCTGGCCCGGCTGGACCGCCGGCAGGTACGCGTGGTGAACGAACCCGTCAACCTCGGTCAGCTGCACCAACTGCTCGGTCCCGTCGTCACCGATCAGGGCCAGATCCACTCGTTCGGCAACCTCCGAGAACACCGCGAAGTTCGTCCCGGCGCCGTCGTACGTGGCACCGAGAGGATAAGGACGACCAGGCCATTTCTGCACCTGACGACAGTAGCCACCTCCACCCCCACACGCCGAACGGGCGGGGTGATTTAGGTCCGGCAGTTCACCGTGTGATGCCGTCGAGGAGGCGGTGGAGGCCCCAGTGGTACTGGTGGTGATGAAGCGGGCCATGGTGGGCACGGCGGCGGCTGAGCGGGGGAAGACATCGGCCGGGATCTGCTCATAGGTGGCGCGCGGGCGGGCTACACGGGCAGCTTCGGACGGCAGCGGGCCTTGGTCAGCGTGCTCGTGCTGCAATCGGCTGCGTCCCGGTGTGGGATGCGGCCGGGCTGCTCGGGAGTTCGGCGTGGGGGCTGTGGACGATCTTGCTCGGTGTGGGAGTTTACTTGCAGCGATCGTTGTCTCACTTGGAGTAGTGAATGTTGAAGCGGGCTGCACTTGTTGCCGGGGTTCTGCTGGCCGTCACCGCCGGCGCGAAACCGGTGGTCGTCGGTGGGACGTTGGCGAGCGCGACGGAGGCCCCCTGGGCGATCGCGCTGAACAACACCCAGTCCGCAGACTCCAGCGGCCGGTACTGCGGGGCCGCGCTGGTAGCGCCGAACAAGATCGTCACCGCCGCGCACTGCATGGACGAGGACATCTCGACGTACTACGCCGTCCAGGGGCGGGCGAACCTCGCGGACGAGTCGGTCGGGCAGACGTCGGCGATCAGCAAGGTGTGGATCCACCCCGGGTACAACACGAAGGACAACCGCTACGACTTCGCCGTACTGACGCTGGCGAAGCCGTTCGCCGGAGTGCCGGTGTTGCCGCTCGAGACGCGGTCACGGGCCGACCGCAAGGGCGCTGTGCCGACGGTCTACGGATGGGGTGACACGGAAGGAACCGGGCTGGACGACACGCTGCAGAAGGCGGCGGTTCCGGACCTCGGGGACAACACCTGCCTGGCGGTCAAGAGCTACGTCACCAACGGGTACGCCGCGGCGACCAACGTCTGCGCCGGCTACCTCAACGGCGGCATCGACGCCTGCCAAGGCGACTCCGGCGGTCCGCTCGTCCTGAACGGCCGGCTGCTCGGTGTCGTCTCGTGGGGCCAGGGCTGCGCCCAGCCCGGCAAGCCCGGCGTCTACGCCGAGACCGCACCGGTCGCGAAGGGGTTGCTGCAACACTGAGAGGTATGCCCGACCCAGTCCGCGTCATCAAGGCCGGCGATCTGGTCGCCGCCGATCCCACCGACGGCATGCTCCGGATGCGAGCCTTCGAACTCCCGATCCTGTGGGCCAGCCAGGTCGTCACGCAGCCCGGCGCGATCTCCGGCTGGCACCACCACGACAAGAACGAGAGCAGTCTCTACATCGTTCGCGGCGTACTCCGCCTGGAATTCGAGGGCACCGACGAGTACCTCGACGCGGTGGCCGGCGACTTCGTGCACGTGCCGGCGTTCACGATCCACCGCGAGAGCAACCCCAGCCGCGACCCGTCGCTGGCGATCATCGCACGGGCCGGCGGCGGCATCCCGACCGTCAACGTCGATCCGCCGCGCTGACGTGGCGACCCACGAACAAGTCACGGTCGGGGTCGTCGGCGCCGACCAGATCGTGCACCGGATCATCGACCTGGCCCGCGAGCTCGACAACCCCGCCTTGCGGCTCGTCACCGCCGTGTACGCCGACGAGCACGACGCCGGCGAACAGGCGGCCAAGATCGCCTCGCGGGTCGACGTCTTCCTGTTCGCCGGACCGCTGCCGTACGACATGGCGGTCGCGGGACAGCTGCCCGTGCCGGCGACGTACGTGCCGAGCGGGGGGCCGGCGCTGTTCTCGACGCTGCTCCGGGGAGTGCTCGAGAAGGTCTTCGATCCGGCCCGGATCAGCGTCGACACCGTGTTGCGGCGCGACCTCACCCATGTGTACGAGGAGATCGGCCTGAGCGCGTCCGGCGTACGGCTGAAGGAGTACACCGGACCGGAGTCGGCCGAGGAGTTCCTCGAGTTCCATCGCAGCCTGTACGAGCGCGGCCGGACGACCGGTGCGGTGACCACGGTGCCGACCGTCGACGTCGCGCTGCGCAAGGCCGGCGTACCGACGCTGCGGATGACGCCGTCGTCGATGACGATCCGGCAGGCGTTGACCACGGCGATCCTGATGGGCAGCGGCGCGAAGCTCGAGGAGTCCCGGATCGTAACGATGATCGTCCGGGTACCCGCCGCGGCCCTGCCGGCGCACGCCAGCGCCAGCGCCTACTGGTACCAGGAGTTGAAGCTCTCGCTGCACCGGGAGTTGCTGCGCGACGCCCGGCCGATGGATGCCGCGGTGGTGCCGCGCGACGAGCACAGCTTCCTGATCGTCACGACGATGGGCTCGTTGCGGCTGGCCACCGACAACCTCTCGATGGCGCCGTTCCTCGACCGGATCTCCGAGGAGCTGGGGATCCGGCTCGAGATCGGCATCGGACTCGGTACGTCGACCCGCGAGGCGGAGGTGAACGCGCAGTCCGCCGTCGACAAGGCGACCGGCGGGGAGACCGCGTTCGTGGTCGGACCGCACGGCTTCGTACTGCAGGTCCCGGGTGAGCGCACCCGCGCCGCTGAGCGGCCCGCGCAGGCCGATTCCCGCGCCACTCAGATCCTTGCCACGCTGGCCGAGCAGCTGGACGACGCGAACGACACCGAGCGGATCGTCGACGCGGAGAAGGTCGCCGAACTGCTCGGCGTCACGTTGCGCACCGCGCGGCGGACCCTGCACACGCTCGTCGACGAGGGCTTGGCCTGGCCGATGCCGCCACCCCGGCGCTCGAGCAAGATCGGCCGGCCGCCGCGTCCCTACCAGCTTCTGGTCGAGAAGATTCTGCGCTAGTTGGTTATTACGGGCGTCCATAACTGATATTCGGGCCTTGCCGAAGGTCAGCGGGTACGGCAGGGTTGGGCGCGTGCCAGAACGTCATGCGGTCGCGGTCGTGGACAACCAGGTGGCGACGGAGCGGGCCCACCAGACGGGTCAGGACGCTTGGTGGGTCTACCTGGACGAGGTGCTCGGGCATCTGCGCCTGCCCTACCGCACTGTTGCTCCGGGCGAGGCGATCGACGACGTCGCCGTCGTGGTCTTCGCGACCACGCCTGACGCCGACGCCCCTGGGCTCGAGCAGTGGGTGCGCTCTGGCGGCATGCTCGTGCTGGTGGGCGATCCTGGCCCGCTCTCCGAGCTCGCCGGGGTGTCCGCGGACGGTTCAGTGTCGGAGGACCATGTCGCCTTGGCCGACAGCCCGGTCTGGTCGTCGCCGCCGCCGACTGCTTTGCATGCTGTCGGCGGGTGCAGGCTCGTCGGGGATGTCGAGGTGCTCGCCCACTGGCAGGCCGACGACGCTGCTGCGGTCACCCTCCGTCGGCTCGGTGCGGGTGTCGTACTGACGTACGGCGTCGACCTCTGGCAGAGCATCGTCCGGATCCAGCAGGGGTACGCCGTCACCGCCGACGGTGAGCCGGCCGCCGACGGCACCGCGCCGATCGACGACGGCCTCCTCAAGTGCGAGGACGGGATGACGCTCAGCTTCGACCGGGACCGCGCGATGCCGCCAGGCGAGCCGGAGCTGGTTGAGCCGTTCGAGCACACGTATCCACCGCCGAGCGCTGTACCGATGTTCGACCAGCCGCAGGCCGACTGGTGGTGCTCGCTGTTCGCGCAGAGCCTGTGGTGGGGCGCTGAACTGGCCGGTGCCGTGGTGCCCTGGCTCGGGTACTGGCCGGCCGGCGTCGACGCGGTCGCGCATATGTCACACGACTCCGACGGCAATATCGAGGCCGAGGGGCAAGCGGCCCTCGACGCGTTCGCCGAGGCGGACGTCGAGGTGACGTGGTGCCACGTGTTCCCTGGTGGGTACTCCGTCAATCTGCACGCGGCGATCACCGCCGCCGGGCATGAGAACGCCCTGCATTACAACGCGATGGGCGATGCCGACCTCGCGGTGTGGGGCTGGCCGCAGATGCGCGCGCAGTACGCCTGGGCGCAAGCCGTCACCGGTACGGAGCAGATCCGCTCGAACAAGAACCACTACACCCGCTGGGAAGGCTGGACCGAGTTCTACCTCTGGTGCGAGCGGCTCGGCATCCAGATCGACGAGTCGCGCGGGCCGAGCAAGCAGGGCGATATCGGCTTCCTGTTCGGCGCGGCGCACGTCTCGTTCCCGATGGGGCCAGTTGCTGAGGGCAACCGATTCTTCGACGTACTCAATCTTCCGCTGCACACGCAGGACCTAGCCTGGGCCGGGCACGCCGCCGTACGGGACGTCATCTTGGACGGTGCGCAGGCGGTGCACGGCGTCGCGCACTTCCTGTTCCACGGTCCGCATCTGCACAAGCGTCCGGTGACTCGGGCGGCGTGTATCGAGCTGGCTGCCGAGGCCCGGCGGCGCGGGATGCCGTGGTGGACAGCCGCCCGGATCAACGCCTGGGAGCGGAGCCGGCGCGGAGTCACGCTGTCGGTCGAGTCGCACCCGGACGGGATCGCGGTGTCTGCTCGGGCTGACGAGGCTGTGGAGGGCGCCGCGGTGCTGCTCGCCGTACCGAGTCCGGCGGCAAACCCGATCGTCAAGGCGGGCGAGGGATCGGCCCGGACGGTGGTCCGGCACGGCCGCTCCTTCGTCGAACTGACCGCGGACATCGTTGCCGGAGACAACAGATGGGTGATCACACCATGACATCGGGGACATCGGGGACATCGGGCATGCCGGAGTGGCCGGAGTACGGCGATGACGAGGCGAAGGCGCTGCTGGAGGTCCTGAACTCGGGGCACTGGGGCAGTACCAGTGGCGAGGTCGTCGCCACCTTTGAACGGGAGTTCGCCGCCTACCAGCAGGCCGACTTCGCGATCTGTCTGAGCAACGGGACGCTGGCGATCGCGGCCGCGCTGCGGGCCGCGGGCGTCGGCATCGGCGACGAGGTGATCGTGCCGCCGTACACGTTCATCGCGACCGCTTCGGCGGCGTTGTTCGTCGGTGCGGTGCCGGTGTTCGCCGACGTGGATCCGGAGACACACCTGCTCGATCCGGTCGCTGCGGAGGCCGCTGTCACGTCGCGGACGAAAGCGGTTGTCGTCGTCCATCTCGCCGGGCGGCCGGCGGACCTCGACGCCTTCACCGCGCTCGGTGCCCGGCACGGCCTGACGATCATCGAGGACGCGGCCCAGGCGCACGGCGCGGCGTACAAGGGCCGGCCGGTCGGCGCGATCGGCGACGTCGGCACGTTCAGCTTCCAGAGCAGCAAGAACATCACGGCCGGCGAGGGCGGCGCCGTACTCACCGACGACGACAAGCTGGCCGGGGCGCTGTATTCGCTGGTCAACGTCGGGCGGGTGCCGGGAGGTGGCTGGTACCAGCACGAGGCGGTCGGCTACAACCTGCGACTGACCGAGTTCCAGGCGGCGATCCTCCGCGTCCAGCTTCGGCGGCATCCGGCGCTGCAGGAGGTGCGCGAACGCAACGCGCGGCTGCTCACCGACCTGCTGAGTCGTGTCGAGGGGATCTGCCTGGCGCCGGAGGATCCTGCGATCACCGCCCACGGCCGGCATTTGTTCATGATGCGGATTCCCGGCCGGCGCGAGACCGTCCTGGAGTCCCTCACCGCGGCAGGCTTCGCCCGAGCTTCGTCCGGCTATGTACCCCTGCACCGGAACGCCGCCGTACTCCGCGAGTCGAAGGCAATCACCGACAAGCTCGGCCAGCCGTATCCCGAGGCGGACTGCCCGAACGCGGACACGGTCTCCACCGACACCATCTGGCTGCCGCAGACCTACCTACTCGGCACCGAAGCCCAAACCCGATCCATCGCCGACACCATCACCAAGGCGGTCACGGGCTAGCCCCGAGAGCGCCTCGAGCTTTGCGGGAAGCTCCCGCAGGAGGTCGGCGATGGCGGCCTCCCTCGCCGCGCGATCACCCATCCAGCCGATCGCCGTCGCCTCGCCGAGTGAGACCCGGATCTGCTCGGCCAGGACCTGGATGTGATGCCTGGCCACGCTGAGGAAGAGGTCAGGTCCGGTCCAACCCAGCTCGCCCCCGGCAGCGACGTACGCGTCGAGGATCCTGTTGGTCTGCTCGGCTTCACCGTCCCCGAAGATGTACGCCGCCCGCCCCGCCTCGAGCGCGGCGCTGTCTGTGCGCACGCTGTCCCAGTCCACGAGCACCGGCCCGGACGCGGACATGACGAGGTTGTGCGGCTTGAAGTCCCCATGGGTCGTGACGATGTCCGGAGCGACGTCGCAGAGCTCGGTTATGCGCTCCGTGACCGCAAGGATGTGCGGAACGCTGTCCGCACGCAGCCCTGCCCATGCCGCGCCACCTTCCTCGGCTCTCGCGAACCATCCCTCCCAGGTCGCCGCCGGGTGAACCGCCGCCCGCCACCACTCCGGCAACCCAACCTGTCCAACCGGCTGCACCTGATGAACCCGCGCCATCGTCCGCCCCAACCACACCGAGACGTCCCGCTCTCCCACACCCTCGACCCACCGATAAACCCGAACCGGCCGCGCCCCGATCCGAGCCACCCACCCCAGCAACGGATCGATCGGCGCGATCGGCTCCGGCACATCCACTCCCGCCTCCCGGACCCGCCCCTCGAACCCCATCCCGACCGCAACTCGCCGCCGGTCGAACCCCACGAAGCCTTTGACGAAGTAGCTCCCGCCCACCGTCTCAAGCCGCCAAGTGTCCGCGTCCCCACGCCTGACCCGAACCAGCTCCCCGACAGGCTCCCCCAACCCGAACGCCACCGCGATCTCCTCCGCCGCCGGCGTGTACAAGCTGTCCCTCCCGCCTCCCGAGTCCGTCACTGCTCCAACGACACCCCACGAGGGTTCCCTCCAGGGGTTATCCACGCGAGTTGCCCCTTCTCCCCCGGCATACAAGCAGACAACCGCCCACTAGAAGGGATAACCCCTCAAGTTGCCCAGGACTTGCGGCCGCTCCGCATACAAGCGGCCGGGCGATAAGCCGGGGGCGGGTGGAGTGCGTGTGTAACAGGGGCTGAGGGAAGCGCTGCTGAAAGGTGCGGGGGACTGTAGTACCCGGAGGGTTAGTCCTGGCGGACTGGGAGTACGGCGGATAGGAGTTGGCGGGTGTAGTCGTCTTTCGGGGTGCGGAAGAGGTCCGCGGTCGGGCTTTCCTCGACTACGCGGCCTTTGTTCATCACGGCGACCCGGTCCGCGAGGCGTTCGACGACGGCGAGGTTGTGGGAGATGAAGAGCATGGACAGGCCGAGGCGGTCGCGGAGGTCGGTGAAGAGTTCGAGGATCTGCGCCTGGATGGAGACGTCCAGTGAGGAGGTCGGCTCGTCGCAGACCAGTAGGTCTGGTTCGAGTGCGAGCGCCCGCGCGATCGCGATCCGTTGCTGCTGGCCGCCCGAGAACTGCCGCGGATACAACTCCGCGTTGTGCGTGTTGATGCCCACCAGGTCGAGCAGCTCGAGTGCGCGTGTACGGCGCGATGCCTTGTCGCCGCGCTCGTGCAACCGCAGCGGCTCCATAACGTTGCCGATGGCACTGAAATGCGGCAGCAGCGAACCGTACGGGTTCTGGAACACCATCTGCATCCGCGGTCGCAACACGCGCAGCTCGCGCGCAGGCAGCGTCCCGAGGTCATGACCGTCAAACACCACCCGGCCAGAAGTGCAGCCCTGCAGCCCCATGATCAGCCGCGCGACGGTCGACTTGCCGCTCCCGCTCTCCCCGACGAGCCCCAGCGTCTGCCCACGATGCACAGTGAGCGACACATCGTCGACCGCGCGGACCTCGCCAGCACGAGTCCGGAAGACCTTGCTGACCGACTCGGTGCGGACCAGTTCGTCAGGCATCGACAGTCACCTTCCAGCACGCGGCGTCCCGCCCGGGGCCGATGGTCAGGATCTCCTGCTCGGTCTGGCATCTCGGCAGTTCGGCCCGCGGGCACCGCGGATGGAACGCGCACCCGGCCGGACGCCGCGACAGGTCAGGCGGGCTACCCGGGATGGGATGCAACGCCAGTTCCCGTCCACCGACCTCGACGCTCGATCCGAGCAGACCGACGGTGTACGGATGGCGCGGGTCGTCGAGCAGCGAGGCCATCGGCGCCCGCTCGACCACGCGACCGGCGTACATCACGACCGCGTCGTCGCAGAAGTAGCGGGCGACCCCGAGGTCGTGGGTGATCATGATGACGCCGGTACCGCGGTCCTTGAGCCCCTTCAGCAGGTCGAGGATCTGCCGCTGCACGGTGACGTCGACCGCGGTGGTCGGCTCGTCGGCGATCAGCAGGTCCGGCTCGGTCACCATCGCCATCGCGATCATCGCCCGCTGCCGCATCCCACCGGACAGCTGGAACGGGTACGTGCGGATCCGCTTCTCCGGGTCGGGGATCCCGACATCGCCGAGGGCCCGTACGGCGCGCTTGCGGGCCTCGGCCTTGTTGCAAATGCCGTGCCAGAGCAGGTGTTCGGTGAGTTGGCGCTCCAGCGTCAGCGTCGGGTTCATCGCCTCCATAGCGCTCTGGAAGACCATCGCGATCTCGCGGCCGCGGACCCGGCGCAGTTGCTTGTCGCCGATCGCCAGCAGGTCGCGTCCGCCGAAGTACGCCTGCCCGTCGGTGATCCGCGCGGTCCGCGGCAGGATGCCCATCACGCTGCGCATGGTGACGCTCTTGCCGCTGCCGCTCTCGCCGACGATCGCGAGCGCCTGCCCACGCTGTACGTCGAACGACACCCCGTCGACCGCGGTCAGCGGCTCAGCGCCGTCGCGCCGGAACGTCGTCCGCAATCCACGCACGGACAGCAGGGCCTCGTCGCTCATCGCTGCTCTCCGCTCGGGTCGAAGGCATCTCGTACGCCGTCACCGATCCAGGTGAACGCCAGCAGCGTCAGCGCGAACAGCACCGCCGGGGCGACCAGCATGTGCGGCGCGGCGAGCAGGTACCGACTGCCTTCGCTGATCATCGCACCCCACGACGGCGTCGGCGGCTGAACGCCCAGCCCGAGCAGGGCCAGACCGGCCTCCGCGGCGATCGCGGCCGGGATGGCGAAACTGGTGGTGACCAGGATCGGCCCGATCGCGTTCGGCAGGATGTACCGGATCGCGATCGTGCTGCCCTTCGCGCCCATCGACCGGGCCGCCTCGACGTACTCGCGTTCCTTCAGCGTCATCACCTGGGCCCGGACCAGCCGCGCCTGGGTGACCCACGAGGCGATCCCGATCGCCACCACCAGCGCGAAGATGCTGCGGCCGAGCACCGTCACCATCACCACCGCGAACAGGTAGCTGGGGAACGCGTACATCACGTCGGTGAATGCCATCAGCAACGATTCGACCCGGCCACCGAGGTACCCCGCGAGCAGCCCGATCGCCAACGCCAGCACGAGCGCGGTCAACTCGGCGCCGAACGCGACTGTCAACGCCGTCTGCAGCCCGTAGATCAGCCGGCTGAGGATGTCCCGGCCGAGCAGGTCGGTGCCGAGCAGATGTCCCTCGGAACCCGGGCCGGCCAGCTTGTGCTGGATGTCGGTCTCCTCATAGCCGTACGGCGCGATCAGCGGCGCCGCGATCGCGGTGATGATCAGGAGCGTGCAGAAGATCAGGCTGCCGAAGGCCAACCGGTGCTTGCGGAACCGGGACCACGCCCGCGACCACGGCCCGCGCGCAGCGGTGTCCCGGTCGAGCGGCCCCGGCTCCCCCACAGAGCCGGCTGATTCGGACGCGACCGCCCCGGCGGCCTCGATGCCTTCAGTTGCCGTCATGGGATCCACCTCCCACGGTGCGGATTCGGGGGTCGAGCAGGCCGTAGACCAGGTCCACGACCAGGTTCGTCACCATCAGGATCAGCGCGAAGAACAACGCCGTACCCATCAGCAGCGGCATGTCCCGGCTGGCCGCCGCGTTCGCGAAGTACAGCCCGAGGCCAGGGATCCGCAGCAGCGCCTCGACGAACACGGTGCCGGTCATCAGCGCCGCCAGCAGCGGGCCGGCCACGGTGACGAGCGGGATCAGCGAGTTGCGCAGCGCATGCCGGACGATGACCGTACGCCGTGGGCCGCCCTTGGCGATCGCGGCGGTGATGTACTCCTCGCGGAGCGTCTCCAGCATGCTCGACCGCACGTACCGCGCGAGCACGGCAGCCGGGCCGAGGCTGAGTGCGAGCACCGGCAGGATCAGGTCCTTCGGGCCGTTCCAGCCTCCGGAAGGCAGCAACTTCAACGTGGCGGAGAACAGCAGGATCATGAACGCCGCGCTCAGATAGCTGGGCAACGCATGGCCGAGAGTGACCACGAACATCGTCCCGTGATCGGACTTGGAGTTCTGCCTGAGCGCGGCGAACACCCCGACCGGTACGGCGATCAGCAACGCGAGCAGTACCGCGAGCAACGCCAACGTGGCCGAGATCGGGAACGCCTCCGCGATGATGTCCTGGACGTTGCGGCTGGCGTACTTGTACGACGGCCCGAAGTCCCAGACGGCGGCGCCCTTCATGAAGATCAGGTACTGCTTCCAGACCGGCACATCGGCGCCGTACCGGGACTCGAGCTCGCCGACCATCGACTCGGTGCCGACGCCGCCGAGGTTCGTGGCGCCGCTGTTCACGCGCTGCAGGTCCGCGAAGTTGCCCGGTGCGAGCTGCAGCAGGGTGAAGGTCAGGATCGAGACCGCGATCAGGGACAGGACCAGCCGTACGATCCGCTTGCCGATGTACCCGGCGAGCCCCACGTCAGCTCCCTACGCTCAGCGGCTTGAGGTAGAAGTAGTCCGGATACGCCCGCAACTGCAGGCCGTGCACCTTCGGCTTGACCGCGTGGAAGAGGCTCAGCCAGAGCACCGGCAGGTACAGGTACTGCTCCTCCCGCAGCTTCGCGGCCTGCTTGTACAGGTCCATCCGCTTCGCGTCGTCCGGCTCGAGGTTGGCCTTGTCGACCAGCGAGCCGATCTCGCGCGCGGGAGCCGACGCGTGCGCGGCGAGGACGGCGTTGAGCTGGGCGGTCTTGTCCGCCGGCTTGAGCTTCTTGTCGTCCTGCAGAGCCTGGTACTTCTGCCACTGATCGCTCGGCAGGCTGATCTCCTGGACGTTCTTCGGCGACCAGAGTGAGCCGACCATCGTCGGCCACGTCGGCAGCCCGGCGAAGGTGCCGTAGTAGAAGCCGATGTAGTTGCCCTTCTGGACCTGCCACCGCCGCTCGGTGTACACACCGGCCTCGACGTGGTCGACGCTGGCCTTGATGCCGAGCTGCTTCGTCCAGCTGTCGACGATCGCGTCGGCGAGCGTGGTGTCCGGTACGCCGACCAAAAGCCGCACCGGCGGCAGGCCCTGGCCGTTCGGATAGCCGGCCTCCGCGAGCAGCTGCTTCGCCTCGGCGACGTCCTCCTTGATGCCGATGCTCGCGTCCCAGCCCGCGGTCCGGCTGGTCACCAGCGAGACCCCCGGCTCCTGGCCCGGCTGCACGCCGGCGAGCGTCTTGCGGTCCAGCGCCAGCGACAGCGCCTTGCGGACGCGGACGTCCTCCATCGCCTTGTGCTGGCTGCGCAGCTTCGCCAGGTAGAGGATGCTGTAGTTCTCGGTCTGCTGCAGCTGCTTCGACAGGTTCGCGTCCTTCTGGAACCGCAGTACGTCGGGGCCGGCCAGCTGGACCAGGTCGGTCTCGCCGTTCTCGTACGGCACGGTCGCGGTCGCTGCCGCGCTGGGCTCGACCAGGTTGACCTGGATCCGGTCCAGCTTGACGTCGTCGCGGTCCCAGTACTTCTCGTTCGGCACCAGGATCAGCCGCGAGTTCGCGACCCATTCGGTCACCGTGTACGGGCCGTTGGACACGTAGTTCGGCGGGTTCTGCCAGTCCTTCGGCTTGCTCTCGACCAGGTCCATCGGCAGCGGCAGCATCGCCGGATGGGTGAGTGCCAGCAGGAAGTCCGGGTTCGGGTTGGACAGGGTGAGGACCAGCTCATGGTCCCCGTTCGCCTTGACGCCAACCTTCGACCAGTCGGTCAGCACGCCGGACAGGAAGTCCTGGGCGCCCTTGATCCCGGTGGCGGTCTGGTAGCTGTTGGCGCCGAGCGTGGTGCCTCCGGCCGAGCCGCCCGCCGGGCTGAACAGCCGCTTGTAGGTCCGCTCGAAGTCCTGGGCGACGACCGGCTTGCCGTCGGACCACTGGGCGTTGTCCCGCAAGGTGAACGTGTAGGTCAGGTGGTCGTCGGAGACCTTCCACTCGGATGCGACGGCCGGCTGGACCTTGTCGCCCTTCTCCGTCTGCGTGACCAGGCCCTCGGAGATCCCGCGGCTGAGGATCCACATCCCGTTGGTGATCACCTGCGGATCCAGGACCTCGACCGGAACGTAGTCGATCTTGAGCGTCGACTGACCGGCGGAGGCCTTGTCCTTGTCGTCGCCGAACAGGCCGCAGCCGGTCAGCGACCAACTCCCGCCGAGAGCGGCCAAGGTCAGACCGGACAGTCGCAGGAAGTCTCGCCGGGTCTGACCGACCGGCGGCACCGAGCTGGTCCACACACGCTTGGGCAAGGGAGTGCCGCCTTTCTGGCGTCCGGAACTCGACTTATGGTCGCGACCGTAGGGCCGTCAGAGCGTCGATGTCAACGCTTTACGGCCATTACCGAAATTGATCGTGACCTGCGAGCCCGGACGGGCGGCGGACTCCTCGTCAGTTGAAGCGTTCGTACGCGGGAAGCGTCAGGAAGTCGATGTAGTCGTCGGCGAGAGCCACGTCCAGGAACAGCGAGCGGGCCGCGTCGTACCGCTCAGGCGTGCCCAGCTTGGCGATCTCCTCGTCGGCGATGCGTTCGACCAGCTCGGTGGTGATGGTGTCGCCGGTGTCGAGGACGACCTGGTTCTGGCGCCACTGCCAGATCTGGGAGCGGGAGATTTCGGCCGTGGCCGCATCTTCCATCAGGTTGAAGATGCCGACCGCGCCGGTGCCCTCGAGCCAGGCGGCCAGGTACTGGACCGCGACGCTCACGTTGTTGCGCAGGCCGGCTTCGGTGACCTCGCCCGGCGTCGCCGCGACGTCGAGGAGATCGGCCGCGGTGACGGCGACGTCCTCGCGGAGCTTGTCGACCTGGTTCGGGCGATCGCCGAGCACGGAGTCGAACACGGTCCGGCAGGTCTCGACCATGCCGGGGTGCGCGACCCACGAACCGTCGAAGCCGTCGCCGGCCTCGCGGGTCTTGTCCGCCTCGACCTTCGCGAAGGCCTGCTCGTTGACCGCCGGGTCCTTGCTCGGGATGAACGCCGCCATCCCGCCGATCGCGTGCGCGCCGCGCTTGTGGCAGGTCCGCACGAGCAGCTCGGTGTACGCGCGCATGAACGGCACCGTCATGGTCACGCTGTTCCGGTCGGGCAGCTGGAAGTCCGTGCCGCGGGTCCGGTGGGTCTTGATCACGCTGAACATGTAGTCCCAGCGGCCGGCGTTCAACCCGGCGGAGTGCTCGCGCAGTTCGTACAGGATCTCCTCCATCTCGAACGCGGCCGGGTACGTCTCGATCAGCACGGTCGCCCGGATCGTCCCGCGCGGGATCCCGAGCGCGTCCTGCGCGGTCACGAACACGTCGTTCCAGAGCCGGGCTTCGAGGTGCGACTCCATCTTCGGCAGGTAGAAGTACGGTCCCTGGCCGCGATCGAGCTGCGGTTGCGCGGTCGCCGCGAAGTACAGCGCGAAGTCGACCAGAGAACCGCTGGTCGGCTCCCCGTCGACCTGGATGTGCTTCTCCGGCAGGTGCCAGCCGCGTGGTCGTACGACGATGGTGGCGAGCTCCTCGTCCGGCTTCAGGGCGTAGCTCTTCGTGTCCGTACTGAAGTCGATCCGCCGGGTGATCGCGTCGAGCAGGTTGAGCTGGCCGCCGACCACGTTCTCCCAGGTGGGCGTGTTCGCGTCCTCCTGGTCGGCCAGCCAGACCTTGGCGCCCGAGTTCAGCGCGTTGATGGTCATCTTCCGGTCGGTCGGGCCGGTGATCTCCACCCGGCGGTCGACCAGGCCCGGAGCGGCGGGCGCGACCCGCCACTCCGGGTCGTCCCGGACGTCCTTCGTCTCCGGCAGGAACTCCAGCGACGCCCCGGCCGCGATGTCCGCGACCCGCTGCTCGCGGCGCTCCAGCAGCTCCTTCCGCCGCCCGTCGTACGCGCGGTGCAACGTCTCGATGAGCCCGAGCGCACGCTCGGTGAGAATCTCGTCGTACCGCTCGTTCATCGGGCCGGTGACGTCGACTGACACTTGGGGACTCCTTAGCTCAGTACTACGACTTCGTGATCGGTGATCCGGTCTATGCCGACCGTAATCCAGCCGTCCTGCTCCTTCACTTCTACCTCATCACCCGAGACGAGGAGCCGCGCCCGCTCACCGCTCGCCCTGAGCGACACCGTGAACGGTCCGGCGGGGGTGAACTCCTCCAGACGGCCGCGCCACGCGCCGCCCTGGTCGAGGTTGACCAGGTGCAGGATGTGCCGGTCGCCCTGCCGGTACAGCTGACAGTCCAGTACGCCGGCGCCGTCGACGCGCAGCGGGATGCCGTCGTGCCGCACCAGGTTCGCCAGCACCTTCCCGTGGTCCGGGTGGTGATGCTTCGCGTACTGACGGTCCAGGTCCGCCGCGAGGTACGCCGTACGCTCGCCGAGGACCAGTGCGGGGATGTCGCTGCGCGGCTCGTCCATCCACGACTTCTCCGGCGGATAGATCGGGAACGGCGGGATCCAGGTCAGCGCTTTCCCGTGGTCCGCCTCCACCACCTCGAGCTGCCCGCCGAACGGCAGCACGTCAGTGTCCCCATCGAAAACCGAGCGGTCCTCGATCCGCAGGTAGCTGTGACTGTCGTAGTTCTCCCAGTCGGTGACTGTGCCGTCACCCAGTCGCTTGCCCGCGTGCCGGACGCCGAGCAACTCGCCCAACGCCCATCCGTCACGGCGATCGCCCCACTCGTCGTAGAGCCCCGACTCCCCGGACACGACCAGACGCCCGGTGTAAGCCTGCAGTTGTGCGAGCTGCTCGTCGGTCAGGACACCTACGTTGGGGACCACCAGCACGTCGAAGCGGTTGTCGACCACGGCTGTGGGCAAGTAGGGGATTCGCGCCCGGACCAGTGCATCCACCCACCCCCGGTAGGGCAGTTGGCTGACCTCCTCCGGGGCGTCCTTCCCATAGAAGTCCACACTGCGCTGGCTCCACAGCAGCCCGACCGACGCGACCGGCTCGCGATCGACGAGGTACTCCTCGTTGGCCTCGTGCCACTCGAACAACGGCTGCGCGGTCGCGTACTGCCGCCGGTCGTCGTGCACCGACCCGATGTGGTGCCACCACGGCTGGATCCCACCGGCCCAGCCTTCGATCGCCCACATCCGTGCCTCCGGCTCAGGTTTGCTCCCGAGCCGGAAGGTGGGCACACCGGCGTCGTACATCGCCGTGCTCTCCGGGATCAGCGTGTCCCAGCCGAGCAGCCCGTGCAGGCGCTTCCCGGAATCCGCGTTCGCCTGGAACCCGGACTCGTCGTGCCGCCACTGCGAGTCCAGCATGAAGATCGACGCCCGCTTGCAGATCTCGACGTCATCGCGCAGCCTCTTGCTCTGGGCAACGACCTCGCCCCCGTTCATCCCGATCCACAAGCAGTCCGGACCGCCCGCGCGCCGGGTCACCTCGTTGTTCAGGTCCCAGACCGCGAGCCGCTGGTCGTAGCTCCAGCGGATCCATTGCCGGTAGACCGGATCGGCCCAGTCCGGCGCCGCCGGCAGGTCCTGGCCGAAGTTGTCGCGGCAGTTCGGGCAGTAGCAGATCGAGTCCCGCCCGAGTCCGCTCCAGCTGTTGTCGGTCAACCCGTCCGGCGAGGTCCGCTCGATGATCTCCTCGAGGATGCCGGTCAGGAAGTCCTTGTAGTACGGCCCGGTGACGCAGGCGACGTACAACTGGCCGGCCCGATAAGGGTTGCCGTCGGCATCGATCGCGAACCAGTCCGGATGCGCGTCGTACAGGGGCTGATGGGCGCGGTTGGAGTCCATCCGGGCGAGGACCGTCAGCCCGTCCTCCTGCGCGAGCTCGGCGATCTCGCCGTACAGGTCGCGATCGCCGAGGTACTCCGCCCGGTGCTGCAGCTCGAACTTGCTCGGGTAGTACGCGACGATCCCGCCGGCGTTGACGATCACCCCCTGGACCTTGGTACGACGCCAGTGCTCCCGCCACCAGCCGGCGTCGTACCGCGCCGGATCCTTCTCGGTGAGGTTTGTCTGCGCCCACCTCAAAGTTCTTTGATACCAAGGCTTCACTTAAGACTCCGCACCGCGTCGCCGGCTCCGGACAGGTTCTCCAGCAGCATCTCGGAGTACTTGCGGCTGAGCACGACGCCCTCGGCGCCGCCCGCGAACGCGGCCAGCGTCGCGTCCCGGACGGACTCGCGAGTGCAGGCGGTCAGCTCGCCCTCGTTGTCGTCCCAGTTGATCTTGGTACCGAGGTCGCGAGGCTTCTCCAACCCGCGCTGCTTGGCGACGCCGACCGGGATGTCGATGTCGATACCCGGGTAGATCTTGCTCTGCCCGCCGACACCGGCAACGGCGCGGGCGGTTTCCTTGCGGACGTACTCCGAGGTGAATCCGGCCTGCGGCAGCTTCTCGTAGTCGCCCTCGTCGAGCTGCAGCAGCTTCATCATCAGCGGGTAGACGTCCTCCGGATCGGCGTCCGCGAACAGCGCACCGCAGATGCTCTTGATCCAGGTGAAGAACCGCGGCCCGGCGCAGTTGTTGTAGATGACCACCTTGATGAAGTCGGAGAACTTGGCCATCTCGGTGTAGTCCTGGTCGGCGCGATAGAACGGGCTGAACGAGATGTTGTGGTACACGTGCCAGCCCACCTCGACCTCCGGCGAGATCGACTTCGTCACGCCGTAGATGTCGCGGTACAGCTGCCGTTGACTCTCGGTCCACAACGTCTGCCACGCAAGCACTTCGGGGAAGTTGAGCAGGATCCGCCAGAACGTCACGAACGCGCCGTCGACCGGCCGCTCACCGGCTCCGACCCGTGCGTTCCAGTCGACCAACTCGCGATACCCATGCATGGCGCGGTTCACGTCGATGCCCCGCTCGCGCCCGACCTCACGGCAGTGCGGGCAGAAGCAGCCGATCTCCGCCACGTCCGGCGTGCTCTGCATCAGCAGGTTCAGCGGACCGGGCCGCTCCGAGCACCAGGCCAGCCCGTCGAGCTCGTAGCTCTGCACATAGTCCTCGACGAAGCCGAGGTGCCAGTTCCGGTAGTCGGGGTTGTTGAAACACGGCCGGCGCCCCGGACGGCCCCAGGCGTCCACCTCGAGCACCTTGGCGAAGTTCGGGTAGGTGCGAAGTTGCCGGGCGCCGCCGCTCTCCTCCATCCAGGCGTAGGACTTGATCCCGCGCTCCTTGGCCTTCGGAATCACCTGCTCGAAGAGGTCGAGCTCCGGGTGCTCCGGCGCCTGCCCGGCCGAGCCGAGCACGGTGTTGCCGTAGTACTGCGGATGCGGGGTCGCGTAGTTCCCGCCGACCCAGCCGAGGTCGTACTCCTGGACGCCGTGGTCGGGAATCGGGTGGCCCGGAATCTGCCGCCCGCCGGTGCCCCGGGTCCAGGTCGGTGTGGCCAGGAACAGCGCGTTGACCGTGCCGCGCTCGGCCAGGATGTCTAGTGTCTGGTCGACGCCTTCGTCGACGAACGAAATGGCTCCGATCTGCATGGCAACGACCCGATCGGGCACGATGCTCACCCCTTCATTCCTGTCATCGTGATGCCTTGGATGAAATAACGCTGGGCGAAAAGGAAGACGGCGATGACCGGTACGACGGAGATCGTCGCGCCTGCCATCAGCAGACTGATCTGGGTGAAGTACTCGCCCTGGAACTGGGCGAGGGCCACCGGCAGCGTCTGCAGGTTCTCGGACGTGATGTAGATCAGCGGGCCGAACAGGTCGTTCCACGATTCGAGGAACGTGAAGACCCCGATCGCGGCCAGCGCCGGTTTGGTCTGCGGCAGCATGATCCGCCAATAGATGCCGAACGTGGACGCGCCGTCGATCTTGCCGGCGTCCTCGAGCTCGTTCGGAATGGTCAGGAACGACTGCCGCATGAGGAAGGTCGCGAACACGGGCGTGAGCACCTTCGGCACCCACAGCGGGTACTGCGTGTCCACCCAGCCGATGTGCTGGAAGACGATGTACTGCGGGATCAGGTACGCGATGCCCGGGATGATCGACGTGGCCAGCAGCACCATGAACGCGATGTCCCGGCCGGCGAACCGCAGCCGCGCGAACGCGTACCCGGCCATCGAGGCGACGATCAGAATGCCGATCACATTCAGACCGGCGAGCTTCACGCTGTTCCAGAGGAACACCGGGATCAGCTCGAAGACCTGGCTGTAGTTGCTCCACTGCGTGTCACTGGGCAGGAACTTCGGCGGCACGCTGAGCACCTTCGCCTCCGGCCGCAGCGATGCGCTGATCATCCAGACCAGCGGCGCCAGGAACGCCACCGCGAACAACGTCATCACGACGTACTGCGAAGTCTTTCCGACGATTCTCATGTGTAGAACACCCACCTCTTCTGCAGCTTCCACTGCAGGAAGGTGACGGCCGCGATCACCACGAACAGGATCCACGCCATCGCCGAGGCGTAGCCGACCTTCCCGTAGCTGAACGCGTTCTGATAGATGTTGTAGATGTAGACGCTGGTGGCGTGGCCGGGGCCGCCCTTGGTCATCACGTAGATCAGGCCGAACACCTGGAACGACGAGATGAACTGCGTGATCAGCAGAAACAGGAAATGCGGTGTCAGCAGCGGCAAGGTGATGAATCGCAGCCGCTGCCAGGCCCCCGCGCCGTCGATCCGCGCGGACTCGAAGTACTCGTTGGGCAGGCCCTGCAGGCCCGCGAGCAGGATGATCATCGGGTAGCCGATGCCCTGCCAGACGCTGACCATGATCACGGCCGGCATCGCCCAGCTCGAGCTCGACAACCACTGCGGGCCGTTGATCCCGACCTGGTTGAGCAGGCCGTTGATCACACCGTTGTCCGGTTGGAAGAACCAGAACCAGACGAACCCGATCGCGACCACATTCGTCACGTACGGCGCGAAGTACGCCGTCCGGAAGAACGCGACACCCTTGATCGGACGAGCGCACAGCAACGCCAGGATCAGCCCGATGCCGATCGTCAGCGGGATGCTCGCCAGCGTGAAGTAGACGGTGTTCTTGAACGTCTGCAGGAACAACGGGTCGTCGGAGAACATCTCGGTGAAGTTCTTCAGGCCGACGAACTTCGGCGCCGAGATGCCGTTCCAGTCGGTCAGCGACGCGACGATCGAGACCAGGATCGGGAAGAACTGGAACGCCACCACCCCGACCACGATCGGACTGATGAACAGCCAGCCGGTGAGGTTCTGCTTCCGGCGGGCCCGGCGTACGTCGGCGGTGTTGACCCTGCCGGCGGTGTCCTGCGCCATCGTGATGGTTGCCATCGACATCAACCCTTCAAGGCGTTCTCCACCTGGGACTTGACGCCCCGGAGAACGTCACCGACCGGCTTCTCGCAGTTGTAGGCCGTGTCCAGCGCCGGCCGGTACAGCTCGCGGGCGCCGATCGTGTTCTTGGTCTGGTTGGTCGCGGTCAGGTGCTTGGCCGCCTCGGCGAACAGCCCGATGTGCGCGGGCGCCTTGCCGTTCGGCGCCAGCTCGGCGGCGGCCTTCAGGTTGATCGGCGTGAACGCCCCGCCCTGGAGCAGGATCTTGCCGCCGTCCTCGCTCGCGAGGTACTTCAGCAGGTCCCAGGCCGCGTCCGGGTTCTTCGCCTTCTTCGGGATGCAGAACACGATCACGCTGGACTCGGTCTTCTGCTCCACGTCGGCAGGCGGCGGAGCGACGTCCCAGGTGAAGTCCTTGATCGTCTGCCGCATGTACGGCACGGTGCCGAAGGTCGCGAACATCATCGCGATCTTGCCCTGGGCGAACATCTGGTTCTGCACGTTGTCCTGCTGCAGCGCGGACCACGGCGGCTGCACCTTGTCCTTGCAGGTCAGGTCGGTCGCCCATTGCAGCGCCTCGGTCTCCTTGTCGTCGGGCAGCGTGAACTGCGTGCCGTCCTTGGAGAAGATCCCGGTCTGGCTGCCGTGGTTGACGGTGAATGTCTGCTCGTAGCCGGTGTCCAGGTAGACCAGCGCGCCGTACTGCTTCTTCGCCGGATCGGTGAGCTTCTTCGCCCGCTCCGCGAAGTCGGACCAGGACCAGTTCTCCGACGACCAGGTGGTCGGCGGCAGCGGTACGCCGGCAGCCTTGAAGAGATCGACGTTGTAGAAGATCAGCCGCGGCTCGTACCCGAGGACCCACGCGGTGTGCGAACCGTCCGGCTGCTGCGGGAAGTCGAAGGTCTCCTTGGCGAACTGCGCGGTGTCGAGCTTGTCCTTGTCGATGTACGGCTTCAGGTCGAGCAGCGCTCCCTGCTGGGAGAAGCCGCGGACGAAGTCGTCGTTGATCCGCATCACGTCCGGCGGACTGCCGCCCGCGATCAGCGTGCGCATCTTGGTGTCGTACTCCTGGGTGACAGCGGGCTGGATGGTGACCTTCGTCCCCGACTCCTTCTCGAAGGCCTGGATCGCCTGCTCCAGCGGGTTGCCCTTGACCTGCTCCCAGTTGAGGAAGGTGAGGCTCTTGCCCCCGCCTCCGCTCGAGTTGCCGTTGCCACCGCAGCCGGCGAGAACGCCGGCAGCCGTGAGTCCCGTCAGTCCGGCGAGAAACCTGCGGCGGCTCAGGTCGGAGAAGTGTGCCAGGGAATTGTTCTGCACCGGAATCTCCCATCCACTTCGGGATGAATACGTATACAATGAATACGTATACACATTGCCTCCGGCGTGGTCAACGGCCTGGGGCGACACTCTTGAGTAAGGTTCAGCATTTGGACGACGAGGGGAGGCGGGGTCATGGCGCGACCACCGACGAGTAGGGATCTGGCCCGGCTGGCAGGGGTGTCCCAGGCGACAGTCTCGCGGGTGCTGACCAACAATCCGAAGGTCAACCCGGAGACGAGGGCGCGAGTCCTCCAGGTCCTGAAGGACGCCAACTACACGCCGAACGCGCTGGCCCGCGCGATGAAGACCGGGCGGACCGACACCATCGGCGTGTTCATGACGCGGGTGACCAGCCCGTTCCATGCCGAGCTGCTGGACGAGATCGGGCGGGTGCTCAGCTCGATGGGCCTGCACATGATCCTGTGGAACATCGAGCACGATCCCGAGGAGACGGTCGCGGAGGTGCTGCAGCAGCGCCTCGTCGACGGGTTCCTGCTGACCTCGGCGACGTACGACTCGAAGCTGCACACGATGGCGGTCGCCTCCGGGACGCCGACGGTGCTGCTGCATCGCGGGATCGACGGGCTCGACTGCGACCAGGTCGTCGGCGACAACTGGCAGGGCGCGTACGACGCCGGCCAGTACCTCGTCGACGCCGGCCACACCGACATCGGACTCGTCACGCTGACCCACACCGGGAACACCTCCCGCGACCGCGACCTCGGTTTCCGCGCGGCACTGGCCGACGCCGGCGTGAAGATCAAGCCGAACAACGTCGTCTCGGTCGGCGTACCGCACGCCGACGGCCACGCCGCGGCCGAGAAGCTACTCTCCCGGAAGAAGCCGCCGACCGCGATCTACACCGTCACGGACCTGCTCGCGTTCGGCATCCTCGACGGCGCCCGCGCGGTCGGCGCCCGGGTCCCCGACGACGTCTGGGTGATCGGCTTCGACAACACCGAGATGGCCGCCTGGGAAGCCTTCGACCTCACCTCCGTCGAACAACCCACCCACACCATCGTCGAAACCGGCATCGACCTCCTCCGCCAACGCATCACCGACCCCGACCGCCCCACCGAGGTCGTAACCCTCCCCTGTCCCCTGACAATCCGAGGCTCAACCGCGAACCGGCACTAGGTCAGCTTCGGCAGGACCTCGGCGAGAAGCTGGGCGTGGTCCTCTGGGTTCTGGAGGCCGAGGTTCATCGTGTTGACGGAGAGGTGGGTGGCGCCGAGGGCGCGCCAGGCGTCGGCGAACGCGCGGCGGTCGTGCTCGGGGACGGCGGCGAGGGTCAGTCTGGCCTCGATGCCGATGGACTGTGGGTCGCGGCCGGCCTTTTCCGCCGCTTCGCGGATCGTGGCGATCTGCTGGCGGGCGTGGTCGTCGGGCGCGGACTGTGGCATCCAGCCGTCGCCGATTCGCCCGGTACGTCGCAGTACGGCGTCTGCGCTGCCGCCGAACCAGACCGGGATCTGCCGACCGGGCATCGGGTTCAGGCCGGCCTCGACGATCTCGTGGTACTTGCCGTCGTAGGAGATCACCGGCTCGGTCCAGAGCTTGCGCAGTACGTCGACCTGCTCCTCCAGGAGTGCCCCGCGCTGCTTGAACGGCACGCCGAGCGCTTGATACTCGACCTGGTTCCACCCGATGCCGACGCCGAGCCGCAGGCGACCACCACTCAGCACGTCGACCTCGGCCGCCTGCTTCGCGACCAGTGCGGTTTGGCGCTGCGGGAGCACGAGCACGCCGGTCACGAGCTCGAGCGTTGTCGTGATCGCTGCCATGTACCCGAGCAGGACGAAAACCTCGTGGAACAAGGACTTGTCGGTGTACCCGGTCCAGCCCGGCCGGTTCGCCGGATCCGCGCCGAGGACGTGGTCGTAGGCGAGCACATGGTTGTATCCGGCCTGCTCCACCGTGGTGGTCCAGTCGCGCACCGTCCTCGGGTCCGGACCGATCTCCAGCTGGGGGAACACCGCACCGATTTTCACTTCGTAGCCTCCGGCAACAAGTCGATCAATCCCTGGACAGCCAGCTCGAACGGCTCGACCGACCCGGCCGCCCGGGCAAGCACATACCCGCCCTGCAACACCGCCGCAACGGTCGCCGCGATCCGCGTCGGGTCGAGGGACTCCGGATACTCACCCGATCGCTTGCCCTCAGCAATCACTTCGGCCAGCCGCTTGCGCAACCATTCGAACGTCTCGGCAACCGGTGCCCGCAACACCGGATCCGCAATCACGTCCGGATCCGCGGCCAGCCTGCCGACCTTGCACCCCTTGAGCACCTCCCGCTCACGCCCGAGATACGCGGCGATCCGCTCGCCGGCCGACCCGTCTCCAGCCAGTTGCACGTCAGCCGCCGCTCGCAGCTCGGACCCCGACCGCTCGATCGCCGCCTTGGCCAGCTCGGCCTTCCCGGCGAAGTGGTGATACATGCTCCCCTGCCCGGCATCGGCCGCGCGCTGAATCGCTTTCGGCGAGGTCCCGACATACCCCCGCTCCCACAACAACTCCTGCGTACTGCGAATCAACCGCTCCACCGTCTCCACCCACCCAACTGTACCCACAGGTACAGCAGCGGGAAATGAAGCTGGGGAGGATCCTGCGCCCGAATCGGGCCAGGATCCTCCCCAGCTCGTCGACGTCAGCTGATGGTGACGATCTTGTTGACGGTGTACGCGGGGGCGTGGTCGGCGTCGCCGGGGAAGTAGACGCGATAGGCGATCTGGCCGCGAACAGCCGGCTTGATACCGAAGGCGTACTTGCCCGAGGTGCTGAGCTTGACCGCGGCGATCGACTTCCAGACCTTGCTGCCGTACTGCTGCAGGTAGACGGTCTGGCCGGCGTGCGCGGGAGCGACGTACCCGCTGAACGCGGTCGCCTGGCCCAGCTTGATCGCGGCCGGCGCGAGCGTCGCCGAGATCGTCGGCGCCACCCGCACGGTGACGTCGGCGGTCCGAGTGCCCATCAAGGTCTCGTTGCCCGGGAACGTCAGCATGTACACCGACGACACGAGCGGCTTGTGCGTCAGCGACAGCGTCCCGGTCGACGACGTCTTCATCGCCCCCAGCAACGTGAACTTGGTCGACGTCGTCGGCCGCACGTAGACGTTCACCGGCAACCCGGCGTACGCCAGGTTGTCGATCCGCAACGTGCTGCCCTTGATCGTGATCGAGCCGCCGTAGCTGAGCAGCGTGGACGAAACCGAGATGCCCGACTTCATTCCGAGCACCTGCTTCACCGCGATCGGGCTGTAGTGCCCGGTCCGGTCGACGACCCAGCCCGCGTAGGTGTACGTCGTACCCTGCGCCAGCCCGGTGTTCTTCACCGCAGTCCCGGTGCCCGCGTACACGAGTGTGCCGGTGGTCGGCGTCGGCGCCTTGCTCCCGACGTTCCGCCGGACGATCACCTGGTCGAGGTCGTTGGTCGGCGGGATCTTCCAGGCCAGGTTCACGGCGAGGTACGCGCCGCTGCCGGTGAAGGTGGTGAGCTGCTGCGGCGCCAGGTCGACCGTGGTGAAGACCGTCCGGAACCACGACATCGGCGTACCGTCCGCCTCGTACAGGTACGACGTGCCCTCGATCTTGTACGGCCGGTTGTCGAGGAGCGGCTGCTGCGGCGTGATGGTCGCCGTCCGCGTTGCGGCGTCGTACGTGGTGACCGCGCTGACCTGCAGGTCGGTCTTGCCGTCGCGCAGCAATACGGTGCCGGTGGTGACGGAGGCCGGGTCCATGTCCCGCGCGAACGTCACCGTCGGCTTCGTGGACGCCGTCGCGGTGGTCAGGTTGGCTGGGAACACGTCCCGGACCTGGTACGCCGGACCCGTGGCGGTCGCGCCGGTCCCGCCGCCGGCCACGGTCAGTGTGTACGGCCGGGTCACCTTCGAGCCGTTGTAGTTGCGCACGGCAACATATAACGTCCCGGCCGGAGCCTTGACGTCGGCCAGGGCGGTCACTGGACCCCACTTCGGGCCGGTGACCGGGTCGACGACCGGGAACTCGTTCTCGCCGTGCCCGAGGAACCTCAGGTTCGAGTCGTAGACGTCCACGACCGGACCGACGTTCGAGGAGTAGCTGCGTTCGTCGAAGGACGGGCCGGTGAGAACGGCCCGCATGTTCTGGGCCGAGGCCACGTCGACCGAGTACCAGTCGACGTCACCCTCGGCGTCGATCGCGCCCGTGGTCGAGCTGAACCCGCTCAACTTCTTGGCGCGGATCGGCTGGTCGTTCCCGTCCGGGTACGGCGCCGGGAAGTCCGGGGCGAAGCGGCCGCCGAGGGCGGCGTACGCGTCGAGGATGCCGTGGCCGTAGTACGGGTCGGTGCCGCGCGGACCGGCGTCGCGCGAGAGCCCCTCGAGGCGCTGCGCGATCTGGTCCGGCGTGAGCGCCGGCCACTTGTTCTTCACCAGCGCCGCGACCCCCGCGACGATCGGCGCCGAGCAGGAGGTGCCGGTGCAGTACCAGTACGGCAGGTACCCCGGGTCCGTCAGCGCACGCGAGCCGGTGGTCAGGATGTCCCAGCCCGGTGCAGCGATGTCGACCCAGTCACCGAACGAGCTGAAGTCGGTCAGCGAACCGCCGGCGTCGGTCGCCGCGACCGCGATGGCCTCGGGGTACGACGCCGGGTACTGCAGGTCGGAGCTGCCGTCGTTGCCGGCCGCCGCCACCACGGTGACGCCCGCGTTGACCGCGTCCGCGATCGACTGGTGCAGAATCGGGTCGTCGTCCGGACCGCCGAGGGACATGTTGATCACCTTGGCGCCGTGGGCGACGGCCCAGTCGATGCCCTCGGCGATGTCCACGTCGTACCCGCTGCCGTTGGCGGCGAGGACCTTGACCGGCATGGCCTTCACGTTCCAGCCCACTCCGGCGACGCCCTCCACGTTGTTCGCGGCGGCGGCGATGATGCCGAGCGTCATGGTGCCGTGGCCGTTGTCGTCGATCGGGCCGCGGTTCGGCGAAGTGGCGTTGTAGCCGGTGACCAGATGACCGACGAGGTCCGGGTGCCCCGCGTCGACGCCGGTGTCGAGGACGGCGACGATCTGACTGCCGGTGGTCTTCGAGAGGTCCCAGGCCTGCGGCATCCGGACCGTGTTCAGGTACGCCGCCTGGTCGGTGCCGTAGAACTCGTCGTTCGGCACGGCGGTGGCGTACCGCTTGTAGTTCAGCGAGGCGAGCTCGACGGCCGGGTCCGCCTTCACCTTCTTCAGCAGGTCGGGCGCGGACAGGTCGCCGGTCAGCTTGACCACGTCCGAGGCGACCGACTCGCCGACGGTCGCGCCGGCCCGGGCCGCCGCGGCCTTGCGGGCGGAGGTGGTCGCTTTCGGCTTGAACTTCACCAGGACGGCGTTCGGCTCGAACTCGGCCGTCGCCTTCGCATGCGCGTGCTGCGCGGCGAACGGCGGACGATAAGGGCGACGCGGCTCGGCAGCGGACCCGGCCGAGCCGGTCACCGCCACCAAACCACCGGCCACGACGGCCGCGGGCACGACCAGGCGCAGCAAACGGGCAGAACGGGACACCACAAGAACCCCCAAGGAGCCAACCGGGCCAACGACCGAGATACGGTCCGACACTTAATCGCTCAAGCACCCCGCGGCGTTACACGGTCCGTGCTCTACCTCGACGAGCCTGCCGGCGCGGAGCGGTGGGCCTGGGGGAACCGATGTCGCAGCTGTTGGATGGGCGGTTGTTGGTGGGGACCGATAGTCTCGGGCGCCATGAGCACCTGCGTCGCCATTGCGGTGATTACCTTCAGGCGACCTGCTCTGTTGCGGGGGTTGTTGACCAGTTTGCAAGCGCAGGAGTTGCCTGCGGACTCCGATTACGCGATCCGGATCGTGGTGGTGGACAACGACGCGGACGGGTCGGCGGCGAAGGTGCTGGAGGAGTTCGGCGAGGGCAGGCCGTACCCGATCCAGTCCGTGGTGGAACCGGAGCCGGGGATCCCCTTCGCCCGGGAGAAGTCGGTCGAGCTGTGCTGGAACGACGACGCCCTGATCTTCGTGGACGACGACGAGGTCGCCCCACCCGGCTGGCTCGGCAAGCTGCTGGCAGCCTGGGAGTCGACCGGCGCCGACGTTGTCACCGGCCCGGTGAAGGGCAACCTCCCGCCCGGCGCCCCGCCGTGGAACCACTACAGCGACGTTCACGACTCGACCGGCAAGCACACCACCGGCGAGGAGCTCCGCAAGGCGTACACGAACAACACCCTGGTCAGCCGCCGGGTGTACCACGCGGTGACGCCCGGGTTCCATCCCGCGTTCCGCTACACCGGCTCCAGCGACCTGCATTTCTTCCTCCGCGTGCACCGGGCCGGGTTCCGGATCGTGTGGTGCGAGGAGGCCTGCATCGCGGAGGAGGTGCCGGTCGGCCGGACCACGCTGCGCTGGCTGGTACGCCGCGCGTTCCGCTCCGGCAGCGGCGACACGATCAGCCGGCTGCTGATCCGCCCGGGCGCGATCAGCTACGCACTCGTGCTGGCCTATGCTTCGGCGCGGGTGATCTCGGCGATCGGGTTCGCCCTCGCCGGGCTGCTGCTCGGCCGGAAGACGCACCTGCTGAAGGCAGTCCGCCGGTTCTTCTCCGGCGTCGGCAGTCTCGCGGGGATAGTTGGGATCAACCATGACGAGTACCGGGAACGGCACGGATCCGGCGACGGCCCCGGGCCGGCCGACGGTGGCGGAGCTGTGCCGGGCGATCTGGCAGGTGGAGACGGACCTGGGGCTGCTCGAGTGGCAGATCAAAGGCGCTCACCCCTGGCCGATCATCCGGATGCGCGTCTTCCATGAGCTGACCCGCCGCACCGGCATCCACGGCGCACCCCATCCGGTCCGACGTACGCCGTACGACAAGGCCGCCCTGATCGCGAAGCACGTCGCCGGCATCGTCACCCGCTCCCCGTTCCCCGGCCGGTACGACGCCCTCGTCGTACCTCATCCGCGGAAACCGAATGGTGTCGAGATCTACACCGACGAACTCCGCACGACGCTCGGCGACACCGCGCTGATCCTGGACTCGGGCATCAACGGCACCCCGCTCCCCGGCAGCAAGAACCTCGACTTCTTCACCTCCGCCGCCGGCGCGATGCACCCGCGGACCGCTGACGACCGCGGCATCGGCCGAGCGCTGGAGAAGCTCACCGGTGTCCGCATCCCGGTAGGCGCGATCGTCGCCCGCGAAGTACCGAAACATCTTCGGCTGCGCACCCTCTACCGCGCCCTGCTCAAGAAGCACCGGATCAGGACCGTCTACCTGGTCGTCGCGTACTTCCACCAGCACATCGTCGGCGCCGCCCGCGACCTCGGGATCCGCGTCGTCGAACTGCAGCACGGCGCGATCAGCCCGTTCCACCTCGGCTACAGCTACCCGGGCCGCCCGGTCGTCGCGGACCAGCCGGACGAGCTGTGGTGCTTCGGGTCGTACTGGACCGATGTCGCCGACCTCCCCGCCGGGATGCGGACCGAGGTGATCGGCGCGACGTTCCTGCCGAAGCCCGGCCCGAAGGACCCGCGGCGTGTGGTCTTCCTGTCGCAAGGAACGGTCGGGTCGGAGCTGATCCAGACAGCGAACGCCGTCGCCAAGCAGCACCCGGACCTGGAGGTCCTTTACCGGCTGCACCCGAGTGAGCGCCCGGAGGACTACGCGATCCCGGCCGGGCTGCAGGTGTCGACCGGCGGGAGCACGCTGGATCTGCTCGCGACGGCGACGTACCAGGTCGGGGTCTCGACGACCGCGCTGTTCGAAGGTATGGCGCTCGGTTGCCGTACGGCGGTCGCCGATCTCCCCGGGCACGAGTACCTCGACCCGGCGATCGCCAAGGGTCACGCGCTGCTGATGACGCGACCGGCGGAGCTCACCGAGGCACCGCTCTGCGACGACCCCGGCAGCTACTACGCCCCCAGCGACCTAAGGCTCGCGGCCGAGCAATCCCAGTAGCCGGTCCTGGAGCGGGGCGTCGGGCGCGACGGGCACCTCGGCGCCGTACACCTCGATGCCCTCGCCGAAGGCGCCGGGCGTCCGGTACTTCGCCATCATGTCCGGCGGGATGGCGACAGCGGTTGCCCAGAGTCGATCGAGGTCGACCGGCTCGATCGTCTCGTCCTGTCCGGTGGCGCGGGCCAGGTCCCAGCCGTGGAGGACGAGGTCGTCGGACACCACCTGGTCGATGTGCCGCTCGGCCGTCATCCGCCCGCCCGGCGTGTCGCTCTCGGTCAACGCGGAGACGGGATCGTCGAGCACGTCCTCGACCGCGGCCCGCGCCTCCTGGAACGCGATCAGCGGGTCGTCCGACCGCTCGAGCCTGCGCGCGACCGGAGTCAGCATCACCCCGTGCATCGTGACGACGTGCTCGACCACGTCGCGCGCGGTCCATTTCGCGCACGGCGACTGGCTCGCCCACTGGTCCGGCGCGACCGCGGCGACCTTGCGCTCGAACGCATCGGCCCGCCGCCGGTACCGCTCCGCGATCTCGCCCATCCCCGCATCTTGCCGCCCCACCGCCACCCGGCGGAAGAGTGCGGATCGCCACGCCATCACAATCGCCCGGCACCCACCGAGCCCCGCGGCGAGGCGCCCCGACCGCCGATCGTGATGGCCTGGGGATCCGCCGAACTTGTCGGTGGGGGCGCATAGCGTCGCGGGTATGCGGACGGTGGAGTTGGGGCGGACGGGGTTGCGGGTCAGTGAGCTGGGCTTGGGGCTCGCCTCCATCGGCGGGATGTTCGCGGCGGTTCCGCAGCAGCAGGCGGTGGCGACGATCGATCGGGCCTGGGAGCTCGGGGTGCGGCTGTTCGACACCGCGCCGGTGTACGGGTACGGGGTGTCCGAGCAGCGCGCCGGGCTGGCGTTGCGCGGGCGACCGCGGGCCGACTTCGTGCTCTGCACCAAGGTCGGGCGACTGATCGAGCCGGGCGGGCCGGATCTGCAGCCGATCTGGGCCGAGCCGCCGGCCGGGCTCGGACCGAGGCTCGACTACTCGTACGCCGCGACGATCCGCTCACTCGAGATGAGCCTGGAGCGGATGGGCATCGACCGGATCGACATCCTGCACATCCACGACCCCGATCTCGACTACCTGACCGCGTCCACCGAAGCGTTCCGTGCGCTCACCGAGCTCCGCGGCCGCGGCACGATCGGGGCGATCTCACTCGGTGTGAACTACGCGGACGTCGCGGCGCGCTTCCTCCGCGAGGTCCGAGGTGTCGACTGCGTCCTGCTCGCCGGGCGGTTCACGCTCCTCGATCAGACCGGCGAGGACGAGCTCCTGCCCCTGTGCGAGAAGCTCGGCGTCGCGGTGCTCGCGGCCGGGGTGTTCCAGGGCGGGGTACTCGCGGACACCGCGGACGGCGCCCCACACGGGTACGAACGGGTTCCTAAGGAGGTTCTCCGCCGCATCGACGTACTGCGGGAGCTCTGCGGAGCGTATGACGTGCCGCTGCTGGCTGCCGCGGTGCAGTTCCCGTTGACGCATCCCGCCGTACCGGCCGTGGTCGTCGGTGCGCGGAGCCCGCGGGAGATCAGCGAGATCGCGGCGTGGCTCGATTTCGAGGTGCCGGAAGCGTTCTGGGGCGCATTAAGGTCTCGGCTATGAGGTTCATGCTGCTGCACAAGACCAATGACAGCCTCGAGGCGGGCAACCCGCCGGATCCGGAGATCCTCGAGCGGGCGGACGCCATCCTCGAGGAGATGCGCCAGGCCGGCGTGCTGGTGCTCGGCGAGGGCTTGATGCCGAGCTCCCGGGGTGCGCGGGTCACCTTCCCGACGCCGGGTCAGCCGCGGGTGATCGACGGCCCGTTCGCGGAGACCAAGGAGCTCGTGGCGGGCGTCTCGATCATCCGCGTCAACACCAAGGAGGAGGCGGTCCAGTGGGCCCTCCGCTTCGCCGAGGCCGACCCGTACACCCCGATCGACATCCTGGAGATCGCCGGCTAACGCGTCAGGTGCAGGAGCGGGTAGGGCTTGCCGGTCGAGTCGGTCTCGCTGCGAGAGTGCCGAACGAAGCCGTGGTGTTCGTAGAAGCCGATGGCCTGCGGGTTCTGCTCGTTGACGTCGACGGTGGTGGCGGCGAAGTTCGTGAAGGCGTGCTCCAGCAGCAGGCTCCCGCCGCCCTGCCCGCGGTACGCCGGGTCGAGGAACAGCATCTCGACGTTCCCGCTCTCGACCCCGACGAACCCGATCAGCAGCCCGTCGTCGGTCCGCAGACCCGCGAGCTGTGCGACCTGCGCGAAGGACCCGCGCACCAACGGCCGGAACACATCCAGATCCGCCTCGGTGACGAAGTGGTGGGTCGCCCGTACGGACGCCTCCCACAGTTCGGCCGCCCGGCCGTACTCGTCGGGGCGGATGTCGCTGATCTTCATGCCGTCCACGGTCGCACCGCCGTGCCGCGACTGTCAGGCGAATTACCCCGCGATTACGCCTTCCTCGGCGACCACCAGCGAATCAATCGCGGCGAAGAACCGAGCTATTCCGGGAAGGTTCGGCCCCTTCTTGCTCGAGGTGGCGTAGTCCTCCGGCGTCGCCCACTCGACGATGTCCAGCCATTCGTTCTCCGGCAGTTGGACGAGCCGCGCACCAAGGAACCCGGCGCGGTCGGCCTCGAAGTCCTTCACCATCTCCGCACGGGCAGCCAGCAGTTCCTCGGTCTTGTCCGCCAGCACGCGGAAGCGGGTCAGTTCGACGGTGGTCATCGGGTTCCTCTCAGGTCAGGTTGGTGGCTGCCCAGCCGGTGATGTCCTCGTGCCGAATCGCGGCGGCCATCAGGTCCGGGAACAGGTCCGGTGTGCAGGCGAACGTCGGTACGCCGAGATCCGCGAGCGCGGCCGCGTTCTCGGCGTCGTACGACGGGGTGCCCGAGTCCGCCAGCGCCAGCAGGGCAATCACCTGTACGCCGGACTCCACCAAAGAACGCGCTCGTCGCAGCATCTCTTCCCGGACTCCGCCCTCGTACAGGTCGGAGATCAGCACGAGCACCGTCTCGGCGGGCTTCGTCACGAGCTCCTCGCAGTACGCCAGCGCCCGGTTGATGTCCGTCCCACCGCCCAGCTGCGTCCCGAACAGCACGTCGACCGGGTCCTCGAGCTGATCCGTCAGATCAACCACGGCCGTGTCGAAGACGACCAATGACGTTCGCAGCGTCCGGATCGACCCGAGCACGGCGCCGAACAGCGACGCGTACACGACCGACTCCGCCATCGATCCCGACTGGTCGATCGCCAGAACGATGTCCCGCTGGACGCTGTGATTCCGCCGCGCGTAGCCGACCAAGCGGTCCGGCACGATCGTCCCCAGGGCCGGCGAGAAGTGCTTCAGGTTCGCCCGGATCGTCCGGTCCCAGTCGATGTCCGCATGCCGCGGCCGCGTCGTCCGCCCGGCCCGGTCGAGCGCGCCCGTCACCGCGGCTCTGGTGCGCTCCGCCAGCCGAGCCTCCAATTCGGCCACGACCCGGCCGACCACGTCCCGCGCGGTCTGCTTGGTCTCCTCGGGCATCACTTCGTTGAGCGCGAGCAACGTGCTGACCAGATGTACGTCGGGCTCGACCGCGCCGAGCAACTCCGGCTCCATCAGCATCCGGGTGATGCCCAGCCGCTCGACCGCATCCCGCTGCATGACCTGTACGACGGTGCTCGGGAAGTACTGCCGGATGTCGCCCAGCCACCGCGCCACCCGAGGCGCCGACGACCCCAGCCCGGACGAGCGCTGACTGCCGGACTCGCCCTCGGCAGCGTCGTACAGCGCGGCCAACGCGGCGTCGACGGAGCGATCCGCTGCCGACAGCGTCGTACCCGTCTCCGGCTCTGCCTCCCCACCCAGCACCAGCCGCCAGCGCCGCATCCGATCGTCGTTCACGAGACCCCCAGCAATTGCGCAACCACCGGCAGCGCGGTCGCCGCCAACTCCGCGTCGAGATCGTTGTCATCAGCAACGACGAGTGAAGCGGGATCCGCCAGCACCCGTGCCCGCGCTCCGATAGACCGCCGCTCGGGTGCCGCGAACGTCCCGAAGGTACGTCGCAACAACGGCAGCACCTCGACGAACGCATCGTCCGGGATCGCGCCCAGCCACTCGTCCACCAGCGCGAGCAACCGCTCGTCGTGCACCAGCAACAACCCGCCGCCGGCAAGGAATCCCTCGACGTAGCCTGCCGCCTCCGCAGTCGCCGTACCGGGAGACAACGCGCGCCCCAGCCGCAGCGCGACCTCATGGTCCGGCAACCGCGACGTGTCCAGCATCAATCGCGTCAACCGCCCCCGGATCAGGGGCGGCACCGAAGTCCGATCACTCAGGGCCTCCAACGTGTTCAGCCACTCCGCCCGCACGTCCTCGGCCAGCAGCACGGTCGCATCCTGTACGCCGTCGATCAGCTCCTGTACGGCGGCAGCCGCATCCGGATCGAGCCCGTGGACCGTCCGTCCGAGCCCCGCACACACCCGCGACACCATCCGCCCCGCGACGGCACCCAGCCCGGAAGTCCCGCGTACGTCGCCGTAGCGGGAAGCTCGCGCGAGCGCGGGCAGCGCCGCCATCAAGTGTCCGACGTCGGCGTCCGCAGCCGCACGCGTGTCGATCCCTTGCAGCAAAGGCGGAAGCGCGTCCGCGAGGTCGGCGAGCAAAGACTTCTCGAGCGCGGCCGTCACGTCGGCCAGCGTCGTTGCGTCGGCGGCTTTCAGCATCACGGTCGTCGCGGCGCCGAGGACCGTCGTACCGTGGGCGCCCGCGGCAACCAATTCGACCTCGAGCCCGGGATCCCAGGCCAGCCGCCACATCTCACGGAAGGTGCCTTGTGCCCGCCGCTCGTCCACGGCCGGCACGCCCCAGTGCACACCGAGAATCCTCAACCTGTGCAGGAGTCTGGACTTCTCCAGGTCGTTCGGCTTGCGCAGGTCGAGCTCGATCACGCGCTCGGTCGCGTCCCGTTTCATCCGCAGGTGCCGTGCCTGTGCGGCCAGGTCCGCCGCGACGGGTGCCTGCGGCGTCTCGCCCGGCACCGACCCGAGCAGCTCGCCGACGACCGCCTCCCGCGTCACGAGATCCAGCAGTACGTCGTTCCCTCCGCACAGCACTGCCCGCGTCGCCTCGGTCACTTCGCTCAGCCCGGCCAGCGGCCGTTCCCTCAACGCTGCAAGGGTATCCGCGAGTCGGACCGCTTCGATCACATGCGCGCTGGAGACCGGCAGATCCTCGTCCCGCAGCACCTGAGCGACCTTGGACAACCACCGCGTGGTGATCTGATCGGGCGCGGTGAACAGGTGGTGATACCAACCGGGAGAGGTGATGCCGGCGCCGTACCCGCTCGTTGCCGCGAGCCGGCCGTGCGTCCACGGCACCCAGGTACACGCGATCTTCCGCTTCGGCAGGCCCTTCAGGATCCGTTGATCATGCGTTGCCGGGGGCAACGGCAGTTCGAGCGCGGGAACATGCCAGGCGCCGCAGACCACCGCGATCCGTTCGAAGCCTTCCCGGATGGCCTTCCGCAGCACCGTCCGCATGTACGCCTCACGCTGCGCCTCGCGGCCGGTTGCCGCTTCGCCGTGGCGCAGTTCGCGCATCGCGTCGGCGATCACGGTGAACGGCTCGGCGCCGTCACGCCGCGACTCGATCACGTCGTCCCACCAGCGCTCGGGATCGTCGTACCCGCCTGCTTCCGCCAGCGTCGCCAGTGGATCCATCGACACGGACCGCCCGCCGCTGGAGGCGAACTGCTGTGCCGCGGGCAGATCGCAGAACCGCACCGGCACCCCGGCCGCCAGACCGTACTTGATCGCCTGCCATTCGGGACTGAACACCGCGAACGGCCAGAAGGCAGCCCGCGTCGAGTCGTCGACGGCGTACGCCAGCAGGGCGACCGGCGGCTCCATCTCGTCGGAGGCCGCCAACTCGACGATCTTGTCGGCCTCCGGCGGTCCCTCGATCAGCACAATGTCGGGCTGGAGCTCGGCCAGCGCGGTCGCCGCCGCGCGCGCCGATCCCGGCCCGTGGTGCCGGATCCCGAGCAGGTGAACGGTCATCCGGAAATCTCTCGGCAGGCCCGGTAGAACGGCGCCCAGTCGTCGCGCTCGCGCACCACGGTCTCCAGGTACTCCGACCACACGACCCGGTCCGCGGCCGGATCCTTCACGACCGCACCGAGGATGCCGCCGGCCACATCGGTCGGCCGCAGTACGCCGTCGCCGAAATGGGCCGCGAGCGCGAGACCACCGGTGACCACGCTGATCGCCTCCGCGGTCGACAAGGTGGCCGACGGCGACTTCACCGCGGTCCGGCCGTCCTCGGTCCGGCCGGACCGCAGCTCGCGGAAGATCGTCACCACCCGGCGGATCTCGTCGAGCGCGTCGTCCGGCTGCGGCAACTCCAGCGCCGAACCGAGCTGCGCGACCCGGCGGGACACGATCTCCACCTCGTCGTCCGCGGACTCGGGCAGCGGCAGTACGACGGTGTTGAAGCGCCGGCGCAACGCGGACGACAGCTCGTTGACGCCCTTGTCGCGATCGTTGGCGGTGGCAATGACATTGAATCCCTTGCGGGCCTGGACCTCCGTGCCCAGCTCGGCGATCGGCAGCGCCTTCTCGGACAGGATCGTGATCAGCGCGTCCTGTACGTCGGACGGCATCCGGGTCAGCTCCTCGATCCGGGCGATCTTCGCCTCGGCCATCGCGCGCTGCACCGGACTCGGCACGAGCGCGGCCTCACTGGGGCCCTGGGCAATCAACTGGGCGTAGTTCCAGCCGTACCGGATCGCTTCCTCCGCAGTACCCGCCGTACCTTGCACGAGCAGCGTCGAGTCCCCGCTGATCGCCGCGGCGAGATGCTCGGAGACCCAGGTCTTCGCCGTGCCCGGTACGCCGAGCAGCAGCAGGGCACGGTCCGTCGCGAGCGTGGCGACCGCGACCTCGACCAGGCGTCGCGGCCCGACGTACTTCGGTGAGATCTCCGTGCTGCCCGCCGTACCGCCGAGCAGGTAGGTGACGACTGCTGACGGCGACAGCCGCCAGGCCGGTGGTCGAGGCTTGTCGTCGGCGGCTTCGAGCGCTCGCAACTCGTCCGCATACTCCACTTCCGCGTGCGGTCGAAGGACCTCGGTCGTCATGTCAGCTCCTCGTACATTTCGCGGCGGAAGGTCAGGGTCTCGACCAGGCGACGACGCCAGGTGTCTTCCTCGCCGGTCGGTTCGCGGGTGATCGGATGGTTGAGTACGCCGGGCGGCGCCGCGCGGGCGGCGATGCTGGCGAGCCGGGCCCAGGCGCGGTTGGAGCCGACCTTGGTGAGCTGGTCCAGGATCATGGTCGCGAGCGACTCCGGCCACGGCACGGGCAGCCCGCCGACAAGCTCGGTGACGTCCACGGTCTTCCGCAGTACGTCGACCGCCCGGGCCCACTCGTCCGCCGGCAACAACCGCAACAACTCCGCCGGGCTACGGCTGCCGGTGTCGGCGCCCCGCGCCAGCAACTCCCTGGCCCACTCGGCGGAGCCTTCGCGAATGGCCGCCTCACTCCAAGCAGCTTGCAGGATGCTCGGTGAGCAGCCCTCCACAGTTGCCTGCAGCCAGGACAGCTCCATCTCGGACAACGGTGTGTTGGCAATGATCTGCAGGAACCACCAGGCTCGCTTGCCGATGCCTTCCGGGTTCTGCGAGTCGATGCCGTCGCGCTCCATCGACTGCGTGAGTCGCTTCGGCAGATCGACCGCCAGCACGCCCTGGCCCGGAAGAAGGTGCGAGTGCAAACGCTCCGTCATCCGTTTCCCGTACTGCGATCCCGGTACGCGGGCGAGCAGCCGCGCGGCGCCCCGGCGTACCTCGCGGGAACGGTCGTCGAGCGCGGACTCCAGGAAATCCTCGTCCTGCGAGGACAGTCCGTCCGCGAGAAGCCCGATGAAGTCGGCTCGGGTGGCCGCGGACTCGGTCGGCCAGACCTCGGCCAACGCCTCCCGGGCCGCGACGGGATCCTGCCGACGGAGCGTACGCAGCCAGGTGCGCCGCTGGACGGCATTGCCGTGCGTCCACAACTCCGGATCATTGCTCTCGGCAACGGCAGCGTGCAGGTACCGCCATTCGGGGTTGAGGTCTGCCAGCCAACGCGCGCGGCGGCCGGCGGCCGCGATCACGAGTGGGCGGTACTCGGCGCGGTGGCGGGCGTAGTCCGCGAGCGCAGGCAGGTGCTCGGGCGGCACACCCCAGCCGTGTGCGTCGGCGGCGCGCAGCCACTCACCGAGCGCCGAGGTCTGGAACCCACCGAGCATCGCCGCCAGCCGACGGATCGCCACCGGACGCGGCAGCGGGCGATCCTCACCGGGCGCGGCCGGGATCGGCTCGAGTTCGCGGAGCGGCCTGCGGCCGGCGCGTTTGTAGACGGTGGCGAGCGCGGCCGCGTCGAGGAGGCCGCCGTCGCCGAGGCGTTCCTGGATGTGCTCGGGAAGCTCCTCGAAGTGTGCGGGCCTGCGGTCGGTGCCGAGGAGCGCCGAGCTGACGAGACCGTCCCAGCCCTTCACAGGATCACCGGTCGATCGTGGTGCCAGCAGGTCATCGGGCGAAGGCCCGCGCGATTCCACTCGCCGGCGACCGTGATCGGGTCGCCGCCAGACACCGCGAGCAGCTTCCAGGCATCCCAGCCCGGCAACAGCTCGAGCGCGTCCCCGGCAGCATCCACCAACGCCCACCCGTCACCGTGACGAGCCGGTCGTACGTCCTGCAGCACCAGTGGCCAGCGTTCGTTCCAGGGGTCGGCGGCGAGGGATTCGACGTTCGACGCCAGCGCTTGGCGCGCCGACGATCCGGCCGGGCGCGGTGCTGGCTGGCGCGGAGCGGTCTGCGTGAGCAGGGCGCGCATCGGAAGCGCTCCTGGATAGAACGAGAGGTCGCCGGGGACGTACTCGCCCGGCCTCGCCGGGAGTGGATCGAGCGGACGGCCCGCGGCGGCGAACGTCAGCAGCAGGCCGAGCCGCCCGGTTGTTGCCCCACGCAACCAGACCCGGCGGACGGTGAGGCGGTCGTCGGGCTCGACCACGCGACCGAGGACGAGCCAGTCGTCCGCGACCTTCTCGCCCTCCGCGAGCACCCGGGCCGTCTCGGTCGACCAGCCGATCCTGGTCTGCACGGTGTCGGCGAGCGACGGCGGCAGGTCGGCGAGGCGATCGTGTGCGGAGACGATCAGGTGGACGAGGGACAGCTCCTCGAGCAATTCGCCCGGCCATCCGTGACCGCGTCCGACCACGCCGGCCGCACGTCGTACCGCTCCGGCGACTCCCGGCGCCTGTGCGTCGACCATGCGCGCGGCCAGGCGGCTGAGCTCCGTGTACGCCCGCTGGTCGAACCCGCCGAGCCCGACCCGGACCTGGTCGTCCAGCCAGCCTTTCAGCTCGGCCATGCCGCTCGACACCCGATCAGCACGACGCGATGCACGCTGCTGGGCCGCGATCGGGTCCGCGACCTCGCCCGGCTTCCGCTCCGGCCGGTCGGCGCGGGCGGCACGCTGATCCACCCAGGTCGTCACCCACTCAGGCTCATCACCCGGCTGCACCTCACCGGCGGACCACAGCAGCAACAACCCGAGCGCGTGCTTGCACGGGAACGTCCGGCTCGGGCAGGAACACTTGTACGCCGGTGCGCTCAGATCGACCGTCGTTTGGTACGGCTGCTTGCCACTGCCCTGGCACAGCCCCCACACCGCGCGCTCTGACGCGCCCGTCCCGGTCCACTTCGCGGAGCGGGCCAGCCCCTGCCCAGCCTTCGCGGACGCAGCATCAGGCGCCAGCCCCAGCACCTGCTCCGCGTCCCACAACCCCACACCACTCCCTCACCACCGGCCCTACCCGAAGCATGCCACCCACCCCCGACACCCCTCCCACCCCCACTCCTTCCGCCCAGTCGTGCAGATTGGCGCCCAGGCCGTCCGCCGAGTCGTGAGTTCAGGCTGTTTTCCGCAGCCTCGATCCACGACTCGGCGGACGGTCCAGGCGCCAATCGCCACGAGTCGGCGGCGAGGGGGTCAGCCGAAGGGTTGGCGCTGGGGGTCGGCGGTGGCGTCGGGGTAGCCGTTGCCGGTGGCGTGCGGCAGGTACGGCGACGAGCCGTCCGACGGGAACGGCGGCAGGGTGCTCGACGCCGGCCCCGTCGCCGTGGACTGAGCCCCCGCCGCGCTCCCCACAGCCGCAGACCCAGTTGCCGGCGCGGACCCGGTTGCCGACGTGGGGTCGGTACCCGGCGCGGACCCGGTACCCGCCGCGGCCCCGGCTCCCGGCGCCGAGACGGTTGTTGGCGTGGGGTCGGTGGTCCGGGTGGGGGGTGTGCCCGTGCCGAAGGGCGGCGTGGGTGGGGGTGGGGTGGTGGAGAGGGTGTCTCGGACCGTGCCGAGGAGGCGTTCTTCGACCAACTCGAGTTCGGCGATGCGGGTGCGGATCTCCTGTTCTTCGGACTGGGCTTCGGCGAGGAGTTGGTCGGCCTCGGCGCGGGCGGTGGCGCGGAGGTGGTCGGCGGTGCGCTGGCTGGCGCTGAGGACGCTCAGTTCGTACCGGCGCAGCTCGTCGACGAGCTCGCCCTGGGGCCGTTGGGAGTCGAGGATCGCGGCGGCGGGTTGTGGGATGCCGGCGCCTGGGAGGGTGTCCTCGAGGTCGGCGATCTGCTGGTCGACGCGAGTGAACAGGTCCTTGACGTCGGTCCGCATCTGCCGGATGACGGTCGCGGCCGCCTGAACACGCTCGTTGGCTTCGCGCTCTCGTTCGCGTGCCGTTCGTTCGGCCGACGTGATGACGTCGAGCGCTACGACCGCCGCCCGTTCGGCGGGATCATCGACAACTGTCTCCTGCACAGGCTCCTCCGCAGTACCCTCGGCCGCCATCGCGACGGTGCGCCGGAGCGGGACCTCGCGGATGAACAGCACCGCCAGCAGGCTCACCACGGCCGCCCCGGCCGCGATCACGAAGATCCGCCCGGTCGCATCGCCGTACGCCTGCCGCACGATCTCCGCGACCGGCGCCGGCAGCGAGTTCACGTCGAGCACACTCCCCGATCCACCCTGCGCCGCAGCGGCCGCCGCCGGACCGAGCTGGCGAAGGTGTTCGGTGATCAGATCCGTCACCCGGGTCGCCAGTACTGCGCCGAGGACCGATACCCCGACCGCACCGCCGAGGCTGCGGAAGAACGTCACCGATGCGCTCGCCGCCCCGACCTCGCTGACGTCGACGGTGTTCTGTACGGCGAGCACCAGGTTCTGCATCATCATGCCCATGCCGATGCCCATCGAGAGCATCCCGAGCCCGATGTACCAGTACGGCGACGTGTGGTCGATCGTCCCGAGTACGCCGAGCCCCGCGGTCAGGAAGAATCCGCCGAGCACGAGGTACCGCTTCCACTTCCCGAACCGGGTGATCAGCTGCCCGGACCCGACCGACCCCAGGAACGACCCGAACATCATCGGGATCGTCAGCAGCCCCGCCTCGGTCGCGCTGTACCCGCGCGCCACCTGGAAGTACTGCCCGAGGAACACCGCGCTGCCGAACATCGCGATCCCCACCGAGAGGCTCGCGAGGATCGCCAGCGCCGTCGTCCGCTCCCGCACGACCCGAACCGGCACGAGCGGCTCACGGGCATGGACCTCGACGATGACGGCCAGCAGAGCGAGCAGCGCCGTACCGCCGAGGTAGGCGCCGGTCTCCCACGACCACCACGGGAAGTGCTCGCCCGCGAACGACACCCAGATCAGCGGCAGGCTGGCGGCTCCCGCGATCAGCAGCGCGCCGAGGTAGTCCATCTTGACCTTGCGCTTCACCACCGGCAGGTGCAGGAACCGCTGCAGAACGATCAGCGACAGGACGGCCAGCGGCACGCACACGTAGAAGCACCAGCGCCATCCGAGCCACGAGGTGTCCACGATGACGCCGCCGACGAGCGGCCCGGACACGGTCGCCAGCGCCATCACGGCACCCATGTAGCCCGAGTACCGGCCGCGGCTGCGGGGCGGGATCGCCGCACCGATGATCGCCTGCGCGAGCGCCATCAGCCCGCCCATCGCGAGGCCCTGCAGCACCCGCGCGCCGATCAGGAACGGAACGTTCTGCGAGGCGCCGGCCAGCACCGAGCCGGTGACGAACATGATGATGGCGAGCTGCACGAGCAGCTTCTTGCTGATCAGGTCCGACAGCTTGCCCCACACCGGCGTCGACACGGTCATCGCGAGCAGGCTGGCGGTGACGACCCAGGTGTACTGCGTCTGCGAGCCCTCGAGGTCCGCGATGATCGTGGGCAGCGCGTTGCTGACGATCGTCGAGCTCAGGACCGCGGTGAACAGCGCGGCGAGCAGCCCGGCGAGGATCTCGAGGATCTCCCGGTGCGACAGCTCCGCGGCGGCTGTCGGAGGGGTCGGTGGGGTCGGTGGAGTCGGCGGCTCGGACGGTGTGGTGTCCGGCTCGCCCTCGGCATACCGGGAGCGATAGCGGGTCTGGGTGGTGGCAGACATCAGTTTCCGTTCGTACGGCGGGATCGCGACGACCGGGGCAGCGACGCACGCTGACCCGGGGCGGAAACGGCTGACTTGTCCTCACACCAGCCCGATATTTTGGTTGCAACTACCAACAATATCCCCGCAGTGTCAGCAACCGCTCACCGGGAGCCACGAACCGTTCACCGCAGAGCGCGGCGAATTATGAGACGAGCCCTCCTCGGAACAGGCTTTCCGCCGTACGATCCGGTGCTTGTTGAGTAATCAACACACCCCCGGCGGAGCTGTCAGGGCCCGCTGGGGGGCTCACTGCCGAACGCCGAGACGAGCACGCGGACACACTCCGACGTGCCCGGGCCCGTCACCAGGTTGCCCGGCGCCGTCGCGGGCGGGTTGAGCAGGCCCATCCAGAGCGCACCCGCGGCGGCTTCGCACGCGGTCCCATAGACGACGGTCCAGGCCGGCGAACCCGTCGACATCTCGACGACCGCCGACTCGAAGTCGTCGATCGGCCGACCGATCAGCGGCTCGAAGCCGGCCTCACGGCACGCGGACTCCAGGCGTCCGCGCAGCCAGGCGTCGTCGGCGGGCAGCCGGAGCAGCAAGCCCGCGAGGTCGATCAGCTTGACGCCGTCGTCCGAGCGGTACGCCGCCGGGACCAGAACGGACAACGGATCACGCCAGAGCTCGACGACCCGCAGATCGGCGGCCGCGACCTCACCTCGGACGAACGCGAGGTCCAGCTCCCCTGACCGCAGGGCGCTCAGATACTCGGCCGTGGTCCCTGAGCTGAGCTGGACGTCGAGGTCCGGGGTGTGGGCGCGGAGGGCGGTCAGGCCGCGTTCCAGCCGGTCCCGCAGCCCCGGTGCGGTGCCGATCCGCAGTACGCCGGAACGCCCGGAGGCAAGCTCGGCGGCGACCTCGCCGGCGCGGTCGGCCGCGGAGAGGACCGCGCGCGCCTCGCGCAGCATCCGTTCACCGTCGCCGGTCAGCCGGACATGCCGGGACGACCGGTCGAGGAGCTGCAGGCCGAGCTCGCGTTCGAGCCGGGCGACCTGCTGGCTGACCGCGGGCTGGACGATATTCAGTCGCTCGGCGGCCCGGCCGAAGTGCAGTTCCTCGGCGACGGTGACGAAGTACCGCAACTGCCGCAGCTCCATCAGCGATCACGACTCCTTATCGCTGTACAGCCTAACTGCGTCTGGGTCGGCGGCCTCGAGTCTCGTTGACTGGTGGACATGAGGATCGGACTGTGGATCGACGAAGAGGGCAAGACCATCGACGAGATCGGCGCCGCCGCGAAGGCCGCCGAGGACAGCGGCATCGACCGGGTCTGGTTCAGCCAGCGACTCGGCTGGGACGCGCTGACGCTGATCGCCGGCGTCGCGCCGTACACCTCGACCATCGGGTACGCCGTGGGCGTCGTGCCGGTGTACCCGCGCCACCCGCTCGCCCTCGCGGCGCAGGCGCTCAGCGTGCAGGCGCTGACCGGCAACCGGCTGACGCTCGGCGTCGGCGCGAGCCACCCGCACATGGTGGAAGGCATGTTCGGTCTCTCGATGGACCGCCCAGCGGCGTACGTCCGCGAGTACATCGAAGCCCTCGGCCCGCTGCTCGCCGGTGAGCCGACCGACTACGCGGGTGAACGCCTGACCGCCCGCGGCCAACTGGAGATCGCCGGAGCCGAGGCACCCGAGCTCATCCTGGCCGCGCTCGGTCCGCGGATGCTGAAGACCGCCGGCGAACTGACCGCCGGTACGACGACCAGCTGGGCCGGCCCCGAGGTCATCGAGAGCTTCATCCGCCCGACGATCGACGCAGCGGCCACCGCCGCCGGCCGACCGGCGCCGCAGGTGGTCGCGGGCGTCTGCGTCGCGGTCACGGGCGATCCCGACGCGACCCGGAACTGGATCGGGTCGCACTACGGCGCGGCCGGCGGCATGCCGTCGTACCGCGCGGTGCTCGATCGTGGCGGCAAGGCCGGACCGGAGGAGACCGCGGTCCTGGGCGACGAGGAGACGGTGGCCAAGGAACTCCAGCGGTTCGCGGACGCCGGTACGACGGAATTCCTGGTCTGCCCGGTCGGGACGGAGGCGGAGGTGGCGCGCACGCTCAGGTTCGCGTTGGACTATGCATAGATGGTGTCAAAGGTCCCAGACCCGCTCCGACGTAGCCATATGGAACTCCAAGAGATAGTGCAGAGGCGGATCGACGAACTGGTCGAGACGGAACTCGGGCTGCAGGTAGCCGTGTACCGGCACGGTGAGCTGCTGGTTGATGCAGTCGCCGGCGACGGCGTGACATCGGAGTCCTTGTACTACGCCGCCTCGACCGGGAAGGGTGCCTCCGCGACCGTCGCGAATGTGCTGGTGGATCGCGGGGTGCTCGACTACGACCAGCCGATCGTGGAGATCTGGCCCGAGTTCGGGGCGCGTGGGAAGGACAAGGCGACGCTGCGGCATGTGCTGACGCATTCGGTCGGCCTGCCCGCGCTGCCGCCGGACGCGACCCACGAGTCGTTCCCCACGATCCCGGCGTACCTCGCCGCCGCGGAGCCCTGGTGGGAGCCGGGGACGAAGATGACGTACCACGCGGAGACCTTCGGCCTCCTGGTCGGCGAGATCGTGCGGCGCGCGACCGGCCGGTCGATCTCCGACGTACTGCGGGAGCTCATCACGCCGCTGGGTATCGAGAACGATGTGTTCTTCGCGCTCCCGTCCGGCCAGCGGGACCGGCTGATCCCACTGGTTGAACCCGAGGGCGCTGCCGAGACCTTCACGATGCTGGCCGGGATGTTCAGCAAGGTTGTGCCGCCGTCGATGCAGCCGCGGGCGGCTGGGCTCAACCGGCCCGAGCAATTGGCGATCGAGGACGCGTCGAGCGGGATCCTCACCGCTCGCGGCATCGCCAAGTTGTACGCCGGTCTGATCGGCGAGGTGGACGGGGTCCGGCTGGTCCGGCCCGAGGCGGTGCCGGTGATCACCGGTCCGGCGCTGGTCGCGCAGGACGAGTTGCTCGGCAACGAGGCCACGATGGCGCTCGGCTACTCGATCGGCCGGCTGGGATCCACGGCAGAGGAGAGCCCGGCGACGTTCGGGTGGCCGGGCATGGGCGGCAGCATCGCCTGGGCGGACACGCGCTCAGGCGTCGCGTTCGCGCTGACCAGGACGTTGTTCGACCCGACCGGTTCGGCGTCCGCGGTCGAGATCGGCAACCTGGTTGCGAAAACTCTTTGCTGAAAACCCTTTAACGGTAAGGGCTTTCAGGACTCGCGGACCGAGCGCTGGTCGACCCAGACGAGATGGCCGTGGTGGCTGACGAGAACCTCGTCAGTCCCGGCCGTCCCGATCCGTCGACCCAGCTCCTGGCCTGCGATCCAGCGTCCGCCGATGAGGACCTGGACGGCGATCGGCCGCGCCGGTGAGGGGGCTACGGGCATGGCACCTGCTTCTGGACAGGGGCGGATGTGATGGGAAGGTTGTGGGGGCTGGTCTCCCAACCAGACGCAAGCCTACAACCGCTACATCACAGACCGTTAGTTGTAGTTCAAAAACTTCCAGGAGCCCCATGACGGTACTGATGCCGCGCCTCCGGCGCGGTGGGTCATGGGGCTGTGACTCCCGTCCTTCCCTCGTCGCTCCGCTCCTCGGTCCAGGACGGGAGGCCCCATGACCAGGCCGATCTTCGTCGTGCAACTGCACGACGCGCGCCGGCTGCACTACGACGTACGGCTCGAGGTGGACGGGGTGCTGAAGTCGTGGGCGGTGCCGCGGGGGCCGTCGCTGGACCCGATCGTGAAGCGGCTCGCGGTGTTCACCACGGACCACGATCTGGAGTACGCGTCGTACGAGGGCGTGCACCGCGACGCGCAGTACGGCAGCGGCGCGGTGATCGTCTGGGACGCCGGCGTCTACACGAACCTGACCCGCGACGACCGGCGCCGGCTCGTGGATCCGGCGGAGGCGATCGAGCGCGGGCACTTGAAGGTGCAACTGCACGGCGTGAAGCTCAACGGCGCCTGGGCCTTCACCCGGACCGGTGCGGACTGGCTGCTGGTCAAGGTGAAGGACGCGGACGCCGACCCCGGCCTGGACCTGACCGTCACCGAGCCGCGCTCGGTGCTGAGCGGCCTGACCATCGAGGAGATGGCCGCCTCCTGATCACCAGCTGTCGACGTGGAGAACTTCGTCGAGCGGCTGCCGCGCGGCCGGCTTGAAGTCGGTGCCGATCGTGTACGCGGTCGGGATCAGGACCGTCTGGCGGATGTCCTCCGGTAGGCCGAGCAGCTCCGACACCTCCTGCTCGTAGCTGAGGTGCAGCGTCGTCCACGCCGTACCGAGGGCACGGGCCCGGGCGGCGAGCATATAGCTCCACGCCGACGGCAGGATCGAGCCCCACAGACCGGCCTGATTCCCGGCGGGCAGTGAGTGGACCTTGAGGCAGGGGATCACCAGCACGGGGACCTGCCCCATCCGCTCGCCCAGGTAGGCCACGCTGTCACCGACGCGGCGCTGGACCGGACCGCGCTCGGGGTCGTCGGCATGCAGCTTGCCCGCCGCGCCCGGACCGGCCAGGTACTGCTCGACGGACCGCCGGTAGTACTCACCGATGGCTGCGCGCTTGTCGGCGTCCGTGATCACCAGCCAGTGCCACGTCTGCCGATTGCTCCCCGACGGGGCCTGCAGAGCGATCTCGATGCACTCCCGGATCAGCTCCATCGGCACCGGTCGCTCGAGGTCGAGGCGCTTGCGGACCGTCCGAGTGGTCGTCAGCAGCTCGTCGGGGTTCAGATCCAGGGTGAAGGTCACGCCGAACAGTGTGTCCTAAGGCCTCACTCGAACGGGGTCGGGTCTCCCGCGCCCACCCGGACGAGCTCCGGGGCGTCCTCGGAGAAGTCCACGACCGTGGTCGGCTCGACGCCGGCCTCGCCCTCGATGACGGCGTCGATCTGGTTGTCGAGCTCTTCCTTGATCTCCCAGCCCTGCGTCATCGGCTCCTCGTGGCCGGGAAGCAGCAGGGTGCTGGAGACCAGCGGCTCGCCGAGCTCCGCGACCAGCGCCTGGGTGACCACGTGGTCCGGGATCCGCACACCGACGGTCTTCTTCTTCGGGTGCAGCAGCCGGCGCGGGACCTCTTTGGTGGCCGGCAGGATGAACGTGTAACTGCCAGGCGTGGCCGCCTTGATCGAGCGGAAGACCGCGTTGCTGATGTGCACGAACTGCCCGAGCTGCGCGAAGTTCTCGCAGACCAGCGTGAAGTGGTGCCGGTCGTCCAATTGCCGGATGGTCCGGATCCGATCGATCCCGTCCCTGTTCCCCAGTTGGCAACCGAGCGCGTAGCAGGAGTCGGTCGGGTACGCGATCAGGCCGTCCTCGCGGAGCAGGTCCACCACCTGCCCGATCGACCGCCGCTGGGGGTTCTCGGGATGGATGTCGAAATACCTGGCCATGACCGGGCAGCTTAGCCCTATTTGGCCAGCCCGATCGGCGTCGCGGTGACCACCAGGTTGTCCTCGTAGCCGCCGCGCGATGCGTTGTACGCACCCGTGCAGGTGATGAGGATCAGCCGGTGATCGACAGCCTGGTCGAACGCACCGCTCTTGGTCGCGAGCGCATCCTTGCGTACCGACGCGACGGACACCACCCGGTACGACGCCGTGTGGCCGGATCCGTTGAGCACAACGGTCTCGCCCGGCCGCACATCGAGTAGACGGGCGAAGAAACCTATCCCGTCGTTCTTCGAGTCGACGTGACCGGCCAGCACCACCGCACCGAACGGATCACCGGCCTCGGCGCCGCCGTCCCACCAGCCGACCCGCTGCGGTTTGGCCGGCACCTGGAGCTGCCCGTTGACGGTAGTTGCCGCAAGCACCGGTGCGTCCTTGCCGTCCGGCAGCACGACCTGCTGCGGGACGAAGCGGATCCGTTGACTCGGAGCCGGCGTGCCGATCCGCCCCGGCGGCGCGGACATCGCCACCGTCGGGGTGGGCGCCACGGACGGCGTACCGGAGAACGTGAAGCCGAACGTGGGCGTCGGCGAAGGCACCGCGCCGTCCGCCCCGGCGGAACAACCCGCCAGGGCGAGACAGCACAGCGCCGTACCGAGCAGGCCCCGTCTCAGCGGCGGACCACCTTCCGGGCCGTGACTACCGCGACACCGAGAGCGGCCAGGAACACCACGACCCACAGTCCGGACTGGCCGGCGGGGCTCTGCGCCTGGTCGAGCCCTGCCACCTGTCCACCTGTACCGGTGTTCACCACACCCGGCTTCGCCGACCCGGTGGCCGGCACCTTGATCGTGCCGAGCGCGACCGTCATCGTCTTCTGGCTCGGCGCGCCGATCGCGAACACCCGGGTCAGGTAACCGGCCTTCACCGGCAGATCCAACGGACCGAGAACGACCGGTGACGTCGCGCCGGTGGGCACGATCGAGACCTTGTAGGTGGCGGCCGGAACGACCACGTCGAGTGATTCCCCGTTCGCCACGTTACGGAATAGCACCTTTCCGTTGACCAGAATGTCGGCCGGCCCGACGGCCGCGTCGTGCGCGACCCGCAACCCGGCCTTGTCCGTCGGTACCGCCGTCAACTTGTTCGCGTACGTCGTGATCAGCGGCGCACCCGTCGGCGACACCGGTTGGTGGATGACGACATCCAGGCTGGCGCCGGAGCCGGCCGACACCTCGCGCTGGATCACCACCTTCCCGCCTTGCCTGGCAGTGATCATCCGCTTGCCGGAAGCAACGCCGAAGGGTCCGACGAGTTTGCCGCCGGCCACTCCTGCGGCGACCTGGTGGCCGTCGATGCTGATGTCCAGACTGCGCCCGGGCAAGCCCTGGACGAAGTACAGGTTGGCTCCCGCGGCTGCCTCGGCCGGTGCCGTCAGTACTGCCGGCGCGGCCGCGACGGTCACGGCGAGCAGCAGCGACAACACCCTGCGAATTACCGGACCGCGAATTCTCGAAATGCTCAGGTATACCGCCCGGAATTGTCCGGACACGCTCCGTTCCCGCATTTTCTCCCCCTCCGATGTTCGCCGGAAAATAACGCAGCTATTTCCCTACCCCACGAATTCGGGCGTATCGTATGCGCAAGTCCGATCTGTCCGCCAGGGGAAACGGCCAGGTCCGTATTGGGGGGCGGTGGACTGTGTCAGAAACTGACTCGCCCGAGCGCCGTACCCGGTTCCTCCCCGACACCACATCGGGGGTGGAGGAGCCCCGGCGCGCGGGCGTGCGATTTCTGGCGGCGGTCGCGCTGGTGCTGGGATACAGCGCGACCGTCGCCTGTTCCGGCAACGCCGCGCTGCCGGTCGCCCCGAGTCCGGGACTGAACAGCACACGAGCGCCGGTGAGCACCCCGGCGGCCACGCAGACCGCGCAGACCTCGCCCGGTCCGGGCGAGACCAAGCCCGGCATCCAGTTGATCGCCGTGCCCCAGCGGGACGGATCGTTCAACATGACCGAGAACGTGATGTTGCCGGCGGCCACCGACATCCTGCCCCTGCAACTGCCGACATCCGGCGACCATCTCCCGGGCATGATGTCCCGGACAACGCCCCGGGTCACCGACCTGAAGGTGGTCGCCGACGACCAGACCGTGCCGATCCAGAACACCACCGTCACTGCCGCCGGCGACCTGCCGCTGACCGTTTCGGCCACCAGGATCCAGCTGACGTACAAGCTGACCGGATCGACCGTGCTCGCCACTCCCTCGACCTCGACCCGGGCCGGCTCGGCGATCCGGCCGCTGACCGCCGGTGCCGAAGGGACCCTGCCGACCGACGTCACCGTGACGAGCGGTCTGCTGAACGCGATCTGCCCGCTACTGACCGAGACCCGTTGCGCGGTCGGCGATCCGCCCATCCTCGGCATCCAGCCCGGCATCCCGGCAAGCAAGGCCCTCGTCGTCCTCCAACTGGATCTGCCACGCTGACTACATGACGGACGAGCGGATCGCTCTGGGCACGGCCCGGGGCCGGTGGGTGCTGGCGGCGACGGCTCTCGGGTCGGGGATGGCGTTCCTGGACGGAACGGTCGTGAACGTCGCGCTGCCGGCGATGGGTGAGGACCTGAACGCGGATGTCGCCGGCCTGCAGTGGATCGTCAACGGCTACATGCTCATGCTCGCCTCGCTGGTGCTGCTCAGCGGTTCGATCGGCGACCGGCTGGGGCGACGCCGGACGTTCGTCGTCGGGGTGATCTGGTTCGCCGTCGCCTCGGTGGTGTGCGCGATCGCGCCGACCCTCGAGGTGATGATCGCCGGCCGGGTCCTGCAGGGCATCGGCGGTGCGCTGCTGACACCGGGCAGCCTGGCGATCCTGCAGACCTCGTTCCAGCACTCCGACCGCGGCAAGGCGGTCGGCACCTGGTCCGGCCTCACCTCGGTCGCGGCGGCCGTCGGCCCGTTCGTCGGCGGCACCCTGGTCGACAGCGGTTACTGGCAGCTGATCTTCGTGATCAACGTTCCGATCGCCGTCGTCACCGTCCTGGTCACGCTCCGGCATGTGCCTGAGAGCCGCGACGAGAGCGCGGGCGGCAAGCTCGACGTCAACGGCGCGATCCTGGCCACCGTCGGCCTGGCCGGCCTGACGTACGGCCTGATCAGTGCAGGGGACCGCGGGTTCGGCGATCCGGTCGTGCTGACCAGTCTGGCGATCGGCGTACTGGCCTTCGCGGGGTTCATCGAGGTCGAGCGCCGCAGCTCGCACCCGATGCTGCCGCTGAGCATTTTCGCCAACCGGCGCTTCACCGGCGCGAACCTGGTCACCGTCGTCGTGTACGGCGGGCTCGGTACGGCGACATTCCTCCTCGTGGTCTACCTGCAGACCGCGCTGCACTACTCCGCGTTGTGGGCCGGCGCCTCGCTGTTGCCCATGACCCTGCTGATGTTCTTCCTGTCCGGGTACGCCGGTGGTCTGTCGGACCGGATCGGCGCCCGGATCCCGATGACAGTCGGACCGGTGCTGATGGCCTGCGGGTTCCTGCTGATGCTGCGGATCGACGACGAGTCCAGCTACGTCAGCGCCGTACTGCCGGCCGTCGTCGTGCTCGGGCTCGGTCTGGTCTCGACCGTCGCACCGCTGACCGCCACCGTCATGTCATCGGTCGCGGACCACCACGCGGGGATCGCCTCCGGGGTGAACAACGCGGTCGCCCGGTCCGCACAGCTGATGGCGGTCGCCGCGATCCCGGTGGCGGCCGGCATCACCGGCAACGCCTACCGCGATCCCGTTGCCTTCCACAACGGATTCGGCAAGGCCCTGTGGATCTCGGCGATCCTCGCGGCGGCCGGCGGCCTGATCGCCTGGGTGACCCTGGGCGATCGCTCCGGGAAGCCGTCGCACCATGTCCTCCCGGCCGAGCATCACCACCACCGGCATTGCGCACTCGAGGCGCCGCCCCTCGCCGACGCGCACGCCGACCTCCCGCGTCCGAGCTGATTTGTCGACTTTTGCCTAGCGCAGCGCGAGGTAATGCTTGCGGCTGACCTGGTCGAGGCGCTCGATCGCGTAGCGGAGCATCGTGCGCGGCATCCGGGTCGCGTGCTCGTCGAGGAAGTCGCGGAGCTCGGCCTCGGAGACCCGCTTGCCGGCCTCACGCAGCATCCAGCCGGACGCCTTGTGGATCAGGTCTTCCCGGTCGTCCAGGACCTCGGCGGCCAGCCGGAAGGTGTCATCGATCTGGCCCTGGCCGATGAGGAACTGCGTGGCCACCAGAGCGATCCGGCGTTCCCACAGCAGGCCGGAATGGATCAGTGTGTAGAGCTCGTCCCGGGGCTTGTCGAGCAGGTAGCCGCCGACGATCTGCGGAGCGCTGCAGTCGACCAGATCCCAGTTGTTGATGTACGCCGTACTGCGCAGGTACAGATCGTGGATCGCGCTGAGTTCGGCCGGGTCCGCCGTACGCGGCTTGAGGGCTCGGGACGCGCGATCGGCCAGCAGGCAAAGGATCGCCAGGCGGTGCTCGTGGACCGGACTGGTCAGGGCCTGCTCGAGCTCGTTCAGCGGCAGGCCGGCCCGCAGGTACGGCTTGAGGATGCCGCGGATCGTCGACAGCTTCACGCCGACCATCTGGTCGCCGTGACCGTACCCGCCGGGCTGGAGCTGGAAGTAGCGCGCCAGCACCTGCGCCACGGCCGGGTCGGCTGCGGCGTCGATCGCCTCGAGCAGATCCCTGGTGATCAGACCAGCATCCCTCCGGTCGCGCGAAGGTTCTGACCGGTCATCCACCGGGCGTCCGGGCCGGCCAGGAACGCGACCACGTCGGCGACCTCGGCGGGCTCACCCATCCGGCCCAGCGCGGTGATGCTGACCAGCGCGTCCTCGACCTGCGGCGGGTTGTGGTCGTGGAACATGTCGGTGTCGGTCGCGCCCGGGGACACCGTGTTGACGGTGATCGCGCGCGGTCCGTACTCGCGGGCGGCGATCTTCACGAACTGCTCGAGAGCCGCTTTGCTCGCGGCGTACAGCGAGATGCCGGGACCGGGCATGACGGTGTTCAGGGTGGACAGCGCGACGATCCGGCCGCCGTCGGGCAGGACCCGGCCGGCGCGCTGGATGGCGAAGTACGGTCCTTTGACGTTGGTCGCGAACAGTTGGTCGTAGTCGTCGACCGTGACGTCGTCGATCCGCTTCACCATCGCCTGGGCCGCGTTGCAGACGAAGATGTCCAGCGTCCCGGTCGGCTCGGCCGCGCGGTCGAACAGTCCGTCGATCGCGGACAGGTCCGACTGATCGGCTAGTACGGCGATGGCCTCGCCACCCGCGGCTTCGACCTCGGCGACGACCTTCTCCGCCGCGTCCGCACTGCTCGCGTAGGTGAAGGTGACCACGGCGCCGTCCGCCGCCAGCCGCCGGACGATCGCCGCCCCGATGCCCCGCGAACCGCCCGTGACCAGTGCCGCCTTGCCGTCGAGAATGCCCATACCGCCTTGTCTATCACCGCCCTGGGTCTGACGTTTGCTTTACTCTGACAGCGCTTACAGCCGTGAGGTCACGCTCCGGGGTCGATCATCGCCAGACCCGTTGTGACGCTTGCGGGTTGGGGCATACGGTGAGGACGAAGGGCAGTCCCATATCCGCCAGGACCCGCGTTCGTGGCGCTACCCCGGGGGAGATACCCGCGTGACAAGCCACCCAGACCCGCGGGACGGGGAGATGATTCGCACCACCTTCGAGGCTGTCACCGAAGAGTTGGAGCCGGGCGTACTGCTGGTCCGGATGTCCGGTGAGATCGACATCGCCACCAGCGACTTCGCCGCCGAGTCGATCCGTGCCGCGGTCGCGCCGCCGACCCGGCTCGTGCTGATCGAGCTGTCCGCGGTCACCTTCTGCAGTTCGGCCGGCCTCGGCAACCTTGTCGAGGCGCGCAACCTGGCCGGTGAGCACGACATCACGCTGGCCCTGGTCGGCGTCGGCCGCCCGGTGGACCGCCCGCTCAGCATCACCGGTCTCGGCGGCCAGTTCCGCATCTACAGCACGGTCGCAGAGGCCCTCTCCGAACTCTGAGATCAGGCTTGGTCGGCGGATACGGTAGCTTTCGGTGTCTCCGACAAAGGAAAGTCATGGGTGAGCTAGCCAAGATCGTGGTCGTGGTGCCGACCTACAACGAGCGGGAGAACCTGCCCGTGCTGGCCGGACTGCTGTCCGACCTGAACCTGCCCGGCCTGGAGCTTCTCGTTGTCGACGACAACTCCCCCGACGGCACGGGCGATATCGCCGACGAGCTGGCGAAGGAATCGCCGGAGCAGGTCGGCGTACTGCACCGGACCGTCAAGGACGGCCTGGGCCGCGCGTACGTCGCCGGGATCACCCGTGCGCTCGACGAGGGTGCCGACATCGTCATCCAGATGGACGCCGACCTGTCCCATCCGGCATCCGTCGTCCCGACAATGGTCGAGATGCTGCGGACCACGGACGCGGCCGTGGTGATCGGGTCGCGGTACGTCCCGGGCGGCTCCGCGGCGGCCGAGTGGGGCTGGCACCGGCGGGCGCTGTCCGCCTGGGCGAACTTCTACGTGAACGCGATCCTGCGGCTGCACGTGAAGGACGCCACGGCCGGCTTCAAGGCGTGGAAGGCGGACACCCTGCGCTGGATCGACGTCGCGTCGATCGCGAGCAACGGGTACTCGTTCCAGGTCGAGATGAACTACCGGACGGTCAAGCGCGGCCTGAAGATCGCCGAGACGCCGATCCGCTTCGAGGAGCGCACCGAAGGCGTCTCGAAGATGTCGCTGAAGGTGCAGCTCGAGTCGGCCCTGATGCCGTGGAAGCTGCTCTTCAAGCGTTAGCCGTATCCCAGCTGGTGGAGACGGGCGTCGTCGATGCCGAAGTGGTGGGCGATCTCGTGCACCACTGTGACGTTCACCTCGTCGAGAACGTCACCGAAGGTTTCGCAGATCGCCAGCGTCGGGTTCCGGTAGATCGTGATCCGGTCCGGCAGTACGCCGCCGTACTCGTGCCCGCGCTCGGTCAGCGGGATGCCCTCGTAGATCCCGAGCAGCTCCGGACCGCCGGGCGGTGGATCGTCCTCGACGAACACCGCCACGTTCTCGATGAACGCCGCGAGCTCCTCGGGTATCTCGTCCAGCGCCTGCGAGACCAGCGCCTCGAAGTTCGCCCGGCTCATCTCCATCACGGTTCCAGCGTAGTGACCTACAGCCAGCCCTGACGGGACGCCTGCACGCCGAGCTGGAACCTGGTCTGTGCGCCCAGCGCCTCCTGCAGCCGACCGATCCGGCGGGCGATCGTCCGCTCGCTGACCCCGAACTCCCGCGCGATCGACTCGTCGGTCAGCCCGGCGCTCAGGTACGTCAGCAGCCGCTTCGCGTCCAGGCTCGGTCCGGCGGTCACGTCGTTCAGCTCGGTCGTGTTCGTGATCGGTACGGCGATCCGCCACAGCGCCTCGAAGATCCGCGCGAACCCGCTGAGCAGCGGGGAGTCGTGCACCACCAGAGCGACGAACCCCGGGCCTTTCTGCCCCTCCGCCCTGGCCCCGACGAGGGCCCAGCGGTCGTCGACGATCGTGATGTTGAGCGGCACGTGCGGGAACACCCGGGCCTGCTCACCGGCCTCGATACAGGACTGGACCAGGTGCAGCGCATTGGCGTCCTGCAGGACGTGCGCGCCGTAGATGACGTCGTACCGGACGCCGCGCTCGAGCGCCTCGAACATGCCCTCGACGATCCGCAGTTCGCGGGCGGCGAGGTTGCCCATCGTCATCGCGCGGACCTGCTCGTGCGCGTCGGCCTGGACGCTGTTCAGGACCGCTTGGGAAGCGGCGTACGTCGGGAGGACCTCCAGGTAGTCCTGCCTGCCCGCGGCGGCCTTCCAGAGCTCGTTGAGCAGCTCAGCGCTGTCGCGCGCGAGCTCTGCCTGCCTGGTGTGCCGCTCGGCGAGCGCGTCCATCGCCCGTCGTGGCGGGCGGATCACGAGCTCGCCCTCGGACCGCTCGACCAGGCCGAGCGTCAGCAGCTCGTCGACGGCCGCCTCGTCGTCCACCGGCTTGTCGTGCAGGAGGTCGACGTACGCCGTCTCCGCCTCGGCCGACAAGCCCAACGCCCGCAGCGGTTCCATGCCCCTGTGTACCACCGGGCGACAGATTCCCGCCATGCCGGATTCTGACAGCGTCGAGCGCTCGTAGCGGGCTTCCGGGGCTGCTGATACTGAGGCCTCCCCCGTCCCTAGGAGTTTGTATGAGGAAGAGCATTGTCTGGTCGGCCGTCGCCGGTCTGGGCCTGTCGCTCGGCCTGCTGACCGCACCGGCCTCCGCGGTCGATGTCGCCGCACCGGTTGCCGCTCGGGCCGCGGCCGGTGGACCGGTGTCTGTCGAGGCGCAGCAGGTCATCGACCACCTGCCGGAGATGCGCGCGCAGGCCGACGCTGTCCGGGAGCGGCTCGGGCTCCCCGACAACCCGGTCCGCGACGCGGTGCTGAACGCGATCGACCCCACGCAGTACGAGTGCTCCGACGCGACGCCCCCGGTGCTCAGCGCGATCCTGCCGGACGTGGCCTCGATGACGACGGACCAGCTGACCGCCCTGCTGACGATCGTGATCTACGACGTCCCGTTGATGGATGCGCTGTACTTCCCGCAGCAGGGTCCGTTCACCTTTGGCGCGCGAGGTGAGTTCACTCACACGGTGAACAAGACGTTCAAGGACCTGAAGGGGTTCTGGGACATCCCGTCGCGCAATGTCGAACTGGTGCCGGCGCACGGGCGGATCATGCTCGACGCCGAGCGCGACTACCGCGTCTTCACCGTGCTGTACGGCGCGAACCCGGCGCAGTCGCGGTTCTCCGCCGACCTGATCGCGCGAGAGCTCCGTAGCCCCGTGCTCGGCTGGGGTGACCTGCCGATCTTCTCGTTCAACGCCTTCGCGGCGCCCGGCGGCGAGGACGTTCCGGGGTACGGGACGTCGCACCGGCGGATCGCGTACGGCGACGGCGTACTGGACGGGTTCGCCCTGGTGGGACTGTCCGATGTGGCGCCGTCGGCGATCCTGGCGCACGAGTTCGGCCACCAGGTGCAGTTCTCCGACGGGCTCATGCGGCCCGAGCTGCCGGCACCCGAGGCGTCGCGGTGGGCCGAGCTGGAGGCGGACGCGTTCAGCGCCTACTTCCTCACCCACGCGCGTGGCGAGTCGATGAACTGGAAGCGGGTGCACGACTTCGGCCAGATGTTCTACCAGCTGGGCGACTGCGGCTTCACCGCCGCCGGCCACCACGGCACACCGAACCAGCGGATGCGCTCGGCTTTGTGGGCTGCCGGACTGGCCGCCGCACTCCGGCCGCGCGGGCACATCCTGCCGTCGCGGACGTTCAACGACTTCTTCACCGCGCAGTACCCGCAGCTCATCGCGCCTGACGCAACCACCTGACGTCAGGCGCTTCCGGGCCGGTCCCCTGCCCCGGCCCAGGGCGCCGTACGCCGGCCTTTCCGGCGTACGGCGCCCCCGTTCCCGTCGCGTCCGGCACCCGTCCGGAACTCGTTTTGGACAGGCGGCCCAACTCCTCTATGCTTACGGCTGTCCCTGGAGCTTCGGCTCCCGCGGGTCCGAGTCCCCATCGTCTAGTGGCCTAGGACGCTGCCCTTTCAAGGCGGTAACGCGGGTTCGAATCCCGTTGGGGATACGGCCGAAAGGCCGGTGCAAGAAGTACCTCGAAGATGCTGTACGATCGTCGAGTCATTTGGCCCAGTGGCGCAGTTGGTTAGCGTGCCGCCCTGTCACGGCGGAGGTCGCGGGTTCGAGTCCCGTCTGGGTCGCCAGGAGAAGGCGGCGGTGTCCACAACACCGCCGCCGCCGTTTCTCCCCGGTCAGGTAGCTCAGCTGGTAGAGCGTCCGCCTGAAAAGCGGAAGGTCGGCGGTTCGAGACCGCCCCTGACCACCACCACCCTCTCCGCTTCAGCCGGGGAGGGATTTTCTTTCCCACGCCCCCTCCGGCTTAGCGCTGGCAAACCTGCGAGCTATCGCTCACGTCTGCGGGCTTATCGCTCCCCGCGCGCGTCTGTCGCGCATCAACCGCCGGCGATGACCGCAACGGTGACCGCAACAGCTGTCCAGCAATCAACTCCGAGAGCGGTTCGAACGCCTTCCGCTTGTCCACTTGGGAGGCGTGCACATCGATCGTCAAGCGCAACTCCCCAGCCAGCGACGGGAGCTGATCCCCGGACTAGCATTGTTGTGTCGGCCTGGGGTTCGGGAGGGGCAGCGTGGCCGATCAGCAGAACTCAACGAGCCGCATCGTCGAGAGCGTCGTCGCCGCGATCATCCTCGCCGCGGTCACCTGGGCCTGGAAGCGGTCTGCCGTCGGCACGCTCTGCATGTTCGTCGCCGCCGGCTGCGTCTACTACCTGATCAGAGGCGCCCGGGAGTCCGGCAACAGCAAGGCCTTCTGGCGTGCCGGCATTCCGTACTTCGTCGTCGGCCTCTTCGCGGCTGTCGTCCTCATCCTCTTGTTCCCGTAGCACTCGCGGGTCCCTGAAGGATCGTCGTACCTGCGCCGCCCTCAAGCGGCAAGCTATCGTCCAAGACGGCGGCCGCCTGGTGCCATGGGGTGCTGTGAACTGAACGCAGAAGGTCGACGGTTCGAGACCGCCCCTGATCACCTTCCGACCTGCGGTCTCCCACGGCCCAGCGACAAGTCCAGCAACGTCCGGTGCCCGGCCACGACCGCAGTACGACGACATGGTTGCGTCTGATTCGAGATCGGACGCCGATGGTCTCTATCGCAGGGCGTTTGCGTGGGTCGCAGGGTTCGGGGTGGGTCTTGGCTTGTCGTCTGTCAGGTTGTGATCTTGTCCGCCAACCATCTCAGCCAGAATTCGTGGAGGGTGGGTGCGAGGGGTTGTGCTTGCTGCTCGATCGGGGACCAGGTGACGATGGTCGGTTCGCCGTTGAGGGCAATGCAGAAGGGGGCTCCGGTGCCGTCGTCGCCGAAGGTAAGGAATGTCCGGCGAGTCTGCGATTCCCAACCGTTCCAGGCTTCGACGTTTCTGACCGCGACGTCTTTGAGGCGCCACATTACGAACCACATACCCTGCTTGTGAAAGACGCCATCGGTTGCCTCATATAGGCGGCGCGGTCGGCTGGGAGCTTGACGCCGAGACGGAGCTCTGTTGCCGCGATCTCGCCAGCTGCCGCAGGTGACTGTAGATCCAGGTCGCCGCTAGCTTGCAGTGTTTGTCGCCAGGTCGACGGTTCCATGGCAGGCAGCGTCCCATGCCAGCCTGGGCTGCTCGCAGCGACGGTCCTGGTGGGCCGGCGAACTCACATGCGAGCTCTTAGGACGTCGAATTCGCAGCCTGGGGAATTGGGGTCGAAGCCGTGTTGGACTAGCCAGCGGGAGGCTTGGAGGCTTCTTAGGGACCACCAGCCTTGGATGATGTCTACGTCTACGTCGGTGGCGTAGCCGGCGAGGAGGTCGGGGAGGCATTCCTCGTGGCCGAGGGTCAGGATGGCTAGGTCGTAGAGAGGGTCGCGGCGGCTTGCCTCGGACCAGTCGATGATGCCGGTGACCTTGTCGTCGTCGTCCACGAAGATGTGGGTGATCTGGAGATCGCCATGGGCGAAGACCGGGATCCACGGGCGGAGGGCAGCTTCGGCTACCTCGCGGTTGCGGGTGACCAGGTCGGCGGGCAGGGTGCCGCTCTTGATGAGCCAGTCGCATTCGGCGTCGAGCTTCGAGGTGATCTCGTCGAGGTTCGGGCCTTGCCAGGGTGGCAGCGGTGCATCGTGCAGCGTACGGATGGCTTCACCTGCCGCGGCCCAGGCCGCTGGCGATGCGGGTGACGGCTTACCGAGGACGCCGAGTGCAGTGCCAGGGACGGCGGCGATCGCGAGGACGGGCGGCTTGCGCCACAGGACTTCCGGGGTCGGGACAGGCGCGAGAGCCATCGCCTCGACCTCGACGTCGATGTTCGTCTGATCAGCATCGATCTTCAGGAACACGTCACCGACGCGCAGAGTCGCACGCTCGCTATGGGCCACAACGACCTCGACCTCATCCACGTCGGCCAGTATCGAGGGGATGACCACCGCCCGTCACCGGGTTATCGGGTCTGCACCGCCGCGTCGTGACGTTCCGTTGCCCGAGCGGTGTCCGCGAGTGAGAAATCTGGCGGATCTCGGTCTATTGTTCGAGTTCAGTTGGATTCAGGTCGAGTTCGGTACTACGGTAGAGCGATGGTGTACTGCGGCTGGCTGTGCGCGGACCGTGATCGGGGAAACGCAGGGAGTCGACGAATCTGAGCGTGCGGGGGATCCGAATGATCTTCGGTCCGAAGTTCAGATGTAGTCAGTGGAGTCGAGTAGAGCGGGTATAGGATCAGCCGGATCCGTGGCACCCGTCGTTGGCTGACCAGATTTCGGGAGTGACAGTGGCCCCCTCACCAGAGGCCGTACGACTCGCCAGGAGGCTTCGGGAGCTCCGGGAGTCGCAGCGACTGACCCAGAAGGATCTGTCGCATGCGCTCAGCTCGGACACGCGCGTCGCGGTGGCGACGATCAGCTCGTGGGAGTCACAGACCAATCCAAAACTGCCGCCGGAAGAGCGGCTGCGTTCGTATGCGCTGCTCTTCACGAAGGCCGTCGTACCGGCAGGCACGACGCTGCCGCGTGAGCAGGACCTGAGCGCGGCGGAACGGGAACGCTTCAACTCCCTCCACCGGGAGCTGATCGGGCTGCGCGACGGTATTCGGCAGCAGGCGACCTCATCACCGGTCGGTGGGTCGTACACCTTCGACTTCGAGTCCGGGCCGATCACACTGATCTGTCCGGAAGCTCCAGTGGACGGACGTTCCCCGCTCGCGGAAGAGGACAACCCGAACTACACCCGGTTGTACAGGTACGCGGACCTCGACGCACTGATCGAGATGTGGGGCCACGTGCGCGCCTCCAACCCGGAGCTCCGCGCGCACCACCAAGTTCCTTCCGAGGTGACCGCGGACCACCTGTCCGGGCACCTCATTCTGCTCGGCGGCGTCGCCTGGAACCAGGTCACCGGCCGTCTGCTCCGAGTGCTTGACCAGTTGCCGATCCGGCAGATGACCGTTGAAGACCTTGCCGACGGCGAGATCTTCCGGTCGCGCGACGGCCGCGAGTACCGGCCGCTGTGGGAAGAGCTCAAAGAGGCCGACCCGGATGCACCATCGAAGGCGGAGCTCGAAGCCTTCCAGGCCCAGGATGCCTGGATGGGCGAGACTCCGCGTGAGCTCGTCGAGGACGTCGCTCTGCTCGCCAGATTGCGCAATCCGTTCAACCACAGCCGAACCATCACCATCTGCAATGGCGTCTACAGCCGCGGTGTCCTGGGCGCAGTTCGCACGCTCACCGACAACGCCGTCCGGGAACGCAACGAGGCCTATCTGGCCAACAGGTTCCCGGGCGGGATTTTCGGTCTGCTCCTGCGAGTGCCAGTGATCAACGGTGAGGCCATTACCCCTGACCTGGAAATCCCGGAGAACCGCCTGTACGAGTGGTCCCCCGAGGAGGAGGACGAATGAGCCGTCAGCTTACGCACGGCCCGTCCCACGAGTCGCTGCTGCGCGATGTCTCGGCCGCCGCGGCTCCGGCGGCACGCAGCCGGCTGGACGCGATCGTGGTCCCGGCCGCGCGCCCGGCATCGGCGCTGCAAGACGTCATCACGCTGTCCGCGACGCTGTCGGTCCCGCTCGTCGTTCTGTGCAGTCGCCAGGCACAGGTCGGGCAAGTTGTGCGCCGTGTAGAAAGGACTTTCGGCGCCAGAGCACTCGTCGTCGAGGTGCCTGACAACTACAGGCTTCCGTACGACGCGCCGCTCACCTCCGGTCCGGAGTTCAGGATGGCCTCGGCCGGCCGCTCCAGCGATCTCAGCGCGAAGCGGAACATCGGGCTGCTCCTCGGCCGGATGCGCGGGTGGAACAAGATCCTGTTCGTCGACGACGACATCAGCCAGTTCAATGCCTGGGATGTCGAGCGCCTGTCCGGGACGCTCGACCGGTACCCGGTCGCCTCGATGGTCAGCCGGTACTTCCCCGACAACTCGGTGGTCTGCCACGCCCGGCGGCTGGCCGGGTTCAAGCAGGACGTGTTCGTCAGTGGCGCCGCTCTCGGGGTCAACCTCCAGCACCCTGGGTTGTCGTTCTTCGCGGACGTCTACAACGAGGACTGGTTCTTCTTCGCCCGGCACGCGGCGGAGCGGTCGTTGCCAAGGATCGGAGAGGTCCGGCAGGCGAAGTACGCGCCGTTCGCGGATCCGGGACGCGCGGATCGCGAAGAGTTCGGCGATCTGTTGGCAGAAGGTTTGTATGCGCTCTTCGAGAGCACTCCCGATTGGACCTTCAAAGAGCAGTTGGCGGCCGCGACCCAAGCAAGTCTTTGGCGTGAATTCACCGATGTCCGGCTGACGACGATCGAGGAAACGATCCAGGCGCTGTCTCGCGCCCAGCTGTCGGCCAACCCGGTCGACTACCTCAAGATGCTGGACGCGCACGAATCGCTGCTGACCGCAGAGAGGCGTTCCGCGAGCATCAGCCCGGACCTCTGCGTCGACTTCATCGAGAAATGGCAAGAGGACGAGCTGCGGTGGGAGCAGGTGCTATGGCGCTACACGTCCGAGCTCTCTGACCGTGATGCGTTGGCCGAGCTCGGGCTGCAGACGTGGGCCTCGTGTGGGTACGGCGTGTCAGCCCGGCCGTTGCGGCGCGTCAAAGCGCAGGCGGATCTCGAGCCGTCCGGAGCCGTCGGATAGCGGTTGGCGTTCGCCGGTGGGGCGGAAGCCGAGGCGGTCGTAGACCTGTTGCGCGATCCAGTTGGTGTCCAGCACCCAGACGCGCCATTCGGAGACGTCTGGCTCGACGGCGCCGAGGTGGGTGAGGATCGCTCGCAGTACTCCGGTGCGGCGGTGTCGCGGATCGACCCACACGGACTCGATGTGCCGCTCGTACGGTGGCCGGCTCACGACCCGGACCGAACTTGCCATTCCGATGATCCGGGCCTCGTCGCGGGCGACGACCCATCGCATTCGGGTGAATCGCTCGCGCCAGGCGGATTCGTCGACGGACACCTCGTCTTCGTACTCCGAGATGTAGGCCGAGGGGGAATCCTTGAGGGCCCGGAGGCGGACCTCGCGGGCTAGTGGCCAGTCGTCGGCATCGAGCGTGGCGAGTTCCAAGGTCCCGGACCCCCTCGGTCGACGGCAGCAACGCATCCATCCCAGTGTCGCCGTTTCACCCGAACGCCAAACCGATTGCCGGACAATCTCACATTCGCAGCACGTCCCTAAGAAGCTCCGGGCGGCCTGAATCCGGGAGGTGTTCACCCCGGCCCGGAGGCCGGGGTCAACGTGTCACGAGCAGAAGGCCTTGTCGAGGAAGGCGTTGACGGTGTCGTCGGGGTTGGTCGGCAGGTGCGGTGTCACGGCGATGGTTGCCTGGCGGCGCGTGTCGGCGGTGGAGAAGGAATAGGCCTGGTACGCGAGGGCATCACCATCGTTGCCGTAGACAGGGATATCGCACACCGTGTTGTGCCACGACAGGCCGAGGCCGTACGTGCCGTCCTCGGTTCCCGCCTGCTTCATCTCGTGCAGCAGGCGGGCCGGGAGTAGGTCCCCGCCGAGCAGAGCGGCGAAGAAGCGGTTGAGGTCGTGGGTCGTCGAGATGATGTCGCCGCTCGCGCCGAACAGGGTCGGGCTCATCTCGGTCCAGTCGAGCTGCCCGCCGTCCTTGGGTACGTATCCATGCGGATGCGGCCCCGGGATGCGCGTCGACGTACCGGGCAGCGTCGTGCCGTGCAGTCCGAGCGGGCGGATGATCCGGCGCTCGATCTCGTCGGCGTACGTCCGGCCGGTCACCTTCTTGATGATCTCGCCGACCAGCAGGTAGTTGGTGTTCGAGTAGTTGTACTGCGAACCCGGCTTCTTGAACACCGGCGGATTCGCCAGCGCCCGCTCGATCTGCTCGGTCGGCGTCCAGGTCCGGAACCGCAGCGCGTAGAAGTCCTCGCTCGGCGGCATCGGCAGAGTGTTCTTGAAGTCGTACAAACCGCTGGTGTGGTTGAGCAATTCGCGCACGGTGATGTGCTCGCCGTTCGGTACGACGCCCGGCAGCCAATGCTCCACCGAATCGTCGAGCCGGATCCGGCCTTCGGCAACCAATTGCAGTACGACGGTGGCGACGAACGTCTTCGTGATGCTCCCGGCCCGGAATCGCCCGTCCACCGGGACCTTCCGCGAGGTCCCCAACTCAGCGACACCGCTGCTCCCGCGCCAGACCTGCGCGCCGTTGCGTACCTCGGCGAGCGCGCCGATCGACGCGACCCCGTCGAGCCCCTTCTGCAAATCGCCGCCCTTAGCAGGCGACGCCGCCGCCGGCACCACCGCCGTCATCGCGGCCGTCACCAATGCAACCATTCCCCGAACGAGCATCCCGATCTCCTCTTGTGTGTCCGAGCCTCCAACCCTTCCGGCGACGGGCAACACAAACATCGGGGATCGCCCCGGGAATCACCCCGTGAGCCGCCCGATCAATCCATCCAGTTGATCAGTGGTTGCCCCCGAATTCCGCAGGTACGCAGACGTTCCGCCGTGCTGCGTCCGCACATGGTCGAGCAACCGGACCATGACGTCCGCCGACGCCCCGGAGGCTTCGTAGTCAGCGGCAACCAATTCACCAGGCACCCCGACCAGATCGAGCGTCAGGGCAACGACGACCCCGGTCCGGTCCTTGCCCGCGTGACAACTCACCACCACACACCCGGCGGGCGCCTCGGCGATCGCGACAATCGCCGCCGCAACCCGCTCGGCGTAGTCGTCGACGAGAACTCGGTACTGCTCGAACAGCCCAAGCTCCTCCGGCACATCAGGGTCGCCCGGATCCCAGAGCGGGACATTCACCAACCGCGGATCGTCGGCGTACGGGGATCGGTACTTCCCGCATTCCCAGGCGCTGCGCAGATCCACGAACCGGCTGATCCGGGCAGCGTGTACGGCGGCCAGGCCAGCGGCGGCGAGCTGATCGAGATTGTCGCTGCGGATCAGTCGCCCCGTCCGGAGCTCACCGCCTGTCGCCGGCAATCCCCCGAGATCCCTTACATTACGGCAGTCCGGCCAGGTCAAGGGTTGCATGGCAACCACGGTAGCCTGGCCGGACGTTGCCTCAAGCAACTTACGCGGCGGCGGTCGCCTCGGCGAGCTGTTCCGAGGTCGGCTGCAGCTGCGGCGTCGCCAGGGTCAGCAGGACATTGGCGACGGCGAAGGCAGCAGCTGCCAACAGACCACGCTCGTACCCCGACTGCAGCGCCTGCAGCTGAGTCGCGCCGTGCGTGAGCTCGTTGGTGGTGTGGCTGATGGAGAGTGTGGTGACGATCGCCAGACCCAGCGCACCGCCGACCTGGTACATCGCGTTGACCACACCGGACGCCGCACCGGCCTCGACGGGACGAACCTCGGAGACCGCGTTGATCTGACCAGGTACGCCGACCCCGATGATCCCGAACCCGAAGATGATCAGACCGGGCAGGAGCTGCGAGCTGTAGCTACCAGTGGCGTCGGCCTGCGACAGAAGGAGCAGTCCGGCGACGCTGAGGACCGCACCGGCCAGCTGGACGGTCCGAGTGCCGAACCGCTGCACCAGCTGGGACGCCAGCACCGCACCGACGATCGCTGCGCCACCCATCGGCAGGAAGTGCACGCCGGCCTGGAGTGCACTGTCGCCGCGCACCTGCTGCAGGTAGATGGCAGTCAAGAAGAACATAGACAGGAAGCCAGCACCGTTCAGTGCCAGCGATGCGCCCGAGACACTCAGCGCACGGGAGCGGAACAGCCGCAGCGGCACCAGCGGAGCCGCAGACCGCGACTCCACCACCACGAACGCCGCGAGCAGCAGCACACCGGCAGTCAGTACGCCGACGACCTCGAACGATCCCCATCCGGCCGGCTCCGACCGCACCACGCCGTACACGACCGACATCAGCCCGGCCGTGCCGAGCAGTGCGCCGAGGGTGTCGAACGTACGGCGACCCGTCGCGTGCCGCATGTCCGGGACGAACACGGGGATGAGCGCGATCAGTGCGATCACGATCGGCACGTTCACGAAGAAGACCCACTGCCAGCTGAGCGAGTCGACGAGCACGCCGCCCGCGACCACGCCGAGCGTGCCACCGAGGCCGGCCAGCCCGCCCCAGACGCCCATCGCGATGTTGCGTTCGCGTCCGTGGGCGAACGTCATGGTCAGGATGGCCAGCGCCGCGGGTGACAACAGGGCTCCGCCGAGGCCCTGGACCGCACGGGCGCCGATCAGGAACTCGGGTGAGTTGGACAGACCGGCAACAAGGCTGGTCGCGCCGAACAGCACCAGACCCGCGGTGAACACCCGGCGCGGGCCGAGCAGGTCGGCCATCCGCCCGCCGAGGAGCAGGAAGCCGCCGAAGAGCAATGTGTAGGCGTTGATCACCCACTGCAGGGAGTCGGCGGAGAAGTGCAGATCCGCCTGGATGTGGGGCAGCGCGACGTTCACGATCGTCACGTCGAGCACCACGATGAACTGCGCGAGAGCCAGCACCGCCAGGGTGGCCCAAGGGCTGCGTCGCATTTGTCTTACCTCACTCGCTGAGAGTCTACGCTGTATGTATACGCCGTAAGCTTACGTAGTAGACAGTAGGTCTACGGTGTAGACTTGTCAACGTGATCACCAAAGAGACCTCCCGCCGCCTCGACCCGGAGAAGGTCGTCGACAGCGCACTGGCCATCGCCGACGACGAGGGACCGGCCGCGGTCTCGTTCCGGAAGCTGGCCGCGCAGCACGACGTCACCCCGATGGCGCTGTACCGGCACTTCAAGGACAAGGACGACCTGCTGGCCGCGCTGGGCGACCGGCTGCTGGCGGACGTCGTACTGCCGGAGCCGACCGGCGAGCGGTGGGACAAGCAGCTGCACGCGGTGCTGACCGCGTTCGTGACCGCGCTCCGCGGCCACCCGCGGCTGGCGGATCTGACGCTGAGCCGGATCCTGATCGCCGAGCCCGGGCTGGCGTTGTCCGAGCGGGCCCTGGAGCTCCTGGTCAAGGGCGGCTTCGCCGTCGACGACGCGGCCGAGGTCGGGCGGCAGGCGATCTGCTCGCTGATCTCGCTGGTGACCACCGACCCGATCGCCCGCGAGGTGAACGACCCGGAGGCGCGCGAGGCCTCCCTGCGGCGGAAGCGGGCCTCCCTGGGCGCGCTGTCCCCCGAGCGCTACCCGCTGATCACCTCCGCCGCCGGCGCACTGATCTGCCCGGAGTCGCGAGAGCGGTACTACGACATCGGCATCGACCTCGTCGTCGCGGGCATCCGCGGCGTACGGGACTAGGGCGTGTGTTCACCCACCCACGGGCCCGGGAGGACTACGCTCCGAAACGGAGCGATACCACTCTCTATGGAGGTACACCGATGGCGGGGAAGTTCGAGCTGTACAAGGACAAGTCCGGCGAGTTCCGGTTTCGCCTGAAGGCCGGCAACGGCGAGGTGATCGCGACCAGCAGCGAGAGCTACACGACGAAGGCCTCCGCGCTGAACGGGATCGACTCGATCAAGCGGAACGCCGGAGACGCGAACATCGACGATCAGACCGACTGAAACGTCAACAAAACAAGGGGGTTCTCCACAGTCTGTGGAGAACCCCCTTCGCGTCGGAGCGGTCAGAGACCGTCCGCGAACTCGACCCCGCGGACCTCGACGCCGAGGCCCTCGATCGCCGCGTCCGGGATCATCGCGGCCAGCTCGCAGGCGCGTTCCCGGGACGCGACGTCGACCAGGTAGTAGCCGCCGAGGAACTCCTTCGACTCCACGAACGGCCCGTCGGTCACCGCCGGGAGCCCACCCCGGACGGTGACGACCGCCGACTGGGCCGGCTGCTGCAGCGCGACCGTGCTGTGGAACTCGCCGGACGCCTTGATCGTGTCCATGAACTTCTGGTGCCCGGCGCCGATGGCCTGCTGCTCCTCCTCGGGCAGCGCGGCGAGCACGTCGGGGTTGACATTCAGGACCAGTAGGTACTTCACGGTTTCTCCTTCACCCGCGGCCCCCTGGAGTGGGCGCCTCTCGTCCATCAGTACGGAGCGGGCGGGCGCACTTTGACATCGCCCGCGGATAAGTTCAGATCGTGCTGAGTCTCACAGATGTGCGGGCCGCCGCCGAGCGCCTCGCCGGGGTCGCCCACCGTACGCCGGTCCTGACGTCACGGACCCTGGACGAGCGGGTCGGGGCGGAGGTGTTCCTGAAAGCGGAGAACCTCCAGCGGATCGGCGCGTTCAAGTTCCGGGGCGCGTACAACGCGATCAGCCGTCTCGGCGCGGAGCAGCTCCGGGCCGGCGTCGCGGCGTACTCGTCCGGAAATCATGCGCAGGCGGTCGCGCTGGCGGCGCGGCTTGCCGGGACGAGCGCGGTCATCCTGATGCCCGAGGACGCGCCCCCGACGAAGGTCGCCGCCACCCGCGGGTACGGCGCCGAGGTCGTCACGTACGACCGGTACACGCAGGACCGGGCAGCACTGGCGCAGGAGCTGGCGACGGAGCGCGGGCGGACGCTCATTCCGCCGTACGACCACTACGACGTGATGGCCGGGCAGGGGACGGTGGCGCTCGAGCTGCTCGAGGAGGTCGGGCATCTCGGCGCGCTGCTGGTCCCGGTCGGCGGCGGTGGGCTGATGGCCGGTTGCGCGACCGCAGCCGCGCTCATGTGTCCCGGGATCCGGATGATCGGCGTCGAGCCGGCCGCCGGCGACGACCATGCCCGCTCCCTGGCCGCGGGCGAGCGGGTGGAGATCGCCGTACCGCGGACGATCGCGGACGGGCAGGCGATCTCGACGCCCGGCGAGCTGACGTTCGAGGTGAACCGGCGGCTGGTGGAGTCGTTCGAGCTGGTCAGCGACGAGGAGATCGTGGCCGCGATGGCGTTCGCGTTCGAGCGGCTGAAGATCGTGCTGGAGCCGAGCGGGGCGAGCGCGCTGGCCGCATTGCTGGCGGGACGGATCCACGGGCTGCCCGAGCGCGTCGGAGTGGTGCTGTCAGGCGGGAACGTCGGCCTGGAACGGTTCCGCGAGCTGCTCGGGGATAGCTGAATTCGCAAGAACTTTAGGGTGCCCTGACCACCCTCTGTGCCCGTTGTCACAGATAGCCACCATGAATTGTGACCGAGGTCACACCAAAGCGCTCATTCGCCGCCTACGCCCCGCTCAGATGCGCTCAGGACACCTGGTGTTCACCCAGGCTTGCTGATCCGTCAGAGGCCCCCTCAGCGCCATTCGGGAGGGACTTTGTGGATCTGAGGGTTTGCGTCGTGATCGTTCTGTTATACAGTCGTCGGCGGTTCGGTAAACAACACGAACCGCACACGGGTCAACGCCGAGCCCTGCCAGGGCCCATGTGCTCCCCTCGAACACCATGGCAGGGGTGGGGGACCCAGGAAGTTGGGTCTCGACCGTGAGTGGTCGAAACCCTGGGGTGAAGTCCGCGGGAGCGGACCGGGCTATGAATCCCAGCCCGAACCCGACAGCTAACTTCACAGGCGTCGGGAGACAACCATGCCCGTCACTGCCCGACGGACGTCGCTTTCGCGCGCCGTCAGCCAGCTCGCTGAGCCCAGTACCGACCGGCCTACCGGCCGGACCCTGGCGAAGCACCGCAGGACCAGCAAGCCCGCGGCGCCCCGCGCCGCAGCCGCCGTCCTCTCGGTCGGCCTCGCTGTCGGCGGTGGAGCCGCCCTCAGCCTCAGCACCACCCCGGCGACCGCCTCGGCGGCCACCATGACCGCAGCCCAACTGCGTGGCCACACGAGCATCCCGAGCCGGCCGTTGCTCCGGTTCCGTGACTCCGGCCCGACCGTCAAGTACGTCCAGCGCGCCCTGCACCTGGGGCCGGATGGCTACTTCGGCACCAGCACCGTCCGGGTGCTGAAGAAGTTCCAGGCATCCTGGGGCCTGAAGGCCACCGGCTACATGGACAAGAACACCTGGGGACGGCTGACCTGGGCCGCCAAGCACAAGGTGCTCTACGGCAAGCACGGCGCCAGCAGCGGCACCACGACCTTCCGGGCCAAGGTGCTCCGGGAGGCGGCCAAGCTCAAGGGCACGCCGTACCGCTACGGCGGCACGACCACCCGCGGCTTCGACTGCTCGGGCTACACCGGCTACGTCTACAAGAGGGCCGGCCACAAGCTGCCGCGCACGTCACGCCAGCAGTACAGCGCGACCAAGCACATCAGCCGCAAGGCCGCCAAGCCGGGCGACCTCGTGTTCTTCCGCAGCGGTGGCGGCGGTGTGTACCACGTCGGCATCTACGCCGGCGGGAACATGCTGTGGCACGCCTCGAAGCCGGGCCGCCCGGTCGCCAAGGCGAAGATCTGGACCAGCAGCGTGGCCTTCGGCCGCATCTGAGTCCTGACCGGTCGGCGCCCCTCCCCCCATCGGGTGCCTACCGGTCGTCAGCGTCCTATCCCCCCAGGCACGCTGGCTGTTGAAACCGGCTCGAGCCGTCGATCCCCCACCCCTCCGACGGCCGGGCCGGTTTCCTGTTCCCGCACCTGATGTCGTGGACGTCAGTCGTCGAGGAGGCCGGCCTCGTAGGCCAGGATCGCGACCTGGACGCGGTTGGTCGCGTCGAGTTTCACCAGCGCCCGGGAGACATGCGCCTTGACGGTGGCCTCGCTCATGAAGAGCTTCCTGCCGATGTCGGCGTTCTGGAGGCCTCGACCCACCTCGACCAGGACCTCGCGCTCCCGCTCTGTCAGCTTGCTGATCCGCTCGCGCGCCACCCGCCGGCGGTCCGTGCGCGGGTCCCCGGCGAAATGCCCGATCAGCCGTCGGGTCACCGCCGGCGACAGCATCGCGTCGCCGGCCGCGACGACCTTGATCGCCTGCACCAGCTCGCGTGGCGGCGTGTCCTTGAGCAGGAACCCGCTGGCCCCTGCCTGCAACGCGCGGAACACGTAGTCGTCCAGATCGAACGTCGTCAGGACGACGATCTTCGGCGGATCCGGCAGCGCCTGCACCTCGCGCGTCGCGGCCAGCCCGTCCAGCCGGGGCATCCGGATGTCCATCAGTACGACGTCGGGCCGGTGCTCCTTCACCATCGCCGCGGCGTCCGCGCCGTCCTCGGCCTCGGCGACCACCTCGAGTTCGTCGTCCGACTCGAGGATCATCTTCAGCCCGGCCCGCACCAGCGCCTCGTCGTCCACGATCAGCAGCCGCGTCATACTTCCCCTTCATCGCGATTCAGCGCAGTGTCCACGAACACAGGCTCGGATTCCGGCCGAGGGTCGTCCCACGGCAGCCAGGCTTCGACCCGCCAACCGCCTTGTGTCGTCGGCCCGGTGGTCAGCCGGCCGCCGACCAGCTGCACCCGCTCGCGCAGCCCGACCAGGCCCGCACCGGCGCCAGGCAGCAGTGAACCAGCGGCCACCGGCCGCACGTTCGTCACCCTCACCGTCACGCCCTCACCCCGAGCGCCATGGACCCGTACGTCGGTCGCCGCACCCCGCGCATGCTTGTGCACATTGGTCAGCGATTCCTGCACCAGCCGATAGACGGTCCGCCCGACCGAATCCGGTACGTCGTCCGGCAGCACAACGTCGTACCCGACGGTCACCCCAGCATCCCGTGACGCCTCGATGAGCCGCTCCAGATCGGCCGCCTGCGGCACCGGGGCGAGGTCGGCGCCCGCGACGCTGACGTCGGACCGCAGTACGCCGAGAACCTCGCGGAGGTCCTCCATCGCCTGCCGCGCCGTTTCGCGGATCAGCCGGGCCGATCCTTCGACCTTGTCCGCGCCGACGCCCGGATTCACCTCGAGGCCGCCCGCGTGCAGCGCGATCAGCGAGACCTTGTGGGCAAGGACGTCGTGCATCTCCTGGGCGATCCGGGAGCGTTCGCCCAGCCGCGCCTGCTCGCTCCGCAGTTCGCGCTCGGCCTCGGCGCGCTCGGCCCGGTCCCGCAGCGAGGCCATCAGGTCCCGGCGGGCGCCGACGTACGCACCGACCGCGACCCAGGTCCCGACCAGGAACGGCCCGGTGAACACGGGCACCCAGATCGGTCCCTCGCCACCACCCCAGGTGTTCAGGACGTAGGCGGCGTACGACGCGAGTCCGAGGATCACCAGCGCGAGGTCGCGGCGGCGGATCGACAGCGTCAGCAGCGCGAGTCCCATCGGGACGAAGATCCCGCCGGTCAGCATCGCGACGACGGCGATCGCGGTGACCGTGATCGGGAACCGCCGGCGCCAGAGCAGCGCGACCGAGGCGACGATGCCGGCGCCGAGGACGTACCAGTCCTTCGGTCCCCAGCTGCCTCCGCCGGACGCGGCCTGGGCGACGATCGTGAGCAGGCTGAAGCCGAGATACAGGAAGTCGCGCACGCGCGGGGCATGCCTGACCCACCAGGCGTACCACCGGCGCAACCGTCGCATTCCGTCACTGTAGTTCGACGGCCGACGCCATCACGTCCCCCTTCCGGGTGGGTTCCGGGGTCGTCCCGGACGACTTTCGTAGGGGGTGGCCGCAGCCGCTCGTCCGATGTGGAGGAGGGGGTCCGGACGGTTGACTCGCTGTCATGATCACCGTCGAGAACCTGACCAAGCGCTACGGCAGCACCACGGCTGTCCAGGACGTGTCGTTCACCGTCCAGCCCGGCAGCATCACCGGCTTCCTCGGCCCGAACGGCGCCGGCAAGTCCACCACGCTGCGGATGCTCACCGGCCTCACCCCGCCGACCTCCGGGGCCGCCACCATCACCGGCAAGCGGTACGCCGACCTGCCGAACCCGGGCCGGGTCGTCGGAGTCATGCTCGACGCCGCCGCGCAGCATCCGGGCCGGACCGGCCGCGAGACCCTGCTGCTGAACGCCAGCCTCCTCGGCGTACCGAAGGCGCGCACCGACGAGATGCTCGAGGCGGTCGGTCTCAGCCACGCCGCGAAGCGCCGCGTCGGTCAGTACTCGCTCGGCATGCGCCAGCGGCTCGGTATCGCGAGCGCACTGCTCGGCGACCCCGCCGTACTGATCCTCGACGAGCCCGCCAACGGGATGGACCCGGAGGGCATCCGGTGGATGCGCGGGCTGCTTCAGGACTTCGCGGCCCGTGGCGGCACGGTCATCCTGTCCAGTCACCTCCTCGGTGAGGTGCAGGCCACGGTCGACCGGCTGGTCGTCATCGGCGGCGGCCGGATCGTCGCCAACGGCTCGCTGGACGAGCTGCTGGCCGGGACCGGCACTCTGGTCCGCGGCCTCGACCCGATCGGCCTGAACGAGGCCCTGACCGCGGCCGGCCTGGACCTCGAGCCGCTCGCCGACGGTTCGCTGCGCGTCGACGCCACCGCCGAGCAGGTCGGGCGGGCCGCCGCCGCTGCCGGTCAGATCCTGCTCGAACTCCGCCAGAGCGACGGCGCCGGCCTGGAGGACCTGTTCTTCCAGCTGACCGCTGCGCCCGCCGCCGTGGCCGCCTGATCACACCTACTTCTGGAGCTCATCGCTATGACCACCATCACCGAAGATGTCCCGACCACCGCGCCGGCCAAGCACCGGGCCGAGGTGGCGACCGCACTGCCACCGGCTCGCGGCCAGTCGTTCCTGAAACTAGTCGCGATCGAACTACGCAAGTCCGTGAACACCCGCAGCGGCCGGGTCCTGATCGCCGCGATCCTGCTGATCGCACTGGCCGCCATGGCCTGGCAGTTCACCCACCTGCCTGCCGGGAACGCCGGATTCGACGGCTTCCTGGGCGCCGGCTCTACCGGGGCGATGCTGTTGCTGCCAGTGATCGGCGTGATGGCGATGACGTCGGAGTGGACGCAGCGGACCGCCCTGACCACGTTCACGCTGTCGCCGCGCCGGGTCCGGGTGCAGCTGGCGAAGTTCGTGTCCGCTGTGGTGCTGAGCGCGGTCGTGATGACCGGAGTCGTCGCGCTGGCGCTCGCCAGCACCGCGCTCGCGGGCGGAGTCACCGACCACGCGGCGTCGTACGCCGGACTGGGCGGGCAGCTCGCCGGCGCCTACCTGACCATGGGGCTGAACGTCGTCATGGGTGCCGCGTTCGGTGCGGTGATCCCGCAGACGGCGGTCGCGATCCTGGCGTTCTTCATCGCGCCGACCGCCTGGTCGCTGGCCGGGCCGGCGCTGTTCAAGGACAACGCGAACTACCTGGACGTGTTCGGCGCACTCGGCCGGATCGCGGAGCGCGACCTGCACGGGATGCTGCCGGAGACACTCACCGCCGTGGGGGTCTGGATCGTCCTGCCGACCATCGTCGGACTGTGGGCAAGCTCACGTCGAGAGGTCAAGTAACCAGGTCGGACGCGGCGGGGCGGGCCGGTTCGAGGGGACCGGGCCGCCCCGCCGATGCTGTGATCGGACCTCTCCGGGGTCCGGGCCGGGGGCGGTGCGTGTGTCGATCCTCCGCTCCGGGTATCCTTGAACCACGATTACTGACGACTGATCCGTGGGCGCCACGCAGCGTACCCGGTTGACTTGTGCGAGGGGGTCGACGCTATGGGGCGCGGCCGTGCAAAGGCCAAGCAGACGAAGGTCGCACGCGACCTGAAGTACCGCACCTGGGACACCGACTTGGACCAGCTCAAGCGTGAGCTGTCCGGTGACCAGGGTGGCGACCGTTCTGCGAACGGCGAGAACGACGGCGACGGAGACGACGCCGACGACTACCACCCCCGTCGGTAAGCAACATCAGCCCGGCTGAGCTGCTCAGCGCCCCTCCGGGTGCCTGAGCAGTTCACCGTGCGTCCGACGAGAACCACCACACCAGCACCACCTGTGGCGGATCAGCGGTCGTAGCTGCCCGAGGCGTCGGACAGCTCGTTCCAGAGCCGCTCCCAGGTGGTGCTGGATGCAGGCCTACTTGGCGTATGCGCCTTCGAGGGTGACGGTGCCGCCGGGAGCCGCGGTGACTTCGCCGCACACCCACGCGGGGATGTCACGCGCGGCCAGCGCCTGGATCGCCGCGTCGGCGGCCGACGGGTCGAGTACCGCGACCATGCCGGCGCCCATGTTCAGCGTCTTCTCCAGCTCGGGCAGCGCCACGTCGCCCAGCAGGCCGACGAGCCCGAAGATCGGCGCCGGCGTCCACGTCGACCGGTCGATCCGGACCGACAGCTCATCGGGGATGACGCGCGCCAGGTTCGCCGCGAAGCCGCCACCGGTGACGTGCGACATCGCGTGCAGCGGCCGCTCGTCCCCGTCGTTCAGCTCCTGGATCAGCTCGAGGCAGTGCTTGGCGTAGACCCGCGTCGGCGTGAGCAGCACCTCGCCCAGCGTCGTACCGAGCTCCGGCACCTCACGGTCAAGGGTCCACTTGGCGCGCTCGAAGAACACGTGCCGGACCAGGCTGTACCCGTTCGAGTGCAGTCCCGAGGACGCCATCGCCAGTACGACGTCCCCTGCGCGCACCCGCTCCGCGCCGAGCACCTCGTCCGCCTCGACCACTCCGGTCGCCGCACCCGCCACGTCGTACTCGTCCGGCTCGAGCAGCCCCGGGTGCTCCGCGGTCTCGCCGCCGACCAGCGCAGTACCGGTCTCGACACACGCCTCGGCGATGCCCTTGACGATCTGCGCGATCGTCTCCGGGACGACCTTGCCGGTGCAGATGTAGTCGGTCATGAACAGCGGCTCCGCGCCGCACACGACCAGGTCGTCGACGACCATGCCGACCAGGTCGAACCCGATCGTGTCGTGCTTGTCCAGCTTCTGCGCGATCGCGACCTTGGTCCCGATCCCGTCCGTCGAGGTCGCCAGCAGCGGCCGCCGGTACGACGTCAGGGCGGTCGCGTCGAACAGCCCGGCGAATCCGCCGAGCCCTCCGACCACCTCGGGGCGGGTCGCCTTCGCCACCCACTCCTTCATCAGCTCGACGGCGCGGTCACCGGCCTCGATGTCGACCCCGGCGGACGCGTAGCTCGCGCCTTCGCTCACGTTCTTCTCCTCGGTACGGCGGTACTCCGGGCGTCCGGCGTACCGCCGTCTTCCCGGGGGACTGGATTACGGGCGGGTCGGCATCACGGACGGCTCAGGGCGTCGGCCGCGCCGCCACCGCCGGCGACCGTGGCCAGACCGTCGGCGTCGGTGCTCACCGGCAGCTCGAGCAGGTGCTTGCCGAGGTGCTCCGGGTCGGGCAGGGCGACCGGGTAGACGCCGTCGAAGCAGGCCCGGCAGAGCCGGTCCTTCGGCACCGTCGTCGCCTCGACCAGGTTGTCCAGGCTGATGTACCCGAGCGAGTCGGCGCCGAGCGAGCGGCAGATCTCCTCGGTGTTCAGCCCGTTGGCGATCAGCTCGGCCCGGCTGGCGAAGTCGATGCCGTAGAAGCACGGCCACTTCACCGGCGGCGCGGTGATCCGGACGTGGATCTCCTTGGCGCCGGCCTCGCGCAGCATCCGGATGACGGCGCGCTGGGTGTTGCCGCGGACGATCGTGTCGTCGACCACGACCAGGCGCTTGCCCTCGATCACCTCGCGTAGCGGGTTCAGCTTCAGGCGGATGCCGAGCTGGCGGATCGTCTGGCTCGGCTGGATGAACGTGCGGCCGACGTACGCGTTCTTGACCAGGCCGGAACCGTACGGGATGCCGGACTCCTCGGCGTACCCGATCGCGCCCGGCGTGCCGGACTCGGGGGTCGCGATGACGAGGTCGGCGTCGGCCGGGTGCTCCTTGGCGAGCTTGCGGCCGATCTCGACCCGGGTCGAGTAGATCCGCTGGCCGGAGATCTGGGTGTCCGGCCGGGCCAGGTACACGAACTCGAACAGGCAGCCCTTCGGGTCCTGCTCCGCGAACCGGGTCGACCGGAGCCCTTCGGCGTCGATCGCGACGATCTCGCCCGGCTCGACCTCGCGGATGAAGGAGGCGCCGACGATGTCGAGGGCGGCGGTCTCGCTGGCGATCACCCAGCCGCGCTCGAGCCGGCCGAGGACCAGCGGGCGGATGCCCTGCGGGTCGCGGGCGCCGTACAGGGTGTTCTCGTCCATGAAGATCAGGCTGTACGCGCCCTTGACCTTCGGGAGGATCTTGGCGGCGGCCTGCTCGATGGTGAGGTCCGGATACCCCGCGAGCATCGAGGTGAGGATGTCGGTGTCGCTCGACGCGCCGTGCTTCGCGTTCGCCTTGGCGTGGTCGACGTCCGCGTCGAGACCGAGGTCCAGGTCGCCCTCGCCGTTAAGGCTGGCGGCGAGCTCGCTGGTGTTGGTCAGGTTGCCGTTGTGGCCGAGCGCTATCGAACCGGTCGCCGTGGACCGGAACGTCGGCTGCGCGTTGGCCCACACACTGGAACCAGTGGTCGAGTACCGGCAGTGGCCGATCGCGATGTGCCCTCTGAGCGACGCCAGGGTCGCCTCGTCGAAGGCCTGGCTGACCAGCCCCATGTCCTTGTAGACCAGAATCTGCGACCCGTTGCTGACCGCGATCCCCGCCGACTCCTGCCCCCGGTGCTGCAAGGCGTAGAGCCCGAAGTAGGTGAGCTTGGCAACCTCTTCACCAGGCGCCCACACCCCGAACACTCCACAAGCATCCTGCGGACCCAGATCCTGCGGGTCGAGTCCATGAGTAAGCCGACCATCGCCACGAGCCACGCCGACAGTCTACGGGACGCCGAAGTGTGTCGCTGCCGCCGGCTTCACCAGCAGACGGTGATCGGGCATGCCGGCTCGCTGCCGCTGCCGGCCGACGCGCTCAGCGGGCTGGCGATGGCCAGAAGCAGCGCAACACCGACTACCGTCAGCAACTTCTTGATCACGACTCGTCCCTTCGAAATAATCCAGAACCATCTATTGTGTGCTCTTTGTCGACGCTGTCTGTATATGGTCGGTTCCGACAAGTTCTGGAGGAGAAGGATCGTGCTCGAGCCGCTGGGGGTGGACGAAGCCACCTTTGCGGTCTATCACGCCCTTCTGAGCCACCCAGACAGTACGCCGGAGCAGATTGCCGCGCTAGTAAATCGCCCGCTGAGCGACGTTCATGACCTGATGAACGACCTTCGCAAGCTGGAACTTCTGGTGCCGACCTGGACCAACCCTGAGGGGGAGCACGCGGTCCATCCGCGTGTCGGCCTCACCGGTCTCGCCGAGCGGCGGCGGACCGAGCTCAACAAGATGCTCGGCGAGCTGCAGGCGGCGGAGGTATCCGCTGAGGTGATCGCGGAGCAGTACAACGAGCTCCTGACATCCCGGAGCACCGGCGATGTCGAGGTGCTCAAGGGCCGCGCCAACGCGTCGCGCCGGATCGAGGAGCTCGCCCTGAAGGCGAGGGAGTCGTTCTGGGGGTTGATCCCGGCGCACTTCGACGACTCACTCCCGCAGGCATACAAGTCGCCGGACTTCGCCCTGCTCGAGCGCGGTATCCGGATGAGGACCGTCTACCTCCAGAGCATGGTCGCGTCGAAGCAGGCGCAGGAGTACGCCGCGACGATGCATCGGCTCGGAGGTGAGGTACGCGCCACACCGACCCTTCCGATGCGGCTCCTCATCCTGGACCAGGAGCTGGCGATCATACCGATGGATCCGCAGAGCCCGACCGATGGCGCGGTGATCCACCGCACCCAAGCCGTCGTCGCACTCGCGGTCGCGCTTTTCGACGCCTACTGGTCCCGCGCGAGCGAGATGTTCGACCCCGACGACCGCGACGACAACCCGCTCACCCCCCACGAGGCAGAGGTACTCCGCCTCCTCGCCGGCGGGGCGAAGGACGAGCAGGTCGCGCGCCTGCTCGGCATCTCCCTCCGCACCGCGCGCCGCATCACCGCCACCCTCTCGGAGCGCCTCGACGCCGCCAGCCGCTTCGAGCTCGGCGTGGCCGCAGCCAAGCGCGGCTGGGTCTGACGGGCTCGGACTCAGACTGCACGGCCGCGATCGCGCTTATCCGAGAATGCACCATTTCCACTCGGCATAATTCGTCCGGGAATTGCCGCGAGGAAATCCGGAAAATCAGGACCGGGGTCCCAGCGATTTAGCAGACATTCCTCTGTCCCAACCATGCGTGGAACGCCAATCCATTGATCCCTCAAGTCCGCCCTCGGATGGTTGGGTTAGCCCCAGCCTCAGGCTCGGAAACGGGTGCGCCACCCCGGCCTGTCGTCGGGATGTCAAACAGAGGGGCGGATCGGGGCAACGGGAGCGGGTGACCGGTGTAGATCGTTGACCGGGGCGGCCAGGGCGTGCGCATCTTCTTACCGGCCTTGACTGGCCGCGGTGAATTTCGGGCAGGAAGGTGTCAGATGCTTGCGCGGAAAGGTTGTGGTGTGGTTTAGTACCCGGCTTTTCACATGACAACGTTTTCCCGGGGTCAGACCGTCTTCAATGCCGCCAGGAGCTTCGTGAGGGAGTCCCGGGCGTCGCCGAAGAGGAGGGTTGTCCGGGGGTCGTAGAGGAGTTCGTTCTCGATGCCGGCGAAGCCGGGGCGCATGGAGCGTTTGAGGAAGATGACTCGCTGGGCCTCGTCGGCGTTCAGGATCGGCATGCCGTAGATGGGGGCCGACGGGGTGTTGCGGGCGGCGGGGTTCACGACGTCGTTCGCGCCGACGATCAGGACGACATCCGTGGACTTGAAGTCGCCGTTGATGTCGTCCATCTCGCGGAGCTGGTCGTACGGGACCTGGGCCTCGGCGAGCAGGACGTTCATGTGACCGGGCATCCGGCCCGCGACCGGGTGGATCGCGTAGTCGACCTTCACGCCGCGGGACTGCAGCTCCTCGACCAGGTCACGCAGGATGTGCTGCGCCTGGGCGACCGCGAGGCCGTAGCCGGGCACGATGATGACCTTGTTCGCGTACCCGAGCAGGATCGCGACGTCCTCCGGCCCGCCCGAGATCACCGGCCGCTCCGACGCCGTACCGGCACCGAGGGTCGACCCGCCACGGATCGCGCCGAAGAGGATGTTGAACACGGACCGCCCCATCGCGTCCGCCATCAGCTTGGTCAGCAACGTACCGGCAGCGCCGACGAGCGTGCCCGCGACCAGCAGGAGCGTGTTGCCGAGGACGTATCCGCTCGCGGCCACCGTCAGACCGGTGAATGCGTTCAGCAACGAGATCACGATCGGTACGTCGGCGCCGCCCACCGGCAGCACCAGCATCACCCCGATCGCGAGGCCCACGAGGCAGAGCAGTACGCCGACCCACACCCGCGGATCCGACACCAGCCAGACGGCCAGCGCGACCCCGCCGAGGATCGACGCGATGAACAGCACCGGCAGCCCCGGGAACGTCACCGGCCGCGTCGTCATCAGCTCCTGCAGCTTGGTGAACGTCACCACCGATCCGGAGAAGCTCACCGCCCCGACCAGGATCGTGAACGCCGAGGCGATCGCGGCCACGGTCGCATCGGAGGAGACCTCGTCGAGCTCGAGCAGCGCGACGAGTGCGGCCGCGCCGCCGCCGACACCGTTGAACAGGGCAACGAGCTGCGGCATCTGGGTCATCTGGACCCGCCGCGACCCGACCACACCGCCGATGGTGCCGATGATCAGGGCGATCAGGATCGGCGCCAGGTGGTCCGGCTTGTACGCCGCGAACGTGATCAGGACCGCGAGCACCGCGCCCGCGGCGCCGATCAGGTTGCCGGTCCGGGCGCTGCGTGGCGACGAGAGTGCCTTCAGCGCGACGATGAAGCAGACCGCGGAGACCAGATAGCCGATCTGGGCCCAGGTGGGGATCACTTGTGCAGCTCCTTCTTACGAGCCCCCGGACCTTTGAACATCTCCAGCATCCGGTCCGTGACCACGAACCCGCCGACCATGTTCACGGTCGCGAGTACGACGGCCAGCAGCCCGACGATCACCACGACCACGGAGTCGGCCGCGCCGGTGACGATGATGGCGCCGACCAGGATGACGCCGTGGATCGCGTTCGCGCCGGACATCAGCGGCGTGTGCAGGGTCGAGGAGACCTTGCTGATCACCTCGACCCCGACGAACGCCGCCAGCACGAAGATCGTGAGTAGCGCGATAGATTCCGTCACTGGACGGGTCCTTCCAGGAGCTGCCGGGTGGGCTCGTGCAACACGCTGCCGTCGTGGGTGACGCAGCAGCCGCGGACGATCTCGTCGTCGAAGTCGGGGTTGAAGGCCGCGTTCCGGGTCATCAGGCGGATCAGGTTCGCGATGTTCTGACCGTAGAGCCGCGACGCCGGTCCGGCCATCTGCGAAGGCACGTTGGCGCCGCCCCAGACCAGCGCGTCCCCGATGGTCAGCTCGGTCCCGGCGACGGATCCCTCGACGTTGCCACCCTGCTCGGACGCCAGGTCGACGACAACCGATCCCGGCTTCATCTGCTCGACCATCGACCGCGTCACCAGGAGCGGGGCAGTCCGGCCCGGCACGGCGGCCGTGGTGATCAGCGCATCCGCTGCCGCGATGTACGGCGTGAGCAGTTCTCGCTGGAGTTGCGCGCGTTCCGGCGTCATCTCGCGTGCGTAGCCGCCCGGGCCGTCCAGCGTGCCCAGCTCGAGCTCGATCGGTACGGCGCCCATCGAGGCGATCTCCTCGGCGGCCGCGGTGCGAACGTCGTACGCCTTGACCACTGCGCCGAGACGCTTGGCGGTGGCGATCGCCTGCAGACCGGCCACCCCGGCGCCGAGGACGACGACCTGGGCCGGCGGAACGGTGCCGGCCGCGGTCATGTTCAGTGGGAAGAAGCGCGGGAGCCGCTCGGCTGCGACGATCGCGGCCCGATAGCCGGCGACCAGCGCCTGCGAGGACAGCGCGTCCATCGACTGGGCCCGGGAGATCCGCGGGATCAGCTCCATCGCGAACGCGGTCAGCTTCGCCCGCATCGCCGTACGGACGACATCCGGCGGGTTGGTCGGCAGGAACGACATCAGCGCCGTACCGGCGTGCAGCCGCTGCAGGCGCTCGCGCTCGAGTGGCTGGACCGACGCCACGATCGTGGCCGCGTGGTCCGCACCCCAGGCCACTTCGGCGCCGGCGTCGCGGTACTGGTCGTCGGAGAACAGCGCGCGCTCACCGGCGGCCGGCTCGACCGCGACCTCGTAACCGAGCTCGATCAGTTTCGCGACTTGCTCCGGCACCAGGGCGACCCGGCGCTCGGCCGGTCTGGTCTCCCGTACGACTGCGATCTTCACTCGCCGAAACCTATGCCAAACACTGGGTCGCCGGAAAGCCCGCTCACGCTTGGTTCGCCAGGTTCTGAAGCAATAACGCTTCTGCCAGGCATACCTTCGAGAACTCGGCGAGGTGGAGGCCCTCGTCGATTCCGTGGGCGCGGGTGTCCGGGTCCTCGACGCCGGTGACCAGGATCGCGGCCTCCGGGAAGGTCTGCTGGAACTCCGCGATGAACGGGATCGAGCCGCCCATCCCCATGTCGATCGGGTCGACACCCCAGGCAGTCCTGAACGCCGACCGGGCCGCTTCGTACCCGGCACCCCGGGCGTTCACGCTGCACGGCTGGCCGGTCTGGCCCTCCGTCACCGTCACCTGTGCACCCCAGGGCGCGTTGCGCTCCAGGTGCTCGGCCAGCGCGGCACTGGCCTTCACCGCATCGTCACCAGGGGCCACCCGCAGGCTCACCTTCGCCCGTGCGACCGGAATGAGCGTGTTGCTGGCCTCAGCCACCGACGGCGCGTCGATGCCGACCACGGAGATCGACGGCCGGGTCCACAGCCGGTCCACCAACGAGCCGGTGCCAGTCAGGCGAACAGAGTCGAGGACGGACGACTCCGCACGCAGCCGGGCCTCTCCGTAGTCCACGTCGGCCGCCCGCGACGCATGCAGCCCGTCAACAGCCACATCGCCCTTGTCGTCGTGCAGCGTGGCCAGCAAACGACACAGTGCGGACAGCGCGTCCGGGATGGGCCCACCGAACAGACCAGAGTGCACAGCGTGCTCGAGGGTGCGAACCTCGACGTACGACTCGACCAGCCCGCGCAGTGAGACCGTCAGTGCCGGCCGACCGATTTCCCAGTTGCCGGAGTCCGCGATGACGATCGCGTCCGCGGCGAGCTCGTCGGAGTACTCCTCCAGCAGCTGCAGCAGGGTCGGCGAGCCGATCTCCTCCTCGCCCTCGACGAACACGGTCACGCCCACCGGCAGATCGTTGCCGAAGGCCCGTACGGCGGCGAGGTGCGCGGCGATCCCGGCCTTGTCGTCGGCGGCGCCCCGCCCGTACAGCCGGTCGTCGCGCTCGGTCGGCTCGAACGGGTCCGACGTCCACTGCTCGACCGGTCCGGTCGGCTGGACGTCGTGGTGCGCGTACAGCAGGACGGTCGGCTTCCCGGCCGGGGCCGGCTTCTTCGCGATGACCGCCGGGGCGCCGTCGCCGGCGCGGACGATCTTCACCGTGAAGCCCTCGGCCTCGAACAACGCGGCGGTCGCCTCGGCGGACCGCTGGACGTCGGCCGCGCGGGCCGGCTCGTAACTGACCGACGGGATCCGGATGAGGTCCTCGAGGTCGGCACGGACGCTGGGCAGAACGCGGTCGATCGCCGCGGACAGATCGGTCATGCGACAACCGTACGGCGTCCGTTCGCCGATCTGCCGCCCGGTGAGCCCTGGCTCGTTACTCACTGCCGATTTACTCTGAAGATCTCGTAGGTTTCCGCCCAACCTCCGGAGGTCATCGTGCGCTTTCTCGCCATCTCGACCGCCCTCATCACGACAGCGACCGCCCTCACCGCTGCCCTGCCGGCCACCGCCGCGATCAGCTGCGACACCGCCACCACCGGCGGCTCCACGTTCTACGACGGACCGTCCGCATCGAAGAAGTACGACGCCCGGTTCAGCAACAGCGCGAGCATCCCGAACCTGAGCACGTACACCCCACAAGGGGCCGGCACTTGGTACAACTGGGACGGCTCCGGTAAGAACCTGCTCCTCGTCGCGGCGTACCGCGCAGGCGCCGACTCCGAGATCTACGGCATCGACCCGTCGACCGGCTCCACGGTCGGGGTGGTCGCGATCGCCGAGTCCCACGTCGGTGGGATCGCAGTGAGCAAGGGCTGGGCGTTCGTGTCCGGTCAGGGCAGCAGCATCCGCAAGTACCGGCTGACCGAGTTACGCGACGCACTGAAGGCAGCTGGTACGCCGTACCTCGGACAGGTCGGTACTGCGCGGGACGTGGCCGGGTCGTCGTTCATCGGGAGCTACGGCGACTCGCTGTTCTCCGGGACGTTCAACGACACCGGTCGCGGGACCATGTACGAGTACAAGATCGCGGACGACGGCACGCTGACCACTCAGTCCGGTGCGTGGGAGATCCCGACCAAGACGCAGGGGCTGACCGTCACGGCGAACCACTTCATCTACACCACGTCGTACGGTCGTGGGAACCGCAGCAACATCTACGTGGTGAAGCGCGGCCAGAAGGACCTGGACGCCGCCGCACTGAGCTGCTTCCGCGCCCCGAGCATGACCGAGGGCATCACGGAGTACAACGGGACCGCGTACGTCGTCTACGAGTCCGGGTCGTACCTGTACGCGTCGGACCCGGCCACGCTGAACGTCATCCCCCGCATGCACAAGGCATCCATCTCGTCACTGACGTCGCTGGTGCCTTAAGGCAGGTACGTCGCGGAGTCGAGCACGCTGGTCCGGGTCTTCTCGTCGGTGGCCCGCACCTGGACCCGGAGCAGCGTGTTCCCGTTCACCACCCGGTACTGCTCGACCACGGCCGGATCGGCGCCGCAGGTGTACTGGAACGTGACCGTCGACTGCGCAGAGTTGGTCGGACCCGTAGTACAGCCGGCGGGTGCGGTGCCGCTGGTCGGCAACTTGGTCGCGCCCACCAGTCCGACGAAGACGCCCTCGACCTTCGGGTCGGTCTGCCACGCCGACGTCTTGGTGCTCACCACGAGCGCCGGCGTGGAGTCGACAGCCTTCTGCTTCCAGGAACGTGGCACCTCTACCGACAGCGGCTTGTCCACCACCTTGATCGGGCGGGTCAGGACGTACTCGTACCCGCCGTAGCCGCCACCAGCTGCCAGGACAACAGCAGCGAGCGCGGTGATGACCGCAACCCGCCGGCGACGCTTCGGCTTCGCAGCGACAGTCGGCTCGTTGGAGCTGGCCAGCGCGGTCGCCTGGTCGACGGGAGCGGACGCGGCGACCGGTGTGGGCATCTCCGCGGCCGGAACCAGCCCGGCCGGCACCTTGCCCGTCGTGTGCGCTTCTCGGAGCGCATTGAGGAAGCTGTCGAGGTCAGGCCAGCGCTGGTCGCGGTCAGGCTCCAGAGCACGCCGTACGACGACGTCGATCGCGTCCGGCACGTCTTCGCGCAGGGTGGTCATCGATGGCGGCGGCTTGTCGATCTGCATCACCGCGCCGAGGCTGACCACGCCATGCGGCGCCTGCCCGGTGAAGGCGGCGTACGCGACCGCGCCCAGTGAGTACAGGTCTGCTCGGTGGTCCAGCCGGTCGCCCATCACCTGCTCCGGAGCGACGTACGCCGGGGTGCCGCCAGGCATCGTGATGCGTGAGACCTCGGCCAGCGACTTGCCCAGTCCGAGGTCGGACAGCATGGCGCGGTCACCGGCAGCGGAGTCGGTGCGGAAGAGCACGTTGGCCGGCTTCACGTCCCGGTGCAGTACGCCGCGTGCGTGCAGGTGCTTCAGGCCGCGGCCGACCTGCGTGATGATCCGGACCGCCTCGCCGAACTCGAGCGGACCGGCCTTGATCCGCTCCGCGAGCGTGCCGCCGTCGGCGTAGGTGAGGACCATGAACGGCCGCCCGTCGTCGGCCTCGCCGATGTCGTGTACGCCGACGACGTACAGCGAGTCGACCTTGCGCAGGAACCGGCCCTCGGCCAGGAACCGACGGCGGACGTCCTCGTCCTCGACCCAGTTCTCGGACAGGATCTTGACCGCGACCTCGGCGTCCAACTGCTCGTCGCGGGCCAGCCAAACGGTCGCGAAACCTCCGGCACCCACCCGGCGGACCAGGGAGTACCGGCCGATCCTGGGTGGCTGGTCCATGGCGCAATTATGCTCGATCCGTCGTGCGACCCGTTCGCTGGAGTGAACAAAGCGGTGTTTCCCGACGTCATATCTCCCGACAGCGGGCCCTGAGCCCCTCGGCCGTGGTCCGCCGCACGGTCCTCACCAGCCGTGCCATGACCATGTTCGTCAGGTTAGGAGATCGCCATGCGAGTGCAGAACGGCCGCTTGGTCGGCCTCGTCGCAGCTGTCGCCGTCGCCGCCATCGCCGGCGGCGGAGCTCTCGCGTACCGCCAGGGCCCCGAGACCGCCGCGGCCGAGGCAGCTCCCCTGTCCAGCTCCCCGTCGCCCGTCACGAGCAGCCCGTCGCCCGTCACCAGCAGCCCGACGTCGGCCAAGCCGACCCCGACGGTGTCCAAGTCGTCGACTCCGGTCCGCACTCCGGCGTCCACCAGCCAGGTGAAGACGAAGATCGACCTGACCAAGCTCCCCACCGGCAGGGCGCCGCAGATCGCGTACCTGACCGGCCGGACGATCCGCGGTGGCGCCGGTAACGACATCAAGGTCCCGGGCACCGCCCAGATCCAGTCGGTCGCCCGGCTCGGCTCGTCGGGCCTCGCCGTCGTCACCAAGGGCTACGGCACCGAGATGCTGACCATCGACACCGCCGGCAAGGTCACCGCGCGGACCCCGGAAATCACCCAGATCATCACCACCGACGACGGCCTCGGGGCGGCGTACGTCGGCTCACCGCAGAAGGACTCCGGTGAATCGACGGCCGGCGCGACGCTCTACGCGGAGCAGGCCCGGGGCCAGAGTGGCGCCAAGAAGATCACTGTGCCGGACATCTGGAACACAACACTGCTGGCCTACCTCGACGGCAAGGTCTACTTCGACGCATCGTCTACTCAGGCCGGTGACTCCACACTGCACGTGTGGACCCCTGCCGAGTCGAAGATCATCACTCTCGACTCGGTCCCGAGGGCGATGGCCGTGTCCAGCGTCGGTACGGCGGGCTCGCTGACCATGCTGTCCGACCAGAACGGCTGCAGCAGCATGCTCACGGTCCCGGCCGGCACACGACTGTGGCGCACCTGCGACTACCAGATCGTCGGCTTCACCCCGAACGGCGCCACCGCGATCGCCGGTCCGATCTACCAGGACGGGTACGGCAACGGCATCGCAGCTGTGCTGGACGCGAAGAAGGGCACACTGCTGCACGAGTGGTCCGGCGTCTTCCGGCAGTGGATCCCTGAGGACGACCAGCACCTGCTGCTGCTTGCGGACAACGGCCCAGAGACGCCGGCTTCGATCATCCGCTGCACAATTCCTACCGGCGCCTGTGAGCGCGCCACGCCCCTTGCCAAGGGTGCGCTACTGATCGGGGACTGAAAGTTGACGACTCCGCCAGCGCGGTCGTACACGGGCCGCTTGGTCGGTGTCGTGGCGGTAACGGCCGTGGCCGCTGTAGCCATCGGTGGGGCTCTGGCCTCCCGGCAGGGACCAGCGTCCGCGTCTTCACTGGACGCCGCGCCACTGGGTGCCACAACCAGCCCCACACCGACTCCGTCGCCGAAGCCGACCGCAATGCCGGCGACGACCCCCACGCCGACCTTCACGCCGCCGCCGAGGCTGACGCCGACCACCGCGAAGTCCACTCCGTCGGCACCGACCGGCCCGGTCGCGCTCGAGGCGGCTAGGCTGACGCAGGGCGGGGATCCACGCCTGACCTATCGGTTCGACCGAACTGTGCTCGGTGCCGGCAAGGAGTTGAAGGTCCCCAGCAGCGGAAGCCTCATGGAGGTTGCCCGCCTGGGCACCAGCGTGCTCGCAACGACCGCGGCCGGCGAGTTGGTGAAGGTCGACTCTGCCGGAGCAGTGGTTCGCCGTACTCCGCACGTCATGACCCTCACCGGGACGGCTGACCAGTCCGCCGTGGCGTACGCGACCACTCCAGCAGTGGTTGTCGGACAGCAGACGTACGGCGCGACGCTCTACGCGGAGACTGGCGGCTCACCGAAATCCGTGGAGCTTCCCGACGTCCAGAGCATCTATGTGCTCGCGTACGCGAAGGACAAGGTCTACTACAAGGCTTCCGTCAAGGGCGCTGAGACAACTCTGAAGCTCTACGCCTGGACACCGGGCGCAGCCAAGCCCGTCCTGGTGAAGACTGTCGTCGGAGACACGCTGGCTGTCTCGAGCGACGGCCGCCTGGCGTCCTCGCTACCCGCGAACAACAAGGGCGACGGCTGCTCCACAGTCGTCGAGATCGCCACCGGCAGGAAGCGTTTCAAGACCTGCGACTACCGGATCTCCGCGTTCACGCCCGACAGCGCCGTCGCGATCGCCACCCCGGCGTACGGCGACAGCTACTGCAGCAACATCATCACCGCGCTGGACTCACGCAGTGGCGCCATAGAGCATCAGTGGAGCGGCTGCTTCTACCGGGCCGTCGCGGAGGACGACCAGCATGTTCTGATGGTTGCGGTCGTGGCAGGCGGCGGCCAGGATCCGAACACCAAGAGCACGGTGGTGCGCTGTTCCCTCGACACCGCTGCGTGCGAACGGGCAACCGAGATCGTCACCGCCAAGCAGATCGACTTCGCCCGGTAGTCTGCTCTGGGCAGATGTCCCTTCACCGCAAGGGTTTTCGGGGCAGACTGCGGGTATGACGACGGTTGCCGTGCTGGCTGACATCCATGGGGTGCTGCCTGCGCTGGAGGCGGTGCTGGCCGACGCTCGGGAGGCTGACCTGATCGTGCTGGCCGGGGACATCGCCAGCGGGCCGCAGCCTGTGGAGACGCTGGATCTGCTGACAGCGTTAGGTGATCGGGCGGTGTGGGTGCGCGGCAACGCGGACCGGGAGCTGGTGGAGATGGCTCGCGGGACGTACGACGCTGAGCCGCCGGATCCGGTCAGTCCGTGGGCTGCGGAGCAGCTGCGGCCGGACCAGGTCGAGCTGCTCGCCGGACTGCCTACAACGGTGACGATCGGGGATGCGCTGTTCTGCCACGCCACTCCGCGCGACGACGAGGAGATGGTGCTGGTCGACAGTCCGATCTCTCGATGGGCACAGGTCTTCGACGGACTGCCCGACCCCGTCAGGACAGTCGTCTGCGGTCACACCCATATGCCGTTCGCCCGTCAGGTCGATCGGCGGCTCGTGGTGAACGCGGGCAGCGTCGGTATGCCGTACGGCGCACCTGGCCCTAGCTGGGCGCTCCTCACCGCAGACGGCGTACAGCTGCGTCGATCCGCGCTGGACGCCACGGCGGCAGCGGAGCGGATCGTCAGCGAGTCGACGTACCCAGGACGTGAGGAGTGGGTGGCGGAGTACCTCCTGAGCACGTACTCCGACACGGAGGCGCTGGAGGCGTTCAGGCCGCGCGCGGAGGGCTGAGCGGTTACCGTCAGGGCATGTTCGCGCGGCGGCGGAAGCATTTCGGGACTCCGGCCGACAAGGCGACGTATGCGACCCTGCATACCGCCTCGTTGGCCAGCCCGCACCTGCGCGAGGGCCTGACTCCCGCAGCGGCAGGCAAAGCGAGCCGCCACCTCAGGGACCTCCTGGGTACGGCGGCGATCGCGATCTGCGACTCCTCCGGCGTACTGGCGTGGGACGGCGTCGGCGGACCGTACGAGAGCAATCACCGTCGTGACGCGAAGGATCTTGCCGCACCGACGCTCCGCTCCGGCCGGACGGCAGTACTAGGTGCGCACGACGTGGCCTGCGGCGATCCGCAGTGCCCTGTCCGGACCGCAGTGGTCGCACCGATCGTCACCGAAGAGCGCGTGGTCGCCGTACTGGTCGCGTACAGCAACAACACCTCGGCTGCACTGGTCAGAGCGACCGAGGAGGTCGCCCGGTGGGTGTCCGGCCAGGTGGAGCTGGCTGAGCTCAACAAGGAGCGCACCCGGGCCATGGAGGCCGAGTTGCGGGCGCTCCGCGCGCAGATCAGCCCGCACTTCATCTACAACGCTCTGGCCGCTATCGCGTCGTTCGTCCGCACAGACCCCGAGCGGGCACGTGAGCTACTGCTGGAGTTCGCTGACTTCTCCCGGTACGCACTGCGGCGTGGTGGCGAGTTCACCACGCTGGCCGATGAGCTGCGCAACGTGGAGCGCTATCTGGTGCTGGAGCAGGCTCGCTTCGGCGATCGGCTCAAGGTGTCGCTGCAGATCGCCCCAGAGGTGCTGCCGGTGGTCATCCCGTTCCTGGTCGTCCAGCCGCTGGTGGAGAACGCAGTACGGCACGGTCTCGAGGCTGGGGCCGGATCGATCACCATTCGCGCGCGGGACCGGATCAACGAGGCCGAGATCAGCGTGGAGGACGACGGGGCCGGCAGTGACCCCGAGGTGATCCGGGCCGCCCTGTCCGGCGAGACCGGCTCCGACTCGGTCGGCCTCGGCAACGTCGACGCCCGCCTGCGCCAGGTGTACGGCGACACGTACGGCCTGGTCGTGGAGACCGCCGTGGACGCCGGCACGAAGGTAACTTTCCGCATCCCCAAATACTCCTCAGGTGTGCACGCGTCCCCTTAGTGTGAGGGCATGGCCGACACTCCGCTGCGCGCGCTGGTCGCGGACGACGAGGAGCCCGCGCGGAACGAGCTGGTGTACCTGCTGCGTCAGGACCCCCGGATCGGCGACATCAAGATCGCGTCCGACGGCCCGGAAGCGCTGAAGATCCTGCAGGCTTCCGACTTGGACGTGGTGTTCTGCGACATCAAGATGCCCGGTCTGGACGGCATCGACCTGGCCAGTGTGCTGTCCAAGTTCCGCCAGCCGCGTCCTCGGATCGTCTTCGTCACCGCGTACGACGAACACGCCGTAGCCGCCTTCGAGCTCGACGCGGCCGACTACGTCATGAAGCCGGTCCGGGCCGAGCGCCTGGCCGAGGCCGTCCGCCGGGTGGTCACTGCGGGCGCACCGGCGGCGCTGCAGTCGCCGGACGACACCGAGGACGAGACGATCTCGGTGGAGCTCGCCGGCGTCACGCGGTTCGTCCAGCGCTCCACAGTCCGGTATGTCGAAGCGCAGGGCGACTACGCCCGCCTCCACACCGGCCAGAACTCGCACCTGGTCCGCGTTCCGCTCAGCACTCTGGAGGAGCGCTGGCGGGACGCCGGGTTCACCCGGATCCACCGCAGCACGCTGGTCGCGCTGGCGCACATCGACGAGATGCGCGTCGACGGCGGCCGGTGCGCGGTCCGGGTCGGCGGCGACTGGCTCCCGGTCAGCCGGCGGCACACCCGCGAACTGCGCGACCTCCTGGTCCGATCGACCTCCCTGCGATGAGCACTCCGGAGGGACCGCGCAGGGTTCGGGTCACCAGCCCGCGCACCAGCGCGGCACGACGTCCGATCATCCCCACCGGCACCCGCGAGATCGACGAGCAGACCCGGCTCGGCGAGATCTACATGCTCTCGCTGGTGCAGTCCCAGCTCCGGCTCACGCTGGCCGTGATCGGCGGCGTACTACTCGTCCTCGGCAGCATCCCACTGCTCTTCTGGCTCGTCCCACCGACCCGCACCCTGTCCATCCTCGGGCTACCGCTGCCCTGGGTGATCCTCGGCATCCTCGTCTATCCGGTGGTGTACGTGGCCGCCCGCATCTACGTCCGCAACGCCGAGCGCATCGAGGCGGAGTTCACCGAGTTCGTCGGACGGCAATAGATGTCACCGGCAATCAGTCTTAGCGCGATCGGTTTGGTGGTCGTGGCGACGATCGGGATCGGGCTGTTCGGGTTGCGGATCTCGCGGACCACCAGTGACTTCTACGTCGCGAGCCGTGCGATCACCCCGCGCTGGAACGCCTCCGCGATCAGCGGTGAGTACCTGTCGGCCGCCTCGTTCCTCGGGGTCGCTGGTCTGGTGCTGGTGAACGGCGCCGACATGCTCTGGTTCTCGGTCGGCTACACCGTCGGCTATCTGATGCTGCTGGTCCTGGTCGCGGCCCCGCTGCGCCGATCCGGTGCGTACACCCTGCCGGACTTCGCCGAGACCCGCTTCGAGTCCGCCGCCGTACGCCGGATCTGCGCCGGGCTCGTGGTCGGCATCGGGACGCTCTATCTCCTGCCGCAGCTGCACGGAGCCGGTCTCGCCGTCCAGACCGTCACCGGCGCACCGCCGCAGGTCGGCGCGCTGATCGTCGCCGTGATCGTGGTCATCAATGTCGCCGCGGGCGGAATGCGGTCGATCACCTTCGTCCAGGCGTTCCAGTACTGGCTCAAGCTGACAGCGTTGGCGACACCAATCTTCGTGATCCTGCTTGCCTGGCATCAGCCGACCGGCGTCCTCGACTCGCTGCACGGCGCGGCCGCCGAGTGGGCCGAGCCGTTGTCCCGCGCCGGCGGACGCGACCACCCGCTGTACGCGACGTATTCGTTGCTCTTGGCCCTTTGTTTCGGGACGATGGGCCTGCCGCACGTCCTGGTCCGCTTCTACACCAACCCGGACGGCCGCGCGGCCCGTCGTACCACGGTCGTCGTCCTCGCGCTGCTCGGCCTGTTCTACCTCTTCCCGCCGATGTACGCCGTACTCGGGCGGACGTTCACGCCCGACCTGGTGGGGAGCGGCGGGGACACCGTCGTACTCGAGCTGCCGGGGCGGGTTTTCCCTGGCACAGCAGGGGATCTGCTCGGGGCACTGGTCGCGGCGGGTGCGTTCGCGGCGTTCCTGTCGACGTCGTCGGGGTTGACTGTCGCGATCGCCGGGGTGATCGATCAGGACCTGTTGCGGAGCCGGCTGCACCAGTGGACCGGTGCGGACTACGTGGCCGTGAACAGCTTCCGGATCGCGGCGCTGATCGCCATGGTCGTGCCGTACCTCGCGTTCACGGTGACCGGCGCACTGAGTCTCGCGGACACCGTCGGTCTCGCGTTTGCCCTTGCTGCGTCGACATTCTGCCCCTTGCTGGTATTGGGCATCTGGTGGCGGCGGATGTCGACCACAGGCGCCGCGGCCGGGCTGGTCGTCGGCGGGATCGCGGCCAGCGCAGCCGCTCTGATCAACGTCGCGGGCGCGCCGCAGGGCGGCTGGCCGCGGGCGCTCGTCGGGCAGCCGGCCGCCTGGACGATGCCGCTCGCCTTCCTCACCGTCATCGTCGTCTCGAAGCTCACCCCGGACCGCATCCCGGCCGGAACCGCCCGCAGCATGGTCCGTCTGCACACACCGGAGGCAGTCGACGTCGACCGCGGCCTGCCACCTCGGTAGACCGCTCGTCGCGTGATTCCTACCGCTCGGCGCAGCTGACCGATCCACCGGACGACTGGTCTGCTCCGCTGAGCGCTCGGTGCGCGCCGGTGCTGTCGGCGGCTGGTGACCCACGCCACAGTACGACGTGCCAGGCCTCTTCCGCCCGGCTCGATCCACCCTGGAGGCTCGCCGATGAGTGATACGCGCGATCCGGACCTCACGACGTACCGAGACGTCCAGCTGTCGCCGGACTTCTCCGAACTGCGTCGCCGGTTCCGGCGGTTCGTGTTCCCGATGACCGCGTTGTTCCTGGTCTGGTACTTCGCCTACGTCCTGCTCGCCGCTTACGCGCACGGCTTCATGTCGCACAAGGTCGGCGGGAACATCACCGTGGCCCTGCTGTTCGGCCTCGGCCAGTTCGTCTCGACGTTCGCGATCACGATGATCTATGTCCGCTGGGCCGACCGCCGGCTCGACCCGGACGCCGAGAAGCTGCGCCACCAGATCGAGGGAGAACCGCAGTGACCGCCCCACTGATGTTGCCATTGGCAACAGACATCGGAAACCCGACCGTCAACATCGTCATCTTCGCGCTGTTCGTGGTGGCCACGCTGGCGATCGTGTTCCGGGCCTCCCGCAACAACCGGACGGCGGCCGACTTCTACGCCGGCGGCCGGTCCTTCACCGGCCCGCAGAACGGCATCGCGATCTCCGGTGACTACCTGTCCGCCGCGTCGTTCCTCGGCATCGCCGGCGCGATCGCGCTCAACGGGTACGACGGCTTCCTGTACTCGATCGGCTTCCTCGTCGCGTGGCTAGTCGCATTGCTACTAGTTGCAGAGCTACTACGAAACACCGGCCGCTTCACGATGGCCGACGTACTGTCGTTCCGGCTCAAGCAGCGGCCGGTCCGGATGGCCGCCGCGATCTCGACCCTCGTCGTCTGCTTCTTCTACCTGCTGGCGCAGATGGCCGGCGCCGGGGGTCTGGTCGCGCTGCTGCTCGGCGTCAGCCACCGGGCCGGACAGAGCATCGTGATCGCCGTTGTCGGCATCCTGATGATCACCTACGTCCTGGTCGGCGGCATGAAGGGCACCACCTGGGTGCAGATCGTCAAGGCCGTGCTGCTGGTCATCGGCGCCGGAATCATGACGCTCTGGGTGCTCGCGAAGTACACGTTCAACCTGTCCGCACTGCTCGGCGCGGCAGTCGACAAGAGCCCGGCGGCGGGCGAGAAACTCCTCTCACCGGGCCTGCAGTACGGCGTCAGCGGCATCACCAAGCTGGACTTCATCTCGCTGGCACTGGCCCTGGTGCTCGGCACCGCGGGCCTCCCGCACGTGCTGATGCGCTTCTACACCGTGCCGGACTCCAAGGAAGCCCGACGCAGCGTCAGCTGGGCGATCTGGATCATCGGCATCTTCTACCTGTTCACCCTGGTCCTCGGGTACGGCGCTGCCGCGATCGTCGGACCGGACCGGATCAAGGCCGCACCGGGCAAGGCCAACTCGGCCGCGCCGCTGCTCGCCTTCGAGCTCGGTGGCGAGGTGCTCCTCGGCGTCATCTCCGCGGTCGCCTTCGCCACGATCCTGGCCGTGGTGGCCGGGCTGACCATCACCGCGAGCACGTCGTTCGCGCACGACATCTACGGCCAGATCATCAAGAAGGGCCAGATCAGCGGCGACGGCGAGGTCCGCGTGGCGCGGTACACCGCGGTCGTGATCGGCATCGTCGCCATCATCGGCGGCATCTTCGCGAACGGCCAGAACATCGCGTTCCTGGTGGCGCTCGCGTTCGCGGTCGCGGCGAGTGCGAACCTGCCGACGATCCTGTACTCGCTGTTCTGGCGGCGCTTCAACACCCGCGGCGCCCTGTGGAGCATCTACGGCGGTCTGGCCTCGGCGATCATCCTGATCGTGTTCAGCCCGGTCGTCTCCGGCAAGGTGGACAAGAAGACCGGCGCGAGCCTGTCGATGATCACCGATACCAGCATCGACTTCCACTGGTTCCCGCTCGACAACCCCGGCATCGTCTCGATCCCGCTGGCCTTCCTGCTCGGCTGGCTGGGAACCGTCACCAGCAAGGAGCCGGTCGACGTCGACCGCTTCGCCGAAATGGAGGTCCGCTCCCTCACCGGAGCCGGCGCCGAGAAGGCGGTCCACCACTAAAGACCTGTCAGGCAGGCCCTGCTGAATCGACGCGGACCTGCCTGACAGCCCCAATCCACCCCAAACTCCGGGCGGTCAGGTAGGCGAGTACCTGATCGCCCGGCTCACGTTCCGGGGCCGGTAGTCAGAACTCGAGGGTCGGCCAGAGTTGGTAGAAGGCCTCGCGGGAGGTGTTGCCGCGGTGTTCTTCGGTGGCGTGCAATCGGCCGAAGGTGAAGGGGTTGCCGCCGTCGGCGTACACCTCGAGGGCCAGGTGGTGGAGGAGGTCGCGGGAGACGACGGAGTCCTGGTGTTCGCCGAGGATCTCCTGGACCTCTTCGGCAGATCCCGCCAGCACACTTCCGGAGTCGCCGAGGACGGGTACTGCGGACTCCGCGGCGTACCGCAGGCGCTTCGCGGCCTTGCGGACCTCGTGGAGCTCGTGGTCCTGCTCCGCAACGGTTTCCGCGGCCTCGGAGCGCTTGACGGCCTTGCGCATCCGTTTGCGGTCGTGGTGGAGGAGGTCGCTGATCTGCTTGCTCGCCTTGCGGTCGTCGTCCGTGATCGGCGGTTTCGCGATCAGCTCGTCGAGCGTGTCGAGCAGCCGGAAGTACCGCGGGCTCTCCAGCGCCGCGAGCGCGCCCGCGCGACCGTCCTTGTAGACCCGGCGCAGGTGGTCGTCGATCCGGCCGGCGACGCGGCCCATCACGAGCTCGACCGGCTGCTCCGCGACCTCGGCCGCGAAGTGTTCGCGCTGCACCTCGGCATCGCGCGCGACACCGAGTTCGCCGGCGAGCCACTTCAGTTCGGCCCGGATCTCGTCCCCCGCCTCGCGATCGATCACCGGCCGGTACGTCGCCAGCGCCGACCGTAGTCGCCGCGTCGCGACCCGGAACTTGTGGATCGAGTCCGGGACGTCCCGCCGTACCTCAGGGTCCCGCTCGTGGATCGCCTGCACCTGAGCCGCGGCGTACGCGCGGAACAGATCGGAGGTCCGCGGCTTCTTCGGCATCGTCCACTCGTCCGGCGCCGGCACCCGACCGCCGAGCGCGCGGGCCAGCTTGCTCGGACCGGCCGCGGGTCGCGCACCGGCCGACTTCAGCAGCTCCCCGGCGTCCTCGAGCAACAGCTTGTCCCCGCCGACCAGCTCGACCTCCCACTCGCGCCAGCTCTCCGGCTCACTGCCCTCGACCGTCGCGGTGACGTGATCGTCGGCGAGCTCCGCGAGTACGGCGCCGTCGGCGTCGAGCAGGCGGTGCACGACGCGCCTGGTCTGCAGCGTCACGACCGGCGAGAGCGTGTGGTCGCGTACGTGGACCCGAACTGTGCGCACGACCGCGATCGGCACACTGCGCGCCGACCGGCCGAGCGGATGATGCACCTCGAGCCGCTCACCCGACGACACCGGGAACTTGACGTGCCAGCCGTCGTCCTCACCACCGGTACGGCGGCGCAGGGTCACCTTGTTCGCGGCGAGGTCGAGGTCGGGGGTGTCGTAGTACACCGCGACCAGGTCCAGCTCGACCGGTTGGGCGACGCTCGCGACCCCGGGCAGCTCGTGCAGCGCCGGCAGGATCACGCTCTCGTCGACGTCGTACTTCGTCTCGATCTCAAGCTGCTCAGTCGGGGCCATCCTCCCTGTTTACCAGGCGTTCATGAACTGGTCAGGTGAGTGCTCGCAGATCGGCGACAAGTCGTTGCACATCACGATCCTCGATGCCGTTGACGGTCGGGCGGAACTGCTTGCGCTGGTTGCGATTCAGCGCCCGGCAGACCGCGGCGACGATGACGAGCAGTCCGATCATGTCCGACCGACCCCCTTGAAGAACGTGTAGTGGAAGGTGCCGCCGGGCCCGGCGGTCAACTCGAGATCGCGGATGCCCGCGTCCCATTCGGCCTTCGTCCGCAGACCGGCCGCGATCGCGCGGTCGCGAACGGACTCGACCATGGCGATGAACGTCTTGCGGGTGAAGCCGTCGACCAGGTGCGGGAGGGTCTGGTCGGCGTAGACGGTGCGCGGCTCGACGTGTACGTCGTCGTACCCGGCCTGCTCGAGGAGCGGCTGGAGCCGCCGGCCGATGAGCGAGTCACCGCCCGCCTCGGCCTGGAGGTCGACGAGACAGTCGACGGCGGCCTGGGCCTGCGAACTGCGTGGGTGGTAGATCGCGGAGCCGTGGTCGCCTTCGATCACCGTGATCGTGCCGCCGGGATTCAGAAGGCTGCGCAGCTTCAGCAGGGCGTGGTGCGGATCGGGGAGGTGCTCGAGGACGAAGCAGACGAAGATGTGGTCGAACTGCTCGTCGGGCAGGTCGTGGAGATCCACATGGCGCCAGTCGACCGTCGCTTCCGGCGCGTGCGCTGCGACGCGGGCCTTGGCCTGGGCGAGCGAGTCTTCAGAGACGTCGACAGATACCAGTGAGATGCCGGGGCTCCGGGTCACCAGCTGCACGGTCTGCGCGCCCACTCCGCAGCCTGCCTCCAGCACTCGGCTGCCGGGCGGGTAGGCGGTGCCGCTGTGGAGCAGGTCGGCCAGCGTCCCGGCCTGATCCGTCAGTCGGCGGGTCTCCGCCGGGGTGTACCCGTGGACGTAGTCAGTTCCCATACCTCTACGGTCGCGCCACAATGGTCCTGTGAACAGGTCCAATCCAGCTAGAAGTGGCAGGTCCATTGGAGGTGCCGACTTCCTTCAACTGGATCCGGCCGAGGCACCCGCCGGCGGTCTCGCGGACTGGCTCACCGACCGCCTCCGCACCGCCATCTCCACCGGCCACCTCCCGGTCGGCACCCGCCTCCCCGCCACCCGCACCCTCGCTGCCGACCTCGGCATCTCCCGCGGCGTGGTCACCGAGTCCTACCAACGCCTCACCGAAGACGGCCACGTCACCGCCCGGGGCCGCGCCGGCACAGTCGTCGTCGGCGCGCCGATCGGCACGAGTTCAGAGACCGCCAGTTCGACAGGACGTAGTCGTGTACGCATACGCCCTCGCCCGCCTGGCGCACCGACTGAAGTCGGCGGAACGGGCCATACCTCCTGTCCTTCGGCAGATCTGCACGACGCCGGACTCAAGATCTTCGACAACCTGCGGGCACTTCCGGCGCGGATCGACCTGACGCCGGGCGTGCCCGACCTCGCCGCGTTTCCGCGCAGCGCGTGGTTGCGGGCCGAGCGTGCGGTGCTCAACGATCTGCAGGCAGCGGACTTCGGGTACGGCGACCCGGCCGGCACACCCGCGCTACGACGGGCCGTCGCGACCTGGCTGACGCAGAACCGCGGGATCGCGGCCGACCCGGACGACCTGATCATCGTCGCCGGTGTCGCGCAGGCGATCGGCCTGGTGGCGCAGGTCCTCGATCAGCGTGGCGTGCACGAGATCGCGGTCGAGGACCCCGGCTCGCTCGGCTCCCGGCAGCACTTGCAGAACTGGGGCATGCACACGCCGCCCATCGCGGTCGACGACCGCGGCCTACAGGTCGACGTACTGCGGAAGTCCGGCGCCAAGGTGGTGATGGTGACGCCGGCGCACCACTTCCCGACCGGCGTCGTGCTCGACGGTGAGCGTCGGCGTGAGCTGATCCAGTGGGCCGCGGACGGTGGGCTGGTCATCGAGGACGACTACGACGCCGAGCACCGGTACGACCGCCCACCGGTGCCGGCGCTGCGCGCGATGCTGACGGACCAGGTGATCTACACCGGCAGCATCTCCAAGCTGCTCGCGCCGTCGTTGCGGATCGGGTGGATGCTCGCACCCCCGCAGTACAAGGACGACCTCATCGGCCGCAAACGCCTGGCCGACCTTGGCAACGCGGCGCTTCCGCAGCTCACCCTCGCGCACCTCATGGAGTCAGGCGAACTCGAACGCCAACTGCGCTTCCTCCGTCGCCGGCACCGCATCCGCCGCGACGCGATGGTCACCGCCATCCGCCACTACTTGCCCACCGCGACCATTCACGGCGCGGCCGCCGGTCTGCACCTCACCATCACGTTCGACGACGCGACCAACGACCTCGCCCTGGCAACACAGGCCCTGGAGAAAGGCGTCAAAACCCACCCTCTCTCCTGGCACAGCCAGCTCCCCCACGCACCCGGGCTGGTCCTGGGCTACGCCGCCCGCACCACCACTGAAATCACCGAGGCGATCGCCACCATCAGCGGGTGTAAAGCGAGGACATAGCCAGCGCGAACTGCGTCATCAGGTCCGGGTTGATCGCGCGCGCCGGGAGCGGGACGAGGTCGACGAGCTTGTCGTCACCGACGCGGATCGTGGTGCGGCCGGTCGCGGTGTCGACATACCCTTCGTCGCCGAGCGGGATCGACTGGGCCGTCGCCGCCTTGCGCATCGGGGCCATCAACGCCTTGGCCTGCGCCGTACGGCGGACCGAGGTGTAGAGCACATTCGTCGAGCTGACCCAACCGCAGACCGGGTCGCCCAGAAGCGTCTCACCGTCCCGCCGGACCATCGCCGGCGCGCCCATGACCTTCTCGGCCGCGGACGAACCGCGCTCACACTCCGCCCGCGTGACCAGCAGCTGCGGCTCGGGCAGCCCCGGCACCTGCCGGATCACTTCCTGACCGAGCACGGCGTACTTCGCCAGCGTCGCCTTCGGACCGGCGATCTTGTACAGCCTGCCGTCCAGCAGGAAGACCACGAACGTGCTCGTCCCGTACCCGCCCTCGCCAAGGACTACCGGCTTGGCGGGCTCGCGCTTCGTCGCGGCGTACGCCTTCTGGTTCGCCGCCAGCGTCGCTTTCGTTGCCGGAAGCACCGAAGTTTCGACGTTCAGCATCGGCCCGTTCGGAGCCGTGCTGAGCTTCAGCTGACAGACGTCGTACGTCGGGATCCCGAAGTCGGTCGGCGGCGTCTCGGGGTGGATGTTCGCGACTGGCACCGCGAGCGTCGACCGCACCAGCGTCGCGTCCATCCGCACGCACACCGTGTCCGCGACCTTGGCCGGCCCGCTCGGCGTCACGGACGGCGTTGCCGACGGGGTCTCCGAGGGCGTCTGCGACACCGACACCAGCGGCGGCGCACTCGGCGCATCCTCCTGCCCGGGACGGCTACAGCCCGCAAGGAGCACGGCGGCCAGCCCGGCGGCGATCAGGATACGCATGATGATTCAGAGCCTAACGGGCCGCGCGGAGGTCTCTTTCGCGGACGGCGTGTTCGTCGGTGCGGGCGTCGTAGCGCCAGAACTCGCGTAGCCAGGCGGCGGTCCCGACCACGCCGATGACGCAGAGGGCGCCGCCGCTGACGATCGCGGTCCGGACGCTGGTGAGGTCGGCGACGACACCGGATCGGGCCTGGCCGCCGAGCGGGCCGAGCGAGTACCCGAGCATCTCGATCCCGGCCAGCCGGCCGCGCATCTCGTCGGGGATCGTCTGGTTCCAGATCACCGAGCGGAACAGCACCGACACCATGTCGGCCGCTCCCGCCAGCGCGAAGAACCCGATCGCGAACCAGATGTTCGGCGCCAGCCCGGCGATCCCGACCGCGGCACCCCAGCACATCGTGGCCAGCACCACCGCCCGGCCCTGGTGATGGACGTGTTTGGCCCAGCCGCTGGTCAGGCTGGCACACATCGCCCCGATGGCCTCCGCGCTGTACAGGAGACCGAGCAGTTTCGGTTCCTTCAGGATCTCCGTCGCGAACGCCGGGAACAGCACGATCGGCATCGCCAGGAACATCCCGACCATGTCCACCAGGTACGTCGCCAGCAGGTCCTTGCGCCGGAACGCGTAGACGATTCCGCCACCGATCGCCCGCAGACTCGGCGCCGTGGTGTGATCGCCCGCCCTGTACGAGCCCAGTCGGGTGTAGAGCAGCGTGGCGAACACGATTCCGGTCAGCTCGATCGCAAACGCCCAGGTCACGCCCGCTGTGCCGACCAGAACGCCACCCAGCGCCGGACCGGCCAGCTGACCGATCTGCCCGGTCAGGGAGCTCAGCGCGACCGCCGCCGGGATCTCCTGGTGGCGGACCACTCGCGGGAGGAGCGCCTCCCGGCTCGGGCGCTGCAACGAGGACGCGATGGCGTTCAGCGCGCCGCAGACGTAGATCAGCCAGATCTGCGGGTTCGGCAGCAGGGTGTTGGTGACCATCAGCGCGGAGATGACGATCTGGGCCATGCCGGTGCCGACGAGCAGCTTCCGCCGTTCGACGTGGTCCGCCAGCGCACCGCCGTACAGCCCGAACACGACGAGTGGGGCGATCGTCACCAGGCCCATCGCCCCGACGGCGAAGTTCGATCCGGTGAGTTCGTACAGCTGGTACGGCAGAGCGACGTACCCGACCATGCCGCCGAGGAAGAAGACCGATCCCGAGACCAGCAGGATGCGGAAATCGCGGGAACCACGCCACGGGGTCAGATCGACGCGCAACCGGGCCAGTCGCGTGCGGAGACTTGCTGCCACCGGCCCATAGTGTCAGGTCCGACCGGCCTGGACGAACCTGATTTCCACCCACCCTTTCGAGCAGGGCCGAAACGTCCGGGGGCGGAACCCGCGGCGTCCTACGGTGGAGCCGGTTGGTTGCCTAGGGCGTCAATCTCCGGCCCGGACGGCCCGGCCGGATCCACCGTGGACAGGAAGAAGAACCGCATGATCTCGATCAAGTCGGCCGGCACCCGGCTGCTCGCCACGCTCGCCGCGGGCGCGGCGGCCGGTGCCACCCTGCTTGTTCCCTCCGCGGCCCAGGCCGCCGGTACGGCGTCCGCCGCCGCCACCAGCACGACCGCAGTCTCGTCCTTGCTCACGTCCGGCCAGTACCTGAAGCCGGGCCAGTACCGCCGCTCGCCGAACGGGATCTACACGCTCCTCATGCAGACCGACGGGAACGCCGTGCTCTACAAGGGCCGCACCGCGCTGTGGGCCTCGATGACGAACCGCAAGGCCTCCAGCCTGATCATGCAGCGCGACGGCAACCTGGTCGTCGTCTCCGGCCGTACGCCGGTCTGGGCCAGCAACACCGCGGGTAGCACCGGCGCGTTCCTCGCCGTGCAGAACGACTCCAACCTGGTGATCTACAACACCCGCAAGAAGGCCGTCTGGTTCCGGCACATGGTGATCGGCACGCTCGGCTCCGGCAGGCTGCTGAATCCCTACGACATGCTGTTCTCGCCGAGCCGGGTCTACCGTCTGCAGATGCAGACCGACGGCAACCTCGTGATGGTGAAGAACGGCAAGACCCCGGTCTGGTCCACCAAGACGATCAGCAAGGGCGCGTACGCCGTCATGCAGCAGGACGGCAACTTCGTCGTCTACAGCGCCGCCAAGCGTGCCCTCTGGTCCTCCAAGACGGTCCGCAAGGGCTCCGTGCTGCAGATGCGGGACGACGGCCGCCTGGTGATCGTGTACGGCCGCACCGCGATCTGGTCCACCTCGGCCCACTGATCGCCTGAGAACGTGTGCCGCGGCGCCAGCGGGGACGCCGCGGCACATTCACGTCCGGACCAGCGGCAGCAGGCTGCTGAGGTCGGTCCGCTCGCCGCTGGCGCGGAGTCTGCCGGTCAGACGGGCGTCGGCCCAGGTGGTGCGGCCCAGCGCCACGTCGATCCACAGCTCAGGCGGGAGCTCGATCACCGCGCCCGGCGTACCCCGGGTGTGCCGCGGACCTTCGATGCACTGCACCGCGCCGTACGGCGGGACGCGGACCTCGACGGCGTGACCTGGCGCCTTTGCCACCAGGAGTTTCAGCAGTTCCTTGGTGAGCAGTTTCAAGTCGGCGCGGTCCGCCGTACTGTCGTTGTAGCGCTGCAAGGCCTGCTGGAACGGGGGTTCGGACATCTCCACGACGTGCCAGCGTACGCGCGGGTTTGCGGTGACGCCCCTCTCGTCAGCGATAATCGGCCGGGAGAGAGGGAAGCGAGGTCGGGATGCTCACGCCCAGGCACCAGGCGCTGCTGATGACGCTGGCGGGAATGACCGTCGGCGTAGCCGTGTTCGGCACGGTGCTCGCCATCAACGGCGGCAATCCGTTCGCCGCCGACAACAACACCTCGGTGGGGATCGTGAGCTCGGCCCCGCCCAGCACCCCGGCCTGTGCCGGTTGTCTCCAGCCCGGCTCGCTGCAGTACGCCGTGCAGAACTTCGGCACCGACGACGACCCGGTGTCCGCCGAGGTCCCGACGGGGTGGAAGAGCCCTCAGGACGGCACCCGGCCGAAGTTCCTCGACCCGACCGGGGTCTGGCAGATCCGGTTCGACACGCGCGGCAGCAAGCAGACCCCGGATCAGTTGGTCGCGGGCCGCGAGCACAGCATCGACGAGCGCAACCTGAAGGTGCTCAGCCGCGATGACGGCACGCTGGTCTACACCTACACCGACCAGGCCCGCGGGCCGCGGATGGGCCTGTCGCGCTGGATCTCGACCGACGGCGGCAAGACCTCAGCGGTCGAGATCACCGTCGGCGGCCGCCCGCGGGACGAGGCCGGCCTCCGCGCGATCCTCCAGCACGCGACCGACACGCTCAAACTGCCGGTCGCGTCCGGCGACACCAGGCCCAACTAACACTTGATGTCGGTGGCCGGTGTGTTGCCCTGCACGAGGTAGCTCTCCACGACGTTCTTCACACAGGCGTTGCCGGACAGGTACGCCGTGTGCCCGTCGCCGTCCCGCGTGACCAGGACACCGCTTTCCAGCTGGTGCGCCAGGCTGACCGCCCACTCGTACGGCGTGGCCGGGTCGCGGGTCGTGCCGAGGACCATGATCGGCTTCGCGCCGGCGGCCTTGATCTTGTGCGGCTGGTTCACCGGCTTCACCGGCCAGTTCACGCACGACACCGACGACCAGGCCAGGAACTCGCCGAACCGCGGTGACGCCGTCTTGTACGCCGGCAGGTTCGCCTCGATCTGCGCGATCGAGGTGAAGTCCGGGTGATCGAGGCAGTTGATCGCGATGTTGACCTCGTTCGAGTTGTCGGCGTACCCGCTCTGCTGCCGGTCGGTGTACTCGTCGGCGAGCGCTAGCAGGCGGGCCCCGTTCCCGGCGAGTCCGTCGGCGACAGCGTCCTCGAGCCGCGGCCAGAAGTCCTTCAGGTAGAGCGGGTAGATCAGGCCGAGGATGACCAGGGCCTGGGTGACCTTGCGGTTCCCGTCGCCTGGCAGCGGGTTCGCGTCGCTGTCCTTGATCAGCTGGTCGACCTTGGCGAGGATCTCGGTCTTGCTGCTGCCGAGCTTGCAGGACCGCTGCGCGCAGTCCTCCGCGAAGGCGTCCAGCGCCTTGTCGAAGCCCTTCGCCTGCGCGATCCCCAGCTGCTCGTTGGTGATCGACGGGTCGACCGCGCCGTCCAGGACCATCCGGCCGACGTTCTTCGGGAACAGCTCGGCGTACGTCGCGCCGAGGTACGTGCCGTACGACATCCCCAGGTAGTACAGCTGCGGGTCGCCGACGATGCCTCGCAGTACGTCGATGTCGCGGGCCGCGTCCTTGGTCGACAGATGGGGCAGCAGGCGGCCCGAACGCTGCTCGCACGCGGCGGCGAACGTCTTCGCCTCCTTGTCGAGGTCGGCGATCTCGGTCGCGTTGTCCGGGCTGCCGTCGGCGGCGATCATCGTGTCCAGCTGCTCGGTGTCGAGACACTTGACCGGCGTGGAGTCGCCGACGCCGCGTGGATCCCAGCCGATGATGTCGAACTTGCGCAGCAGCGACGAGCCGAACAGCATCGGCGCCTGCCCGGCGAACTCCTGACCGGACGCGCCCGGACCGCCCGGGTTGATGAACAGCGTGCCGAGCCGGCCGCCGCGGTCCCGGGCCAGCACCTTCCGCGCCCGCAGCTCGATCGTCTGGCCGGTCGGTTTCGTGTAGTCCAGCGGGACGAGGATGGTCGCGCACTGCTGGTTGGAGCCGCAGCGTTCCCAGTCCGGCTTCTGCTGGTAGAACTTCTCCAGCCCGGCCGGGATGGGGCCGACAGGTGCGCTGGGCGGGTTGCTGCCGATGCCGGGCGCCGGCGCGCCGTCGTCCGCGTTCTGGGCGCGACTGGCAACACCGCATCCGCTCGCCAGGACCGCAAGAGTTGCCACCAGAACGGTCGACCTGCGGAATCTCACTGCGCGGTTTCTCCCTCGTCGTCATGGTGCAGGCGGCGGCGCCGGCGCGGTTTCCGGACCCGCCGCTCCTCGCGGGCCTCCTCGTGCTCATCCGGTGCTGCCTGCGCTTCCGGTACTGCCTGCGCTTCCGGTACTGCCTGCGCTTCCGGTACGGCGTCCTCGACCGGGGTCGTCGTACCGGGCGGTTCGACCGGGGCGGCGTCCGGGGTCGTCGTACTGGACGCCTCGTACTGCTGCCGCGGCGAGCACACGTCCGCCCGGCTGCAGGCGCAACGCCGGCCCGAGGCCGCCAGCCGGACGACCACGGTGTCGCTCGGCACGTTGTGCCCGACCACCACTCCATCACCCGCGGGGGTCTCCACCGCGGACCCGACCGCGGGAGCCTTCGCGTTGAACTCCTGGTACAGCGGGTGCTCGTACTTCAAGCAGCACATCAGCCGGCCGCAGGCGCCGGAGATCTTCAGCGGGTTCAGCGGGAGGTCCTGGTCCTTCGCCATCCGCACGCTGACCGGCTCGAAGTCCTTCAGGAACGTGGCGCAGCACAGGTCCCGCCCGCACGGCCCGATCCCGCCCTGCAACCTCGCCTCGTCCCGGGCGCCGACCTGCCGCAGCTCGATCCGGGCCCGGAGCGCCCGCGCGAGATCCCGGACGAGCTCGCGGAAATCCACCCGGTGCGGGGCCGAGAAGTACACGATCACCAGCTGGTCGACGTCCGGCCGCCGGTCGACGAAGTCGATCCCGACCACCTTCATCGGCAAGTCGTGCTGCCGGATCGTCCGCTTGGCGATCACCCGCGCGTCGGCCCGCCGCTGCCGGTTCTGCTCGTCCCGGTCCAGGTCCGCCCCGGTCGCGATCCCCTCACACAGCGGCAGCCCACCAACCTCCTCGGTGACGTACTGCGGCGCCCACACGCACTCCGCCACCTCGGGCCCGTCGTCAGTAGGCACGAGCACTTTGTCCCCCACCCGGGGCCGAAACTCACCCGGGTCCAGGTAATAAAGCCGCCCGTACCGCTCGAACGACACCGCCATCACCATACCCACGCCGTCAGAGTACTTGCAGAACCGCAATCCGCCCCACGAACCAGCCAGCGCCCAAGCCACGGGGACTGCGGACCAGCGGTGGGGACTGCGGACACGCAATGCCTTGTTCAAGGTCCCCGACAGCCGCACGAGGCTCGCCGAAGCAGCGGGCGTGCGTTGTGGATGGTCGGCGGTATCAGCGCGCGGCGATAGCTAGCGGTGGCTGTTTTTCACTGTGGTGGTTAGTTTTTCGTGGTCCGGGCCGTAGGCGGCGCAGACGACCATGCGGTCGTCGTGGGCCCAGAGGGACTCGGTGGGAGTCCAGTAGAAGAGGTCCAGCTCGGAGTCGTCGGGGGACTTGCCGATGTAGCTGGTGAAGTCGGGGGTACAGGCCCGGTCGGCTGCCTCGTCCACGCCGCTGTCGCCCGGGTACGGGCCGTCCGCGAGGGTGACGTCGGAGATGATCTCGCCGTCGTGGGCGGCCGTACACGGCTGGCGGACGACCTCGTCCTCTGCGTTGCCGTCGTCGAAGCACTCGCCGACAGCCAGGTCGTCGACGGTGGTCGTGGGGCCGCTGGAGTACGACGAGACCGGTTCGGGTGAGCCGTAGTCGTCGGCGGTGGAGCCGAGCGCGATCAGTACCCCGATCAGGACGACGTACCCGATGGTGACGAGCGAACCGATCACCAGCCCGGCGATCGCCATCCCCTTGCCGGCCTGCTGGCGACGATTGATCTGTACGAGCGCGGCGATGCCCAGCCCGATCGCGACCGGCGCGGACAGGCCGATGAAGATGCCGCCGATCCCGGTCGCCAGCGCCGCGGCCGCGAGCCCGTTGGTCCCGCCCGAACCCGTGTAGCCGTACCCGTACGCGTACGGCGCCGGCGCCTGCCCGTACTGCGGCGGATACTGCCCCGGACCGTACCCCTGCCCGTACGGAGCCTGCCCGTACTGCGGCCCCGGCGGCCCGTACGGCGCCTGCGCGGACTGTCCGTACTGCGGCTGTGCCTGTCCGTACTGCGGTTGCTCCGGAGCCGGTTGCCCGGGAGCCGGTTGTCCCGGAGCCACCCACGGCGAACCGCTCTGGGCCTGCTGCTGATGCGCCTGCTGAGGCCGCCCGTACGTCGGAAACGCCCGCGTCGGGTCCTGTGAAGGAAAGACCCGGGTCGGATCCTGCGACGGAAACGCCTGGGTCGTGTCCTGTGGCCGGTCTTGTGGTCGGTCCGGGCCTGGTTCGTCCGGGACTGGCTCGTACGGTGGCTGAGTCACGCTATCCCCACTGCTCCCCCGCGGGCATTACCGCTGTGATCCGCGCATCGTACCTGTCAGCTTGCTCCCCGGCATCCCGACCAGGCACAAGACGTTGCCGTCAGCAACGTCACGATTTTCCAGTACGACGTAGTACATGTCCAGCTCGGACCGCTCGTACGGCTTGCCCACGAACTCGACGAACGCGCCCGCGCACTGCTGCGTCGCCACCGTCCCGGTCTGCGCGACCGACAACCCGGCCAGCGCCGCGCTCACCTTCGCGTACGCCTCCCCGGTGTGCGGCGCGGCGCAGTCCGCGATCCGCACCAGTCGCAGCGCGTCGGCGTCCAGGTCCGCGTCGAAGCAGCGGCCGACACCGACCTGCGAGATCGACACCGTGCGGCCGATGCCGGCCCGGTGCTCACCAACCAGGTTGAGCGTCACCGCGACCCCGATCGCGATCACCCAGCACAGCGAGACCACCAACGCACAGTAGGCGAGCCGCTTCCCGCGAGCGCCGGTCCGCTTGACCCGGCGCAGCGCGATCCCGGCCAGCACAACAGCGATCGGCACGAGCCCGGGCAGGCTGGTCGCGAGTGCCGCGACGGCATACCCGTCCTGCCGCTGTTGTGCCGGGGTCGGGACTCCCTCAAGCCACGACTCAGCCGACGGCAACGGCTGCCGCACAGGCTGGATCTCGGACGGCGGCTGATTCATCGGTGTCCGTTCGGCGAAAAGTGCCGAGCGATCTGCTTCACCCGGACACCCAGTCATCGGACCCGCCGGTCTCGGTGTTACAGCACCTGCCCAGTTATCGGACGTGGACCCCAGAACGTGACCAACGCCTCAGCGCAGCACCCGGCGCGGGATCGTGAACCCGTCGCTGCGCCCCTCGAACAACGACACCGTCATGGCCTCGAGCGCGACCAGCGGTGCGACGTTGGCCTCGATCGCCTCGCGGCACATCCCGATCGCGTCGATCCGGCGTACGGTCTGCTCCGGCGTCGTCCGCGCCGCGAGCTGCTCGATGTTCCGCTGCAGCTCCGCGTTGATCAGCTCGGTGCCGGACCGCGTCTGCACCACCATCACGTCGCGGTACAGCGCCATCAGATCTACGAGTGAGCGGTCGAGGACGTCCCGTTCCCATCGTTTGGCGCGGGCCTTCTGCTGGTCCTCGAGCTCCTTCAGCGCGGCGTTCGCCTCGCGCGGTTTGGCGCCCTTCGTACCGACTCCGAGCGCCTGCTCGAGTGCGGCGCGTTCTTTCTCGTCGACCTTCTCGGCGCTGGCCTTCGCCTCCACCTTCGCGGCCTCGACCAGCTGCTGCGCCGCCTTCAGGCACGCTCCGAGGTCGCGCAGCGAGAACGGGACCTCGAGCACCTTGTTGCGCCGCTCGCGGACCTCTTCGTCGCGGGCCAACGCCCGCGCCCGGCCGATGTGCCCCTGCGCGGCGCGCGCCGCGAACCAGGCCAGGTCCTGATCCACCTGTAGCGTGCGGCTCAGCATCTCCGCGACGGCGGCGACCGGCGGCGTACGCAGCACCAGCAGCCGGCATCGCGAGCGGATCGTCGGTACGACGTCCTCGACCGTCGGGGCGCACAGCACCCAGACGGTCCGCGGCGCCGGCTCCTCGATGCTCTTCAGCAACGCGTCCGCGGCCTGCTCGGTCAGGCGGTCCGCATCCTCGACCACCATCACCTGCCAGCGGCCTTGCGTCGGGCTCATCGCGGCCCGGCGGACCAGTTCGCGGACTTCGCTGACGCGGATCGACAGCAGCTCGGTCCGGATCAACGACACGTCGGGGTGCGCGCCGCTGAGCGCCGTCCGGCACTCGTTGCACTCGCCGCAGCCTTCGTTGGCGCATTGCAGCGCGGCCGCGAACGCACGGCCCGCGTTCGACCGGCCCGATCCGGGTGGACCGGTGATCAGCCACGCATGCGTCATCCCGGCAACCGCCGCGCCCTTCTCTCCCCGCAACACCCCGGCCGCACCAGCGACCGCCTTCCGCAGTACTGCGACCGCGGGCTCCTGTCCGACCAGGTCGTCCCAAACACTCATAGGTCCACCTTCGGGAGGATCGGCTGCAGTCGGGCGCGGATCTGTCTGGCGATGTCCTCGCGGTCCTGGGCGGCGTCGATGACCAGGTAGTACTGCGGCTCGGCGGCAGCCAGCTCGAGGAACGCGTGCCGGACCCGCTCGTGGAACTCGTCGGACTGGGCCTCGATCCGGTCCCGCTCCTCGAACCGGCCGAGACCGCGCTTCGGCGGCAGGTCGAGCAGGATCGTCAGGTTCGGCCGGAGGTCGTCGGTGGCCCAGCGGTTCACCCGCTCGACGTCGGACACGTCCAGATCCCGCCCAGAGCCCTGGTATGCCAGCGCGGAATCGACGTACCGGTCGGTGATCACGACTGCCCCGGCCTTCAGCGCGGGTTTGATCACCGAGTCGACGTGCTCGGCCTTGTCGGCGGCGTACAGCAACGCCTCCGTCCGGTGCGAGATGTCGCCGGTCGCCGGGTCGAGGACGATCTGCCGCAACGTCTTGCCGAGCTCGGTCGCGCCGGGCTCACGCGTCAGCAGGACCTGTTGCCCCTGCTCCTCCAGCCACTTCACGAGCATCGCGGACTGGGTCGACTTCCCGGCCCCGTCGCCACCCTCGATGGCGATGAACAGGCCAGTGGTCGGATAGTCGCCACGCGTCTTCCCGAAGCTCCGTCGGACGTCGCGCCAGAACGGCACGCCCGGCCGGTCGTCCATCTGCCGCCAGGCGAGCAGACCGATGACCCCGGCCAGGATCGCGGCCGCGAGCATCGTCATCGAGGCGCCGTTGTACGTCGCCGAGCGCCCGCCGATCGTCCACGTGTGCCGGCCGATCGCACCGGCGGCGAACGGCGCGATCGCCAGCGTTACCGCGAGCACCGTGCGAACGGCGGACTGCACGAACGCGAACGTCCGCCCGCGCACCGCATCCGGCACCTCGAGACCGAGCAACGTGTACCCCGACACCCACGACCCGCCGGCGCAGAACCCGAGCAGGATCGCGATCATCGTCGCGATCTCGATCTGCTGGATCAGCGCGAGCCCGGCCAGGCAGATGCCCGACCCGACCAGCCCGGCCGCGAACAGCCGGCGCCGGGACAGGCCGGAGAAGATCCGCGGCGCGAACCCCATGCCGAGCGCCAGACCGCCGAAAACGGCGCCGAACAGCACGCCGTACCCAGGGTCGCCGGCGCCGAGATCCTCGACGTACGTCCGGCCCAGGCCGATCACGACCGCCCCGGCCGCGAACGCGCCGGAGATGCCGACCACGAGCCCGCGGACCACCGGCGTGCCGGTGACGTACGACCAGCCCTCGACCATGGTCCGCCACAGGGTCGGATGATCCTCGTGATCGTGGACCGCGCGGCCGATCTCGGCGACCGACACGATCGCGAACGCGGAGATCGCGAACGTCGCGGCGTTCACATACACGGCGAGGTCGATGGAGAAGTCGCCGGCCCAGCGCGTGACCAGGGTGATCGCGGTGAAGATCACCGCGGCCGGGAGCGCCGTGCCGTACGTCGTGATCAGGCTGATCTGGTTGGCCGCCTCGAGCCGGTGCCGGGGAATCAGGTTCGGCACGCTGGCGTCCTTGGCCGGACCCCAGATCAGGCTGACGATCTCGATCAGCACGGTCGCGATCAGCAGCCAGGTCAACGTGCCGACGATCGGGATCGTGACGAAGAACGCGGCCCGGATCAGGTCGCCGAGGATCATCGTCCAGCGCCGGTCCAGCCGGTCCGCGACCCAGCCGGCCACCGGGCCCATCACCAGCGCCGGCAGCACGCGCAGGAACAGCACGCTGCCGATGGCGAAGTTCGCCGCCTGGTAGTTGTCACCGGCGAACGACTTCGCCATCGCGGTCAGCGCCAGCAACCCGATCCAGTCGCCGAGACTCGACAGCCCGAACCCGATCCACAGCCGCCGGAACGCCCGGATCCGCAACACCGCGCGCACATCGTGCGCCGGTGCAGGATCAGTCAGCGGGTCGTAGGCCTCCGGCACGCCTAAAGACTAGTGGGCCGCGTGGACAGCCTTGCGCAGCGCGTCCAGTGCCACCTTCAGCTCCGCCGCCGACGGATACCCGAACCCGAGCCGGAACACCCGGGGCTCGTCCCCGAACCAGTCCCCGTCGGCCAGCCGCACGCCGAGATCCCCGGCAGCCACCCTGAACAGCTCGAGATCGACCGAAGGCTTCAACCGAATCACGCACAACGCCCCGGCATCCGGCCGAACCCATTCGACGACGTCGCTGTTCTCCCGAACCCAGTCCTGGGTGATCAGCAGGTTCTCCGCCAGCCACGACCTTCGTACACCGAGGATCTGCTCCTCCTGCTCGAGCACCCGCAGCGCAAGCGCCTCAGTCACCGGCGACGCAGACACAACCGTGTTGAACTTCGCCGTAGACAGCTCCTCCACCAGTTCGTCATCCGTGCTCACGACCCACCCGATCCGCAACCCGGCGGCCCCATGGCACTTCGACAACGACGCGACCGACACCACCTTCGGCCCGAGTTGTACGGCGGGCTCCGCGACCGCGTCATCGCCGTACGTCGCGACCCGGTACGTCTCGTCGACCATCAGATACGCGTCCGGGCAGACCTCGCTCATCGCAATCACTATCTCCTGCAGGGTTTCCGGCGAGATCGCCACCCCGGAGGGGTTCTGCGGAGTCGTCAGGCTGACCAGCTTCGTGTCCGGGGTCAGCTGCGCCCGGACGGCGTCGGCGGTCACGCGGTACCCGTCGTCGAAGGTCAGCGGAATCGCCCGCACGTCGGCGCCGAGCGACGCATAGACGTTACGCGTGTTCGGGAACAGCGGATTGGTCGTCACGACCTGCCCGCCGCGCTGCAGCAGCAGGTAGGAGAGCAGGAAGATCCCGTGCATCCCACCGATCGTGACGACGACCTGATCCGGGCGTACGCCGTGCCGGTCCGCGATCGCGGCGCGCAGCCGCGGGTCACCGGCCGCGGTGCCGTAGCTGAGCTCGAGGTCCGCCAGCTCCGGGGTCAGCAGGTCGGCCAGCCGGAGGTCAGGACCGTAGCTCTCGCCCAGTTCGTGCTGGGCCTGCTCGGCCGTCAGGGACATGATCTCGTTGCGCGGGAAGGTGGGCATATCTCCATCGTTCTGGGCTTCTACTGGCGGCCCCAGAGCCAATCGGGCAGAATTGGTTCGCAGATGAGACCAATCGAGGTAGTTGACCGCTTGGGCCGCTGGTCGTCCGGCCGCGGCCCGCTGTACCTGCTGCTCGCAGGCCGCATCCGCCACCTGATCGACGACGGTGAACTACCGCCAGGTGTGCTCCTACCGCCTGACCGTGCGCTGGCAGGTGCGCTGGCGGTCGGCCGTACGACGGTGGTCGCCGCGTACGACCTGCTCCGCGCCGAGGGGCGGATCACTCGCCAGCAGGGCAGTGGCACGCGCGTGGCCGGCGTACCGTCCGGAGGCCCGGTCGAGGATGCTCCGGTCGACCCGATCTTCCTGGACTCGCTGGAGGCGCGCGACGACGACGTACTGCTGGCCGTCTGCGCCGCGCCGGGCGATCCACCCCCGCAGCTTGCCGATGCGTTCCTGCAGATCGCTCCGGAGCTCAGCCGGATCAGCGACGACATCGGCTACTACCCGTACGGTCACCCGGCGCTGCGGAAGGCGCTGGCGGCCCGGTACACGGCTCGCGGCGTACGGACGTCCTTCGAGCAGATCCTGGTCACCAACGGGGGTCAACAGGCCCTGTCCCTGCTGGCGCATGCTCTGGTGTCGCCCGGCGACCAGGTGCTTGTTGAGGCGCCGACGTACCCGGGCGCCTTGGAGGTGTTCCGGGAGGAGGGCGCAGTACTGCGTGGGCTGCCGGTCGGGCTGGACGGGTTCGAAGCCGCCATGCGTGAGCGGCGTCCGGCGGTTGCCTACGTGATTCCGACGTACCAGAACCCGACGGGCTCGGTGCTGTCTGCGCTCGCCCGGCAGCGGTTGGCCGGGGCCGGCGTGCCGATGATCGAGGACGAGGTGCCGGCTGACCTCGGTTTTCCTGGTGCGGAGAAGCCTGTGCCATTGGCGGCGTACAGCGAGTCCGTCATCTCGATCGGCTCACTCAGCAAGAGCATCTGGGGCGGCCTCCGCATCGGGTGGATCCGCGCGTCCACGCCCCTGATCAACCGCCTCGCCCGCCTGCGCGCCGTACACGACCTTGGCGGCAACGTCCCCACCCAGCTGGCCGCAGTACATCTCCTGCCGCTCCTGGACGGCCCTGAGCTCCACCAGACCCTCAAGGCCCGCCACGACCACCTGCACGCGCTCCTCACCCAGGCGCTGCCCACCTGGGACATCCCCACGGTCTCCGGCGGCCAATGCCTGTGGGTCGGCCTCCCGTACGGCGACGGCGCGTCCTTCGCCCAGACCGCCCTACGCCACGGCCTGGCCATCCTGCCCGGCGGCGGCCTCGACGTCACCGGCGCCAGCGACTCCCACGTCCGCCTGCACTTCCGGGCGCATCCCGACGCCCTGACGGAGGCCGTCCACCGCCTGACCACCGCCTGGTCCGCCTACCACCCACCCATGCAACGACTGCACCCCCGCCCGACCATCGCGATCTGATCCGGAGAGGGCGGACCTGTGGCACTCACCAACCCGCTCGTTCGCCCCTACGCGGACCGCGGCTGAGCGTGGGGCTGCCCGGTAAGGGCTGCTTGATGAGTGGCACAGGTCCGGGGTGTTGCCGGTCGTCAGCTGGTGAAGCGGAGGGTGAGGGTCGCGGGGGCGGTCTTCAGCTTGTCCCGGTCGGGGAGGGCCGGGCCGCAGGCGGCTGTGCCTACGCCGGTCTGGGCGATGTCCAGGGTGACGTGGGTGGTGTCGCCGGGGACCAGGTCCGGGGTGTGCTTGGCCGTCTCCAACGCGTGGCTGGTCCAGTCGCGGACGGTCAGGCCGAACAGTTCGTCGACTGCCTCGATGCGCAGACCGTCCAGCTGGGCCCAGCGGGTGTCAATGCGGTGGCCGTTTTCCTGGGGGCGGACGTACGGCGTCTGCAGCTCGGCGACGGTGGCGGAGTACTTGCCAACCGCGGCAGCCTCCCGGGTGTCGACGTACGCCTCGTTGGGGCCGGTGCCGAACCACTCGACCCGCTCCACCTTCGGCAGCTCGAACGTGATGCCGAGCCGCGGCAGCACCTCCGGGAACAGGCCTTCCGGCACGATGCTGAGGTCGAGAAGCACGCCGATGTCGTCAGCGGTCCAACGCCACGTACTGCGCAGACCCCACTGCAGCGCGGGCGGCGCGGTCCGGGTGACAACCTCCCAGGCGCCGTCGCGCTCGCCCTGCGAAACGATCCGGTGCTGCACGCGGTGCAGCCCCTGCTCACGCCACGCCGCAGCAACCCCAGGAATCGCGTCGTTGTCGATCGGCGCCCGCCACACGTCCAGCCGAAGGTTCTGCAGACCGGAGATGTTGATCCCCTGCACACCAGCGGTTCCTTCAGCCGGCGAACCAGCCGGAGCAGCAGCAGCCGGAGCCGGCTCGTCCAGGCGGATCTGGCCCCAGGCGATGCGGTGGCCCGCGTCGGCCCAGGATGTCGACTCGGTAAGCGTCGCCCTGACGGTCAGCCAGGTCTCCGGCCGGCCGGCGTCACGGAGCTTCTCGATCGCCGGAGGCAGCTCGACCGAAACCGTGTCCCCGGCAGCGATCGCCGGCACCTGCAGCCCGCCGCCACCGACGATCTCGCCCTCCGCCTCGACGCGCAGCTCGAAGGTCAGATGGCTCGTGTCCAGCACCTCGTAGCGGTTGGTGATCGCGATACGGTTGCCATCAGCAACGATGCGCAGCGGCTCGATCACCTTCACGTACTCGTGCATGCCCGGCGACGGCGTCCGGTCGGGGAACAGCAGCCCGTCGCAGACGAAGTTCCCGTCGTGGATCGCCTCGCCGAAGTCCCCGCCGTACGCGTAGACCTCGCGCCCGTCGATCGTCGTCCGCAGACCGTGGTCGATGAACTCCCAGATGAATCCACCCTGGCAGCGCGGGTACTTCTCGAACACCTCGCGGTAGTCGAGCAGCCCGCCCGGCCCGTTCCCCATCGCGTGCCCGTACTCACACAGGATGAACGGCAGGTTCCGGTACTTCGAGGTGTCCGCGCCGATCTCCGCGCATCCCTCGGGCGAGGTGTACATCCGCGAGTAGATGTCGACGAACTCCGCCTCGGTGTCGCGCTCGTAGTGCACCGGCCGCGACGGGTCGAGCTCCTTCACCAGGTCGTACATGGCCTTGAGGTTCTCGCCCATCCCGCACTCGTTGCCGAGCGACCAGATCACGATCGACGGGTGGTTCTTGTCGCGATGCACGGTCCGGCGCATCCGCTCGACCAGATCGTCGCGGAAGCGCGGATCCATCACCGGGTTCGGCAGCTTCGGCGGTTGCGGCTCGTACCCGAACCCGTGCGACTCCAGGTCGCACTCGTCGATGACGTACAGCCCGTACTCGTCGCACAGCGACAGGAAGTACGGGTGCGGCGGGTAGTGGCTGGTGCGGACCGCGTTGATCCCGGCCCGCTTCATGATCAGGACGTCGTCGAGCATGTCCTGCTCGGTCACCGAGCGGCCGCGGTCCGGGTGGAACTCGTGCCGGTTGACGCCGTTGAAGAGCACCCGGTTGCCGTTGACCGTGAAGATCCCGTCGACGACCGCGACGGTCCGGAACCCGATCCGCAGCCGGACCTCGCCGCCGTCGGTCCGCAGTACGGCGTCGTACAGCCGCGGCACCTCGGCGCTCCACGGCTGGACGCCGTCGACGCGCACGTGCTCACCCGTCGGCACCGACAGGTCCAGCTCAGGCACCGTAACGGTGCCCGGTACGTCGGACTCGACGAGCAGCGTGCCCGCGCCGTCGATGTGGTCCCACGCAGCCTTGACGAACACATCGGTCGGCGCGCCCGGACGGAGCGCGAGCAGGTTGACCTCGCGGAAGATCCCGGACAGCCACCACATGTCCTGGTCCTCGACGTAGCTGCCGGCCGACCACTGGTGCACCCGGACCGCGATCCGCACTTCCTTGCCCGGAGCAACCAACGACGTGACGTCGAACTCCGAGGCCAGCCGCGACCCCGACGACCAACCGACCCACGAGCCGTTCACGTACACCGCGAACCGCGAGTCCACGCCCTCGAACCGGAGCACGATCCGCGCGCCGTCCCAGTTCGCCGGCACGGTCACGGTCCGGACGTAGTCGCCGGTCGGGTTGTCGGTCGGCACGTACGGCGGCTCGAGCGGGAACGGGTAGACCACGTTCGTGTACGCCGGGGCGCCGTACCCGCTCAACTGCCAGTGACCGGGGACCGCGATCGTGTCCCAGCCGGACGTGTCCGGGTCCTTCAGATCGTCCGGCGCGTCCGCCACCGTCGGCGACAACCGGAAGCTCCAGTCCCCGCTGAGCGGCAGCCGCCCGGAGTCGTCATCCAGCCAGGCGCGCGGCGCCAGCACGTTCTCACCGGAAGCAAAGTCCTCGACATAGGTCACAGCCACCGACCCTAAGCCAAGTCTGTTCATGAATCCACACCGATGAACAGATATGGACAGGGAGCCTCAGCCCTGGCAGTTCTTGCACACGCCGACGAGGGCCACCTGTTCGGGTGCGAGGTGGAAGCCGAGCTCGCGGGCGACCTTCTTGCGGGCCGATTCGAGGATGTCGCCGGGGGCGTCGTACACGGTGCCGCACTCCGAGCAGCGCAGGTGCAGGTGGCGCGGGGCGAGGTCCCCGGCCAGGTGGTACGTCGTGCCCGCGCGACCGAGGTGGACGTGGGTCACGAGGCCGAACTCGCCGAGCGCGTCGAGGGCGCGGTACACGGTCGCGCGGTGGATCCCGGGACGCAGCTGCTCGGCGCGTTCGCCGATCTGCTCGGCGCTCAGGTGTTCCTCGGTCCCCGCCAGTACCTCGACGACCGCGAGCCTGGCCGGCGTCACCCGCTCACCCCGCTCCCGCAACCGCTGGGCGCTGACCTCAACGGCACTGGTCATGGGGCTCCTTTGCGGTTGCGTCTCGGCCTACCTCGCGGCCACCAGGAGGCGGCGAACCCAATGTACTTTCCGGGTACCACATCTCACACCTGGGGGAACTCCGATGAGTGACCAGTCGAATGCTCTCGCCCGCCGGGGCGCCGCAGAGCTCCGCGGCGTCGTGCGGAACGTGCAGTTCCGCTCCGAGCGTCACGGCGACGAGGGCTCCGTACAGGTGCTGACCTTCCACCTGGAGCAGCACGACGCGGTCGGCAAGCAGCTGCAGCCGACGCTCGTCGAGCTGCGCGGGACCTCGCTGGAGGGTCAGGTGACCGACGGCGAGGAGGTGACCGTCGCCGGGAAGTGGCGCAAGGGCCGCATCGTCGCGAAGCAGGTGACCAGCCAGACCACCGGCGCCACTGTCGGCGCCCGGCGGCCTTCGGTCTGGCTGATCGTCCCGTTCGTGATCCTGCTGCTGGTCGTGCTGGCGTTCATCGCGTTCGTGATCCACGGGATGGTCACGAGCGACTTCTAGCTCTTCTTGGCGGCCGTCTTCTTCGTTGCCGTCTTCTTGGCGGCTGCCTTCTTCGTCGTGGTCTTCTTGGCGGCGGTCTTCTTGGCCGCCGTCTTCTTCGCCGTCGACTTCTTCGCGGTCTTCTTCACCGGCCCGCGGGCCCGCTTGTCCGCCAGCAGCTCGGCCGCCCGCAGCAGCGAGATCGTCTCGACCGCGTCGTCCTTGCGAAGCGTCGCGTTCGTCTCCCCGTCGGTGACGTACGGGCCGAAGCGGCCCTCCTTCACCACCACCGGCTTGCCGGACTCCGGGTCCTCGCCCAGCTCCTTCAGCGGCGGCGCAGCGGCGCGGCGGCCCCGCTGCTTCGGCTCGGCGTAGATCTTGAGCGCCTCTTCGAGCGTGATGTCGAACATCTGCTCCTCGGACGACAGCGACCGCGAGTCCGTGCCCTTCTTCAGGTACGGCCCGTAACGCCCGTTCTGCGCCGTGATCTCGTCGCCCGACTCCGGATCCTTGCCGACGACCCGCGGCAGCGACAGCAGCTTCATCGCGTCGTCGAGCCCGACGTTCTCCAGCGTCATCGACTTCAGCAGCGACCCGGTCCGCGGCTTGGCGCTCTTCGGCGCGTCCTCCGGCAGCACCTCGGTCACGTACGGCCCGAAACGACCCGCCTTGGCGACGACGCGAAGGCCGGTGTCCGGCGCCGTACCGAGCTCGAGCTCGACGCCCGACGGCTGGGCCAGCAACTCGTGGGCCTTGTCGACGGTCAGCTCGTCCGGCGGCAGGTCCTCCGGCACGTTCGCGCGGCGCTCGTCCTTGTCCTCGACGTACGGCCCGTAGCGGCCGACGCGGAGCACGATCCCGGTGTCGGCGCCGCCGACCGGGAAGGTCGACATCTGCCGGGCGTCGATGTCGCCGAGATCGGTGACCATCGACTTCAGGCCCTCGAGCTGGTCGTCACCGAAGTAGAACCGCGACAGCACGCCCTCGCGCTGCAGGTCACCGGCCGCGACCTCGTCGAGCACATCCTCCATCGTCGCCGTGAACGCGTAGTCCACCAGCCGGGTGAAGTGCTCCTCGAGCAGCCGGACGACCGCGAACGCCAGCCAGGCCGGAACCAGCGCCTGACCCTTCTTGTAGATGTACCCGCGGGCCACGTTGGTGCCGAGGATCGTCGCGTACGTCGACGGGCGCCCGATCTCGCGCTCTTCCATCTCGCGGATCAGCGTGGCTTCGGTGTATCGCGCCGGCGGCTTGGTCTCGTGCCCGGACGCCACCACCTCGGACGCGGGCAGTACGTCGCCCTCGGTCACGTCCGGCAGCCGCGTCTCCTGGTCGTCCGTCCCGGCGGACGGGTCGTCCGCGCCCTCGACGTACGCCTTGAGGAACCCGTGGAACGTGATCACCCGGCCGGACGAGGTGAACTCACACTGCTCGCCGGTCGCCGCGGTCGCGTCGATCTTGATCGAGACGCTGTTCCCGACCGCGTCCCGCATCTGGGACGCGATCGTCCGCATCCAGATCAGCTCGTACAGCCGGAACTCGGTGCCGCTCAGACCGGTCTGCGCCGGCGTCTGGAACGTCTCGCCGGCCGGCCGGATCGCCTCGTGTGCCTCCTGGGCGTTCTTCACCTTGGAGGTGTAGACGCGCGGCTTGTCCGGCAGGTACGACGCGCCGTACAGCTCGCGGACCTGGGCCCGGGCGGCGGTGATCGCGGTGTCCGACAGCGTGACGCTGTCGGTACGCATATAGGTGATGTTGCCGTTCTCGTACAGCCGCTGGGCGACCTGCATGGTCTGCGACGCGGACATGCCGAGCTTGCGGCCGGCCTCCTGCTGCAGCGTGGTGGTCCGGAACGGCGCGTACGGCTTGCGGGTGTACGGCTTGGACTCGATCGACCGGACGGTGAACTGCGACTCCCGCAGCGCACCGGCCAGCGCGGTCGCGGTCGCCTCGTCCAGATGGACGGTGTTCGCGCCCTTGAGCTCACCGATCGAACTGAAGTCGCGGCCCTGCGCCACCCGCTTGCTGTCCACCGAGACCAGGCGGGAGGGGAAAAGTCGCGGGTTCCGGTCCTCGCCGGCGTCCAGCGTGGCGTCGAGATCCCAGTACGACGCGCTGCGGAACGCGATCCGCTCGCGCTCCCGGTCGACCACCATCCGGATCGCGACCGACTGCACCCGGCCCGCCGACAGCCGTGGCATGACCTTCTTCCACAGCACCGGCGAGACCTCGTACCCGTACAGGCGGTCGAGGATCCGGCGCGCCTCCTGGGCGTCGACCAGGTCCTCGTCGATGTCCCGGGCGTTGCCGACCGCGTCCTGGATCGCCTTCGGGGTGATCTCGTGGAAGACCATCCGCTTGACCGGGACCTTCGGCTTCAGCTCCTCGAGCAGGTGCCAGGCGATCGCCTCGCCCTCGCGGTCCTCATCTGTCGCCAGGAAGAGCTCGTCGGCGCCCTTGAGCAGGTCCTTGAGCTTGCGGATCTGCGCCTTCTTGTCCGCCGGTACGACGTACAGCGGGTCGAAGTGCTCGTCGACATTCACGCCCAGCCGTGCCCACGGCAGGCCTTTGTACTTCGCCGGGATCTCGTCCGCCCCGCTCGGCAGGTCGCGGATGTGGCCGAAGCTGGACTCCACCACGTACCCGGACCCCAGGAAGCCGGCGATCATCCGCGCCTTCTTCGGCGACTCGACGATCACCAGACGGGTCCCGGCCGCTGTTTTGGTCCCTGCTGCCCCTGCCACTGCGCTCCCTACTCTCGTCCTGCCGACATCGCCCCGAATCCAACGACGCCGTCTCCGCGTCTGTTCCCCCGAACACACGACCGACCCCGCCCGAGGACAGAGTACGGCCGACGGCAACGCATTTCTCAACGCACCGTAACGGGTGAGGCCCCGGGTCCGCCTCCCAGGATTTCAGAAAGTGGCGAACACCCCATCGTCACCGCGCGTCGCGAAGCCGCCACGGTGGGCGTGGCGAATCTCTGTCGAGAGTACGCCGTCTCAGCGGGCGAAGCGCACTTCCGGGAACTTCGGGGAGTTACCGCGGAGCAGAAGTGACGGCCGGCGACGCAGCGTCTGGTCGAAGAATGCAGCGGTGTACTCCCGCTGCGCCAGCACGCTCCGGGCCGGTTTCGCACTGCCGACGAGAGCCTTCATCACCGAGGTGATGATCGGGTCCTCGCCGTAGATGTCGTGGAACAGCTGGGAGAAGACGAACTGGTAGTCGGTGAACGCCTTCTGCTTGGTGCTCGCCAGCGCCAGGTTGATCTTCCCGCCGCGCTGCGCCTTCCAGAAGCTCGCCCAGGACGGGTCGTAGTTGTCCTTGGCCGGGTCGGTCCGCTGGGTCTCGTCCGAGCCGAACAGCAGCAACGGCCGGTCCAGACCGCTCTGCGCGACCTCGCCGAGCGGACCCTTCGCCCGGTCGTCCTGGAGCGTGCCGTCCAGGTCGATCCCGGCCGAGATCCGCTCGTCGGAGAGCATCGTGTTCGCGGTCGTGTAGCCGCCGAGCCCGAAGCCGAACATGCCGGCCTTGCGCAGGTCCAGCCCGTCCGCGAGGTCCTTCGGCAGATCCTTGCCCTCGGCATCGACACTCCGGCCGCCGGCCATCCGCTCCAGCTGATCCAGCACGAACCGGGCGTCCGCGGTCCGGGTCTCGACCGCCGCCCGGACCTGGTCCGGACCGGGCGGTTCGGACTCCGGCGCGCCGGGCAGGAACCGCCCGCCGGGGAACTCCACCGGGGCCTCGTGCGAGTGGTCCATGGTCACCACGACGTAGCCGCGGCTGGCCAGATCCTCGACCTGCGCGGTGTTCACGAACCGGCTGTACTGGAATCCGGGCGAGAACAGTACGACGGGATGCCGCATCGGCTGCGCAGGTACGTCGACCCGCGCGTGCGTCTCGGTGCCGGCGAAGTCGAACGACCCGCTCGGCAGCGCCAGCCCGTACTCACCCGTCCACGCGTCGTCGACCGCGACCGAGGTCCGCGGCGGCATGTACTTCGCCAGCGGCGCCGACCCGAACATCCCGGCCGGGTACCAGAGGCTGATCATCAGCTCCCGCTGCCCGCTGGGCATGGTGGGATCCGGCCGCGACCGGTCGACGAGATGGATCGCGGTCGTCCCGAGCGCCTTCCGCCCGGTCGGCTCCGGCAGCCGGAACTTCACCGGATGGAAGTTCGGGTCGTCCTGCGCACGGAGCCGGTCGGGCGCGGGGCCGGCGGGGTCGTACGGCGAGGCGTGCGCGAGCCCCGCGGCAGCCAGCGTGAACCCGCCGGCCAGGCCTGCCGTCAGGAGGTGCCGCCTGGTCAGTCTGTGACTGCTGAGGCTGGTGGGACGCGAGTTCGCCATGCGACTCATCGTCATCGCCTTGTTTCACCCCGTGATGGCGACACTGTCTCAACTTCATGAAGGCCGACCTGGTGACAACACGTCGCCGGTGGGTTTCAATGTGCGCATCTTGTTCATTGATGCGTGAAGTGAGGCACTCGTGAGCATCTTTGTCCGCATGAAACGTTCAGTAGTCGCCCTGCCCTTAGTGGCGGGCGCACTTGTGTACACCGCGGCTCCCGCCCGGGCGGCCGCGACCACGCTCGGTGACGTGACCGGGTTCGCCGCCGACCAGGCGACGTACACCCTCAGCGCCGGCGCGGCGAAGGTGCGGGTGGTGTTCCTGAAGGACGACGTGTTCCGGCTCTGGATGGCGCCGGACGGGAACTTCACCGACCCCGCGAACACTCCGCCCACCGATCCCGGCGCCCCGGCGTCCAACATCGTCACCAAGACGGACTACGGCACGCCGCGGACCTCCTGGCGGGACCGCGGCACCTACTACTCGCTCACGACCGGCAAGATCGAGGTCCGTGCGCAGAAGAGCCCGCTGAAGTTCTCGCTGTACCGGTCGAACGGGCAGCTGGTCTGGTCCGAGACCGCGCCGCTGTCCTGGACCGACACGTCGACCACGCAGACGCTGGGCCGGAGCGCGAACGAGCAGTTCTTCGGCGGCGGCATGCAGAACGGCCGCTTCTCGCACCGCGACCAGACGATCAAGATCTCCAAGGACTTCAACTGGGAGGACGGCGGTAACCCGAACGCGTCGCCGTACTACATGAGCACCGCGGGCTACGGCGTGCTGCGGAACACGTTCAGCCCCGGTAGTTACACCTTCACTAGTCCGGTTGTAACTACGCACGACGAGAAGCGGTTCGACGCGTACTACTTCGTTGGCGACCTCAAGACCTCGCTGGACCGCTACACCGAACTCACCGGCCGACCGTTCATGCCGCCGATCTACGGACTCGAGTACGGCGACTCGGACTGCTACAACCGCGGTCACTACGCGACGGATCCGGACCCCAGCAACGATTGGAAGGTCAACCCGGACAAGGTGACCACCCTGGACGCGGTGAAGGTCGCGCAGCGCTTCAAGGACGAGGACATGCCCGGCGGCTGGATGCTCGTCAACGACGACTACGGCTGCGGGTACTCCGCCAACACCGACTCCGAGCAGGTCGACGGCACCTGGTGGGGCAAGCGGGACATCCCGGCGCTCAAGCAGGCCGGTGACGAGCTGCGGGCGCGGAACATCCAGATGGGCCTGTGGACGCAGTCCAACCTGGACAGGCAGCCGGCCGAGGTCGGCGACGCCGGTGTGCGCGTGCGGAAGCTGGACGTGGCGTGGGTCGGCCCTGGCTACCGGTACGCGCTGAGCGCCTGCGACACGGCGCATGACGGCATCGAGCAGTACAGCAACGCTCGCGGGTTCGCGTGGATGGTCGAGGGCTGGGCCGGCGCGCAACGGTGCGCGGTGCAGTGGACCGGCGACCACAGCGGCTCGCTGGACGCGATCAAGTGGCAGATCCCGGCGATCACCGGGTCGGGCAACTCCGGTATCGCTTACAGCGCGGGCGACGTGGACGGGATCTTCGGCGGCTCCGCCACGTCGTACGTGCGGGATCTGCAGTGGAAGACGTTCAACCCCGCCTTCATGAGCATGTCCGGCTGGTCGACGCCGGCGTACAAGCAGCCCTGGGCGTACGGCGACCCGTACACCTCGATCAACCGCAAGTACCTGAAGCTGCGCGAGCGGCTGCTGCCGTACTTCTACACGTACGCCGCCGAAGCACACCGGACCGGCGCTCCGCTGAACCGGTCGCTGGTGCTGGAGTACCCGAACGACCCCAAGACGTGGGACGACACGACCAAGTACGAGTTCCTGGCCGGCAAGGAGTTCCTGGTCGCGCCGATGTACGGCGCGGACGAGGTGAAGAACGGGATCTACCTGCCCGCGGGACGCTGGGTCGACTACTGGACGGGTCGCGTGTACCAGGGCCCGACGACTGTCAACGGGTACCACGCTGCCTTGGACACGCTGCCGCTGTTCGTGAAGGCCGGCGCGGTCGTGCCGATGTGGAAGGCCGGCATCAACAACGCAGCCGAGCAGAAGCCGAGCGACACCATCACGGTCGACGTGTACCCGTCCGGCAAGTCCTCCTTCAGCATGTACGAGGACGACCGCGTGACCCGCTCGACGAAGTCCGCGACGCAGACGTTCGCGGTCGACGCACCCACACATGGCCGTGGCGACGTGACGGTCAAGATCGGCCCGAGCGTCGGCACGTACGACGGCAAGCCGGCGGCGCGCCCGTACGAGCTGACGGTCCACACGGGCACCGCGCCGCACAACGTCACCGTCGACGGGCACCCCGCCAAGTGGGGCTTCGCCAACGGCATCGTCACCGTGCAGACCGCTTCGATCGCCACCTCGCGGTCCGCCGTGGTCCGCCTCGCCGGCGCCTCGTCGGTGGGCGGCCCGGACGTCACCAACACCTTCGGCACCCCGGAGCTCACCACTCCGTCGCTCTGGAACGCCCCCGGCCAGGCCACCGAGGTGACCGCGACCTTCCGCAACGACAGCCCCACCACCTTGCGCAACGTCGACCTGGCCATGCAGGTCCCGGCCGGCTGGACTGTCACCGGCGCCAACCGCTTCGCCTCGGTCCGCTCCGGTCAGACCGTCACGACCAAGCTGCAGGTGACGCCCGGCGCGGACGTCGAACCGGCGAGCTTCACCCTGCAGCTCAAGGCAAGCTATGTTGCCCAAGGCAAGAGCTACTCCAACACCACGTCAGCAACAGCCGAGCTCCCCTACGCGTCGCTGTCCCAGGCAGCCAATCTGGTCGGCATCACCGACGCAAACACCTACGAACAAGGCAATTTCGACGGATCGGGTGACAGCTTCAACGGCGAAGCACTCGCGGCCGCCGGCTACTCGCCGGGCGCCAAGGTCACCGTCCAGGATGCCGAGTTCACCTGGCCGACCGGAGCGCCGGGGACACCGAACGTGGTGAAGAACCAGTCCGCGCCGATCCTTGTCTCCGGCACCGGCTCGCACCTCGCGCTGCTCGGAGCGGGCGCCAGCCTGAACGCCAAGGGCACCGTGACGATCATCTACACCGACGGCACCACCTCCGAAGGCACCTTCCAGTTGCCGAACTGGTGTTGCCAGGACCCGACCACCGGCGGCGCCAGCCTGGCCGTTTCGGTGAAGGGTCGTTACACACCGGCCGGTCTGGGCAATACGACGACGGACTACCGGGTCTTCTACACCGCCGTACCGCTCGATCCCGGGAAGACCGTGAAGGCGATCAAGCTGCCCGGCGGCGGGCTCGGGTTCTTCGCCGCCACGATCGCCGACAAACCGTTGCCGCCGGCACCCACCGGGGAGAACTGGGTGAGTGACCTGGAGTTCCTGGACTCCACGAACGGCTGGGGGCCGGTCGAACGCGACCACAGCAACGGCGAGGACGGCACCGGCGACGGCGGCCCGATCACGCTCGACGGAGTCACTTACGCCAAAGGGCTCGGCGCCCATGCCCCGTCGTCGGTCAGCGTCCGGCTCGGCGGCAACTGCACGTCGTTCACCAGCCAACTGGGCGTCGACGACGAGATGGAGGACCGCGGCAAGGTCACCTTCAAGGTCCTCACCGACGGCACCGCGAAATACACCTCCGACCAACTGACCGGTACCTCCCCGACAGCCACCACCACAGTCGACGTAACCGGCGCCCAAACCCTGACCCTCCAAGTAACCGACGGAGGCGACGGCAACACCAGCGACCACGCCGACTGGGCCAACCCCAAACTCACCTGCAACCCCTAACCCCACCCACCGCCCCACCCCCTGCCGCAGACCGCAGACCGCAGACCGGGGCCATTTGAGTGGTGAACCACTCAAATGGCCCCGTCACCCCCTGCATGCGAGCCGCGAACCGGCCATGTCAGTGGTTAACCATCGAAGTGCGGTGGGGCGGTGGGGCGGTGGGGCGGTGGGGTGGGTGGTGGGAGGATGGCGGCATGCGGGAGTCGACGGGGTACGACGTGAACGGGCTGCGGGGAGCGTTTGCGGGCGCGGGGTACACCGTGGATGGGGTTGCTGAGCGGCTCGGGGTGGAGGCCAACGGGGCGTTGGCGCGGAACGAGACGGCGCCGGCTGCTCGCCGTACTGGGTCGGGGGATGCGCTCGACACGATGATCCGGCTGTTCTTGTTGCAGCGGGTCGTGCCGGAAGCCCTTGTCAGCAAGGCGTTTCCGGGTGTGGATCTGGTTGCCCTGGGCATCGTTGAGGTTTCGGCGGGTGAGGCTCGGGCTGTGCTCGATATCCGGCCGTTCGTGGAGGATGAGCGAGAGTGGTGGGTGGTTGCCGACCTCACCCCGGGGCTCGATGGACGGCGGGCGCCGATGCGGCCCGACTACGTGTTGGGCATCGCGCCCGCCAGCCTCAGCCTCATCCACCTCACCGTGCCGATCAAGGCCGACCGGGCGCTCGACATCGGCACCGGCTGTGGCATCCAGTCGCTCCACCTCGCCGACCGCGTCAACCAGCTCGTCGCCACAGACGTCAACCCACGTGCCCTCCAGCTGGCCCGCTGGACGGCCGCCCTCAACCACCTCGACCTCGACCTCCGCGACGGCAGCCTGTACGAGCCGGTCCGCGGCGAGCGGTTCGACCTGATCGTGAGCAACCCGCCGTACGTCATCTCGCCGCCCGGCGGAGACCTGACGTACCGCGAGACGGGGTACGCCGGCGACGCGGTCGTCGAGCAGCTGATAAGGCAAGCGCCTGACCACCTCACCGACGGCGGCTGGTGCCAGCTGCTCGCCAACTGGACCTGTGTCCGCGGGCAGGACTGGCAGGACCGCATCGCCACCTGGACGGCGGACCGCTCCGCCTGGGCCGTCCAGCGCGAACAGCTCGACCCGTCCGAGTACGTCGAGCTCTGGCTGCGCGACGCCGGTCTCCACGGCTCGCCGCAGTACACCAGCCGGTACGACGAGTGGATGCGCTACCTGGAGGATCAGAGCGTCGAAGCGATCGGCATGGGCTGGATCACCCTCCACAACGTCGCAGGCACCCTCGACGCCGAGCCCTGGCCGTACGAGATCGAGCGCCCGATCGGACCGCACGTTCTGCACCGCTTCGAACGTCTGGAAGGCCTCCCCGCCGATCTGACCGCTCTGCACCTCCGCGCGGCCGACGACGTCATCCAGGAGACCACCGGTCAACCGGGCGCCGACGACCCCGCCACGATCGTCCTGAGGCGCCAGCGTGGCATGCGCCGGGCAGAGCAGGTCGACACAGTCCTGGCCGGCTTCGTCGGCGCGTGCGACGGCGACCTGAGCACAGGCCAGATCCTCGCCGCCCTGGCCGACCTGATGGAGCGCCCGGTGGTCGACGTACTCTCCGAATACCTTCCGCAGGTCAGACGCCTCGTCACAGAAGGCTTCTTGAACTACTGAGCAGTCCTCCGACGCCGGCGCTTCTCGGCGTACATCCGCCGGTCTGCCTCGGTCAGCAGGTCAGCGACCGACGTACCGTCGGTGCTGCTCGCCTGCCCGACGCTCAGCCGCAGCATCGCGAACCACGGCGCCTCCGCCCGCGCCGCCTCCCGGTCCGCCGCGATCCTGATCCGCTCGACCAGCTCCGGCGCGCCCCGCTCGTCCGGGTTGTCCAGTACGACGACGAACTCGTCCCCGCCCGCCCGCGCCACCACATCCTCCGCACGGCACTGCTCCGACAGCAGCTGCCCGACACGTCGCAGCACCTCGTCCCCGCACGCATGCCCGTAGCTGTCGTTGACGATCTTCAGGTTGTCCACGTCGATCGCGATCACCCCGACCGATCGGCCGGAGTCGCGCGCCACCGACATCCGCTCGTCCAGCGCACGCCGATTGCCCACACCGGTCAGCGGATCCTCCCGGGCCGCCCGCCACTCGGCATCGTGCCGGATCGAGAGCTCGTGGTTGGCCAGCGCACTCCGTACGGCGTACAGCCCGCGCAACCGCTCCGCCCACCACCCTCTGCTGATCGCCCGCGCGTACTGCAGCCCCGTCGACGCACCGGCGTCACCCGACGCGGCCACGATCTGTACGGCGGTGTGGCGGATCAGTGCCTCCACCGGCGGATCCGACGTCGGCGGCAGATCACTCGCCGACCGGCCCGCGGCCTCCATCGCATCGTCGGTCCGCCCGAGCGTCAGGTAGGCCCTGGCAAGGTAGGCGCCCGCGATCGCGGCGAGCTCGAGATCGCCGAGCTTCGCCAGTTGGTCGCGGCAGTCCTTCAGAATCACTGCCGCCTGGGCCGGATCCCCGGCATCGTTGCTCGCCGCCAGCCACATCCGCCCGGCCATCGGCCAGTACCCGAGCAGGTCGGCCGCCAGGATCACATCGACCGCCTCACCCGCCCACCGGTGCGCCGCCCGCCGACGCTCGCGGATCTCCCCGTCGTACGATGTGTCGCCGAGCCGCTCGAGCTCGTGCGCCCAGCGCAGGTTGGACTCGGCCAGGTTGAGCCGGTTGATCGCCGGCGCCTCGGCCAGGCCGAGCGGATCGTGATCGCCCTCGGCGGCGAGCTCGAAGTGCGGGATGCACAGCTCGTAGAGCCGGAGCAGGTCGTAGGCGTAGCCGAGACCGGTGTGCGCCCAGGCGGCCAAGCCGAGATCCCTGGTCCGCGACAGTGCGTTCTCCGCCGCGACCAGGTCAGCGACCGAGTCACCACCCTCGCCGGTGCGGATCAGGGTGACGATCCGGAGCGCGATCGCGTTCGCCTCCCAGCCCGGCTCGTCGATCGCGCGGGCGACCCGGATACAGGCGTCGACGGCGTCCAGTGCCTCGACCGAGTCGGTGGCGTGATGCGCCGCGACAGCTCGCACGTACTCGGCCGCCGCCCGCTCGTGGGTCGGCTCCGGACCCAGCTCGGCAAGCAGCTCGTTGAGCTCCAGCGCGGCCTCGGCCGGACCGCCCGACTGCGCCAGCGTCATCGCTGCCGCGATCCGCGCAGTCACCCCCGACGTCTCGCGCACCACACCTCCCCTCACTGCCTTGCTGCCGGTCACTTGTTGCGGCGTTTGTCCTCGTACAGGCGCTGATCCGCGCGGGCGACGAGCTGGTCCACACCGAGACCTTCGGCGGTCGCGGCGTACCCGAGACTCAGCCCGAGCCGGCGCAGCCACGGTTTCTCCGTCGCCGCCGCGATCGCCTCGACGGCGACCCGGATCCGCTCGGCCAGCTGGGCGCCGCCCTTGGCGTCGGGCTGGTCGAGGACCACGAAGAACTCGTCGCCACCCGATCGAACCACGGCATCGGTCGCTCGCGCCTGTTCTACCAGGAGATTTGCCACAACCTGCAGCAATTCGTCCCCGCAGGCGTGCCCGAAGGTGTCGTTGACGATCTTCAGATCGTCTACATCGATGGCCAGCAAGGTGACCGCTCGCCCCGAGTCGCGGGCCGCGGTCAGTCGCTCTTCCAGGGCGCGGCGATTGCCCACGCCGGTCAGCGGATCCTGCCGCGCCGCGTGCCACTCGGCGTCGTGCCGGGCCGGCAGATCGTGCACCGCGAGCGCATGCCGTACGGCGTTCAGCGCCCGCTGCCGCTCCTTCCACCAGCTGCGCGCGACCGACCGCGCGTACTCCAGCCCGGCGTGGGCGCCCGGGTCGCCGTCGGCCGCCTCGATCTCCGAGCGGGTCTGCAGGACCAGAACATGGGTCGATGGGTCAGCCATCGGAATCAGGTCGTCGGCCGCCCGGTCCGCTGCGGCCTTGGCCTCCTCGGACTTGCCCTGTGCCTGCAGCGCCCGGGCCAGGTAGGCGCCGGCGATCGCGAGCCGCTCGGTCTCACCGAGCTTGCTGATCTCGTCGCGGATCTCGGTCAGGTCGGCGACCGCCTGGTCCGGATCCTCGGCGGTCGCCGCCGCGGCGAGCCACAGGCGGGCGCTGAGTCGCCAGAACTCCTGGCTCTCGTCGTCGACCACCACTCGCGCGGCCTCCCGCGCCCAGTACGCCGCGGACGCCAGGCGCTCCTCGATCTCCCTTGTATACAAAGGATCACCGAGCCGCTCGAGCTCGTGCGCCCAGCGCAGGTACGTCTCGGCCAGGTTCAGCCGATCGATCGCCTCGGACTCGGCCAGCTCGAACACGTCGGCGTCGAGCCCGGTCGCGAGCTCGTAGTGCGGGATGCACAGCTCGAACAGTCGTAGGACGTCGTAGGCATAGCCCAGGCCGGTGTGTGCCCAGGCGGTCAGTCCTGGATCCTTGGTCCGGCTGAGGGCTGCTTCGGCCGCGACCAGATCGTTCACGGTGTCGCCGCCGCGGCCGCTGCGGGCCAGGTTGATGATGCGGATCGGGAGCGCGTTCGCCTCCCAGCCGGGCTCGTCGATCGCGCGGGCGACCTCGATACACGCGTCGACCGCCCGCAGGGCCTCGTCGGCGTCGCTCGCGTGGTGGGCCGAAACGCCGCGGACGTACTCGACGGCGGCCAACCGGTAGCTCGGCACCGCACCCAGCTCGGTCCGGATCGCCTCGATCTCGGCCGCCGCAGTCGCATGCCCACCCGACTGGGCGGCGGTCATCGCGGCGGCGATCCGGGCGGTCAGCACGTCACCCGTCGCCATCTCGCCAATCCCCATACCGCCGACGGCCCTTCCCCTGTTCCGTCACCCGCACTTCGGGCCGGACCGCCCATTGTGACCACCCACCCCGCATCCTGTCACGACCCGATCCGGCCAACGACCACCTAGTGCCACAAAGACACTACTCACGAGAACCATCAGTGCCGCAATTTGCCTTGCTCTCAGGGGCAGGGTTCTAGGGTCGGCGGGTGAAATTCGCCGTCACTTACAGCACTCCAGCGCTGGGGATGGATCCGCAGCGGCTGGTCGAGTTCGCGCAACACGCGGAGGCCTGCGGGTTCGAGGGGCTGTACGTGCCTGAGCACGTCGCGCTCTACCGCGGGGCGTCCTTGAGCGGCTTCGAACTGCCGACCACGCTCGAGTACGCCGATCCGCTCGACCTGCTCATGTACGTCGCCGCGTCCACGCAACGTCTCCTGCTGGGTACCGCAGTACTGCTGCTGCCGTACCACCATCCGGTCACCCTGGCGAAGCGTCTCGCCACGGTCGACGTGCTGTCGAAGGGGCGGATGCGCTTGCTGACCGTCGGCCTGGGCAGTTTGCCGGGTGAGGCGCGCGCTGTCGGCGTCGACTTCGCGACACGTGGTCGCCGTACGGACGAAGCCATCGACGTACTGCGTCTGCTGTGGTCGGGCGGACCGGACGGGGTGAGCTATTCCGGCGAGTTCTTCGAGTTCGAGGACCTGACCAGCTACCCGCATCCGTTGGCCCCGCTCTCCATCCACATCGGCGGCTCCAGCCGAGCCGCCGCCCGCCGAGCCGGCCTCCGCGGCGACGGCTACTTCCCGGGCGGCAACCTCTCACCCGCCGAACGCGCAGCCCAATGGGACCTGGCCCGCGAAACCTCCACCCGCGACACCCTCGAATACACCCGCTGGGCCTCCACCGACCTAACACCCGAAGCCCTCAACTCCTACGAGCAGCAGGGCGTCACCCGCCTGGTAATCAACCCCCCATCCCTGGACGCCCTAACCGCCTTCGCCCACCGCTTCAACCTCACCTAACCCGCTCCACAGCACACGTCCTGTTGGCCGCTCCACGGGTGATAGGGCTCGGGATACGCGGACCCCGCCGGTGACCGTGAACAAGTAATGCCGTGTCCACACCCCCCACTGGGTGTCCACAGTCCCTGCTGGGCGTCGCCGTGATGCGGTTTGTGCCGCCGCGGAGCGGTGTCGTCTACACGGCGGCTTGGTTCGTGAAGGTGGCTTGGAGTTGGACGGGGAGGGCTTCGACGCCGTACACGATGGAGAAGTCGCGGAAGCGGAGTTGTTCCTCGGGTACGGCGAGGGACAGGTCCGGGAAGCGGTGGGCCAGCGCGGTGAACGCGGCGCGGAGCTCCATCCGGGCCAGTTCGGCGCCGACGCAGCGGTGCATGCCGTGGCCGAAGGCGAGGTGGGCGGACGACACCGTACGGCGGGGGTAGAAGTCCTCGGCGTCCGCGCCGAAGATCTCCTTGTCGCGGTCCGCGCCGGACAACGACACCGCGACCAGGTCGCCCTTCTTCACCTGCTGGCCGAACAGCTCCTGGTCGTGCCGCGCGAACCGCGGGAACGCGACCTGCACGACCGTCAGGTACCGCAACAGCTCCTCGACGATCCCGTCGACCGAACCGGGCTCGGTCCGGATCAGCTCGAAGTTCTTCGGGTCGCGCAGCAGCACCAGCGTGCCGAGCGCGAGCATGCTCGCGGACGTCTCGTACCCGCCCAGGAACACCCCGTCCGCGAGACCGCCGAGCTCGATGTCGTCGATCTCGTCGCCCTGCTCGCGAATGATCGACCCGATCAGCCCGTCGCCCGGGTTCGTCCGCTGCTTGCGCACGATCTCGAACAAGAAGTCCCTCGACTCCGAAGCCGACCCGAACACCCCGATCCCGCCACCGGACAGGTCGAACCGGGCCGGCCCGAGCGCGCGGAACCGGTCGCGGTCCTGCTCCTCGACGCCGAGCAGGTCGGCGATCAGCAGGAACGGCACGTTGAACGCGAAGTCGGAGACGATGTCGACGACCGGCCCCTTGGCCTCCATCAGGTCGAGCTGGTCGTTGACGATCTTCTCGATCGCCGGCTCCAGCCGGGCCAGCTTGCGCTTGGTGAACTCGGGCGTGAGCAGCTTGCGCAGCCGGGTGTGGTCCGGCGGGTCGGTGAACCCGAGCCCGCCGATGCCCTCGGACGGCTTGTTCGGGTCCGAGCCGACCAGCGGCCGGATGTCGTTGCTGAAGTTCGTCGTGTCGGCGAGCACGGCCTTCGCCTCGGCATGTCCGCTGACCACCCACACGTTCAGCCCGAACAGGTGGGCCAGTTTGTGCACCGGCTCGGCCTCCCGCACCTGCGCCAGCGCCGGCACCGGGTCGAGACCCTGCCGGCGCAGCGGCATCGAGACCGAGCTGGGGAACATCCGCATCTTCGACAGGTCGAGACCACCCTTGCGGGTGGTCCTACTGAGAATGCGGTTGCCGACCCATCTCTTCAGGTATGTCGCAACCATGACTTCCACGCGCCCTCTCTAGAACCCGCTGCCCCCGACGGCTTTGTAGCTCAAAGCTAACCTCGCCGGGGACCAGATCTGATGGTGTTGGCACTACTCAGGTAGTGGCGTTGGCACCACCATGGGAGGGGGCCATGGCCTGCCAGCAGAGACCTTGTCACGGACGAGCCCTCCACTGCCACCTGACTTCACCTGTACTCCGCCCTGGTCCTCGACATGCCGTTGCTCGGGGAGGATTCAGGGAAAATCAAGACGAAAGTCGGATGCGTCGTACCTCATCAGGTCGTTGCCCCGAGCCTGCATCACCTGAGCGCGTTCAGAGATAGTACGGCGTGACGATCCGGAACACGTCGGCCAGCTTCGTCTTGACCTGGTCGCGTCGCGGGATCGGGGTGAGCTTTTTCTCATCCCCGACCCGGAGACCGTGATCGGCCAGCACGTACAGCACCCGCAACGTCCGGATGGTGTTCGTCACCTGAGGGGTGATCCCTTCGGCCGGCGGATTCGACAGCGCCCGGATCGCCGGGTCGAGCCAGGACTCCGCGTCGGCCTCGGTCAGGTCGTCGCGGGTCAGCGTCGCCGCCAGCGCGTACCCGAGCCGGTCGTCCTCCATGTCCCGCAGCACGTACGGCGTCGGCGTCAGCAACCGCCCGATCCCGAGCCGGAGCATCTGCACCGGCTCCACCGCGGGATGCAGCCCGAGCGTCCCGAGCAGGTCGGCGCCGTGCGCGATCGCATGCAGCCAGCCGAGCTTCTCGTCGTGCCCGCGCAGATCCTCCTCGGCGACGTACCAGCGCTCGAACGGCGGCACCCAGCTCGGCTCGAAGACGCCTGCGGAAACGATCGAGTCGAGGATCAACGGCGCGAACGTCCGTACCTGGATCTCCGGGTCGCCGAACCGCGGCACCATCTCGTCGCCGAGTGCCCGCAGCTGGTCGGCCGTCAGCACGCCGCGGCCGATCCAGGTCGCGAGTACGGCGTACCCGTGCCGGTCCCGGACGACGGGATCCGGGGATCTCAGCATGCCCACCAGCTCGGCCACCATCTCGCCCGTGGAGCGGCCCTCAGGGACCGCGTAGCCCGCCTCGCGCACCTGCGCCCAATCGGTCATGCGCGGCACCGTAGACGGTCTGCGGGGCCACTCGCCAGCCCTGACCGGAAGGAGAAAACGGCCCGTGGTTCATCCGGTCTCCCGGATGCACCACGGGCCGTCGCGGCCAGGACCCCTCAGCCCGACCGGGCCCCATGCCCCGGCCAGGGCCCCTCAACCTCGGCCGGGGTGGCTTGTCTACGCGTCGCGCTTGCTCGCCGAGAAGAGGGCGATCGCCATCAGCGCGGCGGCCCAGCCGGCGAAGTACAGCAGCGCCCACCACGGGCCCAGGGCGAAGTCGCTGCCCCCGGCGCCCGCGCCGGCCAGACCGAAGTCCTGGCCCTGGTTCAGGAACGAGCTGCCGTTCGCGAACGGCGCCCACTTGGCCAGGTCGTCGCCGACCTTCGGGATCAGGGTGACCAGGTTCTCGACCAGCAGCGGCCAGAGGATCAGGATCGCGATCGCACCGGCGCTCTGCCGGATCAGGATGCCGACCGCCACCGCGATCACCGCGGAGATCGCGAAGATCAGGCCCTGACCGGCCAGCAGCCGCCACTCGGCCGCGGTGTTGATCGACAGGTCGGCGTTGCTGGCGAACAGGCTGCCGACGGCCCACGCGCCGAAGGACGCGATCAGGCCGATGACACCGGACAGGAACGCGACCACCGCGGTCTTGCCGAGCAGCAGCGCGGCGCGCTGCGGGACGGCCTGGAAGCTGGTCCGGATGGTGCCGAACCGGTACTCCGTCGTGACGGCCAGCGCGGCCATCACCATCATCACCATCTGGCTGAGCTGTGCGCCCGGCTGGGTGATGAAGATCGTCGCCTGCTGCTCGTCGGCGCCCTTGAGGAAGCCGGTCGTCAGCGCCGCGAACCCGACCGTCAGCACGGCGGCGACGATCATGCACCACCACGGCGAGCGGGTGGAGAAGAGCTTGATCCGCTCGACAGTGATCACCGACATGTCAGTTGTCCTCCTTCGGACCCGCGGCCACCTCGGCGCCCGACGGCGCGTCGAGCTGGGTCACGGCAGCGATCTCGTCGTGCGCGTGGTACTCGACCGAGTCACCGGTCATCTGCATGAACGCCTGCTCCAGCGAACCGCGCTGCAGCGTCAGCTCGTGCAGCACGATGCCGTGCGCGGCGGCGGCCTCACCGATCTGGTCGGTGGTCAGATCGCCCTCGACGAACAGGACCTTGCCCTCGTTCTCGACGTCCTCGATCCGGGTGACCATCTGCTGCTCGTGCAGTACGCCGGCCAGCTGGTCGAGCTGCGGCGTCCGGACCTTGACCGTCGTGCCGCTGGCGCGGTCGACGAACTCCTGCGTCGTGCTCTGCGCGATCAGCTTGCCGCGGCCGATGACGACCAGGTCCTCGGCGGTCAGCGCCATCTCGGACAGCAGATGGCTGGAGACCAGCACGGTCCGGCCTTCGTCGGCCAGCCGGTGCATGAAGGTACGGATCCAGACGATGCCCTCGGGGTCGAGGCCGTTGACCGGCTCGTCGAACAGCAGCACCTCCGGGTCACCGAGCAGCGCGCCGGCGATACCGAGCCGCTGCGACATACCCAGCGAGAAGGCGCCGGCCCGCTTGTTCGCGACCGCGGACAGGCCGACCATCTCCAGGGCCTTGTCGACGGAGTCCTTCGGCAGCTTGTTGGACGCCGCCATCCAGGTCAGGTGAGCGCGCGCCGAGCGGTTCGGGTGCACCCACTTCGCGTCCAGCAGCGCGCCGACCTTCGTCAGCGGCTTGTGCAGGTCGCGGTAGCGCTGCCCGTCGATCGTGACCTCGCCGGACGTCGGGGTGTCGAGTCCGAGGATCATCCGCATGGTGGTCGACTTGCCGGCCCCGTTCGGGCCGAGGAAGCCGGTCACCTTCCCCGGTTTCACCTCGAAAGACAGGTTGTCAACGGCAACTGTTGCGCCGTATCGCTTGGTGAGGCCCTTTGCCTCGATCATCGCCGTACTCCTCTTTCGGTGGCGCACCTGGTTTTGGACTGTGTAGCTCTCAGTATCGAGGTCACCGGGGTCCTGATCATCGGACCCCGGGCGGATCCGGTGTGTCCACCCGTGGGTTGATTCTGCCGTCCGCCCGACGCCGCCTGCTATCGGTTAAAGCCCTGACCACGACCCCGACGATCCCCTACTCACGGGGTTCACCACATCAGCCGAAAGTCGACAGCCTGCCGTACTTCGGTCTGCCTCAGGTGGAAGTGACTACCAAACGGCTCAGACCACCGGGACGCCGTACAGCACCAGGTTGTGGGAGTACCGGTGCGCCTTGTGGTCGTATGCGCCGGTGCAGGTGACGAGCACCAGTCGAGGCTTCCCAGCACCCTGGAAGAGGTCTGTCGGTAGAGCAGTCTGCGGATAGACGCGACGAGCCACGATCTTGTACCGGTGCACGTCGCCATCCCCACCGGTCACCGAGACTTTGGCGCCGATCGGCACTTCCGACAGTCCGGCGAACACGCCGAGCCCGGCGCGCGCAGTGTCCACGTGGCCGGCCAGCAGTACGGTGCCGCCGTCCGAGCCCGGCGCCGCACCGGCGGCCCACCAGCCCACGGCGTTCGGCGACGAGGGCATCTGCAGCTGGCCATCGGCACCGGTCGCAACGGCCTGCACCGGCGCGTTCGCAACACCCTGCAGCTTGACCCGGACCGGTGGAATCGCAGCCTCCCGTTCCGCGGCAGTCGTCCCGGCCTTCGGAACCTGTCCGCTGTCACCGGGATGCCCTCCGAACACCATGACCAGTCCCGCTCCGACCAGAGCCACTCCGAGGAGACGCCGGCGCATGGAGATCGCTTTGCCGAGCAGGAGGATGACTCCGATGCCGAGGAGGACCAGGGCGGCCCGCGAACGCGCCTTCTGGGCGTCGGCGACCTGTCCACCGTCGCCAGTAGGTACCACTGGCTTGCTGGTGACGATGCGACAGGACCCAGACACCATGCTCAGGTGCATCTCGACCACAGGCTTGGCGCCGTCGGCCAGTGACTCGACGGCGGGTGAGGCGCTCTTCGGCAGGTCGCCCTCGATCAACCTCAGATACTGCTGGTGCAGCTCCCGCTGCAACGCGAGCCACGCCGCGTCGTACCCAGGGGTCCCGGCCTTGGCTCCGAGGGCGTCGAGCTGGTCGCGCTGGGCCAGTGAAGGCAGCGTCGCCAGCTTGATGCCGAATCTGCCGGCGAGCTCGGACTCCTGCGCGGCAAGCCGGCGATGGTCGCGTTCCATTACCGTGCCGACGCTTCGCACGCACGAGCTCTGGCCTTGGGCATTCGCCGCGTGGGCGGCCTGGATGATCGTCAGATTGAGCTGGTGGGCGGTGTTGAGGTAGGTGACATCCGGCGTCGCGGCGTCGGCCGGCTGCGCGGTTGCCGCCAGGCCCGCCAGGACCAGCAGCAGCAAAGCGATCGCCCGCCGGGGAGACATCGGCACTGCCACCTCCCAACGGACGTTTTCGTCGTACCGACGACAGTAAAGCGGTGACCCGTCCGGGTCCAGACATGCGGAACGGCCCGCCGATCAGATCGGCGGGCCGCTCCATCAGGTACTGCGAACTACGCGGCCGCGTTCACCTCGGCCGGGGTGTCGGAGATGACCGACTCCCGGCGCTTGGAGACGTAGACCGCGGCGGCCAGGATGACCACCGCGACGACCGCGATGATGATCCGGAGCGCCTTGTTCGGGTCGTCGCCGATCGCGGACATCCCGACGACGGCCGGAGCGATCAGTACCGAGACCAGGTTCATCACCTTGATCAGCGGGTTGATGGCCGGACCGGCGGTGTCCTTGAACGGGTCGCCGACAGTGTCACCGATGACGGTGGCCTCGTGCGCGGGCGAACCCTTGCCGCCCCAGTTGCCGTCCTCGACGAGCTTCTTGGCGTTGTCCCAGGCGCCACCGGAGTTGGCCAGGAAGACCGCCATCAGCGTGCCGGCGCCGATCGCACCGGCCAGGTAGCCGGCCAGGGCCGCGGCGCCGAGGCCGAAGCCGACGGCGATCGGCGCGGTGAGCGCCAGCAGACCCGGCGTGGCCAGCTCCCGCAGCGAGTCCCGGGTGCAGATGTCGACGACCTTGCCGTACTCCGGCTTGCCCGTCCCCTCCATGATCCCGGGGATGTCGCGGAACTGGCGACGGACCTCGTAGACGACCGCGCCGGCGGCGCGGCCGACGGCGTTGATGGCCAGACCGGAGAACATGAACACCACGGCCGCACCGAGGATGATGCCGACCAGCGTGCCCGGGTTGAAGACCAGTGCGTCGGCCTCGAACTTCGGGTAGTTGTCGGCCAGCGAGGTGCGGATCGCGTCGGTGAACGAACCGAACAGCGCGGTCGCGGCCAGTACCGCGGTCGCGATCGCGATGCCCTTGGTGATCGCCTTGGTGGTGTTGCCGACGGCGTCCAGCTCGGTGAGGATCTGGGCCGCCTCGCCGTCCACGTCACCGGACATCTCGGCGATGCCCTGCGCGTTGTCGGAGACCGGACCGAAGGTGTCCATCGCGACGATGACGCCGACGGTGGTCAGCAGACCACAACCGGCCAGCGCGATCGCGAACAGCGCGACCACACCGGAACCGCCGACCAGGAAGGCGCCGTACACGGCCGCCGCGATCACCACAGCGGTGTAGACGGCCGACTCGAAGCCGACCGAGATGCCGGACAGGATCACGGTCGCGGCACCGGTCAGCGAGGTCTTGCCGACATCCTTGACCGGCTTGTCCTCGGTGCCGGTGTAGTAACCGGTCAGGGCCAGGATGACGGCCGCGAGCACGATGCCGATGATCACCGAGACGGTGGCGATCAGGCGCGGGTCGCCGTCGTAGGCGGCGATCGTCCCGGTGGCGCCGGTCAGGTCCTTGAAGCTGCCCGGCAGGTAGACGAAGGCTGCCACCGCGCAGAGCACGGCGGAGATGATCGCCGAGATGTAGAACGCCCGGTTGATCGTGCGCAGACCGTTCTCGCCGGTGCGCGGGCGGGTCAGGAAGACGCCGATGACCGCGGTGATCGCGCCGATGGTCGGGACGATCAGCGGGAAGATCAGGCCCTGCTCGCCGAACGCGGCCTTGCCCAGGATCAGCGAGGCCACCAGCATCACGGCGTACGACTCGAACAGGTCGGCCGCCATACCGGCGCAGTCGCCGACGTTGTCACCGACGTTGTCGGCGATCGTCGCGGCGTTGCGCGGGTCGTCCTCGGGGATGTTCTGCTCGACCTTGCCGACCAGGTCGGCGCCGACGTCGGCGGCCTTGGTGAAGATACCGCCCCCGACACGCATGAACATGGCGAGCATCGCGGCGCCGAAACCGAAGCCCTCGAGCACGGTCGGGGCGTCACCCTTGAAGAAGAACACCACTGCGGCGGCGCCCAGCAGGCCCAGGCCAACGGTCGCCATACCGACGGTGCCGCCGGTGCGGAACGCGACCCGCATCGCGGGGTTCCGGCCCTCGTCGCGGGCGGCCGCGGCGACCCGGACGTTGGCGCGCGTCGCGAGCCACATGCCCAGATAGCCGATCGTCGCGGAGAAGCCCGCGCCGATCAGGAAGAAGATCGAGCGCCAGATCTTCAGCGCCGTCCCGTTGTCGCCGTCACTGTGCGCGGGCAGCAGGAACAGCAGCAGGAAGGCGACCACGGCGAAGATGGACAGAGTCCGGAATTGCCGGTTCAGATACGCCGAGGCGCCTTCCTGAACCGCCGCGGCGATCGTCTTCATGTTCTCGGTGCCATCGTTCGCGGCAAGCACCTGGCCCCGGAAGACCATCGCGATGACGACCGCGAGGATCGCGATCACCCCGACGACGATCACCAGTGTGGTGTTGCTCGACGAAAGATCCACCGCTTGTGGCACAAGCCGTGCGGACATCCGTCCTCCTTGTAGGCAACCCATCCAGGCGTGACGGCCCCCGTCTGCCGCAACCGAAGGGTTGGGGAAATACGACACAGCGCCAATGGACTGGCGCGGTGGGCTACTCTAACGGGTTCCCGACCAGACCTGACGACAGGGTGGTCTACGCCATACCCGGGTGCCTGAGCAAGCAGCTCACTCTTCGTAGCACCGGGGACACCTTTTCGCTTCGATTCGCCGGCGTCAGATCGCCGAGGCGACGTCCGGATGGATGTCGAAGACCTTGGTCAGGCCGGTGATCCGGAAGATCTTCAGCAGCCGTTCCTGGGTGCAGACCAGGGACAGTGATCCGTCGTGGGTGCGCACCCGTTTGAGTCCGCCGACGAGAACGCCGAGGCCGGTGGAGTCCAGGAACTCCACGCGTTCCAGGTCGACGACCAGGTCGTAGACCCCTTCGTCGACCAGCGCGGCGATCTTCTCGCGGAGCTTCGGTGCGGTGTAGACGTCGATCTCCCCCGCTACCTCGATGACGGTCCGCCCGCCCTCGGCGCGCGCGGTCAGCGACAGATCCACTTCGGCCTCCGATCCCGTGAACTGCTGCATTCAACCATGTACGGACCGTGAGTGAGACCCGCTACCGAAAACTCTTTCATCTCGTCAGACCGAAGTCGATTCCCCTCCGCAAAAAGCCGTGTGCATCCGACCGTGCACGAAGCACGTGCACGCTCAGTTCGTTCTCAGCAGATTGCTGTCCGTGCCGCGCACTAGGCTCACGGTATGCGTGCAGGTGGTGAGGCGGAGGCTGTCCTGAAGCGCCTGGCCGCTGGTCGCGACGACCGGTTGACGCACGTCGAGTCCGTGCCGCCGCGGCTGGGTCAAACGTGCGATTGGCCGCGCTGGGTTCCCGACGAGGTGCTCGGCCAGCTGCGTGACGCCGGGATCACGGCGCCGTGGACCCACCAGGTCGCCACGGCCGAAGCGGCGTACAGCGGGAAGCATGTCGTTGTGGCGACCGGGACGGCGTCGGGCAAGTCACTCGGCTATCTGCTGCCGGCCTTTGCCACGTTGAGCATTGCGCAGGCAGCGTCCCCACATCGCCGGACGGCCTCCTTGTTGTACCTGTCTCCGACCAAGGCGCTGGCCCACGACCAGCTCCGCGCGGTCTCGTCTTACACGGTGCCTGGCCTGCGGGCGACGACGCTGGACGGAGACTCCGAGCGGACGGAGCGCGACTGGGCGCGCGACCACGCGACGTACGTGCTCAGCAACCCGGACATGCTGCACCGGTCGGTCCTGCCGAATCACCAACGCTGGGCGCGTTTTCTGGGCTGCCTGCAGTACGTCGTGGTCGACGAGTGCCACCACTACCGCGGCGTCTTCGGTGCACATGTCGCCGGCGTACTGCGTCGGCTGCGGCGGGTCTGCGCGCAGTACGGCGCTCATCCGATCTTCATCTGCGCTTCGGCCACCGTTGCCGAGCCGGCGGTGTCAGGCGAACGTTTGACCGGCCTGCCGATGGTGGAGGTACTCGAGGACGGCTCTCCGCGCGGTGGCATCGCCTTCGGCCTCTGGGAGCCACCGCTCACCTCTCTGCGTGGTGAGAACGGCGCACCGGTACGCCGTTCCGCCACAGCCGAGGTGGCTGACCTGTTGAGCGATCTGGTCGTCACAGGTGTCCGGACTGTCGCGTTCGTCCGTTCGCGGCGCGGTGCGGAGTCGGTAGCGATGACAGCCCGGGACAACTTGGCAGAGATCGACCCGACGCTGACCAACCAAGTGTCGGCGTACCGGGCCGGGTACCTGCCGGAAGAACGCCGACGGCTCGAGGGGATGCTGCAGAGCGGTGAGCTGACTGGTGTCGCGGCTACCAATGCGCTTGAGCTGGGCATCGACATCGCCGGACTGGACGCCGTACTGCTGTCTGGTTGGCCCGGCACGCGCGCATCGCTGTGGCAGCAAGCTGGGCGGGCAGGTCGAGCCGGCGGGGACGCGTTGGCGTTGCTGATCGCGCGCGACGACCCGCTGGACACCTATCTGGTGCGCCACCCGGGTGCCATCTTCGGCCGACCGGTCGAGGCGACGGTGTTCAACCCGGAGAACCCTTATGTCCTGGGGCCACAGCTGTGCGCGGCGGCACAGGAGGTTCCGCTGACCCCGGACGACTTCGAGATCTTCGGCGAGACGACGCCGCGGATCATCGCCCAGCTCGTGCAGCAAGGCGCGCTGCGGGAGCGGCCGCACGGCTGGTTCTGGACGCGCCGGGAGCGCGCTGTGGACGCCATCGACATCCGGTCTGCCGGTGGGAAGACGGTTCAGATCGTGGAGGACCAGACGGGTCGTCTGCTCGGGACGGTCGACGGCGGCTCGGCGCACTCGTCGGTCCACGAAGGTGCCGTGTACGTCCACGCCGGCGAGTCGTACTTGGTCAGGTCACTGGATCTCGAGGAGCACGCCGCTGTCGTCGAGCCCGCCTCGCCGGACTACACGACGTTCGCACGGGACACGACCGAGATCAGCATCCTGGCGACCGAGGAGACGTGCAACTGGGGTAGTGCGGAGTTGTCACGCGGCTGGGTGAAGGTGACGAGCCAGGTCATCTCGTACCAGCGCAAGCTCATCGCGACGGGCGACGTACTCGACGAGCAGCCGCTGGACCTGCCCGAGCGCACTCTCCGGACCAAGGCGGTCTGGTGGACGATGCCCGACACCGCGGTCGAGGCGCTCGGGCTGGGCGACGTGCCGGGAGCGGCCCACGCCGCCGAGCACGCGTCGATCGGCCTGCTGCCGCTGTTCGCGACCTGCGACCGGTGGGACATCGGCGGCGTGTCCACAGCCCGGCACGCCGACACCGGCCGCCTGACCGTCTTCGTGTACGACGGCCACCCCGGCGGGGCCGGATTCGCCGAACACGGGTACGCCGCGGCGCGCGAGTGGTTGACCGCGACACGCGAGGCGATTGCACACTGTGAATGTACGGACGGCTGCCCGTCGTGCGTACAGTCGCCCAAGTGTGGGAACCAGAACAACCCACTCGACAAGAGCGGCGCGGTGGCGCTGCTCTCCGAATTGCTGAGCAGTGAGAGGGGGTCTGGGGACCGTGAGCCGTAGCGAGCAGGTGCTCGGTGGGGTGCCTCGGTGTGCTGGAGGCGAGGGTTCGATGCGGAGCATCGTGCCCTCGCCTTCAGTGCAGCGAGGTGCGCCGCCGAGTGCCGCGCAGTAGGCGCACGGTCCCCAGACCCCCTCTAAGCCTGAAGGGCCGGCCTGAAGCCGGCGGAAAGGCAGCTTGCCATGGCCGTCCTTGGAATTGTTCTGATCGCCCTCGCGGTGCTCTTCGGCCTCGGGGTCTCGGTGTCGTCGACCGAATCCACCAAGCTCGAGGTGTTCGGTGTCGACTTCGGCGTCTCGGTGCCGACCCTGTTCTTCCTCGGCGCCCTCGCCGGCGCCGCACTGATCGTCGGGCTGTGGCTGCTGAAGAAGGGGCTCGGCCGGGGCTACCGCCGGCGTAAGGAGATGCGCGAGCTCCGCGCCCAGGCATCGACCACGCCGAGTGACACCGTCGGCGGCGAGATCACCGAGGGTGACGCCTCCAAGCCCACTCTGGAGACCACTGCGGATACACCGGCGGACGAGCGTCTGGCCACCGAGCAGGAGCTCGCCCCGGACCCCAATGACACCAAACAGCCGCACTGACAACTCTGTTGCCTATGGCATCAACTAACTCGCTGAACTACCGGAACATCACCGAATTGCCGTAATATCTCGATCACCTCACAGCGGTCGCACGGCGACCCGGCAGCCCGATTTCGATGCCTTGCGCAACGAGATCGGGATGGCAGTTAGTTGCCATTGGCATCAAGTTTCGCGAGATCGGCATAACCTCCCCGGTCGCACCTGTGCCTTACTTGTTGTGGCGTCAACGTCGCGCTGAGTCACTGCCGGCGTACCGGCATGCGCACGGGGTCCCGACGACCTGACGCTCGTTGCGATAGCACGACCTCTGGAGGTTGTCTTGATCATCCGTAAGCTGTTCAGCCGCACCGGCGTGGCAGTACTCGCGGTCAGCGTCGCACTCGCCACCGCCGTACCGGCCCAGGCTGCCAACCCCGTCTCCGGCGGTTCGAAGGCACCGGGCGTCACGGTGGGCGTGGCACAACAGATCGCCACCCGCTCCGACACGCGCTACTGCCTGACGTTCGTCGCGGCCGCCAAGGTCCCGATGGCCGTCATGATGGCGTGTGCTCCAGGTAAGGAGGGCAAGACCCAGGAGTGGATCTACACCGAGTCCGGCCAGCTGCAGGTCGCGATGAGCAAGAGCGTCGGTGGCGCCCTTGCGACGACCGGAGCCTGCCTGGACAGCGGTGCGGACCTGGCGAAGGTTCCGGCCGCCGCGCCACTGCTGGTCCTGCCCTGCCGCAACGGTGACGGGCAGAAGTGGAGCTACGACGAGAACGTCGGCACGTTCGTGAACGCCGCCAGCGGTCTCGCCCTCACATCACTGCTTGGCAAGGGGAAGGCCAAGCAGGCACAACCGACCGGCAGCATGAACGCTGCCGGCACGCCGATCCAGGCCTGGAGCGGACTCCCGATCCCGAGCCTGGACATCCTGGGCGCGGTGCTGGCGCTCGTGAACGCGCTGCTGGCGTCGCTGGGCCTGGCCCTGCCACTGCCGATCGCGGGCGCGGCGGCCAGCCTGCTGACGCTGCTGCGCCCGCAGCTGCCGATCCCGGCCCAGATGACGGTGCTGCCGAAGCAGATGATGGAGCTGGCGCAGAGCTGACCCGAGGAGGTTCCAGCCAGACAGACGGCCGGCCCCGACATCATGTCGGGGCCGGCCGTTCTCTCTCCTTCGGATCGTCGTATGCCATTCAGTTGTCTCTGGTGAATCGAACGACGGGCGGTCGGTGCTCGGGGATGACGCCCGGAATCCTCGCTGCTTGCGCGTCAGCGGGAGCCCGGCGTCGTCGTCACCGCTCGGCCGTCAGGTCCGCGGCCGTCACCAGGCGGCCACGGTCACCACCAACACCAGTGATGGCAGTGATCAAGCAGGTCGTCGAGAAGGCAAGCAACTCCGTGGAGCAGCCCCATGTCTTTCACCTCCGATCCACTGAACCGGTCGGCAAGACAGTAGCTCCGAATTTCACTGTCTGTATCTACTCAACTACCTGTTGCCACAGAACCTTGAGCATCCTTTAACTCTTCCGCAATGCACACCACGGGATCCCGGCTTGACAGTCCGCGGTTGGTTGCCTATAGCACCTGACAACGTTCTTCCCCGGGTTGGGCAAAAGTCTTCACATAGTCGCCCGAGAGTGCCAATGTTTGACCGGCAGTCTCGCTGGACCACTTTTTGCTAGGAGCCCTGATGCGATCTCTCTCGCGGTTGACCACCGCCGGCGTGCTCGGCGCCGCCGCCCTCGCCCTGCTCACCGGATGCCTCGGCTCGTCCGACAAGGACACCAGCAGCGGCCAGGACGCGAACCGCAACGCCGACGCCAAGAAGGTGGAGCTGACCATCGGCTCGAACTCGGTCAAGGGCGGCAAGAGCAGCGCCGGGGCGACGTTCACCGAGGACGTGCTGATCCCGAAGTTCGTCGCCGACCAGAAGGGCAAGGGCGTCGACGTCACGGTCAAGTTCCAGGGCGACGGCTCCGACGACGAGGTCTACAAGCAGAAGCTGTCGCTCGACCTGTCGAACAAGTCCGGACCGGACCTGTTCCAGATCGACGGCATCTGGGTCGGCGAGTTCGCCCAGGCCGGGTACATCAAGCCGCTCACCGACACCGTCGGCGACGCCGCCAAGGTGAACGACTGGGACGGCTGGAAGCAGATCCCGGAATCGGTCCAGGCGCTCGGCAGCTACAACGGCAAGCGGTACGGCGTCCCGGGCGGCACCGACGGCCGGGTGCTGTACTTCAACAAGAAACTGTTCCAGCAGGCCGGACTGCCGGCCGACTGGCAGCCGAAGTCGTGGGACGACATCATCTCGGCCGGCCAGGCGCTGAAGAAGCTGCCCGGCGTCACGCCGATCCAGATCAACGCCGGCACCGCGATGGGCGAGGCGACCACCATGCAGGGCATCCTGCCGCTGCTGGTCGGCACCGGCGCGACCATCAACTCCGACGGCAAGTGGCTGGGCAACACCCCGCAACTGCGGCAGGTGCTGGACTTCTACCACCAGGTCTACAGCACCGGTCTCGGCGACCCTGTGCTGCAGAAGGAGGCCAAGGGCCGGGACAAGTCGTTCGCCGAGTTCGCGGCGAACAAGATCGGCATCCTGGGTGAGAGCGACTACTTCTGGCGCAGCGTGGTGGAGCCCAAGCAGGGTGTCGCCAAGATGGCCGACCGCGACACCGCGGTGGGCTGGGCGATGATCCCGGCCAACAAGCCAGGCGCCGGCGTCAAGGGTCAGGACTTCGTGTCGATGTCGGGCGGCGGCGCGACCGTGATCAACCCGAACACGAAGTTCCCGCAGCAGGCGTGGGAGCTGTTGCAGTTCATGAACTCCGCCGACATGGTGAAGGCTTCGCTGGACGGAGCGGCCAAGATCACGCAGCGGTCAGACGTCAACAGTGAGGTGCTGGCGAGCGACCCGATGCTGAGCTTCATCGCCGAGAAGGTCCTGCCGATCACCCAGTTCCGTCCGGGTCTGGCGGAGTACCCGAAGATCTCGGCCGCGCTGCAGCAGGCCACCGCGGACGTCGTCGCCGGTAAGAGCACAGACGCGGCGGCGACGGCGTACGAGAAGGCGGTCGAGACAGCGGCCGGCAGCAAGGACAAGGTCACCAGCAACTGATGGCCTCCGCTACTACGCCCGCGCGGGATCGTGCCCCCGCGCGGGACGTGGCCGGGCTCGGCATCGGCCGGGCCTTCGGCTTCGTCGCTCCCGCGTTCCTGCTCATCGGCGCGTTCCTGATCTTTCCCGCGGTCTGGACGATCTACATCGGGATCACCAACTACCGGCTGACCGGTGTCGAGGCCGTCTCGCCGTCGATCGTGGGATTGTCGAACTACACGAAGGCGCTGAACGACGCGCTGTTCCACAACGCGTTGTGGCTGACGCTGGTGTTCGTCCTCGGCTCCGCGATCATCGGGCAGAACGTCCTCGGGTTCACGCTGGCCTGGATTCTTCGACGGGCCCGCCCGGCGGTTCGCCGTACGGTCGAGGCGTTCACGCTGCTGGCTTGGATCCTGCCGTCGACGGTGGTCGCGTACCTGTGGGTCGCCTTCTACGACCGCGACGGCGGCACACTCAACAGCATTCTGAATACGCCGGGAACCGCGTGGCTGATCGACTACCCGATGGCCTGTCTCGTGGTGTTCAACACCTGGCGCGGTACGGCGTTCTCGATGATGCTCTACTCGTCCGCGCTGCAGGCCGTTCCGCCGTCGCAGCTCGAGTCGGCGCGCATGGTCGGGGCATCGGGCTGGCAGGCGCTGCGGGACGTAGTCTTCCCGCACATCCGCGGGCATGTGCTGACGAACACGCTGCTGATCTCGCTGTGGACGGCGAACGACTTCTCGCCGTTCCTGCTCACCAAGGGTGGACCGAACCACGAGTCCGAGACAGTGCCGGTCTACATCTACAACGTCGCACTGCAGGGCGGTGAGCTCGGCTACTCGTCGGCGATCTCGTTCCTGCTGCTGATCGCGAACCTCTTGGTCTCATTGGTCTACTTGCGGCTGCTGAGGAGGCGCTCATGAGCACGCGGTCATTGCCGCCAACCCCCTCCTTCGTCCTGCGGCGCATCGGCTTCTACGTGCTGATCTGTGCGATCACGCTGTTCTTCGCCGTACCGATGCTGTGGATCGCGTCGGCGCCGTTCGACGCTTCGCCGGGCCTCGGCGTGCATTGGCCGGACTGGACGCTGGAGAATTTCCGGAAGACGTTCGAGCATCCGTATGCGATGCACTCGATGGTCAACTCGCTGCTGATCTGCGTGACGACCGCTGTTGCGGTGACGGCCTTCGCGGCGCTGGCGTCGTACGCCTTGTCCCGGGTGCGCATCCCCGGGCGGGACGCGCTGCTGTACGGGTTGCTGCTGCTGTCGTCGGTCGTCACCGGGACGGCCGCGATGGTGCCGATCTTCGTGATGATGTTCCAGCTCGGGCTGATCGACTCCCGGTTCGGGGTCGCGCTGGTGATGACCGGCGGGTTGTTGCCAGCAGCAATCTTCATCCTGAAGGACTTCGTCGACGCGGTGCCGAAGTCGTACGAGGAGTCGGCGCGCGTCTTCGGCGCGTCCACGGTCCAGATCCTGCGCGACGTCGTGCTCCCGGTCGCACGGCCCGGGCTGGCGACCATCATGGTCTGGGCGTTCGTCAATTCCTGGGGCAACTTCCTGGTGCCCTTCCTGCTCATCCGGTCGATCGACAAGCAGCCCGGTGCGGTGCTGATGCAGACCCTCACCGACGAAGGTGGCAGTGTGAACCTGCAGGTGCTGCCCGTGTTCTCGCTGCTGTTCTCGATCCCGGTCGTCGTGCTGTACCTGTTGGTGAACTCGCGGTACGGGTTCCGCTTCCATGGAGGGATCAAGAGCTGATGGCGGGCATCGACATCGAAGGCCTGGCAACCGTCTACCCGAACGGCGTCCGCGCCGTCGACGGGCTGGATCTGCACGTGGCCGACGGCGAGTTCTTCGCCCTGCTCGGCCCGTCCGGTTGCGGCAAGACGACACTGCTCCGGACGATCGCCGGCCTGGAGGCGGCCACCGAGGGGACCGTCCGCATCGACGCGGCCGACGTCACCCGCACCGAGCCGGGCAAGCGCGGCGTGGCGATGGTCTTCCAGGACTACGCGCTCTTCCCACACATGAGCGTGTCCGAGAACATCACCTATCCCTTGAAGGTACGCCGCGTCGCCGCGGCCACCCGCTCCGAGGTCGCCACGCACACCGCGGGCGAACTGTCCTTGCAGGGGTTGTTGGAGCGCAAGCCCGCCCAGCTGTCGGGAGGCCAGCAACAACGTGTCGCTCTGGCCCGCGCCATCGCCTCCAAGGGCAAGGTGTTGCTGCTGGACGAGCCGCTGTCGAACCTCGACGCCCGGCTCCGCCTCGAGGCCCGTACGTTCCTCAAGAAGCTGCAGCGCGACCTGGGCATCACCACAGTCTTCGTCACCCACGACCAGGCCGAAGCCCTCGCTCTCGCCGACCGCATTGCCGTGATGGACTCCGGCAAGCTCCGCCAGCTCGGCTCCCCCCGCGAGGTGTTCGCCCGCCCCACCAACACCTTCGTGGCCAACTTCATCGGCTCGACCCCGATGAACCTCCTGCCCGGCAAGGTGACCTCCGCGTCGGACGGCGGTGTGGTCGCCGTCGCCGGTGGTTCGTTGCCTGCGACCACGGTTTCTGTTCCGACCGACGCCGAGGTGACGGTAGGCATCCGGCCGGAGTACCTCACCGTCGCGTCGGGTGACATCAGCGGTCCCGCCCTCCGCGGCGTCGTGGTCGTCGCCGAGAACCTGGGCACCCAGTCCCTGGTCACCGTCGACTGCGACGGCACCCTCGTCGGCGTAACCGTTCCCGAAGAGACCGAACCCTCCCCCGGCAGCGCGGTGGTCCTCACCGCCCCCGCCAGCCGAGTCCTCCTCTACGACCGCGCCACCGGCGAACTCCTGGCCCGCCAACCGGCCCCCGTCGCCTAATGCACCACCACCCCCACCACCGCCACCACCGCTCGACGCCGAAGAGCTGGGAGATCGTCTGATGGCCGTGACCTCGTATCGCCGCCGTTGGACGCTGGACGATCGGGCCGAGTCGGTCTGGCACTCGCTCCCCGTCGACATCCCGGCCGACTGCCCCGGCCTCCTCGTCACCCTCACCGTCCCGCCGGTCGAAGGCGCCGTCATCGACATCGGGTGCGAGGGCGCGGCCGGCTGGCGCGGGTGGTCCGGCGGCGCCCGTCAGACTTTCGCCATCACGCCCGACGCCGCCACCCCCGGCTACGTGCCCGGCGACCTCGAGCCAGGCACCTGGTGGATCATCCTCGGCCTCCACCGAGTCCCACTCGAAGGCGTAGAACTCCTCGTCGAAGCCACCACCGGGCCGGTCACCACCATCCCCGGCCTCACGGAGTACGCCGACGCCTCCGCCGCCATCGCCGTACCACCACGGCCGCCGCGCCGTACCCTGCCCGCCTCCTCCGGGCTGAAGTGGATCGCTGGTGATTTCCACGCTCACTCGCTCCACTCCGACGGTTCCACCCCGATCGCCAACCTCGCCGCACTCGGGGCCTCGGCCGGTCTCGACGTACTCGCGGTCACCGACCACAACACCGTCGCCCACCACGCCGAACTCCCCACCCTCAGCAACCGCTTCGGCATCGGCCTCATCCCCGGCCAGGAAGTCACCACCGACACCGGCCACGCCAACGCCTTCGGTGAAATCGGTGCGATCGACTTCCGCAAACCGGCAGCCACCTGGGTCACCGAAGTCGCCCGCCGCGGCGGGCTGCTCTCGATCAACCACCCCCTCGGCGGCGACTGCTCCTGGCGCCAGCCGCTCCCCGAACACCCGCCCTTGGCCGAGATCTGGCACTCATCCTGGCTGGACCACACCTGGGGCGGCCCCATCGCCTGGTGGCAGGCCTGGGACCTCGAAGCCACAACGCCCATCGGCGGCAGCGACTGGCACAACCCCACGTCCATCACCCCACCCGGCACCCCCACCACCTGGATCGCCATCGACGCCTCCGCCGAAGGCCCCAACGAACTGCCCGCTGCCACCCTGGAAGCCCTGGCCGCCGGCCGAACCGCCCTCTCCTGGTCCTACACCGCGCCCGTCCTAGTACGAGTCGACGACGAGCTCGTCGCCCTGGACGCCCCCAACACCCTTGTCATCTCCCCCGACGGCACCCGCCACCCCGTCAACTCCACCCAAGCCCACCTCCCCGCCGGTCCCGGCCCCCACCTCCTCGTAACCCACACCGGCGAATTCCTATCCGCCTGCGCCTAACCCGAACGGGTTAACCCGGCGGCGGGCTCGCGTTGGCTCAGGTGCTCGTGCTGGCGCGGAGTGCGCCACGGGGTGCACGGCAGCGTCTCCGCATGCCGGCGCCTACGCGGCGGCCAGGACAACCGCCGCCTCCAGCGGGCCTGCCCTGGTACTCACGGTGGCGCCGGTGGCGATCGAGTGGGACGGCACGTGTTCGCATGCCGGAGCCAGGCGACCAGCACACATGACCGACGCCGGCCACACATCTCCCTCACAGGCCGAGGACGCCGGAAAGGTCCGCACAAGCGGACGACGGGCAATCAGGCGAATCACGCGTAGATCCCGGGTCAGCATCGGCCAGGTCGCTTGAGGTCGCCGCGATGCTCGGCTATTTCGGCAGGTCGTCGAGCTGGTCGAGGAGCCAGCGGGGGCCGGTGGTGGTGGCGCCGATGGGTTCGACGCGTTGGCGTAGGCCGCGGTCTGCTGTGACGACGGTGACCTCGGGATGGTCTGGCTGCCCAACAACCTCCGCGGTCACATCCACGATCGCGTCGTCACCAGACGCCGGCGCGAGCACTACCCGAACGTGTCCGGTGTCAGGCGCGTCCTCCCCGGATGCCGCCCGATTAGCAGCGCCTTCCAGTACGACGACCAATTCCGTCTCCGGCAACCGCTCCTGCAAAGCAGCAACCCGCACAAGCAGCCGCCGAGCAGCCCCCACCCGATCCCGCCACCACCCATCCGGCCGAGACCCCACCACGTTGGCAGCATCAACCACAACCACCCGACTCCGCCCACCGTCCACCGCCCCAGTCTCCCCCCACCAACACCCACCCCAACCACCCGACGCGCACACAACCCGAGCCAACCCCTCACCACCCATCGACCTCGTACGCAGCGGAACGCACTTGCTCGCAAAGACGGAGCTCCCTCGGCGGAGCGGCCGGTGGGAGCGGCTGGTGCAAAGCAGCTGGGGGGGCGCGGCTGTGCAAAGCAGCTGGTGCAAAGCAGCTGGGGCAAAGCAGCTGGTGGGGAGAGGTACGCCGTAGAAGGCGCGCGGCGGCAGGTACGCCGGGAGCAGGTACCCGGTTCGTCGGGAGCAGGTGCAGGGGGAGCCGCGACGCGAGGGCGGGTGCGCGAAGGCGCCGGCTGGGAGCGTGGGAGCAGGTACGCCGGCAGCACGTACGCCGGAGCAGGTAAGCGGGCCCCGGTACGCCGGGAGTAGGCCGCCGGAGCAGGAGCAGCCGCGGCAGCACGTACGCCGGACCAGGCGTGGGACCCGAGAGCAGCTGCTCGGGAGCCGGGACGCGAGGGCGGCGGGGCGCGGGAGCAGGTACGCCCGGACCAGCGCGCGGCAGCGCGTACGCCTGGTCCAGGTACGCGGCAGCACGTACGCGGGAGCAGGCGAGGGACCCGAGAGCAGCCGCGCAGGAGCCGGGACGCGAGGGCGGCGGGGCGCGGGAGCAGGTACGCCGGGAGCAGGCGCGCCGGACCAGGTACCGGAGCAGGCGAGCGGGACCCGGTACGCGGGAGCAGGTAGGCGGCACCCGGTATGCGAGGGCGGTGGCGGGGAGCGCGGGAGCAGGTACACGGGAGCAAGCGCGATGGCACGTACGCCGGACCAGGCGCGCGGCGGCACGTGCGCCGGAGCAGGAGTGGGACCGAGAGCAGCTGCGCGGGAGCCGGGACGCGAGGGCGGCGGGGGCGCGGGACCAGGTCCGCCGAGAGCAAGCCCACCGAAGCAGGCACGCCGGACCAGACGCGCGGCAGCACGCACGCCGGACCAGGCGCGCCGGGAGCAGGTATGCCGGACCAGGTACGCGGGAGCAGGTACGCCGGGAGCAGGCGAGTGGGACCCGATGCGCGGGAGCAGGTGTGCGGGAGCAGGCGTGCGGGACTCGGTACGCGAAGGCGGGTGCGCGAGGCCGGCGGCGGGGAGCAGGTACACCGGCAGCACGTACGCCGAAGCAGGCGCGCGGCAGCACGTGCGGCCGGAGGCGGGTACGCCCGAACAGGCCTGCGGGGGCGGGTGCCGCGGGGAGCGGGTACTCGGGAGGTGCGGGTACCCGCAGCAGGTACTCGGAGCAAGGTACGCCGAAGAAGGCGGGTCGCAGCACGCGCGGTGAAGCGGATGCGCGAGGGCGGGTATGCGGGAGCAGGTGGGTGGGAGGGGCCGGGTGTTGTGGTTGGGGTTAGTCGAGGAGCCAGCCGTTTTGTTCGGCTCGTTGGATGGCGTCGGAGCGGGTGCGGGCTCCGGTTTTGCCGATCGCGGACCAGAGGCGGGTGCGGACTACGCGCTCGGAGACATCGAGCTTGCGCGCCATCAGCGCGACGGAGCCGCCCTCGCGGGCTGCGCGGAGGGTTTCGGTTTCGCCCTCATTCAGCGGGGTCTCGGAGTATTGGAGGGTTTCGGCGGCCAGGTTTGCGTCGACGACGCGGAGGCCCAGGTGCACCCGGCGTACGGCATCCGCGAGCTGGGGTGCCGGACAGCCTTTCAACGCGAACCCTTTGGCGCCGGCGTCGAGTCCACGGCGCAGGTGTACCGGTCGACCGTACGTCGTGAGCATGACGACCCGGCACTCCGGCATCGATGTACGGAGCTTGGTGGTAACGGTGATGCTGTCGCTGCCCGGTCCGCCCGCGTCGAGTAGAGCGACGTTGGCGCGATGTCGCTTCGCCGCACCGACGACGTCGTCGGTTCTGTTGAGCTCGGCAACGACCTCCAGATCGCGCTCGCGCTCCAAACCGCTGCGAAGCAAACCTCGGCTGAGGATCTGGTCATCGACCAGCAGCAGCCGAATCCGGTCGGGCAAGCGGGACCTCCGAGGTAGCTGTCCGGGCGTCGGGGAAGTACGTCCGGGAACATGAGCAGGACTCGGTTCCAGATCATGGAGCGCGGTCCCGCACGTCGTCCACATCAACGCGGCATCTCTACCAGATTGCGACCAGATCGCGACCACACCAGGACCGGGCTCGGCACATCGACGGCTGACCGACAGCGGACGGGGTCAGAGCGGGCCGGCTCGGGAGGTCGCCGTGAGCGTCGGGTGAGCCACCGGAAGGTTGAGCTCGAGTGACACCACGACGGTTACAGCGTTGCTGGTCACGTCACAGTTGGCGAGCCTGACCTTGTTGAGGATCGCTGCTCGTGCGGCGACCTCGCAGGGTGTGGCAGGTGGCGTGACGGGCGGAGGTTGATCAGCACTCGGCGGGCCCTTGGCAGGAATTTGCTGCGTAGTCAGTGAGACCTCGCTCGTGCGTCCGGAGTCGGTGGTCTGAGCGACCTCGGCGGTCCGTGCTGGCTCGGTCGCCAACGGAGAGTTTGTGGGGTTGGTGGGTGACGTGTCGGCTTGGGTGGTGGCGAGGGATTGGGCGGCGCTTAGGGCGGTCAGGTCTGCCGCGGCGGTCAGTCTGTGGCGGGCGGTGGAGATGGAGGACCAGATCGTGGCTGCGGCTACGGCTGTGAGGAGGAGTACCGCGGCGAGCAGGGTGTGGAGGGTGGCGCTGCCTCTTTCGGAGTGGGTCATGGGGCCGCCTCTGGTTCGGCTTGGAGGGTGGCGGTTGCCGTTAGGCGGGTGGGGGTTAGAAGGGCGAGGAGAGGTGGGGTGTGGGTCGGAGTGGCGATGACGGTTACGTGGATGTCTGAGGCTTCGCGCGTGATGGTGATGGTGCCGGTTGGGATGGTGCGGTGGCCGATGGCTTTCGCTTGATCGGGTGGTTCGCCGCGGGCTACCGCGCGCGCCACGTCGCGAGCGGCGTCGATGCAGCGGATGTTGAGTACGACGAGACCAATGGACCAGATACCTAGCAGGAGCAGGGAAAGCAGCACGGGGAGAGCAATCGCCAGCTCCGCGGTGACCGCGCCTCGCTCGGTGCGGCGTGAGTTGTTGGTGCGATCGGAGCCGTTGGTTTGAATTGTGCGCGGGGGTCGGCTGGGCATCTTGAGTCCTTGGGTGGCGACCGGTCGGGGAGGGGTCGGGCCGACCGGTCGCCGGTTTGGGGGTTAGAGGTGGACGCCGTCTACGCCGGCGATCTTCAGGGCGTAGTTGATGAGGGCTTTGAGGGCGTTCTGCATCAGCGGGGATTTGAGGAGAGCTACCAAGATTCCGCCGAGGCCGCAGGCGGCGACGATGGTTACGGCGTACTCGGCGGTTGCGGCGCCGCGTTCCGTACGAGCGCGCAGGGCGCTGAAGGTGCGAGTGCGCATGCGGCGCAGGGTGCGAGGACGGCAATCCTGGGGGGTGTGGGAGCAGACGGGCTCCACGGTCTGGGTGTGGACAGGCTCGGAGGTGTGGGTGTCGGTGGGCTCGGGGATGCGGGCAGCGGTCTGAGCGTGGGGCTCCGGAGTGTGCGGGCGGTGGATAGGGAGATGGTTGCTGGGGGCCACTACTGAGATGGACATCTGGGATCTCCTGGGTCGGGGTAGTTGCGGGGCTTGTTGACAACATGCCGTTGTGGGGTTGGGTTTTTGCTGGGGAGTTTGGGGTTGTGGATTACGGGGTTAGAGGTTGGTGAGGTAGGGGACGAAGAAGTCGGCGATGGTGGGGACTATTGAGAGGAGGACGAAGGCTGGGAGGAAGCAGAGGCCTAACGGGAGGGCTGCGCGGGACTCTGTGGCGCGGGCTTGTTGGTCGGCGGCGTGGTGATGGGAGCGGCGGGTTTCGTCGGCCAAGTGTTCGAGGGTTTTGGACAGTGGAGCGCCGGAGCGGAGCGAGCGGGTGATGGCTCGGGCCATGGGGGCGCAGGCGGGCTCGGCGCGTAGGTGAGCCCAGGCGGTGGCTGGGTCCGCGCCGAGGGTCAGGTGGCGGGCGATCTTGGTGAAGAGGTCGGCTAGGGGACCGGGGAGGGCTTCGGCTACCAGGGCCAGTGCGTGTTGGGGTGGGCGGCCGGCTCGGAGGCAGGCGGTCAGGAGATCGATGGCAAGCGGGAGATCGCTTGTCAGCTGGGCGTTCCGTTGCTTGGTGGCGGCCGGTTCCAGGCGAGAGAGGGCCCGCGGGACGGCGTACCAGGCAACGGCGGCTGGGATCGTGCCCCAGGGGAGGCCGATGAGGAGTAGGGCACCTAGGGCCGTGATGGTTGCGGCGAGGCGGTGGAGGGGTGGGGTTCGAGGGCGGGTGCGGGGTCGGGGTTGGGTCAGGCGGCGGAGGTTGGGACGGGGCGGGATCAGGAGATAGGTGCTTAGGGCAACGGCTATGGGGGCGGCGAGGGTGTGAGGCATGCGCGGACCTCTGGGAGGCGGGTGGTTAGGTCGGGTGGTTGGACAGACGGGTGGTCCAGCGGAGACCTGCGGCGGTGAGGGCTAGGCCGGCGGTCAGGCAGAGCCAGCCGGCTGGGGTGGCGGTCAGGAAGGTGAGGGGGTGGGCGCCTAGGGAGTAGCCGAGGGCAATGCCGAAGACCGGGAGGACGGCGAGGATTCGGGCGGTGGAGCGGGCGCCGGCGAGGCTGGATTCGGTTTGGCGGTGGATTGCTTCGTCGGCGCGGAGAGAGTTGGCGAGGCGTTCGGTAAGGGCGGCGAAGGCGGCGCCGGACTCTTCGGTGACGCGCCAGGCGGCGGCCAGGGCTCGGAGGCTTGTTGCGCCTGGGTTGTTCGAGGCTTGGATCAGCGCGGTGGGTACGTCAGCGCCGAGCTTGGCTGCGGCGTGGGCTACTTCTAGGTCGGGGCTGATGGAGGCTGCGCCTTCGAGGGCGGTGATGGGTGGACGGCCGGCGGAGAGGTCGGCGGCCAGGACGTCGAGGGCTTCGATGATGTTCGCGCGACGGGCTGCGGTGGATTTCTGGTGCTGATGCTGGGTTCGTTGGCTGGCGATGAGGATCAGTACGGCGGAGATCGCGAGAGCTGAGACAAGGGCTTGGGCACCGAGGATCGCTGTGGCTAGGGCCGTCGGAGGCGCGAGGAGGCCGGCGCGGGTTAGCCGCGTACCGAGACCGCGGGTTGGTTGGCTGTCCGCGGCGCTGGGTTGTGCCTGGGCCAGTGATGGGCGCAAGCGGTTGGTGGATTGGGTTTGTAGGCGGTGGAGGGCGGCGGCTGGTCGCGGGAGAGCGAGGGCGCAGGTGAGCAGGGTTAGGAGCGCGGCGAGGAACGCGGGGGTCATGCGGCACCGGCTGCGGGCTGAGGGAGGTTGGTGAAGAGGTGAGCGGGTGGGTGGAGGGTGAGGGTGTTGTTGGGGTGGAAGGTGACGGCGGGATGGGTAGTCAGGCGGCCGTTGGAGTGGTGAGCGAAGGTGTGGACTTCGGCTATGCGGCGGTGGCCGGCCGGAGATCGGGTCAGGTGGATCACAGCGTGTAAGGCCGAGGAGACTTGGCTGTGGACGGCTTCTCGGGTGAGGCCGGCCAGGGCACCCAGAGCTTCGAGGCGCGCGGGGACGTCTGCGGCCGAGTTGGCGTGGATGGTGCCGCAGCCGCCTTCGTGACCGGTGTTCAAGGCGATCAGGAGGTCGACGACTTCTGGGCCGCGGACCTCACCTACTACCAGGCGGTCGGGGCGCATGCGGAGGGCTTGGCGGACCAGGTCTCGGAGGGAGATCTCGCCGCTGCCTTCTACGTTGGGCGGGCGGGCCTCGAGGCGGACGACGTGTGGATGGTCGGGGCGTAGTTCGCTGGCGTCTTCGACCAGGACCAGGCGTTCGGAGGGGTCGGCCAGGGAGAGCAGGGAGTTGAGGAGGGTGGTCTTGCCGGTACCCGTGCCCCCGCTGATGAGGAACGCGAGGCGGGAGTCGAGGAGGTCGCGGAGGATCGGCACGCCTGCTGCGGGCAGTGCGCCGGCTGTGACCAGGGCGTCGAGGGTGAAGACCTTGCGGGAGGGGACGCGGAGGGACAGGCAGGTGCCGGGGGCTGCGATCGGGGCGAGGATGGCGTGGAAGCGGGTGCCGTCGTTGAGACGGACATCGACGTACGGCGTGGAGTCGTCGAGGCGGCGGCCTGCTGCGGCGGCTAGGCGGGTGGCGAGGCGTCGGATCGCGGGCTCGTCGCCGGTGCGGATGGCGACGAACTCCAGTCCGTTGCCGCGGTCTATGTAGACCTCGTCGGGGCCGTTCACGAGGATGTCGGTTATGCCCGGCTCGGCGAGGAGGCTGTCGAGGGGGCCGGCGCCCAGGGCTTCGCGTCGGAGGGCGGTCACGACCGCCAGGACCATGGCGTCGCCGCAGATGGTGCCGTCGGCTCGGAGAGCTGCTGCTACGTGAACGGGAGTTGGTGCGGCTCCGGTCAGGGCGAGGGTGCCGCGGACGCGGTCGAGTAGGTCGGTGGGGACGGCCGTAGTTGTCACGAGATCACCAGTTCTGGGCGGTCAGGCGGGTGTTGGTTCGGGAAGGTTGAAGAGGTCCAGCACGGTGGTGGCGGCTTGGGTCAGAGGGCTTCGGGGGGTGGGGGTGAAGTGGCCTTGGTCCATGGCGGTGGGGAGGGTGCGGTCGGGGGCGAGTTTCGTTGCTAAAGGCAAGGAGAGATGAGCGGCTACGTCGGCGGGTGACAGACCGGGGCGGGAGGTGCGGGCAACTACGCGGAGGTCGCCCGCCACGGAGCGGAGCGGCCCGGAGAGGCGTTTGGCGGCGGCTACTGAGCGGACGTCGCAGGGGACGACGAGAAGGGTGGCGGTGGAGCGGATGAAGCCTTCCTCGACGGTGGGGTCGGCGCGGCGGGGTAGATCCAGGACGACCAGGTCGTTGCTGCGTTGGGCGGCGCCGATCACCGAGCTCATCGTGTCCGGCGGGAGGACGGTGACGTCGGACTGATCCCAGGACAGAACCGCGAGGCCGTCGACGGATGGCAGGGCCGAGCGGAGGGCGGCCGCACTGACGCGGCCGGAGGCGTTGAGGAGCTTGGGCCAGCGGTCACCCGGATCGCGTTCGATGCCCAAGGCAAGCTCGATGCCGCCGCCGAGTGGATCGCCGTCGATGAGCATCGTCCGGAATCCGCGCCGGTTGCCGAAGACTGCAACGGCAGCGGCGAGCGTGGTGGCGCCCGCTCCCCCGCAGCCGCCGACGAAGGCAAGCGTGACGGCTGTGCGACTGACGCCGTCCAAGGCGTCGGCCAGTTTGCCGGCGAGAACGGACTCGTCGTCGGGCAGGCGACAGACAACGTCCGCGCCGACGTCGAAGGCGCAGCGATAGAGATCGTCGCCGTCGAGTGCTGAGCCGACCACCACGACTCCTGATCGTTGAGCGGGTTGGAGGCGGGCCAGTGGCTCGGCCAGGTCGCGGCCGATCACGACCAGTGAGCAGCTGTGCCAGTTGCGCCTGAGGCCGTGCAGGTCCGGCTCGACCAGGGGTGTGATCGACGCGGCCGCGGCCAGGCGAAGGAGATCGTCGAGCAGGACTTCGTTGGTAGTTGCCATGAGCACCGAGGTGGTTGGTGAGTTCGTGTCCATGCCTAGAAAGATGCCGTTGTTCGGCCTGCTTCGAGCAGACGAGCGAATCCCTGTGGACAAAGCGTTGTCGGGTTTCCGTCAGCAGCGGGAACCCGCCACGACGAGCCCGCGACCAACACGTCGGGAACGGTTACGGTTCCTTTCGAAGCGTCTTTAACTAAATTTCACCGGACCGCTTCCGTCCCATCGCTCCGGAGGATCTCTGATGAGTCGATCCCGCCTGCTCGCCGCCACCTCAGCCGTCGCGGCCACCGCACTGCTCACCGCCGCCGGCGTCTCTCTCGCCGGTCCGGACGCCGCCACCACCGCCAACGCCGCGACCACGGCGCAGGCGAGCAGCGGTGGCGTCAAGACGGCGTACTTCACCCAGTGGGGTATCTACGCCAACGCCTTCTATCCCAAGAACCTGATCACCACCGGCGCCGCCGGAAAGCTGGACTTCCTGAACTACGCCTTCGCCAACATCGACCCGGCCAACCACACCTGCTTCATGGCCAACAAGGCCGCGTCGCAGGACGAGAACAACCCGAACGCCGGTGACGGCGCGGGTGACGCGTTCGCGGACTACGGCAAGTCGTACGGCGCGGACATCAGCGTCGACGGTGTCGGTGACGTCTGGAACCAGCCGATCCAGGGGAACTTCAACCAGCTCAAGAAGCTCAAGGCGAAGTACCCGAACCTGAAGATCCTGATCTCGATCGGCGGCTGGACGTACTCGAAGTACTTCTCCGACGCCGCCTCCACCGACGCCAAGCGCAAGGCTTTGGTCAGCTCCTGCGTGACCATGTTCCTCAAGGGCGACCTGCCGGTCATCGACGGCTTCGGCGGCGCCGGTTCGGCGGCCGGGATCTTCGACGGTGTCGACATCGACTGGGAGTACCCGGGCTCACCGAACGGTCACGTCGGCAACCACTACAGCGCCGCGGACAAGCAGAACTTCACGTTGCTGCTGGCCGAGTTCCGCGCGCAGCTCAACGCGTACGGCAGCCAGACCGGCAAGCGTTACTACCTGACCGCAGCCACTCCGGCCGGCCAGGACAAGATCGCCACGATCGAGACCAACAAGATCGGGCAGTACCTCGACTACAACAACGTGATGACGTACGACATGCACGGCGGCTGGGAGGCCACCGGGCCGACGAACTTCCAGGACCCGCTCTACACAGCGCCGAACGACCCGAGTAACCCGATCCCGCCGGGTCAGGGCAAGTACTCCGTCGACGCCGCGGTGAAGGCCTGGACGACGGGCGACTCGGCGTACGGCATCCCTGGTGGGTTCCCCGCGAACAAGCTGAGCATCGGATACCCCTTCTACTACAGGGGATGGAAGGGTGTACCGGCGACAGCCAACGGCAAGTACCAGACCGCGACCGGACCGGCCGACGGACATGCGTTGAGCGGCAACGTGCCTGGGGTCTCGTTCTACAAGGAGCTCACCGGCTTCGTCGACAACCCGTCGAGCACGTACTTCGACGACGCCACGAAGTCCTCGTGGTTCTACAGCAACGGCACGTTCTGGTCGGGCGACAACGCCCAGTCGATCAAGGCCAAGGCCGACTACCAGCACTGCAACGGGCTGGCCGGCGCGATGATGTACTCCCTCGAGGCACTCGACCCGGGCGTAACCCTCTTCAACAACGTGGTCAACTCGGTCAACGCCGACACCGCCGGCTGCAGCGGCCCTCCGACGACGCCGCCCACCACACCGCCCACCACGCCTCCCACGACACCGCCTACAACGCCCCCGACCACGCCTCCCACCACCCCACCGACGACGCCGCCGACATCGGCTACTCCGTGGGCGCCGAACACGACGTACGCGACCGGTGCGCTGGTGACCTATAACGGCGTCACCTACAAGTGCATCCAGGGCCACACCTCCCTGACCGGCTGGGAGCCACCGAACGTCCCCGCACTCTGGGGCCAGGTCTGATCACGTACCGCCCCAACTGATCGGAGCATCATGAAACGCATCTCCCTGGCGATAGCGGCCATCACGGCCGTCGTCATCGCATTGCTGACCGCACAGGCGGCCAGCGCGGCAGGAGTCTCTGCCACCTTCACCAAGGTGTCCGACTGGGGCACCGGCTTCGAGGGCAAGGTGACCGTGACCAACGGCACCACCAGCTCTCTCAGCACCTGGTCGGTCGCGCTGGACTTCCCGTCCGGCTACACCGTCACCAGCACCTGGGACGCCAACCACACCAGCAGCGGACAGACGCACACGTTCACCCCGCCGAGCTGGGCCGGACCGCTCGCTCCAGGCGCGACGGTGAGCTTCGGCTTCAACGGCAGCCCGGGCAACTTCGCCGGCCTGGCCGCCTGCCGGTTGAATGGCGGCTCGTGCTCCGGCGGTGGTGGCGGCACCGTCCCGGGCGCACCCACAGGGCTGTCCGGTACTGCGTCAGGCACGTCGGTCAACCTGTCCTGGTCCGCTGCCTCGGGCGCCACCAGCTACAACGTCTACCGCAACGGCACGAAGGTCGGCTCGCCCAGCGGCACGTCATACACGGACTCCGGTCTCAGCGCGAACACGTCGTACTCGTACCAGGTGAGTGCGTCCAACAGCGCAGGTGAAGGCTCGAAGAGCAGCAGCGTCTCGGTCACGACCGGCACCGGCGGCGGGAACACGGGCACCAAGCAGGCGGCGCCGTACCTTTACATGGGTTGGGGCGACCCGCCGAGCCCGGCCACCGTGATGAACGCCACCGGCATCAAGTGGTTCACCATGGCGTTCGTCCTCTCCGGTGGCGGCTGCAGCCCGGCCTGGGACAGCACCCGTCCGCTGCAAGGCGGTGCGGACGCCAGCGCGATCGCAGCGATCCGGGCGGCCGGCGGTGACGTCGTACCGTCGTTCGGCGGCTGGAGCGGGAACAAGCTCGGCCCGAACTGCAGCACCCCGGAGGCACTTGCCGGCGCGTACCAGCAGGTGATCAACGCGTACAACCTGAAGGCGATCGACATCGACATCGAGAACTCCGACGAGTTCGAGAACGAGGCCGTGCAGGACCGCATCCTCAACGCGCTGAAGATCGTCAAGCAGAACAACCCCGGCATCCAGACCATCGTCACGTTCGGTACGTCGACGACCGGCCCGACGTACTACGGCAACCGGCTGATCGACCAGTCGAAGGCGCTCGGCGCGAACATCGACATCTTCACGCTGATGCCGTTCGACTTCGGCAGCTCGAACATCTACAACGACACGGTCGGCGCGTCCCAGGGCCTGAACAACAAGCTGAAGTCCACCTTCGGCTGGTCCACCGCGGAGGCGTACGCGCACCAGGGCATCTCCGGCATGAACGGTCTGTCCGACCAGCAGGAGATGACCACGACCGCGACCTGGCAGAACATCACCAACTGGGCCAAGAGCAACGGGCTCGGCCGGCTGGCGTTCTGGTCGGTCAACCGCGACCGCGGTTGCGCCGGCGGCGGTGTGGTCTCGAACTGCAGCGGCATCGCTCAGGGCGACTGGGACTTCACCCGCATCACCGCAGGCTTCTGACCACAGCGGTACGGCGGGGTGCCCACGAGGCACCCCGCCGTACTACCGAAGGAGCTTCAGCCGGCCTTGATCGCGTCGATGATCAGACTGTTGCGGGCGTTCTGCCCGAGGGGGACCGACGGGTGCAGGCCGTCGCGGAGGTACCGGGCCAGCCGGTTCGGGCTGGAGGCCAGGTGCTCGGCCCAGTGCACAATGCGCAGGTTTTCGTGGCGGCGCTGTGCCTCGGCGAGCTGCAGGTTGATCCAGGCGCTGTTGCGCTGGTCGGCGACCCTGATCTCCGGGATGAACGCGGTGCGGGCAGCCTGGACGTTGACCCAGTAGACGGTCCGCTCCGGGCCGGCGATCTGCATGGTCCGGTCGACCTGAGCGGCCACTGCAGGCGGCGTGAAGATGTCGTTGGAGCCGACCGACATCAGGATCCGGTGCGGCAGGCCGTAGTCCTGGGCCCAGGTGTCCAGCGCGTCGACCGCGGGCGTCACCGGGCGACCGGCCCAGTTGTGCACGGCGGTCATGATGCCGAGCTTCGCCAACTGCCGGGCCAGCGCCGGTCCGTCCTGGACGCCGATGCTGTCGCCGAACATGAAGACGCCGTCGTTCTCCCGGGTCCGGCGGATCTGCGCCTCGTTCGAGATTGCGCGCGCCTGGCGCTCCCACGCCCCGAGCAGACCGGAGCCGTAGTTGCCCAGTGAACCCAGTCCGCTCGCTCCGGCGGTCGTGGCCTGTGGGGAGCCCGGGGCCGCCTCGGCCGCGGACGCCGCCGCAACCGTCGACGCAGCCGCCGCGGTCCCGGCTGCGAACAGCAGCCGCCGACTCGGCCGGAACGAACCCAGACGCTTCCTCACGCAGGAAAGAGTGCGGTGGAAAGCCCCTTCTCTGCAAGTCGACACCTGGAAAATTGGACGAACGCTACGGAAGTCGTTGTCAAAGCAGTCAGCTGGACGTGACCGGCCGGGATCGGACGAACGTCCGGAAACGCTCCGCCGCGGGCGTCAGCGGCGTACTCAGCCGCCATGCCATCCCGATCTCCCGCCGGGCCTGTACGCCGGCCAGCGGTACGGACACCGCGCCGCTGTCGGTCCCGCGGACCGCGCCGGCCGGAAGGATCGCCACACCGAGTCCCGCGCCGACCAGGCTGTCGATCGTGGCGAGGTCGGTCGCCTCGAACGCCAGCCGAGGGCTGAACCCGGCCGTCTGGCACAGCTTGTCGGTGATCCGCTGGAAGCCGAAGCCGGGCTGCAGCGCGACGAACGGCTCGTCGCGGGCCTCCTCCAGCTCGACCCGATGCCGCGCCGCCAGCGGGTGTCCGGGCGGCACATGCAGGCACAGTCGCTGCCGCTCGAGCAGGTGCCAGCCGAAGCGGGCAGGGTCAGGCCGGGGCGCGACGATCGCGATCTCGGCCTCGCCGGTCTCGAGGTCCTGGACGATGTCGTGCGCCGGCTCCTGTCGCAGCGCGAATCCGATGTGCGGCGCTTCCGCACGGAACGCCTTCAGCAGGTCCGGCATCAGGCTGGTCGCCACCGAGTGCAGGAACGCCAGCCGCACAGTGCCGGACTCCGGGTCGACAAGCGCGTCAATCCGCCGGCGAGCGGTGTCGACCGCCGCGGTCCCCGCACGCGCGGCCTCCAGCACAAGCCGTCCGTACGGATTCAGGCGTACGCCGCGGCGCTCCCGCTCGAACAGCGCCACCCCGAATGCCCGCTCGACCCGCTGCAGCGAGCGGGACAGATTCGGCTGACTGGTGCCCAACACAGCGGCCGCCTCGGTCAGGTGCTCGGTCTCCGCCAGCACGGCGAACCACCGCAGATCCTCGACATGCATACTGAAATCGTATCGATTTCTGCTGAGATTGACATTTTACGTATTGCACAAGCCGTGCGACCGTCGAAGACATGCACCAGTCCGTCGCTCACCAGACCGGGTACCTGCCCGGAGACCCGGAGTACCGCAAGCTCTCCGTCGCGCTGTTCGCGGCCGGACTGGCCACCTTCGCCCTCCTCTACAGCACTCAGCCGCTGCTGCCCCAGCTCGTCGACGCTTTCCACGTCTCCCCCAGCCAGAGCGCCTTCAGCGTGTCCTTCGCCACATTCGGCCTCGGTCTGGCGCTGCTGGTCGCCGGCCCGGCGTCGGAGGTCCTTGGCCGGACCAATCTGATGCGCTGGTCGGTCGCAGCGACCACCGGGTTCGCGCTGCTCAGTGCGTTCGCGCCCTCGTGGCACCTGCTGCTGGCACTGCGTGGCCTGCAGGGGATCGCGATGGCGGGCCTGCCGGCGGTCGCCATGGCCTATCTGCGCGAGGAGGTGCACCAGGACAGCCACGCGCGGGCCAGCGGCCTCTACATCGCCGGTACGGCGGTCGGCGGTATGGCCGGACGCCTCATCGCCGGCGGGCTGTCCGACCTCGGCGGATGGCGGTTCGCGACCGGTGGCATCGCCGCGGTCGGCGTACTGTGCGCGGCGGTCGTCTGGCTGCTCCTGCCAGCGTCGCGGAACTTCCGCCCAAGCCCGGCCCGCCGCCGTGAACTGTTCTCGATCCAGGTACTGCGGGACCCAGCGCTCCTGGCGCTCTACGGGATCGCGGCGACGGCGGTCGGCGCGTTTGTCGCCGTCTACAACGGCGCGGTCTTCCGGCTGTCCGGTTCGCCCTACGAGCTGAGTGCTGGTGCGGCCGGGCTGGTCTTCTGTGTCTATTTGCTCGGATCGGCGGGCTCGGCGACAGCCGGGACGCTCGCGGACCGCTACGGGCGGCGCAAAGTGGTCCCGGTCGGGTGTCTGATCACTCTGGCCGGAGTCGCGATCACACTGGCTGCTCCGCTGCCGCTCATCGTGCTGGGGCTGGCTGTGATGACGGCAGGGTTCTTCGCGGTGCACGGCGTGGCCAGTGGCTGGGTGCCGGCTCGGGCGCACGCGAGCGGAGTCGGGACCGGGCAGGCGTCGAGCATGTACCTCTTCTCCTTCTACCTGGGGTCATCGGTGTTCGGAGGGCTCGCCGGTACAGCGTGGAGTCGTGCCGAGTGGACCGGCGTGGCGGGAGAGGCAGGCGCACTGTTCGTCGTGACGTTCATCCTGGCGATCTTGCTCAAGAACGTTCCCAGCAAGGTGCCAAACTAGCTGGGTGACGAAGGCGACGGATGCGGCTGATCAGTTGGGTCTCACCTACGAGGTGACCAGGCACGGCCGGGTGAACTCGTTGGAGGAGGCCGCGGCGGCGCGGGGTATCGAGCCGGCGCGCTTGATCAAGACGATCGTGGTGCGGTTGTCTGACGACGACTACCGGTTCGTGCTGGTGCCCGGCGACCGGGAGATCGCGTGGCCGAAGCTGCGGACGCTGCTCGGAGTGAACCGGATCTCGATGCCGGACAAGGACACCGCGTTCGACGTCACGGGGTACGTGCGCGGCACGATCACACCGCTCGGCAGCACGCACGCCTGGCCGGTGATCGCGGACGAGCGGATCACCGGCACGATCTCCATCGGCGGTGGGGACCATGGCGTCGGCATCACAGTGGACGCACAGGCACTTGCCAAGGCTCTGAACGCAACAGTGGCTGACGTCACCGACTAGGCGAGCAGTCCGCGTTGGCCGGCGCGGAGACCGGCCTGGAAGCGGGTGGTGGCGTCCAGGGCCTTCAGGATGCGTTGCATTCGGCGTTCTACGGTTCGTTGAGCGACTCCCAGGCGGCGGGCTATGGCTTGGTCTGTCAGACCGGCTGCGGCCAGCGACAGGAGCTGCTGGTCCTCGGAGGTCAGCGGCCCTTCGGAGACCGCCGGCGTCAGCGGACTCGCCTGCTGCCACAACAGGTCGAAGAGCCGGAGCAGGGCGTCCAAGAGACTGGACGGGCCTAGCTCCACGATCACGTCGGAGGCCGTCGGCAGTAGAGCAGTCCGACGATCGACCACGATCAATTTGAGCGGGACGTCGCGCAGCATCCGGCAACAGCCCGCCGATCGCGCGGCGATCAGATCGCCAGGCTCCGACAGTGACGCCATGTCGTAGATCGTCCGGTACGTCACCCCGTGCGCCCGGCGAGGCTCCACGGCGTACGGCATCCGATCCAGCACGAGTACTTCGTCCTGCGCGCACTGCTGCGCCTGGTAGAACCGCTGCGCGATCGCCTCGGCTCCTCGAATGACCGTGAACGCGTCCGGTTGCCGGAACTCGGCAGTCAGCACCGAAGCACCCAGCCGGGCCTCGACGATCGCGGCCTGCCGCCGGAGTGCGAGCAGCTCGACCGCAGCCTCCGGTACTGCGGGCAGGTAGCGGGCCGGACGGCCTGGCGTACGCGACGCCAGGCCGAGCGACAGCAGAGACCGGAGATGGCGGCCGACCCGGTTGGCGGGCCAGTCGACGAACGCGGTCAAGTCAGTGGCGGTGGACTCCGGGCGGGCCAGAAGCGCCCGGTAGAGCTGCTCGTCCTCCGAGCAGACACCGAGCGCCTCCAGCACCGGAGCCGGTCGATAACTGTGCATGATCAGGGCAGCGAGTGCACGTGGCCGCCGACCTGGTTCGCGAACTGGTTGCCGTTCGCCGCGTCCCAGTTGGTCGACCAGGCCATCGCCCCGCGCAGTGACGGCCACGGGGAGCTCGGCTTGTAGCTGCCGCAGCCGGTGCCCTTGGCCAGGCAGTCCAGAGCGTTGTTGACCACCGTCGGCGACACGTACCCGCTGCCGGCCGCCCGCGACGACGCCGGCAGGCCGAGGCCGACCTGGTCGGGACGCAGCCCGCCCTGCAGCATGATGCAGGCCTGGGCGGTGATGAAGTCGACCGAGCCCTGCGAGTAGACCTGTCCGTCGCAGCCGTTCATCGAGCCGGAGTTGTAGTACTGCACGTTGACGATGGTCAGGATGTCCTTGATCGCCAGCGCGAGTTTGAAGTACTCGAACGACGTGCTCTGCATGTCGATCGTCTGCGGCGCCATCGTGATCACCAGCCCGCTACCGAACTGGCTCTGCAGGCTACGCAGCGCCTGCCCCATGTACTGCGCGTTGACGCCGTTCTCCAGGTCGATGTCGATCCCATCGAAACCATAGGTACGCAGCACCGACAACGCACTGGACGCGAAGTTGGCCGCGGCTGTCGGGTCCGCCACCGAGATGGTGCCGTTCTGACCGCCGACGGACAGGATGACCTTCTTGCCGGCCGCGTGCTTCGCCGCGATGTCAGCCTTGAACTGGTCGACCGTGTAACCACCGAGCCCGGCGCTGTCCAGGTTGAACGTGATGCCGCCCGGCCGTGACGCATCGGCATCCGCGAAGGCCACCGCGATCAGGTCGTACGCCGCAGGCACGTCGGAGATCTTCTGCACGGTCGCGCCGTTGTTGAAGTTCTGCCAGTACCCGGTGAGCACATGTGCGGGCAGGTTGCCGACCGGCGGGTTGGTGCCGCCGTCCGACGTGGTGCCCGACACCGCAGCGCCGTACGGCGAGCAGTTGCCACTGGGATCGCAGGCTCGCACCTTGAACGAATACGTCGTCTGAGCAGCCAGGCCGGTCGCGGTCCAACTGGTGACGTTCCCGACGCTCTGCGCCGCTCCGGTCCCGCGGACGACGTCGTAGTGGTCGATGCCGCTCGCGTCGGAGGCAGCAGACCAGTTGAGCTTCAGTGAGCTCGAGGTTGGGCTGCCCACCGTCAGACCACCCGGCGTCGACGGAGGAGTGGTGTCCTGAGTCCCACCGGGGCCGTCCAGTACGACGTCGTCGGCCTGGTACGCCGGGAGGGCGTACCAACTGTGGACGTAGATCGTCACCGACGTCGCCGAAGCGCCCGTGGTGAACGGCACGGTCAACTGGCTCCAACTGGAACTAGTTGTCCACGTACTGGGACCACCCTCCACGCCCAGGTAGACATTCGATCCTTTGACCCACGCCGACAGCGTGTACGCCGTATTGGGCTGGACCGCTATCGACTGGGAGCACTGGGCGATGTCGCTCCCGCTCGGAGTGGCCTGGAGGGCGTACGAGCCGGAGTGCGGGGAGGACGTCGTGACGCCGCCGGCCGGGCAGGACCAGCCGGAGAGCGTGCCGGACTCGAAGCCGGCGTTCGTGACGAGATTGGTGGCCGCGGAGGCGGCGCCGGGGGCCAGGAAGGCCATGAGTACGGCGAGCAGGCTGATGACGACCGCTGCCTGGGGGCGGTGTGCAGGCGGTTTCATGTTCTACAAACTGTGACCAGGCAATTACATTGTCAAGACCCTACATAAAATGAGAACGCTCCCATGCGCAGAAAAACGAGAATCTTTACAGGTACTTGGCGAAGAGAAGGCGCCGTCACCTGGAGGTAGAAAGGCGACGGCCCCCGGCGGGGGGGTGACCGGGGGCCGTCTTCGGCCACGGGCTCGGGGGGAGGAGCCGGGGGCCGTTCAGGAGGCGACAGTCTGCCACTGTCAGGGGGTATGTACCCCCCAAGACCAGGCTTCACACATCTCAGTTCGATTTCAACTGATTGTCTGCTGCCCGAGCGCCGATCGCGCCCGATCAGGCGCTTCCAGCCAGTGCCACTGTCACACTGCCCACCAGTCTAACGGGATACCGGCCCACGCAAAAGCCCGGGTCCCTCGGCGTTTCTTCCGGCTGCCTATGCTCGGTCCCATGGCGCACCCCGGGACGGCTCGTTCGGCGGCTTTCTTCGATCTGGACAAGACCATTCTGGCGCGCTCCAGCACCCTCGCGTTCTCGCGTCCGTTCTACGCCGGCGGGCTGATCAACCGCCGGACGGTACTGCGTAGCGCGTACGCCCAGTTCGTCTATCTGCTCGGCGGCGCCGACCACGACCAGATGGAGCGGATGCGCGAGTACATCTCCGCGATGTGCACCGGCTGGGACGTCGCGACGGTCAAGGCGATCGTCGCCGACACCCTCGACCACATCGTCCGGCCGATGATCCACTCCGAGGCCGTCGAGCTGATCGAGCAGCACCACGCGGCCGGCCGGGACGTGGTGATCGTGTCGTCGTCCGGCGCCGAGGTGGTCGAGCCGATCGGCGCGATGCTCGGCGCCGACAAGGTGATCGCCACCCGGATGATAGTTGCCGATGGCAAGTACACCGGCGAGATCGCCGAGTACGCGTACGGTCCGCACAAGGTGACCGCGATCGAGGCCCTGGCCGCAGCCGAGGGTTACGACCTCGCAACCTCCTACGGTTACTCGGATTCGATCACCGACGAGCCGCTGCTGGCCGCCGTCGGGCACCCCTTCGCGGTCAACCCGGACAAGGCGTTGCGGCGGGTCGCGGTCCAGCGCGGCTGGCCGGTTCTCGAGTTCGCGGAGCCGGCCGAGCGGCCGGGATTCCCTCGCGGACGACGCCCCGCCGTAGCCGCCGGCGTGGTCGCGGCCGTTGCCGCCGGCGCGCTGTTGCTGGCCTCCCGGCGGCGCTCCGGACGGCCCGAAAGCTGAAGATAGCTTCATTGTTCTCAACTCCATGAAGACACCGCTTCCCCTTCCCAGGAAGGGGTTTCAGGAGTACAAAGGAACCACAAAGGACTTTCGGGTCCGGTAGAGATTGCACGGCAACCAGGCACCCACGCGGCGACCAGCCCATCCCAAACGGGCAGCGCGACCCAGGCCAGTCCTGTGGCGGCAAACCGGTGCACGCATGGTAACCAGGATGTTGTGCCAGCGACGGCGTTCTCAATCTGAGAACGCCGTCCGCATGTGCGCTCAGGAAACCAGCGGGGACAGCTCGGCACCTTTTGTCACGACCTCGCAGGACCGCAGCAACCAATCACGAACACCGGTCAGTCCTCGCGCTGCGTAGTCGGTCAGCCCGCTCGCATACGACGCCCGCAACACATAGTGACCACCTTCCGGTACCGTGACCGCCACCGGATCGATGCCTCGGGCAACCAATAGGCACCGTTCGGCGGCCCGGGCCACGAGACCGTTGGCGCTCGGGAACGGCCGCAGGACGGCGAGCTCGGCATGCACGATCGCGGCCACCACCAGACCGGGCGCCTGGGTCGGGCGAGTCAGGTTCTGCGCCAGAGCGCTCAACCGCTCCCACATCTCGTCCGCACCGGGCGCCGGTGGCAGTCCGGCAATGTCGTCCGGCACCGGCTCACCGGCGGTCCGCAGGTGGCCGAGCTCCGCCTCCGGCCCCAGGTCCAAGGCAGCCAGCTGGTGCAGTCTGGTCCAGACCTGCACGGGTGCCTTGTCCAGCTGCGGCGCCAGCGCCATCAGCTCGCCGGTCATCCGGACCGCGCCGGAGGCCAGTCCGTCGGCCGCGCCACTGCGTACGTCGTCCGGTGTCGACGTACTGCCGGCCAGGGCGGCGGAGGCGTGGGCGCCGCGCAGCAGGGCCTCGGCGGTCAGGTCCGAACCGACCCGGCGCAGCCCCCGGTCCCGGAGCAGTACGTCGACCGCGTCCCGGGCCGCCCGCGCCGCCGACCCGACCCCCTCCAGCCCGGCCAACGGCTCGAACACATCAACACTCATGGCTGCAGCCTAGGATGACGTCGTATGGCGCTCGGCACCGTCCCCAAGTTCAGCATTGTGGTCCCCTGCCATGCCTCGCGGGCATGGTTGCGGCCCTGCTTGGACTCTGTGCTGAGCCAGTCGTTCACCGACTTCGAGGTGATCGGGGTGGACGACGCGGACCCGGACGGCTCCGGCCGGATCCTGGACGAGTACGCCGCCGCCGACCCACGGGTCCGGGCGCTGCACCTGGACGAGAACGTCGGACTCGGCCTGACCCGGAACGCCGGGCTGAAGGAGTGCCGCGGCGAGTACGTGCTGTTCCTGGACGCCGACGACGTCTGGATGCCCGGCTCGCTGGAGGCGATCGCGGCCCGGATCGACAACGCCCGGCAACCGGACATCGTGATGTTCGACTACGAGCGGATCTTCTGGGACGGCCGGGTGCTCGGCAGCCAGCGGGGCGACGCGTTCGCGCGGGAGGGCGCCGGGGTGTTCACCGCGGCCGAGCGGCCGATCTTCCTGACCTTCCTCGAGGTGGTCTGGAACAAGGCGTACCGGCGGGAGTTCCTCACCCGGCACGGGTTCGCGTTCACCTCCGGCTTCTACGAGGACGCGCCCTGGACGTACTCGACGATGCTGACCGCCGAGCGGATCGCCACCCTGGACCGGATCGTCGTGCACTACCGGCAGCACCGGACCGGCGGCAACATCCACGCCACCAGCGGCCGCCGGCAGTGGGACATCTTCGACCAGTACGACCGCGTCCACGCCTTCATCCAGTCCGACCCGGAGCTGGCCGGCTGGCGCCGGTTCGCGTTCGACCGGTCGCTGGACCACATCGTCGCCGTCCTCGCGAAGCCCGAGCGGATCGACACCGACGACCGGGCCGACTTCTTCCACGCGGCCCATGCGTTCGCCAAGCGCTGGAAGCCCGAGGGCTACACCACGGACCGGACCGCGCGCGGCTTCAAGCGCTGGCTGCTGATCCACGACGACTACGCGACCTACTCGACCCTCAAGCTCAGCGCCCGGATGCTGCACGTCCACAGCCCGCGCAAGACGGTCGGCAAGCTGCTCCGCCGCGGCAAGCTCGACCCGAACCTGGCCGCGTACACGGCGTACTGGTTCAAGCAGTACGCGTGCAACCCCCGGGCGATCTACGAGAAGGCCGCCGAACTGGCGCCGCACCTGCGCGGGGTCTGGGTCGTCGACAACGATCACCTGGGCGCCGTCCCGGAGGGCATCGAGTACGTCGTCGCGGACTCCCCGGCGTACGAGAAGCTGCTCAGCAAGGCGACGTACTTCGTCAGCAACATGAACTGGCCGAAGGAGCTGGACAAGCGCGAGGGCCAGATCCACCTGCAGACCCAGCACGGCACACCGTTGAAGACGATGGGCACCGACCTGCGCAACTTCCCGCAGGCCGCCAAGGGCCTCGACCTCGAGGAGCTGATGCGGCAGGTCGACCGCTGGGACTTCAACCTCTCCTCGAACCGCTACTCCTCGGAGATCTGGGAGCGCACCTACCCGGCGTACTTCGAGGAGCTCGAGTACGGCTACCCGCGCAACGACCGGCTGCTCACCGCGACCCTCGACGACGTCCGGGCGATCCGGGCCGGGCTGGGCTTCGACGACTCGCACCTGGTCATCCTGTACGCGCCGACCTTCCGTGACGGAGTCGACTCGGTCCGCCTGCCGACCGGTTTGAAGGACCTCGGCGGGACCGGCCTGCAGCTCGAGCCGGGCCGGCTGGCCGACGCGGCCGGCGAGCACGGCCGAGTGCTCGTGCGGACGCACTATTCGTTGTCCACGGCACCGGAATCGCACGACGGCAGGGTCCTCGACGTGTCCCGGCACCCGCGGGTCGAGGACCTGATGCTGGCGGCCGACGTACTGGTCTCGGACTACTCGTCGATCACCTTCGACTACGCGAACCTCGACCGGCCGATCATGCTGCACGTCGAGGACGAGGCTTTCTACACCGGCCGCCGCGGGACGTACTTCGACGTCGCCGAGTTCCCGCCCGGGGTGGTGGCACGGTCGGCCGACGAGTTGTTCGCCGCGTTGCGGAACGGCAGTTTCGCCTCGCCCGAGGCGGCCAAGCACCGGCATCTGTACCGGGAGAAGTTCTGCGAGTTCGACGACGGACAGGCGGCGGAGCGCGTCGTCCGGCGGGTGTTCCTCGGCCAGACCGACGTACCGGCGAGCGTGCCGTTGGCCGACCGGTCACCGGCGCCGTCGGCGTACTTCGTGCATAATGGCTGACATGTCGATCAGCCTGAAGCCTTCCCACGCCCTGCGCGTGAGCTTCAGCCTGCGACGACGACGCACTGTCTGAACACCCCAGCCTGTTCCAGTCGCGTCTCCCTCGAAGGACCTCTCATGTCCGCTGTTCTGCCTGTCCTTGCCACCAGACTGTCCGCTGCCGCCGAGGCCGCCTTCGGTACGTCGTACGACCCGGAGCTGAGGGCGGCGACCAAGCCCGAGTTCGGCCACTACCAGAGCAATCTGGCCCTGCGGATCGGCAATGCGCTCAAGCAGCCGCCGCGGGAGGTCGCCGCACGTCTCCTCGAGGACCTACACGTAAGCGACCTCTGCGAGCAGCCGTCCGTGGCCGGACCGGGGTTCATCAACCTGACGCTGTTGCCACAGACCTTGGCCAAGGCGGTCAACGAGCCAGAGACCTTTGCCCGCAACGGTCAGCGGGTCGTCGTCGACTACTCGCAGCCGAACGTCGCCAAGCAGATGCATGTCGGTCATCTGCGGTCCACGGTGATCGGCGACGCGCTGTGCAACGTACTGGCGTACGTCGGGTACGACGTGATCCGGCAGAACCACGTCGGCGACTGGGGTACGCAGTACGGGATGATGATCGAGCAGCTGCTCGAGGAGGGCCGGTCCGCGGAATCCCTTGATCTGGAGGGATTGCAGCAGCTGTACGAGCGGAGCCGGAAGCACTTCGATGCCGACGGCGCCTTCGCCGACAAGTCCAGACTGCGGGTCGTCGAGCTGCAGTCCGGCGATCCGGAGACGCTGGCGAGCTGGCAGCACATGGTCGACGTCTCGATGGACGACTTCGAGAAGGTGTACGCCCTGCTCGGCTCCGCACTCACCAGGAACGACGTTGTCGGTGAGAGCGCCTACAACGACGACCTGCCGCAGATCGTCGACGAGCTGGACCACGACGGCCTGCTGACCGAGTCGGACGGCGCCATGTGCGCCTTCCTGCCGGGCTTCCTGGGCCGCGACGGCAGTCCGCTACCGGTCATCGTTCGGAAGTCCGACGGTGGATTCGGCTACAGCGCAACGGATCTCGCCGCGGTCCGGCATCGGGTGAACGCCCTGCACGCCAATCGGATCGTGTACGTCGTCGACCACCGGCAGGCGCTGCACTTCGACATGATCTTCACCTTGGCGCGAACCGCCGGTTGGTTGCCGACGACAACACCCGCAGAGCACGTGTCGTTCGGCACCGTACTCGGGCCGAACGGAAAGCCCTTCAAAACAAGGGCAGGCGGCACGGTGAAGCTGGTCGAGCTGCTCAACAGCGCAGTCGCCCGGGCCGACTCCCTGCTGGAAGGCCGGGAGGGCGTCGACCGGGCCGCGACCGCACGTGCGGTCGGAATCGGCGCCGTCAAGTACGCCGATCTGTCGAGCGACCGGGGCAACGACTACGTGTTCGACCTGGACCGGATGGTCGCGATGACCGGCAACACCGGTCCGTACCTCCAGTACGCGCACGCCCGGCTCACCCGGCTCCTGTCGAAGGCCGACGCGTCAGCAGAGATCACCGAGCTCAAGGACCCGGCCGAGCAACGGCTGGCCCTGCTTCTGACCGGTTTCGCCGCCACCGTCGCCCAGGTCGCCGAGACGCTCCAGCCACACAGGCTCTGCACCTATCTGTACGACGTCGCGTCCGCTCTCTCGACCTTCTACGAGCAGTGCCCGGTTCTCGGCAGCGAAGGCGCGACCAGAGCAAGCCGGATCGCCCTCTGCACCGCAACCCGCAAGGTGTTGCAGGATGGACTCGGCCTGCTCGGTATCGAGGCCCCTGACGCGATGTGACCCACTGGAGGTACGGATGCTGCCGTGGTCGGCCGAACTCACCGGACGCTTGGACCAACTGACGTTCACGAGCGAACTGCTGCGGCGCAACCCGCTCGGCGATCCACATGAGCGTCCGGTGCTGGTCTACCTGCCACCGGGATACGACGACTCCGACGACCGCTACCCGTCCATCTACGTGACGATGGGGTACACCGGGCACGTCGGGATGTGGTTCAACCGGACGCCGTTCCGCCAGCCGTACCCGGAGTTGCTGGACGCGATGTTCACGGACGAGAGCGTGCCGCGGGCAGTAGTGGTGTTCGTCGACTCGTGGACGAAGTACGGCGGCAGCCAGTGCCTCGACTCGCCGGGCACCGGGCAGTACCAGTCGTACCTGTGCGACGAGATCGTGCCGTGGGTCGACGCGACGTACCGGACCATTCCCGACCGCGATCACCGCGCCATGACGGGCAAGTCGAGTGGTGGGTACACGGCGATGGTGATGCCGTTGCTGCGGCCGGACGTGTTCGGGGCGCTCGCTACCCACGCCGGTGACGCGCTCTTCGACGTCTGCTACCGCCCGGAGTTCCCGGAGCGCGCCCGGACGCTGCGGGACAAGTACGACGGCAGCTACGAGAAGTACTTCGAGGTGCTCGCAACCCGGACCGGCCGTACGACGAACGAGGACCTGCACCTGCTGGAGATGTACGGCTACGCGTCGGCGTACTCCGCTGAACCGGACGGTACCGTCCTGCTGCCGTTCGACGACCTGGGGTCGATCGTCCCGGAGGTCTGGGCACGCTGGCTGTCCCGCGACCCGGTCGAGATGGTCAAGGAGCCGCAGTACGCCGATGCGCTCCGCTCGCTGCGCGCGGTGTGGATCGACGCGGGCCGGCAGGACGAGTACTACCTCGACCTAGGCGCGACCGCGTTCCACCGGGCCGCGCGGCAGGCCGGTCTGCCGGACGCGAAGATCCACTTCGAGCTGTTCGAGGGCACCCATGGCGGCATCGAGTACCGCTATCCGATGGCAGTGCGCTGGCTGGCGGAACAACTCACCGCTTAATTGACGTGCCGTCACCCCATGTCCGTCGTACCTTCGTGCCATGAATTGGCCGGAGGGGATCCAGGCGCGCCCGATCGACAAGGGCGACGTCGAGGCGTGGGCGGAGCTGATGGCCGCCAAGGAGCAGGCCGACCAGGACGGCGAGAACTTCGGCGCCGAGGACCTGGCCGAGGAGCTGGAGCGACCGCACCTCGATCTGGCCAGGGACAGCATCGGCCTGTGGTCCGGCGACCGGATGGTCGGCTACGGCATCGCGCACGTCAAGACCGCTGTGGTGGACGTGGACCGGGTCAACTCCGAGGGCACCATCCACCCGGAGTGGCGGCGACAGGGCCTCGGCACGACGCTGATGCGCTGGCTGATCCGTCGCGCCGGCGAGCTGCACACCGCCACGCACCCGGACTCCCCCGGTCAGGTCGGCGTCGGCGCGAGCAGCACCAATACGGGCGCGGACCGGATGCTGCGCAACCTCGGGTTCGAGGAGGAGCGCTACTTCTTCGAAATGCGCCGACCGCTCGACCAGCCGATCCCGGCGGCGCCGGTGCCCGACGGACTGCAGCTCAGGTCGTACGACACGTCCTACGAGGAAGCGCTGCGGCAGGCGCACTTCGAGGCGTTCTCCGACCACTGGGGCTGGACACCGCCCACCACCGAGGCGTGGAGAGCCCGGAACGTCGGATCACGGACGTTCCGCGGCCGGCAGTCGTACTGCATCCTCGACGGCGACACCGTCGCGGCGTACGTCAACGGCTACGAGTGGGAGGCCGACACCGAGGCGACCGGGATCCGCGAGCTGTACGTCGGCCAGGTCGGCACCCGTCGGGCCTACCGCGGCCGCGGACTGGCCCGTGCGGCGCTGGCGAAGGTGCTCGCCAAGGCCGCACAGGCCGGGTACCAGCGGGTCTCGCTCGGCGTGGACGCCGACAACCCGACCGGAGCCCTCGGCCTGTACGAGGGCCTCGGCTTCGTCACTCACAAGAAGTTCATCAGCTACCAACTGCCGCTGGGTTGATGGTCGGGGGTTGTCCACAGGCGCGCTGATTCCCGTTTGGGCGGGAACTTCGGTGAGTGTCAGACTCGATGGCGTGAGTGACGAGGAAATCCTGCGATTGTTACCGATCACGGCTGCTGTCGTGGCGGTGCGCGACGATCGCGCTGACGAACACCTGGCCCGCCTGGGCGCGTACGACGAGCACGACCAGGCGCAGGTGGACCGTTGCGTGCAGGCGTTCCTCACCGGCCTGGTCCGGACCACCTGGGAGCGCGGCTGGGCGCCCGCCGACGTCGTGCAGCACGGCCGCCGCATTCTGGACCCTGGCGTCGAGCCGTTGCTGCTGGCCGCGATCGCTGCGGAGCACGTGGGCTACCGAGCCACCACCATCGACCCCCGCTGGCTCGACCAGCTGACCGACCTTGGTGTGCCGCAGCCCTTCACGGCGCTGAGCCTGACCGCGTGGGCAGCCGGTGCGCGCGTCGGCCGCTACCTCACCTTGCACCACGCCCTGTCGCTGGCCGGCTTCCTCCAGACGCTGCCGGTCCTGGCCCGGATTTTTCCCCTGCCAGGCACGCCGGTCCGCCGCGACCAGCCCGTCGTCCCGGCGAACGGGAAGATGCTGGCGCGGATCCGCGGCCTGCTGGCCAAGGCGGAGGCGACCGAGTTCCCGGACGAGGCCGAGGCGCTGTCCGGCAAGGCGCAGGAGTTGATGGCGAAGTTCTCGCTCGACAGTGCGCTGCTGGAGGCCGAGGTCGAGATCCCGGACGATTCCGCGGCCCGGCGTCTGTGGGTCGAGACGCCGTACGTTTCGGCCAAGGCGCAGCTGGTCGGGGCGGTCGCCGCGGCGAACCGGTGCCGGACGGTCGTGATCGACGACCTCGCTGTGGTCACCGTGGTCGGCGCCGAGGTCGATCTGCAGCACACCGAGCTCCTCAGCACCTCCCTGCTGGTGCAGGCGAACCGGGCGATGCTTGCCGCCGGCAAGCACATCGGCCATCGCGGCGAGTCCAGGACGCGCTCGTTCCGGCAGTCGTTCCTGATGGCCTATGCGCAACGCATCGGCGAGCGGTTGGAGCAGACGACAGCCGCGACCCAGGCCGCCGTACCGCAAGCCGATGCGGGTCGGCTGCTGCCGGTGCTGGCCAAGCGGGAGGAGCAGGTGGACGCCCTGTTCGCGCAACTCTTCCCGAACACGACGACCCGGCGGACACGCATCACCAACGGCGCCGGCTGGCACGCGGGGCTGACGGCCGCCGACCAGGCCCAGCTCGACGCCCGCCGGCAGGTCCGCCGGTGAGGATCGAGGAGACCGGAATCCCCGGCGTACTGCGGATCGGGCTGGAGGTGAAGCCCAACGCCGACGGCTGGTTCAAGGAGAACTTCCACCGCGAGAAGCTGGCCGAGCTCGGGATGGACGTCGTCCAGCACAACGTCGCGTACTTCGCCGACGCCGGGATCGTCCGCGGCATCCATGCCGAGCCGTGGGACAAGTACCTGTCGCCGTCGTCGGGGCGGGTGTTCGCGGCGATCGTCGACCTGCGGGAGACCGAGGCCTTCGGCCGGGTGGAGACGTTCGAGCTGGGTCCGTCGGACGCGCTCTACGTGCCGCGTGACGTCGGGAACTCGTTCTGCACGTTGACGCCGCACACGACGTACAACTTCCTGGTGAACGAGCACTGGTCGCCGGAGCGGGTAGCGGTGGATCTGTTCGACCCGGAGCTGGCGATCGAGTGGCCGGTCCCGGAGCTCAACTACACCGAGCGGGACGCCGCTAATCCTTCGCTGGCGCAGCTGAGGCAGCAGCGGGCCTGAGTCCACAGAGCACGATGTCGAGCAGGCGGTTGGCCTGCTCGGGCTCGATGTCGCGGCCCATGTTGATGCCGCCGACCAGCCGCATCACGTCCGCCAGCTCGAGCTCCGCCCGCACCTCGCCGGCCGCCTTCGCCTTGTCCAGCAGGAGCTTCCCGGCCTCCTGCACGTTCACCTTGCAGACCTGGAAGAACGGCGAATCTTTGCCTAGGGCAACCGTGAGCTCGCTGGCCAGAGTGCCCTTGGACAGGCCGTACCCGAGGAAGCTGCGCAACCACGCCGACAGCGCGTCGAACGGCTCCAGCTCCCGGTCGAAGTCGTACGCGCGGTCACAGACGGACTGGATCTCCTCGACGTAGACCGCCTCGAGCAGCGCTGTCCGGCTCGGGAACCGGCGGTACAGCGTGCCGATGCCGACGCCGGCGCGGCGGGCGATCTCCTCCAGTGAGGTGTCGGTGCCGTGCTCGGCGAAGGTCTCCCGGGCGGCCGTCACCAGGCGGTCGTAGTTCCGGGCCGCGTCCGCACGGGTCGGCCGCGTACACGGCAGCGGTTGCGGTGCCATCCACCCTCCTCACGGTCCGTGACGAATCCACGCCTCAAAGTTCAGCCACAATATCGCTTGCAAAAGCGGAGGCTGCCTCCGTATCGTATCCGGAGGAGCGCTCCGCTTTCCTCTCACAACTGTAGCCCCTCCGGGGTAAGGAGCAATATGTCGGCAACAGCCGCGGCGCCGGCCGGCGCCAGTCCCGGCACGCCCGCTCGGCGGCCGGGGGTAGTCCTCGCAGTCATCCTGGTCACGCAGTTGATGGTGATCCTCGACGGCACCGTGGTGAACATCGCGATGCCGCACATCCAGCGAGCCCTGCACTTCAGCCCGTCCAGCCTGTCGTGGGTGCAGAACGCCTACGCGCTCGCGTTCGGCGGTCTGCTGCTGCTCGGCGCCCGCGCCGGTGACCTGCTCGGCCGCCGCCGGGTCTTCATCACCGGTATCAGTGTCTTCACCCTCGCCTCGCTGCTCGGCGGCCTCGCGCCGAACGCCGACCTCCTGCTCGCCGCCCGCGTACTGCAGGGCATCGGTGGCGCCATCGCCGCTCCGGCCGCGTTGACGCTGCTCATGCTCACGTACCGCGAAGGCCCGGAGCGGATGAAGGCGCTCGGCTACTACAGCCTGGTGTCGTCCGGTGGCGGCAGTGTCGGCCTGGTTCTCGGCGGCATGCTGACGGAGTGGGCGTCCTGGCGCTGGGGCCTGTTCGTGAACGTCCCGATCGGTATCGCGCTGGTGTTCGCCGCGCGACGGGTGCTGACCGAGACCGCGCCGGAAACCGGCCGGTTCGACGTGGCCGGTGCGCTCACGTCGACACTCGGCATCACCTCACTCGTCTACGGCTTCATCCGGGTCGCCGAGGCGGGCTGGACGTCGGCCGAAGTACTCGCGGCCTTCGCGGCCGGTGTGGTGCTGCTGGTCTCGTTCGTGCTGATCGAGCGGCGGGTCAGCCACCCGATCGTGCCGCTGCGGCTGTTCAAGTCCGCGGCCCGGTCGACGTCGTACCTGACCATGCTGCTCGTCGTCGGGACCATGTTCGGGATGTTCTTCTTCCTGACCCAGTACCTGCAGGGCGTGCTCATGCTGAGCCCGCTGGCTGCCGGCCTGGCCTTCCTGCCGATGACCGGTCTGCTGTTCACGGCGTCGCGCGTCGTACCACGGCTGGTCGCCCGGATCGACGGCGCGAAGCTGATGCTGACCGGATCGACGCTGGTCGCACTGGGCACGGTGTGGCTGACTCGGTTGGACGCGAGCAGCACCTACCTGCACGACGTGGTCGGTCCGCTGCTGCTGTTCGGCGGGGGCGCCGGGATGATCTTCATCCCGCTGGTAGGCCGCGCGATCTCCGGTGTCGCACCGCAGGACTCGGGCGCCGCGTCCGGCATGCTGAACGTGGTCCAGCAGGTCGGCGGCGCACTCGGCCTCGGCATCCTGGTCACCATCTTCGGTACGGCGAGCCGCAACTCGACCTCGGTCGTTCCGCGCGAGGTCCTGGTCGACGGCGTCCACGCGGCCTTCGTCGGTTCACTGGTGTACGCGGTACTGAGCCTGACGATGATCGTGATCAGCGTGCGTCCGTGGAACTGGTTCCGCACCGAGCCGGAACCGGTCGAGAGCCTGCCTCAGATGGAGGCGGCACCGTCCACGACCAGCACCTGACCGTTGATGTTGGTGTTCTCCAGCAGGAGCATGCGGACGACCGGGAGCACGTCCTCCGGCTCGGTCAGCTGACCGGTCGGCGTACGGCGGACGATCTGGTCGAGTTGGGTCTGGCCGAGGACGGCTGACATCTCCGATGCGAAGAACCCCGGCGCGACGGAGTTGGCGAGGATGCGGCCACCGAGCTCACGAGCCAGTGAGCGGGTGGCCGCGTCCATTCCGCCCTTGGTGGCCGAGTAGGCGACCAGGCCGGGATAGCCGCGTTGCGCGCAGATCGAGGTGATGTTGACGATCCGGCCCTTCAGCCCCTTGGCGAGCATCCGGCGCAGGACGAAGCGGGTCAGGATCAACGGCGAGGTCAGATTGGTCCGGATGATCTCGGCCAGGTGCTCGGCCGAGGTGTGGACGTGCAACGAGTCCTGGCCGATCGCCGCATTGTTGACCAAGGCATCGATCGGCCCGAGAACCGCCTCGACCTCCTTGACGAAGGCCTGAGCGGCTTCGGCGTCGTTGACGTCGACCGAGCCGTGGTGCAGGTGGTCCGGGTACTTCTCGCCGAGCGCCGCCAGCTCGGGCGTGACGGTCCGCGCGAACGCGGCCACCTTGAGCCCGGCTCCGAGCAGGTCGGTGACGATCGCCAGGCCGAGGCCGCGGGAGCCGCCCGACACCAGCACGACCGAGGCCGGGGGGACACTTACTTCAGACATCACTCTTCAGGGTTTCCTTCTGCGGGATCTCGTCGAGGAACTTGATCCTCCGGGGTACGCCGTAGTCGGGCAGCCGGTTCGAACACCACTGCACCAGGTCGGCGTCCGTGATCGGGCCGAGCGCGCGGTTCGGGACGACCTCGGCGGCCACCATCCGGCCGACCAGCGGCGCCTTGCGCGCGAACACCCGCGCCCACGAGACGCCCGGATGGCCCATCAGCACGTTGCGGACGACACCGGCCGAGACCTTGGATCCGCCGACGTTGATCTCGTCGCTGTCCAGGCGGCCGGTGATCAGCACGCGGTCGTCGTCGTACTCGACCCGGTCGCCGGTGTGGACCGCGCCGACGAGACCCGCGCCGTGGTGCGGCGAGCGGATCACCAGCTCGTCGCCCTCGACGGTCAGCATCGGACGCTCAGGATCGGGCTCGCGGTCCAGCCAGGACCTGGGGAAGCCCGCCCTGCCGTCGTGCACCACGATCGACGCGCCGACCTCGGAAGACGCGTAGATCCAGGAGATCCGGGCCTTCGGGAAGATCTCTCGCAACTGGTCGAGGATCGCCTGGTCGACCGGCTCGCCGCCTAGCGTGAGCTGCTCCAGCGGCACCCGGCCGAGCGCGTCGGCGTCGCGGTAGATGGCCTGCCGCCAGAAGGTCGGCGTACCCGATGCGGCGGTGACGCCGTGCTCGGTGGCGATCGCCGGCCAGTCCTCCAACTCGCTCGGCTCGATGACGACCAGGCCCTGGTCGGCGTGGGTCAGCGAGAGCGTGACGACCTGCCACCACGCGTACGTCCCCGGCGAGTACGGCAGCAGCCAGGTGCGCGGCGGTTGGTCGCCGGTGACCGTGGTCAGCGACTCGAGGGTGTGGCCGATGCGCTTCGGGCGGCCGGTGGAGCCCGAGGTGAGCAGCCACGCGCGGCCGGACTCCTCGACCCGCTTCAGTTTCGCCGGGGTCACTGCCCCATCGGGCAGGACGACGGCGAACCCGGATTCGCCCAGCTCCTCGCGCATCCGCTGGTCCACACGGGACTCGGTGGCGACCAGCAGCTCGGTGCCGTGGACCGCGTGATGACGAAGCGCCGCGAGGGCGTCGGCGCCGCTGTCGACCAGGACAGCCGCGGGCGACGGCAGCTGCGGCAGTTTGTGCAGCGTCCGCCAGGTCAGGCGCTTGCCCGCGACGACGACGGTGTTGTCGTCACCGATCAGAGCGGTGGTCCTGCGGCGGCTGGTCACGGCGCCGTCACGCGGACTGGAGCTGCTCGATGAAGTCCAGTACGTCGCCGACCGTAGCGATCCGGCGCAGCCCAGGGGCATCGAAGTTCAGCTCGTCACCGAGTTCGTCCTCCACCCGGAGGGCCAACTCGGAGAAGTCCAGCGATCGGAACCCGATCTCGCGGAGATCCGCTGTGTCGTCGGCCGGCAACGATCGGCCCTGGGCCGTCATCACCTCACCCATCATCTCCCTGACCCGACCCCGCGCCACCGAACTCATAGTCCCGCAGCCTAGCGGGTCACCATCGAGCACCCGGGCTGTCAACCGTTTGACCATCGGGACCTCCCGGCGACTGAGGGTTCTGGGAGGTTACCGAGTGTAAATGCGAACTTCGTGGCGGTAAACGGCTCACCGGCCACGAACGCGACTCGTCGGACTCATACACTTGCGCGATGATCAGAGCGGGCAGGCGCCGTGCCGCGGGAGGCGGCAAGCGGATCGCGGCCGTGGCGAGCCTGCCCGTCCTGCCGCTGGCCTGGTTCGTGGCGCTGCAGGAGCATCCGCCCTGGATGCCGGCGGCGTACCTCGGTTATCTGCTGGTCGTGATCGTCGTACCAGGCACGATGTTCTGGCGGCGACTGACCGGCGGAGTCGGGTGGTTCTCGGCGGACGTCGTCCTGGGTACTGCGTTCGGGCTGGCCGTCGAAGCACTGGTCTACCCGATCGGGATGCTGTTCAACATGCCGTTCGCGGCCTTGCTGATGCCGGCGCTGGCCCTCGGGGTATGGAGGGCGTTGCCGCGGCGGAAGCTTGTGGAGCGACCGACTCCGTGGTGGTCGATGGCCGGCGCGATGGTCGCCGTCGGTGTCGCGGCGGCGTGGTTCGTACGCGCCGGCTCGCGGCTCATCCCACTCAACGGGTCGGAGGCGCTGCGACCCAACTCGGACGCTCCGCACAACCTCGCGCTCGCGGGCGAGCTGACGCATCACTTCCCGCCGCACGTGCCGTACGCCGATGGCGGGTGGCTGACGAGCCACTGGGCGGCGTACGACCACATCGCGTCGGCGCACTGGATCACGAGTGTGCCGCTCGACGTACTCACGCATCGGATGGCGCCGTTCGCCTGGATCCTGCTGACGGTGCTGGGCGCGGCCGCGGTCGGGATGGTGCTGACCGGTCGCGCTGTTGCCGCGCCGATCGCTGCGGGGCTCGTTGTGGCCGGAGGCGATCTGGTTGCTTGGCCGTGGGCAGTGTCGGATCGGGTGTTCGCGGACGGGCCGTTCTCGCTCGGTCAGCTGACCAATCCGCCGCAGGCGTTCTCCACAGTGCTGCTGCTGCCGTTGATCGCGGTCACGGCGGTGCTTCTGCGACGTCGTACGGCCAAGACGCGGGGTGAGTTGTTTCGGCTCTTCGTCGCGGCCGGTGTGCTTATTGCCGCGCTGGCATTGACGAAGGCGACCGCGTTGCCGGTCTATGCGACTGGACTCGCGGTTGCGTGGATCTATCTGACGGTCCGCGCGGGGCGGCTCAATCTGCGAGCGCTGGTGCTGGGCGTTGGCGTCGCGGCGGCGTACGCGTTGACGTTCTTCTTCGTACTGCGGGGCGCCGCGTCGAGTGTGCGATTCGATCCGGGGGCGACGTTCGACAGCCTGGCGGACCGGATGGGCGGTGGGTCCGCTGTCCCGGTGATCGCCGCTGTGGTCGTGGTCGGGTGGGTCATGCCGGTGGTCGGCGCATTGCTGATCAAGCGGCGGATGGCGCGGGACCCGATGCTGGTCTTTCTGCTGGCTGGGTTCGTCGCTGCGGTGCTGGGTGCGTCGCTGCTGGCCGATCGCGGTGACACCCAGCTGTTCTTCATTCGGACCGGGTTCATGTTCGGGGTGTTGCTCGCGACCTGGGGGCTTGGGTCGCTGGAGCGGCGGCAGTACTGGATTGCCGCGGTGGCGCTCGCGATCGGCGTGGCTGCCATCTACTGGGGTCGTTATCGCTCGGACAAGTCGTGTACGTCGGGGAGCTGCTTCGGGCAGGGGCTTGTCGTTGCGCTGGTGATCGCTGCGATCGGCATCGGTGTGTTCGGGCTGGTGTTGCGCGGCTCCCGGCGTACCTGGGCTGTCATCGCGGTGGCGGTGCTGGTGGGTACTACGGTGTCGCCGACGGTGGCGTCGATCCGCAAGTTCGCCAGCCCGCCGCTGACGGACTACGCGTCGATCGCACCGGGCGGGATCGAGGCGGCCCGCTTCATCCGCCGGAACTCCGGTGCGGACGACCGGATCGCCACCAACGTGCACTGCCACCAGGCGCGGGCGTCCCACTGCCTGACCGGGTCGTACTGGATCGCCGGGTACGCCGAGCGCCGCGTACTCGTCGAGGGGTGGTCCTACCAGGCGCGCGTCGACGACAGCTACCCCGACGGGGTCCAGGGGCCGTACCCGGATCAGGAACAGCTGCAGCTGAACGACGAGGTCTTCAGCAACCCCACCCGCCAGCTGATCGAGACGCTGCGCACGAAGTACGACGTCCAGTGGCTGCTGCTCGACGGCCGAGTCAGCGCACCCCCGAAAAACCTGGACAAACTCACCGAACTCAGATTCCAGCTGGGCACGGTCCGCGTGTACCAGATCTACCCGCCACCCCGGCAGAGCCCGCTCCCCACCAGAACCCCGACCCCCACAGGCACTCCCGCCGGCACCCCCAGCTCCCCGGGCTTCCCCACGAGCACACCAAGCTCACCAGGCTTCCCGACGAGCACACTGAGCTCACCAAGCTTCCCCACCGGCACCCAGTCGCCGGGACAGACCCAGCCGACGCAGCCCTTCCCCACCGGCAGCCTGCCCACCTCCGCCACTCCCCCGGTCCGCACGCCGTAAGCAACCTGACAGGGGTCATCCATCGGCCTTGGGGGTTCTCTGTTGGTGTACGAGGGCAGAACCCCCAAGGCGAGTGGATGACCCCTGCGACGGAGCTCAGCGGAGGGCCACCGTGGGGATGGCGATGCTCTGGTTGGCGAGGCGGTCCAGCGCTGTGACTGTGTAGAGGTAGGGCTTGCCGGGGGTTGCGGTGGGGTCGGTGTAGGACTGGGTGGCGCCGGTGGAGCGGATGGTGGAGACGAGGTTGCGGGCGTCGTTGTCGGGGCAGTGGTCACCGCCCAGGAGGTCGCGGCGGTAGATGGCGTATGAGGTGGTGTCCTTCGACGTGCGGGCCCACTTGAGTTGTACGCCGGATGCCGTGCGGGTCGCGTGGACCGCGTGGGCGGGCAGGGGCGGGCGGGAGTCGAGGGCGGGCATCGCGGGGATCAGCGCCGGCCTGGTGTACCAGGTGTTGTTGAGCAGCGTGGTCGCACCGAGACGGTCTGCGCGGACGTCCTTCGCGGAGAAGTAGATGTTGCCCTTCACCTCGGGGATCGCGCTGTCGAACGCCAGGTGATCACTCAGCTCGGCCGGGTCGGACCAGTCCGGCGACTGGGTCGACGTACCGACCTTGTACGTCGCCTCACCGATGTACAGGTGGACGTGCGTACCGCGGACCTGGTCGGCCCACCACGGCACGATCTTGTTGTAGTCGGCCGGTGCGAACCCGCCGGCCCAGTACACCTGCGGGACGATGTAGTCGATCCACTCCTCACGCACCCACTTGCGCGTGTCCGCCGCCAGGTCGTCGTACGTCTGCACGCCGGCCGTCGTGTCGGTGCCCTCCGGGTCGGTCGCCTTGTTCCGCCAGACCGCGAACGGCGAGATGCCGAACTTGATCCACGGCTTGATCGCGTGCATCTTCTGGGTCAGCTCGTGGATCAGCAGATCGATGTTGTGCCGGCGCCAGGCCTGCAGATCCGTGTAGCCGTCGGCGTACTGCGCGAAGGTCGCGGCGTCGTCGAACGTCTGGCCGGCCACCGGGTACGGGTAGAAGTAGTCGTCGAAGTGCACGCCGTCGATGTCGTACCGCGAGACGGCGTCCATGATCGCGTCCTCGACCAGCTTGCGGGCGGCCGGGATGCCGGGGTTGTAGTACAGCTTGCCGCCGTACGAGACGACCCAGTCCGGGTGGAGGCGGGCCGGATGCGTCGGGACCAGCGCGTTGATGTCGGTGCCCATCGACAGCCGGTACGGGTTGAACCACGCGTGCAGCTCGAGGTTCCGCTTGTGCGCCTCGGCGACCGCGAACGCCAGCGGGTCGTAGCCGGGGTCGCCGCCCTGGTGACCGGTCAGGTACTGCGACCAGGGCTCGACCTTTGACGGCCAGAACGCGTCCGCGGTCGGACGGACCTGCAGGATGACGGCGTTGTGGTGCTGCCGGACCGCGTCGTCGAGCCAGCCGATGAGCTCGGCCTGCTGTTGCGCGGCGCTCAGACCGGTCTTCGACGGCCAGTCGATGTTCACCACCGTCGAGACCCAGCTCGCCCGGAACTGCCGCAGCGGTGTGGTCGCGCTCGGCGCGCACTTCTGCTGCTCGGCGGGCGTCTGCGCGGCCGACGCCGTACCGGTCAGCCCACTCAGCAACAGCCCTGCTGTCACGCCCAGAACACCCATGGCTCGCCAGACTCTCATGTCACTCTCCGACCGTCGTTCAAGGTGAAGTCGAAAGATGTTTACACATCAAGGCGCTTGAAGAACAGCGCTCGACACCATGGCGCTAGGTTAGGTGCATGCTGCGGACTGCGACCGACACCGATGTCGACACGATCCGGCGGTTGCGCAACCAGCAGGCCAATCGCGAGGTCAGCATCACCTCGCACGAGATCTCGGCGGACGAACACGCCGCGTGGTGGGCGAAGACGTCGAAGGACCCCAGCCGCCGCGTCCTGATCTACGAGCGGGACGGCGCGACCGCCGGCGTGGTGAACTTCTTCGACCTCGAAGGCGCGTCCGGCGCGTGGGGGTTCTTCCTGGACGCCGACGGGCTGGCCGAGCGCGGCGAGACGCTGCCCGCGTGGATCGAGGTGATGCGCGAGGCCACGGCGTACGCGTTCGACGAGCTCGGCCTCGACGTCCTCACCGGCGAGGTGCTCGAGCACAACGCGGTGGTCCGGCAGATGAACCGGCGCTTCCGGTTCGCCGAAGGTACGCCGGAGGTCCGGTACGCCGATGGACGCGAGCTCACCGTCATACCGATCAGCCTGCGCAAGCAGGATCGACGCAAGGGGAAGTAATGAGCACCACCATCGAGATCGGCGGCGTGCCGGTCGGGCCGGATCACCAGCCGTTCGTGATCGCGGAGATGTCCGGGAACCACAACGGAGACCTGGATCGGGCGCTCGACATCGTCCGGGCCGTCGCGGAGTCCGGCGCGCAAGCGCTGAAGCTGCAGACGTACACCGCGGACACGATGACGCTCGACCTCGATCTCCCTGCGTTCCGGCTGCCGGCGGAGCACGAGCTGTGGAGCGAAGCGCGGTTGTACGACCTGTACGAGGAGGCGCACACGCCCTGGGCGTGGCACGAGCCGATCTTCGAGCTGGCGACGTCGCTCGGGCTGGTCGCGTTCTCGTCGGCGTTCGACCAGACGGCCATCGACTTCCTCGAGAAGCTCAACGTACCGGCGTACAAGGTCGCGTCGAACGAGATCGGTGATCTGCCGCTGGTGCGCGGGATGGCGGAGACCGGGAAGCCGATCATCATCTCCACCGGTTCCGCGACGCTGACAGACATCGACGCTGCTGTCCGGGCCGCGCGGTCGACCGGCAACGAGCAGATCATCGTGCTGTCGTGTACGGCAAGCTACCCCGCTCCGCCGGAGCAGTCCAACCTGCGCGGGATCCCCGTACTGCGGGACGCGCTCGGCGTGCAGGTCGGTCTGTCGGACCACACGATGGGCATCGGCGCCGCGGTGGCTGCGGTCGCGCTGGGCGCCACGGTGATCGAGAAGCACGTGACGCTGAAGCGCGTCGACGGGGGTGTGGACTCCGCGTTCTCGTTGGAGCCCTGGGAGCTGGAGCTGCTCGTCGAGAGCACCCGCGTCGCTCAGCTGTCACTCGGCAAACCGGTCATCGGCCCGAAGCAAGCCGAGGAGAACGTCCTTCGCTTCCGCCGCTCCCTCTACGTCACCCAGGACGTCCGGGCAGGCGACCCCATCACGCCCGAAAACGTCCGCTCCATCCGCCCCGCCGGCGGCCTCGCCCCCGACCTCTTCCAACAGGTCGACGGCCGCCCCTTCCGCACAGACGTCACGGCCGGCACCCCGCTCACCTGGGATCTCCTCTAACCCAGATGCCCGCTGCCAACCACCGACTTGGCGCGGCCCCTCCCCCTGGGATCATGTTCTGTCTGACGCATGGTGCGCAGGGAAGGTTGGCGGCGTGGCGGAGTACTTGTTGTTTCCGGGGCGGCATCATGTGCTGACCCGTTTCCAGGCCGGGTTCCTGGCGCAATTCACCGATCGGACGATCGTCTGGGCGGTGACGTCGGCCAATCATCAGACGACCAAGCGGAATCCGGTGGCGTTCGACCGGCGGGAAGCGGCGATCGAGCGGTTCAGTGTCGAGAGCGGGATCCGGTCGTTGGTCGTGGGGGTGGTGGATACGCCGCCGACGGACGACTTCGCCGAGGTGACGGTGAAGGCGATCGAGGCGGGGACCGATGATCTGGTCCGGCTGACGCGGGAGAACACGGTGGTGGCTTGTTCGACGCCGGCCGTGAGCAAGTTGTACGAGCGGTTGGGCTTCACCGTGATCGGGGTCGAGACGGACGGTGTCGCGCAGCCCTGGGACGTCCTGCTGATGATTGCTGCGGGCAACGAGCAGTGGAAGGAGCTCGCGCATCCGGCGACCGTGGATGTGTTCGAGCGCTACGCCCTGGACGCGCACGTCGCGCGGTGCGTCAACGACCCGGTGGTCGGCGACGACGGTGGACTCACCACGACCCGCGACTACAAGACGTACGCCGACGCCTTCGAGACGGCCGCGGACCGCAAATGGCAGCAAATCAAGGGCTTTGTCCGCCCCGGCCGGATTCTCGACATCGGCTGCGCGACCGGCGCGACGCTGCAACTGATCGATGCAGACCCGCGCTTCCACGAGTCGGACCTGATCGGCGTCGAGGTCGCGCGGCATCTGTACTCCGAATGCGTGCACAAGAAGGAGCAAGGCCTCTTCACCAACCCGAACGTCTACTTCTACCAACGCAACATGCTCGGCTCGGCCGTCTTCCCGCCGCGGTCGATCGACACCACGCTGACGCTCGCACTCACGCACGAGATCTGGTCGTACGCCGACGGCTCACGCCCCGACACGGTCCAGCGGTTCGCGGACGCGCTCTTCGCGCACACGGCGCCACACGGCGTCTGGATCAACTCCGATGTCTGTGGCCCCGACGAGCCCGACCGCCCCGTCGTACTGCGGCTGGACGACAGCGACGGCATCAACCCGGCCGATGTCGCCGAGCTGGAGACGCTCGACGACCCTGCGGCGTACATCACCAACCTGTCCACGCGGGCACGGTTCTTCCAGTTCGCGCACGACTTCCGGCGCAACGCCGAAGTCCCGTTCGACTTCGATGCCACCGGCGACAAACTCACGCTCCGCCTGGCCGACGCGATGGACTTCCTCACCCGCAAGGACTACGTCGACAACTGGCTGAGCGAGACCCACGAACAGTTCTGCGGCCTGAACTTCGCCGGCTGGTCCGCCGTCGCCGAGCGCGCCGGCTTCACCGTCGACCCGGCATCGAATGCCTGGCGCAACGACTGGGTCATCGACAACCGCATCGCCCCGGTCTCGTCCATCACCACTCCCGACGGCGACGCGCTCGAGTGGCCTGTCACCCACCAGTTGCTGGTGGCGCGGCGCTAGTGCCGCCCCGGGCACCAGATCTGGCGGAGGGATCTGCATCTCGACAGGAGGTGTGCGGTGATCGGGTCTGGTTTCAGGCGCGCGTGAGCGGGCGCTGGCCAGCTGTGTGGGTACACGTCCTGTCGAGCTGCAGATGGCGGCCCCGAGCAAGCACCACCTCGTGCGCCTCACCGAACCGGCGGGCGTGGCGAATGCGAGACCTGCGCCTCTTCGTCTTTGTGCACGGTTCGACCACGAAACCAGCGGGGAGATGGTTGATGGGTGCCCAAAGAAGCTGTTGGCGGGGGGGTGCGCGCCTCGTCTCACCAACTGAGACAGGGAGGCGCTAGCTCACTTCGAGATGCAGGGTGCCGGCGAGTGGTCGTACGGCGAAGGCGTGCCGCCCGCGCGTGATCGTCAACGGCAACCGGCTGGACAGGAACGGCTCGCACTGCACCGCGTGCGATGTGCCGTCGGGTGCGGTCGCGAAGAGGATCCAGGTCGCGGGCTCCAACGATGCCATCTCCACAACGGCCGCCCAGCCGTCGTCGGAGACCGTACGACGGCACGCAACGTCAACGTGGTCGTCGGAATCAGGCAGGTACCGGCGCCAGCCGAAGTCGACCTCACCCCAATCGGGGCCGCGCACCACCAACACGTTGCCAGCAGCAACTGCCGCGGTCGCGGTCATCCGGATCGGGGACTCGTGCAGGTTCACATATCCGCCGGTCGACCGGGTCAGCATCACCACGCGACCGCCTTCGGCGTGCGAGACCAGGCGATCGCCGGCCGTCCACAGCAACACCTGCTCGCGGCCTTCGGGTCCACGCATCCGGAACGCGCGGGTCGTCCGCTGGCTGAACGGATCGTCCGGGTTGATCTCCTCGAGCATCGGACGGATCGGCACTCGCGCGGTGAAGTCGCGGCCGTGGACCTCGAGCGGCAGCTCTTCCTCGCCGCCCGACAACGGCCGGCTGACGAACAACGACGGCTCGTCGAACGCGGACCGGCCGTGCAGCACCAGCGCGTCGGGCGTCTGCTCGACCGAGGTCAGCCGGCACGGATCGGACAACCGCCGTACGGCGAAAGCCCCGTCCTTGCCCGGACCCGGCTGGATCCAGCTTGTCCCGTCGATCCACATCCCCGGCGGCCAGCCCGGGCTGCCCGCCTTCTGCCCGCGCAGCAGGTCCTGGCGGCGGATCCCGCCGACGCGCATCCGCACGTCGAAGTGGGACGGACCAGCCGGGCACTTCGCGAGCAGCTCCCGGCTGACGCGGACCTCGAACCCGACAAGGCCCTCCTCGCCGCGGAGGTCGGTCGCCGGGAACCGCCGTACCGGAAGGCGATGGTGCCGGCCGGCGATGACGAGACCGATCCGGAGAGTCGACTGGTTGGACTGCAGGTGACGGATCTCGGCGGTGCCGCGGACCGACAGCTCGTCGTCGAGCCAGGTCACCTCGCGGATGCTCGTCGCCAGCGTGAAGTCGGTCTTGTCACGCTGCAGGTGTTCCTCGGCCGCGTCCGGGTCGAGGGCGGCCAAGCGCAACAGCTCGACGTCACCGGTGCGGACAGCGGCGAACTGCAGTTGTGCGACCCGAGGCGCGCTCTCGAGTACGGCGTTGTCCAACCGGCCCAGGAGTTCGTTCGTGAGCTCGACCAGGTGCTGCTCTTCCTCCGACGGGACCGTGCCGAAGGCCGACAGGATCGAGTGCAGGTCGATCTGACGGAAGTGCGCATGTACACGATGCCGGATCTCCGGAATCGCGTCCTCGATCTCGTCCAGGACGAGGCCGGCCGAGGCGACGCGGTCGCGGATGTTGGCGAGCTGGAATTTCTGCTGCGTGATCGAGTCGCCCGACTCGCGCTCGCGCCAGAAGTACACCGGCGCCGCGACGGTGTCGACGGTGACGGCGTCGAGGTGCGCCTTCAAGGTGACGGGATAGTCCTCGTACCGGATCGCCGGGAAGCGGTACGCGTACTCGTCCCAGAACGACCGGCGGTAGACCTTGTTCCACACCATCCGGTCGAGCACGAGTTGCGGCGTCTCGGAGATGTGCGTGGCCAGCCGGTCCTCGGTGAACACCTGCCCGTGCAACCACGACGGCCGTACTCCGTAGCTGTTGTTGAACCGTCGCGCGTTGCCGCCGGCGAAGTCCGAACCGCTCCGGTCGAGCGCCTTGAGCAACAGCCCGAACCCGTGCCGCGTCACCAGGTCGTCACTGTCGACGAAGGTGATGTACTCCCCGGTGGCGTGCTCGACGCCGGTGTTGCGCGCCGGACCGAGCCCGGCGTTGTCCTGCTGGACGATCCGGAACCGCGCGTCGCGGGCGCACATCTCCTTCGCGATCACGGCACTGTCGTCGGGCGAACCGTCGTCGACCAGGATCGCCTCGAAGTCGGTCCAGGTCTGCCGCGCGATCGAGTCCAGGCAGTCCCCGATGTACGCGCCGACGTTGTAGAACGGCACCACCACACTCAGGCGCGGCGCGGTCATCGCTTCCGGATCCGGCGGGCGAGCTTGCGGGCGACTGTCTTGGGCTTGCGGACCTGGGCGGCGTGGAAAATCACCCGCGAGACGGCGTACGTGCGGGAGCCGCGGATGCGCTCGTGGGCGGTGGTCACCCGCTGCAACTGGCCGCGGAGCTCGCGGATGCGGTTCTCGCGCGTCTTCATCGCCTTGTTGCGGAAGCCGAGCGTGCGCTCGAGGCCGTAGACGTGACCCTTGAGCTCGAACAGCTCCTGCTTGGCCTCTTCAGCCGCCGCGAGGGCCGTGCGTACGTCGACGGTGTCGGTGCGGGTCTCGAGTACAACGTCCAGCGCAGCTGCGAGTTCATTGCCGCGAGCAACTTGTTGGGCAGTGGCCGGCGCGGTGTCCGGGCTCGTGGCTTGAATCTGCTCGGGCGGCTCGACACCGGACATGCCCAGCCAGGCGGACACCAGGTCGTCACCGACCATCCACGGCGGCCACGGGTGGCGACGGTGTTGCCCGAGCAGGCGGTCCTGGAACCGGACCCAAGCGGCCGCCAGCAGATCTTCCTTGTCCACGCATTCCTCGGCCACCCACGGCGAGACCCCGAAGGCAAAGGATTCGCCGTCGAAAATCACGTCGTCCCAGCGCACGATCACGCGAGAAGCGGTGACCCAGTCACCCAGGTCGGCCGCCAGTTTGCGGAAGGCGGGAACGTCCTCAGCTGCAGCGAGCCGGAAGAGCACGGACTCGACGGAGACGCCCGAGGGAACGGCGGCGGGGACGACGGACGGGTCGAAGGAGAGCGCGCAGTCGGTGGCGGGGGTGGATGGGCCGACCGTGCTCGTGGTGTCCCAGCCCGTGAGGTTCTGGTCGGCAGTCAGGACGGCTTGAGCCGTCTGGGCATACACATCATGCGACGGCCGCGCCCCGGAGATCGCCAGCCAGCCGGTGGGCACCGACGCCAGCAAGCCTGCCCGCGCGGCCGTGTCGATGCCCTCGTTCGGCGGGGAGAGGAGCGGTACGTCGACGGACTCGAGCGCGCCGACGGCCAACCGGGTGGGCAACTCGCCGGGGCCGGCGCCCGCGGCCACGTCCGCGCGGATGAAGGTGCGGGACGCGAAGTCGGCGTACACCTCGGACTGCCACGGAAGGGCGCTCTTCAGCTGGGCGACCGAGACCGGGCGCGTCGGGTCGTCATGGAGGGGACGCCATTCGTTGTCGCCGTGGCGCTCGTGCGCCGGGCGGCTGTCGAGGAGGTTCAGCAGGGAGAACTCGTTCTCGACAGCCAGTACGACGACCGCGTCCGGCGCTGCGAGCCGGGACAGCGCGGCGAGCCGCTCGGTCCACGACAGGTCGGCGCTGTCGTACCCGAGCACCCGGTCAAGACCATCGGTCGCGATGATGACGTCGTACGGCTCGCCCTGCAGCCCGTCCAGCGCGCCGGCGATCACCCGCAGACACGGGCCGAACTCCTCGCCCAGCTGCTGGGCATCTGAAACCGAGCGGACCAGGATCGTCACGTCGGCGGAGTGCGCCAGCACCGACTCGATCTGCTGCGGCGCGTGCGGCCCGAGGATCAGCGTCCGCCGGTTGGCCGGGACGACGTCGGTCAGCAGCGCCGCCAGCGCCGGTCGCGGCGTCGTGTGATCGGTCCACGGCTGCATCTCCCCGAGGACCACCTGAACCTCAGACACGCTCTCTCCAATCGAACAGGCTCCGCAGTTCCGCGGGTGGCATCATCCAGGGCTTCCCGAGCTCGAGGTCGGTGGTGGCCCGGGCGGCGTCAAGGTCGATCGACTTGCCGAGCAGCTCGGGCCACAGCCGTTCGATCCGGCTCTGACCGCCGAACAACGGGTTCTCGCCTTCCATCTCCATCGGGTCGCCGTACACCGCCGGTTCGCAGCCGGCCGCGATGCCGTAGAAGATCGCGGTCGACAGCCGGTTGGCCGCGACCCGCTTGTGCTTGCGCAGCTCGGCGAGCTGCTTGAACAGGAAGCGCCGGTCGGTCCCCTCGTAGGAGAACCCGCGCCGCCCGAACGACACCACCCGGAACCCGGCGTCCTCGTAGAACCCGCGCACCTCCGGCCGGTCGTACTCCGTGTAGTACAGGCTGAACGTCACCGGGCCGGGCTCGGTCTCGCGGATCTCGTCGATCAGCCGCCGGTGGTCGCCCTGGATCTTGCCGCCCTCCCACCCGTGGAACAGGAACCAGAGCGTGCCCTCGCGCTCGACCGGCTTCTCTTTCTCCGGCTCGAGCTCCATCAGGTACAGGAACGGCGCACCGATGCTGTGGTAGTTCCGCCGGCCGAGCGCGTGCCCGCGGCGACGCGGCGCATCGCTCCACGTGAACCGCCACGCGCCGTCGTAGAACTCGTGCACCGGGTTCCAGCCGCAGCCGATGTTCCAGCCGTGCTGCAGGTATCCCCGGAGCCGCGGCGGGTGGTCGAAATCGAACCCGGCATACCGCGACAGGATGTGCGTCTGACCGTAGTAGTGGTTGTGGTGATGCATCAGCGCACCTCGACGTGCAGAGTGCCGGCATGGGGTCGGACGGCGAGCGCGTGCGTGCCGTGCGTGCCGTGGGTGATTGCCAACGGCAACCGGCTGCACAGGAAGGGCTCGCACTGTACGGCGTGCGCCGCACCGTCGGGGGAGGTTGCGAACAGGATCCAGTCGGCCAACGCGGCCAGCGGGTCGGCCGAGACCTTCACCGCGGTCACCGGGATCAGCGAGTCCACCTCGACCGCGGCCGACCAGCCGTCGGCCGATTCGGTGCGGCGGCACAGGACGTCCAGGTGGTCGTCGGATTCGGCCAGGTACCGCCGCCAGCTGAAGGTGACGTCGCCGCCCTCCGAACCGCACACCACCAACTGATTGCCCTCAGCAACAGCCCGGGTGGCGGTCGTCCGGATCGGCGACTCGTGCAGATTCACGTACCCACCGGTCGACCGGGTCAGCGTGACGACCCGACCATCGACGGCACTCGAAACCGCCGAGTCACCCGCGGTCCACAGCAGCACCCGCTGCTGCCGGTCGGGGCCGTGAACCCGGAACACGCGGGTCGTCCGTTGACCGAAGGGATCGTCGTAGTTCGCCGCCGCGACGATGTCCCGGATCGGCAGCCGGGCGATGAAGTCACGCCCGTCGACCTCCAGCGGAATCTCTTCCTCACCACCGACGACCGGCCGGCTGAGGTGCAGCTCCGGCTCGTCGAACGACGCCCGCCCGTGCAGGACCAGCTCCTCGGCCGTCCGCTCGACCGCCGTCAACCGGCAGGGATCCGTGAGCCGACGTAAGGAGAACCAGCCGTACTTGCCCGGACCCGGCTGGATCCAGTTCGTCTCGTCGATCCACGCCCCCGGCGCCCAACCGGGACTTCCCGGCCCTTGACCTCCGAGCATCCCGGTCCGGTCCCGCCGCCCCGACCGCATCCGCACCTCGAAATGCGCGGGCGCACCGGTGCACCGCCCGAGCAGCTCCCGATCCAGCAGTACTTCGAAGCCGACGAGCGACGTGTCGCCGTGCAGGTCCAACGCGCCGTACCGGCGTACTTCGAGGGGGTGTGACGTGTCGTCGTCGACAACCAACGCGATCTGCAGGTCCGACGAGCGGTCCGTCGCCAGGTGGCGGATCTCCGCGGTGCCCTTGACCGAGAGCTTGCCGTCGACCCAGACGACCTCGCGCACGCTCGTCGCGAGCGTCAGATCCTGCTCGCGCAGCCCGTACAGCGCCCGCGGTACGACGGTCTCGCCCTGCCCCGGGTAGTTGTAGTCGAGGTGCCGCGACCGCATGCCGCGCGAAACCGCCCGGGCGCCGCCGCGGAGTCCGCCGGAGTTGCGGAAGACCGCGAGCCGGCGGAGCAACTCGACGTCACCGGCGCGGAGGGCGGCGTGCTGGATCCGGTCGTACCGATGCGTGGCGGCCAGTACGTCGCCGTCGAGCCGGTCGAGCAGCTCGCGGGACAGGTCGACCAGGTGCTGCTCCTCCTCCACCGGGACGGTGCCGAACGCGGACATCAGCGTCAGTACGTCGATCTGCGCCAGGTGGGCGTGCGTGCGCCGGCGGACCACCGGTACGGCGTCCTCGACCAGGTCGATCACCATGCCGGCCGAGGTGACCCGGTCGCGGATGTTGCCGAGCTGGAACTTCTGCTGGGTGATCGACTCCCCGGACTCCCGCTCGCGCCAGTAATAGACGGCCTGCGTGATGGTGTCCACGGTGACCGCGTCCAGGTGCGCCTTGAGCGCGACCGGGTAGTCCTCGTACCGGATCGGGGGGAACGTGTAGCCGTACTCGGTCCAGAACGAACGGCGGTAGACCTTGTTCCAGAGCATCCGGTCCAGGACCAGGTCGGGGAACTCCGTGACGTGCGTGGCGTGCCGGACCCGGGCGAACGGCTGCTTGTGCAACCAGGACGGCCGGACGCCGAAGCTGTTGTTGAATCGCCGGGCGTTGCCGCCGGCGAAGTCTGAACCGGTTCGGTCCAGAGTGCGGACGAGGGCGGCGAAGCCGTACCGCGAGACCAGGTCGTCACCGTCGACGAACGCGAGGTACTCACCGGTCGCCTCGCTGATCCCCCGGTCGCGGGCGGGGCCCGGACCGGCGTTGTCCTGCTGGATCAGCCGGAACCTCGGGTCCCGGTCGCAGAACTCCTTGGCGACGACGGCGCTGTCGTCCGGCGAACCGTCGTCGACGAGGATCGCCTCGAAGTCGGTCCAGGCCTGCCGGACGATCGATTCCAGGCAGTCTCCGAGGTACTCGCCGACGCCGTAGAAGGGCACCACCACGCTCAGCCGCGGCGTCACTCCGGTGTTTCCTCCCTCGACAGCGGTACGCGGGCCCCCAGGGGACTACGTAGCGGCAACGAGGTGAACGGTCAGGAGGTTATGCACGGGTTCGAACCCGTAGCGGGCCCAGATGCGCTGGATGCCGGTTTGGTGGCCTTGCGTCGAGACGACGAGCCGCCTGGAGGTGCAAGCGTCCTCGATGGCGGCGAGCAGGTGACCGTACCGCCCGCGGCCCTGCTCGGCCGGTACGACGCCGGCCAGCTGGATCTCGGTCCACGAGCGCTGCTGGTCGACGGCCGCGAGCGCGAGCACCCGCCGGTCGGGACCACGCAGTACGACGGCGCCGGCGTCGGCGATCCGCCGCCGGGCCCACTCCTGCCGGCCGGCCAGAGCGAGCGTCCGGTCGAACACGGGGTCGGAGCAGTAGTGGTTGCCGGAGTCGCCGAAGACGTCCGCGACCAGGTCGTCGACCAGATCGTCGTCGGCAGCGGGCTCGAGTTGCGCGCTGAATCCGGCCAGCGGCGCCGGCCGCCGGCCTTTGCCGGTCGGCAACGACCAGTAGACGACGGTGTCGGCGAGCAGCGCCTGCCGCGGGCCGCTCGCGAGGGCGGCGAACCAGGTGGTCTCGCGGGCCGGGTAGCGCAGCACGATCACATCAGCGGTCGACGCCTCGACCGCGCCCAGCACCTCGGCGAGCGGCGTACCGGCCGAGGCCGAGACGGACATCCGGTCGATCGAGACCCCGAACCGCTTCGCCGCGTCAACGGACGGCCGGACGGTCAACTCACCGGCCTCGAGCGCGTCGTACCAACTCATAGGCCGTCGAGCTTAAGGCATCGCCGCGGACCGGGAGGTGACCACCCGTGAATCGCCGGGCACGCTCTGCGGCGAATTTCACATTAGTGTTACGGCATGCGGGCGAGAGCGAGGCGGCGGGGGCCGCGTACTGCGGGGCCTTCCCTGTCCGGGCTGGTCGCCGGGCTGGCGGTCGTGGTGCTGGCGCTGGTCCTGCTCGCGCTGCATGCCACGCTCTTCGAGCTCGCCCGGTTCGTGCTGTTCACCGGCGTCGTGGTGATGCTGCCCGGGTTCGCGCTGTGGCGGCTGATCGGCGGGTACGGGCGCAACCTGGTCGAGGACCTGTCCGCCGGGTTCGCGGTCGGGACGGCCGGGCAGGTGCTGGTCTATCTGGCCAGCGCCTCGATCGGTCTGCAGGCGTGGTCGTGGGTGTGGGCGCCGGTGGTGCTGGTGGTCGCGTTCGTGGACAGCGACGCCCGGGCGCGGGTCTGGCGGCGGGTCGAGAAGCCGCTGCGACCGCTGCAGGCGTGGCTGCTCGCGGCGTCGACCGCGGCCGTGCTGCTGATCGTGTACCGGCGCGGTCCGGGGCAGTTCCTGCCGGCGTACACCGATCCGCTGCGCGCGTACCCCGATCTGGCCTTCCAGCAGGCGCTGGCCGCGAGCGCGAAGTACGACGTACCGATCGCAACGTTATGGCTCGGCGGGGAGCCGATGAAGTACCACACGTTCTTCCACCAGGCGACTGCTGCGACGCAGTGGGGGACGCGGATCGACCTGACCGACCTGATCCACTCGCTGAGCTGGCTGCCGCTGTTCCTGGCGGGCTGCGGGATGGTGTTCGCGCTGACCAGTCGGCTCGCGCCCACCGCGGAGTCGGGGGCCACCTGGGCCGGGCCGCTCGCTGTGTTCGTCGCCGGCCTCGGTGGGGCGGTGCAGCCGCTGGCGGGGACCGGACTGGGTGGCATATCGACCGCGGTAGCGGCGTACCTGAGTCCGACGCAGAATCTCGGCGTACTGATCGCACTGGCCGTGTGCGTGGTGGCGGTGGACCTCCTGCGGTCCGACGGCCGGCAGCGCAGCCGGTGGGTGTTACTGGTCCTGCTCGCACTGGTCGCGGCCGGTGCGAAGTCGACGATCCTGCCGCTGGTGGGGATCGGGTTCGCCTTCGCGTTCTTGCAGTTGGGGCTGGCGCGGCGGAGTACACGGCCGGCGTTCTACGGTGGGTTGCTGTCGCTCGCGGTGTTCGTGGCCGCGTTGATCACGATCTTCGGCGGGAGCACGTGGGGGACGGAGATCAAGCCGTTCGAGACGTTCGTGCAGCTGGCGCCGTACTCGATGCTGACGCCGGGCCCGCACGCGCAATTGTTGTCCGGGGCAACGACTCTCCTGAGCTGGGGACTGGCCGCGTCCGGGTTGTTCTTCCTCGGCCGGAGGTGGCGGGACACCGGCGCGGTGTTCCTGGCCGGCTTCGTGGTCGCGGGGTTGCTGGGGACACTGCTGACGACACAGTCCGGCGTCAGTCAGCTGTACTTCCTGCGCACGGCGTTCCCCGTCGTCGCCGTACTCGCGGCGGTCGGGCTGGCGAACCTGGTCGGGAAGCTCGGCGATCGGCGGTCCGTGGTGCTCGTCGGTGCGGCCGGACTGCTCGGTCTGGTGGCGCTGGCCGTCGCCCGGTCCGAGTCCGCCGACCTGCGTGGCATCAAAGGCCCGTGGCTGTGGACCCTTGGCGCCGTGCTCGCGGTCGCAGTGCTCGTCGCCGTTGTCTGGAAGCTGGCGAGGCGACCGGGCAACTTCTTCGTCGCGTTGCTGGGCAGTGCGGTGGCGGTGTGCATGATCGGCGCTGCGCTGGTGCCTCTGCAGGCATTCGTGTCGGACAAGGAGTCGAATCTGGTCTTCGCCCATCCGTTCCGCGGCGGTGCGACCGCTGCGGAGGCCGGAGCGGCGGAGTGGCTCCGGCGGAACAGCACACCTGGCGATCTGGTCGCGACCAACGCGCACTGCATCATCGAGCGCAACGGCCTGTGCGACAGCCGGCACTTCTGGCTCGCTGCGCTCTCCGAGCGGCCCGTCCTGATCGAGGGCTGGTCGTACTCCAACCAGGCCAACCGGATCGCTCTCACCACCGGCGGCAACCCGAGCCTCATCCCGTACTGGGACAGCAGCGAGCTGGCCGCCAACGACATCGTCTTCAAGTCGCCGACCCCAGCGGCGATCGAGCGACTCCGCCAGACCGGAGTGCGCTGGCTGTACGCCGACAACCGTGCCGGCGGTGTATCCCCCGCACTCCGCAACTACGTCCGCCTCCGCCACGCCACGCTCGACGCGACGATCTACGAGCTCAGATGAGCCCCAGGAGGGCGTCGGCGACCCGCTCCCGCCCTCTGCCGTCGACCAGCTCCCACCCGGCACTGGCCAAGCGGCCACGCTCGGCCGAGTCGGTGAGCAGTCTCTTGAGCGTCGGCACCACCGAGGATGTGTCCGCCTTCAGTGCGCTCAACAGACCCAGTCCAGCCGCCGCACCGGTGCCGACGGCACGCTCGTAGCCCATGACCTGGTTGTCGACCACACACACGAGCCCGGTCGTGGCGCCGAGGCAGAGGAGTTCCCAGGTCGACGTGCCCGACGCGCTGATGGTCAGGTCGGCCGCGCGGACCTCTGTGGCCAGCTGAGTCGTCGGACCGATGACCTGGAGGTGCTGGTGCGGTTGCAGCTCGACCGCAGCGACCTGTGCGGCGAGGTCCGGACCGGGTGCGACGACGGTGGCTTCGAACGGGAGGCCGGTCGCCGCGAGCGCGCGGGCGACGTACGGACCGGCCCCGAAGGCATCCGTGCCGCCGAAGAACGCGAACACCTTCGGTACTGCGGTGGGCCGGGACGTCGGCGGTTCGTCGGGACGGTGCTCGAGGACCTCGTCGCGGATCATCACGTACGGCAGGCCCGCCAGCCGCACCGAGCCCGGCGGCAGGGTCGGGTGGTCGAGCTCGGCGGCGAGATTCTGGTCCACGAGCACGTCCGCCTCGGCGCCACGCAGGTCGCCGTCGACGATCGCCAGCGTGGGCAGCGCCCGAGCGGCCGAGTAGACCGATGCGTCCAGGTCGTAGGAGTCGAGAACGACCGCGTCGAGCTCCAGCCGCTCGAAGAGCTCGACGTGCTCGGCGGCAGTCCAGACGGCCGGATGTACGTCGATGCCGCGCGCCGCGATCTGGTCGGCGGCCCACGGCACCGTGTGGGCGTCGCAGACGAAGACCAGCTCGACATCCCGCCGGCGTACCTCCTCGGCGAGCGCCAGGCAGCGCATCACGTGCCCGATGCCCCTGGCCGGCCCCACATCACATCGCACCCCGACGCGCTTCACGGCGCACAGTGTCCCGTATACGGGGCACGAACGTACGTTTGATCGTCTGGGGCTGAGACGGTGGATTGAAGTACTCGCTCACGGGGCAGCTATTGTTTCGAGGTCCGTACCGCGTGTGTGCGATTCGGAACTGTCCGTCAGAAGGGTCCCGCTCGAGTGTCAATCCTCACCGGCTCCGACATCCTGGTCACCGGCGGCACCGGGTCGTTCGGCCGGACCTTCGTACGGCACGCGCTGGATCAGCTGAACCCGCGCCGCATCATCGTCTTCAGCCGCGACGAGCTGAAGCAGTGGGAGGTCCGCCAGCTGTTCGGCGACGACCCGCGGCTGCGGTTCTTCCTCGGCGACGTGCGGGACCGGTCCCGGTTGCTGCGGGCGATGCACAGGGTCGACTACGTCGTCCACGCCGCCGCGCTGAAGCAGGTGGACAGCGGCGAGTACAACCCGTGGGAGTTCGTCCAGACGAACGTGATCGGCTCGCAGAACGTCATCGAGGCGGCGATCGACTGCGGCGTGAAGCGGGTCGTGGCGCTGTCCACCGACAAGGCGTCCAGCCCGATCAACCTGTACGGCGCGACCAAGCTGACCGCGGACAAGCTCTTCATCAACGGCAACCACTACGCGGCGGCGTACGACACCCGCTTCAGCGTGGTCCGGTACGGCAACGTGATGGGCAGCCGGGGCTCGATCATCCCGAAGTTCCGCGCGCTGCACGCGGCCGGGCAGTCGCTGCCGATCACCGACCTGCGCTGCACCCGGTTCCTGATCACGCTGCCGGAGGCGGTCGAGTTCGTGGTCGACTCGTTCGACCTGATGACCGGCGGCGAGCTGTACGTGCCGCGGATCCCGTCGATGAAGGTGACCGACCTGGCCGAGGCGATCGCACCCGGTGCCCTGATGCACGACGTCGGCCTGCGCCCGGGCGAGAAGCTGCACGAGGAGATGATCAGCCCGGAGGAAGGCCGCCGGGCGCTGTCCCTCGGCAACCGCTTCGTGCTGCAGCCCGACCTGGCCACCTGGGGCTACCAGCCGCCCGCCGACGGCCGGGCGGTGGCGGGCGACTTCCACTACGCCTCCGACACCAACGACCAGTGGTACTCGATCGAGGAGATCCGCAAGATCCTCGAGAGCGACGTCTGACCATGCTTCCGTACGGACGCCAGTCGATCTCCGAGGAGGACATCGAGGCGGTCACCGCGGTACTGCGTGGTGACTGGCTCACGACCGGCCCGGCCGTCACTGCCTTCGAGCAGGCGGTGTCGGAGCTGGCCGGCGGACATCGCGCAGTCAGTTGTACGTCGGGCACGGCGGCACTGCACATCGCGTACGCCGCGCTCGGTGTCGGACCGGGTGACGAGGTCATCACCACCCCCATGACCTTCGTAGCCACCGCCTCCTGCGCCGCCATGCTCGGCGCTCGCATCGTCTTCGCCGACGTCGACTACGACACGGGCCTGATCGACCCCGCCGCTGTGGAAGCTGCTCTCACCGAACAGTCCAGGGTCATCGGCGCGGTCGACTATGCCGGCCAGTCCGCCGACTATGCCGCGCTACAACCACTGGCAGATCGGGTGGGCGCGCAGACGCTGGCCGACGCCGCCCACTCTGTCGGCGGATCAGCCGACGGGCGCCCGGTCGGCGACCTGGCAGATGTCACGACCATGTCCTTCTTCCCCACCAAGAACCTCACCACCGGCGAGGGCGGCGCCGTGGTCTGCAAGGACCCAGTTGTCGCCCAGCGAGCCCATGAATTCCATTTCATCGGCCTCGTCCGCGACCCTTCCCGCTTCGAACTCACCGACGAGGGCCCGTGGCACCAGGAGGTCCACGCGTACGGCGTGAACTACCGGCTCACCGATCTCGGCGCTGCGCTCGGTCTGTCACAGCTTGCCCGGCTCGCCGAGTTCAAGCGCCGCCGCACTGAGATCACTGCGCGCTACAACGAGGCCTTCGCCGGTGTGGACGGCCTGCGTACGCCGGTGCAGCGGGCCGGCGTCGATCCGATGTGGCATCTGTACCCGATCCGCGTGCTCGGCGGGCGGCGGCGCGAGGTGTTCGAGCGGATGCGGGCGGCGGGCATCGGCGTACAGGTGAACTACATTCCGGTCTACTGGCATCCGGTGTTCGCACGCCAGGGCTACCAGCGCGGCCTGTGCCCGAACGCGGAGCGCTTCTACGCCGAGGAGCTGTCCTTGCCCCTCTTCCCGGCCCTCACCGACAGTGACGTCGACCGGGTGATCGAGACTCTCGTGGAGTTGGTTAGCTAACGTGACGGACGTGACCCGATCGAACCTGATCGGCGGAGAGATGCTCAACTGGTCGGATCTGCACCCGGGCGACGCCCGTCCCGCGGCCGGCGGACCCGCAGCCGTGGCACTTCTGGCCGCCGTCCTGCAGCCGGAGGACTCCGTCCTGATTGCCGGCGCCCACGCCGCCGACCTGATCACCGCCGTCGCCGCCCAGGTGACGTCGGTCGACCTGCTCGTGCGCTCCGCGCAGGACGCCGAAGAACTGGCTGAACTCCTGTCCGAGACCAAGGGAGAGGTCTTCTGCGGCTCCCTCGACCGCTTCGAGGTCGAGAAGAAGGACGGAGGGGCAGCGAGCCAGCACGCCACGGGCGGCGCCGGAGCACCGGGTGCTGGTTATGACGTGATTGTTGTGCTGGATGGGATTGATCGGCTGGTGGGGCCGGACACCGCCGGGTTCGGGTGGGTTGCCGGGGTCGAGCGGTTGCTCGGGCGGCTGCGCGCGGGTGGACGACTGCTCCTCGGGGCCGAGAATGCGTTCGGGTTCCAGCGGTTGGTGCAACCGGACATCACCGCGGCGCTTCCGCGGGATGAGGACTGGGGACGGGACGTCGCCGACCGGGCCCCGGCTGGGCTCAAACCCCTCACCGCCGCACTCCGAGCAGCAGGCGTTGCCGACGCAGGCACGGCAGGCACCGTGCAGACCTACGCCGTCTTTCCGTCGCTGACCCAGGCAGACGTCGCGCTCGGCGCCGTCGACGGACTCGCCGGCGTCGTCGCCGCGCGGGCTGTTGCCTCGCGCAACGAAGGTCCGGTGCTGATGGATCCGTACCGGCTGGTGCTGGATGCGGCCGGGGCGGGATTGGGCCTGGAGCTGGCACCCGCCTGGTACTTCGTGATCGGCGCCAATGCTCCCGCCGTGCTACCTGAAGGTGTTGTGCCGGCAGGCGAAGGTGTCTTGCTGGAGGAGCACCTTCTGATGGCCCTGCGATCTGACGATCAGGCTGAGCTTCGGCGGGTGATTCCTGGGTATGTCGCCTGGCTGGCGTCAGGGGGTGCGGGTTCGCCGGACAACGTGATTCTGGACGGGACGTCGTACCGGCTGTTCGGTGACGCGCAGGAGCTGGACGTCGTGGAGCACCTGGCCCGGTTTGCGCGACGGGCGCTCGAAAGTGGCTCACGGCAACCATGGCCCGCGGCGGCCGATCCGCACGCGTTGACCGCGCGGCTGGCGGCGATGGCCGGGATCACCCTGCCGGAGCAGGAGTTCTCGCCGGACGAGGTCGTCCGTCCGCGTGGCAGTGCCGAACAGTTGACCACCGTGGCCCGGCTCGCCGACGAACTGGCGCACGCGAGCGCTCGCGCGATCCTCTTCGAGGGCACCGTCAGCGGCATCCGCCGGTCGCTTCCGTACCGCGTCGGTCACGCCGTCCTCAACCCGGCTCGCGTCATCCGCCGTCGCCTCAAGCGGGTACTGCGCAAGGTGCGGCGCTGATGCACCACGCCAACCACTTCTACGGGCACGCCAACATCATGGCGGCGTACGCCGGGCTCTCGAAACCACCGCGGATCTGGGGCTACCTGCAGCACGGCTGGAACATCCTCGACGGCTTCGCCCACGGCACGAACTTCGCGCCGGGGATGCCGAAGTTCGTCTGGTCCGACAGCGTCCGCCGGCGCGGGCACGCGCTCGGCCTGCGCAACTACTCGGTGATCGGCTCGGTCTGGCTGTACCTGCTCAAGGTCCACCCCGAGCTGGCCACCCCGGCGAAGCGTGCCAAGGGCACCATCTTCTATCCGTTCCACGGCTGGGAAGGCCAGCACGTGCTCGGCGACCACGGCCGGATCGTTGCCTCGATCAACGAGCACGAGACCGGCCCGGTCACCGTCTGCCTGTACTGGAACGAGTACGACAAGCCCGCGATCCGCAACGTCTACAAGGACGCGGGGTTCCGGGTCATCACGCACGGCTACCGCGGCCTGCACTGGCGCCGTACCAACGCCAAGTTCCTGGTCAACCAGCTGCGCGAGCTTCGCAAGCACGAGCGGGTGGCGTCCAACCGGCTCAGCTCCGCCGTTCTGTACGGCGCCTCGCTCGGCCTGCAGCCGGGGGTCTACGGTGATCCCATGGTGCTGGAGAACGAGCACCCGTCGTTCGGCGGCCAGGCGCGGATCAAACGGCTGTGGCCGGAGCTCGACCAGCCGTTCGTCCCGCCGGCGGTCGCGCGCGAGTTCACCGACACGGAGCTGGGCGTCGACCATGTCGCCGGTCCGGCTGAGATCCGGGAGATGTTCCGATGGAACACCTGAAGATTGGCATCATCACGCAGGTCCGCGTGACCAGCACACGGCTACCGGCCAAGGTGCTGCTGAGCGTCGCCGGCCGTTCGTACCTCGAGCACCACCTCGACCGGCTGAGCCGCACCGGTCTGCCCGTGATCGTCGCGACCACCACGAACGTCCACGACGACCTCGTGGTCCAGGTGTGCCAGGAGGACGGCATCCCGGTGTTCCGCGGCAGCGAGGACGACGTACTGAGCCGGTTCGCCGGCGCTGCCCGGGAGCACGAGCTGGACGCGATCGTCCGGGTGACGTCGGACTGCCCGCTGATCGACCCGGAGATCGTTGCCGCGGGCGTCGACCGGTGGCGGGCCGAGAACGACCTCGACCTGTACATCTCGAACTGCCTGGAGCGGACCTACCCGCGCGGCATGGACTTCGAGATCTTCTCCACCGCCCGGTTGTACGACGCGGAGGCGAAGGCCACGCTCAAGGCGGACCGCGAGCACGTCACGCCGTACCTGCACCAGAACCGGTCCGGCGAGATGCGGTTGCTGAATCTGCCCTGGTCGGGCGGCTCCGAGAACGCGGCGCAGTACCGCCTCACGCTGGACACCGCCGACGACTGGAAGTTGCTCGACGCCCTCATCGAGGACTTCGACGCGCCCCGGCTCGGCTGCGCCGAACTGGTCGCGATCCTGGACGCACACCCGGAGCTGGCCGCGCTCAACGCACACATCGAGCAGAAGAAGCTCGGCGAGTGACAGCACGCAGCCCGCTCACTACGGCATGATTTACGGTGATGACCACCGATGATCCAGCTGGGGACGCCGCGGACACCCCGGCCAACGGCGCGCACGCGACGCGGGCGAAGTCGTTCGGCGCCGTCGCGTCGGCGTACGACGTGGGCCGGCCGACGTTCCCGCTCGAGGCGCTGACCTGGATCCTGGGCCCCGGGCGCGGACTCCAGGTGCTCGACCTGGGGGCCGGCACCGGCAAGCTGGCCGCGGTCGCGGCCGAACTCGGGCACGACGTGATCGCGGTGGACCCGTCGCAGGAGATGCTCGAGGTCTGCCGCCGGCGATCCGGCATCGACACGATGGTCGGCGCCGCGGAGTCGATCCCGCTCGCGCACGCCTCGGTGGACGCGGTGATCGTCGGGCAGGCGTTCCATTGGTTCGACCACGCCCGCGCGCTGCCGGAGATCGCCCGGGTCCTGCGGCCGAACGGCGTCCTGGGCCTGCTCTGGAACAACGCGGACACGGTCGTTCCGTGGGTCCGCCGGATCTTCCAGGTGATCCAGGGCGACGGCGTCGGCGGCAGCGACCGGTTCGACCCGGTCCCGATCCTCGACCAGTCGAGCCTGTTCACCCCGCCCGAGTTCGCCCGCTTCCGGCACTGGCACGACCTGAACCGCGAGGGCCTTCGGCAGCTGGCCCAGTCGCACTCGCGGGTCGCCGTACTCAAGGACACCCGGCGCGACCAGGTCCTGGACCAGATCGAGCTGATCTACGAGCACACCGCCCGGCCCCCCGAGGCCCTGCGGATGCCGTATTTCACCGACTGCTTCCGGGCTCATCCCAGCGAGTTCGCCAACTACCGCCGTACCGTCGACGGCCCGGTCGCACCGCATCTCTAGAAACGTTTTGATTGCGGTAGGTCACAAATCGGCGACTTGCGGCTAACGTGCACCTGTTCGTGTCGCGGGCAAAAGGGGATCTGATGGACGACCAGGCGGTGCGCGAGCGGGATGCCCGCGCGTACGAGGCTGTGCACGAGGCGGCCGATTTCACCGAGCTGAAACGGCGCTACCGGAACTTCGTGGTGCCGTGGACCATCGCCTTCATGGCCTGGTACCTGGCCTACGTCGCCTGCAACAACTGGGCCCGCGGCTTCATGAGCCACCGGATCGGCGACAGTCACATCAACGTCGCCCTGATCTTCGGGCTGCTGCAGTTCGTGTCGACGTTCGTGATCGCCGCCCTGTACGGCCGGTTCGCCAACCGCAAGCTCGATCCGCTGGCCCACGGCCTGAACGCCAAGTACAAGAGGGAGCGCCGCCGGTGAACTCGCTTCTCGTCCCCCTGGCCATTCCGATGGCAGCAGAGCCGGGCAACCGGGCGCTGACGATCTCGCTGTTCAGCGCGGTCGTTGCCGTGACGCTGTACATCACCTGGTGGGCGTCCCGGCAGAACAAGACCGCAGCCGACTACTACGCCGGCGGCCGCTCGTTCAGCGGCGCGCAGAACGGCCTGGCCGTCTCGGGTGACTACATGTCGGCCGCGTCGTTCCTCGGCATCTCCGGCCAGATCGCCCTCTACGGGTACGACGGCTTCCTGTACTCGATCGGGTTCCTCGTCGCCTGGCTGGTGGCACTGCTGCTCGTCGCCGAACTGCTGCGGAACTCGGGCCGCTTCACGATGGCCGACCAGCTCGCGTTCCGGATGAAGCAGCGTCCGGTCCGTACCGCGGCCGCCACGTCGACGATCGTGGTGTCGATCTTCTACCTGCTGGCCCAGATGGTCGGCGCCGGTTCGCTCGTCGGGCTGCTGCTCGGCGTGAAGAGCGAGGGCCTCAAGGCCGCCGTCATCGTCCTGGTCGGCGCGCTGATGATCATCTACGTGACCATCGGCGGTATGAAGGGCACCACGTGGGTTCAGATCGTGAAGGCCGTGCTGCTGATGGCCGGCACCGTCGTGATCACCTTCCTGGTGCTGCTGAAGTTCCACTTCAACCTCTCCGACCTGCTCGGCTCGGCCGCGGCCAAGTCGGGCCACGGCGAGTCGTTCCTGCAGCCCGGCCTGCTGTACGGCAAGGACCTCACCGGCCAGATCGACTTCCTGTCCCTCGGCCTGGCGCTGGTCCTCGGTACGGCGGGTCTGCCGCACATCCTGATCCGCTTCTACACCGTGCCCGACTCGCGGTCCGCGCGGCGCTCGGTGCAGTGGGCGATCGGCCTGATCGGCGTGTTCTACCTGATGACGCTGGCCCTCGGGTTCGGCGCGGCGGCGCTGCTCGACACCGGCAAGGGTTCGGCGGTGGCCGAGTCCAAGGGCAACGTCGCGTCGCCGCTGCTGGCCGAGTCCGTGGGTGGTGGCGCCGGATCCACCGGCGGGGCGATCCTGCTGGCGCTGATCGCGGCGGTCGCGTTCGCGACGATCCTCGCGGTGGTTGCCGGTCTGACGCTGACGTCGGCGTCGTCGTTCGCGCACGACCTCTACGCGAACGTGATCGCGAAGACCAAGCCGTCCGAGAAGAGCGAGCTGCGGGTGGCGCGGTTCGCGGCGATCGGGATCGGTGCGGTCGCGATCGCGCTGGCCATCCCGGCGCAAAAGCTGAACATCGCGTTCCTGGTCGCGCTGGCGTTCGCGGTCGCGGCCTCGGCGAACCTGCCGGCGCTGCTGTTCAACCTCTTCTGGAAGAAGTTCAACACCGCGGGCGCGACCTGGAGCATCTACGGCGGCCTGATCTCGGCCGTCGTACTGGTGGTGTTCTCGCCGGTCGTGTCCGGCAAGCCGACGTCGATGATCACGAGCACCGACTTCCACTGGTTCCCACTGTCGAACCCAGGCATCGTGTCGATCCCGCTCGGCTTCCTCTTCGGCGTTCTCGGCACGTATCTGGGCCGGGACAGGTCCAGCGAGCAGCGGTACAACGAGCTCTCGGTCCGCGCGCTCACCGGCGCCGGTGCGGAGGGCGTCGCCAAGCACTGACGTACCTCCGGAAGGCCCGGCTCGCATCGCGCGAGCCGGGCCTTTCGTCGTTTCCGAACCGTTGACGCCCGCGTAGTGGTGCCGTAACAATGAGCCATCGCCGCGCAAGAAATGAGCAACTCAGCGAAAGTTTTGAACTCCTGCGTGGTGGTTCTTCCCTGTCCCGCCCACCAGGAGAGCCCATGCGTATTCCGAGATGGCGGTTGCTGACCGCCCTGCTGGCTGCGAGTCTCGCGGCCGCACCACTCGTCCGGCCGGCGCCCGCCGCGCGGGCCGCCGTACTCGCCGGACCCAACCTCGCCGCCGGCAAAGCCGCCTCGGCCAGTAGCAGCACCCAGACCTACGCCGCGCCGAATGTGACGGACGGCAACCAGGGCAGCTACTGGGAGAGCGCGAGCAACGCGTTCCCGCAGTGGGTCCAGGTCGACCTCGGCTCGTCGGTCGCGACCAACCAGGTCGTGCTCAAGCTGCCGACCGCCGACTGGGCCGCCCGCGACGAGACCCTGGCGGTCCAGGGCAGCGTCGACGGGCAGAACTTCACCGACCTGTCCGCATCCGCGGCGCGCGCGTTCAGCCCGCCGAGCAACACCGTGACGGTCAACTACGGCACGGCGACCACGCGGTACGTCCGGATCCGCATCACCGCGAACACCGGCTGGCCGGCCGGGCAACTGTCCGAGCTCGAGGTCTACGGTCCGGCGACCGGTGACACCCAGGCTCCCACCGCCCCGGGCGGCCTGGCCTTCACCGAGCCCGGTGCCGGGCAGATCCGGCTGACCTGGAATGCGTCGAGCGACAACGTCGGCGTCACCGGGTACGACGTCTACGCGAACGGTCAGCTGCGCACCAGCGTGGCCGGCAACGTGCTCACGTACACCGACAACCAGCCGGCCAACGTGTCCGTGTCGTACTTCGTCCGCGCGAAGGATGCTGCGGGCAACCAATCGGCGAACAGCGGGGTCGTGACCCGGAACGGCAGCGGCGGTCCGGGCAGCAATCTTGCGCTGCACAAGCCGATCACTGCTTCCGGCTACACCTTCACCTACGTACCGGCGAACGCGAACGACGACGACGTGACGACGTACTGGGAGGGCAACGCCAACCCGGCGACGCTGACGACGCAGCTCGGCGCGAACGCGGACCTCAGCTCGATCGTCGTCCGGCTCAACCCCGACGCGGCATGGGGCGCCAGGACGCAGACGTTCTCGATCCTCGGTCGCGAGCAGAGCGCCTCCGGGTTCACCACGATCGTGCCGAGTGCGGCGTACAACTTCGCTCCGGGCTCCGGCAACAGCGTCACGATCCCGGTCAGCGCCCGCGTGGCCGACGTACGGCTGAACTTCACCGGGAACACCGGCGCCCCGGCCGGCCAGGTCGCTGAGCTACAGGTGCTCGGCGTACCGGCGCCGAATCCGGATCTCACCCTGTCGGGAGTCAGCTGGACGCCGACGTCGCCGGTCGAGACCGATGCGATCACGGTCCGCGCGACGGTCAACAACGGCGGTACAGCGGGCTCCGCGGCGACAGACGTGAACTTCTACCTCGGCGGGACGAAGGTCGGTACGGCGGCGGTCGGCGCACTCGCGGCCGGCGCGTCGACGACGGTCAGCGCATCGATCGGGACGCGGGACGCGGGGTCGTACGCGTTGAGCGCGAAGGTCGACGAGGCCAACTCGGTGATCGAGCAGAACGAGGGGAACAACACCGCCGCCGCTTCCGGACCCCTTGTGGTGACGCCGGTGGCGAGTTCGGACCTGGTCGCGTCGGCGGTCAACTGGACGCCGGGCAACCCGTCGGCGGGCAACTCCGTCGCCTTCTCCGTTGCTCTGCGCAACCAAGGCAGCGTCGCCTCTGCGTCTGGTGCGCACGGGATCACGCTGACGGTGCTGAACGGGTCGACCGTGGTCACGACGCTGACCGGTTCGTACAACGGCGCGATCGCCGCCGGTGCGACCACCCCTGCTGTTGCGCTGGGCAACTGGACGGCGGCGAACGGGCGCTACACGGTGCGGGTCGTGCTGGCCGACGACGCGAACGAGTTGCCGGTGAAGCGGACGAACAACACCAGTGAACGGCCGCTGTTCGTCGGTCGTGGCGCGAACATGCCGTACGACCACCTCGAGGCAGAGGACGCCTCGGTCGGCGGTGGCGCGGCCGTGATCGGACCGAACCGGACCATCGGCGACCTCGCCGGTGAGGCATCCGGGCGGCGGGCGGTGACGCTCAACTCGAACGGCGCGTACGTCGAGTTCACCACGCGGGCTTCGACGAACACGCTCGTCACGCGCTTCTCGATGCCGGACTCCGCCGGTGGCGGCGGCCAGAGCTCGTCGATCAGCGTGTACATCAACGGCACCTTCGCGAAGACGCTGCCGCTGACCTCGAAGTACGCCTGGCTGTACGGCGCGGAGGCGTCGCCGAACAACTCGCCCGGGTCGGGACCGGCGCGGCACATCTACGACGAAGCCAACCTGATGCTCGACCAGACCTATCCGGTCGGCACGAAGATCCGGCTGCAGAAGGATCCGTCGAACGGCACGACATACTCGATCGACTTCATCGACACCGAGGCGGTCTCGGCCATCGCGAATCCGGGTGCCGGGTTCGTGACGCCGGCCGGGTTCACCCAGCAGGACGTGCAGAGCGCGCTGGACCGAGTGCGGCAGGACACGACGCTGCAGGGCGTGTATCTGCCGGCCGGTGAGTACCAGACGTCGTCGAAGTTCAACGTCTACGGCCGGGCGATCCGCGTGGTCGGCGCCGGGCCCTGGTTCACGCGGTTCGTGGCGCCGCAGAACCAGTCGAACACCGATGTCGGGTTCGACTCGCAGTCGTCGGCGAACGGGTCGACGTTCAGCGGGTTCTCGTACTTCGGGAACTACGACAGCCGCAACGACGGGCCCGGGAAGGTGTTCAACTTCGCGGGTACGTCGAACATGACGATCGACAACATCTGGATCGAGCACCAGATGTGCCTGTACTGGGGCGCGAACACCGACAACTCGGTGATCAAGAACTCGCGCATCCGGGACACGTTCGCCGACGGCATCAACATGACGAACGGATCGGCCGGTAACACCGTCAGCAACAACGACGCACGCTCGACCGGAGACGACAGTTTCGCGCTCTTCAACGCCACCGACAACGGCGGCGGCGAGGTCCGGGACAACGTCTTCGAGAACCTGTCGGCGTCGCTGACGTGGCGGGCGGCAGGGTTCGCGGTGTACGGCGGGACGAACAACATCTTCCGGAACCTGTACGCCGCGGACATGCTCACGTATCCCGGGATCACCATCAGTTCGCTGGACTTCGGCATTCCGATGAACGGCTTCGGGGCGACACCGCCGACGGTCTTCGAGAATGCTTCGGTCGTGCGGTCCGGCGGGCATTTCTGGGGCAATCAAGCCTTCCCCGGCGTGTGGATCTTCTCGGCGTCGAAGATCTTCCAGGGAATTCGCGTCAATGATCTCGATGTCGTCGATCCGACCTACAGCGGAATCATGTTCCAGACGAACTACGTCGGCGGACAGCCGCAGTTCCCGGTCGCGGACACCGTCTTCACCGACACCACAATCTCCGGAGCCCACAAATCCGGCGACGCCTTCGACGCCAAGTCCGGCTTCGGAATCTGGGCCAACGAGCTCCCCGAACCCGGCCAAGGCCCAGCCGCAGGCTCCGCCACCTTCAACAACCTAACCCTCACCAACAACGCAGTAGACATCCAAAACACAACCACCACCTTCACCATCCACCGCAACTAGCCGCTCTCCGGCCACGACGGAAGCTCCCGGGAGTGCGCACCCCACCCCACGCGTGCGCACTCCCCCGGCGCCAGGCGTCCGCACCCCCGGAGCCCGAGCCCCGGCGCGGAGCCCGAAGCGGAGGCCCGGGCCCGGAGCCCGAAGCGGAGGCCCGGGCGCGGAGCCCGAAGCGGAGTCGTGGTTGCACGGTCAAGAGGCGCCGGGGTGGTCAGAGGGCTGCGAAGGCTGGGGGCCGGCGTCGGCTTCGCTTGTGTGTCGGGACCCCATACGGCCAACCGTGCCGCCTCCGCGAGCGTCACCTCCCCGCCCGTGGGTCCGACCCGAGGCGCGAGGCGCGAGGCGCGAAGCACGAAGCGCGAGGCGCGGACTCGGAAAAGCAGAACACAGGCACGCATCCCGGAACGCGGAGCAATCGCTGAACGCGAAGCGCGGAGCCCAGAACGCGGAACGCGGAACGTGGAACCAGGTGCGAGGCGCGGCGCCGACCGCCGGAACACCAAGCCCACAACGCACAGTCCGAACCGTCCAACCGACCAGCCCGCAGCACGGAACCCGGAACCCAGCGTGCGAGCCGTGCAGCCGGCCGACCGGAACACCGAGCACGGAGCCCGCGACCCCCGGAGTACCGCCCGCAACACCAAGCACGGAGCCCGCGACCCCCGGACTACAGCCCGCAACACCAAGCACGGAGTCCGCGGCCCCGGGAGTACGGCGCGGAACGCGAGGGTGGAGTCCGGGGCCTGGGGTGTGGCGCGGAGCGGGGCCGGGCTTGGGGTGCGGCGCCGTGGGTCAGAGGGTTGCGAAGGGTGGGGGGACATCGGCTTCGGTTGTGGTGTTGGGGCCCCAGACTGCGAACCGTGCTGCCTCCGCGAGGGTTACGTCGTCGGACTTCCAGCGACTGGGCCGCAATCCGCTCGCAGAGGCTGCGGGCATAGGTGTCCCGCCCCACGGCTCGGGTGTTCGCCGCGCAGTTCGGGGGTCTGGGGTGGCGGTGGACGCGAGCGCATCGCCTGGACGATGGGCCCGTGCGAAGCCGCGAGTCGATGGCTCAGGTGCTCGGGCTGATCGCCTAGGGCGGTGAACCAGTGGCGGATCGGGGCATGATGGATCCTCGACCGGCGGTTGGGGTGCGTCGGCGCGGGCCGGTGGTCGGAATACCCGAGGGGAGGGAGGGTCTGCCCAGCCGGGGCGGGCGACATTCACGACGCCGTCGAGGATCGTGATGCGCCAGTGGCCGGCGTGGAGGTCGGTGTGGTGGCGACGGCACAGCAGCACAAGGTTCGAAACCTTGGTCTCGCCGCCGTCGATCCAGGAGATCAGGTGGTGCGCGTCGCACATGACGGGCGGAGCTCCGCACACGACGCAGCCGCGGTCACGGGTGTTCAGAGCGCGGCGGATCCCCTTGGTCACAAGGCGTTCGGCGCGGCCGACGTCGAGCGGCTCCGATGTCGAGCCGAGGACGACCGGGATGACCTTCGCATCGCATGCCAGCCGCCGGATGGCGGCCGCGGACAGTCCGCTGTTGTAGACCGTCTGCCCGATCGCGTCCGCGGTGGCTGCCTTCAGGTCTTGCAGGTCGATGGTCACGGTGATGTTCGCCTTCGCCCCGAATCCAGGCACCACATCGTCACCCGCCCGATGATTGTTCGCGCCAGTCCCCGCGCCTTCGCCCGTGCCCGGCGCCGCGCTGTGCCCGGCGCTGTCCCCGGAGCCGGCCGCGGTGTTTTCGTTGGCGGACTTCGGTGCTGTCGGCCGGGGGATGGTGGGTGAGGAGACACCTGCGTCGAGGGCGGTTGCGGCGAGGGTCAACGCGGTGCTGAGAGCGTCCGCCTGACGCTTCTCGCGGGAGCGCGGGTCAGGGTCGCCCTCCAGGGTTTTGCGGGGACGGGCGCCGGCGACGATCAGGGCACGGAGGAGTTCGGCGTTCTCGTTGGCGAGGTAGCCCCTGAACTTCACGCCGCGGTCGGCGTTGGTCAGGGTGAGGGATTCGCGGGCGGAGGCCTTCTGCTCCTCGGGCTCGGGGCCGTCGGTGTCGAGGATGTCGCGTGCCTGGACGGCGGCCTTGCGGAGCTCGGCCGGCGGGAGGTAGCGGGCGAGGCGAACCAGCTCCTGTTCGGCGCACTCGAGGTCGGCGACTGGGACGGTTGACGGTGCTTTCTCGAGCTCTAGCACAATCGCTTCGGCTTGCGCAGGCCGCAACATCACCTCGGCCTGACTATCCTCCAGCGGTCCGTCCACTGGGAGGGCTGCGCTGACGGCGGCGTACTTCGGAAGGGCGTTGGCCAGTGCGACGTCCCGGCGGGCGCGCTGGTGGTCGAGGCGGTAGCGGTACTCGATGAACTGGACCGTGTCCCGCGCACCGACGCGCTCCGCGTGGCCGGTCTTGTCCAAGGCGGCGACCAATCGCAGCCGGTACGTCTCCTGGCGGGCGAGGTCTGCGTGGTTGTGGTCGAGGGCGAGCAGGAGCTCGTGCTCGCTCATCAGCTCGGGTGGCCGCTCGTCCAGCAGTTCCATGCACCAAAGCCTAGCCGCGGCCTCCGACAGTTTTCAAAGCCAGATCCCTTGAAAACAAGGGATCTGGCTATCCACACTATCGAACGGCCTGTGGATCTTGCCCTAGGCAACCAGAGCGCCGGTCGGGTCGGCGCTAAAGGTCCTTGGCCATGCGGGACAAGGCTTCGCCGGCCTTGAGGACCAGCGCTTGGTCTGCTTCGGGGAGGCGGTTGAGGAGGTTGGCCAGTTCGTCGGCGGCTTGCTGGCCGGAGGCTTGGACGGTGGCGGCGCCGGCCTCGGTGAGGACGACGGCGGTGGCGCGGCCGTCGACCGGGTCCGGCTCGCGGCGTACCAGGCCCGCCTCCTCCAGCGCCGCGACCGTCGTGGTCGCGGTGGGCTGCGAGCAGGGGACCCGGCTGGCGATCTCCCCGATCCGGATCGGTTGTTCGTCGGCGATCAGCATCAGCGCCAGGAACTGCGTCGGATGCATGACCGCGGTGGTCCTGCTCCGGCGCAGGTGCCTGACGATCCGGTGCATGCTCACCAGGAGTAGCAGAGTCTCCGCCGCCGCCATGTCGATCACCTCCGAGGGGAAGCGCCATCCTGGCACAGGCAGCCAAACAACTCCTACAGCGAGAGCCTGATGTCGGGCTGATACAGGTCGAGCCAGGTCGCCAGCGATAGCGTCTGCTCCAGCAGCCGCCGGGCGGTTCCGTCGGCTGATCGAGCCAGTCGATCGGCGTTCTCCCGGTCCACCAGCTCGAACACCGGGTGCCGATCCGCCTCCAGTTCAAGCACCTGCGCCGCCAGCGCCTCGACGTACGCCGGATCCTGGGTCTGCGGGTACGGCGACTTCCGCCGATCCACCACCGACTGCGGGAGTACGTCGCTGGTCGCCGCCCGCAGCAGGCTCTTCTCGTGCCCGTCGAACGTCTTCAGCGACCACGGAGTGTTGTACACGTACTCCACCAGCCGGTGATCGCAGAACGGGACCCGCACCTCCAGCCCGACCGCCATGCTCATCCGGTCCTTGCGGTCGAGCAGGATCCGCACCATCCGGGTGAGGTGCAGATAGCAGACCTTCCGCATCGCCCACTCGTCGTCGGACTCCCCGTCGAGCCGCCGGACCTCGCTCACCGCCTCGGCGTACCGGTCCCGCAGATGCCCGCCGAGATCAAGCTGCTTCAGCACGTCCTTGCGCAGTGCGTGAACCTGACCGCTCTCCCGCCGCGACAGCGCATAGGCGATCCACGGGAACATCGGCCGGTTCCGCACCTCGGGATCGTGGAACCACAGGTACCCGCCGAACACCTCGTCCGCCGACTCGCCCGACAGCGCGACCGTCGACTGTTCCCGGATCGCCGCGAACAGCAGGTACAGCGAATTGAAGATGTCACCGCCGAGCGGGGCATCGTTCGCGCGGATCACCTTCCGCCGGATGTCCGGATCGGTGAGTACGGCGTTGTCCAGCACGATGTCCGAGTGCTGCGAGTGCACCAGGTCCGCGACGTCATGCACGTACGGCGTGTCCGGCGTACCGCGGAGCTCCGTCGGCTGGAAGTTCTCCTCCTGCCCCACGAAGTCGACCGCGAAGCTGCGGACCTTCTTCCCCTCTTCCGCCAGCTGGCCCGCCGCGAGCGCCGTGATCGCGCTGGAGTCGAGCCCGCCCGACAGCAGCACGCACCGCGGCACGTCGGCGACGAGCTGCCGGCGGGTGATGTCGTCGAGCAGCTCCCGGATGTGCGCGACCGAGGTGTCCTGGTCGTCGGTGTGCTGCCTGGTCTCCAAGCGCCAGTACGTACTGCGGTGGATCCCGGCGCGGTCGACCGTGACGACGGTGCCCGGCTCGACCTCGAACATCCCGGCCCACAACGACTTGCCCGGCGACTTCGACACGGTGAGCAGCTCGCGCAGCCCTTCGACCTCGACGACGGCCGGTACCGCGGGATTCGCCAGGATCGCCTTCGGCTCGGAACCGAACAGCACGCCGTCCGCGGTCGGGTAGTAGAAGAACGGCTTGATGCCCATCCGGTCGCGGACCATCACCAGGGTCTCGGTCCGCGGGTCCCAGATCGCCAGCGCGTACATCCCGTTCAGCCGCTCCGCGAACGCGATGCCCCACTCGACGTACGCGCGGAGCACGACCTCGGTGTCCGAGTCGGTCGTGAACGCGTGCCCGCGGCGGCGGAGCTCGTCGCGCAGCTCGGTGTAGTTGTAGACCTCACCGCTGTAGACCATCCCGAGCGTGGTCGTCCGGCCGTCGTGGACGACCTCGGTGGTCATCGGCTGCTCGCCGCCTGGGAGGTCGATCACCGCGAGTCTGCGGTGCCCGAGCGCGACGTGCGGCGAGTACCAGGTGCCTCTCGCGTCCGGCCCGCGACACGACATCGTCTCGGTCATCGCGTCGACGACCTCCCGCTCCGCGCCGAGGTCCTGCCGGTACGCCACCCACCCGGTGATGCCACACATACGGTCGCTCCTCTCCTCGCGAGATGCATTCCACTCCAATGTATTTCTCGCGATGAGTGACACAAGCGATCGTTTCCGTGACCAAGCTCTCAGCCTCGTCCGCCGCTGTCGGGCCTAAGCTGGCCGGTTCAGAGATGTACCGCGAGCACGCCGAGCGCGAACGCTGATCCGGCCAGGCCGAGCATGGTCGTCGCGAGGACGATCAGGCGGCGTTGAAGCGCCGGCAGCTCCGCCGCGGTCGCGAACACACGCTGCGGCCAGTGGCGCCAGGACACGTACCAGAAGATCCCGCTCGCGATCAGCAGCAGCAGACCCTTGACCGCGTGGATCCACCAGTCGTCGTGGTCGATCACCAGCATCACCACCCCGGTGAGCGCGATCGCCCCGATCAGCCCGACCACCTTCCACCGGTTGCCCGAGGCAATCACCGCCGTGAGCTGCTCGCGGGCGTCCCCGTCCGCCCCGAAGTACCGCTTCAACTTCGGCTGCACCACGAACAACGAGTAGGCCATCCCGCCGACCCAAGCCGCAGCCAGCCCCGCATGAACAATCGCAAGCACGGCCATCACTCCACGACGGTAAGCCCCACCCGGGGTCCATTCCGTGAAAGGGTCGCGCGGTGGATGAGATACAGGTATTCCATCGCAGCGGCCAGTGGTGCCCCGGCCGGCGGGTCGGAGATGTTGTCGCCTACGACGTCAAGATCCTGCCCGAGTATCAGGTGCCCGGCCGACCCACCGTCGACCGCAGCTACCTCCTCCTCGACGACGGCATCCAACTGACCAAGCCGGCCGTCTTCGAGGGCCCGGTCGAGGGCTGGTGGTACGTCGACCTCGTCGAGATCGAGCACACCGACACCGGCCTGCTGGTCCACGACCTGTACGTCGACCTGCTGTTCCCACCCGCCGCCAACCGCTACCAAATCCTCGACCTCGACGAATTCGCCGACGCCCTCCGCACCGGCCAGATCACACCCGCCCAGTGCGCCACCGTCCTCGACCAGACCCAACGCTTCATCAACCGGTACCTCCGCGGCGAGGAGGAGGGCCCCGTCGGCGAGTCTCAGGCCTTCCCACCCCCGGAGATAGTCACCCTCGAACAGCTTCCGGCCTTCTGAGGAGGCCGGGCAGAGTTCGAACCGATTCGAAGTCATCTCGGTCGGCTCGAACCGCTGTTACGGTCACGTCCTTCCAGCAAGGCTTCGTCACCGTCCGGGCATTGCCTGCTGGTCAGGGTTTCTGACCATCGCGCACAACTCGAAGGACGAAGTACGCATGCGCAAGTTGATCGCAGGAATCGTGACGCTCGCTTCGGCCGCGGCACTGACAGTGGCGGCGGTGGCTGTCAGCGGGTCCGCTCAGGCGGACCAGCACCCGGCAGCCCAGCACCCGGGAGCCCAGTTCGCCGGCCAGGTAAGGGCGGCGGGACTGTCGGCGGACCAGGCCAGCGCCTTGCAGGCGACCGTCGACCGTGAGGTCGCCGCGACGGGCGGCAAGCAGGTGGCGGCCAACGAGGTCGAATGGAACGGCGGCAAGACCGTCGTCCCGCTCCCAGGCGAGTCGTCGGTACGCAACCTGGCAGCACCTCGCGGCACCATGTACCGGTGCCCGTACCACTACATGTGTGTCTACACCGGCGCGCGCTTCGCCGGGACGATGCACATGCTCTACCACTGCCGCGAGTACGCCACCCCCTACACGATCCAGTCCTGGGTGAACAACCAATCCAAGGGCACTCGGGCCGAGTTCCGGCACTATTACCACGCGCCGATCTATCAGACGCCAGGCGCGCCGTCGTACGACACCCTGATCGACAAGAACCTGACGCGCTCGACGTACTACATCAAGCCCTGCAACTGAGCACAGCGACAGAAACCCCCGGCTCGGCCGGGGGTTTCTGTCGTTCGGACGGGTCAGTCTTCGTCGGACTTGCCGGCTGCCAGGTTGGTTTTGATGAGGTCCATGACGGTGGAGTCGGCGAGGGTCGTGACGTCGCCCACCTCGCGGTTCTCGGCTACATCGCGCAGCAGGCGGCGCATGATCTTGCCGGAGCGGGTCTTGGGCAGCTCCGAGACGACCATGATCTGGCGTGGCTTGGCGATGGGCCCGATTTCCTTGGCCACGTGGTTGCGGAGCTCCTGGACCACGTCAGGCCCGCCGTCCCCGGCTTCGGAGCGCAGGATCACGAAGGCGGCGATCGCCTGGCCGGTGGTCGGGTCGGACGCGCCGACGACGGCGGCCTCAGCGACCTTCGGGTGCGAGACGAGGGCGGACTCGATCTCCGTCGTCGACAGGCGGTGACCCGACACGTTCATCACGTCGTCGACGCGGCCGAGCAGCCACAGGTCGCCGTCCTCGTCCTTCTTCGCGCCGTCGCCGGCGAAGTACACGCCCGGCCAACGCGACCAGTACGTGTCGATGAAGCGCTGGTCGTCGCCCCACAGCGTCCGCAGCATCGCCGGCCACGGCTTGGTGATCACGAGGTACCCGCCGGACCCGTCCGGCACCGAGTTGCCCGCGTCGTCCACCACGTCGACCGACACGCCCGGAATCGCCCTCATCGCGGCACCCGGCTTGCCCGCGGTCACGCCCGGCAGTGGCGAGATCATGTGCATCCCGGTCTCGGTCTGCCACCAGGTATCGACGACCGGCGCCTTGTTCCCGCCGATGTTCTCCCGGTACCAGACGTAGGCCTCCGGGTTGATCGGCTCGCCGACCGACCCGATCACCCGCAGCGTCGACAGGTCGAACTTCGCCGGGATGTCGGCGCCCCACTTCATGAAGGTGCGGATCGCGGTCGGAGCGCAGTACAGGATCGAGACCTTGTACTTCTGGACGATCTCCCACCAGCGGCCCTGGTGCGGGGTGTCCGGGGTGCCCTCGTACAGCACGGAGGTGGTCGCGTTCGCGAGGGCGCCGTACACGATGTAGCTGTGCCCGGTGACCCAGCCGATGTCGGCCGCGGTCCAGTACACGTCGGTGTCCGGCTTGAGGTCGAACACACCCCACTGCGTGTACGACGTGCCGACCAGGTAGCCGCCCGTCGTGTGCAGGATGCCCTTCGGCTTGCCCGTGCTGCCCGACGTGTACATCACGTACAGCGGGTGCTCGGCGTCGAAGGCCTCGGGCGTGTGGTCCGCCGACTGCTTGCCGACGAAGTCCTCCCACCAGAGGTCGCGGCCGTCGGCCATCGCGGTCTCCTGGCCGGTGCGCTTCACGACGAGCACGTTGCGCACGTCGGGGCAGTCCTCCAGCGCGGCGTCCACGGCGGGCTTGAGCGCGGCCGGCGCGCCGCGGCGGTAGCCACCGTCGGAGGTGATCACGACCCGCGCGTCGCAGTCCAGGATCCGGTCCTTCAGCGCCTCGGACGAGAAGCCGCCGAAGATGACCGTGTGCGGAGCGCCGATCCGGGCGCAGGCGAGCATCGCGACCACGGTCTCGGGAATCATCGGCATGTAGATGGCGACGATGTCGCCGGGCTGCACGTTCAGCTCGAGCAGCGCGTTGGCCGCCTTGCTGACCTCGTCCTTGAGCTGGGCGTAGGTGATCTCACGGGTGTCACCCGGCTCGCCCTCGAAGTAGTACGCGACCTTGTCGCCGAGACCGTTCTCGACGTGCCGGTCGACGCAGTTGTACGCCGCGTTGAGCTTGCCGTCGGCGTACCACTTCGCGAACGGCGGGTTGCTCCAGTCCAGCGTCTCGGTCGGCTCGGTGGCCCAGGTCAGCCGCTTGGCCTGCTCGGCCCAGAACCCCTCGAGGTCCGCGGCGGCCCGGTCGTACGCGTCCGCCTTGAGGTTCGCGCTGGCGGCGAGCTCGGCCGGCGGCTCGAACCTGCGCTCCTCGTGCATCAGGTTCGACAGCGCCTCAGACTGGGCCTCGGGCTTGGGTGACTCTGCATTCGTCACGTCGACGACTCCTCCTCGCTGGCTTCGGCGCGCTGGAGCGCCCGCTACCTTTCTACCAACGCCGACCCCCGACACGGAACCGCAGTATCGCCAAGACGCTTCGAATCTGCGCCGAAGACGCCCGATTCCGGGTCCGGCGGGCGAGAAATTCGTCGTCCGGCGGAACCACGGAGGCCGAGCGCGCATCGGAGCTGATGTGAATGCGATGGAGCCGAGCCGTCAGCTGCCGAGTCCTCTCAGCGAGGAGCCGCGGAAGATCTCCCGGGCCGCTCGGCGGCGGGTGCACGCTCGCGAGCTGCGGGTGCGGCGGACCCAGCAGGCGGCTCGCGCCCAGCTGCCGAACGGGTAGCTACTGCTCCTGGTGGTAGGCCAGGACCTTGGTGAGGATCGCGCTCAGACGGGACCGGTCGGTGGCCGAGAGCGGCGCGAAGATCTCCTCCTGCGCCTTGCCGACCAGATTCGTGAGCCGCTTGTACTGGCGCTTGCCGGCCGTGGTGATCGTGATGATGTTGCGCCGGGCATCGGCCGGGTCCGGGCTCCGTTCGACGTACCCGTCGCCCTCCAGCTCGTTGAGCGCGGCAACCACATCGCTGCGGTCGATACAGCTGCGCCGCCCGAGCGCCGCCTGGCTGGCCGGCCCGAACTCCACCAGCGTCGCGAGCAGCCGGAAGTGGTACGCCCGCGCACCTCCGGCAGCGAACGACTCGGTGACGATCCGGTGCGCCTGGGCCGCACTCTGGGTCAGCAACCAACTCGGCAACTGGGTCAGGGCGTTCGGAGTCTGCTCGTCCACCCGGGCAGTCTAAGCGCAGACAGGTTCGTCCCCGGTGACCCCAGCGTTGGCGCTCCCTACGATTCGCGGGCGTCCAGGAGCTCGTCCCAGTGGTCCTCGGCCCAAGTGCAGAACTCCCGCAACGGCTCGAGCAGGCTGCGGCCGAGGCCGGTCAACTCGTACGTGACACGCCGTACCGGCGCGGCGCACTCCGTCCGTCGGACGAACCCGTCACGCTCCAGCGAGCGCAGCGACTGGGTCAGCACCTTCGGGCTGACGCGGGCCAGCGGCACGCGCAACTCGGAGTACCGCCGCGGGCCGTCCTCCAGGCAGCGAAGGATCAGGCCCGCCCACTTGTCGCCGCCGACCCGGACAGGCAGCAGCGTCGACGGGCAGATCTCCTCGAACATATCCGCTCTGAGCGCCTCCACACCTACCAAGGTATCCAATCGGTAACCACGGTCCCGCCTACGGTCGCCGTACCTAATTCGAGGAGGTTGCGGTGAGCAAGATTCTGGTGATCGGCGCGCGGGGGCGGGCCGGGGCGGCAGCTGTGGAGGAGGCCTTGGCGCGGGGGCATGAGGTGGTCGGGGTCGCCCGCGCGGCGGCGGAAGGCGTGGTCGTCGGGGACGTGACCGACGCGGTGCGTGTCGCGGAGCTTGCGGTGGGGTACGACGCGGTGATCGCGGCCGTGTACGACGGTGGGAGCGACCCAGGCGTGTTCTTTCCGACGGCGGCGCACGCGCTGGTCGAGGGGCTCTCGAAGGCTGGTGTGAACCGGCTGGTGTGGGTCGGCCTCGCGTCGATCCTCCCGACTGCCGACGGGACGTTGCTGATGGATACCGAGGGATATCCACGGGAGTACCGGTCGTTCTTCCTCGCGCATCAGGCCGCGCTGGATGTGTTCGCGGCGTCCCCGCTCGATTGGGTCTCGATCGCTCCGGCCGGGGATTTCGACCGCGCCGATCCGGCCCGTCGCGGCCGGTACCGCGTCGTACCGGCGGACGCCGGCGGGCGGATCTCGTACGCCGATCTCGCGGTCGCGCTCGTCGACGAAGTGGATCACCCGGCGAATCACGGCACCGCGATCGGAGTAGTGGTCTAGACGGGGTCCTCGCGGGTTGCGGAGCGCGGGCGATAGGTTCGGCGTATGGCTGGGGCTGAGGAGTACTTCGGGAAGGCGCTGGCGATCGCGCATCAGGCAGCCGAGACGCAGCTGGGGGCGGTCCGGGTGGCGGCGGGGCTGGTCGTGGAGGCGCTCGCCGGCGGGAAGCGGTTCTGGGTGTTCGGTACCGGGCACAGCCACACGCTGGCCGAGGAGCTGTACGGGCGCGCCGGCGGGCTGGCCGACGTACGCGCGATCCTCGAGCCGGGGCTGATGCTGCACGAAGGGTTGCAGAAGAGCTCCCTGCTCGAACGGCTGCCCGGGCTGGCCGCAGTACTGCTGGAGATCAATCAGCTGGAGTCCGGCGATGTCGTACTCATCGCATCGAATTCCGGGCGGAACGCAGTACCCGTCGAGTTCGCTCTCGGTGCACGCGAGCGGGGTGCGCAGGTGATCGCGCTGACGTCGATGGCGCACACCACCTCGACCGCCTCGCGGGCTCCGGGTGGGCAGCGGTTGTTCGAGACCGCTGACGTGGTGATCGACAACTGCGGCGTACCGGGCGACGCGCTGATCGACGTCGACGGCAGCCCGGAACGGACCGGCGCCACCTCGACGATGGTCGGGGCGATGCTCGTGCAGGCGCTGACCGTCGAAGTTGTCACCCGCCTGGCCGAACGCGGCGAAACTCCGAACGTTCTGCGCAGTCTGAACGTCTAGGCAGCCATGAGGCAGTTCCTTCTGCAGATGTCCGGCGCTCCGGGATCCGGGAAGTCCACGATCGCGCGCCACGTCGGCTCGCGGTACGGCGCGGCCGTCGTGGATCTCGATGTCATCAGGAGCGCGGTGCTCGACGGCGGCGTGCCCGTCGAGGCAAGCGGCCGGGTCGCGTACCCGGTCGTGTACGCGCTCACACGAAGCTTCTTGGACCAGGGTTTGAGCGTGGTGATCGACAGCCCCTGCGGGTACGACGAGATCCTCGAGACCGGCCGTGCGATGGCCGATGAGCGGGGCGCCGCCTACAAGTACGTGGAATCCCACACGGACGACCTCACCCTGCTCGACCAGCGCCTCAACTCCCGAATCCCGTTACGGAGCCAACGCCGAGCCATCAACCTGCACGCCGTAGACGCAGGCGACACAGACACCGACGGCGAACAACTCTTCCAAACCTGGCTCCAACGAACCAAACGCCCCGCCGACGGCTACCTACAGGTCGACGCAGCCAAGCCGATAGACCTCATCATGACGGAGATCGAGACCTACCTGGAGCTCTAGGCGAGAGCCTCAGGTGGCGCGGTAGGCGACGGTGATGTCGTAGCGGTCCGAGCGGTAGACCGAGCGGCCGAATTCGATGACCTGGTCGGTGGCGGTGCGGGGGGCCGAGGTGATGATGAGGCAGGGGGTGGAGTTGTCGATCTCGAGGAGTTCGGCGTCGTGCGGCTCGGGTGGGGCGGCGACGATGGAGGCGGAGACCATGCCCAGCGTCACGCCGTACCGGCTGGAGAGCTCGGTATAGAGGGACTTCTCGGCGAAGTCGATCTCGTCGAGGCCGGGGTAGCGCTGCAGCGAGAGGGCGGTGCGCTCGATCGCCATCGGGTCGCCGTCGGCGGTGCGGAGGCGGACGAGGTGCAGGACAGGGGTGCCGATCGGCTCCTCGAGTTCGCGGGCGAGGCCCTCGTCGGCGGCGCCGACGCGATGCTCGAGGACCTTGGCGCCGGGCTGGATGCCGCGGTTCATCATGTCCTGGCTGAAGGACGAGGCGAGCATCCGCGACGGGCGGGGCTCGGCGACGAAGGTGCCGCCGCCGGGGCGCCGGTTGGCCAGGCCCTCGGCCACGACCCGGTCCACTTCCTGGCGGACGGTCATCCGGGCCACGCCGAAGCGCTCGGCCAGGACGCGCTCGGACGGCAGCACGGTGCCGACGGCCAGCGAGCGGGTGAGGTTCTCCAGAATCTCGCGAATCTGGTCACCCTTCGGACGGTCGGGCCGCAGCTCGGTAGGGAGCTCGGCGAGATCGCCGGGGTTGTTCCGTGGGCGGGCCATGAGGTCTCATTATCCCTGGGAATCTGCCCGGCAAACCGGTTGCCGGGGTACGCGGGCCGCGGCGAGTCGCACCGCGCAAGACGTCCGCGACCACTCTGTCATGAACGACCTTGTCAGCCCGACTGTAACGTCCAGTGCCGCCTCACGGCCAGTGACGATCCACAGCCTCAGCCAATTCCCAGCAGGGGTAGTTTTGTCGTTATGGCCCCGGGACAGATCGTGCAGCAGACGTCGTCGACCGGCGAGTGGAAGCGGCAGGGCAACAGATTCACCGGCCGGATCACCCGGGACTCCACATCGGCGCCGGGCGAGGGTCCGGACGAGCACGATCGCTGGCCGGTCGAGCCGGGACGGTACCGGTTGGTGGTGAGCCTGGCCTGCCCGTGGGCGCACCGCTCCGTCATCGTCCGCCGGCTGCTCGGCCTGGAGGACGCGATCAGCCTGGCGGTCGTCGACCCGATCCGTGACGAGCGCGGCTGGCGCTTCACCCTCGACGCGGACGACAGCGACCCCGTGCTCGGCATCAAGTTCCTCTCCGAGGCGTACCTGCGCACCGACCCGGCGTACGACGGCCGCGTGACCGTGCCCGCGATCATCGACACGTTGACCGGCGACGTCGTCACGAACGACTACCCCCAGATCACACTCGACCTATCCACCGAGTGGACCGACTTCCACAAGCCCGGCGCGCCGCAGCTGATCCCACCGGACCGCCAGGAGATGGATGTCCTGATCGACGAGATCTACCGCGACGTCAACAACGGCGTCTACCGCTGCGGATTCGCGACCGGCCAGGAGGCGTACGACGAGGCGTACGACGCCCTGTTCGCCCGCCTCGACGTACTGGAGGCACGGCTGCAGAACCGGGAGTACCTGCTCGGCGACACGCTCCGCGAGGTGGACATCCGGCTGTTCACCACGCTCGTCCGCTTCGACGCGGTGTACCACGGTCACTTCAAGTGCAACCGGCAGAAGCTGACCGAGTTCCCCAACCTGTGGGCGTACGCGCGCCGCCTGTACCAGCGCCCGGGCTTCGGTGAGACGGTCGACTTCGACCAGATCAAGCGGCACTACTACGCGACCCACAACAACATCAACCCGACCGGCATCGTCCCGAAGGGCCCCGATCCGCGGGTCTGGACCAGCTAGGCGGCGAGTGCGGCCATCGCGGCGCCGACCGCGGCCTTGAGCTGGGCCCGCGTCGCGCCCGACCGCGAGCGCAGGTTCACCGCGTAGGCGAGCAAGGTCATCAGCTCGGCCGCACCGTCGACGTCGGTCCCCGAGCGCAACTCACCGTTGCTCTGAGCAACCGTCAGCGCGGCCGCCAGGGAATCACGCAGTACGGCGTGATGCTCGGACAGCACGACCCGTACGGCGTCCGGCGGGCTCTCGGCGTTCGCGTTCGCCATCATGCAACCCCAGCCGGCGTACTCCCCCGACAGCCGCAACCGCAGCAGCCGGTCGAAGAACGCGCGCACCGCCGTCAGCCCGCGACCGTCCGCGGCCAACTGGTCGAACATCGGCCGCGACCGGTGCTCGAGGTAGCGCCGGGCCGCCGCCGCGTACAGCTCGTCCTTGCCGCCGAACGCGTTGTAGAGACTCGACCGGCTCAACCCGGTCGCGGCGACCACGTCCTGGATCCCGGTCGCCGCGCTCCCACGGCGCCAGAACAGCTGCTCGACGGTCGCCAGCGCTTCCGCCTCGTCGAAATGTTTGACATCGGGCATACCCGGCATCATATCTTGGAACGACCGATCCAAGATATGAGGAGTCCTGATGATCGACGTACTGGTGCTCGACGTCAACGAGACCCTGACGGACATGGAGCCGCTGCGGGACGGGTTCGAGGCCGTCGGCCTGCCCCGGCACAGCCTCGACGCCTGGTTCGCGGCAACCCTGCGGGACGGGTTCGCGCTGACCGCGGTCGACGCCTACGCCGACTTCCGCGCGCTCGCCGCCGAGCTCCTGGAGGCACAGCTGATCGCGGCCGGGATCGACCCCAACGACGAGACGATCGCGAGCGTGCTGTCCGGATTCACCCGGCTCCCGCTGCACCCCGACGTCGAACCAGGGCTGCGCCGGATCCACGAGGCCGGCATCCGCATCGTCACCCTGACCAACGGGTCGGCGGCGATGTCGAAGCAGGTCTTCGAGAAGGGCGGGATCATGCCGTTCCTCGAGCACCGCCTCGAGGTGGCCACACCGCAGCGCTGGAAGCCGCACCCGGGCGCCTACCGGTACGCCGCCGAGGTGTGCGGAGTTCCGGTGGAGCGGATGGGGCTCGCCGCGGTCCACCCGTGGGACATCGACGGCGCCCGCCGGGCCGGCCTGCAGGGGTTGTACGTCGACCGCCGCGGAACGCCGTACCCGAAGTCGTTCCTCGCACCGGACGTCGTCGCACCCGATTTCGAAGCGCTGGCAGATGCCCTTCAGGAGAAGGCGAAGTAGCGCAGCCAGAGGTACGGTGCGGCGACCAGGATCGTGATCGCGGTCATCACCACGCCCTTGCGGGTGAACGCCCAGAAGCTGATCGGGGACCCGGCCCGCAGCGCCAGACCGATCACGACCACGTTCGCGCTGGCGCCGACCGCGGTGGCATTGCCGCCGAAGTCGGCGCCGATCGCGAGCGCCCACCAGAGCGCGTGGGCCTGTCCCGGATCGGCGATGCCTTTGGTCAGCTCAAGTACGACGGGACTCATCGTCGCGACGTACGGGATGTTGTCGATCACGCCGGACAGGATCGCGGAGACGACCAGGATCAGCATCGTGGCCAGCAGGGCGTGCCCGGAGATGACCGAGCCGAGCCGATCCGCGAGGTTCGCGATCACGCCGGTCTTCACGAGGGCGCCGACCATCACGAACAACCCCGCGAAGAACAGCAAGGTCTGCCATTCGACCGCGGACATGTAGTGCCGGGTCGGCACCTTCGAGATCAGCACCAGCACACCGGCTCCGAGCAACGCCACGATCGACGGCTCGATATGCAGGAACGAATGCCCGACGAAGCCGACGAACACGACCAGCAGGACGGCTCCGCTCTTGATCAGCAGCCTCCGGTCCTCGATGGCCTCCCGCTCGTTGAGCCGCATCACGTCGTTCACCCGCTCGGGATCGACCGCGAACGAGCCCTTGAACAGCCACGGCAGCACCAGGCAGAACACGACCAGCTCGATCACGACCAGCGGCGTCAGGTTCAGCAGGAAGTCGTTGAAGGTCAGGCCCGACTTGCTGCCGATGATGATGTTCGGCGGATCACCGATCAGGGTCGCGGCGCCGCCGATGTTCGACGCCATCACCTCCGCGATCAGGAACGGGACCGGGTCGATGCCGAGTCGGTCGCAGACCAGCAGCGTGACCGGCGCGATCAGCAGCACCGTGGTCACGTTGTCCAGGAACGCGGATGCCGTCGCGGTGATCAGGGTCAGCAGGATCATGATCCGCAACGGCGATCCCTTGGCCCGCTTGGCCGCCCAGATCGCGACGTACTCGAAGACGCCGGTACGGCGCAGCACGCCGACGATCACCATCATCCCGAACAGCAGGAACACGACGTTCCAGTCGATGCCGGTGTCCGCGGAGTAGAACGCGTGCTCGGAATCGGTCACCCCGAGTGCGAACAGCACCCCGGCCGCACCGAGCACCGCGAGCAGTTTGTGCGTCCATTCGGTCGCGATCAGCACGTAGGCGATCACGAACACCGCGACGGCGACGACCGTCATCCGGCCGTCCCGCGCGTCAGTGCGGAGTGACAGCCAGCTCGAGCAGGCGGGACGCCGTGACCGCGCCGAGGATGTGCCGGTCCCGGACGACGACCACGAGCGGGCTGCGCAGCCGTGCCATCACGGCGGCGATCTCCAGGATCGTGTCGTCGTGGTTGACGACCGGGATCTCCCGCGGTTCGGCCGGGAGCAGCTTCCGGACGGTCAGCCCGGCCAGCTTGTCCGCGACCCGATCGGCCAGCGACTCGTCGATCACCCGGGCCAGCGAGGGGTCGTCCTGGACGTACGACGGAACCAGGAAGCGGACCACCTGCGAGGCCGGCAGCACACAGCACGGGCTTCCGTCGGCCTGCGCCACGATCAGCCCGGGCAGCCGGTGCGACGCGAGCAGCTCCACCGCCTGGCGGGCGTCGTCGTCCAGCCCGACCACCGGGAAGTCTTCGGCTATCTGCTCTCCGTGCACGCTCGCAGCGTACGCCGGGTCCGCGTGATCCGGTGATGTCTCTCACAGGGCTCTGGCACCTCTCAGGGCAACTGCAGCGGACTCGTGCCCGGCGAGGGCACGAGTTTGCCGACCAGACTTCCCGGCGCACCGCGCCCAACCCTGCCGCAACAAGCTGTCCGGGGCAAACACCACCCGTTAGAATGTGGGCTGGTGCGCCGGGAAGTCTGGTCGGCATTCCGACCGACCGACCCCGAATGAAGGGCCGTCCATGAGCGAGCACCCACGGATCCGGCAGCGCAAGCGCGCCTTCCCGCGCATTCTCGGCCGCGAGCGAGCCTTTCTCGCCGAGACGTTGCGCGCCGAGACGACCGGCGGGCTGTTGCTGCTCGCGGCGGCTGTGATCTCTCTCGTCTGGGCGAACTCGCCGTGGCAGGACGGGTACCACCACCTGCGCGACGCCCAGCTCGGTCCGCTGACCGTCGAGGCCTGGGCGTCGGACGGCGCGCTGGCGTTGTTCTTCTACCTGGCCGGCGTCGAGCTGAAGCGCGAGCTCGTGGTCGGCACGCTGTCGAAGCTCAACGAGGCCGTCGTGCCGGTGGTCGCCGCCGTCGCCGGAATGGTGCTTCCGGCAATCATCTACTTGATCACCAACCTGGTCGCGGCGGACGGCAAGCCGCACGGCTGGGCGGTGCCGACCGCGACCGACATCGCGTTCGCCCTGGCCGTGCTGGCAATCGTCGGGTCCTCGCTGCCGAGCGCGCTGCGCGCGTTCCTGCTCACGCTTGCGGTGGTGGACGACTTCGGCGCGATCCTCGTCATCGCGGTGTTCTTCTCGCACGGATTCCACCTGCTCTGGCTGCTCGCCGCGGTCGCCCTGATCGCGCTCTGGTACTTCCTCCAGCGGCGACGCGTCCGTACGCCGTTCCTGTACGTCCCGATCGCACTCGCGACCTGGTGGTTCATGCACGAGTCCGGGATCCACGCGACCATCGCCGGCGTCGCGCTCGGGCTCGTGACGCGCGTGGTCGCGGATCCGGGCGAGGAGCACGCGCCGGCGGAGCGGATCGAGCACAGGTTGCGCCCGTGGTCCGCGGGCGTCGCCGTGCCGGTGTTCGCGCTCTTCGCCGCGGGCGTGACGCTGAGCGGGACCGCCGTGCATCAGATGCTGACCGACCCGGTCGCGATCGGCGTGGTCGCCGGGCTGCTGGTCGGCAAGTCCATCGGAGTGTTCGGTGGGTCCTGGCTGACCGCACGATTCACGCGAGCCGAGCTGAACTCCGACCTGGCCTGGCGAGACGTCGCCGCGGTGTCGGTGCTGGCCGGCATCGGTTTCACCGTCGCGCTGCTGATCGCACAGCTCGCGTTCGGATCGGACGCTGCCCAGGTCGAGCGCGCCAAGGCCGCCGTACTGGTCGCCTCGGTGCTGGCCGCGCTGATCGCCGCGCTCCTGCTGGCTCGCCGAAACCGCGCGTACGCCGATTGACCACGGGTACGGACTGTAGTGTCGGGCTACGGACGTGTGGGAAGGAGTTGCGATGTCGATGGGGCAGAACGGGGACGAGCCCACGGTCGGCCAGCTCGTCGCGAATGCCAGCAAGGAACTGTCCAGCCTGGTCCGCAGCGAGCTCGAACTCGCCAAGACCGAGCTGAAGAAGACCGCGGTCGCGGCCGGGACCGGAGCCGGGATGTTCGCGGCGGCCGCGTTCCTGGCGCTGCTCGCAGTCATCCTGCTGTGCATCTCCGCGGCGTACGGCCTGACCGCGGCCGGACTGCACCCGGCCATCGCGTTCCTGATCGTGGCCGGCGCCTTCCTGCTGATCGGCGCGGTCCTGGTCTTCATCGGGATGCGGGCGCTGAAGAGCGCGAAAGGCCCGCAGCGGACGATCGAGACCTCGAAGGAGTCGGTCGAGGCGCTCAAGGCGATCGGCAAGGGCGACGACGAGCACGTGGCCCTGCCTGAGCCGGGCGTACGGCGCTGAGCCCGGCCGGTGTCGTCGACCTGCTGGTCGACGGCCCCTGGTCGCACTCGCTGGTCGCGGCCAACGGGGCCCGGTTCCATGTCGCGGAGTGCGGCGCGGCGGACGACCCGCTCGTCCTGTTCCTGCACGGCTTCCCGGAGTTCTGGTGGGCCTGGCGGCACCAACTGCCGGTGGTCGCGTCCGCCGGCTACCGCGCGGTGGCGATGGACCTGCGCGGGTACGGCGCCAGTGACAAGACGCCGCGTGGCTACGACCCGTACACCGCGGCGGCCGATGTCTCCGGTGTGATCCGCTCGCTCGGCGCCACCGATGCCGTGGTCGTCGGGCACGGCTGGGGAGGCTTCATCGGCTGGTCAGCCGCCGTACTGGCACCCCGGCAGATCCGCGGACTGGCCGCGGTCTCGGCGCCGCATCCGCTCGTGCTCGCCCGCGCGGGCAGGGCCAAGGCGTTGAGCCGGACGGCTTGGTTCCAGCTGCCGATCCTGCCGGAGCGTCGGTTGCTGGCTCAGGACGGCGCCCACATCGAGGGCCTTCTCCGCGCCTGGGCCGCGCCGGACGGCACGTTCCCCGACGCGGAGGCGTCTCGCCGCTATCGCGCCGCGCTCCAGGTGTGGCCGGCGCCGCACTGTGCCCTCGAGTACCACCGCTGGTTCGCCCGCTCACGACTCCGGCCGGACGGCCGCAAGTACTCGAGCCGGATGCGTACGCCGATCGCCGTACCCGTCCTGCAGGTCCACGGCGCACAGGACGCCGCGATCTCCCCCACAGCGACCACTCCGCCGCATCTGGTCACCGCACCACTGCGCTACGAACTCGTCGCGCCGGCCGGCCACTTCCCCCACGAGGAGACGCCGGAGCTGTTCAACAGCCTGGTCGTGGACTGGTTGAGCGCTACCAGCTCTCTGAATGCTCCGCCAGGGTCGCCGTGACCACCCAGTAGGTGCGCTCCTTCTCGACGCGGTACTTCGCGGTCTGCCAATGCTTGCAGTCGTGGAAGAGAGCTACGTCGGCCTCGGCATGGTCGCCCTTCTCGACCACGTCGAAGATCTGAACCACCCCGACCCGGCTGTCCCGGCAGGTCGGCGCGGCCGGTGGCATATCCCCGTGGAACTGGATCGGTGCGGCTGTGCGAACCAGCCGTGTCATCAGCGCCCGCTGAGCGGCGGAGATCGGCGGGCCTTTGCGCGCATGCTCCTTCCCGACGTCGGACAGGTCGAGCACGATCACCGATCGCCAGCCCGCCGGCGGCCTCACCGTCCGGAGCATGTGGTCAAGCGCGGCGCCCCAGATCTGTGCGTCGTCCTTGGCCGTCCGGGCCGCCGGGGTGGCAGCCGGCTGTTCGGGTGCAGCGGCCCCGATCCGGCTGACGCCGTACAGGACTCCGGCCAGGACCGCGAGGACGGCGGCCGCCGCCAGCAGCACCGGAAGCCGGCTGGGACGCTTCGTTGCTGCGGGCAAGCGATCGACCAAGGCCTCGCGGTCGGCGAAGGTTTCGCGGAGCAGCTCGCCGAGCTCGTCGTCGGTCAGCTTGGGCATGTCAGTTCGCCTCCTCGGAGGACAGGTTGTCGCGTAGGGTCGCCAGGGCGCGGGCGGCGTTCGAGCGGACGGTGGCGGGGGCGACGCCGAGGATCCTGGCAATTTCCTGGTCCGGAAGATCCTCGTAATACCGCAGGGCCAGGACCACGCGCTGTTTGCGCGGCAGCCTGGCGAGCAGTTGCCAGGTCGCGTCGCGCTGGGCCTGCCGAACACCGAGGTCGTCGTCTGTCGGTCGTTCGATCGGTTCGGCCAGTGGCACTTCACGGTTCTTCAGCAACCGACGCCAACCGAGGTACTCGTTGACCACCATGGTCCGCAGATACGCCTCAGGATGCTCGAGTTCGCCGATCCGGTCCCACTGCCGATGAGCCCGCGCCAGCACGGACTGGACGAGGTCCTCCGCGTTGTGCGTGCTGCCCGACAGCATCAGCCCGAGGCGCAGCAGCCGACGCTCGGTCGACCGCACCACCTCGTCCAGCGAAGTCACCGTCACACCCCTTCAATGCGGCGTACGGCGCTCAGTGTTGCATCAGGTGCAGGATTGGGTGGAGACCTCTTGGGTGGCGGTGGTGCCGTCGCGGGCGTCGTCGGAGACCTGTTCGGCGGTGAGGACGTAGCCGGTCCGGTTGTCCTCGACGGAGGCGGCGAAGACCACGCCGTACACCGTGCCCTTGGCCGACAGCAGCGGGCCGCCGGAGTTGCCCGGGCGGACCGACGCCCAGATCGAGAACGCGTCGCGGGTGACCGTCCTGTCGCCGTAGATGTCCGGGCCGCGGAGGCGTTCCTCGGACCGGATCCGGGCCGGCTCGGAGTCGAACGGACCGTTCTCCGGGTAGCCGAGCACGACCGCCGAGTCGTCCGCCTTACCGGCGAAGTCGAAGGTCAGCGGCTGCTCTTTCAGGTTGGGCACGTACAGCACCGCGATGTCGGTCTCGGGGTCGAACACGACGACCCTGGCGTCGTACTTCTTCCCGTTCACCTCGACCGATGGCGAGCTGACCCCGGCGACGACGTGCGCGTTCGTCATCACACGCTGCGGGGCGTACACGAACCCACTGCCCTCGAGGCCGCGCGAACAGCTCGCGACGCCGGTCACCTTGGCGATCCGGGTGTACGCCGATCGCACCGGCTGCTGCCGCGCGATCGCGCTGTCCGGGGGCTGCGTCTCCCGGATCCGCTCCGGCACGAACGGGTCGAGGAACCGCGGGAACAGGTCGGTGTTGACGACGTCGTTGAACGACTGCAGCGCCCGGTCGGCGCTGTTCGGCAGGAAGTCGTCGACCTTGGCCAGCACCTGCGACCCGCGGACCGCCGACGTCACGCTCGGGATCCGCGCCCCGCTCACCGCGACGCCGAGCACCCAGGCCACGATCAGCACCGACGCGGCCGCCAGCGCGGCGCCGCCGAGCGCGTCGAGGAACCGGATCGGTTTCCAGGACAGCCGGTTGCGCACCCTGGTGCCGAGCATCGCGCCGAGCATCCGTCCGAGCGCGGCCAGTCCGACCACGAGCACCAGCGCGGCGAACGACACCGTCACGCTCGGCGAGAAGTGGTCGAGCACCTTGGGCACTCCCCAGACGCCGATCGCGGCGCCGCCGAGCAGGCCGAGCGTGGCGCAGGCCCCGAGCACGAACCCTTCGACGTACCCCGAGATCGCCACCAGCGCCGCGGTGCCGAGCACCGCCCAGTCGAGCCAGCTCATTCCACGCCTTCCGACTTGTCACCGTGCGCCTTGTGCGCGCCGCCGAGATCGTGCTCGATGGCGGTCATCCGCCGCACGTCCTCGGGCCGTCGCCCCTCGCTCCGCCAGGCCGCCTCGACCAGTCGGTCGGGCAACGGTACGACGACCGAGGGGTCCCAGTCGCGGTGCCATCCACCGAGCAGGAGCAATTTATCCAGCAAACCGGCCGTGAACCCCCAGATGTAGAGGTCGCCGACGACGAACGCCGGGCCGGTGAACCCGGACGGGTGCAGGCAGCTGATCCGGTTCGCCGGGTCGGCGAGCGCGCTGATCGGCACCTCGTGCACCGACGCGACCTCGGCAGGGTCGACCACGGCGACCGGCGACGGCTGCTGCCACCAGGCCAGCACCGGCGACACGCCGAAGTTGCTCACCGGCACCCAGAGCGCCGGCCAGATCGCGAACGGCACGACGCCGGACGGGTCCAGCCCGGTCTCCTCCTCGGCCTCCCGCAACGCGGTCCGGACCAGACCTTCGTCGCCGGTCCCGTCCTCCGGATCGGCGCCGCCACCCGGGAAGGCCATCTGCCCGGCGTGCTTGCGCAGAGTCCAGGCCCGCTCGGTCAGCAGCACCTCAGGCCCATCGTTGCCATCGGCAAGCAAGATCAGGACCGCGGACTTCCGGACCGACGGATCGTCCGGCGGCAGGAACCGCGACAGCACGGTCGGGTCCACGTCCTCGGACGCCTTCGCCAACGGCCGCAGCCAGTCGGGGATCCCGACGTCGCCGAACATCATGACGTCAGTTCCTTCACCAGCTGGTCGAGCTGCTGCTGCGAGGTGAGTACGCCGCGATGGACGAACGCGACCGCGCCGTCCGTGTCGACGAACGCCGTCAGCGGCGGACCGCCGACCTTCAACGCGCGCTGGATCGCCTTGTCCCGATCGACGAGGTGCGGATACGTCAGCCCTTCGTCGGTCGCGAACTTCACCGCCAGCTCCGGCCGCGGGTCGTCGTAGTCGATGCCCAGCATCTGCACCTTGCCCGACTTCGCCAGGGCGGCCAGGTACGGCGCTTCGTCGCGGCACGGACCGCACCACTGCGCCCACACGTTGATCACGAGCGGACCCCGCAGGTCCGCGAGCCGGATGTCCGGACCGCTGCCCAGACACGGCAGGGTGACGTCCGGCAAGGCGCCGGTGGCCGGCGGTTTCGACGGCGTCGACGGGCAGGCCGGCAGCTTGTCCGCGCCTGCGACGGCACTCCGGCTCGTCGACGGCTGACCGCCGTCACCGGCTCGCTCCGATCCACACGCCGCCAGTGTCGCCGACAGCACCAACGCAACCGCCCCGGCGATCAACGGTGCGCGGCGGTACGGCGTACCGGATCGGGGCTTCACGCCGGGACCTTCACCAGCTTCGCGGCGACCTCGGGGTTGGTCGGGCCCGCGCCGTACGACGGGCACCACTGGGCGATCGGGCAGGCGCCGCAGGCCGGCTTCTTGGCGTGGCAGCGGCGGCGGCCGTGGAAGATCAGCCGGTGCGACAGCATCGTCCAGTCCTTCTTCGGGAACAGCTCGCCGATGATGTGCTCGACCTTGACCGGGTCGTCCTCGGTCGTCCAGCCGAACCGGCGGACCAGCCGGCCGAAGTGCGTGTCGACCGTGATCCCCGGGACGCCGAACGCGTTGCCGAGGACCACGTTGGCCGTCTTCCGCCCGGTGCCCGGCAGCTTCACTAGCTCGGCGAGCTTGCCCGGCACGACGCCGTCGTACTCGTCGACGAGGGCCTGGCCGAGCTTCATCACGCTGTTGGTCTTGGCGCGGAAGAAGCCGGTCGGCTTCAGGATCGCTTCCATCTCGTCGCGGTCGGCCTCGGCGTACGCGCTCGCGGTCGGGTACTTCGCGAACAGGGTCGGGGTCACCTTGTTCACCGTCACGTCGGTGGTCTGGGCCGACAGGATCGTGGCCACCAGCAACTCGAGCGGGGTGGTGAAGTCCAGCTCGCAGTGGGCGTCGGGGTAGGTGTCGGTGAGCACCTTGTGCATCTTCCGGGCCCGGCGGACGAGCTGGGTGTGGGTCTCGTCGACGAACACCGGGGCCTTGCGGGGGAGGTTCAGCGAGACCGTCGGGAGGGCTCCCGGGACTGGTTCCGCGACAAGCGGGAATGGCATGCAGGCCAGCCTACGTCCGCCCGCCGACAGCCGATCCGCCAGCACGAACCGGACCGTGCGAGCGGTGGGGTGACGGAGGGTGCCGAGGGACACACTGTGTGGTGCTCCGGCGAGTCGAGGCGAGCCTACGTGGCGGTGCCGACACCCGAGGGGCTACGGTTTTGGGGCGACCGGGTGTGAACGACCCGGTGCCGGACGGGGTCGATCCCCGGTCCGCAGTCGTGGTCGAAGGTCCTAGGAGGCCCAAAGTGGATGCCGCAGTGCTCCGACAGGCACCGCTGTTCAGTCAGCTCGACGACGAGGCGGCCGACGCCCTGGCCGCATCGATGACCGAGAGCCGGCTGCGCCGCGGCCAGGTGCTGTTCCACGAGGGCGATTCCGGTGACCGGCTGTTCGTCGTGGTCGAGGGCAAGGTCAAGCTCGGCCGGACCTCCGCCGACGGCCGGGAGAACCTGATCGCCGTCCTCGGGCCCGGCCAGATGTTCGGTGAGCTGTCGCTGTTCGACCCAGGACCGCGGTCCGCCACCGTCACCGCAGTCACCGACGCCCAGCTGATGTCGCTGACGCACGACGAGCTGCTCCGCTGGCTGGACGGCCGCCCCGCGGTCGCGCGCGGCCTGCTGCTGCAGCTGGCCGGCCGGCTGCGCAAGGTCTCCGACGTGGTGGCCGACCTCGTCTTCTCCGACGTACCGGGCCGCGTCGCCAAGGCCCTCCTGGACCTGGCCAGCCGCTTCGGCCGCACCGCCGACGACGGCGTCCACGTCCACCACGACCTCACCCAGGAGGAGCTGGCCCAACTGGTCGGCGCCTCCCGCGAGACCGTCAACAAGGCCCTCGCCGACTTCGCCTCCCGAGGCTGGGTCCGCCTCGAGCCACGCTCCGTAGTACTCCTGGACGTCGACCGCCTCCAACGCCGAGCCCGCTAACCCACCCCACCGCGACCCCCCGCCGTACCCACCCCGCCGTACCCACGCGCGGCACGCCCGGCACCCGCCGTACCCAGGCGCAGCACGCCCGGCACCCCGCCCGCGGGGCACCCCGCCGTACCCGTACCCGCCCCCGCCGTACCCACGCGCGCACCACCGGCCCCCGCCCTACCCACGCGCAGCACCCCCGGCACCCCGCCCGCGAGGCGCCCCGGCCCTACCCACGCGCAGCACGCCCGGCACCCTGCCCGCGGGCGCCCCGCCGCGCCCTCGGCCGCCGTAGCCGCCCCCGCCTCGCCCGCCGCCGCCGTACCCACGCGCAGCACGTCCGGCACCCCGGCCCGCGGGCGCCCGGCCGTACACACACCCGCTCGCCCGGCACACCGCCGTACCCACGCGCGGCACCGCCGGCCGCCGCCGTACCCGGGCGCGGCACGCCCGGCACCCCGGCCCCCGCCGTACCCGCCCGCCCTTCCCTCGCCCCCGGCCCAGACGTCCCCCCCCGTTTCCCGGCCCAGACGTCCCCGTTTCAGGGGCCAACCCCGGAGTTTGTGGGTTGCGGAGCCTGATTCTGGGTCCGCAACCCATCTGCTGAGGGGTTGGCCCCTCAGACGGGCGACCGAGCTGGTGAAGGTGGCGGGCGGGCGGTGTGATTGTGGGGTCAGGCGGTACGGCGGGAGCGGGCGAACGCGCCGCGGATCTGGGCGGCGGTGCGGGCCGGGTGGTCGAGATCGGCCCAGATAGTCCGGACGACCTGAAGACCGAGCCCCCGGAGCCGGTCCTCGCGGGCCTTCTCTCGGATGAGTGCGTCCGGCGTTCCCCCGGAGTACTTCGTCAGGCCGTCGAACTCGACCACGGTCTCGTACTCGGGGAACGCGAAGTCGACCCGCCCGATGAACCCCTGCGAGTCCTCGAAGACGAACTGCGGAACCGGCGCCGGCAGGCCGTGATTGTGCATGAGGACGCGGAGCCGCGACTCGCCGACCGACTCCGATCGGGCATCACTGAAGCTGATTGCCGCTCGGGCGGTCGGACTGCCGGGCCAGAACTCGGTCACTTTGAGGAGTCTCAGCAACTCGTCCTCGCCGATGCCGTGATCGCGCAGTGCGGCGTCGGTGACAACCACGGCCGCCTCGAAGGACGCCGTACATGCCGTTTCGAGCACCGAACGGGCGAGACGCGTGGCAACCAGACCGTCGAGCTCCGTGAGATCGTCCGCGGTTAGCCCGCCGCGGTGGTACCGGATGTCTGCCACCCGGCCGGTGTGCCTGCGCGCGTCCAGCCGAGTGACATGCACCTCCGACAGGTCGAGACCCCAGATCGGAAGCGCGTGCAGGACCAGGGCGGACTGGTGGCTGACGGCAACGGATCCGGGCCGCAACGAGTTCATCACCGCATGCACCAAGCGCCGGTACCGGACGAGTTGGGCATGCCATACCGGCAAACCGCTCAGATCCACGGCCTCGGCGTACTGGCCGTAGCGGATGCGCTCCCACTGACCGGCACGGGTCCGATCCCGCACCTCCTGCGGTGTGTATCCACAGGCCAACGCCTGGTTCCGCCCGAATACCCCGCCCTGTCGCGCGGCGACCAGCTTCAACATCGGATTCACCGCCCCAGGATCGCGCGCGCCGCCCTCCCCCGCTCCCCCCTCAACCCAACCTGTGGAAAACCTCCCCGCCCCATCCCCACGCAATCTGAGGGGCCGACCCTTCAGTTGATGGGTTGCGCAACGAGATCCTGGGTCCGCAACCCACAAACTCCGGGGTTGGCCCCTGAGACGGGCGCCGAGGGCGGGGCGAGTGGCGGGGCGCGCGGGGGCGAGTGGCGCGGGGGGCGGGGGGCGCGGGCGGGCGCGGGGGGGCGGGCGCGGGGGGGCGGGCGCGGGGGCGGGCGCGGGGGGCGGGCGCGGGGGGAGCGGGGGCGAGCGGCGGGCGCGCCGGGGGCCAGTGGCGGGGGCGGGCGCGGGCGGCGGGCGCAGGGGCGCAGGGGTGCGGGGGTTATCCGGTTAGGTAGTCGAGTTGGGCTTGGACTGAGCGGGTGGCGGCGGGCCAGAGGGATTGGTCTACGTCGGCGTAGACGTGTTCGACGATTGCCTCGGGGGTGGTGTGGCCTTCGGCGATGGCGGCGCGGACCTGGTTCAGGCGTTCCTGGCGGTGGTCGAGGTAGTAGGTGAGTACGGCGGCGGGGTCGTCGATGACGGGGCCGTGGCCGGGGAGTAGGCGGGCTACCCCGGCTGGGGAGTTGGCGAAGGCGCGGAGGCGGTCGAGGGAGTCGAGGTAGGGGCCTAGAGCACCGTCGGGGTGGGCGACGACCGACGTACCGCGGCCCAGGACGGTGTCGCCGGTGAGTAGGGAGCCGTCCTGGGGGAGCCAGAAGCAGACCGAGTCGAGGGTGTGGCCGGGCGTCGGGAGGACCTCGATGCGCAGGCCGTCGGCGGTGATCACGTCGCCCTCGCTCAGCCCGTGGGCGTGATCCGTCGGGATGCGGAAGGCGGGGTCCACCGCGCGTACGCCGCAGCCGGCCCGGTTGGCGAACCAGGCGGCGCCTTCGGAGTGGTCGGGGTGCTTGTGCGTCAGCAGTACGACGGCCACCTTGCCGGCGGCTTCCAGGACCGCGGTGAGGTGCTCCTCGAGCATCGGGCCGGGGTCGACGACGACCGAGCGCTCCCCGTCGGGCGCCTTCAGGATCCAGGTGTTGGTGCCGTCCAGCGTCATCGGGCCCGGGTTCGCGGCGAGGATCAGGCTCGCGTAGTCGGTGACTCTCATGTGGTCTCCAGATAGGCCTGGTCGCCGTCGACCCGGACCGTGGGCAGGATCGACCGCATCTCACGTCCGCCGGCCGCGGCCAGGATCGCCGGCACGTCGGCGTACTGCGAGAGGTCGTGGCAGCAGATGTACGTCGGGGGCAGCATCAGCATCTCGTCCGCGTCGACGGCGGCGACCGCGTCCGCCGGGCGGATCCAGGTGACCTGGTCGGACTCGCTCGTCACGTCGCGGGTGACCTGCCCCTTCGGGAGCGCCGCGACGAAGAACGCGGTGTCGTACCGCTTGGGCTCGAACTCCGGCGTGATCCAGTGCGCCCACGCGCCCAGCAGGTCGGCCCGGAGCAGCAGCCCGCGGCGCTGCAGGAAATCGGCGAACCCGAGCTGACCGGCTTCCAACGCCACCCGATCGGCTTCCCAGTCCGCGCCGGTGGTGTCGCCGACGACGGTCTCGACGGACGGGCCGGCGAGCAGGACGCCGGACTCCTCGAACGTCTCGCGTACCGCGGCGGCGACATAGGCGGCCGCCAGCTCCGCGGAACACCCGAGCCGGGCGGCGAAGTCCGCAGGCGGCGGACCTGACCAGGAGTCGGCGATCGCCGAGTCGGCCGGATCGACCCGCCCGCCCGGAAACACCGTCATTCCGGCGGCGAACGCCATGGTCCGCTGCCGCCGCAGGAGATAGACCTCCGGCCCACCGGCACCTTCCTGCCCGACGGGCGTCTCCGGCCCACCGGCCGCTCCCGCACCAGCCTCCTGCCCGACGGGCCTCTCAAGCGGTGCGTCGCGGAGGAGGATGACGGTGGAGGCGGGCCGGGGGTCGACCGCCGTACGGGTGCCGCGGGCGTACTCCAGTGCGACCTCGGCCATCCGGCCGGTCATCAGCTGCGACTTCAGGTCTCGCATCACCGGCCGGACCTCCGAGGTGCGCTCGGGCGGCGGATCAGCCGACCTCGACGATGAGTTCGACCTCGACCGGGGCGTCGAGGGGCAGGACGGGTACGCCGACCGCGCTGCGGGCGTGCTGCCCCGCCTCGCCGAACACCTGGCCGAACAGCTCGGAGGCGCCGTTCGCGACCTGGGGCTGACCGGTGAAGTCCGGCGTCGACGCGATGAACGCGACCGCCTTCACGATCCGCTTGACGTTCGCCAGGTCGCCGATCTCGGCCTTGACCGCGGCCAGGGCGTTCAGCGCGCACTGCTGGGCGCACTCGCTGGCGACCTCGGGGGTGACGGAGTCGCCGACCTTGCCGCTGGCGATCAGCGTGCCCTCGCGCAGCGGCAGCTGACCGGACGTGTAGACGAGGTCACCGGTCCGGACCGCCGGCACGTAGGCGGCGACCGGCTTGGCCACCTCGGGCAGCTTCAGGCCGAGCTCGGCGAGCTTCTCCTCGGGGTGGCTCATTTGTCCTCGATCTCCCGCTTGAAGTAGGCGACCAGGTTCTCCGGGTTCAGCCCCGGGACGACCTGGACCAGCTCCCAGCCGTCCTGGCCGAAGTTGTCCAGGATCTCCTTGGTCGAGTGGACCAGCAGCGGCGCGGTGAAGTACTCGAACTTCTTCATGCAGGGGACTCTACTGATCCCTTCCCCGCCCCACCGCCCCGGTCAGGAACGATGTGTCCTGGACCACGTCCTACCCTGGGACCTATGGCGCGACTGCACGTGGTCACCGGTAAAGGGGGGACCGGGAAGACGACTGTTGCGGCCGCGATGGCTCTTTCGCTGGCCGACGAAGGTAAGCGGGTGCTGCTCTGCGAGGTCGAGGGCCGCCAAGGGCTCGCCCAGCTCTTCGACGTACCTCCCCTGCCGTACGTCGAACGCCGGATCGCGCAAGGCCCCGGCGGTGGCGAGGTGTTCGCGCTGGCCGTGGACGCCGAGGCCGCGCTGCTGGAGTACCTGGACATGTACTACCACCTGGGCCGCGCCGGGAAGGCCCTCGAGAAGGTGGGCGCGATCGACTTCGTCACCACGATCGCGCCCGGGCTCCGCGACGTACTGCTCACCGGCAAGGTCTACGAGGCGACCCGCCGCAAGGCGCACGGGAAGCTCGCGTACGACGCCGTGGTGCTGGACGCCCCGCCGACCGGGCGGATCGGACGCTTCCTCAACGTGAACCACGAGGTCGCCGGACTGGCCAAGGTCGGACCGATCCGCAACCAGGCGGACGCGATCATGGGCATGCTGCGCTCGGACGTGACGCGGATCCACCTGGTCACGCTGCTCGAGGAGATGCCGGTCCAGGAGACGCTCGACGCGGTCGATCAGCTCGAGAAGCTCGACCTGCGCGTCGGCTCGATCGTGGTGAACATGGTCCGCAACAGCCCGCTCGACGACGATGCGCTCGCCCTTGCGGTGAAGGAGAAACTGCCCACCGCCGAGCTGACCAGGGGCCTCAAGGCAGCCGGGATCACGATCGGCGCCGACCTGGTCGAGACGCTCGCGACCGAGGCGCACGACCACGCCATCCGGGTCGGGCTCGAGCGCGAGAACCGCGACCGAATAGATGCCCTGGGCAAGAATGTGGTCGAGCTGGAGCTGCAGCCCGAGGGCATCGACCACGGCGCCCTGTTCGATCTGGCCGAGGAGTTGCGGGCATGACCGAGCTCGACCTGGATGCACTGATCGACGATCCCGACACGCGCATCATCGTCACCTGCGGCGCCGGCGGGGTCGGCAAGACGACCACGGCGGCAGCGCTGGGCCTTCGGGCCGCGGAGCGCGGGCGGAAGGTCGTCGTACTGACGATCGACCCGGCGCGGCGGCTGGCCCAGTCCCTCGGGCTGACCGAGCTGGACAACACCCCACGGGCCGTGGCCGAGGTCGACGCCGCGAACGGCGGGCGGCTGGACGCGATGATGCTCGACATGAAGCGGACGTTCGACGACGTCGTACTGCAGCACGCGACGCCGGACAAGGCGGAGCAGATCCTCGCGAACCCCTTCTACCAGGCGCTTTCGTCGTCGTTCGCGGGCACGCAGGAGTACATGGCGATGGAGAAGCTCGGGCAGCTGCACAAGCAGGCCGAGCAGTCCGGCGACTGGGACCTGATCGTCGTCGACACCCCGCCGTCGCGGTCCGCGCTGGACTTCCTGGACGCGCCGGAGCGGCTGGCCTCGCTGCTCGAAGGGCGCTTCCTCCGGTTGCTGCTGGCGCCGGCGCGCGGACCGTTCAAGCTGATGTCGGCCGGGGTGAACATGGCGATGTCGGTGCTCAACAAGGTGCTCGGCGCGCAGGTGCTGACCGACGTACAGACGTTCGTCGCGGCGTTCGACACGTTGTTCGGCGGCTTCCGGCAGCGGGCCGAGAAGACGGTCGCCCTGCTACGCGAGCCACACACGTCGTTCCTCGTCGTGGCCGCACCGCAGAACGATGCGCTGCGCGAGGCGTCGTACTTCGCCGAGCGGCTGCGGGCGGAGGGAATGCCGCTGGCCGGCGTCGTGCTGAACCGGGTGACGAACTCGGAGGCCACCGAATTGTCGGCGGAGCGGTCACTCGCTGCGGCCGAGAAGCTCGAGGAAGCGGACAAGTCGCCCCTCGCGGCCGCGGTACTGCGGTTGCACGCGGACAAGATGCAACAGGTCGTCGGCGAACACCGCCGGGCCGACCGCTTCCGCCGCGGGCACCGCGCGATCCGGACCGTCGAGGTGCCGGCGCTGGCCGACGACGTGCACGACCTGACTGGTCTACGCCAGATCGGCGAACTGCTCACCGCGTGATTCGTTTCACCCTCAGCGAACGCCGGGAATGACCTGGTCGGGTCCATGGTTGAGCCTGTCAGACTCAACTTGGAAAAGGGTGTGACAGCGTGACCGATACGTTGAATCTTCCGGTACTGCCGCTGGACGACGTCGTGGTCCTGCCGGGAATGGTCGTGCCGGTCCGACTCGCCGACAGCGAGGCCCGGGCGGCCATCGACGCCGCGCAGGCCGCGGGTCAGGACCAGGTCCTCCTGGTGCCGCGGCTGGACGGAAAATATGCCACTGCCGGGACGCTCGGTGAGATCGAGCAGATCGGCCGGCTGCCGGGCGGCGCCCAGGCGGCCGTGATCCGCGGGACCCAGCGGGTCCGCATCGGCGCCGGGACCACCGGCCCGGGTGCGGCGCTGTGGGTGGGCGCGACGGTGATGCACGAGATCACCGACGACCGCTCCGTCGAGCTGGCCCGCGAGTACAAGACCCTGACCACCTCCGTGCTGCAGCGACGCGGCGCGTACCAGGTCATCGACTCCATCAAGCAGGTGGACGACCCGTCCGAGCTGTCCGACCTGGCCGGCTACGCGTCGTACCTGAACAACGAGCAGAAGTCCTGGCTGGTCGAGAACGCGAACGTGTCCGAGCGGCTGGAGAAGCTGATCGGCTGGGTGAAGGACCACCTCGCCGAGCTCGAGGTCTCCGAGACGATCCAGAAGGACGTCCAGGAGGGCATGGAGAAGCAGCAGCGCGAGTTCCTGCTGCGCCAGCAGATGGCCGCGATCCGCAAGGAGCTGGCCGAGCTGGACGGCAAGGCCGAGTCCGAGGAGGAGGACTACCGGGCCCGCGTCGAGGCGGCCGACCTGCCGGAGCACGTCGCGAAGGCGGCGCTGGCCGAGGTCGACAAGCTGGAGCGGACCGCGGAGCAGTCCCCCGAGGTCGGCTGGATCCGCACGTGGCTGGACACCGTTCTCGAGCTGCCGTGGAACGAGCGGACCGAGGACAGCTACGACATCCGCGAGGCGCGGGCCGTGCTGGACGCGGACCACGCCGGTCTGGACGACGTGAAGCAGCGCATCACCGAGTACCTGGCCGTACGGCGTCGCCGCGCGGACCGTGGTCTCGGGGTGGTCGGTGGACGCCGCAGTGGCGCCGTACTGGCCCTGGTCGGTCCTCCTGGTGTGGGTAAGACCTCGCTGGGTGAGTCCGTGGCGCGTGCGATGGGCCGCAAGTTCGTCCGGGTCGCCCTGGGCGGTGTGCGGGACGAGGCCGAGATCCGCGGTCACCGGCGTACGTACGTCGGTGCGCTGCCGGGCCGGATCGTCCGGGCCATCACCGAGGCGGGTTCGATGAACCCCGTCGTGCTGCTGGACGAGATCGACAAGGTGGGTGCGGACTACCGGGGTGACCCGACGGCCGCCCTGCTGGAGGTCCTGGACCCGGCGCAGAACCACACCTTCCGGGACCACTACCTGGAGGTCGAGCTGGACCTGTCCGACGTGGTCTTCCTGGCCACGGCGAACGTGCTGGACTCCATCCCGGCGCCGTTGCTGGACCGGATGGAACTGGTGCAGCTGGACGGGTACACCGAGGACGAGAAGGTCATCATCGCCCGTGACCACCTGCTCCCGCGTCAGCTGGAGCGGGCGGGCCTGACGGCGGACGAGGTGGCGATCGAGGACTCGGCGCTGCGGGTGCTCGCGGGTGAGTACACCCGGGAGGCCGGCGTACGGCAGCTGGAGCGGTCGATCTCCCGCGTGCTGCGGAAGGTGACGGCGAAGCTGGCGCTGGGCGACGAGCTGGGCAACCTGACGATCGGCGGGACCGATCTGAAGGAGTACCTGGGTTCGCCGAAGTTCACTCCGGAGTCGGCCGAGCGTACGGCGCTTCCGGGTGTGGCGACCGGACTGGCGGTAACCGGTGCGGGTGGTGACGTGCTCTTCATCGAGGCGTCGCTGGCCGACAAGGAGACCGGCCCGACCGGGGTCACCTTGACCGGCCAATTGGGCGACGTGATGAAGGAGTCGGCGCAGATCGCCCTGTCGTACCTGCGCTCGCACGGTGCGGAGCTGGGTCTGCCGGTGAGCGACCTGGCCGAGCGCAACACTCACATCCACGTACCGGCCGGTGCTGTCCCGAAGGACGGACCGTCGGCGGGTGTGACGATGACGACCGCGCTGGCGTCGCTGCTGTCCGGACGGCCGGTCCGTTCGGAGGTCGCGATGACCGGTGAGGTGTCGCTGACCGGGCGGGTGCTCCCGATCGGCGGGGTGAAGCAGAAGCTGCTCGCCGCGCACCGGGCCGGGCTGACCACGATCCTGATCCCCAAGCGGAACGAGCCGGACTTGGAGGACGTGCCGGCGTCCGTGCTCGCGGAGCTGACCGTCCACCCGGTGAGCGACGTCCGTGAGGTGCTGGAGCTGGCCCTGGAGCCGGCCGAGGTACAGGCACACCAGTACGCCGCATAACGCAGTACGGCATCAAAGAGAAGGGCCCGGGCGAGATCGCTCGGGCCTTCCTCCTTTTGGATGAACTTTGTCCAGCCAGTGTGACCGATGTCATAAGCGCAGCGGTAACCCAAACAGGCGATCCCGTAGTCTCTATAACCATGCGCGTGAGGGAGAAGGGCGACCGGGGAGTCGTCCAATCTGTGGTTCTGTTTCTCGGGGTGAGCGTGTTGTCGGGGGCCTTGGCCGCCGGTCTCGCCATCCCCTTCGCCGGCCTCGCCGGGTTCACCACAGAACAGACCTCCAACACCCTGCAGGACCTGCCGCAGCAGTTCGACGAGGTGCCGCTCAAGCAGAAGAGCACCATCCTGGCCGCGGACGGATCGGTGATCGCGACGCTGGCCGAGCAGAACCGGGTGCCGGTCAAGCTGGCCCAGGTCGCGCCGATCATGCAGAAGGCGATCGTCGCGATCGAGGACGACCGGTTCTACGAGCACGGCGCGCTCGACCTCAAGGGCACGCTGCGCGCGCTGCTGCAGAACCAGTCCGCCGGCTCCGTGCAGCAGGGTGGTTCGAGCATCACCCAGCAGTACGTGAAGATCAGCCTGGTCGAGAAGGCGAAGACGCCGGAAGAGGTCGCGGCCGCGACCGCCGACAACTACCAGCGCAAGGTCGCCGAGCTGCGGTACGCGATCGCCGTCGAGAAGCAGTACTCGAAGCAGGAGATCCTGGAGAAGTACCTGAACCTCGCCAACTTCGGCGACGGCGCGTGGGGCATCCAGGCCGCGGCCCAGCACTACTTCTCGGTGAACGCCTCCCAGTTGACGCTGCCGCAGGCCGCGATGCTGGCCGGCCTGGTGAAGAACCCGACCGGCTACGACCCGACCAACGACGCCAAGCGGGCCAAGGACCGCCGCGACGTGGTGATCAAGCGGATGCTCGAGCTGCACGTCATCTCGGTCTCGCAGGCCAACTCGGCGCTGAAGACCCCGGTCATCGACCCCAACAAGGTCCGCTCGAACAAGCTCGGCTGCGGGAACGGGCCGTACCCGTTCTACTGCGAGTACGTCGTCTCCGAGCTCGAGAACAACACGGCGTTCGGGAAGACGAAGACCGACCGCGCGAACTACCTGAAGACCGCCGGCCTGACGATCCGGACGTCGCTCGACCCGAAGATCCAGGCGGACGCGCAGCGCTCGATCGACACCCACTCGAACCCGACCGACCAGGCGATCGCCGCGATCACGATCGTCGAGCCGGGCACCGGCCTGGTGAAGGCGATGGCGCAGAGCCGCAAGTACGGCAGCAAGCGCGGGCAGACGGCGTACAACTACAACGCTCCCAAGACGTACGCGGGCGGGTACGGCGGATTCCAGAACGGCTCGACGATGAAGGCGTTCACGATCGCCGCGGCGATCCAGAAGGGGATCCCCCTCACCTACAAGATCAACTCGCCGAGCCCGATCCACCTGGGCGGCAAGACGTTCAGCACCTGCAACGGCCCGTACAAGATCCAGGGCAGCTACGACCCGCAGAACTCGACCAGCAACGTCCCCGACCCGACGATGGTCCAGGCGGCGCAGAAGTCGACCAACACCTACTTCCTGCAGCTCTCGCAACGGACCGGTCTGTGCCCGATCGCCAAGATCGCGGCCTCACTGGGCATGTACAACGCCCAGTCGCTCCAGCCGCTTCAGCAGGTCCCGTCGATGACACTGGGCGTCGACCTGGTCACGCCGCTCCAGCTGGCCGGCGCGTACGCCGCCTTCGCCGCGCGCGGCATGTACTGCAACCCGTGGGTGGTCACCTCGGTCAAGGACTCGGCGGGGAAGTCGATCAACACTCGCGGCGCGGACTGCAAGCAGGCGTTGGCGCCCGAGGTCGCCGACGGCGTCAACGCGGTCCTCCACCAGGTCATGGAGACCGGGGGCACCGGCAGCAAGCTGAAGTTCGGGAAGAGCGACCTGGCCGGAAAGACCGGAACGATCAACGACGCCAAGGCGGTCTGGTACGCCGGCTACTCGACCAAGCTCGCCGCCGCCGCAACGGTGGCCGACGCATCGCTGCCGTACAGCCCACTGCAGGGCCAGACACTGAACGGCCACGGCATCAACGACCCGACGGGTTCCGGCACCGCCGGTCCGATCTGGGAGGCCGCGATGAAGGCCGCCCTGCAGGGTTACCCGACCACGCACTTCGTCGCACCGTCGGACAAGATCCAGCGCGGCGACGTGAAGAGCCTCCCGTTCGTCAACGGCATGAACCCCGACGACGCCGCGAACAAGCTCCGCCAGGCCGGCTTCGACGTCGCGATCGCCAACGGCACGGTCAACTCGGAGGAAACCGCCGGCACGGTCGCCTACACCGACCCCCGCCAACGCGACGGCGCCCCGGACGGCTCCCTGGTGACGATCTACGTCTCCAACGGCAGCAAGAAGGGCCAACCCGACAAGCCCCAGAACACAACCAAACCCCCGAACAGCCCCACCACCATCAACCCCAACTGCCCGCCCTGGAACCCGAAGTACCCCAACTGCGGCGGCCGCGGCCACGGCTGACAACAAAGGGCCTCGTCCGACCGGACGAGGCCCTTCTTGTTCTCAGGCGCCGAGTTGGCGCTTCACCTCGGCGGAGACGACGGAGCCGTCGGCCTTGCCTTTGACCTTGGGCTGGAGGGCGCCCATGACCTTGCCGATGCCGCGGGGGCCGAGTTCGGCGGCGCCGGTGGCGGCGATGGCTTCGATGACGAGGGTCTTGATCTCGTCCTCGGTCAGCTGCTCGGGGAGGTACTCGGCGAGGATGTCCGCCTCGGCCTGTTCCTTGTCGGCGAGTTCGGCGCGGCCGGCCTCGCGGTAGGCGACGACCGACTCGCGGCGCTTCTTCGCCTCGGAGCCCAGGACGTCGACGATCTCGGTGTCGCTGAGCTCGCGGGCCTCCTTGCCGGCCACCTCCGCCTTGGTGATCGCGGTGAGCGCCATCCGCAGCGTCGACTTGCGGATATCGTCGCGGGCCTTCAGGGCCGCGGTCATGTCGGCGTGCAGGCGCTGCTTCATTCCGGAGTTGGACATGACCATGATTGTGGCAGGCTGGAGCAATGAGCTTGCGCGGGATCGCCAGTACGACCCTCAAAACCACGGCCGTCGTGGGTGCCGTGGGTGCTGCCTGCGTCGCCTATGCGGCCGCGATCGAGGTGCGCTGGTTCACACTGCGCAGAGTCACCGTGCCGATGCTGCCGGCGGGGAGCGACCCGCTGAAGGTGCTGCACCTGTCCGACCTGCACCTGTGGCCGACGCAGGAGAAGAAGATCCGCTGGGTCAACGACCTCGCCGCGCTCGAGCCCGACCTGATCGTGAACACCGGCGACAACCTCTCGCACGAGGATTCGGTCCGCCCGCTGCTCCGTGCGTACGGCGATCTGCTCGACCTGCCCGGCGTGTTCGTGTTCGGCTCCAACGACTACTGGAAGCCGCACTTCAAGAACCCGGGCAAGTACTTGCTGCCGGCCCACAAGCAGCGCCACAAGCCGCACGGGCCCGACCTGCCGTACGAGGAGATGCGCCGTGCGTTCACCGGCTCCGGCTGGACCGACCTGAACAACGCCAAGGCCACCCTGAAGGTCAATGGCCTGCGCCTGGACTTCGCCGGCACCGACGACCCGCACATCAAGCGCGACCGGTACGACGAGGTCGCGGGCGAGATCGACCCGACGGCCGACCTGTCCGTCGGAGTCACCCACGCGCCGTACCAACGCGTGCTGAACGGGTTCGTCGGCGACGGGTATCCCCTGGTCCTGGCCGGCCACACGCACGGCGGTCAGCTGGCGGTGCCCTTGTACGGCGCGCTGGTGACCAACTGCGACCTCGACACGTCGCGGGTGAAGGGCCTGTCCACCTGGGGGTACGACGGCCGCCAGGCTGCCCTGCACGTGTCCGCCGGCCTCGGCACCTCGCCGTACGCGCCGGTGCGATTCGCCTGCCGGCCGGAGGCGACGCTGCTGACCCTCGTCCCGCGGAATAACCCGATTTCGTCCGGACGCTCGGCCCATGTAAGCTAACCGCGACTTCGGGCTGTGGCGCAGCTTGGTAGCGCGCTTCGTTCGGGACGAAGAGGTCGCAGGTTCAAATCCTGTCAGCCCGACCAACACTCAGGGCCAGTCACTTCGGTGACTGGCCCTGAGTGCGTTATGGCGTGTTGTGGAGGTGCTGGGGTGTCCGACCACTACGAGGTGCTGAGCGTCGAGAGATCCGCTACGACGGCGGAGATCAAGTCGGCGTACCGGCGCCTGGTTCGTCAGGTCCACCCGGACCAGGGCGGCAACGCGGCGCTGTTCCGGCTCGTGCAGGAGGCGTGGACGACGCTGGGCGATCCGGCGAAGCGGGCCGCGTACGACCGCACGCTCGGCGGGCCGAACGGACAGACTCCACCACGCCAGGACCCACCACGCCAAGATCCACCACGGGCCGATCCTCCGCGCGCCGATTCGCCGCCGGCCGATTCGCCGCAGGCGGCTCCGGACTCGAGCGTGGGGCCGATCCGCGTCGTGCCGCGGTTCGGGCGGTGGCGGGTGGTGGCGGGCGTCCTGATCACCGCCTGGCTCGTGATGGTCGTCGGCCCGCTGATCGTGGCGGCGATCGTCAGTCCGAAGTACCTCCTCGTCGGCGTCGCGCAGGTCATCCTCGGCGTCGCCGGGCTGCCGGCGCACTGGCGCCGACGGATCCCGTTCGGCCGCGCGATGAGCCGGCTCGGGATCCTGTTCGCGATCACGTTCCTGATCACGGTCGTGGTCGGCAGCCTCGACACCGGTCCGCGGACCGTGTTGTGGGTCGAGGTCGGCGGTCTGATCCTGGTCCGCCTGGTCGGCTGGCGATGGACGAAGGCACGCGACCTGGACCGGGCGATCGACGAGTACGCCGCGTACGACGCCAACGTCTGGGGCCGCCCCGGTGAGCCACTCGTCGACGACGGGCGCAGGCCTCCGCTACCGCCCTCCGAAGTACTGCGGACCCGCCGGACCGCACGCATCCTGGAAGGCGTGGTCGCCGCGCTCCCGGCCGCCAAGCTTGTGCACGGGCCGGTGATCGGAGGCCTGACAACCGACCACCTGGTCATCGCGGACAGCCGCGTCGCCGTGGTCACGTCGGTCGTCGCACCGCCCGGCACGTACTCGATCGACCTCTACGGCTCGGTCCTGCGCGACGGCCAGCCGTACGGCGGCGACCCGGGCCTGGGGGCCGCCGTGAACGCGTGGCAGGGCTTCCTCAGGCGAACCGAAGTACGTGGCTTCCTCGTCGTGCTCCCGATGGTCGACGGCCAGCACGGCATCACCACGGCCTCGAGTCCCGACGCCGCCATCACCTGCCTGTCCCCGCAATCCGCATTCACCGACCTCAACGCCTGGCTCCAACCGGGCAGCACCCTGGACCGCCGCCTCTTGTACGACGTCCTGTACCAAGCACCCGTCACCTAATCTGGAAGGCGTGCAGCGGGTTGAGCTTGGTGAGGTGGAGTACGACGTCGCCGCGAAGGACATGCGCGGCTGGGTCGAGGAGCGGATCGAAGGCGAGGCCGGGGACCGCCTGTTCCTGCTGAGTCATCCGGCGGTGATCACCTACGGCCCGCGGACGTCACCGGACGACCTGCCCGCCGGTACGCCGGCCGTCGCGGTGGATCGCGGCGGCTTCGCGACGTACCACGGACCGGGCCAGCTGGTCGGCTACCTGGTCATCGACCTGAAGCAGCGCGGTCCGGTCGACATCGTGCGCTGGGTGGAGAACGGCCTGATCGACGCGCTCGGGTCGCTCGGCTTCCCGCTGGTGCGCCGGGACACCCCGAAGGGCGCCAGCAGCCTGGTCGGGGTGTGGACCGAGGACGGCCGGAAGCTCTGCTCGATCGGGATGCGGATCCGGCGCGGCGTCACCAGCCACGGCTTCTCGGTCAACGTCGACCCGGACATGACCGTGTTTCACACGTTCACGAGTTGCGGGCTGCACGATGTCACGATGACGTCCCTGGCCGAGCTCGCGGCCGAACGCGGCGTACCCGCGCCGACCGACGCCGAGGTGCGTGACGCGATCGCGAACTCCCTGGGAGCCCGATAGCCTTCGGGAATGAGTCAGGACGACGACCGGATGCCGGACGACCTGGAAGCCGTTCTGGAGGCCGCCGACGAGGAAACCGACGAGGCCCGCCCGGGCCGGTTCGACGCCCCGCCGCTGCCGCCGGTGCTGATCCTGGCCGTCGTCGGTCTGCTCTGCGGATTCGCGACGATCGCGCTGATCTGGCTGAGTGAGCGCAGCTGCGACCGGTTCCGCGACACCACGAACTGCGGTGCGCTCGGCCTCCCGCTGCTGGTGCTCGTCGTGGTCGTCACGATGGTGCTCGGCGGCCTCGCCCTCAGCCGGCTCGCGATGCCGCACCCGCGACTGATCCCGTTCCTCGGGGTCGCGTTCATGGTGGCGCTCGTCGTCGCGTTCCTGACCGGCCACCTGGACTCGCCGTGGATCCTCGCCGTCGTACCGGCGCTGACCGCCATCACCTTCCTGCTCGCCAATCTCGTCGCCCGACTGCTGGAGCGTGCCGATGCCTGATCTGCCCGTCTACGAGTGCCCCCGGACCGCCACCACCCCGAACCTCGACGGCACCCTGACCGACCCCGCCTGGGCGGCCGTGCCCTGGACCACCGACTTCGTCCCGATCCACGACGGCCCCGCCCCGCGGTTCCGGACCCGGGCGAAGCTGATGTACGACGACCAGTACCTCTACGTCGGCGGCCTGCTGGAGGAGCCGCACATCTGGTCGACGATGACCGAGAAGAACAGCAAGCTGTTCCACGAGAACAACTTCGAGCTCTTCCTGGACCCGGACGGCGACGGGCTGAACTACTACGAGTTCGAGATCAACCCGCTCGGCACGATCTGGGAGCTGACGCTGCCCAAGCCGTACGTCGCCGGCGGGCTCCCGATCGACCCCACGAACCTGCCCGGTCTGCGGACCGCGATCCACGTCGACGGCACGGTCAACGACCCGTCCGACACGGACACCGCGTGGTCGGTGGAGCTCGCCGTGCCGTGGGCCGACCTGGCTGGGTACAACGCCGGCCGCGCGACCCCGCCGAACCCGGGTGACGAGTGGCGGATGAACCTGATGCGCTGCGAGTGGCCGCACGAGGTGGTCGACGGCGCGTACGTGAAGGGTGAACAGATCGAGTTCTGGGTCTGGTCGCCGCAGGGCATCGAGGACATGCACCGGCCGGACCGCTGGGGCGTCCTTCGTTTCTGACCGCGCGTGACCCCCGTGACCCGGCGTTAACAGGGCCGCGCAACAATGAGGTACGTGAACTTGGGGGGCTCCGGAGATCCACACAGTCTGGAGGCGGACCAGGTCGTCAGCGCGATCGAACGCGCTTGTGAGAGCGACCTGCGGACCGCCTTGCGGCTCGTTGCGCGCTACTCGGCGTACTGGTGGTCGCACGGACTTCAGGACGAGGCAGCGGCGGCGGCAGAGCGGGTGCTCAGCATGCTCGGCCGGACCGTCCCGGTCGGGCTGGACGAGGAGTACCTGCTCGCCGTCATCCACGGGGCCGCGTCGGCCGAGCAGGAGCAGGTGGAGCTGGCCCAGCAGGTCGTGCTGACCACGACAGGCCCGTTCCGGTACTCCGTGACCGTCCTGCTGTGGTCACTGGTGTTCGGGCCGTTCGAGCCCGCCGACGTGGTCGAGGACGTGCTGGAGCGGAACGAGAGCGGTGACGCGTGGACGCGGGCCGCCGTCGAGCTGTGCCGGGGCTACCCGGGGCTGACCACCGCCGCGCCGAGTGACGCGGCGCAGGCCTTGCGTACGGCGCTGGGCCGGTTCCGGATGCTCGAGGACCGCTGGGGCATGTTCCTGGCGCTGTGTGCGCTCCGTCAGGTCGTCGACGAGCCGCTGGACATCACTACGGAGGCGCTGGAGCTCGCGGAGCAGTTGTGTCTTGCTGCGGAGACCGCACAGCTGCTGTGCGACCGCGCCGACCTCTACCGGCGGATGGGGAAGCTCGAGGACGCTCACGCGGACTACAGCCGCGCACTGTCCATCGGAGAGCACGCGGACCTCACTGAGACGGTCGCGGTGGCCAGGCTGGGGCTGGCACGCACCGCGCGGCACTCCGGCAACGTACCCGCCGCCCGTGGGCACCTCTCGGCGGTCCTCACGCTCTCCAACCTCGAGGACGCTCATTTCGAGGCCCTGCACGAGCTCCGCGTGCTGAACGCCTCCGAGGCCTCGGCCTAGCCAGGTGTGGTGCCAGCCACATCGCGGCGGGCGGTGCTGCTGGTTAGAGTCGGGAGCAAATCGGCACCGACGACTGCAACGGAGCAGCTGATGGACAAGACGTACGGGTCGCCGCAGGAAGCGGTGGCGGACATCGGGGACGGCGCGAGCCTCGCGGTCGGGGGTTTCGGGTTGTGCGGCAACCCGATGCAGCTGATCAGCGCTCTGCACGACAGGGGGGTGAGCGGGCTCAGCGTGGTGTCGAACAACTGCGGCGTCGACGACTGGGGCCTGGGCATCCTGCTCGCGGACAAGCGCATCGCCAAGATGACCTCGTCGTACGTCGGGGAGAACAAGGAGTTCGCCCGGCAGTTCCTGACCGGCGAGCTGGAGGTCGAGCTGACCCCGCAGGGCACGCTGGCCGAGAAGCTGCGCGCCGGCGGCTGCGGGATCGCGGCGTTCTACACGCTGGCCGGTGTCGGCACGCAGGTCGCGGAGGGTGGGTTGCCGCAGAAGTACAACGCGGACGGCTCGGTCGCGAAGGCCTCGGAGCCGAAGGAGACGCGGGAGATCGACGGTACGACGTACGTGCTGGAGGACTCGATCACCACCGACTTCGGGCTGGTACACGCGCTCAAGGGCGACACCCACGGCAACCTGGTCTTCGACCGGAGCGCGCGCAACTTCAACCCGCTGGCCGCGATGGCCGGCCGGGTGACGATCGCGCAGGTCGAGGAGCTGGTCCAGCCTGGTGAGCTGGACCCGGACTCGATCCACCTGCCCGGTGTCTACGTCCAGCGTATTGTTGCCGTTGGCAAGGATATCGAGAAGCGGATCGAGAAGCTGACCGTACAGAAGGGAGCCTGACATGCCACTCACCCGTGAGCAGATGGCGGCGCGGGCAGCCGCGGAGCTGGACGACGGCTCGTACGTGAACCTCGGTATCGGTCTGCCGACGCTGGTCCCGAACTACATCCCCGACGGCGTCACCGTCGTACTGCAGTCCGAGAACGGCATCCTCGGCGTCGGGCCGTACCCGGTCGCGGGCGAGGAGGACCCGGATCTGATCAACGCCGGCAAGGAGACCGTCACCACGCTGCCCGGCGCGTCGTTCTTCGACTCGTCGCTGTCGTTCGGCATGATCCGCGGCGGGGCGATCGACGCGGCCATCCTCGGCGCGATGCAGGTGTCGGCCAAGGGCGACCTGTCGAACTGGATGATCCCCGGCAAGATGGTCAAGGGCATGGGCGGCGCGATGGACCTCGTGCACGGCGCCAAGCGGGTGATCGTGCTGATGGAACACGTCGCCAAGGACGGCTCGCACAAGATCCTCGAAGAGTGCGACCTGCCCTACACCGGCCGCGGCGTCGTCAACCGGATCATCACCGACCTCGCCGTCCTCGACATCACCGACGACGGCCTCCAGCTGGTCGAGCTCGCCGAAGGCGTCACCTTCGACGAGCTCCAGGAGAAGACCGGCGCCCCGATCAAGCAATGAAGGCGGTCTCCGGCAGCGCCCGCGACCACAGGCCGTGGTCCGGGCGGTGCCGGAGGTGCTGGTCGAAGAACCCGGGGATGTAGGCGCGCATGGCCCGCAGTACCTTCTCGGCGTTCGCTGTGCCGACGGTGTTCGCGATCAGGCCCGGCGGGACGGTGATGTAGCGCTCGAGCCACGGGATGATGGCCTGGTGGTCGACGAAGCTGTAGTGGCGGCCGTTGGGCAGGTTGAGGTCGCGTTTCCAGCCGGTCGAGTGGTCCCAGAACAGGGCCCACGACGGGTCGGTGTGGTGGTCGTGCGGACCCGGGCCGATGTTGCCGGAGCCCATCAGCAGGAACGGCCGATCGGTGCCCGTCGCGACGGCCGGGCAGTCGGCCGGGTCGTCGTACCCGTAGCCGAGGTCGCCGTCCAGGTCGATGGCCGCGCGGATCCTCGGGTCGGCGACGAGGAGGTCGATCGAGCTGAGGCCACCGGCGGAGTGGCCGTACGCGCCGATCCGGTCGAGGTCGAAGATCCTGCCGAGACCGGACGGGAGACGGCGGTGCTCGGCGTCGGGGTTCTCGCCGTGGGCCAGCCGGGTAATGCTGTTCAGGACGAACTGAAGGTCGGCGAACCGGGCGGAGCGGGCGAGCAGGGCGTACGGCGTGGTCGGCAGCGCCTGTACTTCGAGCCGTCCGCCGGGGAACTCGACACCCGCGACCTCGTACGTATGGTCGACCGTGACCACGACATACCCACGGCTGGCGAGCTCCGCGACGCTGATCGACGCAAGCCCACGCGGTACGCCGAACCCGGGCGAGAAGAGCACAACCGGCCGACGGCCATGGCTGACCGGGGCGAGCAGGCCGCCGTGGCTCTTGGCACCGGCCCAGTCGACGGTCCCGACCGGTTGCTCGAGCGCGACGGCGGCGCCTTCGCCGTACACCTCGGCGGTGAGCGGCGGCAGGTACGGCGCGGGCGGGGCGGGCCGGCTCGCCGGGTACCAGACGCTGATCATCAACTCCCGTGGCCGCCCGGGCACGTACGGGTCGTCCCGGCCGGCATCGACCAGATGCAACTCGGTCGTGCCGACCGGAAAGGGACCGGTGGGTCGCGGGAGACGAATCGAAACACTCCGCGTGGTGGCCCAGGCGGTTTGGGTGAGCGGGGCGAGCAGCGTCGCGCCTGCGGAGGCGAGGAGAACGCGTCGGGTCAGCATGGGGCTGACTCTGCCCGGATGCACAGGGTTTGTTCAGCTTGCGAAGACACCTGTGATCCCTGCCGAAAGTCGGGTATGACGGGACCCGTGGAGTTGGATGTGCTGGTGATCGGTGGAGTGGGGATCGACACGATCGTGCGGGTGCCGAGCCTGCCGTTGGCGGATATGGACTCGATCGCGGTCGACCCGATCGAGTCGTACCTGGCGCACACCGGGCACGGTGTCGCGCTGGGCTGCCACCTGCTCGGGCTGAACGCCGGTCTGGTGGACGTGATCGGCGACGATCCCGAGGGCGCCCGCATCCGACGGACGTACCAAGAGCTCGGGCTCCCGCTGCGCGTCGCACTGCACCCGAGCGGCACCCGCCGGTCGGTGAACCTGGTCGGCCCGGACGGCCGCCGGCTCTCGCTGTACGACGGACGCCACCCGCCCGGCCTGCGCGTCGACCCCGGCCTGTGGCGACCGGTCATCCGGCAGGCCCAGCACGTCCACGTCTCGATCATGGACTTCGCCCGCGACGCTCTGGGCGACGCGATCGCCGCCGACCGCTCGATCTCCACCGACCTGCACGACTGGGACGGCCGCAACGACCACCACAAGGACTTCGCGACCGCGTCGGACATCGTCTTCGTCTCCACCAGCGCCCTGCCGCCCGACGGCGTGGAGTGGATCCTCGCCAACGGCCGCGCCGAGGTCGTGGTCGCGATGGCCGGCGCGCAGGGCAGTTTCCTGCACGTCCGGGGCGAAGCGACGCAGCACTTCCCCGCGATCCGGTTCCCCGACCGCACCGTCGTCGACACCAACGGCGCCGGCGACGCGTACGTCGCCGCCTTCCTGGCCCGCTACCTCGACGGCGCCCCCTGGACCGATGCCGCCCTGGCCGGCACGATCGCCGGCGCCTGGGCCTGCGGCTCTCCCGGCACCCACACCGACCTGATCACGGCCGAGGAGCTAGCTCTTCGAAGCCGAACCACAACTGAAGCGACCTGACACCAGCACTGGCGACCTGACACCTGCACTGGTGACCTGACACCAGCACTGGTGACCTGACACCAGCACTGGTGACCTGAGACCTGCACTGGTGACCTGAGACCTGCTATTCCAGGTCCCAACCCACCATCCACCCTCCCAACCCACCACGCGCCGCCCAGGTTCGGCGTCCGTCTCAGGGGCCAACCCCTGAGACGGACGCTGGACAGGCAGGTCGGAGCGAGTGGAGGTCAACCTCGGGTCATCGGCGGGTGCAGGGTGGTCGCGGTCCCGCGGCGGAAGAGTTGGGCGGGGCGGCCGCCGTCGCGGGTTGTCGTACCGCCGGCGGGCTCGACGAAGTCGGCGGTCTTGGTGACCTTGCGGTGGAAGTTGCGCGGGTCGAGCGGCGTACCCCAGACCGCCTCGTAGATCCCGCGCAGCTCGGAGATCGTGAACTCCGGCGGGCAGAACGCGGTTGCGAGCGGCGAGTACTCGAGCTTGGCACGGGCTCGCTCGACCCCGTCCGCGAGGATCCGATGGTGGTCGAACGCCAACCGCCCGGCGTCGACCTCGGCGACGGCGACCCAGTGCGCCGACGCGGCGTCCGATCCGGCGACCGGCGCGGGCAGGTCCGGTACCAGGGCCAGGTACGCCACGCTGACCACCCGGCCGCGCGGGTCGCGATCAGGAGCGCCGTACGTCGCGACCTGCTCGAGGTGGATGCGCTCCGACGGCAGCCCGGTCTCCTCGGCGAGCTCGCGGCGCGCGGTCGTCTCCAGGTCCTCGTCCGGCCGGACGAACCCGCCGGGCAGCGCCCAGCGGCCCTGGTACGGCGCGATGCCCCGCTTGATCAGCAGCACCTCGAGGCGAGAGTCGCGCACGGTCAGGATGACCAGGTCGGCGGCCAGGCCGAGCGGCTCGAAATCCATGCTCCTACTCTAATTGTCATCTTGACGAGAAGTCATCCCTACCCTTATCGTCATAGTGACGACAAGGAGTAAGAGAGATGGCAGACATCACCCGGTTCCGGTTCATCAGCCACCTGCGCGCGAACCCGACCACCCACGTGCGGCACCTGCGCAACGGCAAGGTCGCGCACGACGGCGCCGGCCAGGCGTTCTGGTTCCGGGCGCTGAACTCGTCGCTGAGCGAGATCCCGATCGACGACCGCGAGCAGCCGCTGCTGTTCCACGGCCGCACGCAGGACCTCCAGGACGTCGCCGTGCAGGCGAGCGTGACGTACCGCATCACCGACCCGGCACTGGCTTCGAGCCGCCTCGACTTCGGGATCGACCCGGACACCGGGCTCTGGCGAGCCACTCCGCTGGAGCAGCTCGGCGGACTGTTGACGGAGCTCGCGCAGCAGACCGCGCTGGACCTGCTGGCCCGGATGACGCTGACCGAGGCATTGTCCGAGGGCATGACCTCGCTGCGGCAGGCGGTCGGCACCGGGCTGCGCGAAGACCATCGCCTGACCGGTCTCGGCATCGGGGTCGAGGACGTCCGCGTGGTCGCGGTCCGGGCCGAGCGGGACGTGGAGAAGGCGCTGCAGACTCCTACCCGCGAGATGGTGCAGCAGGCCGCCGACAAGGCGACGTACGAGCGTCGTGCGATAGCAGTCGAGCGGGAGCGGTCGATCGCGGAGAACGAGCTGCAGAACCAGATCGAGCTCGCCCGGCGCGAGGAGCAACTCGTCAGCCAGCGCGGTCAGAACGAGCGCCTGCGGGCGACCGAGGCCGTAGCGGCGGAGGCGATCACGACCGAGGCGGCGGCGAGCCAGCAACGGACGCTCAGCCAGGCCGAGGCCGACGCCAAGCGGGTCATCGGTGCTGCGGAGGCCGCTGCGGAGAAGGCGCTGCTGGACGCGTACGCCGAGCTGGACCAGGGCACGATCCTCGCGCTGGCGATCAAGCAGGGTGCGCTGCCGGACATCGGCACGCTGAATCTGACGCCGGACCTCCTGACTCCGCTCCTGACGAAGCTCACCTCCGGGCAGCCGGCATGACCCGGGGGCCACGGACGGGCGGGCCGCGCCGGGGGCGGCCCGCCACGGGAGGTTGCTGATGAGCCTCCCACCAAGAGCGGTGATCGTGCATCGGGCGACCGAGCTGACGGAGTTGATCGGCCGGCACGGGACGCGGCAGCAAGCCGGGTTCTTCCTGGCCGGGCGCGGCCGGGACCTGGCCGAGCTCGACGCGCGGCACCAGGCGCAGCAGGACGCGCTCGCCACGGTGTCGGCGGCGATCCCGCTCGACTGGCGCCGAGCTGTTGCTGAGCGCAACGATCTCGACCGGTTCGGGTTCGGCCCGGAGGATGTGGTGATCGCGGTCGGCCAGGACGGTCTGGTCGCCAACGTCGCGAAGTACCTCGACGGTCAGCCGGTGATCGGCATCAACCCCGAGCCGGCCCGCAACCCCGGCGTACTCGTGCCGCACGATCCGGACGCGATCTCGGACCTGCTCGTCACCCGGACCACGGTCGAGCGGACGATGGTTGCCGCGAGCACTGATGACGGTCAGCAACTCGTGGCGTTGAACGAGGTGTACGTCGGCCACCGTACGCATCAGTCCGCGCGCTACCGGCTGAGCTCGCCCGACGGGTTGCCCGAGCGGCAGTCGTCGTCCGGGATCCTGGTCGGGACCGGAACCGGATCGACCGGCTGGTGCCGATCGGCCTGGCAGGAACGGCGCAGCCCGCTCGGGCTGCCGGCGCCGACCGATCCCGTGCTGTGCTGGTTCGTGCGCGAGGCCTGGCCGTCGCCGGCGACCGGCACCGACAACACCGAGGGGTTGCTCAAGGCACCGGACTCGCTGACGATCACGGCCGAGTCGGACCTGGTCGTGTTCGGTGACGGGATGGAGTCCGACACTCTGGCCGTGAGCTGGGGTCAGCGGGTGGAGATCGGCGTCGCCGCGGTCAAGCTGCACCTGGTGGTCTGAACGGTCGTGAACAAGTGCTAGATCTCCTTCGACGGTTGGATGATCAGGTGCGGCAGATTCACCTCTCGCGGGCGGCTGACGACGTACGCGACGAGTTCGGCGACCTCGCTCACCGGGACGGCGGGGAGGGTACTGCGGAGGTCGTCGACCATCGACCGCAGTTCGTCCGGGAAGCTGTCGGCGAGTTCGGTGCCGTCGATCATGCCGGGTTCGAGGTTGGTCACCCGGATGCCTTCGTCGGCGAGCTCGGCCCGCAGCGTGCGGGTCAGATGGCTGACGCCCGCCTTCGAGGCGCCGTACGCCGCCATGCCCGGGTTGAATCGTGCGGCGGCCAGGGAGGACATGTTGATCAGGTCGGTTGTGCGACTCGCGGCCGCCCGCTTGAGCGCGGGAAGGAAGGCGTGGGTGACGGTGATGAGGCCGGTGAGATTGACCTCGACGGTACGACGCCAGTCGGCGAGCGGACCGTCCGCGAACGGGACCACCGACATCAGGCCGGCGTTGTTCACCAGCAGGTCGAGGTCACCGAAGCGTTCCTGCACCAAGGCGGCAGCCTCGGCCACGGATTCCTCGGACGTGACATCCGCCGGTACGACGAGCGCCGTACCGCCTGCTTCGGCGATCTGCGCCGCCACCTTCTCGAGGCGTTCTCGACGGCGGGCCAGGAGAGCGACAGAGGCGCCGTCGGCGGCGAGACGAGTGGCGACCGCGGCGCCGATTCCGCTGGCCGCGCCGGTGACTAGTGCGATGCGTGAAGTACTCATGGGTCCACGGTCTGCTCTGCGGAGCCGGCGCAGAAGATCCGCTTCGACCGTAGGTCTGGCAGTACCACCCAGTCCGTTGGATCGTCTGGGGATACTGGAGTGGTGAGTGCGTTGGGAGAGTTCCTGCAGACCAGGCGGGCCCGGGTGCGCCCTGAAGACGTCGGCTTGCGGCCCGGTCCGGATCGCCGGGTCTCCGGCCTTCGCCGGGAAGAGGTCGCGCTGCTGGCAAACGTGAGCGTCGACTACTACGTCCGGCTGGAGCAGGGCCGGGCCGGAAACCCTTCGGCCGCGGTTCTGTCCGCGGTCGCGGACGCACTGCGGATGGATCAGGCCGAGCGGGACCACCTGCGGTCGCTGTCATGTGCGGCGCCACCCGCCGTACCACCGAAGGCCGCCGTCCGCCCGCAGCTGAAGGCGATGATCGAGGCGGTGGACCTCCCAGCCATCGTCGTCGACCGCTTGAGCAATGTGCTCGCCTGGAACGCGGGCGCGCTCGAGGTGATCGCGGACTTCGAGGACCCGGCGCAGCGCAACCTGGCGACCCTCTATTTCCTGAATCCGGCGTCGCGGGACTTCTACGCGGACTGGGAGACGGTCGCGCAGGACGCGGTCGCGCTACTCCGCCGCGCTTCGGCCGAGTACGCCGACGATGCGGAGCTGGCGGCGCTGGTCAACAAGCTCCGCACCGCCAGCCCCGACTTCGAGCGGTTCTGGGCCTCCCAAGACGTCCAGAACCGCTCCCACTGCCCGAAGATCCTCAACCACCCCACCGCCGGCCGCCTGACCTTCACCCTGGAGTCCCTCCAACTCCCCGACGACAACCAGTTCGTCATCACCTACACCCCCACCGACACGACGACCCGGACTGCGCTGGAGGCCTTGCTCGTCGCTCAGTCGCCGTTGGCGGTGTCGAAGAGTGAGATCGGGGCCCAGCGGAAGTAGACCGGGTCGTCGAACGTGCCGGGGACCAGGCCGCGGGACTGGATGACGGTTGCCGTGCCGTTCGCGTGGCCGACGGCGTACAGGTAGGCGGTCTTGGTGTCCTTGTCGATGCCCAGCAGCAGCGTGCCGTTCTTGCCGCAGGCCATCGCCGACAGTGTCTCGAAGCCCTGCCAGGTGTGGGTTCGGACCGCTGTCACGATCGGCTTCATCGGCGACGCCGAGGGAATCCGGATCGTGTACAGCGCACCGCCGCGGGTGTTCGCCAGGAAGGTGTCGTACGTCGGCGTCTTCGCGATCAGCGCCATCGACTTGACCGACGCGAATCCCGGGTAGGAACCGCTGGCCCGCAGTCCGCCGCGCACCCGGTTCCAGCGGAACAGGACGCCGTCGTTGCGCAGTCCGTAGAACGCGGTGCGGTTGATCCTGCCGTCCGGGTAGCTCGCGTAGTCGGCGAGCTCGATCGCGGTGAAGTTCGTCCAGCCGCCGCCGATCCGGCCGAGGCTGGGCGGGTTCGACGGGTCGAGGCCGCCGGCCATGTCGGTGCGGTAGACGCTGTTGTAGAGCGCGTCACCGATGACGACGTACCCGTAGCGGTCGGTGCCTCCTGGTCCGGGCTCAGACGTCTGCCGGGCGCTCAGCCGGACCTGCCCGGGCTTGTACACAGCCAGGGCCTGTCCCTGCTGGATCGTCGGCGGGATGCTCGCGGTCACCGTGAGCTCCCGCTGGAGGCCGGTTGCCGTCACCGATCCCAGCCATACCTCGCACGCAGCGGTCGTGGTGGCGCCGGCCGCCTGGGCGTTGGCCGGCACCACCGCGGCCAGGACGAGTCCGGCCAGGCCGGCCAGTCCTGCCGCCTTACGCATCATTCACCGTTCGCAGTGTCGTAGACCGGGATCGTCACCCAGCGGAAGTCGACCGGGTCGCTGAACGTCGCCGGCACCTCGCCGCGGGACTGGATCACCGTGGAGAGGCCGTTGGCGTGGCCCACGGCGTACAGATAGCTCTTCTTGGTGTCCTTGTCGACGGCGAGCAGCAGTGAGCCGTACTGGCCGCAGCCCATCGCGGACAGCGTCTCGAAGCCCTGCCACGTCCGGGTCCGCACCTGCTTGACGATCGGCTTCATCGGGGACGCCGACGGGATCCGGATCGTGTAGAGCGCTCCGCCGCGGGTGTTCGCCAGGAACGTGTCGTACGTCGGGGTCTTGGCGATCAGCGTCATCGTCTTGACCGCGGAGAAGCCCGGGTACGACCCGCTGGCGCGCCAGCCCTTCTCGCCGACGTTCCACCGGAACAGCACGCCGTCGTTGCGCAACGCGTACGACGCCGAGCGGTAGATCTTCTTCGACCAGTCCGGGCTCTCGTAGTCGGAGGTCTCCAGGAAGGTGAAGTTGCCCCAGCCACCGCCGACCCGGCTCAGCGACCGGTTGTCGATAGTCCCGTCGCCGTACACCTGGTAGTAGCTGTAGTAGAGCGCGTCGCCGATCACGACGTACCCGTAGCGGTCGGTGCCGGAGATGTCCGGCTCGATGGTCTGACGGGCGCTCAACCGGATCTGCCCGGGCTTGAACGCCCCGGCGGTGGTCCAGTTGTCCGGCACCTGCGGAGGCACCGTCGCGGTCGGGTCCGCGAAGTGGTGGCCGCCGTCGGCGGTCACCCCGCCCTGCCAGACGAAGCAGGCCTGGGCCTGCGCCGCGGTGATCTTCTTGTTGGTGCCGGGCACTGTCGCCCCTGGCTTGGTCGGATCGGGCTTCGCACTCCCCTGTGCTTGCGCAGCCGCGGGCATCAACGCCGCCAGCGCGAGCACCGCGCCGGTGGCCAAGGCGATAAGTCGTCGATTCATGTGTGCACCCCTCTCATACCCTCTGATACAGCGCGGGCACGAAAGGTTGCAGGTCAGTCGGACAGGTCGGCGTACGCGGCTACCAGCGTCGCGGAATCCTTTGCCCAGTTGAGCTCTGCGGCCGCCGAACGGACGCCGTCGGTGTAGGTGCTGTAATTCTCGATCACCGTGCGGACCGCGGTCGCCAGGGAATTGGGGTTGCCGGGCTCGTAGAGGCCGCCGAGTTTGTACTGCGTGACGACCGCACGCAGTTCCGGCAGGTCGGCAGCGACCACCGGTACGCCGGCGCGCACGGCGTGGAAGAGCTTGTTGGGAAGAGCAAGCCGATGGTTCTCGCAGGTGTTCGTCAGCGTGACGAGGGAGATGCCGTACTCGCGCAGCGTGTCGTCGACCTCGTCGATCGAGCGTTCCGCGACGGTCTCCACCGGGCCCAGATCCAAGCGATAGTTGGGATCCACCGACCCCATCAGCACGGTCCGGAACGGCGCCAGCTGCCGCGCCGCCTCGACAACCGTCGGCAGATCCCGCCCAGCCCCGACGCGACCGGCGTACAGCAGTCCCTCCGGCCGATCCGGTGCCGGCGGTACGTCGTCAGCGCGCGGGAACGTGTTCCGTACGACGCGAACATCCGCGAGGCCCCGCGACCGCAACCGCTCCGCAATGCCATCGGAGACGGTGAAGACAACACGGGCCTTCGACGCAAGAGAAGCCTCGTACCGCCGCCCGCGAGCCCGCCACAACGGCGTCGGCCGCCCCGGCAACGCCCGGTCGAACCACAGCTCGTGGCTGTCGTACACCAGCGAGGCCGACCACTTCGCGGCGTACTCCGCCGCGAGTTCGAGCGTGTTGAAGTCGTGCGCATGCACAATGTCGAACGGCCCCGCCGCGGCCACCCGTGGCGTCGCGGCGGTCCGCCAATGCTTCTCGGTGCGGTTCCGGTGCTCCGGCAGCAGGAGCCACCGGCCGAAGCGCTGCACCAGCACCTTCGGCCCGTTACGCCCGTGCCCGACCGCGAGGCCGCCGTTGCCGCTCCGCAGACCGGAGGAGCGGGAGACGGACTCCACCGTGATGCCCGGACCGATCTCGAACCCGTCCGGGACGTCGCGGCCGATCACATGCAGCGTGTGACCGGCCGCGGCCAGCGCCGTGGCCTCCCGCAGGATCCGCGAGTCCCCGGCGATCGGGGACTGCGCGATCATCAGAATCCGCACTTACTCGCCGCCGGCCTCGGTCTCGTCGCCGAGCTCTTTGTCGAACGTGAGCTCGTTGTTCAAGAACGGCAGCAGTACCTCGACCGACTTCCGCCCGTCGTGCAGGTCGCGCACGAAGGACGGTCCCGCGTCGGCGATCTTGCGGGCCGTGTCGCGCTCGGCGACGAGCCGCTCGATCACCTCCGACAGATCGTCCGGGTTCGCCTCGGCGATCGGCAGGTCGGTCGGCAGCAGGTCCCGGACCGGGTCCGCGATGTGCCCGACGGTGACCCGGCCGGCCGCCATCGCCTCGCACGCGAAGACGCCGTACGAACCGAGCAGCAACTGGTCGACCACGATGTCGGCGCTCTTCACCATCTCGGCGAGCTCCGAATGCGGCACGCCCTGGACCCGCTGGTACTTGATCAGGCCCCGCGCGTCCAGATCGGTCAGCACCGGGTCGACGTACGCCGAACCCTTGAGCGCGCTGGCCGACGGTGCGTGCAGCACCACCGGGACCTCACGCTCGAGCACCGGCTGGGTCGACACGAAGCCGTCGATGTCGACCGCCAGCGGCAGCCAGTAGCCGTTCTCGACGAACTCCAGCAGGTCGGGCGTGGTGACGAAGACCGGGCCGTTGTAGCCGTCGAGGTGGCGGCGCATCAGGTTGTTCGCGGCCTGCAGGCGCTGGGTCAGCTCGTCGTCCGGGTTGCGGAACGGCGAGTAGCGGTACTGCGCCCGGTGCTGCTCGGGATCGCGGATCTCCGACCCGTGGAACACCAGACCGTGCTTGATCCCGGCCTGGTCCAGCATCGGTACGTCGGTCGTCCACATCTGCCCGCGTTGCTGGCCGAACATCGGCCGGCCCGCCTCGAACAGCACGTGGGTGACCTCGCGCAACGCGTACGCCGTCAGCTCCAGCTGCCAGCGCAGGTCGGAGCGGTACTGCCGGTAGGTGCCCGTGCGGTGCACGCGGAAGTCGAACGCGCCGCTGCCCGTGGTCAAGGACTCGGCCTTGATGTCCGGAACCTCGCGCTCGAGCGCCGTCGCCCACAACCACGCCTGCCCGGCGCTGTTGACCGGCCCCAGCAGCAGGCGCCGCCCGGTCTTCTTGATCCGGCCGCCCGGCCGGATCACCTCGAGCTGCCGCCCCGTCAGCTCGCCGTACACCTCACGCAGCTTGGCCGCCTGCCCGGACCAGGACACTTCCTGCTGGTACGTCGGGTCGACGACCCGCTCGCGGTAGTTGTCCAGGTCACCGAGCACCGCACGGACCTTCGTCGCCAGGTCGTGCGCGTTCGCCGCGGTGAAGACCTCGCCGATCCGGGTCCGGTCGACGAACTCCTTCATGCTCGGCATGTCGCTGACCACCACCGGCAGGCCGGCGAAGGCGTACTCGAACAGTTTGTTCGGCAGCGCCATCTCGTGGCTCGGGTAGCGCAGGATCGGGATCAGCCCGATATCGGCGGTCCGGAGGAACGCGACCACCTCGTCCGGCTTCACCGGGTCCAGGCAGTGCAGCCGGTCCTGCACCTCGAGCTGCACAGCCTGCGCCTGCAACTCCCGGACGGCGTCGGTCGCCACACCAGGCACGCACACGACGGCCAGGTGCACGTCCGGCAGGTCGACCAGCGCCTGTACGGCGGTGTGGATGCCACGCGCCCGCGTCACGCCGCCGCTGTAAACCAGCAGCGGCACGTCGGAGGCGAGACCGATCTGGCTGCGAATGTCGGACACCTCGACCGACACGTCAGCCGGGTTCGGCGTGTTCATCACCACGGTCGGCTCGTGGTCGAGCTTGTGCTCGGCCCGCAGCCGCGCCGCGATCGCCGGGCTGACCGTGATCACCCGGTCCGCCGCACCGATGTACTCACGCTCGTGGTTGGCCCAGGCCGCGATCGAACGACGGGTGCGCGCGCCGTACTGCGACAGGCCCGCGACGTACTCGTGCGCGTCGTAGACGACCTTCAGCGTGCGGCCGCGCAGCTTCGCCCGGCCGGCGGCGCGGGTCGCGACACCGATCACGTGCATGTCGTGCGCGTGCACCACGTCCGGTTCGAGCCGGTCGATCAGGTCGCCGAACGCGATCTCCAGGTCCAGCGCTTCCGGGTGCAGCTTGCGCCACGGCGCCGGCCAGGGCATCCGGTGCAGGACACCGTCGTACGCCCGCCAGCTGAACTTGAACGGCGCATCGGCCTTGTTGCCCACACCCTTGCGGACCCAGGTGGCCCGCTCGGCGGCCTTCCAGCGCGCCCGGCGGAGCAGCCGGGTGGCGACGCCGGCCTTGAACTTGAGCGGATTACCCTGCCCCGCCTTCGCCCGCGCGATCGCGTGCCCGGAGTCGGCCTTGAGCTCCTTCAGCTCGGCCGAGATCCGCTGGCTGCGCGACACGTAGGTCGTGCGGTGCTTGTACCCCACCAACGGCGGTCGCCAGTCGCGGCGTGCCGTCCGGCTTCGTTTCCGTTCCTCACGCAGTGCGAAGGGCACCGCCACCCGGACGATCAGCGCACCGTCGAGCATTTCTCTCGACGGCAGGCCGCTGGCCGAGACCCCGAGCACAGTTACCTCTGCTCCGGTCTCGGCCAGTGCTGCGGCCTCTTTGCGGACCCTACTGTCGTTGGTGACGTCGTTGGCGACCATCATCACGACCCGCAGGTCGGCATTTGTCACTGGCTGACCGACCTTCCGATCACAATCCGACGGACACCCGCCCAGCGAGCCGGGTCGGTGCGGTCACGACCGTCGACGAGCACCTTCACACCCGGCAGGTCGGCCGGGCTCAGCTGCGCGTAGTCGGCGTGGTCCGCCTGCAGCACCGCCGCGTCCACCGGGGTGCCCAGCGTGTACGGCGTGAAGCCGAGCCCCTGGAGCTCCTCGTCGGAGTACAGCGGGTCGTGCACGGACACCTCGGCGCCGCGCGCCTTCAGCGCCTCCACGGCCGGGAAGACCCCGGAGAACGCCGTCTCCTTCACGCCACCGCGGTACGCCGCGCCGAGCACGACCACCTTCGCGCCCTTCAGGTCGCCGAAGGCGCCCTCGAGCAGGCCGATGGTGTAGTCGGGCATGCCGGCGTTCGCCTCGCGGGCGGCCCGGACGACGGTTGCCTCCGGGTCGGTCCACAGGTACAGCCGCGGGTAGACCGGGATGCAGTGGCCGCCGACCGCGATACCCGGCCGGTGGATGTGGCTGTACGGCTGCGAGTTCGACGCCTCGATCACGGCGTGTACGTCGATGCCGTTCTGGCCGGCGAACCGGGCGAACTGGTTCGCCAGGCCGATGTTCACGTCGCGGTAGGTGGTCTCGGCCAGCTTCGCCAGCTCCGACGCCTCGGCCGAACCGAGGTCCCAGACGCCGTTCGCGCGCGGCAGGTCGGGGCGCTCGTCGAAGTCCAGGACCGCCTCGTAGAAGGCGATGGCGCGCTTGGCGCCCTCCTCGGACAGGCCGCCGACCAGCTTCGGGTACTTGCGCAGGTCCGCGAAGACGCGGCCGGTGAGCACCCGCTCCGGGGAGAACACCAGGTGGAAGTCGGTGCCCTCGGTCAGGCCGGAGATCTCCTCGATCATCGGCTTCCACCGGTTGCGGGTGGTGCCGACCGGGAGGGTGGTCTCGTAGCTGACCAGGGTGCCGGGGCTGAGGTGCTCGGACAGCGAACGGGTCGCGTTCTCCATCCAGCCGAACTCGGGCTCGCCGGTCTTCTCGTCCACGAACAGCGGCACGACCACGACGACCGCGTCGCTGTTCGGGATGGCGTCCGCGTAGTCCGTGGTCGCCCGCAGGCGGCCGTCGGCCACGGTCTCGGCGAGCAGCTCCTGCAGGTGGGCCTCACCCGGGAACGGCTCCTTGCCGGCGTTCACCATCTCGACGAACTTCTCGTTGATGTCGACGCCGACGACCTGATGGCCCTTGGCCGCGAACTGGACCGCCAGCGGCAGTCCGATCTTGCCTAAGGCAACAACACTGACACGCACAGGTTCTCCACTAGGTAGTGATTCTTCATCGGGGGCCTCGGAGCTTCCGTTCCAGCGGGTGCTCGACGAACTTGTAGAGCAGCCACGAGGCAAAGATCGACAGGACGAGGACACCGGCGTACCACGTCAGGTTGGACCAGCCGATCGGGCCGGCCACGCCGTGGTGCTCCTTGATCGCGTACAGGATCGTGGCGTGCACCAGGTAGAAGGCGTAGGACCACTGGCCGAGCGCGACCATCGGCTTGCTGCGCAGGATCGAGCGTCCGCCGCGGGTGTCGCGGGACGCGACCGCGAGGATCAGGAAGCCGTACAGGAACGTGAGGATCTCCTTCTGGCACAGACCCATCGTGACCGCGCCCGGGAAGTTCGCCGGGTGGGCACCGGAGTACCAGAGGATGTACAGACCGCCGCCGGTGACCAGGAACGCGAACCACACCGGGATCCGCGGCTTCCAGCCGGACCGCAGCGAGATCGCCAGGCCGATGCCGAACAGGAACGCCACCGAATGCAGGATCGGTTGCGGCAGGATCGGCACGACGTCCTTGTAGTGGAACAACGCCAGCCGATAGGCGCCGCCCGCCACGATCACCGTGACGCACAGGATCAGGCCGCCGGTCGTCTTCAGCCGCTGCGTGGCCCGCCAGACGAACGGGAAGTACGCGTAGAAGAACGCCTCCACCGACAGCGTCCAGCCCGCCGGGTTACCGCCGTACAGGATGGTCGGGTTGTTCGACCAGCCGTGCACCAGGAACAGCGACAGCACCAGCACGCCCACCGAGATCGGCTTGATCCACGACATCCCGGCCGGCGGGTCGGCCCGGTAGAAGACGAAGAACGCCGCGACCAGGGTGAGGAAGTACAGCGGGAAGATCCGGGCGAACCGGCGCCGGTAGAACGTCCGGATCTTCGTGCCCTTCTGGGCAGACCAGGTCAGCACGAAACCGGACAGTACGAAGAAGAACGTGACGCCGGAGGTGCCGTACTTCAGGAAGTCGTAGACCGGCAGCGGCGCCAGGTTGGTCATGTGGTGGCAGAACACGAAGAAGGCCGCCCACCAGCGCAGGCCGGTGAGCGACTCGACTCGTGGCAACCGTCCACTGCGGGACACCGGCGGTGCGCCGGACTCGCCCGGGAAGGCACTGACAGGCGCGCCGGGAGGCGGGGTCCCCACATCGGCCGACCCGGGGGCTTCCTGGGTCGGCGGCGTTTGGTTCTCTTCGGCGGCCTTCGTCATGTAGTTACTCCGCGAGAGTGGCGACGACACGCTCAGCAGCGTGCCCGTCGCCGTAGGGCATCGGGCGTTCCCCCGTGGGAGCCGGCCGTGCGGCCAACCCGGGCAGCTTACTCACGTCGGATGTCAACACGTTCCACCCGTCCTCCAGCGTCTCCACCCACTCGGTCTCGGTGCGCAGCGTGGTGCACACCCGGCCGAGCAGGAAGGCCTCCTTCTGGAGACCGCCGGAATCAGTCACCACGCCGGCCGAATTGAGCACGGCGGCGACCATCTCCGGGTACGCCAGCGGCTCCCGGACGTGCAGCGAACCGTCCGGGCGCTCCAGCTTGATGCCGTGCTCCGCACACTTCGCGACCAGGCGCGGGTGGGCCAGCAGCAGCACCGGAGTACCGGCCGCGGCGAGACCGTCGACGATCCCGGCCAGCCGCGCCGGGTCGTCGGTGTTCTCGGCCCGGTGGATGGTCGAGACGACGTACTCGCCGCGCTTGAACGGGAGATCCAGCGGCTTGTCCTGGACCGCGTCGCGGACCCGGAAGCAGACATCCGTCATGACGTCGCCGACCAGCCGCGACTTGTCCTTCAGGCCCTCGTTCGCCAGGTGGTCCATGGCGACCTGGGTCGGCGCGAGCAGAAGGTCGGCGGCGTGGTCGGTGAGCACCCGGTTGTGCTCTTCCGGCATCAGCCGGTTGAACGAACGCAGCCCGGCCTCGAGGTGCGCGACCGGCAGGTGCATCTTCACCGCCGACAGCGTGCCGGCCAGCGTCGAGTTCGTGTCGCCGTACACGAGCACCCAGTCCGGCTTGTGCTCGTCCAGTACGGCGTCCATCGCGGCCAGCATCGCGCCGGTCTGGACGCCGTGGCTGCCGGACCCGACGCCCAGGTGGACGTCCGGGTCCGGGATGCGCAGGTCGGCGAAGAACACGTCGGACATGTTCTTGTCGTAGTGCTGCCCGGTGTGCACGATCACGTGCTGGTGCTCGGTCGCGGCGAATGCCTCCGCCACCGGCGCCAGCTTCACGAACTGCGGGCGCGCACCGACAACGCTCAGAACCTTCATACCTACTGAGACTCCCCAGCGATCGGGATGGTTCGGGCCTCGGACGCGGACTGGAGCACGGCCTCGGCGACCTTGACCGTCGTCAGACCCTGCTGCAGCGTGACGATGTCCGCCTCCTTGCCGAGCACCGCGTCGCGGAACGCCTCGTGCTCGGTGCGCAGCGGCTCGGGCTTGCTGATCGCGTACCGGATCATGTCGCCCTCGCTGACACCGCGGAAGTGCGCGACGTCGTCCCAGGCGGTGGCAACCGTGCCGTTGGCGTGGAACGACAGGTCGGCGGTCAGGGTGTCGGCGATGAACGCGCCCTTCTCACCGGTGACGACGGTGAGCCGCTCCTTCATCGGGGACAGCCAGTTGACCAGGTGGCTGGTGACGGTGCCGTCGGCCAGCTTGCCGGTCACCGCGATCAGGTCCTCGTACTGCCGGCCCGACTTGTGGGCGCTCTGCGCGGCCACCGTGACGAACGGCGACTGCGTCACCCAGGCGGTCAGGTCGATGTCGTGGGTGGCCAGGTCGAGCACCACGCCGACGTCGGCGATCCGGGCCGGGAACGGGCCCTGACGACGCGTGGTGATCTGGTAGGTCTCACCCAGCTCGCCGGCCTCCAGCCGCACCCGCAGCGCCTGCAGCGCCGGGTTGTACCGCTCGATGTGACCGACCGCGCCGACCAGCCCGGCCGCCTCGAACGCCTTCGCGATCTCGGTCGCCTCGGACGAGGAGCCGGCCAGCGGCTTCTCGATCATCGCGTGCACGCCGGCCTCGGCCAGCGCCTTCGCGATCTCGGCGTGGTACTGCGTCGGCACCGCGACCATGCAGTAGTCGAGCTTCTCGGCGATCAGCTGCTCGATGTTCTCGTGCACCGGACGACCGCCGGCCACGTTGAACTTGTCACCGCCCGGGTCGGCGACCGCAACCAGGTCGACGCCCTCGAGGGAGGCCAGCACCCGCGCGTGGTGCCGCCCCATCATGCCCAGGCCGATCAGGCCCGCACGCAGGTTCGCCATGGTCACGCACCCGCCTTCGCCACGGTGTTCACCGCGGCCACGATCCGGTTCAGGTCATCCTCGGACAGCGAGGGGTGGACCGGCAGTGAGAGCACCTCGGCCGCGGCCTTCTCGGTCTCCGGCAGGTCCAGCTCACGCCGGAACGACGGGAGCCGGTGGTTCGGGATCGGGTAGTACACGCCGCAGCCGACGCCGTACTCGGTCCGCAGGGCGTTCGCGAAGCCGTCGCGGTCCTCGGTCACCCGGATCGTGTACTGGTGGTACACGTGGCTGGCCTCGGCGGCCACGGCCGGGACGCCGACACCGGCGAGGTTCGCGTCCAGGAAGGCCGCGTTCTCCTGCCGCTGCTTGGTCCAGCCGCCGACCTTGGTCAGCTGCACCCGGCCGATGGCGGCGTGCAGGTCGGTCATCCGGTTGTTCAGGCCGACGACCTCGTTCTCGTACTGCTTGAGCATGCCCTGGTTGCGGAACAGCCGCATCCGGCGCTCGAGGTCGGCGTTCGCGACCGAGTTCATGCCGCCCTCACCCGACGTCATGTTCTTGGTCGGGTACAGGCTGAACATCGCGAACTCGCCGAAGGTGCCGACGGGCGCGCCGTTCCAGGTGGCGCCATGAGCCTGCGCGGCGTCCTCGAAGATCTGGATGCCGTGCTTGTCGGCGATCGCCTGCAGCGCGGTCATGTTGGCCGGGTGACCGAACAGGTGCACCGGCATGACGGCCTTGGTCTTCTCGGTGATCGCTGCCTCGACCGCCTTCGGGTCCAGGCAGAAGTACGTCGGCTCGATGTCGACGAACACCGGGGTGGCGCCGGTCAGCGCGACGCTGTTCGCGGTCGCGGCGAAGGTGAACGACGGGACGATGACCTCGTCACCCGGACCGACGCCCGCGGCCAGCAGGCCGAGGTGGAGACCCGACGTGCCCGAGTTCGTCGCGACGCACGCACGGCCGGAGACCAGCGCTGCGCCGAACTCCTGCTCGAACGCCGCAACCTCGGGGCCCTGGGCCAGCATGCCGGACTGCATGACACGGTCGACGGCCTCGCGCTCCTCCTTCCCGATGATCGGCTTCGCGGCCGGAATCGGCTGCACCATCAGTTCTCCTCCTGGTTTTCGTCGGCCGGCCGCAGCCGCCCGTCGGTTTCGATGTACATCTCGCCCGTGTTCGGGCACTTCCACTCGCCGTTCCCGACGTCGAGCAGCGGAACACCGGCCTTGCCGACCCACTTGAGCCGACGAGCCGGAACCCCGGCGACCAGCGCGAAGTCTGGCACGTCCTTGGTCACCACCGCACCGGCGGCGACGGTCGCCCAGCGGCCGATGGTGACCGGCGCCACGCAGACGCTGCGCGCACCGAGCGAACAGCCTTCCTTCATCGTCACCCCGACCGGTTCCCAGTCGTGCCCGCTCTTCGGCGACCCGTCCGGGTTCACCGCGCGCGGGAAGTAGTCGTTGGTGAGTACGACGGCCGGCCCGATGAACACGCCGTCCTCGAGGGAAGCGGGCTCGTACACCAGCGCGTAGTTCTGGATCTTGCAGTTGTCGCCCATCCGGACCCCGGTCCCGACGTAGGCGCCGCGGCCGACGATGCAGTTCTTGCCGAGGACGGCGTTCTCGCGGATCTGCGCGAGGTGCCAGACCGACGAACCGTCGCCGATCTCGGCGCTGTCGTCGACGTCGGCGGACGGCGCGATGCGGGACGTCACAGGGTCTCCTTCTTGATGAGCCAGGTTTGCAGTACTTCGGCCGAGCGGCGTCCGTCGTGCAGCTCCGCCACGAAGGCAGGGCCCGCGGCCGCCCGCTCGGCGGCGGCGTCGCGGTCGACGATCAGGCCGGTGACGACATCACCCAGGGTGTCGGGATCTGCCTCCACGATCGGCACCTCTCGCCCGGCCAGACTACGCACCCGTTGGCGCACAGCCTCACCGACGTACGAAACGACGATCCGCCCGGCGGCCAGCGCTTCCGCGGCCGCCACGCCGTACAGGCCGATCCGGAGTTGGTCGACAACGATGTCGGCGTCGCCGATGACGGCCGGCATCCCGCTGTGCGGCACGCCGGTGATCCGCCGGTACTCGATCCGGCCGCTGTCGTGCAGGCCGGTGAGGACGGCGTCGATCTCCTCGGTGCCCTTGAGCTTCGCGTTCGACGGAACGTGAGCGACGACAGGCTTGTCGTGGCCGAACAGGGGCCGGGCCGCCTGCTGCCAGGGCGCCGGGTCGATCGCGACCGGGAGCCATTGCGCGTTCGGTACGTCGTCGAGCAGGTCGACCGTGGACACGAAGACGGGAAGCTGCAGCGACTCGACCAGCTCCGCGTGCCGGCGCGCTTGCGGCTCCAGGCGATCGGTGAGCTCGTCACCCGGGGAGAACGGCGACCAGCGCTCGCGCTTCAGGTGCCGGCTGGGCAGGCGGATGTCGGAGCCGTGGAAGAGCAACGAGACGTTGATGCCCTTCGCGAGCATCGCCTCGATGTCGGGGCCGGCGTCGGAGTGGCCGCGGGCGCCGAAGATCGGACGCAGCGACTCCACCATCACGTGCGTGTACGTCGACAGGACGTGCTGCTGCTGGGCGCGCTGCCAGCGCGGCTGACCGAACCACGCGAGCGGTACGCCGTAGTCGTTCTTGAACTCGAACTGACCTTTGCGTTGCAAGCTGAACGAGACGGCGCTGACGTCCGGCAGGGTCCGAGCGGCCTGTGCCCAGGCGTGGCCCTGCCCGGCGGAGTTGGTCGGGCCGACCAGCATCCGCACCGGGGTCGTCGCTGCCGGCGGGAAGGCCGGCAGTTGCGCGTATGAGTACCGCAAGCCACGCAGGCGCCGCCGGACCGCTCCCGCGGTCCGGGCCAACGGCGCCGGCAGGTGCTCGCGGATCGTCATCGTCGTCGTGTCACCCATTACCTGCTGGTGCCTTCAGCTGGTCGAACTCGCGGCGGGCGGCCGGCAGACCGAGCACCACCGGGGTGCTCGCCTTCCGCTGGCCGAGGTTCCAGCCGGCCCAGATCGCACCGGCGTCCAGCGCCACGACCACGTCGGCCTTGTCGATGGTCGCCATCACGTCACGACGGCTGAGCACGCGCTCCCAGTAGGTCTTGCCGAGATCACTCGTCGCCCGCTGCCCCCGCAGGAACTTCACCGGCGCCGACGTCTTAATTGCCTTAGGCAACATCCGCCCGGCAACCTTACGCGCCCTCCGGGCCCGCCACTCAACCGCCTTCACAACCCGCTTGGCCCCAGTTGGCCGTGGCTTCGCCGCGGCGGGCGGAGGAGGAGAAGCGGCGGCCGCACCAGCGGTAGTGGAGGCGGCGTCAGCCGCACCGGTGGCGGCGGCGACCTCGGAGGCGGCCGGGGCGATCTTTGCCTCGTCGGCGACGACGGTGTCCGGGTCGGCGACAGCCTCCGGCGCGATGACCGCGTCCGGGGCTTCCTCCGATGCCTCGGCTACCGGCTCCGGTTCGGGGGCCGGTTGGGCCGGCATGCGGCCGGGGCCGATGAGGGTGAAGGTGTTGACCTTGTCGGCGACCCACGCGGACGGGGCGACCCAGCCGACGACGTCGATGGTGATGTTCTGGTCGCCGAGGTCCTCGCGGACCTGGTCGAAGTACGTCGGCGGCAGCCGCCGCGTGGACAGCAGTACGACGGTGCTCATGCCGCAACCCCCTTCACAGACGCAGCCAGCGACTCGATCCGCGGATCCAGCTGCAGGTCCCGCCGGTACGACGCGCCGAACTCGCGCGCCTTCGCCCGGATCCCCTCGTCCGCGGTGCGGGCCGCGTGGGCCGCCTCGACCAGCGCCGCCGCGATCGCCTCCGGCGTCACGTCCGCCACCGGGAACCACAACGGATGACCACGCAGTACGTCGGACGCCGCGTTCTCCGGGTCGTGCACCGATACGACCGGCAACCCGGTCGCGAGGTACTCGAACACCTTGCCGCTGGTCACGTACCGCCCCTTGCCCAGCATCAGCAGCTGGGCGTCGAACTCGTCGTACGCCTTGGCGATCTCGGCCTTGCCGACCGGGCCCTCGTAGCTGACCCCCGCCTCGGACGCGCTGTTGATCGTCGCGAGCATGTCCGCCCGCGGCTGCGCGTAGTACCCGAGGTAGCCGTAGATCTTGGCCTTCGCGCCGGCCAGCTCCCCGGACTGCTCCTTGGCGAGCTTCCAGCCTTCGACGAAGTCGGCCAGCGGCACCTTCGGCGAGACGGTGCCGACGTACCCGAAGACCAGCGGGCGATCCGTGACCGCACCGCGGTCCTGGGTGTCCGGCACCAGGTCGGGGTCGAACCCGTTCGCGACCGTGTGCATCTTCGCCGCGTGCGCCGGGTAGAGCTTCTCGTGCCACTCCTTGATCGGGTCGTTGACGAACCAGACCTCGCGAGCGGACTCGACCAGCTTCTTCTCCCACTTGGCCGCGCGGCTGTTCGGCTCGTGCAGCCGGTCGCCGGTGAACACGTCCAGCAGCCACGCGTCGCGGTAGTCCATCACGTACGGCACCTGGAACTTCTTGTGCAGGTGGTACGCCGCGGTGAACGCGACATGCGGGTTCGCGGTGGCGACGGTGAGGTCGACCTTGCTGGTCTTGTGGATCTGCTCGGCGGCCTTCTCGATCACCGAGCGCCAGGGCCCGTACCCGGTCTCCGGGAACGGGATCTGGTCCTGCTTGGTGCGCCACTTGCTCCACAGCTTCGGGTTCTGCGCGCGGCGCTTGGACCACTTGCGCAAGTCGGCCTCGAGGATCGGCCACTCGAACGGGACGCGGACCACCTCGACGGACGGGTCGACCCGCTCCTCGAGGGTCAGGTCCGCACCGGTGAACCGGAAGAACGTGTCGCGGTCGGCCGTCAGCACGGTCACCTTCCAGCCGAGCGCGGCGAACCGGTTGGCCGTGGCCAGTGCCCGGTAGACACCGCCGCCCCGGCAGGGCGGAAAGCCCCAGGCGACGTACAACAGGTGAGGGCGGTCGGTCATGCACTTCCTCTTAAAAGATTGAGAATCGCGTCGGCCAGGTCGTCGTACGGCGTGTTGGTCGGCAGATGCTCAGCCGCCCACTGCAGTGCATGATCATGCAACTTCTCCAGCTCACCTGGGTCCGCGGACCAACGCCGCAAGGTCTCGGCGGCCTCCGCCACCGAGTCCACCAGGACTCCGCCGCCGGACTCCTCGATCACCCGGGTCTGCCGCGGCAGGCGGGTGGACAGCACGGGAAGACCGCTGGCGAGGTACTCGTAGATCTTGGACGGCATCGCTTCCACGAACGCCGGCGTCGGCTGCAGCATGGCCAGGCTCGCCCAGGCACCCTGTGCGATCCGCCAGGCGTCCGCAGGTGGCTGGCGCCCGTGCAGCCGGACCCGGCCGGCGAGCTCGGGCTCCGCGATCCGGGCCTCGAGCCGGTCCCGGTCCGACGGTGCGACCGGGCCGACCAGGTCGAGGGACCACTCCGGCGCCGCGGCGACGGTCTCGACCATGTCGAACAGCCCACGGCTGGCCCGGAGGTCACCGACGTACACCGCGCGCGGCGTGCCGGTCGCGGGAGCCGGGGCCAGGAAGCCGTGGTCAGGAAGGTTCTGCACCACGAGGCGGTGCTTTGCCTCGTGCGGGGCCAGGTGTGAGTCGGCGACCACGGTGAGGTCGGCGCCCGCGGCCAGCTTCGACCCGGCGCGGACGATCAGCCGGGCAGGCAGACCGGCCGGGCCCTTGGCCCAGGCGCGATCGGCGAGCAGGCGCTCGTAGTCCTCGTGGACGTCGACGACCAGCTTGCGCCGGCGCAGGCCGGTGACCAGACGGGCGATCGGGATCATGTCCGGATCGACCGTCATCACCACCTTCGCCTTGGTCCGCCACGGCAGTACGGCGGTCCGGGCCAGCCGCTGCACCATCGTGCCGCGGGGCCCGGCGTGCACGACCGCGCCCGCGGGCCCGCCGGCGGCCTCACCGAGGCCCCAGAGCTCGACCGTGAGGTCGCGGTGCTGCAGAGCCGCGGTGATCTTGTGCAGGCGCGCGTCGGCGACGTCGTGACCGGTCGTGATGATTCCCACGTCCGGCGCCGTGCTGCGTGACATCGGTCAGAGGTCCTCGAGTGAGACGGCTTCTTCTTCCCCGACCTGCAGGAACTTGGTGTAGGCCTGGATGACCTCGTTGGGCTCGCCGCGCATCATCAGCTTGCCCTTGTGCAGCCAGATGCAGTCGTTGCACATCTCGCGGACGCTGCTCATCGCGTGGCTGACCAGGAACATCGTCCGGCTGTTCGAGACCAGTTCGCCCATCTTGGCCGCGGCCTTGGTCTTGAAGGACGCGTCACCGGCGGACAGCGCCTCGTCGATCAGCAGGATGTCCGGGTCCATGTGCACCGCGACGGAGAACGCCAGCCGGCTGAACATGCCGGACGAGTACGTCCGCATCGGCATCTCCATGAAGTCACCGAGCTCGGCGAACTCGGCGATCTCCTCGTACCGCGCCTCGATCTCCTTGCGGCTCAGACCGGCCGCCAGACCGCCGAGGACGACGTTCTCCTTGCCGGACAGCGCGGCGTTGAACCCGACGCCCAGCGACAGCAGCGTGGAGACCCGGCCGTGCACCTCGATCCGGCCCGACGTCGGCGGCAGGATGCCGGCCACCGCGCGCATCAGCGTCGACTTGCCGGCGCCGTTCGCGCCGATGATGCCGATGGTGGTGCCGTGGTTGACGTCGAAGGACACGTTCTGGACGGCCTTGACCTCGCGCACGGCGCGCTCGCCGCGGCCGAGCCGGATGATCGCGCTCTTGAAGGTCGGCACCCGCTCGAACGTGGTCCGGTAGGTGATCGACACGTCCTGCACCTTGACGGCGGGGATGTCCGAGGGGCTCTTCTGCATCGGCTTCTTCTCGGTCTCAGAGACGGACAACGAACTCACGCTCCCTCGACATGAAGAACAACGAGCCGATCACGAACGCGGCGCCCGCGAACACCGCGGCGCCCGCCCACATCTTCCACTCCGGGATGTGGCCCTTGACCAGCAGGTCGGTCCAGCCGCCCAGCAGCGAGTAGAGCGGGTTGTACTGGATGAAGCCCTTGAACTTGGCCGGAGCCTGCTCGGCGAACCAGAGCACCGGCGACATGTACAGCCAGATGCGCACGAAGTACGGCAGGAAGCTGGTGGTGTCGCGGAAGTACACCTGCAGCGCGGCGAAGACCATCCCCATGCCGGCCGCGAAGATCGTCAGCAGCACCAGGAACACCGGCGCGAGCAGCATCTGCCAGTGCAGCTTCAGCCCCACGATGACGTGGATCGCGAGGTACACGACCAAGGTCGGCAGGAAGCGGAAGAACGCCGTCCGCACCGCGGACAGCGGGAGCAGCATCCGCGGGAACGACTGGTTCATCAGCAGCTTGCCGCCGCCGACCACACTGGCGGCACCGGCCGTCATCGCACCCGAGAAGTAGTAGAAGGCGAACAGGCCGCCGCACATGTGAGCGAACCGCAGACCGGCGTCCACCTTCGTCGCGCCACCGGCGATGATGTCGGTGAGCAGGTAGTACACCAAGGCCAGCAACAGCGGGTTCAGCACCAGCCACACCTGGCCGAAGAAGGTGTTCGTGTGCGCACCCCGGATGTTGGTCCGGGACATCTCCGCTGCGAACTCTCTCCGCTGCCACAGCGCCCTGAAGTACGGACGCAGGGCCGGCAGACCGACCTTGTGTGGTTCGTACACGTGCACCGACGGGTTGAACTCCTCGTCGACGCTAGTCGCGTTCATTCAGGCGACGCCTCTCTCTGCCGGAAAGTTGGATCCACGATGGCCGAGCACCTGGGTTTCGGCGACTGCCGCCCGGGGTACGGCGGCGTGCCACGCAGACCGGGAAGCAGAGTAGCGGATCGGCTTCAACGCCGACGACACAGCGGTCCTCCTTAGTGAGCAACGACGTACAGACGGCTACCAAACCCCGTACGCCACTGCATCAGCAACACCTGAGTCGTCCTTCGCCGATCGTTATCCGGAATATACATTTGACAGCCGGGGACGACCAAAACGCCTTCCAGCCAAGTCAAATCGCGGTCAATTCATGGGTACGACGCTACGCACCCGGGCGAAGTTGACGTGACCTGCCACACCGGTTCCGTGACTGCTGTGACGACGGGACACCGATGTTATGGGCGGGACCCCGGAAGATGCTTCCTGGCCGGAGCGAGCCGGGCGGCGGACGTGACGCGCAACATCACATCCACGCTCCCCATGGACAGCCTCACCATCCACGGAGCACCGGTCTGCACCTTCCGGGGTTCCACCGTCGATCCGGCGGCGCGTCCACGCTGGGCGGAAGCGGACGCAAGCCGTGCCGGACCAGCCGGCACGATGACCAGGGCGGCGGTCATCGCGCACCTCGAATCCGTCTCCAGAACTGCTGCGGACGCCGGCAGGTGCGCGCAGCAGGTGTGGAGGCGGACCGGAGGCCGGCGGAGGACAGCGGCACGTGGAATCCCTGCAAAGATGCCAGCGCGCTGGGGACGGCAGCATCGACACGTTCGGCTTCGGCACACGGCGGAACCGGTCGCATCGGGCTTCTCCTCCTCATCGGCCTCACGATTGGAGATGCCACAGTTTGTACACCCTTCGGCACAGCCGGTGATGGCACGGAAGTGCGAGGGCACCGATGCGCCGGGATCGAGACCCAACCGAAACAGGCTCCGCTGACGAGACAGCCAACTCGGGCCAGAATTGGAACAGCAGCCCGGCGGCGCTCAGGTGGTCCGTCGCCGGGCTGCTGGACCTCAATTCTCGCTCACAACTGCGCAGAAGTGGTGGCCAGATGGTGACACGGCACAAGAATGCTGACAGGACAACAAATCTCGCTGCACGAATACACGTCGACACGGAAAGTGCCGACGGCACTGGACCACCCCATCTACGCTTGAGGGACGGTAGCGGACGGTGACAGCACTGGGAAGGGAGGGGAGCATCGTGAGCACAACCGACACGGAGCGTGCCGGCCATTTGAAGGTGCTCGGGCTCAACGACGACGAGATCGAGGTCTACCAGCACCTGCTGCGGACCGGCCCGTCGTCGATCACCGAACTGGACGACGCGGTCCCCGACCGGGAACGCTCGATCGACTCGATCCTGAGCGGGCTCGTGCAGGCCGGCCTGGCCCGGCGATCGGGCTCGGACCGCTCCCGCTACCTGCCGGTCCCCCCGGACGCGGGCCTGGAGGCGATGACGCTGCGCCGGGAGTCCGAGCTGAAGCAGGCCCGGATCGAGGTGCTGAACGCGTACGACGAGTTCCGCCGGACGGTGCACAACGAGTCGACCACGCACCTGATCGAGGTCGTCACCGGCAGCGCGATCGTCGAGCGGATCCACCAGATCAAGAGCGGTGTGCAGCGCGAGATCCTGGCGATCGACTCCCCGCCGTACTACATCGGCGGCCCGAACCAGGAGGAGATCGACCACCTCAAGCGCGGTGTCTCCTACCGCGTCGTGTACTCACCGGAGTCCGTCGAGGTGCCCGGCTACCTGACGGAGAACATCCTCCCGTGTGTGGAGGCCGGTGAGCAGGCGCGGGTGCTGCCCGACGTACCGGCGAAGCTGACGATCATCGACGGCTCGATCGCGTTCGTGTCGATGTCGGCGCGCGACACCGACGTGAACCGGTCGCTGCTGATCATCCGGCCGAGCAGCCTGCTGTCGGCGCTGATCGGGATGTTCGAGCTGTGCTGGCGCAACGCGCTGCCGCTGCACGCATCCGTCGGCACCGAGGACGACCGGCTGGAGCCCATCGAGCGCCGCCTGCTCGCCCTCCTGGCGACCGGCGCCGCGGACGACACCATCGCCCGCACGCTCGGCATCAGCCGCCGTACGTTCTTCCGCTACCTCGAACGCCTGATGAACCGCACCGGGGCCAGCACCCGCTTCCAACTGGCCCTCCACGCCGCCCGCGAAAACTGGCTCTAGCACACACCAAAAGGCCCGCACACGATCCGTGTGCGGGCCTGTCCTTGTCCGTCAGGCCTGCGCCGGAGAGAACTCCTTCGCCACGACCTCGGCGATCTGGGCCGTGTTGAGGGCGGCACCCTTGCGCAGGTTGTCGCCGCAGACGAAGAGCTCCAGCTCGTTCGGGTCGTCGAGCGACTTGCGGATCCGGCCCACCCACGTCGGGTCGGTGCCGACGACATCCGCCGGCGTCGGGAACTCACCCTCCGCCGGGTTGTCGAACAGCAGCACGCCCGGAGCGTCCCGCAGTACCTCACGAGCGCCGTCGGCGTCGACTTCCTGCACGAACCGCGCGTGCACCGACAACGAGTGCGTGGTGACGACCGGCACGCGCACACAGGTCGCGGAGACCTTCAGATCCGGCAGGCCGAGGATCTTGCGCGACTCGTTCCTGACCTTCAGCTCCTCGGACGACCAGCCTTCGTCCTTCAGCGAGCCGGCCCACGGTACGACGTTCAGCGCGAGCGGAGCCGGGAACGGACCGAGATCGTTGCCGACCACCCGTCGTACGTCGCCCGGCGAGCTGCCCAGCTCGCGATTGCCCGACACCTTGGTCAGCTGGTCGTACAGCGCGTCGATACCGGCCTGCCCGGCACCCGAGGCGGCCTGGTACGACGCGACGACGAGCTGCTCGAGCTCGTAGCGGTGGTGCAGCGCGCCCATCGCCACGATCATCGACAGCGTCGTGCAGTTCGGGTTGGAGATGATGCCCTTCGGCCGGTTCCGGGCCGCTTCGGCGTTCACCTCCGGCACCACCAGCGGTACGTCGGGATCCATCCGGAACGCACCGGAGTTGTCCACCACGACCGCGCCCTTGGCGGCCGCGATCGGCGCCCAGTGCGCGGACACCTCGTCCGGTACGTCGAACATCGCCACGTCGATACCGTCGAAGGCGTCCTCGCTGATCGCGACGACCTCGACCTCCTCGCCGCGGACCTTCAATCGTTTGCCCGCGGAGCGCTCGGACGCGATCAGCCGGATCTCTCCCCAGACGTTCTGCCGGGTCGAGAGCAGGGTCAGCATCACCGACCCGACGGCCCCGGTCGCACCGACCACCGCCAGCGATGGCAGGCCCGCCCGGTCCTCGATCGTGTTCTCCACAGCGCTCACAGGGGTCACCGTCCAGTTCCTCCGTACACGACAGCCTGGGTGTGCTCGTCGTCCAGATCGAATGCGGTGTGCGCCGCGGTCACGGCAGCATCCACCAGGTTCTCGTCCACCACCACCGAGATCCGGATCTCCGAGGTGGAGATCATCTCGATGTTCACGCCGGCGTCGGCCAGCGCGGAGAAGAACTTCGCCGAAACGCCCGGGTGCGAGCGCATTCCGACGCCGACGACCGAGACCTTGCCGATCTGGTCGTCGTACAGCAACTGCTCGTAGCCCACCTCGTCCTTCATCCGGGCCAGGGCGGACATCGCCCGGGCGCCGTCGACGCGGGGCAGCGTGAAGGAGATGTCGGTGCGGTTGGTGGCGACCGCCGAGACGTTCTGCACGATCATGTCGATGTTGGTCTCGGCACCGGCGACCGTCTCGAAGATCCGGGCCGCCTCACCGGGCTTGTCCGGTACGCCGACGACCGTGATCTTGGCCTCGTTGCGGTCCTGGACCACGCCGGAGATTATTGCCTGTTCCATCTCATCCAGTTCCTTAGCATCGACGACCCAGGTGCCTTCCTTCTGCGAGAAGGAGGAACGCACATGGACGGGGACGTTGTAGCGCCGCGCGTACTCGACGCAGCGCAGGTGGAGCACCTTGGCGCCGCAGGCGGCCATCTCGAGCATCTCCTCGTAGGAGATCTTCGGGATGTGCTTGGCGGCCGGCACGATCCGCGGGTCCGCGGTGAAGATGCCGTCCACGTCGGTGTAGATCTCGCAGTAGTCCGCCTCGAGCGCGGCGGCCAGCGCCACCGCGGTGGTGTCGGAGGCGCCGCGGCCCATCGTGGTGATGTCCTTGGTGTCCTGGGCGACGCCCTGGAACCCGGCCACGATCGCGATGTGGCCCTCGCCGAGGGCGCCCTCGATCCGGCCCGGCGTGATGTCGATGATGCGCGCGTTGCCGTGCGCGGACGTCGTGATCACGCCGGCCTGCGAGCCGGTGAAGCTGCGGGCTTCGTACCCCAGGTTGGCGATCGCCATCGCCAGCAGCGCGGCGGAGATCCGCTCACCCGAGGTGAGCAGCATGTCCAGCTCGCGCGGCGGCGGCAGCGGTGAGACCTGCTGGGCCAGGTCCATCAGTTCGTCGGTCGTGTCGCCCATGGCGGAGATGACCACCACGACGTCGTTCCCGGCCTTCTTTGTCGCGACGATCCGTTGGGCCACGCGCTTGATGCAATCGGCGTCGGCGACCGAAGAACCGCCGTACTTGTGTACGACGCGTCCCACAGTGTTTCTCCTCAAAGCACTGGTTGCGGTACGCCGTGCGGCGTTGCACCAGGCGTAGTCTCACCGGTCATTCTAGCCGTGACCTCACCGTTGCCTACCGCCTGACCAGGACCCGGGCGAGCTGTCCGGTGGATCACTGCGGGTACCGGAAGGTTCCCCGCGCCGGGTCGTCGCGAACCGGAAACCGTCCGGTGACTTGTTCATATAAGTCTTCGCTGAAATACTGGTCCGGTGCACGCGTTCGACATCCTCGGCGACCCGGTCCGGCGCCGGATCCTGGAGCTGCTCGCCGACGGGGAGCTGCCGGCCGGCAGCATCGCCGGCACGATCGGCACGGAGTTCGGCATCAGCCAGCCGGCCGTCTCGCAGCATCTGCGGGTCCTGCGCGACAACGGCTTCGCGACCGTGACCGTCGACGGCACCCGCCGGCTGTACGCCGTCGACCCCGGCCCGCTGCGCGAGATCGACACCTGGCTGGACCGCTATCGCAAGTTCTGGATCAACCGGCTCGACGCGCTCGAGACCGAACTGCACCGCGGCCGCCGAAAGGACTGACAACCTTCGGGGCGTTGCGTGCATCAGGTTTGGTATGCGGAACATCGTCGCCAGGCTGTGTATGTCCGAAGACGGCATCGTCGAACGGCCGGAGCAGTGGCTGACCGACGCCCGGCCGGCGCTCGCCGAGCTGGTCGCCGGGGCGGAGACCGTCCTGCTCGGCCGCAAGACGTTCGAGCGGTACGCCGCGACGCTGACCGGCCTCGAGCACACCCGGAACCTGGTGATCGGGTCCCGCCCGGTGGTCGCCCGCCCCGGCACCGAGATGCTGCAGGGGGATACCCGCCGGGTGCTCGCCGCACTGAAGGCAGTGCCCGGCGACGACCTGCAGGTGATCGGCAGCCTGTCGCTGGTGCGCTCGTTGCTGCGGTGGCGACTGATCGACGAGGTCTCGTTGCTCATCCACCCGGTCGCCGCGGGCCGCGGCATGTTGCTGGACCGCCGGCCGCTGCGGCTGATCTCGATGTGCGCCCGCGACGGCGGCGTACTCGAGGCGAACTACCGCGTGCGCTACGCCGCGACCGCCGTACCGTCGACGACACTTGTGTCCGCCGGCCGATGGGGCGGCACGCGCAGCAGGGACAGGGTCGCGAGTCCGGCGAGGACGGCCGTCAGGACCCACGCGTAGCGAACGCCGAACGCCTCGACCACCGCACCGGCGACCGCTGAGCCGATCGCGGATCCGACCATCCCACCGCTCTGCGCCCAGCCGAAGATCTCGGTGTGCGCCGCGGTCGGCGTGAGGGCGCCGATCCGTTCGTAGAGGGCCGCGACCGTCGGTGCGATCATGCAGCCCGTCGCGAACATCCCCACTGCGAGTGCGACGACGGACGACGTGGCGAGGACGCAGACGGCCACCAGCACGGCGAACACCAACATCCGGCGCCAGACGGCCGACGTACGACCGCCGGGAAGCGCACCGTTGATCACACCTCCGGTCACACTGCCCACCGCTGCCACCGTCTCGAGGATGCCTGCGATCAGCCGGTTGCCGTGCTCATCGGCGACGGCGACCATGCCGAGCGACATCGACGCGAATCCCATCACCAGGCAGGCCCAGGCGAGCAGGATCGGCGTGCGATGCGCATGGAAGACCAGCTGCCAGGCAGTCGGACGCGGACCGGCCGACTCGTCGTGAGGTACGTCGGTCCGCTGGTTGAGTCCGAACCACCAGATGGCGCCGGCAGCCGTGACGGCACACACCAGCAGTCCAGCGCGCGGACTGGCGAAGCTGACCATCACTGCACCGAGCATCGGGCCGAAAACGAACAGGAGCTCCTGCGCGGTGGCGTCCAACGAGTAGACGGCGCGCAGCCGGGAGCCGTGTACAAGTCGCGGCCAGTTGGCGCGCAGCGCTGAGGTGACCGGCGCGACGAACACACCTGCGAGCACAGCGGCGACCGGGAGCAGCCGGTACCAGCTGTAGGGCAGCAGGGCGAGCACTGCCATCCACAGCCCCCAGGCCATGCCGGTGCCGATGACCACCTTCCGTGCACCCCTACGGTCGGCCATCCGCGACCAGACCACGCTGGCTACCGCAGTACCGACCGAGTAGGCGCCCGCGACCACACCGGCCCAGCCGAAGTTGCCGGCCGCGTCCTTCGCCAGGAACGCCAACGGGACCATCGTCGCCAGCACCGGCATCCGGGCGATCAGCGCCGAGGCCAACAGGGCCACGACGCCATGGGTCTTCCAGAGATCGCGATACGCCGACAGGTCCATAAGCTGCATTCTTTCCTGACATCGTCGGCCACCGCGTCGGGAATTCTCCCTATCTCATTTTGTCGGTGGTATATGCGAACATGTGTTCGTGTCCTTGGGCGGTGCAACCATCCTGCATGCCGATCTCGACGCGTTCTACGCGTCGGTCGAGCAGCGGGACGACCCGCGCCTGCGCGGCCGGCCGGTGATCGTCGGCGCCGGGGTCGTCCTCGCCTGCAGCTACGAGGCCAAGGCGTTCGGCGTCCGGACGGCGATGAACGGTGGACAGGCGTTGCGCCGCTGCCCCGGCGCGATCATCGTCGAGCCGCGCATGTCGGCGTACTCCGAGGCCAGCAAGGCGGTGTTCAAGGTCTTCGAGGACACGACGCCGCTGGTCGAGGGACTGTCGATCGACGAGGCTTTCCTGGATGTGGGCGGTCTGCGCAAGATCCGCGGTACGCCGGTGGAGATCGCGCGACGTCTGCGCGCCGAGGTGCTGTCCCGGGTGGGGCTGCCGATCACGGTCGGAGTGGCGCGGACGAAGTTCCTGGCCAAGGTGGCGAGCGGGGTCGCGAAGCCTGACGGGCTGCTCGAGGTCGCGCCGGACCGGGAGCTGGAGTTCCTTCATCCGTTGGACGTTTCGCGACTGTGGGGCGTCGGTGAAGTGACGGCGGAGAAGCTGCGCAGCCGCGGGCTCACCAAGGTCGGCGATGTCGCGATCCTGCCCGAGGCGGCGTTGATCGCGATGCTCGGGCGGGCGTCCGGGCGGCACTTGCATGCGCTCGCCCACAACCGCGATCCACGGCCGATCGAGGTCGGCCGGAGACGCCGGTCGATCGGTTCGCAGCGGGCGCTGGGCCGTTCGCCGAAGTCGCCGGCGACGCTTGATGCCGTGCTGGCAGGCCTGGTGGATCGAGTCAGCCGCCGGATGCGCACCGCGGGCCGGTCGGGCCGGACGGTCACCCTACGGCTGCGCTTCGACGACTTCACCCGCGCCACCCGGTCGCATACATTGCCCCAGGCAACAGATCAGACGCGGGCGATCCTGATCACCGCGCGCGCCCTGCTCCGGACGGCGCATCCGTTGATCGCCGCCCAGGGAATCACGATGATCGGGATCTCCGTCGGCAACCTGGAGAACGAAGCTGCTCTCCAGCTCGCACTGCCCTTCGACAAGGCGGCGAACAACGAGCTCGACTCGGCGCTCGACCAAGTCAAGGACAAGTTCGGCACCGACGCCATCACCCGGGGCATCTTGCTCGGCAAGCGCCAAGGGCTGGAGATGCCGATGCTGCCGGACTAGTCGGTCAGCTTCAGCTCAAGGACGAGTTCGTCGTGGAGCGGGATGTCGTAGGCGCCGGTCGGCGGGATCGTCGGTTTGAGCTTGCGGGACTCGTCGACGGCGCCGCGCGAGACGGCGACGATGCGCAACCCCCGGCGTTGGTAGAAGCGGAGGGCGTCGAGGTTCGTTGGTCGTGATCAGCCAGAGTCGGCGTGCCCCAGCCGCGCGTGCGGTCTCGGCGGCGGCGTCCAGAAGCGCAGTGCCCACGCCGAGGTGCGGCACCGGGGCGTCGATCGTGACGACCTCCAACTCCTGGTCCTGCAGGGTGTAGGTGAGCAGTCCGACGATCCGGTCGTCGTCCTCGGCGACGATTGCCGGCAGGGTTGTCGCGTCGTACGCAACTCCGTGTGCGACTGCGATGTGGCTGCCCCACGACTGGATGAGTAGTTCGCTGATCGCGGCGCTGTCCGCTGCGGTGGCCGGCCTGGTCTTCATCAGTACGAATTGTCGTGGCGGTGACCGGCGTACCAGTTGAGCGCCGCGCGGAGTTCGTTGACCTGAGTCTGGCGGCGCGTCTGGGGTGCGCCGTGGGCGACCGGGTAGATGCGCAGGCCGCCGTGGTGACGGCGGTTCGAGACGGGCAGTTGGTTCTGGTACGGCGGCTCGAGCCAGGCGATCAGCCACGGGCGTTTGCTGTCTCCGCCGACACGGATCCGGATGACGCCGGACCAGGGGACGGTGGCTTCGCGGTACGCGCGGTCGATGGTCAATCCCTGTGGAGACAGGCGAAGGACGACTTTTGGTCTCAGTGCGAGGATCCAGTGGCGGATCGCGAAGTACAGGAAGGTGAGCGAGACCAGGCCGGAGAGCGTCGAGAGGGCGGGGTGCAAGGCCTGCAGTTGCGGGTCGCCCGGGACGAACGCGAGACAGAAGAACGTGGTGATCGCCGCGAACACGGCCGGTCGCATCCGGCTGGTCGCGAAAGTCGCGCCAACTACTTGCGGCGCGACGACGGCCGGCTCAGCTTGGATCGGTGGATGCGGCAGAACCTTCGTCGGTGGCGGCGCGACTTGTGTCGTGGGTTGCATCGGCCTGGTGGGCGGGTTGAAGACGGCGGGCGGTCCGAGCAGGTGCAGGATCTCCAGCGGTGACGGTCTGTGGGCCGGATCGCGGGCGAGGCAGCGGCGTACGACGTCGTGCAGGGGACCCGGCAGTGGCGGGATGTGCGGTTGTTCGTTGACGATCCGGTGCAGCATCGATGCCGGGCTCCCGGTCGCGAACGGGCCACGCCCGGAGGCCGCGAACACCAGCACCGCGCCGAGCGCGAACAGATCGCTCTCCGGCCCGATGCCCGTCCCCGTGATCTGCTCCGGCGACAGATACCCCGGCGTACCGATCACCATCCCGGTCGCCGTCAGGCTCGCCTCTTCCAGCGCCCGCGCGATGCCGAAGTCGATCACGCGCGGGCCGTTGTCGGTCAGCACGATGTTCGACGGCTTGAGATCACGATGGACGACACCGCTCGCGTGGATCGCCATCAACGCCTCGGCCAGCCCGCTCGCGAGCGCCTGCACCCCGGCGGGTGCCAATGGCCCGGACGTCTCGATCGCCTTCTGCAGCGTGGGTCCCGGCAGATACTCCGTCGCCAGCCACGGCCGGTCCGCGTCCGGATCCGCGTCCACCACCGCCGCCGTGAACGCGCCGCTCACCTTCCGCGCGGCGTCGATCTCGCGGGCGAACCGGGCCCGGAAGGCCGAGTCACCGGCGAGCTCGTCGCGTACCACCTTCACCGCGACCAAGCGCCCGCCCGGCGAACGAGCCAGATAGACCGCACCCATCGCCCCACGGCCGAGCCGGCCCTGGATCGCGAACGACCCGACCACGGCCGGATCCTGAGGATGCGTTGTCATCGGGCGTCACGCTAACGCGCTTCAGGATCGCGGGTAACCGATCTCGGCGATCCCCTCGGCCAGATCGCTCAATCGCCGCTGCCGGTTCAGCGAGGTGACGACGTACTCCGTCAGCGGCATCAGCGCGTACACGTGCCGGATCGGCTCGAGGTCGAGCGCGACTTCGTAGTAGTCCTCGGCAAACGTCAGATACGCCTCGGGCCGGCCGTCGGCGAGGAGCTCGAAGAGCCAGTCGGCGCCGTCGCGGTCCACGTTCTCAACCGGGCCGCAGGACCAGGCCGCGTCGTCCGTCGTACGCCAGAAGCACACGGTCGCCCGCGGCACCCCGTCGTCGCTGAACGCCTTCTCGTCCCGCGCGGCGTGGAACTCCTGCGGCACACCGTCGAGCAGACCGGGCCACGACTTGCGATCATTCACGTACGGCGACATCGGCGACTCATGGTCGAACCCGTACGCGAATGCGCCAGCCGGCGAGAACACGATCGAGTACTCACCGCCCGACCCGTCCCGCATCAGGGCCGCTTCCTCGGTCCCGGACCAGCGCGCGTCGAACTCGTAGTACCTGGTGCTCTCGTCCTCGTTGAGCACCAGGTCAAGCACCGCCAACGCCCGACTGACCCGCCGAACCACACCGACGTCCGGCATCCGCCGGATCACCTCATGAACAGACACCTTTGCCTAGCGGCGCTGGACGGCCTCTTCGGCGACCTCGACGAGCTCGCGGTCGGTCGCCTCGGTCTCCGCGTCGTGGGCCGGCTCCAACCGGTCGTGCGCGATCAGCGACTGGATGGCCCGCAGTACGGCGCTCGCGGCAGCACCCCACGTGGAGACGTAGGAGAACTGCCACCACCACAGCGCCTCGACGACGCGGCCGTCCTCGTAGTGCGCGAGGCCGTGCACGAGGTCGGTCGCGATCGCGGTGAGGTCGTCGGAGAGCCGGTTCACGGTGATCTCCGGCGGGGCCGCGTACGGGTCGAAGACCTCGGCGTACTCGTCCAGGCCCTCGAACAGCACCGCGAGACGGTCCCGCATCGCGTCGAGGTCCGGATCCGGGCCCGCGTCGCTCTCGAATCGCTCCTCGGGGACGAAGTCCTCGAAGGCACCGAGCCGGCCGCCGGCGAGCAGCAACTGGCTCACCTCGAGCAGCAGGTACGGCAGCGAGGCGAGGCCCTCGTCGACCCCGTCCTCGTCCGGCTGCGCGGCGATGTCCCGCACCGAGATCAGGAAGCTCCGGACCTGGTCGGCGATCTGTTCGGCGAACTCGGTCAGGTCCTCCGAGTCCGTGGTCAATGCGCGCTCCGCAATATCTGTTGGTTCAGTCATCGATCGATCGTCGCCCTTCAAACGCCCGTCCGAGTGTGACCTCGTCGGCATACTCGAGGTCACCGCCTACAGGAAGTCCACTAGCCAAACGGGTGACGCGCAACCCCATGGGCCGCAGCAGGCGGCTCAGGTAGGTGGCCGTCGCCTCACCCTCCAGGTTCGGATCGGTGGCCAGAATGATCTCCATCACTTCACCACTGGCCAGCCGTTGCATCAGTTCCTTGATCCGCAGCTCGTCCGGCCCGATGCCCTCGATCGGCGAGATCGCCCCGCCGAGCACGTGGTACCGGCCGCGGAACTCGCGGGTGCGCTCGATCGCGACCACGTCCTTGGCCTCTTCGACCACACAGATCAGGCTCAGGTCCCGGCGCGGGTCACGGCAGATCCGGCACTGCGGCTCCTCCGCGACGTTGCCGCAGATCTCGCAGAACTTGACCTTCTCCTTGACCTGCACCAGCACGTGCGCGAGCCGCCGTACGTCGGTCTCGTCGGCCGCGAGCAGGTGGAACGCGATCCGCTGCGCGGACTTCGGTCCCACTCCGGGCAACCGCCCCAGCTCGTCGATGAGATCCTGAACGGCCCCCTCGTACACGTCAGCCCGGGTTCTGACCGGATGCGCCGGCCCCGCTCCCCGGGTTCACGAACCCGACGCCACCACGATTCTCGTCAGCCGCGCGGCCACTGTTGTCCGCCTGCCCGCCGTCCGCCTGGCTGCCGTCCGCCTGGCTGAGGTCGCCCTGCCGGGTCTCACCGGCGGGGGCGTCGCCTGCCTGGCTGCCACTGGCCTGGCTGCCACTCGCCTGGCTGCCACTCGCCTGGCCGCCGGGCCGGGGCTCATCGGGCTCGCTCGCGCTGCCGGGGGCGTCGTCGTCGCCTGGTCCGACCGCGGGCGGCGTCGCGCCCGGCAACCCGAATCCGGCGGGCGCGGACTGTGCCGGCGCCCCACCACCGAAGCCGGGGAACCCGCCCTCGCCACCGAACGCCCCGCCCAGCCCACCGGCCAGCGGTCCCATCGCGGCGGCCGCGGCCTGCTTCGCGTTCTCAGAGGCGTCGCGGACCGCGGCGACGACCAGGTCGGCGAGCGTCTCGGTGTCGTCCGGGTCGACTGCTTCCTTCTTGATGTTCAGGCTGAGCAGCTCGCCCGTGCCGGACACCAGGGCAGTCACCAGACCACCGCCGGCCGACCCCTCGATCTCCTGACCCTCGAGGTCTGCCTGCGCTTCCATCAGCTGGCTCTGCATCGCCTGCGCCTGCGCGAGCAGGTTGGACATGTCGAAGCCCCCAGCACCGCCACCGTCGAACACTGCGATCTCCTCGTCCGAACCGCTCTCCCGAGCCCCGAAGCTTGCCTACCCGGTCCCCGACACGCCGCCGACGACCGGAGCCTCAACACTAGCCGGTCCCTCGGACAACCCCACCCACGCCTAAAAACCGACCAGTCTCCCCAAAGTTATCCACAGCCTTGTGGACAGCTTTTCCCACAGGCTTGTGGATCGTGTGGACACCCGCCGCGACCGGGCGGTCGCGGCTGTGGACAGGCTGTGGGAGCGAATTTCAGCTGAACTCAGTTGGGCTCTTCGGTGATGATGTGGGCGCCGAGGGTCTCCCGCAGCAGCTCCGTATGCGTCCGCGGATCGTCATCCAGCACCACGTCGTCCTCGCCGATCGAGGCCGCTTCCTCCTCCGGCGTCAACGGCACCTCAGGCACCACCGGCGCCCGAGCCGCCATCCGAGCCTGCTCAGCCGCCACCGCAGCCTCCGCAGCCCGCCGCTTACTAGCAGCCTGCTCCCGCCGATCCACCGGAGCCTTACCCGCACCGGCGTTGCCTGCTCCGGGAGCCTGCTCCCGTCGGCTCACCTCCGGCTGCCTGGCCTGCCTGTCATCCCACGGATCGGGCTCCGGCGCCTCGTCAAAGTCCGGCGGCTCCCGAAGAGCCACACCCCCAGCACCAGCCCAAGCCCCGCTCTCGTCCCCAGCCACTCCGGGCCTACCGCCCCCAGCCGGCCCAGACCCAGCACCCCGCCCCCCAGCCCCACCACGAGCCGCCGACCCCGCGCCACCACCCGCCGAACCACCAGCGCCACCAGCGCCACCAGCAGCAGTCATACGTGCGCCGGTACCACCTGCCGCACCCGCACCACCTGCAGCACCCGAGCCGTCGGCAGTACCACTGACGCCACCTCCCGCGCCTGCACCGCCGCCGTCCGCACCGCCACCGCCGAGCCCGGCACCAGCCGCGTCGCCACCGCCTGGACCGGCCGCTGGTTCAGCTACACCGCCGCCGGCCACGAACCCACCATGGCCAGCGCCAGCCGCGCCACCCACACCGGGACCACCTGCACCGGGACCACCTGCACCGGAGCGATCCGCACTCGGACCAGATCCGCCCGGACCACCTGCATCCGAGCTACCAGGATCGACGCTACCTGCCCCCAGTGCACCCCCGGCACCACCCGGCGCGCCACCAGAACCACCCTGGGCACCTCCGACAGGGCCGCCCTGGGCACCTCCGCCTGAGCCGCCCGGCACGCCGCCACCACCTGGCACGCCACTTGTCCCGCCCTGGCCGCCTCCACCGGATCCGGCCGGCGTACCTCCGCCACCTGCGCCAGGTGCGCCGCCGCCGCCAGATACGCCGCCTCCGCCAGATACGCCGCCTCCGCCAGATACGCCGCCTCCGCCAGATACGCCGCCTCCGCCGGGTGCGCCGCCACCTTGGCCGCCGCCGGGGCGACCGGCCGGGCCGCCTGCACCTGGGTCGCTCGACGGGTCTACGACGGCTTCGACGCGGCGGTCGACGCCGATGGTGTCGACCATCGCCTGCCGAAGGATCTCGTCACTCCCGGAGCGCGCGAAACTCTCCCGCGCCCCAGCGTTCACCAGCCCGAGCGTCAATGTCTGATCATCGATGGCAATGACCTGCGCGTTCTGACTCAGCATGATCCAGGCAAACCGCCGCTTGGCCTTCACAGCTTCCAGAACCTCAGGCCACAACCGCCGAATATCCGCCAGCCCAACCGCCCCACCGGACGCCCCAGCACCGCCCGCCGCAGCACCGCCCCCCGCGGAAACCGCATCACCAGCAGCTACGTCACTCGGAGCCGCACCGCCAGGCGAAGAGTCAGGACCGTCACCCCAGGCACCCGTACGCCCCCCACCAACCGAACCCACACCAGAACCCGCGCCACCACTCGCCGCGGAACTGCTCGCGCCACCCACCGGCTCCGAGCTCGCCGACCTCGCCGGACGCGTGGCTGCAGGCGTAGGCACCGGAGAGCCAGCCTCTGCTCCACCTGCACCTGCTCGACCACCTGCACCAGCTGGATCCGTCGAGCCGGCCGGAGCATCGTCGACTGAGCTGTCTGCAGGCGCCGCTTGGGGCGTACCCCCACCGGTTGCGGCTGCTCGTGCGGCCGCTCGACTGGTTGTGATGTCTGCTCCGGATGCGCCTGATGCCGTGTAGTCCGACGCACCGCCCGGAGCGCCGGCGCCCGGCGTACCTCCACCGGATGCGGGCGGCTGGGCTGTGGGCGCAGGTCCTGTGGCGGCTGGTTGCGCGCCGTCCGGCGTACCGGCTGGGGCGCCGATGGCCAGGCGGCGTTCCATGCGGTCGAGGCGGGCTTGGATGCCGTTGGTGGAATCGTCGGCGCCGGGCAGGAGCACCTTGGCGCAGATCAGCTCGAGCTGAAGCCGGGGGGCGGTCGCGCCGCGCATCTCCAACAGACCGGCAGCGACGATGTCCGCCGCCCGCGTCAGCTCTGCCGGACCGATGCCGGCGGCCTGCGTCTGCAGTCGCTCGCCCTGGTCCTCGGCCGCTTCGATCAGACCGGACACGACGGCATTCGGCACGGCGGAGAGCACGACGAGGTCCCGCAACCGCCGCAGCAGGTCCTCGGCGAACCGCTTCGGGTCCTGGCCGGTCTCGATGACCTTCTCGATCGTCTCGAACACGGCCGCACTGTCATGCGCCGCGAACCCATCCACACACGCATCGAGCAACGAGTCCGGAGTGAACCCGAGCAGCGCGACCGCCAGCTCGTACGTCACCCCTTCGGGCCCGGCACCACCGATCAGCTGGTCCAGCACGCTCAGCGAGTCACGCACCGAACCCGCACCGGCACGCACCACCAGCGGCAGCGCGGCAGACTCGATCGCCACGCCCTCCGACTCGCACAGCGTGGCCATGTAGTCGGCCAGCACCTTCGGCGGGACCAGCCGGAACGGATAGTGGTGCGTCCGGGACCGGATCGTCCCGATCACCTTGTCGGGCTCGGTGGTGGCGAAGATGAACTTGAGATGCGGCGGCGGCTCCTCGACCAGCTTCAGCAGGGCGTTGAAGCCCTGCGTGGTCACCATGTGCGCCTCGTCGATGATGTAGATCTTGTAGCGGCTCTCGACCGGCGCGAAGAACGCGCGCTCGCGCAGATCGCGGGCGTCGTCCACACCACCGTGCGACGCCGCGTCGATCTCGATCACGTCGATGCTGCCGGGCCCGCCACGCGCCAGGTCGGTGCATGACTTGCACACCCCGCACGGCTCGGCGATCGGGCCCTTCTCGCAGTTGATCGCGCGGGCGAGGATCCGCGCGCTGGTGGTCTTTCCGCACCCGCGCGGCCCGGAGAACAGGTAGGCGTGGTTGACCCGGTTGTTGCTCAACGCGTTTCGCAACGGCGCCGTGACATGGTCCTGCCCGATCACCTCCGCGAAGGTCTCCGGGCGGTACCGGCGATACAAGGCAAGGGGCGCTTCCACGCTCGCAACCCTAGCGCTGACGCCGGACATTTCCTCGCCCGCGCACTGCGACCCGACCCGCCGCGTCCGGCGCTCACAATCGCACAACCGCGGCACGGGCCTGATCAGGTACTGCGGGACCGGATCACCGGGTGCGCCGGGTCCTCGTGGTCGATGACGACGGTGGCGGCCGCCGCCGGATCGCATTGAGCCTGATACGCGCGCCATCCGGGCACGAACTGCGTCGCGAACAGTTCCCGCGTGGCGTCGTCGCCGCCGTAGCGCTCGCGATCGCGGAGCAGACCACGCCGAAGCATCTCGTCTTCGCTGACGTGGAGGTAAATGCCGACGTCCCAGTACGGGCGTAGCGCGGTCTGCAGCAGAAACACACCGTCGACGATCAGCACCGCGTCGTACGGCGCAGTACCGGTCGCGTCGCCCGCGGCTCGATAGTGGCGCTCGCCGCCCGGCCCCAGCGGGATCAGCAGCCCGGCAATCAACGCAGCCAAGTCGAAGTTGTCGTCGAAGTACCCCGTGGCCGGCACGCCCGGCGACTGCGGGCGGTCCTCGGGCGGCCGGATGTAGTCGTCGATGCTCGCACGGATCACCGGGCGCAGACCGGACAATGCGTCAGCCAACTCGTTGGCCATCGTCGTCTTGCCGGCCGCATCCGGCCCGTCCACCGCGAGCCGCACCGGACGATCCCGGGAAATACCGTCGATGACGCCGATCAACTGCGCAAGAACAGCCTGCCGGGTCGCCACCTCGCGACCGTAGGCCCCCGACCTGAGGGAACGCCAGAGACGGTCTAGCGTGAGGTCGTGGCGACTGGGGATGTGCGGCAGCAGGCTGTTATTGCGCGGGCTCGTGAGGTGCTACCCGGCAATGAGCGGGTGCTCGGGGTCTATCTGATCGGGAGCTACGCAACCGGGGCGGCCGACAGGTACAGCGACGTCGACGTACACCTGGTGGTGACGGACGACAGTGTCGAGTGGTTCAGGGAGCACTGGGACGACGTACTGCGGGAGCTGACCGGGCCGACCGTGCTGACGGACGTCGTGCCTGGGCTGATCGGTGGGCTGGGGATCACGGCGGACTGGCTGCACGTGGATCTGTTCATGCATCCGTTGGAGTCGTTCGACCGACTGCAGTACGACGGGGTGCGGGTGCTGTTCGACCGGGACGGTACGCTGTTCCCGGACGGTGACATCGCTCCGAAGGGCGGTCAGGCCGGCGAACCGTATTGGCCCGCGGCCAACGTCAACCTCTTCTTCTACTTCCTGGGGAACCTGGTCACAGTCCTCGGCCGCGACGAGCGGATCGTCGGCAATCAGGGCGTCGGCGCCATCCGCGACCAACTCGTCGCGCTCATGCTGGCCGAACGCGGCGTACGCCGTACCAGCGGAGCCAAGCGCCTCAACGCCCTACTCTCCGCCGAGCAACGCGCCGCACTCGAAGCCATGCCTGCCGCCGGCACCGATCCGGCCGACATCATCGCGGCGAATCAATACATCTGCCGCCAGTTCATCGCCCGCGGCACCGCTCTGGCCAAGCTGACCGACAACCCCTGGCCGACCGAATTCGTCGAGGCGACCCTTGCGCACCTGCGCAATCATTTCCAGGTCACCTTTGACTGACCTCAGCCCGGGCTACTCCTCGTCGGCCTCGTCCTTCTTCGGCAAGTGCTCGGCTGCCTTCTGACCGGCCGAGCCGAGCTTGTTGAGGACCTTGCGAACGCCGTCCACGACCGCATCGCCGACCGGGTTCTCGTTGTTGTCGTCGGGGTCGCCGATCGCGCCGCTCGAGCTGGAATCCATGGAAGCTCCCGATGGTTGCCGGAGGCATACACCTCGCATGCCCACGGCAACCAATCTACGACCGGCGCCGACTCACTCCAGGTGGTAGTTGGCGAAGCGGGTGCGGAGATCCTTCTTCGAGAACTTGCCGACCGACGTCTTCGGCACCTCCTCGATGAACTCGACCGCATCCGGGACCCACCACTTCGCGACCAGCGGGCGCAGGTACTCGAGGATGTCCTCGCTGGTCGCGGTCGCGCCCTCCTGGAGGACGATGCACGCGAGCGGCCGCTCGTCCCACTTCGGATGTGGCACACCGATGACTGCGGCTTCCTTCACCGCCGGATGGGCCATCAGCAGGTTCTCGAGCTCGACCGAGCTGATCCACTCGCCGCCGGACTTCACCAGATCCTTGGTCCGGTCGACGATCCGGACCGACCCGTACTGATCGATCGCGGCCACGTCGCCGGTCTTCATCCAGCCGTCCTCGGTGTTCAGCTGGACGCCGTCGTCGGGACGGTAGTACTCCGCGGCGATCCACGGGCCGCGGACCTGCAGCTCCCCGGTGGCCTCGTCGTCCCAGGGCAGCGCCTCGATCGAGCCTGGCTCGACGATGCGAACCTCGACGCCGGGCAGCGGCAGACCAGCCCGTGCGCGCAGGTGCGCCTGCTCCTCCTGGGGAAGATCCTCGTTCCTCGCGGGCACGTGGGACGCGGTCGCGACCGGGCTGGTCTCCGTCATCCCCCAGGCCTGCAGAATCGGCCGGCCGAGCTTCAGCCGGAACGCCTCTGACAGAGCCTCGGGCACGGCGGAACCGCCACACGGGATCCGCCGCAGCTTCGGCAGCTCCACGCCGTCGAGCAACGGCAGCAGCCCCTGCCAGATCGTCGGCACCCCCGCCGACAACGTGACCTCCTGCTCCTGGAGCAGCTTGAGAATCCCCGCCGGGCTCATGTCCGGACCCGGGAACACCAGCGACGCGCCGGCCATCGGTGCGGCGTGCGCCAGACCCCAGGCGTTCGCATGGAACATCGGCACGACCGGCATCACCGTGTCCGTCTCGGTCAGCCCGATCCCGGCGTTGGTCAGGACGCCGATCGAGTGCAGCCAGGTCGACCGGTGCGAGTACACAACGCCCTTCGGATTTCCCGTCGTACCGCTCGTGTAGCACATCGCGGCGGCCTGATTCTCGTCCTCGACGTGGAACTCCACGGGCTCGGCCGCGGCCAGCAGCTCCTCGTAGTCGTGGAACCGCGGGTCGTCCGGGACCTCCGCACCCGGCGCCCCTGGCGGCAGGTCGTCCATCACGACGACATGTCTCAGCTGTGGCAGCCGCTCCAGCAGCGGCAGGAACAGGCCCAGGAGCGACCGGTCGACGAAAACGACCTCGTCCTCGGCGTGATTGGCGATGTAGACGATCTGGTCCGGGAAGAGTCTGATGTTGAGCGTGTGCAGCACCCGGCCGGTGCAGGGCGCGGCGAAGTACAGCTCGAGGTGGCGACCTGAATTCCACGCGAACGTCCCGACCCGGCCGTCCGCGCTGATCCCGAGCGTGTCCAGGACGCCACCCAGACGTCTGGTCCGCTCCGCCCACTCGGCGTACGTCCGCGTGGTTGGCGCGGGACCGCCCGTGTGGACGGTCTTGTCCGGGTAGAACTGCTCGGCCCGGCGGAAGATCGTGTCCAGCGACAGCTGGTAGTTCTGCATCAGACCCTTCATGCAGACACTGTGCCAGTCGCGGTGTCGCCTTGACCATGACCTCAACCGGACTTTCTCCGGCACTTTTCCGGAACCCGTCGCCTCAGGCAACAGCTACCACCTCGCACCGCAAGACTCGCCGCAAATAGATGTCATGACACACGTGTCGTGTAATATATCGGTCATGAAGGTTGTCGAGGAGCTTCGCTACCTCGTGCTGGCGATCCAGCGCGAGGGCAATCGGCTGCTCGCCAACGAGCTGCGTCCGCTGGGCATAACGCCTTCCCAGGCAGAGGTTCTGCGAGTGCTGCGGGACCACGGCCCCCTCACGCTGAACGCGCTGGGCGGCCTCCTGGTCTGCGAGACCGGCAACAGCCCGAGCCGCCTCGTCGATCGCCTCGTCGCCCAAGGTCTGGTGAAGCGCGGCATCGACAAGGTCGACCGGCGTTACCTCACGCTCAGCCTGACCACGCAAGGCCGGGCGCTGCACCGCCGCATCGTCACCGCGGAAAACAGGCTGCACCGCACGATGCACGACCTCGTCGCCGGCCAGGCCCTCGACGAGACCATCACCACGCTCCGCACGCTCGCCGGCGCCTTTCCGGCCGGCGCGGCCCTGGCCCGCCGCCGGGATCCCGAACTCGCCACTCAGGAGAACTAGTCATGGAACAGGCCACCGAGACCATCAACGCCGGTCCCGCAGCGATCCGTCACGTCCTGCTCGACGCCCTCGCGCTCCCGGAGTGGAACGAAGCGTTCCTGGCCATCGACGGACCCGACGAGGCGGATCGCGGCGCCCACTACGCGCTGCGGGTCCGGCCGGGCTTCGCCGGCGAGCTGGAGTACACGGTGGTCGAGCCGGACCGGATCGAGATCAGCTGGCAGGTGCCCGGGTTCCGCGAGGTCGGGACTTGGACGATCTCGCCGGACAGCCAGGTCACCCACACGTTCGAGCAGTCCGGCCCGCTCGCGACCGTTCTCCGCCCCGCCTATCGGGACATCGCCACCATCCGGCTGGCTCGCCTGGCCAACCGCGTCCGCCAGTTCAGCCACGCTGCCTGACGAGTCACCCTTTCCCGCCGTACGCTCCGTGCCATGCTCATGGAGATCCGTGGCACCAGGCTGTACGTCGAGCAGCGAGGCGCTGAGGACGCGCCACCACTGCTGTTCATTCACGGCGGCCCCGGCGCGGGCTCGTACGACTTCCTGGCCTTCCAGGGCGATCGGCTGAGCAGGAGCTTCCGGCTGACCACAGTGGACCAGCGCGGCGTGCAGCAGTCCGACCCGCTGATCGGACCGGTGAGCGAGCAGGACCTGATCGCCGACTTCGAGGCTCTTCGCGAGACGCTCGACATCCAGCAGTGGGCGATCCTCGGTCATTCGTACGGCGGTCGCTTGGCGCTCCGGTACGCCGCCGCACACCCGGACGCCGTGACGAAGGTCGTCTTCGAGAACCCGGGCTGGGACATGGTGCTGGCCAGCGACGCGCTTCTCAAGGCAGCACTCCCCCTGCTCCCAGGTGTCGAGGCCCGGCCCCACACCGGTCCGGCGACGAAGGCCATGTGGGACGAGCGGATCGCACTGCTCGCCCAGCTCGGCGACCGCAGGATGGAGATCTACACAGGCCCGGACTTCCGGGACCTCCAACTCCCGGCGGACACGGCCATCTCCGACGAGTACCACGCGCGCTCGGGCCACTTCCACGAGCAGATCACCAGCTCGGCCAGCTTCGGCGAGCAGGTCCTGCAGTACTTCGCTCAGCTGAGCCAGCCCGCACTACTCATCAAGGGCGAGTACGACCCGGCCACCAGCGCACAGGAGATTGAGCTCTTCCGGTCCGACGTACCGAACGGCACCTACTACTACGCGTCCGGCGCCGGCCACTTCCTCCATGCCGAGCAGCCGGAGCTCTATGCCCAGCTGGTGACGGACTTCCTGCTCAGCTGAACGCGAGCGGCACTGCGCGCTTGTGAGCGGTACGGCGGTGGGTCGCGATGATCGTGCTCGCCGCCTTCTCGTCCACGTCGAGGCCTTCGAGGAAGTCGTCGATCTCGTCGTACGTGACGCCCAGCACGGCCTCGTCGGGTACGCCGGGGTTGTTGGTCTCCAGGTCCGCAGTAGGGACCTTGCCGGTGGTCTCCGGCTCCGCACCGAGCCGTTCCCCGACCGCACGGACGCGGCGCTTGTTGAGGCCGGACAGGGGCGTCAGGTCGCACGCGCCGTCGCCGTACTTGGTGAAGAAGCCCATCACGGCCTCGGCCGCGTGGTCCGTGCCGATCACCAGCGCGCCGCGTGCCCCGGCCACGACGTACTGCGCGACCATGCGCTGGCGTGCCTTGATGTTGCCGACGTGGAAGTCCTCACGGTCGCCGAGCCCGGCGTGCCGCACTGACTCGACCATGGCGTCGGTAGCCGGCTTGATGTTCACGTCGAGCGTCTCGTCCGGCTTGATGAACTGCAGTGCGCGCTGTGCGTCCGCCTCGTCGGCCTGCACGCCGTACGGCAACCGCATCGCGACGAACGTCGCCTGACCGCCCTCGGACCGGATCCGCTCGACCGCGAGCTGGCCGAGGCGCCCGCCGACGGCGGAGTCGACGCCGCCGCTGATGGCGAGCACGTACCCCGCGGCGCCGGTCTGCCGGAGCCGGTCGGCCAGGAACTCCACCCGCTGCTCGATCTCGGTGTCCACGTCGAACGCCGCGGGCACGCCGAGCTCGGCGATGATCAGTTCCTGCAGGTATCGGCTCTCGGGGTTCATCGGACTCCTCACCGCGCCAGGCCCTGGACATAAGGATTCCCCGCGCACCCGGAAGAGCTCACTTACCCTTGCTGCCTTCCGGCCCTGGGGGGTTTGGGCGAGATACCGCCACGCGGGGAACCAGCCACGAGTGTACGGGATCCCTCTCCGCAACCGGGAATCGGACTGCCGTCACCTGTTGAGTCATCTGTTGAGTCACCGGTTGGCCGCGCACGCTCTGAGCGAACAGGGTGGTCAACGGGTCCGGTCCGGGCTCACTCTGGATGGGTGACGGATCATCAATTTGGCGCGTTCGGGATCACGACGGGGCTTGACGGCAGTGCGGAGTCTCTTGACGCGGCGCGGGCGGCGGAGGAGCTCGGGTACCCGGCGATCTGGTTGTCCGGCGGTCCGCTGCCCGGGTTGCAGACGATCGTCGACCTGGTCGGAGCGACGACGGCGATCAAGTTCGTCAGCGGCATTCTGGGGGTGACGAAGTACAGCGCGGCCGAGGTGAGTACGACGTACGCCTCGCTGGAGGCCACTGCGCCGGGACGGTTCACTGCTGGTCTGGGTGGTGCGCACGGCCCTAAGCCGATTGCCACGCTCAACGGGTACCTGGACGAGCTCGACGTACCCGTGGAGCGCCGAGTGCTCGCTGCGCTGGGTCCGCGGATGATGAAGCTGGCTGGCGAGCGGACTGCCGGTGCGTACCCGTTCCTGACTGGTGCGGCGTACTCCGCCGAGGCGCGGAAGGTCCTGGGTCCGGAGAAGCTGCTGGCCGTCAGCCACCTCGTCGTACTCGAGACGGACGCGGACCGAGCGCGGGCGATCGCGCGGGACACGCTCAGCTTCTTCACTCGCATCCCGGGGTACGTCGCGTCGTTCGAGCGGCAGGGGTTCAGTGCGGCCGATCAGGCCGAGCTGCCCGACCACATGGTCGACGCGCTCGCCGCATGGGGCAGTCCAGCCGACATCAAGGCCAAGCTGACCGAGCACCTGGACGCCGGCGCCGACCACGTCGCGGTCAACGTCATCACCGGCGAGACCGGTCCGCAGCCGATCGAACAGTGGCGAGCGCTAGCTCCCACTCTCCTGGGGTAGCGGCTTCTCGTAGAGCCGGGCGACCGACTCGAGCTTGTCGTACCGGTACGGGCGCTCCTCACCCGTCGGCTCGAACCCCTGCCGCTCCCAGAACCCGGTGGCGACCTGCGCATTGGTATCCACGACCGCGAGCCGCAGCGTCCGGATCTCGCGCCACGTGCTCCCGACGTACCTCTCAACGAGGCCGTACGTCGTCCCGCCACAGCCCAGCCCCTGGTACTTCGCGTGGACCTCGAGCAGACCGATGAAGGCAGTGTGGTCGTTCGGAAACCCTCTGAGCACGTCGACGACTGCAACCAGCCGATCCGCCGCAAAGGCCCCCAACACAACCTTCGACTCCTCCGGGAGCCCCTCCGGCCTCATCATCAACAGACTCTGCGCGTCGGATGCGCCAGGCGGGTAGCCGGTGATCCGCTCGGTATACCCAGGATCAGACTCGACCAACTCTTGCAGCGCATCCACATCCCCAGGCGCGATCGCCCGCAGCACCACCTCGTCCACAGACCCGACCCTAGATGAGCAGGCCCGATTTCGGATTCCCCCGCCCCCTTCGGTATCCTCTCCGCTTGGAGGATTCGCCTAGAGGCCTAGGGCGCACGCTTGGAAAGCGTGTTGGGGGCAACCCCTCACGAGTTCGAATCTCGTATCCTCCGCCAGGCTTTGGTGGTGAACGTGGGAGAGGTCGGTCGCGCGAGCGATCGGCCTCTTGTCGTTCTGGGGTGGGGCGAGTTGAGGCGACCGGGAGCTGGGTCAGTTCACGCGCGCGCGGTGGGGGGCCTCGGTGAGGATTTGGGTGGCGGTTTGGGTGGGGGTTTGGGAGGAGGTGTCGAGCCACCAGCCGAGGTGGCCGAAGGCGTGTTTCATGGTGGATTCGAGGGTTTCGTAGTTGTCGAAGTCGAAGTGGTCGGCGGGGTTTCGGGTTTTGTTGCGGTGGCGGCAGGTGTCGGGGCCTGGGGCCAGGATTATGAAGAGGACTTCGCGGGGGGCGAGGAGGTCGAGGAAGAAGTCGAGCCTCTCGCGGGACGCGACCATGGCGTCGATGAGGGGTGTGAAGCCGGCGTCGATGAAGTTGTTGGCTACTGCGCACAGGTTGCGGTGGAGGAGCTCGACCTGGCGGGCGGCTTCGTCGGCAGGCTCGCCCAGCGCGAAGACGAAGCCGTTGACGATCAATTGGTTGAACTCGTCGCCGCCTAGCCGGGCGGAGCGCGGCAGCTGTTCGGCGACCAGCCTGGTGACAGTGGACTTGCCGGCTCCGGGCATGCCGGTCACCAAGTAGCACGGGTCAGGCATCGCGGTTTCCTGGGGAGACGAGGCCGGTTTCGTAGGCGAGGACAACGGCTTGGGCTCGGTCGCGGAGGGTCAGTTTGGCGAAGATGCGGGCGACGTGGGTCTTCACCGTCGCCTCGCTCAGGGCGAGCTCGGTCGCCAGTTCGGCGTTGGACAGGCCTTGGCCCATCAGAGTGAGCACCTCCAGTTCGCGGGGAGTGAGGCTGGTCAGGTCGCGGTGGATCGCAGGTTGGGGCGCGGCCGGTGTCGCGAAGCGTTCCACCAGGCGGCGGGTGATCGAAGGCGCCAGGAGCGCGTCGCCGGTCGTCACGAGGCGGACTGCCGCGGCCAGGTGCTCGGGCGTGACGTCCTTGAGCAGGAAGCCGCTCGCGCCGGCGGCCAGTGCGGCGTACACGTAGCGGTCGAGGTCGAAGGTCGTGAGGATCAGCACGCGGCAGTCGGTCGGGCCCGCGAGGATCCGGCGGGTCGCCTCCAGACCGTCCATGGTCGGCATGCGGATGTCCATCAGCACGACGTCCGGGCGCAGGCGTCGTACGGCCTCCACCGCCTCGGCGCCGTCCGCGGCCTCGCCGACGACCTCGATGCCGCGGGCGTTGAGGATCATCTGGAAACCGGTTCGAACCAGGGCCTGGTCGTCCGCGATCACCACTCGGGTCGTCATGGGCGCTCCAGCGGCAGCTTGGCGCGGACCCGGAAGCCGCCGCCCAGCCGACGGCGCGCGTCCAGATCTCCCCCATACACAGCCACCCGCTGCTTGAGACCGAGCAGACCGCGTCCGTCGCCGCCTGGAGCGGGCGGTCGGCCACCGGTCAGGAAGCTGGGCCCGGTGTTGAGGATCTCCACCCGCAGGGCGTGGGGTGCGTAGCGGACTGTCACTTCGGCCTTGACGCCGTCGCCGTGCTTCAGCGCGTTCGTCAGAGCCTCCTGGATGATGCGGTACGCCGTGACGTCGAGCCCAGTGGGGAGCGGTCGCGGGTCCCCCGACACACGCACTTCCACAGGTAATCCAGCAAAGGCAATCCGGTCGATCAGCTCACTGAGACGGCTCAGAGTCGGCTGCGGGGACAGGGGTTCGTCGTCCTCACCCGAAGCCTTCGGTGCGAGCAGACCGAGCAGATGGCGCAGTTCGGCCATGGTGTCGCGGCCTGCGGCCTCTACTGCGAGCAGAGCCGCCTCCGCGTCACCAGGCGACGTCGCCAGGACCTGCCGCGCCGCACCGGTCTGGATGACCATGACGCTGACGTTGTGGCTCACTATGTCGTGCAGATCGTGCGCTATCCGCGCGCGCTCGGCGTCGACCGCGCTGCGAGCGGCTGTCGCCCGTTCGCGCTCCAGCAACCACCCCCGCTCCTCCAGCGCCCGGGTGTGGGCACGCCGGGCCCGGACGAGCGCGAACGCGAGCAGACCGGCCAGCACGGCGAGTGCCGCGACAAGCAGCCACAGGGTGATCACAACATCCACTCTCCCAAAGCTGTTCGCAAAAGCGCATCATCCGCCCGGCGCACGCCGTACATCGGCAGGATGACGGCGGGCGGGGATTACGTCGGCAGGCTGACGTCGGCGGAGGCTGACCGGCTCTAGCGTGAGCAGCATGACGGAGGACGCAGGCAACGGACAGGCGGTCGTACGGCTCACCGCCGTACGCAAGGAGTACGGCGAATCGGTCGCGCTCGACGGAGTGTCGCTGGAGATCCGCGCCGGTGAGGCGGTCGCGGTGATGGGACCGTCCGGCAGCGGCAAGTCGACGCTCCTCAGCATGGTGGCCGGACTCGACCGGCCGACATCAGGGGACGTTGTAGTGCACGGCGACGACCTGGGCTCGCTGAACGAGAAGGGGCTGGCGTTGTTCCGCCGCCGCCGGATCGGCATGATCTTCCAGTTCTTCAACCTGCTGGACGACCTGTCCGCCCTCGACAACGTCGCATTGGCCGCACAGCTCACCGGTACGTCGGCCTCGCACGCACGCAAGCGCGCACTCGAGCTCTTCGAGGAGCTGGGCATCGGTGGGCGGCGCAACACGTACCCGGCGCAGCTGAGTGGCGGTGAACGGCAGCGTGTCGCAGTCGCTCGCGCACTGATGAACCGCCCGGCGGTTCTGCTCGCCGACGAACCCACAGGCGCACTGGACACCCGGGCCGGCGAGCAGGTGATGGACCTCCTGCTGGACCTCAACCAGATCGGTCAGACGCTGCTCCTGGTCACCCACGACCAGCAACTCGCGACGCGGTGCGCCAGCCGCGTCATCGACTTCGTCGACGGACAGATCGCCGACGAGCGCAGTCTGGAGCGTACGTCGTGAGCGCCGTGTGGCCAGTGTCCCGAGCAGCGGTACGCCGACGCCGTGTGCAGACGGTGGTTATCGGTGTCGTCGTACTGCTGTCCACCACGATGATCGTGGTGGCAGTGGGGTTGCTGGCCGCCTCGAGCGCTCCTTTCGACAGCGCGTACGCGCGGCAGAGCGGTGCGCACCTGGTGGCGTCGTACGACCCGAGCAAGGTCAGCGACAGCCAGCTGACCAACGCGGCGTCGGCCGCGAAGGCGTCGGCCGGACCGTTCGCGATGGCGACGCTCGATCTGGGCTCCAGTGGGAAGTCCGGCGTACCGCAGTCTCTGGTCACGGTGGGACGCGCGGACCCGGGCGGAGCGGTCGACCGCCTCAACCTGTGGAAGGGGCGCTGGGCGGACAAACCGGGTGAGATCGTACTGAACCGGAATCCCACCGCGTCCGAGGGGCGTGGGGCGCCGACGCTGACGTCGACTGTCGAGGTGGCGGGACAGCGGCTCACGATCGTCGGGTTCGCGTACAGCGTGAGTCAATCGGCGGATGCGTGGGTCACACCGGCACAGATGACGTCGGTGAAGCCGACGGCCACGCAGATGCTCTACCGCTTCGCTCAGGCAGGGACCAATGCGCAGGTGTCCGCCGGTCAGGCTGCTGTGACGGCCGGACTGCCGTCAGGCGCGTTGGTGGGCACACAGTCGTACCTCGGGCTGCGTGCACTCGCTACCGGTGAGCCGAACACGTTTGTGCCGTTCTTGATGGTGTTTGGCTGGCTGGGGCTGGCGGTAGCGGTACTGATCGTGGCGAACGTGGTCAGTGGTGCGGTGGTCGCCGGCTTCAAGCACATCGGCGTACTGAAGGCTCTGGGGTTCACGCCGACACAGGTCATGGCGGTCTACCTGACGATGATCTCCATCCCGGCCATCATCGGGTGTGCGGGCGGGACCGTGCTGGGCAATGTGCTCGCAGAGTCCTTGCTGACAAGGGCCTTCGAGAACTACGGCGCCGACGGCATCACAGTTCCGATCTGGGTAGACGTCGTGGTTGTGCTCGGCGTACCCGTGCTGGTGGCCCTGTCTGCTCTACTGCCTGCGCTGCGAGCGCGGAGTCTGTCGGCGTCCCAGGCCATCAGTGCCGGCAGCGCGCCGCGAGCCGGGCGTGGTCTGCGGGCGCAGCGCTGGCTGAGCGGTACCCGGCTGCCGCGGGCGGTGTCTCTTGGGCTGGGCCTTCCGTTCGCTCGGCCCGCACGTACCGCGTTGACGCTGGCGGCCGTCGTACTCGGGGTCACCAGCGTGACGCTGGCGGTGGGGCTGGGGAAGTCGCTGACGGAGTACCAGACTGCATCAAGTCGGGTCGACGCCGTTGACGTGGCGCTGTTCGCAGCCCCGGAGGACGAGGGACCACCGCCCGGCGACCCTGCTGCACCACCGAGGCCCAAGCTGAGCGATGCGGCGGACGAGGCACTGATCCGGTCTACTCCGGGCGTGACGTCGGTGACAGTGAGCGCGAACCTTCCGATGCGGCTTGCCGGGACCAGTACTGACCTGCAGGTGTCCTTCTATCGCGGGGACTTCGAGCAGGTCGGCTATCGGCTCCTCGAGGGGCGGTGGTTCGACGGTCCGGGGCAGGTGGTCGTGTCACAGCGGTTCCTGCTGCAGCGTGGGCTGGATGTCGGCGACACCATCACTTTGCAGTCACAGGGAAGGAACGTCCGGGCGAAGATCGTCGGGAAGGCGATGTACAACTCGGGTGACGAGGTGCTGTCGAACTGGCAGACCCTGGCGCTGGCGGCGCCGACAGTGCGGGCCTCGCTGTACGAGATCACCGTCAAGCCCGGCACGAACCTGGACGCGTTCGTAGCGGCGGTACAGAAGGGGGACCCGGGGTTGATCGAGACCGACGGGCAGGCTGCGGGCAGCTTCGTGGCGATCGTGCTGGCGACCGTCGTACTGCTCACCCTGATGTTGGGAACTGTGGCTGCGCTGGGCGTCTTCAACACCGTCATCCTCAACACCCGCGAGCGCCGCCGCGACCTCGGCATGCTCAAGTCGATCGGTATGACGCCGTCCCAGGTCACCGTCATGGTCGTCACCTCGATGGCTGCCCTGGGCGCCGTCGGCGGCCTGCTGGGCATCCCGCTCGGCATGCTCGCGCACCGTCTGGTCGTCCCTGCGATGGCCAACGCCGCCCAGGTGGAAATCCCGGCTGCCATGATCGCTGTCTACCCCTGGACCCTCCTGGCGCTCCTGACCCTCGCCGGCATCTTCATCGCCGCCGCCGGCGCCTACCTCCCCGCCCGCACCGCGGCCCACACCACCATCGCCAAAGTCCTCCACAACGAATGAAAACTGTCGGAACGCCTTGATAGGAAGGCGTTCATGAGCGACAGACCGCGATTGGTGGTATCGGTGACGGCCTCGGTGGACGGACGGGTGACCGTCGGCCGAGACCGTCTCCTGCTGTCCGACGAGGCCGGACAGGTGTGGCGATCGTTGTGGCCGGACGGGTTCACGGCGGCGAATGGTGCGCGTACTGCGTTGCTGGAGGAGTTGTATGCGCCGACGGCGATCCTGGAAGGCAGCGGGACGTTCGTCACCGCGGACACCGGTCCATTGGAGTTGCCTCAGGAAACTTGCTCGTACGACGACTTCCTGCCCGATGACGTGGTGAACGATCCGGCGCATCGCAAGTGGTTCACCGTGGTGGACGGTCGTGGGCGGGTGCCGTGGACCGAGAAAGGCGGCGAGGGCATCGACCTGCTGCTTCTCACCTGCCGAGCCACGCCGTCGGCGTACCTGGCTTATCTGCGCCGGAAGAACATCCCGTACCTTGTCGCCGGTGAGAAGCGCGTGGATCTGGATCTTGCGCTACGGCGGATGGGCGAGCGCCTCGGTGTGACCTGTGTCGTGTCTGAGGCCGGTGGCGGGCTGAACGGCGCTCTGCTGCGGGCTGACCTGATCGACGAGCTGCATCTCATCCTCTTTCCGGCCGCGATCGGAGGTGCTGGTGTGCCGTCGGTGTTCGACGGACCTGAGCTCGAGCGTGAGGCGCTCCCGACCCGGCTGCGGCTCTTGTCCAGCAGCACCACGGCCGACGGCGTGGTGAGCCTCCGCTACGAGGTTGTCCGATGACGGAGATGACCGCGGAGCGGGTGCTCGAGTTGCTGGATGCCTTGGCCGGGTTGGAGGTCTGGGTGGATGGCGGGTGGGGCGTGGATGCGCTGGTTGGGCGGCAGACGCGGCCGCATGGGGATCTGGACCTGGGAGTGGCTCGGCCGGAGTTGGATCGGGTGGTGGAGAGGTTGGGTGACCTGGGGTACGACGTCACCGATGCGCGGTACGTGGAGGTCACCGTCCAGCTGACGCACGCTGTGGAAGGACATCGAGTAGATCTGCATCCGAGTACGCCGCTGGCGGGTGGCGGGACCGAGCAGCTCGACTTCGACGGCCACACGCACTTCATCCCGCCGCCAACCTCGGGACGCATCGACGGGCGGCTCGTGCGGTGCATGCCTGCCAGCGCGCAACGGCAGTCCCACCAGGGGTACGAGTTCAGACCGCAGGACCTGCACGATATGGACTTGCTTGATGGGCTTGACTGAGGACATGGATGAGGTGGTGGCTGGAAATCGGGTGGTTTGGGAGCGGGCCTCGGGCAAGCACGTGCGCGAGTACGACGAGTTGCTCGAGGCGGCTCGGGGGGATGGGTTGTTGCTGGAGCGGGAGTTGGAGTTGCTGGCACCCGTGTTGGCTGAGCGGCCGGTCGTGGTGCATCTGCAGAGTGGGCATGGGCTGGATGACGTCGGGCTGGTGAAGGCGGGCGCGGAGCGGGTCGTCGGCATCGACTACAGCTCGGTAGCTGCGGGTGCGGCGCAGCGGCGTGCTGACGAGCTGGGCATGGCTTGTCGCTACGTGGTGGCCGAAGTGCCCGGCGTGCCGGTGCGGGATGCGTCCGCTGACCTCGTCTACACCGGCAAAGGCGCGCTGATCTGGATGCGCGACATCGATGCGTGGGCGCGGGACATCGCGAGAGTACTGCGACCTGGTGGGCGCCTGTTCATGTACGAAGGGCACCCGGCCGTCCCCTTGTGGACCTGGGACAACGACGAACCGCGGATTCGGCCGGACCGCAGCTACTTCGCCGAGTCGCACGTCAACGACACGTTCCCCGGCAACGGCGCCCGCGAATGGCAGTGGAACCTCGGCCAGATCGTCACCGCGATCACCAGAGCCGGCCTGCACCTCGAGGCCCTGGAGGAGTACGCCGAGCCGTTCTGGCGACCGCAGGACGACACGAACGCCGCCGCGTGGTCCGGCCGCCTCCCCAACTCCTACGCCTTGCTGGCCCGCAGCTGACCCCGGACCACCAGGTACCCCGCCGGCAGCAGGAGACGAGCAGACCCAGACGTGTTGTGCCGCTCGAAGAGGTCGATCAGATCATCGCGAAGCGCCGGCCATCTGGCCCCCAACGCCTCGCGAGCAAGCACCACCGGGCCGAACTGCGTGGCGTAGCACTCCACCGCCTCGACGACCGACGGGTGGTGGATCACGCCCCGCGCGGTTGAACCAGCCCTCGGCCACCGCATCGGCGCCACGGAACTCGTTGTGGTCATCGCCGAGCCACAACGCCAGCCTGGCCGGCCGCTCGAACTGGCCACGAGCAGCCGGCCAGGCTCCGCGGGTCAGCGCGGCCCGGTCGGCCGCCAGGAGCTCGTCGTACGTCGGCCGGGTCATGATCCCGACCGTAGTCCCGACGCGCCCCTCAGAGGTACGGCAGGAGCTCTGCCTCCTCGCGGTCCAGATGGGCGTTGAGCTGGGCGATCAACTCGTCGACCTGGGGCAGGACCTCCGGTGTCGGAGTCGCGGCCAGTTGCTCCAGCTCCTCCAGCAGTACGGCGATCTTGTCGTGCTCGGTCTGCAGTACGGCGATCAGGTCGGTCAGCTCGGGGTGCTGCTGGAGCAACGCCGGGAACAGGCCGGTCGACTCGCCGGTGTGGTGGTAGTGCAGGCCCTGGCAGACGGTTAGGCAGTTGATGCGGAGTTGCGCGCCCAGTCCGGCGCCGGATGCGGCGACCTCGCTCCGGATCAGCGAAAGCTCGCGCCGGAACGCCGCGTGGATGACCTTCAAGGCCTCGGCAAAGGACCCGCGCTCGGCGCCCGGTGGTGGCCCCGGGCGCTGGACGAGGGCGACGACCGGGATGGTCCGGGTGGTGCGAGCCTGGTAGTCGCCCCACCCTGGATCGGCCTCGACGAGGCGGGCGAAGACCTCGTCGCGTTCGGCGCCACGCAGTACGACTGCTGTGGCCGGATAGGTGAACAGGCCGAGGTCGACGGTGACCTCGGGCTGGGCGAGGAGGTTGTGGTACCAGGCCGGGTGTCTGGGACTGCCGCCGGCCGAGCCGACGACGAGCACCCGGTCGCGGTCCGGGTAGTACCCCAGGATCGCGGTGCGCGGCTGCCCGGAGCGCGCGCCAGTTGTTGTCAGGAGCAACAACCTTGAGTTCTCGAAGGGCCCGCCGACCTGGCCGGCGTTGGCCCGGAACTCGTCAATGAGCTGTGCGGTGAAATCGTTCAGGATTCGCTTCTCTCGGTGTCGTGGAAAGGAAATGCAGACGGGGAGAGAAACGCCCGGTGGAGCCCGCGCGGCGTTCAGAACGCAGCCGGGACCCCAACTCGTGAATGGCTGGAAGCAGCCGACCCGGCAGTCACGCCGCGATCGTACCCAGGCCGGCCGGTCAACCCAAGCAGGAGACAACGAATCTTCCGGCACGACCTGCCCGCCGGAGCGGGCGACAACCTGCGGGCGACCTCACTCCCCCCGTTCCAGACCTTCGTCGACCGCGAACTCCTCGGCACAACCGACCTCGACCCGATGATCAGGTACGTCGTCAGCGCCCACGTGGGCTGATCGCCTACTGACCGTCGCCACACGCGTGCAATACGTCGTACTTGACCCGGAGTTCGGCAAATCATTTCAAGCAGTAGCGAAAAAACCTCACGAATGCTGTAACGGCGGGCACACTGCGCCGATAAACCGGACGAGTGACCCAGTGGGGGGACTACGTGGGAAGCTCCGGTGTTTCTTCGGGACCACCGCATGTGGAGGGGGCCTCGCAGGTGCTCACCCGGGGCGGGGTGAGCACCTGTTCGAGGATCTAGCCCTTGATTCCCACGTTCGCCATTCCTTCGACGAAGCGTTTCTGGGCGAACACGAACAGCACGATCATCGGCAGCGTCGCCAGCGCCGTACCGGCCATCAGGTACGGCCACTGAATCTCGGCCGGGTTCTGCGAGAAGATCGCCAGCCCGAGCTGCAGCGGACGCATCTCGTCCGACGTCGTGATCATCAGCGGCCAGAGGAACCCGTTCCAGGCCGCCTCGATCTGGAACACCGCGATCGTGATCAGGGCCGGCTTGATCAGCGGGGTCATGATCCGCAGGAAGATCCCGAACTCGCTGAGCCCGTCCACCCGGGCCGCCTGGGCGAGCTCGTCCGGCAGCGACACGTAGAACTGCCGGGCCAGGAACGTGAACAGCGGCGCCGCGCCGAGCGGGATGATCAGGCCCCACCACGAGTTCAGCCACCCGATCCCGCCGTGGCCGAGGATGTTGTTGCCGCCGAACAGCGGGATCGACTTCACGATCATGAACAGCGGCACCAGGATGATCTGGAACGGCACGAGCAGCAGCACGATGAAGTAGTTCAGCAGCGACTTGCCGCCCCGGATCGGCGCCTTGGCCAGCGCGTAGCCGGCCATCGTGCAGACGACGAGCGTGAACGCGGTCTCGCCGACCGCGATGAACAGGCTGTTGCGGAAGTACCGCAGGAACGGCGCGGTGTTCATCGCCTCGACGAAGTTGTGCCAGCGCAGCTCACCGGGCAGCCAGTTGAACTGCTGCACCTCGAGATCGCTCTTGAACGACGTCAGCAGCATCCACAGGAACGGCACGATCATCAGCAGCGCGCCGACGATGAGTACGACGTACAACGCGATCCGCCCCGGCCGGAGCGACGACGGCCGGCGGCTCACGCTCGTACCGGTCGAAGGCAATGCAGCGCTAGTCATTGGTGTCCGCCCTCTGGAGCAGGCGCCCGACTCCGATGAAGGCCGCGATCACGATCATCATGATCACGGTCTCGGCGGACGCATAGCCGAGTTTCAGGTCCTGGAACGCGTTCTGGTAGATGTCGAGCACCAGCACGCGGGTGTCACTGCCGGGTCCGCCGCGCGTCATCACGTACACCAGGTCGAACACCTGGAAGGTGCCGACGATCGACGTGATCAGCACGAAGAACTGCACCGGGCCGAGCGAGGGCCAGGTGACGTTGACGAACCGCTGCCAGCGGCTGGCGCCGTCCAGGTCGGCCGACTCGAGCAGGTCGCGGGATACGCCCTGCAGCGCGGCCAGGTAGATGATGATCTTGGTACCGAGGCCCTGCCAGATGCCGACCACCATCAGCGACGGCAGCGCGGTCGCCGGGTCGGCCAGCCAGCGGTTCGGCGCGAACCCGAACAGGCTGAGGAACCCGTTCGCCAGGCCGGAGCCCGGGTTGTAGATCCACAGCCAGATGGTCGCGATGGCCACGGTCGCGGTCACCGTCGGGATGTAGAACGCGGTCCGGAAGAAGCCGAGGCCGCGGATCTTCTGGTTCAGCCCGACCGCGACCGCGAGGGCGATCGCCATCGAGATCGGGATCACCACGATCGCGTACAGCACCGTGTGCCACAGCGAGGCCAGGAAGTCGACGTCGCGGGCGAGGTCCGCGTAGTTGCCGAACCCGACCCAGGCCCAGGTGTCACCGAAGCTGTAGTTGGTGAGGCTGAGGACCAGGACCGCGACCACCGGGATGACGATGAAGATGCCGGAGTGCAGCAGGGCCGGCGCGAGCAAGGCCCAACCGGTGCGCTTCTGGCCCTTGAGCAGCGTGCCGGTGTCCTTGGCCGTGGGTACCTTGCGCGTGGCGTCCAGTGCTGGACGTTCAAGAGTTGTGCTCATCGTGACTGTCCTGCCAGGTTGTGCAGCACTTTGGCGGGATCCTTCTGACCGAGGACCGCCTGGGTGAGCTGGATGTCGAAGTTGCCACGCATCTCGAGCCAGTTGGACGGCACTTCGTTCTCGTTCGCGGCGTACTGCAGACCGTTCGCGGTGAAGTTGCTCAACGGGTTCGACTGCGCCTGCGGCGAGTTGCCGGCGTCCTTGTAGGCGGGGATCTTCTTGTTCAGCTTGGCGATCGCGTCGAGCGTCGGCTTGTTGACCATGGTCTGGATGAAGGCCCAGGCCGCGTCCTTGTGATGGCTGCGGGAGCCGATCGAGGCCAGGTCACCGCCGACGTACTCGATCTCCTTGCCGCTGTTGAAGCGGAAGAACTCCAGGTCGTCGCAGTTCTTCTTGCCGATGCCCTTGTCCGAGCAGTCGACGGCGCCGTTGACGATGCCCATCGCAGCCTCACCGGTCAGGACCAGCGGCTGCTGGGCCGCGTTGGTCTGCCCGTACGGCTGGACGTTGTTGATCATCGACTTGATCCACAGCAGCGTGTCCAGGCCGGCCTTGTTGTCGAAGTTCGGCTCGCCGCCGACGTACAGCGGGGTGCCGGTCGAGGCGAGGAAGGTGACGAACGACTGCCGGAAACCGGTCGCGGACGCGAGGTCGAAGCCGCTGCGGGTGATGTTGCCGTTCTTGTCCCGTTTGGTCAGCTTCTCGGCCGCGACCTTGATCTCGGCCAGCGACGTCGGCGGCTTGTTCGGGTCGAGGCCCGCCTCGACGAACGCGCTCTTGCGGAGCGCGACCGCGCGGGCGTCGGCGAGCAGCGGGTAGGCGTACAGCTTCTTGTCGTACGTGACCGCCGGGATCAGCGCCGGGGTGCTCTTCTCCTTGATGAAGTCCGGCGTCACGCCGTACTTGCCCAGGTCCTCGAAGATGTTCTTGGAGGCGAACGGCTGGACCCAGCCGACGCCGGTCACCATCACGTCGTACGGGATCCCGGCCGCGATCGAGGTGGCCAGCTTCTCGTTCAGGTTGTTGTACGTCGCGAAGTCCGGCTCGACCTTCATCTTCGGATAGGTCTTGTGGAACTCGTCGACGACGTTCTGGAACGCCTCCCGGCCCTTGGTACTGGGCGGGAAGGACGGGATGAGCACCCGCAGCGTCCCGGTCGCCTCGGCCGGCGGGACGCCGTCCGTGCTCTTGTCGATCACCCCGCTGCCACAACTGCTGACCACCACGCTGAGCGCAGCCGCCAGCAAGGTCAGTCCCACACCACGTCTCACAGGGGAACTCCTTCGCTGCCTGTTTCAGCCGGGGGCCTGCGACCCCTCAAGTGCAGCGAAAGTATGGGAAAGGGCTTTCCTCGTCAATACCTCAGCGCTCGAATGATCACATTCGATCACGATCGGAACCTGACCGATCAGAGTTCCGGCCCACGGACCCAGCGCCTGAACTCACCGGCCGGCACTCAGCGCTGACCCTCCGGCCCCGGCCGCTGAGCACCACTCCCCTGCCGCTGAACCGCCGGCGCAGCCGCCCCCGCACCGCGCGCCCCCTGCCGATCAGCACTCAACCGACTGGCCGACGCCAACGGAGGCCCAGACAACCCGGCCCGAGCCGCTGCCGCAACATCCGGCGGCAACGCAGGAGCCGCCGGTTCGGCCGGAGCCGCCGAGGCAGCCGCGGAGGCGGGAGCAGGTGGGGACGCCGCTGATGCGGCCGATGCCGCGGGGGCCGGAGAGCCCGGCACCGCGGTAGACCCCGCGGGCCCCGGAGAGACTGTGGGCGCCTCGGAGGCCGCGGGAGAGCGGGGGTCGTTGCCACGGTCAGACTGGGTGGTGCGGCCCTGCTCGGCGCTGGTGCCACGCTGCACCTGTTCGCCTGGCGCGGGCATCTGCCATTGCTTCTTCAGCCGGCTGATCACCTTGGACCCCTCGGCGGCAGCTTGAACACCGACGGTGTGGCGCGCGTTGGCATCCGCGTCCTTCGGCAGCTTCGACACCTTGCTGAACTCGGTGCCCATCGCTCTGGCTATCTGTCCGACGGCTTGCTCCCGCTGCTCGGCCGGGATCAGCCCAGGCAGCTTGCTGTTGTCGTACATGGCCTCGGCTGCCACCCGGAACTTCTGGTCGGCGGGTACGACGGCAAGCTTGCCGATCAGTTCGTCGCGCGGTACGCCGGACTGACGCCCGACTATCTCTGCAAAGCCCTCGACCGCGGGAGTGAACTCCTTGTAGACCATCGGGGACTTGACGTTCTTGATCCCCGGCGCGACCTGGTCGACTCCGAGCTCGTCGATGTAGGCGTCCAACCGCTGATGCGCGTAGAGCTCGGTCACGCCCTCCTCCAACTGGCGTACGCCAGGGCCGTTGGCCATCGCGGCGTACGACTGCGAATGCTCCCGGCCCTCCGATGCCAGCAGGTGCACGTTCTCGTGCAGGACGACCCGGATCGCGTCGCGGTACCTCCGCAGCTCGGACTTGTCCTGGTTGTGCACCCGCGCGTTCCGGAACATGTCCTGGAGCGGCTCGTCCACGTGACGTGGGTTGTACGAGATCGAGTTGTCCCAGTTCGCGGTGCCGCCGAGCTCACTCGGGCTTGGGATCGGCGTACCGAAGCGTCCGTTCCAGGATGAATGGTTCGCACCCGAGACCTGCACAGCGGCTTTCGCCTGCTCGCGCATCAGCTCCCGGAAGCTGGTGACCTTCATCGCATCAGCCGCAAAGCACCGATCAGCATCTGGAGCGTGTGCTCGAGGGCTCCGATCTCGCGTTGCTCGTCCGGAGTGCCGTTGGCCGCGATGCGCGACAGTGCCCGGACAGCTTCCTCTGCCCGGGCCAGGCGCTCGGCCACGGTGCCTTCGTTCCGGTCGCCTTCGGCGAACGCTTCACGGGCCTGCAGGATGATCTCGGAGGGAGGCTCACCAGGCTCGCGGGCGATGATGTCCTCGATTCCCGCAAGTACCGAGTCGGCCAGGTGGCGGTCGTCCTCGTCGTCGATCTGTTCGGCCAGCGCGCGGAGACGCGGGATCTCCGCGGTCAGGTCGGTGTCGCGCCGGCCCTCGATGATGCTGTCGGCGACGCGTTTGTACTCGACTTCGAACTCGGCGTACTCCACGTGCGCTTCTCCCCAGATCCGGTGCAATGCTCCAAATTTACCCGGCGGTGCCGCAGGAGGTGCGGATGTTGAGGGTGGGGAGGAGGCTGAGGTGCTGGATGGGGGCGGTGGGGGACTGGACTTTGCGGAGGAGGAGGTCGCAGGCGGTTTCGCCTAGGGCTCGGCGGGCCGGGGAGATCGCGGTGAGGGGTACGACGGCGAGGGAGGCGGTGACGTCGTTGTAGGCGATGACGGCGAGGTCCTCGGGGACGCGGAGGCCTAGCTCCATCGCGCGCTCGACCAGGCGGGCGCCGTGCTCGTCGGAGTGGACCAGGACGGCGCGGCTGCCGAACGACTCGCACTCGGCGAGGAACGCGTCGAGCTGCGTCACGGCGCCGGGGTCGTCGCCGCGCATCGGGAGGTCGACGGGCGACAGGAAGACCTCCACGCCGAGCGCCTTCGCGGCCGTCTCGATGCCGCGGCGGAGCCAGTACGCCGTGACCGTGGCCTGCAGGTTGATCGCGATCCGGCGATGGCCGAGTGCGACGAAATGGCGCAGCGCCAGCATCGCGCCGTACGCGTGATCGGTGCGGACGTGGTCGTACTCGCGGGCCACATGCGGGAACCCGAACGCCCGCTCCATCAGCACCACGGGTACGTCGATGTCGTCGAGCCTGGTGTCGAGCCGCTCCGCATCGCCGTCGCCGAGCGCGGTGCTGATCAGGAGGCCCGCGACCCCGATCCCGAGGACCTTGTCGATCCGGTCCCGCTCCATCGCCACGTCGTACCCGGAGACGCCGAGGACCAGGCGCGCGCCGTACCGGTCGGCCATCGCCTCGGCGCCGCGGATCACGTCGGAGTAGTACGACGCGGCGCTCGGGACGATGATGCCGATCGTCAGCTGACTGCCGCGGGTGCCCTGGTCGGCGGTCTGGGTGCCGATCGCGCCGCCGTGCACGCGGCGGAGCAGGCCGGCCGAGTCCAGTTCGGCCAGGTCCCGGCGTACTGTGATCGCGGAGACGCCCAGCTCGGCCACCAGATCGGCCACCCGGAGCCGGCCGTGCCGCCGCAGGCTCCGCAGGATCAGCTCGTGGCGCTCCTGTGCAAGCATGCGGTCCCCTGATCTTCGCGTGATTGTTCGTGATCATACGATCAAGGCACGCCCGGACGGAACGAGGAGACGATCGGTGGCTGTTCCCCCTGCTGACGGCGGCGCCGGCCGGACCACCACGGTGCTGGCGAAGCTGTCGGTCGTCGGCGACCTGCTGATGCTGCAGCTGGTGTTCGTGGTCATCAGCCTGGGCATCCTCACCCTCTTCCCCGCCGCCTTCGCGATGCAGCGGGTGCTGCCGGACGCGATCAGCCAAGACAAGCCGAAGCTGATGCGGCGGTTCTTCAGGGAGTTCCGCTGGGCGATGAAGCGCTTCTGGCTGTCCGGCTTCGGGCTGTACGCCGGTGCGGTGCTGCTCGCGTTCGGCATCTCGTTCTGGGCGTTCGCCAGCGGTCCGATGCGCGTTTTCGCCCTCGTCGTGCTAATTCCGCTGACCGGGATGATCCTCGGGCTCTATCTGAGCGGCCTGGCCGTGCTGCCCGAGGCGGCTGCGGACGCCACCATGAAGACGGTGTTCCGGTCCGCCAACCTGTTCCTGCTGCGTCGGCCGATGCCCGTGGCCGGCGGGGTCGTCGTACTGCTCACCTGGTTCGCTCTGGCGTCACAGGTGCCCACACTGCTCGTCGTCGGGTCCGGACTGGTGCCGGCCCTGACGGCGTACATGCTGTCGCGGAAGCCTCGCGAAAAAACTTCTGACGACGTGTCAATCTGAGCTCCTCCAGTTCGACGTATGGGTGTAAGGCCACCAACGACGAACTGCAAGGAGACCCCAAGATGTACGCGACGACCGACACCCTGGCGACTTCGCCGGCCACGCAGGGCGGCCGCTCGCGCTGGCTGGCTCTGTACACCCTCTGCGCGGGCATGTTGATGATCGTGCTCGACGTGACCGTGGTGAACGTGGCGCTGCCGGCCATCCAGGACGACCTCGGCTTCTCCAGCTCCTCGCTGGCCTGGGTCGTGAACGCCTACCTGATCGCCTTCGGCGGCCTGCTCCTGCTGGCCGGCCGGCTCGGCGACCTCCTCGGCCGGCGGAACGTCTTCACCGCCGGACTGATCGTTTTCACCGCCGCCTCCGTACTGTGCGGCCTGGCGCGGACCCAGGAGCTGCTCGTCATCGCCCGGTTCGTCCAGGGCGTCGGCGGTGCGCTGACCTCCGCCGTGATCCTCGGCATGATCGTGACGCTGTTCCCCGAGCCGCGGGAGCAGGCCAAGGCGATCGGCGTCTACGCGTTCGTCGCCTCCGCCGGTGGCTCGATCGGACTGCTGGCCGGTGGCGTCCTGACGCAGGCGATCAGCTGGCACTGGATCTTCTTCGTGAACCTGCCGCTCGGCGTGCTGACCGCCGCACTCGCGGTGAAGCTGATCGAGAAGGACAAGGGCCTGGGAATCGGCAAGGGCACCGACGTACCGGGTGCGGTGCTGATCACCGCGGCGCTGATGGTCGGCGTGTTCACGATCGTCAAGCCGGCTGCCGAGCTTGGCTGGACCGCTCCGCGGACGCTGACGCTGGCTGCGGTGACTCTGGTACTGCTGGCCGGATTCGTCGCCCGTGAGGCGACCGCCGCCAACCCGCTGGTCCCGCTGCGGATCTTCCGCTCCCGGACGCTGACCGGTGCGAACCTGATCCAGGCGCTGTCCAGCTCCGGGATGTTCGGCATCTTCTTCCTGGGTTCGCTGTACCTGCAGCGCGTGCTCGGGTACGACGCTCTGCAGATCGGACTGGCCTTCCTGCCGACCACCGTGGTGATGGGGCTGCTGTCGGTGAAGTACTCCGAGAAGCTGGTCATGCGGTTCGGCCCGCGCCGCCCGCTGATCGTCGGACTGTCCCTGATCGTGGTCGGACTGGCGCTCTTCACCCAGGCGCCGGTCGGCGGCAACTACTTCGTCCACGTCCTGCCGGTGCTCGCGCTGCTCGGCCTGGGCGGCGGCATCTGCTTCCCGGCTCTGATGGGCCTGTCGATGTCGGACGTGAAGCCCGAGGACGCCGGCCTGGCCTCCGGTCTGATCGGCACCATGGGCGAGGTGGGCGCCGCCCTCGGCCTGGCCATCCTGGCCACCCTGTCCGCCACCCGCACCGCCGGCGCTACCACCAAGTCCCCGCTGGAGGCCCTGACCACCGGCTACCACTTCTCCTTCGGGGTAGCGGCCGCCATCGTCGCTGCCGCGGTGGTCGTCGCCATCACGGTGATGCGTCCGGCCAAGCAGCCGGTCGCGGTCGAGTCCGACGAGGACGAGCTCCTGCTCGAAGCCGCCTGACCTGCAGTACGACGAACTCCCCGGTGACCACGCCCTGGTCCCGGGGAGTTTGTCGTACTCAGGGCACGTCGACCTCGCGGACCTCAGCCAGCGGAGTGCGCAGTACGTCGAGTGCGCGTGCGAACAGGTTGATGATCGCGAACGGGACCAGCAGGGCGGAGAAGCAGAGCACACCGACTGTGGCGCCGAGGGCGTCCGCGAGGACACCGACCAGGATCATGCCCAGCCAGACCAGTGACTGCGCTGAGAAGTTCGCGACCGATCCGACGCGGCCGACGTACGCATCGGGGACCAGACTGGCCACGTACGCCTCCCAGACCGACACGGTAGGGACGGACGCGAAGACGAACAGCGCCGCCGCCACGGTGATCTGCCACGGCTCCGGAGCGACTGCGGCGAGCGCCAGCGTCATCACGTACACCCATCCGCCGATCAGGAACACCGTGCGGGGCCTGACCCGGCGCAGGATCCAGCCGGCGACCACCGCGCCGATCAGCCCTCCGACGAGGACGATCGAGTTGGTGAAGCCGACGGTCCGGGGTCCTGCGCCACGGTCCCTGAGCAGCACGATCAGCAGGAGCAGGAACGAGTTGCCGACCATGTTCGTGACCGCGACCCAGAGCATCGAGTAGCGCAGGAACGGTTCGCGGCGTACGACGCGCAGCCCGGCGCGGACGTCGGCCAGGAAGCTGGGCTTCTGCTCACCGGGTGCGGCGCGATCCGGACCGAGCGGCCGCCGGATGAGGGCCGAGAAGAACGAGCCGAGCAGGAAGGTGACCGCGTCGAACCCGAACGGCAACCAGCGGGCCGCCGTGTAGAGGATGGCGGACAGTGGCGATGCGATGAGCTGCGCCGCCTGGTGGAGTCCTTGCTCCTGGGCAGCTCGCGCGGCGAACTGCTCCCTTGGCACGATCCGGCGCAGCGCCGGGAGCTCTGCACCCGACAGGACGCCGGACAAGAGACCGTTGACCAAGCCGATGCCGCCGAGCAGGAGCAGTCGAACGTGACCCGATGCGACCGACACGGCGACGCCGGCCATCAGGATCGCCTGTACCAGCGGTACGACGACCAGGATCAACCGCCTGCTGACCCGATCGGCGAGGGCACCGCCCCACAAGGTGGTGATCAGTCCACCGATCCGCCCGGCCGCGCCGATCACCCCCGCGGCCGCGACCGACCCGGCGCCGAACACCACGAGCAGCGGGAAGGCAACCAGCGTGACGTTGCTCCCCAGCACGGAGAGCGCAGTACCGGTCCACCAGCTCAGGTAGTCCCGATTCCGCCACAACGATGACGAGCCGGAAGCCATCCCCGCATGCTCGCACCACTCGGGTCCAAGCCTCGCCTACACCTGAAGGCGGGCCCGTTGACGGACGGCGCCTACGGGTTGTCCACAGGCGGGGGTGGGACGGGTTTCGGGGTGGGGGGTGGGATGGGGAAGGATATGGAGCCCGGCCGGGGCAGAATGTTCGGCGGGTTTGTCGGTAGAGGGGAAGCGGACAGTGGTGGTGCAGTCGATCGAGCAGCGGATCGCCGGGGAACTGGAGGTCGGCGAGAACCAGGTGCGGGCGGCGGTGGCGCTGCTGGACGAAGGGTCGACGGTCCCGTTCATCGCGCGGTACCGCAAAGAAGTCACCGGGATGCTGGACGACGCGCAGCTGCGCTCGCTCGAGGAGCGGCTGCGGTATCTGCGTGAGCTGGAGGAGCGCCGGCAGACCGTGCTCGAGTCGATCGAGAGCCAGGGCAAGCTCGACGACGCGCTGAAGGAGCAGATCCTCGCCGCGGACACCAAGTCCCGGCTCGAGGACATCTACCTCCCGTTCAAGCCGAAGCGCCGGACCAAGGCCATGATCGCCCGGGAGAACGGTCTCGAGCCGCTCGCCGACGGCCTGATGGCCGACCCGGACGTCGAGCCGTTCGCCGCGGCCGCGGTGTTCGTGAACGCCGAGGTGCCCGACCCGCAGGCCGCCCTCGACGGCGCCCGCGCGATCCTGGTCGAGCGGTTCGCCGAGGACGCCGACCTGATCGGTGACCTGCGCGAGCGGCTCTGGTCCCAGGGCCGGCTGGCGTCCGCCGTCCGCGAGGGCAAGGAGACCGACGGCGCGAAGTTCTCGGACTACTTCGACTTCGACGAGCCGTTCACGAAGATGCCGTCGCACCGGATCCTCGCGCTGTTCCGCGGCGAGAAGGAGGACGTGCTGACGGTCTCCGTCGAGCCGCTGCCCGCGGGCGTGGAGGTCGACGGACCGACGGAGTACGAGACGACCATCGCCCGCAAGGTCGGCATCGAGAACCAGGGCCGCCCGGCCGACAAGTGGCTGGTCGAGACGGTCCGCTGGGCCTGGCGGACGAAGATCCTGGTGCACCTCGGCATCGACCTGCGGATGCGGCTGCGGCAGGTCGCCGAGGACGAGGCGATCCGGGTGTTCGCGGCCAACCTGCGCGACCTGCTGCTGGCCGCTCCGGCCGGCACCCGCGCGACGATGGGCCTCGACCCGGGCTTCCGCACCGGCGTGAAGGTCGCTGTCGTCGACGCCACCGGCAAGGTGGTCAACACCGGCGTCATCTACCCGCACGTCCCGCAGAACCAGTGGGACAAGTCGATCGCCACCCTGGCCGCGCTCGCGGCCGCGCACGACGTCGACCTGATTGCCATCGGCAACGGTACGGCGTCGCGCGAGACGGACAAGCTGGCCGCCGAGCTGATCGCCAAGCACCCCGAGCTCAAGCTCACCAAGGCCGTGGTCAGCGAGGCGGGCGCGTCGGTGTACTCCGCGTCGGCGTTCGCGTCGCAGGAGCTGCCAGGGATGGACGTGTCGCTGCGCGGCGCGGTCTCGATCGCCCGCCGGCTGCAGGACCCGCTGGCCGAGCTGGTGAAGATCGACCCGAAGTCGATCGGCGTCGGCCAGTACCAGCACGACCTCCCGGAGAACTCGCTGTCCCGCTCGCTCGACGCGGTCGTCGAGGACTGTGTGAACGCGGTCGGCGTCGACCTCAACACCGCGTCCGCGCCGCTGCTCACCCGGGTCTCCGGCATCACGCCAGGGCTGGCGGACAACATCGTCCAGCACCGCGACGTCAACGGCCCGTTCAAGTCGCGTACGGCGCTGCGCGAGGTCGCGCGTCTCGGCCCGAAGGCGTTCGAGCAGGCGGCCGGGTTCCTCCGGATCCCCGACGGCGACGACCCGCTCGACACGTCCAGCGTGCACCCGGAGTCGTACCCGGTCGTACGGCGGATCCTCGACGCGACCGGCTCGGACGTGAAGTCGCTGATCGGGTCGTCGGAGCTGAAGCGGCTGAAGGCGGCCGACTTCGTCGACGACATGTTCGGGCTGCCGACCGTCACGGACATCCTGGCCGAGCTGGAGAAGCCGGGGCGTGACCCGCGGCCGGCGTTCAAGACCGCGGTGTTCGCCGAGGGCGTGGACAAGATCGCCGACCTGAGGCCGGGGATGACGCTCGAGGGCCAGGTCACCAACGTGGCCGCGTTCGGGGCGTTCATCGACATCGGCGTCCACCAGGACGGGCTGGCGCACGTTTCCGCATTGTCGAAGAACTTCGTCAAGGACCCCCGCGAGGTGGTCAAGCCCGGTGACATCGTCAAGGTCAAGGTGCTCGAGGTCGACATCCCGCGCCAGCGCATCTCACTCACTCTCCGTCTTGACGACGAGCCAGGCGCCGGATCAGGTCGCCCGGGCGACCGCGGCTCCCGGCCGGCAGGCAACCAGGGCGGACGCGGACAAGGCCGCGGCCAGGGCGGGCAAGGCCGTGGACCAGGCGGCTCAGGCGGCTCAGGCGGCTCAGGCGGCTCAGGCGGCTCAGGCGGCGCGGGCGGCCAGGACGGTCGCGGTGGCCAAGGTGGGCGCGGCGGCCAGGATGGTCAAGGCGGTCGTGGTGGACAGGGCGGCCAGGGCGGTCGTGGTGGACAGGGCGGGCGCGGCGGGAATCGCGGTCAGGGCGGTCAGGGCGGTCAAGGCGGTCAAGGACGAGGCGGCAAGCAGTCCGAGACGCCGATGGACGAGACCTCGCTCGCCGACGCGTTCCGTAAGGCAGGCTTCACGGTCCGTTGATGTCGAAGGGTGACGACCGGGTCCGACGTACCAGGTGAACCCCAACGAGGAGGAGTCTGATGCGCGACCTGATCGTCACCCAGAACATCACTGTCGACGGTGTGATCGAGGCAGGTGACTGGTTCGGACCCGCGGACGGCGGGCCGGAGGTGCTCCGAGCGCTGCGCGAGCAGATGGCGCGGGCGGACGCGTTCCTGACCGGTCGTGTGACGTTCGAGCAACTGCGCGGCTACTGGCCCGCGCAGACGGACGACCCGACCGGCGTCTCGGAGTACCTCAACCAGGTCCAGAAGTACGTCCTGAGCTCGACGCTGCGCGATCCGGGATGGCAGCCGACCACGATCCTCAGCGGTCTGGACGAGGTACGCCGCCTGAAGGACGCCCCCGGCAAAGACATCGTCTGCACCGGCAGCATCGACGTCACCCACCAACTGATCATGGCTGGGCTTGTCGACGAGTACCGGCTGTTCGTCTACCCGTCGGTGGTCGCCGAGGGTCGCCGGCTGTTCCCTGACGGCTCACCGCAGTCGCTGACGTTGAGCGACTGCACGTCGTTCCCGAGCGGCGTTGCCCTTCTCACGTACCGCCGGACGGCCTGACGGGTCACTCCGCCATCTCGTAGCCGGCGGTCTCGACAGCTGTGCGGATCGCGGCTGCATCGACAGGTCGATCGCTGACCAACGAGACCGTCCCGGTCGGCAGGTCCACCGTGACCGACTCGACGCCGGGGATCGTCCCGAGTTCCTCGGTGACGAAACCGACGCAGTGGCCGCAGGTCATTCCGAGCACGCGGAAGGTCGTCATGCCGCGGTCACATTGCGCGTGGCTTGGGTGGTCCGGCGGATCCGGCCGTCCGGGGCGAGTTCGCCGAACAGGTAGACCTCGGTCGAGATCGTCCGTCCACGGCGCAGCTCGGCGTGGATCGTGAACCGAGCCGCCAGCCGGTCGTCGGTCCGGATCGCCTCGTGGACGTCGTACGAGCAGGAGACCAGGTTCTTCCGGACCGGGCCGAGGTGATCGATTAGTCGCTGCCGGTCGAGGGTGATGCCGTCGGCGATCTGCTCGATGTCGGGCGTGTAGTACCGGTCCACGACCATGGCGGCGTCATCGCCCGCGACGACCTCCCGGGTGAACGATTCGAAGAAGTCCGCGACGAACTCCCGTGCGCTTAACTCTGACATACTGTCAAAGATAAGCAGATCCGTTAAACTTGACAAGGTGTCAGAGAACAAGCCGGTACGTCGGCGCCGCCGCGCTGATGCGGACCGGAGTCGTACGGCGATCCTCGCGGCGGCGGTCGCCCTGCTGGACGAGCAGCCCGACGCGAGCCTGGAACGCATCGCGGAAGCGGCAAGCGTCACCAGGCAGACCGTGTACGCGCACTTCTCGTCCCGCGACGTCCTACTGAATGCCGTCCTCGATGAGCTGACCCGGGAGACCCTGCAGGCGATCGACGCCCTCGAGCTGGACGAAGGCCCGGCGCTGGACAAGCTGTTGCAGTTGATCAACCTGAGCTGGCGCGCCTTCGAACAGCACCCTCTACTGCTGCACGTACCGCAAACGTCCGGTTCAGCTGAGCGGCACGATCCGGTGGTCCAGCGGTTCGCCCGCTTGATTCGCCGCGGTCAACGCGCAGGCGAGATCACCCGCGAGCTCCCCGTCGACTGGTTGACCACGTCGCTGATCGCTTTGGGCCACGCCGCCGGTGAGTCCGCAGCCACAGGCCGCCTCGCCACCAGAACCGCCAGCAAGACCCTCAACACCACCATCACCCGACTCCTGCAGCCCTGACCACCGCACGCACCGACCGCCGCGGCGGAGAGGCGTCAGCGTAGGTCGGACAAGTGGCCGCCTGGGTCGCCGAGGTGTACGGCGGTGGCTCGTGGTGCGTAGCCGAGGCGGCGGTAGACGCGGTCCGCGCCGTCGTCGCCCGGCGTGAGCCAGGCCAGCGTGGCGCCGCCCAGCTCGAAGGACTTCAGCGTTGCGTACGCCGTCGCGATCGCACCGAGACCGCGGCGCCGGTGGCTGTGGATCGTGCCGACGCCCGCGACCTCCGACACCTCGTCCGCAACCGCCGTCCACGCCGCTGTAGCCGCCGGTACGCCGTCAACGTGCACGAGGACCGCGCCGCCATCGGCCGGATCCGGCTTGTACGGGAAGTCGGCGCTGTCCATCTCGTACGCCTCCGCGCCCACCGCATTCGCCACGGCCTGCTCCTCCGCGGACGCGACGACCGACACCGTCGTACCGTCCGGAAGATCGGGAACGATCAGCTCGGCCGGCTCGACCACCAGCAACGGCAGCCGCGACACGATCGTCATCCCGTTCGCCTCGAGCGCCTCAGCCAGACCGGCGCTCGCCTCGTCGACGAACTCCGCGTGCACCCACCGCCCCTCGGCCGCGAAGGCCTGCCGGATCGTGTCGATCGCCCACGGAATCTCCTCCGGATCGAACGCCTGCCCAGGCTCGGCCGCGAGTACGGCGGACAGGTACCAGGCGTCGTCGTCGTGCAACATGCCGGCCAACGGCCCGGCGATCACCTGTCGCCTCGAGCGCGCCGAACCGGTCAACTGAGCCGCGGCGATCCGCGCACCGATCTCCATGACCGGACCTTACGGTGCGGCGATCACAGCGCGCGACCGGGTTGCGCGAGCAGGAGCAGGTCGAGGAACCGGCTCAGGTCGGCCTCGCTCGGCGGGCGGCCCAGCAAGACTGCGAGCGAGTCGAGCGCCGCGACCAGATCGCGGCGCGTGGCCGCGCGTGACCGGCCGCCGGCAACCGCGGCGACAACCGAGTCGACCCGATCGGACCCGGACACCAACTCCGCTCCGGCCGACGGCAGCGGGGGCGGCTCCTCCTCCCCGATCCGCACCTCGAGCTGCGCCCCCAGCGCCGTCGCGAGCCGATCCAGCGCGGCCACGGTCGGATTACCCCGGCCGTTCTCCAGATTCGCGATGTACGGCACGGACAGACCGGCGTCGACGGCCACCGACGCGATGGTCCGACCGGCCGCCTTGCGACGGTCGCGCAGTACTTCGCCCAACTCCATGGGCACTATCTTCACAGAACACTCTTGCCGATGTCTATTCCTTGAGGATAGATTGCCGCGTCGTGAGAGATTTCCGCAGACTCTGGTTCAGCGGCGCGGTGTCGGGCATCGGGTCCTGGCTGCTGGTCGTGGCGATCCCGTTCTACGTGTTCGCGTTGACCGGGTCGGCAGTGGCCACGGGACTGACCCTCGCGCTGGAAGCCCTTCCAGCGTTGACGATCGGGCCCTGGGCCGGCGTACTGCTGGACCGCTGGGACCTCGCGCGGGCGATGTGGATCGCGGACCTCGCCGGCGCGGCCGCGGTCGGAGTGATTCTGTTCGCCGACCGGGATCACGTCTGGCTGATCTACCTCGCGATCCTGCTCGAGAACACCGCCACCACCGTCTTCCGGCCCGCAGCCCGCGCCCTGATCCCGGCCGTCGTCGGAACCGGCAGCGAACTCGCGAAAGCCAACGCGATCAACGCCGTCACCAGCAGCGCGATCCGGCTGGCCGCACCGCCGCTCGGTGCGCTCCTGCTGGCCGGCCCCGGGATCAAGTTCGTCCTCGTCGTCGACATCGTCAGCTACTTGTTGTCGGCAGCAACGATCGCGACCGTCCGCACGCGCCGCCACGCGACCACCGGAGTACCACCGCGACCCTTCGAGGGACTCCGCGCCGTGATCAGCCATCGAGCGCTCCGCGGCATCCTGATCGGCCAGACGGTCTTCCTCACCGCGAACGCGGGACTGACCGCACTCCTCGTGCCGTTCACCGTCGGTCGCCTTCACGCCCCCGGGTACGTCGTCGGCTACCTGATCTCCGGCCTCGGAGCCGGATACCTCGTCGGCGCCTCCTTGAGTACGAAGGCCGCCCGGCTCCTGGGCACCCGCGAGATCCTGACCCTCACCCAGTTCGTCACCGCCTTGGCGTACTTCGCCCTGTTCAACGCCCCCAGCGTCCCGCTAGCCATCGCCGCCGCGGTCCTGATCGGCCTGCCGGGAAGCATTCTGCTGATCACAGTGGAAACCACGATCCAGCGGTCGGCACCAACCGCGGTGCTGGCCAGCGTCGGCGCGCTCTTCTTCGCGGCGGACTCACTCGCCCTGCTGATCGGCGCACTCGCCGCCCCGGCGATGACGCTGGTCCTCGACCTGCCCCTCACGCTCAACGTCATCGCGGCGACCGCCGTCTGCGCGGCAACCCTTACCCTGATCGTCCTGCCGCGCCACCCGGCGAGCTTCACCCGGAAATCCGGTGTGTGAGCACGCAAATGCAAGCGGTTAGCAGGACGTCATATGTTTCTCGCCGAATCAAATAGCCCCGGGCGTCGCCGAATCGTTATCGGCACATTGCTGCAACCATTCTTGACATGGATTCCCGGTGCCACGGGTACTGGTCAGAGAGGCCGTTGACCTGCGGATTCGTAGGGTTTCCCTACTCTGCGTTAGGCCTCTGTAAAGGTCCCTTCCAAACTGTTCCGGAGGGGCCCGTCGATGTTGTGTTCTTTACTCAGCACCGGACAAAGCCGTCCGGCGCACACCAAACACTGTCGAAGGAACCGCGATGACCGAGACGCTCGAGACCCCCGCAACGCACCGTCGGGTGCGGGTCTGGTTCGGCGGTCACCCGATCGCGGACCACACCACGAGCGTGGAGCAGGCAGGTCAGTACGAGGAAGCCATGCGCCGGCGGTTCGCCTCCCTCCGGGTGACGAGCGAGCCGGTGCTGGTGGACGCGGCAGGACGATGACCACCCGGCCGACGCTGCTCGGGTATGTACGGGCCGACGCGCTGAGCTGCGCGGAGGAGCTGGCCGCGGCGACCGATTCACTCGCCGCATTCGCCAGCGCGGAGGGCTTCACCCTCGGCACCGTCTACACCGAGCGCGATGCGGCCGAGTCAGCTGCCTTCCACGCATTGCTCGACGAAGTGAAGCGGTCCGACGTCCGCGCGGTCGTCGTACCGACGATGAACCACCTCGGCATCGGCGCGACTCCGGCCGAGCTGCGGCAGCACCTCGAGTTCCACCAGGCGCAGGTCTGGGCGGTCGACCCGAGGGTGACAACTCCATAGACAAGCGGAGCTGACGTCTTGACCCCTGCATCGGCGTCGGTTCCGCTCTCCACCTCCACAGCTGCACCGGGGATGCCCGGGCGGTAGTGGACCAACAAGGCCCCACCGGCTGCTACCGGTGGGGCCTTGCCCATGTCGCGACGCGCTCAGGAAACGATCGTGTAGCCGTACCGCTTCATCACCGCGGCGACCGAGGTGTTGAAGATCCCGGTCACCTCCAGCTTGAAGTGCAGTTGCACCTTCCGGATCACTCGCTGGAAGTGCAGGTGCCACGGCACGCCCGCCGGCGGGACGGTCTCGGCCTTGCTGATCGCGCCGACCCGCGGATGCGCCGCCCAGGCGATCACCCTGGCCCGGTCCGCGCCCCACACGCCGGTCATCGCGTCGTGCGTCCGCGCGTACGCCATCGCGGCGAGCGAGATCGTCGAGTCCGGCACCGGCTGCTTCGGCGGGTGTGCCTTCAGGTACAGCTCCCAGGTCATCCCGTAGTACCCGGGCGGCCCGTCGTCCTTGCCGCGGTTCGCCAGGCCGTTGAGCTTGCGGTGGTACTCCGTGACCTGGACCGCCGCGCCGCGGGACAGGTCCTTGTCGCCGACCGCGATCGCGTGCACGTGGTACGGCCAGTTGCCCTGCGCCGGTGTCCGGATCCAGGCGGCGAACCCGACCGCGCGCATCGCCTTCACCACCGCGACCCGCTGGGCGGCGCTCTTGGTCCGTACGTCGATGTCGACCGCGCCGCCGCCGTCGTGCGTGCCGGCCGACGCCTCCACGCCGCCCTTGTTGTACGACCCCTGCAGGATCGCGAACTTCGACTTGTACAGCTGCTCGGCGGCCTCGACCATCGCCACGGTCCGCCGGTTCATCGTCACCCCGCGCCAGGAAATCCTTGCCTCAGGCATCTTTTTCCCCGGTCGCCGGGCCGAGGATCAGCTCCGCGTCCTCGGCGGCGCCGAGCGCCTCCAGCTGGTCCAGCTCGTCGTCGGTCAACTCGTCGTCGAACACTTCCGGCATAGCCCCGTTCCTTCCCCCTGGACGATCGCGCGCCGACCCCCGGCGGGCGAAATCCTGACCCAGGGTAGGCGCGTGCCAGGTCAGGTAACTAGCTGTGAAGGTTTGAGGAACGTGAAGTTTTCCGTCCGATCCGCGTGCCGGGGTGTGTGCGAACGGGCGACCTGGGGTACCTCTAGGTGGTCCCGCGGTTCGGTCAGTGCCATTCGGGCATGGGTGGTGTTCACCGAGCCGCGAGTTCTCCCACTGAGGGGCGGGAGAACGACCGGCCCGGCGGGTGTGTCTCTCCCAGGATGCACCCGCCGGGGTACGGGGTTCAGAGTGCGGACGCGACGAACAGGTACCTGTTCAGGCTGAAGAAGTAGCTCGCGCCGAGGCTCCGCAGATCGTCCGCCCAGGCGCGCGCCTCGTCCTCGGTGACGTCGGCATGACCAGGGACGAAGTCCGACACGATGTCGATCAGACCGGCACTGTACGTGCGCGCGTCGTACCCCGTGTTGAGAATCGGCACCACCTGCTCGTGCGTAAGCGTGAAACCGGACTTGGCCAGTACGTCGCCCAGCGTCCGGGGCAGATGCGGATCGGCCAGATGGTCCTCGAACGCGGTGAGCACCCGGGCCATCCGCCCGTCGTCGCTCGACCGCCACACCGCCGAACCCCAGTCGGTGTCGAGCAGTACGACGCGACCTGCCGGCCGGAGCACCCGTCGTACCTCTTCCAGCGCGGCGGCCACGTCGTCGACGTACTCGAAGACCTGGGTCGAGACCACCACGTCGAAGCTCTCCGCCGGATGCGGGATCCGCGCGACCGATGCGAGCTCCAGCTCGATCCGCGGCCCGCCCGGCACGTCTGTCCGGCTCCCTGCGATCGCGAGCATGCTCTCGCTGATGTCGATGCCACAGATCCGGCCGTCCGGCCCGACCTCACCGGCCATCTCGGCCGCCAGCAGCCCTGGTCCGACACCGGCGTCCAGCACGCGATCCCCGGGCCGCAACGCCAGAGCCGCCCGCACCACCCGTCGCTGTTCGATCACATCCGGCGTCCGGTAGACCGACTCGATCTGCCGGGAAACTTCCGGGTCGAACTGCAACCCGTCCACGTCAACCTCTCCGCCCATGTCCCACATCATGGTCTGCGATTCCGTTCCCGGGGAGGCCTTTTGGAAATCAAGGGGCGTGCCCCGGGGTGCCCCGCTACGGTTTCGGGGTGATAGAGCTGCCCCGGACGTTCCTCGAAATGCCACGCTGGTGGACCGAAGGGCAGGCCTGGCTGGAGTCGCTGCCGCGAGCAGTCGACGAGCAGTGCCGCCGCTGGAACCTCGCTGTGGCAGGCCCGATCGCCCATGGATCGAACGCGATCGTCGTACCGGTCGAGCGGGACGGCATGGAGCTCGTACTGCGGATGTCGCCGTCCGGTGACGAGGTCACGCAGCACGCCCGGGCGCTGAAATGGTGGGACGGCCGCGGCATGGTCCTGTTGCTGGACGACGACGCCGAGGCCGGGGCGATGCTGCTCGAGCGGCTGTCGACTCCGTTGACGACCCGGCCGATCGACGAAGCGATCGCCGTACTCGGGCAGCTGATGCGCAGGATCGCCGTGCCCGGGCCGGAGGATGCGCTGTCGACCGCGGACATCGTGACGACGCGGTCGGCCGAGCTGGAGCCGCAGTGGGAGCGGCTCGGCCGTCCGTTCGACGCCGCGATCCTGCGCGAGGCACTCGACATCGCCCCGACCGAGACCACCTCGACCGCGGCGGTCAACGGCGACTTCCACTCCGGCCAGGTCCTGGCCGGGGACCGGGAGGCGTGGCTGATCGTCGACCCGGTGCTGTACCGCGGCGACATCGAGTTCGACCTCGGTCGCGTCCTGTGGTGGGACCTCGACAAGATGACCGACATCGTCCCGTACTTCGATCTTGCGGTCCGCGAAGCCGGTCTGGACCGGGACCGGGCGCGCGACTGGGTGATCTGGCGAACGGTCGACTACTGGCTGTGGGGACTGGCTGCCGGACTGACCGAGGATCCGGTCCGGTGCGCCCGGCTGATCAGCGCCCTGTCACGATGATGAAGCTTTGTAGATGAAGCGGCTGCGCATCATCCGGGGCGTGTCGGCCGCGTTGCGCGCGATCGAGTGCAGGATCCACGGATGCGTCAGGTACACGTCGCCGGCCTGACCGGTCAGCTCGATGACCCGGACCGGCAGACCGTCCAGGTCGGCCGGCGCCATCGGGTCTACCGTGCGCTCCTCGGACGTGAGGTTGCGGAACCACGGATCTGACCGCAGTACTTCGTCACGCACAGCCTTGAACTCGCGCTCTTCGGTCGTGGTCAGGAAGCGCTCGATCACCTTGTGCGAGCCGGCGACCTGCGGAGTCCCGCCGCCACCCGGCTCGAGGTCGCCGAGCAACGCCCAGATCTTGACCGACTGGGGTGTGTCATCGAAGCCCACGTCCGTGTGCCACTGGCGATGCGGGACGACCCACGCGCCGCCCTCCGGCATCGTGACGAGGACCTGCCCCTGGTGCTTCGGCTCGAGCCACTCACCCAGCAGCCCGTCGAGCGCCGATCGCACCCGCGGCCCGAGGATCGCGTGGGCCGCGCGAGACGACTTCGTGCTCTTCAAACCTGTCGGCCGCGACGGAGTCCAGGTCGACCGGTCGTCGCGATCCATCCCGTGCCGCTCGGACAACTCGTCCCATAAGGTGTCCCGCATCCGCGCGGCATCGTCGGCGGAGAACGCGGACGGGAGCTTCACGATCCCGTCGCGCTCGAAGACCTCCAGCTCTTCGGCAGTGAGCATTCGCCCATGCTGCGCCGACTGCCGCCGGGCTTCCACCCATTTACCAGTCCCCGATCGCCAGCTCCCTGTCCAGAAGGTGGCGTCCATTTCAGGGGTTATCCGCGTGACTTGGGGGTTCTGCCCTTGCACACCAGCAGAGAACCCCCAACACCGATGGATGACTGAGGTTCAGTGCGCGGGGGCGAAATCGTGGAAACCGATCAGCTTCTGAATCTTGCCGTCCGCGTCGAGGACGACGATGTCCGTGCCGCCGGCGACCGGGTCCTGGCCCTCGGCCTTCAGGTGCCAGGTCCAGCGCAGGTAGGAGTGGTGCTCGTCGATGTCGCCGGTCCGGACGAACGACAGGCCTGGGAACATGTGCTGCGCGGCGCCGACCAGCTTGTTCAGCTCGTCGTGGCCCGTGGTCTCGAAACTCGGGTCCTGGAAGGTCGCGTCGTCGGTCCAGGTCCCGGCGATGAACTCGGCCCGGCGGTCGGCGTCGGCGGCGTTCCACATCGCGAAGTACTGGTCGGCGAGAGCGGTTGCGTTCATGGTGTTTCCTCCTCGGAAGGTTTCGATGACCAGAACCCTGCCGCCGGGCCGGGGCTCCGGTCGATGACGTCAGAGGTAATGGAGATGTCTACGCGGACCGCTACGGTCGGGGTATGGCAGCGACGATCGAGGAGACGTTCCAGCGCCCGGTGGGCGAGCTTCTGCGCGGCTGGCGGGAGCGCCGCCGGCTCAGTCAGCTCGAGCTGGCGAACCGGGTCGAGGTGTCCACGCGGCATGTGAGTTTCGTGGAGACCGGTCGGTCCAGGCCGAGCCGGGAGATGGTGCTGCGGCTGGCCGAGCACCTCGACGTACCACTGCGCGATCGGAACCAGTTGCTCCTGGCCGGCGGGTTCGCGCCGATCTACAGCGAGGCGTCGCTGCACTCGCCGGCGATGCTCGCGGTCCGCAAGACCCTGCGCCGCCTGCTCAAGGCCCACGAGCCGTTCCCGGCGCTCGTGGTGGACCGCTGGTGGAACATCGTCGAGACCAACGCCGGGATCCAGATCTTCACCGCCGGCGTCGACGAGAAGTTGCTGCAGGCACCGATCAACGCGCTCCGGCTGACCCTGCACCCGGACGGCCTGGCCAAGCGGATCGGCAACATCGCCGAGGTCCGCGCCAGCGCGCTCGCGAGCCTGCAGCGCCAGGCCGCCAGCACCGCCGACCCGGAGCTCCAGGACCTGTACGACGAACTCCGCGAGTACGCCCTCGACGACAAACCGGCCCCACCCGGTCCGGCCGAGGTCGTCGTACCGTTCAAGCTCATGTACGACGGGCGGGAGCTGTCGCTGCTGACGATGATCGCGACCTTCGGCACACCGCTCGACGTGACGGTGTCCGAGCTGATGATCGAGTCGTTCTACCCCGCCGACGACGCGACCGCGGAGTATCTGCGAGGCCTCGCGTGAAGCCGGGCAGGGACGTCGCCGACACGATCGAGCTGCACCTGCAGTACCTCGATCGGTACCGCGAGATCATCGAGAAGAAGCTGACCGGGCTGAGCGACGCCGAGTTGCGTGGCAGCCGACTGCCGTCCGGGTGGTCGCCGCTCGAGCTGCTCAGGCATCTGGTCTTCATGGAGCGACGATGGCTGCGCTGGGGTTTCACTGCCGAGCAGGTCGATCATCCGTGGGGTGACTCGGGTGACGACCCCGAGGGCCGCTGGGCGGTCGCACCGGACGACTCGCTGGAGAGTCTGCTGGCTCAGCTGCACGCGGGTGGGGAGTTCACCCGGCAGGTCGTCAGCGGTGCGGATCCCGCGGCGGTCGCGGCGGCCGGTGGACGGTTCGGGTCTGACGACCGGCCCACGCTGAACTGGATCTTGTTCCACGTCCTGCAGGAGTACGCACGGCACGCGGGCCACTTGGACGTGGCCCGCGAGCTCGTGGATGGGGCCACCGGCGAGTAGGTCTGCAGGGAGGGCCTACCCGCCGGTGGCCGAGAGCCCTACCGGCCTGAGGAGGGGTGGCCGGTGGGGAATGCCGTCGGGAGGCCCGGCGTCGGGATGCTGTGGTTCGAGGTCGGCGTCGGCACCGCCGGGAGCGTCGGCCTGGCCGGCAGGGACGGCTTGGTCTGCGCCTTGCCGGGGTCGATCGTCACCTTCACGCCGCCCGAGACGGTCACCGTCGGCAGGGCCGGCTTCGGGGCGGTCGGCTTCGCCGTCGGCACGGACGGCTTGCCCGGCACGCCCGGGAGCGTCGGCTTGCCCGGCAGCGTGGGCTTCCCGGTCGGAACGCCCTGCACGCAGTCCGGCACGGCCGGGATCGCCTTGCTCGGCAGCGACGGCTTGGCGGTCGGGATCGCAGGCTTGCCCGGCAGGGTCGGCTTGGTCGTCGGGAGCTGTGGCTTCCTCGGCAGGGTCGGCTTGGCGGTCGGCAGCGACGGGAGCGTCGGCTTGCTCGGCAGCGTCGGCTTGCCGGTCGGCAGGGTCGGCTTGGACGGCAGGGTCGGCTTGGTCGACGGGAGCTGCGGCTTGGACGGCGGGAGCTGCGGCTTGTTCGGAAGCGTCGGCTTCGTCGTCGGCAGGGTCGGCATGGTGGGCTTGGTGGTGGGGATGCCCGGTCGCGTCGGCAAGGTCGCCTTACCAGGCAACGAGGGCCGGGTGGTCGGCAGGCTCGGCTTGCTCGGCAGCGTCGGCTTGCCGGCCGGCAGCGTCGGCGTGGCCGGAAGCTTCGGCGGGTTGTTCGGGTCGATGGTCTTGTTCACCGAGACCGTCACCTTGGGCAGCTGCGGCTTGGCCGGCAGGCAGGTCGGGTCCACCGACGGCGCCGTCGGCGTACCGGCGGGAACCACGGCCGGCACCGGCGGCTTTCCGCCGCCGGCCAGGATGTTCTTCACCGGAAGGGCCGGTCCGCCGACCGCGGCGGACACCGTCGCAACGGTTCCGGCCAGGGCGGTGACGCCCGCCGCGGCCAGTCCGCGGCGCAGCCAGGTCAGCCGCTTGCCGCGCCGCATCAGGTCACCGGTGTCCGGCTGCCACGGGTCCATCTCATAGGTCAGCGCGTTCCGTACTTGCTGCTCGTCACTCATCAGTTTCCTCCAACTCCGCTGTCGATCAGGTCGGGTGCCAGACGCAACTTGGCCAGCGCCCGGGAGGCCGTGCTCTTCACGGTCCCGGCCGCCATGCCGAGCAGCTCGGCGGTCTCGGCCTCGGAGAGATCCTGCGAGTAGCGCAGCGCGACCACGGCTCTCTCCCGGACGGTCAGACCACCGAGGGCCGAGAGCACGGCCTCCCTGGTCTGGACCGCCCCGGCGAAGTCCGCCACCGCTCGCTGGTCCCAATCGTTTGCTACCGGATCACTGGGTACTTCGTTGTTCCAGCGCCGGCGGGCCTGGGAGAGGAATCGGTTGACCAGCACCCGCCGGACGAACCGCAACGGGTCGCCCTCCAGCCGGTGCCATTTCGGATACGACCGCATCAACGCCTGCTGCACGAGGTCCTCGGCGGTATGCCGATCGCCGCACAACATCTCCGCGAAGCGGAGCAAAGGGGTCGACTGCGCCACGACGAATCGCTCGAAGTCGGCGTCCGCGGTCCGGGTCATCGATTCTCCTCAGCCTCTGTCACACCGGTCCAAACCCGCTGAGTCACCGATCGGGTTCTGTTCGGAGTGGGAGAAATTTATTCACGGGCTATACAGAGGTGGTGTTTGTTTGTCACATTGGGTGCACAAGCCTTCACCGCCCCGGAGGTTCCGCCCATGCGTACCAGCCGTCCAGCCGCACTCGCCGCCTGTCTGGCCGTGACCGCGGCGATCTTTACCGCGACCTTGCCCAGCACCGCCGCCGTACCCGAGCCCGTCGCTGTGTCCCAGCCCGTTGCGGGGTCCAGCAACGTCCGGGTCGAGGGCAGCCGGATCATCCTCGGCGACGCACCCGCCGCCATCGGCTCCGCCGAGATCAGCCAACGCTCCGGACTCGCAGAGCTCACCCCGGTCCACTTCGCCGACTTGACCTCGGCCGTGGTGGTCGGCTACTCGGCCGCCATACCAAACGGTATGTCCGGGTCGGTCGACATTCGGTCCTGGGCCGATGGCCGATGGTCAGAGTGGACCGAGGCGAGGGCCGGCATCCCGACCGCACTGCCGAGCGCCAGCGACCAGGTCCAGCTGCGCGTGATCCTGACCGCGCCTCCGACGGGCGGCAGTCCATCCGTTGCCGATCTGTCCGTGCAGCCGACCGACAAGGTCGTCGCGTCGCGGATGGGCATTCAGGCCGCGCCGCTCACGTCGCACGTCTTCGCCACCCGCGAAGGCCTGGTCGGCGGCACGACGGCCAACGGCCACGTGATCGTGAGCCGGGACCACTTCGTCGCACTGCCGTCACGTCGCGGCCTGTCCGGCAGCGGGTCCGGCACCTACTCGGTCAAGGTCTGCACCGCTTCCCGGTGTGCGTTCGAGCCGGTGTGGGACGTCGGCCCGTGGAACACCAAGGACGACTACTGGAACCCGAGCGCGACGCGCGAGATGTGGAAGGACCTGCCGCAGGGCAAGCCCGAGGCGCAGGCGGCGTACCAGGACGGGTACAACGGCAAGAAGGACCAGTTCGGCCGGACCGTTGCCAACCCCGCTGGGATCGACCTTGCGGACGGCGTGTTCTGGGACGCGCTGAAGCTGGCCGACAACGGGTTCGTCGACGTGACGTACCTGTGGACGGGTGACGGCGGCCGCGGGACGGTCTCGATCTCGTCCGGCTACCTCAACGTCCGCAACGCCCCGAACTCGACCGGCGCGATCGTCGGGATGGCGGGCAAGTCCGCGCAGGTCACCGTCGAATGCCAGACGACCGGCGAGAGCGTGACCGGCTCGCAGGGCACCAGCAACATCTGGCTGCGCGTCAACGCGGGCATGTACGTCGCGAAGGCGTGGATCTCGGCCGGCTCCTTCGGCGCCTGCTGACGCAAGCAGGGACTCCCATACGCCCGCCCACGTACGGGAGTCCCGGCGTCAGCGAGCCAGCGGGTCCGCTCCGCCACCGAAGCGCTTGAGCAGCTTGCCCTGCGCGTCGTACACGAAGACGCCGTTGCTGCGCGAGCCCTGCGGCGTCGACGGAGTCACCTGCGCGGAGGACTCGACCCAGCCGGCGATCCCGGCGAGCCGGTAGATCTTTCCGTACCAGGCCTTGGTCCCGACCGTGTAGACGACGGTCGCGGCCTGCGAGCTCTTGAAGACCGAGCTGACCGTACCGCCGACCGACTGCATTCCCGGGTCGGTACCGTCGCCGATGTTGGCGTTGCCAACGGTTTGCCGCCAGCCGAACGGCTCGTACGCCGGCTCACCCGGCTGTCGGCTGATCACGGCCCACTGCGTGCCCTTGGTCTTGAAGTACAGCCCCGGACCGAGCTTCACCTCCCGCCCGGAGGCCAGCGTCCCGACCGCGGGCCTGGCGTTCTGGAACTGGTACTTCGTTGCCTTGGGCGCCTTCTTCACCGGCGCCGTAGCCGTGGTGGTCTTCACGATCGTCCCACCCGGACCGCCCGCCACCGCGGTGTCCTGAGCGGCGGCCTTGTCGTTCGTCCCGGTGAATACCGCGACGGCGACCATCGTGCCCGCCACCGCGACCGCGGCGAGGCCGGCCGGCAGCAGCCGGGTCAGTCCTCTCCTGTCTCGCATCTCGTTGCCTTTCGCAAGGTTTCGTTGTCGGGCTGAAGGACGTGCCCGCCGCGAGAAAGGTTCTTCACCCGCGCAACGGATCGTCCTTGGGATCACCCAGACACCCGACCAGCTTGCCGTCGGCGTCGTACGCGAAGACGGACCGCGGGACGGCCGGGAGCGCCGCGGTCGCCGCGACCCAGCCCGGGATGCCGGCCAGCCGGCGGACCTGCCCGTACCAGGCCTTGCGGCCGGACGTGTAGACGACTGTGACCGCCGTCTGGCTCCTGAACACCGACGTCACCACGTTGCCGGAGATCTGCAGCCCCGGATCCGCGCCGTCGCCTATGTTGGCGTTCCCCACTGTCTGCCGCCAGCCGAACGGCTCGTACACCGGCTCACCCGGCCGCCGGCTGATCACCGCCCACTGGGTGCCCTTGGTCTTGAAGGACAGGTACGGACCGAGCTTCACCTCGACACCGGCGGCGAGCGAAACCACTGCAGGCCGGGTGTTCTGGAAGACGTATCGCGACGGCGTGACAGACGGGGTCACCGGCGGGGTCACCGACGAGGGGGTCGCAGCCACCGGAGGACCAACGGCCACAGGATCCTGCGCGACCAGCAGGCCGACTACGGCAACACCAGCGACTCCAGCCGATGCGGCGGCGGCCGTGAGCAGCCCACGGCGACGCCGCCGCCGCGCTCCGGCGATCACCCGCGCGGGGTCCAGCGCCGGGCTGTCCGTCCGCAGCTCGCGGAGCTCGCTCTCGATGCTCATACCGTCTCTCCCACTCCCGCCAACGCCGGCGCCGCACGGAGCTTCCGCAAGGCCCGGGCGTTCGAGCTTTTCACCGTGCCGACCGCCACTCCGAGCACAGCAGCGGTGTCCCCCTCGGACAGGTCCTCCACATGCCGCAGTACGACGACCGCGCGCTCCCGCCGGGTCAGCAACCGCAGAGCACTGAGCAACGCCAGCCGGCGATCACTGAGCCCGGCCGAATCACTCAGTGCGCCGGCCCAAGGCTCGAGGTCCATGAGATCGCCACTCGGCCGCTCCCGCCAGAGCCGTCGCCGCACCCACGACAGGTGCTGGTTGACCACCGCCTGCCGGACATACGCGAAGGGGTCAGCCATCTCGATCCGGTCCCAGCGCAGGTAGGCCTTCTCCAACGCCGTTTGCACCAGATCCTCGGCGAGCCCCGCATCCCCGCACAGCATCCGCGCGAAATGCATCAGCCGAGCGGACCTGGCCAGCACGAAGGCCGTGAAGTCGTCGTCGCGACTCCCCGCAGAACCCATCCGGCCTCCGTCCAGTTGCCCTCAGGCAACAGGACGCCGCGCCGGGGTCAAAGGTTCTGTCGCGTCGTAAATCTTGTCCGAGCCGCTCAGCCGGGCCGTCGCGACGGCGTCCGCGGCCAGGCGGACCCGGTTGCGGCCGGCGGCCTTGGCGGCGTACATCGCGCGGTCCGCGCGGAGCAACAGGTCGTCGACGGTCGCGCCGTCACCCGGGTGGACAGCGACGCCGATGCTGACCGTCAGGTGGAACGTGTCCGGATCCAGATCCGGATCGTCCAGTACGCCGGCGCACATCGCGGCCAGTGGACTGGCCGAGACCGCGTTGCGGAGGCGGTCCGCGGTGACTGTCGCCTCGTCGAGCCCGGTGTCCGGGAGCGCGATCACGAACTCCTCGCCGCCGAACCGGCCGATCACGTCCTTGACCCGGATGGCGCTGCGCAGGATGGTCGCGACCGCGCGCAGGGCCTCGTCGCCGACCAGGTGGCCGTGCCGGTCGTTGACCAGCTTGAAGTGGTCGATGTCGATCAGCAGGACCGCCATCGGCTCGCGCTGGTTCCGGGCGGTCCGCAGCATCTCCTCGGTCCGCCGGCGCCACCAGTCGACCCGGGTCAGGCTGGTCTTCGGATCGGTCTGGGCCTCGGACTCCAGTTGGCCGAGCAGCAGGGCGCGCTGAGCGGTCAGCGTGATCGGGATCGCCACGAACGCGAACCACGGGCTGATCAGGCAGGCCGCCGCGAGCAGGCACCCGAGGGTGGCGGCGGTCGCGTCGGTACACAGGTCGTCCAGCCCGCCGACGGCCTCGCGGCGGCTGCTGCCCGGGATGATCAGCGAGATCGCCAGGCCGCAGAGCAGGGTGTCGGTCGCGACGTACGCCGCGGCGGCGCCGACCATCGAGACGACCAGACCGAAGTCGCCGCCGACGAGGTCGCGGAGCGAGACGAAGACCGCGTGCGCGGCGCCGACCGCGAGCACGTGCACCGCGGTCGAGAAGGCCCACCGGTACGGGATGCACTTGCCGGCCCGGATCCGCCACCAGATCCGGAGCAGTACGGCGACCAGGATGGCCAGCGCCGGATGCAGGATGACGGCCGCGGCGATCATCCAGGCCGGGGCCAGGTCCTTGTGCAGCGCACCGCCGCGCCGCCGCCGGCTCTCCACCCGGCGAGCGCCCTCGACCGAGATCAGCGCCGAGACGGTCAGCGCGAACACCACGTCCAGGCCGCGCCAGTCCGGGCGGTCCGTGAACGCCTGCACGCCGTACCCGATGGCGGCCAGGTCGACGAGCACCACGACGGCGAACGCCGGGACCGTCAGGGTCCAGAGCGCCCAGGAACGTACCGCTCGCCTACTCTGCGCAACCATCACCTCACACGGTACGACGAGTGAGCGTCAGGTCCCAATCCGTGGCGGCGCGGCTGTGGATGACGACTTGGAAACGATCGACGGTCCTTCAGAATTCAGTCGTTTGATCAACAATCAGATGCGGGATTTCCCTTGCGGGGAAGGAAGATCAGCGCCGCCTGGCAGAGCCGAACAGCCCCCGGACGATCTCCCGGCCGGCCGAGCGGGCGAACTGCTTGAAGGCCGACGAGCCGATCACCTGCTCGACCATCGACTTCTCCTGCTTCTGCGACCGCGGCCGCGACTCGTGCTGCGGCTGCTGCTGCGACTGCTTGGCCTGCTCCTGGGCCTGCTTCTCGGCCTCGGCCTGCGCCGCGCCCGCCTGCACCTTCGCCGCCAGCATCTCGTACGCCGACTCGCGGTCGACCGGCTGCGAGTACTTCGCGTTGTTCGCCGACGCCTGCACCCCTGCGGTCATCTGCTCCGCGGACGCCGGTGCCATCAGCGACTGCGGCGCGCGCAGCCGGGTCCACGCGACCGGCGTCGGGGCGCCCTTCTCGTTCATCACGGTCACGATCGCCTCGCCGATCCCGAGCTGGGTCAGCACCTCACCCAGGTCGTACGACGAGCTCGGGAACGTCGACACCGTCGCCTTCAACGCCTTCGCGTCGTTCGGCGTGTGCGCTCGCAGCTGGTGCTGCACCCGCGAGCCGAGCTGCGCCAGTACGTCGTCCGGCACGTCCTTCGGCGTCTGGGTGACGAAGAAGACGCCGATGCCCTTCGACCGGATCAGCCGGACGGTCTGCGCGATCGCGTCCAGGAACGCCTTCGACGCGTCGTTGAACAGCAGGTGCGCCTCGTCGAAGAAGAACACCAGCTTCGGCTTGTCCACGTCGCCGATCTCGGGCAGGTCGTGGAACAGGTCGGCCAGCAGCCACATCAGGAAGGTGGAGAACAGCGCCGGCCGGTCCTGCAGGTTCGGCAGCTCGAGCAGCGAGACGACGCCCTTCCCGTCCCGCTGCTGCAGCAGGTCCGCGGTGTCGAACTCGGGCTCGCCGAAGAACGCCTCGGCCCCCTGGTCCGCGAACCCGATCAACGACCGCAGGATCACGCCGGCGGTGGCCGCGGACAGCCCGCCGAGCTCCTTCAGGTCGTCCTTGCCCTCGTCGGAGGTGAGGTGCTGGATGACCGAACGCAGGTCCTTGATGTCGAGCAGCGTCAGCCCGGCCTTGTCGGCGTAGTGGAAGATCAGCCCGAGCGACGACTCCTGTACGTCGTTCAGCCCGAGGACCTTGGACAGCAGCACCGGCCCGAACGACGTGATCGTGGCCCGGATCGGGATCCCCGTGCCCTGGCCGCCCAGCGCGTAGAACTCGGTCGGGAAGCCGGTCGCAGTCCAGTCCTGGCCGATCGACTTGGTCCGCGCCAGCAGCTTGTCGTTCCCCTCGCCGGGCTGCGAGACGCCCGACAGGTCGCCCTTGATATCGGCCGCGAACACCGCCACGCCGGCCGCGGACAGCTGCTCCGCCATCAACTGGAGGGTCTTGGTCTTGCCGGTACCGGTGGCGCCGGCGACCAGGCCGTGCCGGTTCATCATCCCCATCGGGATCCGGACTGCCGCCTCCGGTTTCGGCTCTCCGTCGACCAGCAACGCGCCGAGCTCGACCGCCGGCCCCTCGAACGCGTACCCCTGCTTGACGGTCTCCACGACGTCGGCATTCTCGGCCATGTCAGCGCGCCTTTCCCCGGTTGCCTGGAATCTCTCGGTACCACCCGGTCGGCATGCTAGTCCCCGCTGTCCGGATAGGACGTTTCGCGACGCCGAAAGGTTGTACGCGGCACCGGACTATTCCGGTGACATTCATGACCTGCACCTGAGACCTGTTACCCCGCTAGACTTCGGGGGGTGATCTTCAAGCGCGTCGGGGACGACCGGCCGTACCCGGAACACGGGCTGCGGCCGAAGGACTGGTCCTCGCTGCCGCCACGCCAGGTCCGGCTGGACGAGCTCGTCACGACGAAGGGCACCCTGGACCTGAACGCGCTGCTCGACGAGGACTCGACCTTCTACGGCGACCTGTTCGCGCACGTCGTGGAGTGGAAGGGCGACCTGTACCTCGAGGACGGCCTGCACCGCGCCCTCCGGGCCGCGTTGCAGCAGCGTCAGGTCCTGCACGCCCGGGTCTTGGTCGTGGACTGACCCATGTCTGCTCACGGGGGTTGAGCCGATGACAGCGATCCATCCGCAGCCGAGGCCGCATTCGCGCATCCGCTGGCGTACGCCGATCACGATGGTGATCCTGCTCGGCATCCTCGCCGGCGGCGGCTGGTGGGGCTGGAAGTCCCTGATCAACAGCAGCGCCGAGCAGACCTGCGTCGAGCAGAAGCTGCCGAACAACCGCCTGGTCCCGAAGCAGGTGGTCCTGAACGTATACAACGGCGGCGCCAGGGCGGGCTCCGCGCAGCGGGTCGCCGACGCGCTGAAGCAGCGCGGCTTCAACATCGGCAAGATCTCCAACGAGCCCAAGGGCAACAAGGTCGACGTGGCCGAGCTCCGCGGCGTCGCGGCGAACTCGCCCGAGCTCGCGCTGGTCGCCGGCCAGTTGAACCAGAAGGCCGTCCCGGTCGCCGACGGTCGCACCGACCACACCGTCGACCTGGTCATCGGTGCCGGCTTCGGCTCGGTCAAGCTCAAGGGCCTGCCGTCCGTCCAGGTCCCGGCCGGAAGCACGGTCTGCCTCCCGGTGGTCCACTCCACCCAGCCCATCCCCTCGGGACAGAACCCGAACTGACGCGTCAGTGCTGCTCGCGGCCGCGCTCGCCGAACCAGCCGGCGAGGCGGCCTGCTCTGGAGACGGCCCGCAGGCGGCGGACGGTCTGTTCGCGGACGGGGCTGGGAGCCACCACCAGCATCGCGTCGGCGGCGCGGAGGACGGTACGGCGGTCCGGGACGAAGGCACGTTCGCCGCGGATGACGAGCGAGACCGAGACGCCGGGCGGCAGCCGGAGTTCGCCGATCTCGACCCCGGCGAGCCGTGACTCGCTCGGGACGAAGACCTGCAGCATGTCCGCGCCGAGCGACTCCAGCGGCGCCACGTCGATGTCCACCTCGTGCGCAGCGTTCTCGTCCAGGACCTTCAGCCGGCCCGCCAGCCAGGGCAGCGACGGCCCTTGCAGCAGCGTGAACAGCAGGACCAGCACGAACACCACGTCGAAGATCCGGTCCGCCCGCGGCACCCCCTCGGCCAGCGGGATCGTCGCCAGCACGATCGGCACCGCGCCCCGCAGTCCCGCCCACGAGATGAACGCCTTCTCCCGCCACGGCAGCCGGAACGGCGCCGCCGAGACCGCCACCGACGCGAACCGCCCGACGACCGTCACCGCGATCCCGATCACCAGCGCGACCAGTACGTCGTTCAACCGGAACCGCCCCGGCGACGCCAGCAGGCCGAGCATCACGAACAGCCCGATCTGCGCGAGCCACGCGATCCCGTCGACGAACGACCGGGTCGCCATCCGGTGGGGCAGCTCCGCCCGCCCGAGCACCAGCGCGGTCACATAGACGGCCGCGAACCCCGATACGTGCAGCAGAACGGACCCACCGGCGTACGAGATGAAGGCCACCGACATCACCGCGAGCGGGTACAGCCCTGCCGACCCGAGCGCCATCCGCCGGATCAGCCCGACGCTGACCCACCCGATCAGCAGGCCGAACAGCGCGCCGACCACCAACTCGTACAGCACCAGGCCGGCGAACGACAGCAAGCCCTTCTCACCGACCTCGCCCGTGCTCACCAGGGTGACCAGCAGCACGGTCGGGGCGTCGTTCAGACCGGACTCGGCCTCGAGTGCGCCGCGCAGCCGTGGACGGATCGGCACCCGTCTGAGCACCGAGAACACGGCCGCGGCGTCGGTCGGCGACGTCACCGCCCCGAGCAGCACGGACAGCTGCCAGCTGAGCCCCAGGACGAAATGCGCCACGCAGGCGACCACGCCGACGCTGATCGCGACTCCGACCGTGGCGAGGACGAGCCCGAGCGGCATCACCGGGCGTACTTCGTTCCACCGGGTGGTCAGGCCGCCCTCGATCAGGATCACGACCAGCGCCGCGAACCCCAGCGCATGCGCCAGCTGCGCGTCCTCGAAATGGATGTGCCCCGGCCCTGATTCACCGAGGAGCAGCCCCATCCCCAGGTAGATCAGCAGCGACGGGAGCCCGAGCCGGGCCGTCAACCGCACCGCGACCACCGCTACCAGCAGGACCGCGGCCCCCGCCAGCAGAATCCGGTCGAGCTCCGATACATCCATGGGGCCCTCCCGTGTGATGCTCAGGTCCCGAGAGACGAAAACCCTGACGCATCACACAGCATCAGGGTCTCCGGCCTATCTCCACCCCGAAGGGTGGTTGGCGGTGGCGGAGGGATTTGAACCCTCGGACGGGGGTTGCCCGTCACGCGCTTTCGAGGCGCGCTCCTTCGGCCGCTCGGACACGCCACCGCCGAGGACAATATCAAGGCCGGTGACGAATGAAGAAATCGCGCAGCCGCGCGCCCGCCTCGTCGGCCATCACCCCGCCGACCACCTCGGGCCGATGGTTGAGCCGGCGGTCCCGTACGACGTCCCACAGCGATCCCACCGCGCCCGCCTTCTCGTCGTACGCCGCGAAGACCAGCCGGTCGAGCCGGGACAGCACGATCGCCCCGGCGCACATCGTGCACGGCTCCAGCGTGACGACCAGGGTGCACCCGGTCAGCCGCCACTCGCCGACGTGCCGCGCCGCCTCCCGGATCGCCAGTACTTCGGCATGCGCGGTCGGGTCGCCGGTCGTCTCGCGCTCGTTGTGACCGCGCCCGATCACCTGACCGCCGGCGTCCACCACGACCGCCCCGATCGGTACGTCGGGCAACGCCTTGTCGCCCTCCTCGAGCGCCAGCGTCATCAACCGCGACCACTCGCGCCGCAGGATCGGGCTAGCCAACAGCTTCGATCGCGTCGTGGAACTGGTTGCCGAACCCAAGCGCCTCGGCGATCTCCTCGAGCATCTCCTCCGGGTAGAGGTCGACGTCGTCGCACAGCGCGCCGAGGTCCATCGCGGTCATCCCGAGGTCGGCGAGGATGGCGAGGTCGCCGGCCGGCACCTGCTCGTCGTCGTCATCGGCCAGCGGGATGTCGAGCTCGTCGACGACCTGCCGGGCGATCGGCCACTCGGTCGCGGCGGTCACGTCGGAGATCAGCAACCGCGCCCGGCCACCGGCGACGCGGACCAGGACGAAGAAGTCCTCGTCGACCGAGACCATCCCGAGCACGCCGCCCTCGCCCGGGTAGCGGCGCAGTGCGGACACCAGCGCGGACAGGTCCGGCTCACCACGGAGCACCAGCGGGGTGACGGTCCAGTTCCCGTCCTCGGTGTAAGCGGCGACCGCGAAATCGAGGTCGACGATCATGGGGCCTCCCGGCCTGGACTGAGGAGCGGAGGGAGCGAAGCGACCGGAGTGACGAGGGAAGGCCGGGAGTCACAGCCCCATGATCCGCCGCGCCGGAGGCGTGGCGTCAGCAGAGTCATCGGCCCAGCCATGGCATCGGACACCGGGTCATCGTCCCAGACTCTGCCTCTCCGCGCGATCTCGGAGCGGTATCAGATCCGCCAACACCAGTCAACAGTCGGGCAGGTCCCCCAGACCCCCGCCTAGTGATGGTACGTCGCTCTGCGCATCGCCTCGCGGAGCCGCCGGACGCGGGCCCGCCGGGGCGCGATCCGGTCGCGCAGGGCCTTCGCCTCCTCCAGCTCGCGCAGGAACTCGGCACGCCGGCGCAGCCGGTCGAGGTCGCGGCGGGGGACAACCAGGCGCGGTCTGGGCTCGATGGTCATCGGCGTACTCCTGGTGGGCGAGACAGGGCACATTCCAATGCACTTCCGAGTCTGACAGCGAGCGCGCTTCGCCGTCGCGAATCGCCGAGCGCGTCACTCCGGTAGCGTTCCGGCTTATGCAGATCCTCGTCGTGGACCACCCGCTCGTCGCCCACAAGCTCACCGCGCTGCGCGACGAGCACACGGACTCACCCACGTTCCGGCGGCTGACCGAGGAGCTCGTCACGCTGCTCGCCTACGAGGCGACCCGCGACGTTCGGACCGGTCCGGTCACTGTCCAGACCCCGGTCGCGGAGGCGGAGGGCGTCAAGCTGGCCGCACCGAAGCCGCTCGTCGTGCCGATCCTGCGGGCCGGGCTGGGCATGCTCGAGGGCATGACCCGGCTGCTCCCGACAGCGGAGGTCGGCTTCCTGGGGATGGTCCGGAACGAGGAGACGCTGACAGCCTCGACGTACGCCGAACGGCTGCCGGAGGACCTGTCCGGTCGCCAGTGCTACGTCCTCGATCCGATGCTGGCGACCGGCGGCACGCTGGCCGCGGCGATCCAGTTCCTCGTCGACCGCGGCGCCGACCACATCACCGCGATCTGCCTGCTCGCCGCCCCAGAGGGCGTGGAGCGCGTCGAGCGCGAGCTTGACCACCTCGACGTCCCGTGCAACCTCGTGATCGCCGGCATGGACTCCCACCTCAACGACAAGGGCTACATCGTGCCGGGCCTGGGCGACGCCGGAGACCGCTTGTACGGCGTCGCCCAATAGCTCTGGTCAGACGAGGGTGTTGCGGTAGAAGAGGTTGGCGCGGCGGTCACCGGTGAGGCCGGAGGCGAAGCCGAAGTACAGCCGGGCGGTCGCGTCGGTGGAGCCGTAGACCGCCATCCCCTCGGGCTCGCGGTAGGTGAGGCTCTTCCCGGCCAGCGTGAGGAACGAGTCGACGAGTTGGCCGGCGTTGATGTCGTAGCACCACAGCTTCGAGGTCGCCTTGGTCTCGTCGGGGTCGCCCGGGTACGCCTCGCCCTCCCAGAAGTACGCGTACGAGCCGTACAAGGCCCAGCCCTGGAAGTCGATCCCGGCCGTCAGCGCCGGCTGCTTGAACGACGCGAGCACCGTCGAGAAGTCGCCCGTCCGCGCGGCGGCCAGCGAGTACACGTTGATGTGCATCCCGTCCGAGAGCGAGTGCCGAACACCCAGCTGCCCGAAGCGCTGATCGACGGCCGGTGTGAACACGCTCCCGGCCGCGACCGGCTTCCACTTCGTCACCGATGCCGACGTCAGCGTCTTCCCGTTCTGCCAAGGAAAGCGGCAGATCTGACGGCCACGCCCGTTGGTCGTGTCGACGTCGGTCTCGGTCCACAGGTACGTCGTGGTCCCGGAGGCCTCGGCCCCGATCGAGACCACGTGCCCGAACCCGGTCAGGTACATGTAGCCGAGCTCGTTGCCGGAGAAGTCGAGCTGCGTCAGCGCGACATCGCCGCTGTTGGCGCCGCTGCCGCCACGCAACTGCGCCGCGAACAGCCGGTTGTTCGGGGTGTCGAACGCGAAGGACTGCATCACGGTCGCGTCGTGCAGCGGCTGACTGCGGAAGAACTCGTTGGTGGTCGCGCTCATCTTGAAGCGCTTGGACTTCGGGAGGGACAGGGTCCGGGCGGTGGCCGCGGGTACGCCGAAGGTGCCTGCGGCAAGTAATACGCCGGCACCCGTCAGCAACCCGCGGCGGGACAGGTTGTCCATTGGCTAGACCAATCTGTTGCGATAAAAGAGGTTGGCCCGGCGATCGCCCGCGACACCGGAGGCGAAGCCGAACCGCAGCTGGGCGCGGCCGAACCGGTCGACGTGCACACCGACCCCCTCGGCCTCGCGGTAGACCAGGTCGGCGCCGTCCACGATCTTCACGGACTCGACGATCTCGCCTTTGTTGATGTCGTAGGTCCAGAGCTTCGACGTCGCCACGTTCGGGTCGGGCGCACCGGCGTACGCCTCGCCCTCCCACAGGTAGACGTACGAGCCGTACAGCGCCCAGCCCTGGAAGTCGATGTCGGGTGTCATCGCGGGCTGCTTGAACGACGCGAGCACGCGCGAGAAGTCACCGGCCCGCGCGGCCGCCAGCGAGTACACGTTGATGTGGAACCCGTCCGCCAGCGTGTGCCGGATCCCGATCCGGCCATGCAGCTGATCGACCGACGGTGTGAAGACAGCTCCGTCCGCGACCGGTTTCCAGCTCCGCAGGCCGGGCGAGTCCTTCGTCAACGTCGCGCCGTCCTGCCACGGGAAGCGAGCGACCTGCCGGCCACGAGCGTTCGCCGTGTCCACGTCGGTCTCGGTCCACAGGTACGTCGTCCGCCCGACCGCCTCGGCTCCGATCGAGACCGCGTGGCCGAACCCGCTCAGGTACATGTGCCCGACGACGTCACCGGCGAGCGTGAGCTGCGTCAAGGTGAGGTCGCCGCTGTTGGCCGGCGAGCCCGCACGCAACTGGCCGGCGAAGAGTCGCTGATTGTGGTTGTCGAACGCAATCGACTGCATGACCGTCACGTCGGCCAGCGGCTTGCTCCGGAACGCCTCTCCGCCAGGCCCGTCCAGGACGAACCTACGCGACGGCAGCAGCGTGAACGGGCGGGCGGAAGCGGGTGAGCCGACGGCCCCGGCGGCGAGCAGCGCACCGGCGCCAACGAGCAATCCACGGCGGGAGAGATTGTTCATAGCGCCCGACGGTAAGCGATCTACCGCGAACTGTCAGCAGTTCGCACGAAAATTTCTGTGAAAACCACAGAGATCGATGTTAAAAACTGTCAGAGCTAGTACGCGTACGGGTACGGCGACCAGTCCGGGTCGCGCTTCTCGAGGAACGCGTCGCGACCCTCGGCCGCCTCGTCGGTGCCGTAGGCGAGCCGGGTCGCCTCGCCCGCGAACAACTGCTGGCCGACCAGGCCGTCGTCGATCAGGTTGAACGCGTACTTGAGCATCCGCTGCGCGGTCGGCGACTTCGCGCAGATCTTCTTGCCCCACTCGAGCGCGACCGCCTCGAGCTCGGCGTGCGGGACGACCTTGTTCACCATGCCCATCCGGTACGCGTCCTCGGCGGAGTACTCGTCGCCCAGGAAGAAGATCTCCCGCGCGAACTTCTGCCCGACCTGACGGGCCAGGTACGCCGACCCGAACCCGCCGTCGAACGACGCCACGTCCGCGTCGGTCTGCTTGAACCGCGCGTGCTCCGCCGAGGCCAGCGTCAGGTCCGCGACCACGTGCAGGCTGTGCCCGCCGCCCGCGGCCCAACCGGGAACGACGCAGATCACGACCTTCGACATGAAGCGGATCAGCCGCTGCACTTCGAGGATGTGCAGGCGGCCCGCCTTCGCGGAGTCGATCGTGTCGGCCGTGGTGCCCTCGGCGTACTTGTAACCGTCCTTGCCACGGATCCGCTGATCGCCGCCGGAGCAGAACGCCCAGCCGCCGTCCTTGGGCGACGGGCCGTTGCCGGTCAGCAGCACGCAACCGACATCGGTCGACATCCGGGCGTGGTCGAGCACGCGGTACAGCTCGTCGACGGTCCGCGGCCGGAACGCGTTGCGCACCTCGGGCCGGTTGAACGCGATCCGCACCACACCGGCGTCAACTGCCCGGTGATAGGTGATGTCGGTCAGCTCGAAGCCGTCCACCTGCTTCCAGGCCGACGGGTCGAAGATCTCGGAAACAGTCACCCCGGGAGCATATTCCGAGGCTTTTCAGGCCCGTGCGGTGCTCTCCCGCAGTACTACTTCCGCCTTGAACGTCTCCGTCGTCACGTCGCCGCCCTCGATCGCGAGCTCGAGCGCACGCCGGCCCATCTGCTCCAGCGGCAGCCGAACCGTCGTCAGACCGGGCCACACGTCGCGCAGCGTCGCGATGTCGTCGAATCCGGCGACGCCGAGCCTGCCCGGTACGTCGACACCCCGCGTCCGCAAGGCGGACATCGCGCCGACCGCCATCACGTCGTTGACCGCGAACACACAGTCCACATCGGCCTGCCGATCGAGCAGTTGCTCCGCAGCGGCGTACCCACCGTCGCGGGTGAAGTCGCCGGCCTCGATCGCTACCGGCTGCAACCCGGCCTCGGCCAGGCCGGCCACGAACCCGGCCCGCCGGTCCCGTGCGGTCGCGAGCGTCTCGGGCCCACCCAGTACGGCGAACTTCCGCCACCCGAGCGCGACCAGCTCGCGGGCCAGATCGGCCGAACCGGTGCGGTTGTCCGGCTCGACCGTGTGCGCGGGCATCCCGGACTGGCTGACCAGTGCGAGACCCGCGCCGGAATTGAGGAAAGTCTCCACCTCGGACGCCGTCCGCGACAGGCTGTCCGCATCCGTACGCCGGCTGCCGATCATCACCGCCGCGCGCGCCCGCTGGGCCCGCAACGACGACAGGTAAGCGATCTCGCGGTCGGAGTCCCGGAACGTGCTGGCCATCATCACCAGCAGGTTGCGTTCGTCGGCGGCGCGCATCACGCCGTTCGCGATCGCGGCGAAGTACGGGTCCTCGATGTCGTGCACCAGGATGCCGACGACGTTCGTCGACGACTTGGCCAGGGCCTGGGCCTGCGCGTTCGGCGTGTAGCCGAGCTCGTCGGCGGCTGCCTTGACCCGCTCCTGCAGTTCCGGACGGGGAACCCGGTCCCCGCCGTTCAGCACACGGGAGGCGGTCGCGACCGACACACCCGCACGCTGTGCAACGTCCAGCAATGTCACCGGTGCTCGCAGATTCACTGGCCTACCCTTTCGTGCGTCCCCCCGGGGGCGGTGGCGGTCACCCTATCGAATCGCCCGTTCTCACGCTGAGTATCGGGCACGTCGCTGCCATTCTCGGCAGAACCTGGCGTTGAGGCGCGCGAGTGACTAGCCTTCCCAGCCATGACGACCGTCCGCGCCAGGGTGACGATCCTGGTCTCGTCCGCCGTGCTGAGCCTCGCGACCATCGCCGGTCCCGCCGTGGCTGCTCCTGTCCCGGACGGACCCCTTGCTGCCCCGGCAGCACCCAGTGTGCCGCAGCACGTCGATGCGCGCAGCAAGAGCACGCAGCCGGTCTACGACTACGCGAACGCGCTCCGCGAGTCGGTGTACGTCGACACCACCATGGACACCGACTCCGACGGCAAGGACGACGTGGTCGCGGTCGACATCGTCCGGCCGAGCGAGCCCGCCCTCACCGGCGTGAAGATCCCGGTCATCATGGACGCGTCGCCGTACTACTCCTGCTGCGGACGCGGCAACGAGAACGAGAAGAAGACGTACGACGGCGACGGCATGATCCAGAAGATGCCGTTGTTCTACGACAACTACTTCGTCCCGCGCGGGTACGCGATGATCGGCGTCGACATCCTCGGCACCGGCCGCTCCACCGGCTGCGGCGACGTCGGCGGCCGCGACGAGATCCAGTCCGTCGTCGACGTGATCGACTGGCTGAACGGCCGCAACACCGCGCACGATGCCGACGGGCAAGCGGTGAAGGCGACCTGGACCACCGGCGCGGTCGGGATGATCGGCAAGTCGTACGACGGAACGCTCGCGAACGGCGTCGCCGCGACCGGGGTGAAGGGCCTGAAGACGATCGTGCCGATCTCGGCCATCTCGTCGTGGTACGACTACACCCGCTCCGGCGGCGTACCGTACTCCGACGACTACATGCCTTGGCTCGGCGGGTACGTCGGCCACGACAGCCCCGCGTGTGAGGACGTCCGCGGCGATCTCGGCGACAACGACGACGATGACACCGGCAACTACACGGCGTTCTGGTCCGAGCGCGACTACACGAAGAACGCGTCGAAGGTGAAGGCGTCGGTCTTCATGACGCACGGGCTCAGCGACTACAACGTGCAGACCAACCACTTCTCGCAGTGGTGGTCGGCGCTGTCGCGCAACAACGTCCCGCGGAAGTTGTGGCTGGGGCTCGAGGACCACGTCGACCCGTTCGAGTTCCGCCGCGACGAGTGGGTGGACGAGCTGCACAAGTGGTTCGACTATTGGCTGCAGGGCCTGCAGAACGGCGTGATGAAGGAGCCGGCCGTCTCGATCGAGACGTCGCCCGACGTCTGGCGCAACTACAAGACCTGGCCGGCCGTGAACCGGCCGGCCTCGGTGCCGCTGTCGGTCGGCAAGCTAGGTGCCGCGGGCAAGGGTTCGGTGATGATCACGGACGATCCCGACCTGACCGAGGACGACATCGTCGCGGACCCGTCGGAGGTCATCGCCGGGCGGCAGATGTTCCTGTCCGCGCCGCTCACCGCCCCGATGCGGATCAGCGGCACACCCTCGGTCACGCTCCGGGTGAAGTCGGACTCGTCGACGACGCCGATCACCGCCCGCCTGATCGAGTACGGCGACGCGGAGCGGTACTCCGGGATCCGTACCACCGACGACAGCACCTGTGAGGGTTCGAGCACCGACTACGACGACAGTTGCTACTTCACCGTCGACAAGCTCACCACCCAGAGCGACCACGGCATCGTCAGCCGTGGCTGGATCGACGCCGCCCACAGCAAATCGCTCACGACCCCGACTCCCCTGACCCCCGGCAAGTGGACGACGGTGAACGTCCCCCTCCGCGCCCAGGACCAGGTCATCCCGAAGGGCCGCGTCCTGGGCCTGGCCGTCACCCTCTCCGACACCGAGTGGACCTCCCCCAACGACACCGGCGCCACCATCGACATCGACCTGGCCGGCAGCAAACTCAACATCCCGGTCACCTCCGGCAAACTCCTCGCCCCCACCCAGATCCACCCCATCGACGTAGACATCACCACCCCCACCCAACGCCCCAACCTCCACGACCCAAAGAACTGACCCCCCGCCGCCCCTTCGCCGACTCGTGGAGATCGGCTCGGCCGGCTCCCGTCCAGTCGTGGATATCGGCTCGCAAAATCTGCCTCGATCCACGACTCGCGGCCCGGGGCCGGAACCATTCGCCACGACTCGGCGGGGGTGTGGATAACGGGCGGCAGGTCGTGGGGGAAATTGGGAGAATGGTGGGGTGTTGACGGCAGCGCAGGCACGGGCCGCGGGGGTGTCTCGGGGTGTGCTGCGTGGCGTGCGTTACCGGCGTGTGTTGGGGTCGGTGTACGTCGACGCGCACGTTGCGGTCACGCCGCGCGTGCAGGCTGAGGCCGCGTTGTTGCTGACGCCCGGGGCGGTCGTCAGCCACCAGACGGCTTTGAGCCTGTGGTCCGCCAACGACCGCGCCGACGATGTCGTACATCTGACGGTCGAGCGCGATCCGCACGTCAGTCTGCCGCGGGTGAATGGCCTGCGCGTTCACGAAGTACAGAACCTCGAGCAGGTACTCCGGGATGGGCTGCCGGTGACTCCGCCCGAGCGCACGTTCCTCGACCTGGCCCCGTACTGCGACCTCGTCGACCTGGTCGCGGCGGGCGATTCCCTGGTACGGCGTACCGAGGTGAAGCCGGAGCATCTCGTCGAGCTGACGGCCGCGACGATCGGCGTCCGGGGCATCCGGCTCGCTCGCGAAGCCGCTGCGCTCGTCCGGTCGGGCGTCGACTCTCCGATGGAATCCCGGCTGCGGCTCCTGCTCGTCCTCAACGGGCTCCCCGAGCCGCGGGTCGGTCAGGTCGTCAGTGACTCCGGGGGCGGCTGGCTGGCGCAGCCGGATCTGAGCTACCCCGAGCTCAAGTTCGCGATCGAGTACGACGGTCAGCACCATCTCGGGGATGCCCGTCAATGGCGCCAGGACATCCGCCGCCGTGAGAACCTCGAACGCGCAGGCTGGCTCGTCCGCATCGTCACGGCGTACGACCTTCTCCATATCCCCGGCACCGTCGTCGCCCGCATCTCCCAGGACCTCCACGCCCGCCGCCACAACCCCCGCCTCGCCGCCTGATCACTCCGCCGACTCGTGGCGTTTGGTCCCTGCCCCGATCGCCGAGTCGTGAGAAACGGCTCGCGATCGCAGCCATTCTTCACGACTCGGCGGATTAGTTGCCTTCGGCTACGAAGTGCATCGGGTCGCCGGAGGAGAGGTCGGTGATGCCGGCGGTGTAGAAGGCGCCTAGGAGGAGGGCGCGGCGGTGGGCGGCGAAGGTCAGGACGTGGGCGACCATGCCGCCATAGGTGAAGACGCGGGGTGGTTCGCAGGTGGTGTCGACGAAGCTCTCGTCGAAGCGGCCGTCCTCGTTGAGTTGGTTGACCAGGGCGACGAAGCGGGAGCCGGCGTCGGCGTGGCGGGTGCGGAGTTCGGAGATCGGGGTGGTGACCTCGCGGCCGCACTCGGGGACCTCGAACGGGCGGTCCTCGACGGAGGCCAACCACATCTCCTCCTGCCAGACCAGGCGGTCCAGCAGGTACCGGATCGAGATGTCGTCGTCGATTCCTTCGACCGACAGCTCGATCGGGCGGTCCAGGGTGGCGGCGTCCAGGCGACCGCCGCGTTCGATCAGCTCGCCCGTCAACCAGACGTGGTGCTCGACCATTCTGACCAGTACGTCCATCCCTCTCACCTTTCTGCGGGCCGGCAGCCGTAGTCCGGCCGGCGGCTGGAAATGCACTCCACTCGGCGCCGACAGGAAGAACACCCGCGACGCTTCCCGACGCCACTCGCGTGGCGACATCCCGTACGACCTGGCGAACGCGCGGGTGAACGCCTCGTGCGACCCGTACCCGGCCTCAACAGCAACCTCGAGTACGGCGACCGCCTCGGTCAGCAGCCGGTACGCCGCCCGCTCCAGTAGCACCCGCCGCCGGAACGCGAACGGCGACTCCCCGGCCACCGCCCCGATCACGCGGTCGAAGTGGAACCGGGACAGATGCACGCGCTCCGCGAGCCCGGCCCCGTGCACCGACTCGCAGGGCGCAGCCATCCCGGCCGCGACCACCGCCACGAACTCCTCGAACACATCCGCCATGCCCACCACTCTGCCCCCATCCGCCCGCCGCCGACTTGATCGAGATTGCGGAACCCCACACTGGTTACCGCAGTACTCCGCAGTGTGTAGTACTGTTCTCCGCGGAACACCTGCTCGAGGAGACTTGATGGATACGAGCCAGCTACTCAAGGGCGTACTGGATCTCGCGGTGCTCGCCGTACTGCGGGACGCCGACGGCTACGGGTACGACGTACTGCGCCGACTGCGCGCGGCCGGTCTGGAGGACGTGGCGGACGCGTCTGTGTACGGGACGCTGCGCCGGCTGTTCGCGGCCGGAGCGCTGACGTCGTACGTGCAGCCGAGCGAGGAAGGCCCGCACCGGAAGTACTACGGGCTGAACAAGACCGGCCGCGACCTGCTCGCCCAGTCGACCAAGACCTGGACCCATTTCGCCGACACCATGTCGGTGCTGCTGCTGGAGAAGGAGGCCGCGTGAACAGCACCCTGACCGGAGCGGTCGCGCTCTACCTGGCCCAGGTGCGGGCCCAGCTCAACGACCTGCCGCCCGGTGAGCTGGAGGACGTGCTCCAGGACGTCAGCGGCCACCTGACCGAGGTGGCGGCCGAGCTCGGAGCACAGCCGACCTTCGCGGATCTGCAGCAACGACTCGGTACGCCGGCGCAGTACGCCGACGAGCTGCGGACGGCGGCCGGCTACCCCGCGCGCACCGCACCCGTCAGCAAGGACGGTCTGGACGCCGGCTGGAAGGCCCTGCGCTGGGGTCTGATCTCGGCGACGGTCGGCCCGTTCTTCATTGCCGTCGGCATCTTCGCGTGGTCGCAGGACGAGACCGCGTTCTTCGGGCTGCTCGGGTTGGGGATCCTCTTCTTCGCGTCGTTCCTCGGCGTACAGGCACTGCGCGGCCACGACCCGCGGATCGTGATGGACACCCCACGCGGCGCACGCGGCGCAACCGCGATCCGCGGGTGGATCGACCAGATCCCGCCGAACATCCGGCAGGAGCTGGTGACGATCGGCCAGCCGGTCTGGTGGGTGATCCGCGGCGTGATCGGCGCGGGCGGATTCTTCGCGCTGTTCGGAGCCGCGTCGGTGACCGTGGTCGGCGCGATCGCGGGCGCCGCGGTGTCGATCTGGATCGGCCGGAAGACTCAGCAGGACCGGCGCTGGCTGTGGTACGTCGTACCGCTCAACATCGTCGCGGCGATCGTGGTCCCGTCGTTCCTGGCCGCTGCGTACGCCGGTGCGTCGTTCGGGTTCCTCAACAACTACAACGACTACCGGGGCAATTCCTCGCGTTACGACCCGCCGTCGAACGGCCTGATGCTGAACGGGAACCCGATCACCAACATCTACCCGTTCGATGCCCAGGGCAAGCAGGTGCCGGTCCGGCTGTACGACCAGGACGGGAACCCGATCAGCCTGGAACAGCAGGACTGCGCGACGAACTACGGCCAGCAGTCGTCCCGCGACACGACCAGCAACCAGTTCCCGCAGGCCGTCGTCGTCCCGGACGAGAACGGCGATGCCGGCCCGGACAACTGCAAGGACACCACCAAGGCCCCGTTCGTCCCGCCGCCGGCCCCGGCGACCCGCACCACCCCGCCGCCGACCGCGGCCCCGACACCCACTCCGACACCGACCCAGACCCCAACGCAAAAGCCGACGCAGAAGCCGACCGTGAAGCCGAGTGCCAAGCCATCCGGCCCCAGCCCCACCGTCCACCCGACGCGCTAGCGCATGCCCGCAGCGGCGACTCGGCGGTACGTGTAGCCGAGTCGCCGATAGACCGCGATCGCCGCCGCGTTGTCGCCGTCGACCATCAACGCGACCCGTCCGTGGCGCTTGACCAGCTCAGCCGTCACAAACCCGCACACCTGCCGCGACAATCCCTTGCCGCGAGCAACAAAATGCGTCGCCACCCCCGCCAGGAACCCGACCTCCGGCGAACTCCACGCATCCGCCGCGATACTCAGCAGCTCACCGCGATCCCCGCGCAGCGCGGCCCACCGCCGTACGCCGGGATGCCCGGGCCACGCGTACGACTTGGGCGATGCCTCGACCAGCAATGCCTCCACGCCGGCGTCCCCGTCGAGCCAGGCCGCCGTCGTGGTGACGTCCGGCACCTCAGCCGCATCCATCCACCCGAACGAGGCCGAGAACACCAACCCCGGCACGCGCTCCGACAGCCCTCGTACCAGCTCCTCGTCCCCGAACGGCCGGTACGTCGGACCCACCTCGCACAGTACGTCTCGCACCAGCGGCGCCGCGTCCTCCACCGGACCGGTCACCGCGAGCCGATCGTGCTTGGACACGTCCGGCGACGCGACGGCGACCGCATCCCCCGAGCACCACGCCCGCACCCCACCGGCGAACCCCTGCGCGGCCCACTCGACGACCGGGTCGCCCCCGCTCACCAGCGAAAGGTCAGCCGGTGTCCTGATCTCCTGCACATACCAAACCGTATGTCATGCCGTGGTGAGCACCGCCGGGTTGGGGAGGATTATCTCCCGATTCGGGTACAAGATCTTCCCCAACCAGCAGTTCCGCGAAGCGGAGGGCGGGTGTGGCTTTATGGGGTGGTTGCTCGTTGGATGGCGTAGGGGACCAGGTGGCGGTAACCGCGGACCGAGACCCGGCGGAGGCGATGGAGGTCGTACGCCGGGTGGCCGTCCAGGGCCGCGGCCAGTTCGCGGTCGGCCAGCACGCGGCCGGGTTTGCACTCGGTGGTGAGGCGGGCGGCCAGGTTCACGACTTCGCCGTACACGTCGCCGAGGCGAATCAGGATCGTGCCGTACGCGAGCCCGATGCGCAGTTCCGGCAGCTCCTCGTCCGCGTTCACAGTGTCCTGGAGCGCCAGCGCGACCGCGGCGCCTTGCGCGGCGGTGTCGGCGACGAACAGGACCTCGTCACCCATCGACTTGATCACCCGACCGCCGTTGAGCGCGACCACGTCGGCGGCCATGCCCTCGAACCGCTCGATCAGCTCCCCGAGCTCGGCCTCGGACAGCCGGCGGGTCAAGCGCGTGTAGCTGACGATGTCCGCGAACCCGACCGCCCGCACTCCCCGCGCCAGTTCGTCGGACCCGGCCACTGCTCGCCCGGCCGCCGCAGCGAGGTGCCGGCGCCAGACGTAGGTCTGCAACCGCTCCATCGCCGGCAGCAGCAGTCCCGCGACCTCGATCGCCTCGTCGGCCGACAGCTTCGACCCGCCGAGGAAGTCCAGGAACATCGCCGACTGCCACGACGCCAGCCGCGACTGCGTCTGCCCGAGCTTGCGCGCCAGCGACGACTCCATCTCTGGCTCGATGAACTGGTCGTCCTCGAGCGCCGCGACCAGCCGCAGCGCCTCGACGTCGTCGTCGGTGAACGCCACCTCGTCGTCCGGGACGGTCGCGAACCCGAGCGCATGCCACATCCGCTCGGCCCGCTGGATCGAGATCCCGGCCCGCTCCGACACCTGCACCCGGGTGAACTTGCGCTCCCCGCCCAGCAACGTCCGCTCGAACTCCCGGGTCAGCCCGGACAGATCCGGCGCACCGTGGTCAGTGGCCACCGCGGCGCTCGGCGATGGTGGCGTCGATGGCGTCGCGGAAGGCGGGCAGCCGACGGGTCAGGTCGTCGAACTTCTCCCGGGTGAAGTGCAGCAGCTGCAGCCGCGACTTCGCCGTGACGGTTGCCGTCCGCAACGTGTTCTTCCGGACCGCGACCTCGCCGGCGATGTCACCCGGGCCGAGTACGGCGATCTCCTGGCCCTTCTCCCGGACCGCCGCGGTGCCGCTGAGGATCAGGTACGCCGCGTCCGGCGGCGTCTGCTCCAGGATCAGCGACCAGCCGGCCGGCACCGACACTTCCTCGCCGGCCCGGAAGATGTCCCTGATGTCCCGTCCGGACAGGTCCGCGAACAGCGGGAGATCCCGCGGGGACGTCCTACCCAGTGCCACGTCGATCCTCCTCGTCGGCCCCGTCTGGCGTTCCGCCGATGTTTCCAGTCAGTAACTCTAACGGCTTGTCGACGCCATGGTCACTCGAAGGTCCGAAACACGCAGAAACTCCGGTACTTCGGCCGCCGGGTCATCGGTTGCCCACCGCACATACCCGTCCGGCCGGACCAGAATCCGCGCCGCCGGAAGATCTCCACCCTCGAACAGCACGAACCGCCCATCACGAAGGCGCTCAGACACCGTCGCACCGTCCGCCAGCGTCAGATCCGGCATCCGCCGCCCCACCAACGGATGCTCCCCGCCTGCATACGCAAGCCCGATCCCCGAGATCACGCCGGCCAGCCGCCGATTCGCCTCCGGTACGCCGAGCAGGTCGACGAACGTCTCGCGCAGACACGCGACATCCTCGTCCGGCACCATCAGCACACCTTGCGCCCGCGTGTTCGCGAGTACGGCACTCCCGGCCGGGTGCCGTTCGTCGTGGTAGCTGTCCAGCAGGGCATCGCCGGCGTCGCCCCGCACGACCGCGCCGAGCTTCCACCCGAGGTTGAACGCGTCCTGCAGCCCGAGGTTCATCCCCTGACCACCCGTCGGCGAGTGAATGTGCGCCGCATCGCCTGCCACGAAGACTCGGCCGGCACGGTACCGGTCGGCCTGCCGGGACGCGTCGGTGAAGCGCGATCCGTACCGGAGTTCACGCAGTACGACGTCCTCGCCGTACCAAGCCCGCAGCGCGGCGGCGACCTCCTCGGGGGTGACCGGCTGATCCTTCGGCAGGTTTTGTTGCTCCGGGCCCGTGAACAGCGCACGGTGTACGCCGTTCTCCAGCGGCACCACCGTCATCACCGCCCCGTCCCGCGGCACCAGCGACGGCAACTCCCAGCCCGGCTCGACACCGGACATGACGACATCGGCAACCACCGCGCTGAACCGGCCGTCGCGTCCGGGGAAGTCGATCCCGGCCAGCTTCCGCACCGCGCTCCGCGCCCCGTCGCACCCGACGATCCACCCCGCCCGGATCGCCGTACCGTCCATGAACGACGCCTCGACGCCGGCCGGGTCCTGCCGGAGGCCGGTCAGCTCGAGACCACGGCGTACGACGATGCCCTGCACAACCAAGTGGTCCTCGAGCAGGTGCTCGATCCGTCGCTGCGGGATCCCCAGCTGGTAAGGGAATCTGGTGTCGAGCGCGGTGTAGTCGAGCGGGACCGGCAGACCGGCGAAATGCCCGGCCGGCAACCGTGGAGCCTCGGTGATCAGCGATCCGAGGAGACCGCGGGAGTGCAGGATCTCGACGGACCGCGGCTGCAGCGTCAATGCCTTCGACTGTCCTGGCCGCTCGGCGGCCTTGTCCACAAGCACGACGTTCGCTCCGGCGAGGACCAACTCCGCCGCCAGCAGGAGCCCGGTAGGCCCCGCGCCGACGACCACTACGTCGTTCATGCGAGCAGATCGTTCTTGCGCGAGTAGATCATCATGAACCCGTACAGCAGGGCGAACAGCACGATCCACTGGATCGTCGTCACGCCGGGGACCGCGTCGAGCGGCAGCGCGTACGCGATCACGACTCGGACGACCGCGTCGAAGACGAGACCGACACCCCAGACGACCGTGATCAGGCGGATGCCTTGCCGGAACCGCGGCTCGTGGTCCCAGCGGCTCACCCAGACCTCGCCGCCGCCCTTGCCCCGCTTGGCTTCCGCGATGCCGCGGCCGACGGCCAGCAGCAGAGGTTTGCCGAGGGCAACGGTTCCGAGCATCCACAGGCCACACAGCGCGGTGATCACGCCGTCCTTGGCGAGCAGCATCCGCGGGCTGTGCACCGCCAGCGACGCGATCGTGCCGACCGCGAGCGCGACGATCATGAACACGGCCATCCAGTCGATCGTCCGGCCGCGGACGATCGAGTACGCCGTCCGCACGACCGGGATCACCGATCCGGCCAGGGTCGCGCCGACGACGCCGACACCGGACTGGCGCAGGCCGTAGAAGATCAGCAGCGGCACGACCAGGTCGATCAGGACCGGCGCCAGCACTGCTCCCCAGCGCGCCTTGGGCTTGGCTTCCGTCGTCACTGTCATCACCGCTCCACTCGGGTCGCTCGGTCGAACGTCTCGATCAGCTCCCGCGCACAGCCCGCAGGATCGGCCCCGCCGACCAGGCGGCCGGCCACGGCGTCGATGGCGGCGCGCAGCGTGACCGCCATCAGCAGGCAGTCGAAGCGCCGGAACACGCCGGCCTGCCGGCCCGCCTCGAACAGCGCGACCAGGCGGGTAACCGCGCTGTCGGCCTCCTCGGACGGCACCTGGGCGCCACCGAAGACGATCTGCTGGACCGCGCGGACATGGTCCGGCCGGGCCGCGATGAACTCGACGTTCGACCGGATGTACGCGGCGAGCTTTCCCGGCAGCTCGTCGGCAGCCTCGATCGCCGGCCGCATCGCCTCCGCCGCGTCGGTGGTCACCCGGCGGAGGACCTCCGCCAGCAGCTCGTCCTTGGTGCTGAAGTGGTACGAGATCAGCCGCTTGCTGCTCAGCCCGGCGACCTCGCAGATCGCGTCGTACGAGGTCGCCGCGTACCCGCGCTTCGCGAGCACGGAGATCGTCGCCGCGACGATCTGGTCGCGGCGAGCCGCCGTACTCCGGGCGCGGTCCGTGCTCTGGTTTATCCGCATGAGTAAAAGTTACCCAGTCGGATAAAAGTCCGTCAAGTGCGCGCCGAGATCAAGAGGATCGGCGGGCGGCGACGGTGGATGGCGAGATGGGGGCAGGTCGCTACCTGGTCCGAAGTTGGGAGCGGTTCGTCCAGGGATTCCAGGCGGAAGCCGTGACGGCGGAGGGTGGCGACGATCGAGCCGATCGTGCGGTGATACTTCACCACCCCGGCGACGAACCAGGTCCGCTCCCGCCGCCCCTCATCCGCGTAGTTGTCGACCAGACAGTCAGCAGCGACCACCGGCGCCGTCATCATCGGATGCTCCACCGAGAACACGAATGCTCCACCCGACGCGAGCCATCCCGCGACCCGCGCGACCAGCGCAACGAAGTCCTCGACGTAGTGCAGCGCCATGCTGCTCACGACGAGGTCCGCGGAGCCGTGCGGCAGGTCGAAGGCGGCGACATCTGCGCGCTCGTACCGAACGCGGGGATGCCGGACCGCGGCCGCAAGCATCTGCTCCGAGGCGTCGACAGCAAGCACCTCAGCAGCTCCCGCGGCCGCCAGCCGAACGGCCAGCCCGCCTTCGCCACACCCCAGATCGACCACCCGAGCACCTGCAATCGGCAGAGCTGCGAGCACGGCGTCCATCGCGGGGATCTCCAGGGCATCGTTGATGCCCTGGCCGGTGCGGCGCAGTTGCCGGTAGCCCTCCAGGAACTGAGGGTTGTCGTACAGGCTCACAGCCAGCGCTCCAGATCGTGGATGTCGACCATCGGCAACTCCCACCGCAGCGCGAACTGCTCGAGGTCGGCCGCGCCCGCCATCACCCCGTCGGCTCGCATCACTTCGCAACACACGCCGACCGGCGCCAACCCCGCCGCAACGCACAACGCGACCGTCGCCTCGGTGTGCCCTTGACGCTCGTCGAGCAACCCAGGCCGCGCGGCCAGCGGGAACACATGCCCAGGTCGCAGGAAGTCCTCCGGTACGGCGTCCGCCGACGCCAGCCGGCGAATCGTCGCCGCCCGATCGGCCGCCGACACCCCGGTCCCGTCCGACGACGCGAGATCGACCGGAACGTGCATCGCCGTACCCTGCCGGTCACCACCGCCGGGGATCGGTCCGATCTCCAACCGCTCCAGTACGTCGGCCGCGCACGGGACCGTCGTGTGCCCACAAGCCTGTGTGAGCAGGAATCTCATCGCCTCCGGCCGGAACCGCTCACCCGCGAAGACCACGTCGCCTTCGCCCTCAGCCGTCGGATCCCAGACGACCACCCCGCCACCGGCCGCGATCTGCGCAACCACCTTCTGTACGCCGGCCTCGCCGCTGAGCTGACCCGCCCACGGCAGCTGTGCGACCGCTCGCTGCAACTCCGGCCCGTGTCCCTCACGCGCCATCCGGACGAGCAGATCGCTCTCGAGGTTGACCCGATCGCCGGCGACCAGCGTGCCGAGCTTGGTCTTCGCCAGTGTGGTCGGCACCAGTACGACCGAGAACCGGTCCTTCAGCACTTCCGCGACCGTGATGCTCACACCATCGATCGCAACCGACGTCTTCGCCACCAACCGGGCAAGGAGTCGCTCCGGCGGCTTGATCCAGACCCGATGACCGGCCGGTTCCACGTCGACGCGCAGCACCTTGCCGACAGCCTCGACATGCCCCTGGACCAGATGCCCGTCGATCCGGTCCCCGATCGCAACCGGCAGTTCGACGTGCAGCGTCGTACCGCCGGTGACCCGGTCGAACGTCGTACGGCGGCGGGTCTCGTCCGTCACGACGACCCTGATCTCCCCGGGCGGACCCGACTCCGCGGTGAATCTGATCCCGTCGAGGCAGACCGCGCCACCCGGCGCCACCACGACGTCCGACCTGACCAGCAACAGGTCGCCGGAAACCTCGGCGACGGTGCCTACATTCTCGATTCGTCCTGTGAACATGCTTCGCTCTCCGCCATTCGTTCATGGCCAGGGACATTGAGTCCGAGCTGAAGCGGGGTATCACCGCGTGGCCCCGGTCACACCGGGTCACTCCGCCTCCCGGCAGAGCCGACGGGCCTGGACTCACGTCCAACCGTCACACCGTGGAATCGCACCAATCGGCAGTAAACCACAGACGGGTCAGAGCACGTCCAGGAGATTGTTGCCCCGGGAGGTACGACTGACGAGGACTTGGCGACCATGGCGGTCACGGGTGATCAGCCCGGCGCGGGTCAGTACGTCGCAGTGGCGTGAGGCGGCTGCCGGCGTGACGCCCAACTCGGCGGCGATCGCGCCGACGGTCAGCGCGCAGCCCAACATCCGCAGCACCCGTGCACGCGGTCCGCCGAGCACGACGTCGAGCGGATCCTCGACCGATCGGACCGGACTCACATCGGGGAACCCCCGGAGCGGGTAGGCGATCGAGATGACGTCCGGCTCCATCCCGTTGACGAACAGTTGGTCCGGGGCGCCGATGCTCGGTACCAGGGCCAGCCGGCGTCCGGCGTACGGGATCAACTGGCTGCCGTCGATACAGAAGCTGTCGTCGGTGAAGGTCAGCCGTGAGCTGATCGTGTTCAGGGCATCGGGCAGGCGATCGCGGACGGCGGCCATACCGACACGTTCGGCCTCGGCGTCGAAGGCCGGCCGGAGCAGTCGCCACCGGGGTTCGAGAGCTCGCCAGCACAGGTCGCTCAACTCGGCATAGGCGCGGAGCCAGTTCTCGGGATCCCGGGCTGCCGTCCGCCAGACCGCCGAGTCGCCGCCGAGCGTCTCGATCTCGTCGAGGAACAGCTGTGGCGAGTACTCGCGCATGGCCGCCACCTGGTCCGGCACGGACACGTCCGACGGCGGGATGAGCGGGACCACCACATCGGGAACGCCACCGTTCTGTCCCGGCCGGAGCGGTCGCAGCAGTGGCTCGTACTCAGCTCGCGCGACGATCCGCCGCAGCGGTTGCAGGACGTGGCGGGACGAGTACGGGCCGCGGTGGCCGAGGGCTTCGCGCAGCGCCAGGAACACCGACTGCTGCGGCGACTGGACCAACACGACCTGCGGCTGCGCCATGACTCCTCCCTCGACACAACACGCTAACGACCAGTCGGCTCATCGTTGACGGATCCGTCAAAAGATTGTTGGCCAATCCACCGGAAGGCCACCATCGGAACCACCAACGCCCTTCCCACCAAGGAGAAAGTCGATGACCAGCAAGGACATCTAGGTTCCGGTACGGCGTCGGCGGCGCGGTCGGGTCGTTCGCCGGCGCACGGGGCGGCGCGGGCCTACCAGGCGGGGGCCCGCGAGCCGGTCTTCGAGGCGGCGGGCTTCGCGGCGGATCGGTTGGGCGAGGTACTCGCCGAGGATCAGGCCGGAGGCAAGTGCGACGCCGATGGCGACCGCGGTACCGAGGCTGACGATGCCGATCAGGTTGCCGAGGCCCATCAGCTCGTAGAGGCCCTTGTAGATCGTGAGTCCCGGCAGCAGCGGGATCGAGCCGGCGACGACCACAACCAGGGGCGGTACGCCGACGCGACGCCCGACGGAGTAGCTGCCCAGCCCGACGACGCACGCCGCCGCGGCGGTGGCCCAGGCCGGCCCGAACGACGCGCGGATCATCAACGTGAAGACCAGCGAGCCCAGCGCGCCCATCACCGCGACCGGCAGTAGAGCGCGGAGAGGTGCGTACGTCGCGTAGGCGAACGCGACCGCCATCACCGCACCCGACAAGACCATGACCGGCAGATTCCCGAGCTGGATCGTCTCGGCCTCGATGCCGACGTGCAGCCCGAACTTCAGTCCCAGCGCGAGCCCGAGCGAGACCCCCGCGATGATCCCGCCGGTGAGCAGCATCGCTTCGAGACTCCGGGCCGCCGCGGTCACGTAGTACCCGGTGATCGCGTCCTGGACGGCACCGGTGAGGGCGATCCCGGCCAGCAGCATGATGATGCCGGCGGCAACGACCAGGGACGGCTTCACCGGTGCGTGCACGGCGTACAGGATCAGCGCGACCGCGGTCGCGACGAAGGCGCCGGCGACCTGCTGGTAGAACGCGGGCAGCCGCTGCCGGTTGAACCAGCGGTTGCTCACGTCGATCACGATCGCGGTCAGCACCGCCACCATCGTGATCAGCCAGCCGCCGCCGAGCAGCAGCGTCGCGCCGCCGGCCATCACACCCCAGGCGAGTACGGCGCTCCACCGCGGGTACGGCGGACCCGCCGACGTCAGCCGGGCCAGCTCACGCGAGGCGTCCTCGCGGGTCACGTCGCCGCGGGCGAACCGGCGTACCAGGCTGTCCACGTCGGTCAGCCGGGAGAAGTCCTGGGACCGGTAGCGGACCAGCCGGATGTGCGTCTCGGGCGCGACGTCCGGCGCGGCCTGGTACGAGACCGCCATCGAGGTGAACGTGATGTCCACCTCGCACCCGCGCAGCCCGCCCGCCGCCGTCACCCCGAGGATCGTCGCGGTCGCGTCCGCCGTCCCCGCGCCGCTGGATAGCAGCACCTCACCGACCCGCAACGCCAGGTCGATGGTCGCGTAGACCTCCCGCTGCTCGTCAGGCTCCATCGAGAAGGCGATGGGCCATCGCGAGGTCGGTGATGAGGATGTTGACCCAGCCGCCGAGCATCGCGGCGCGGATCGCGGAGTACTTGCGGTCGCCGCCGGCGACGCCGATCCGGCGCGGCACCGCCAGCAGTTCCTTCGCGGTCACCCCGATGACCCGCTGGTCGAACGTCGAGCGCACAAGCTTTCCCTCTTCGTCGAAGAACCGGAAACACACGTCCCCGACGGCGCCGAGCCGGCGTAGCTCGTCCTGGTCGGCCTCCGCGACCGCGTTCCCACTGCGCTGCAGCAGCGGCGAAGGCTCGAGGCTGCCGATCCCGACCAGGGCGTCGGTGAGTTGTCCCCACGTGCCCAGAACGTCGCGAACCGACACGTCGTTCATCATCGCCCGCCGCACGCTGGGCGTCCCGACCAGACCGGGAGCGGGCAGGTAGACCGGCATCCCGCCGGTCAGCTCGGCGAACCGCGCGGTCAGCCGGGTGGCCTGCATCTGCACGGCGGCGTCCCCCAGGCCGCCGACGATCTGGACCACCTTGTCCACCACCGGCACGCTCTTGCGCGGCATCCGGTCGACCGCGCTGATCAGCGTCTCGCTCCACGACGAGATCCCGACCACGTGCCCACCGGTGAGCGTCATGTCGAGGTACGCCGCCGCGCCGGATCCGAGCGCCGGGAGTACGTCGTCCCCCACTCCGAGCGTGTCGACGACCACCGCGTCGCGCAACCCGTACCGGCCCTGCAGCTCGTCCTCGAGGTCGCTGTGGACGCCGCTCGGCATGGTCACCACGGTGTGCACGATGCCGACCTCGACGGCCTGCTTGAGCATCCGGGACACCCGCGCCTGGGACAGGTTCAGCTCGGCGGCGATCTGCGGCTGGCGGATGCCCTTCTCGTGGTACATCCGCGCCACCTTCGCGAGCAGCCGCAGCTCGTCCAGCCCCGGCTGGCGCACCGCGCGGTTCGCGTTCACCTCGACCCCCTCGCAACGTTCAGGAATACGGACTATAGGTCAGGCACGGCCGAGACAGAGGTAGACGCGTGGCGCTCCACCGGGGTCGGGGATCGGGGCGTTCCATGCGTCCCGCTTGCCGGTTGCGACGATCGAGCCGTCGCGGGGATCCACGATCGTGTACGCCAACGGGACGGTGTCGTCGAAGACCATCACCGGTCCGCCGTGCTCGCGGTACACGATCAGCATCCCGTCCGCGCCGCTCAGCGCCCGCCCGGAGATCACCCGGGTCCAGTCCGGCACCATGTCGGCGGTCGGCAGGCCCGCCAGGATCTTCCCGAGCATGCCGACGTACGTCGACCCCTCGAAGCCGATCGCCTCGTGCCAGCCCGCGCTGGGAGCCAGGAAGAACTCGGAGTGCCCCGGCTCCTCCGGATGCAGCCGCCACTGCCACAGACTGCCCGCGCCGTAGACGACGCCCATCGTCCCGCCCGCGCACAGGTTGCTCCACGCCTCGTGACCCTGCCACCAGCCTTCAGCGACGCCGGTCCGGCCGGTGTGCTCGTACGTCGGCTCGCCGTTCGCGACTGCCTTCACCGGCTCGTTCCGCCACATGTCGGCGACCCGGTCGGGAACGTGCTCGCCGGTGTGCCCGGTCTGGCACCACTGGAAGTCCAGCCAGTCGGCGTCCTGGTGAGCGTGCGCCCGGATGTGCGGACGGTAGTGGATGCCCGTCGGCTGCGCGTAGCAGTCGGCCGCGTGTACCTCGGCACCTCCGACCGCGGTCTGCGGCTCGTCTCCGGAGCCGTCCCCGCCGACGAGGTAGATGGCCGGCTGAGCGCCGTACCGTGCGACGAGATAGCGGCAGTACGTCGCGTACTCCTCCGGCGGGACGACTGTGCCCGCAACGTTCAGGCCTTTCCAGCCGAAGCCCTGGAAGACCGGCTGCAGGACCGGGACGAGGCCGTGGTCGACCAGGATGTCGAGCAGCTTGTCGAGGTACTGGAAGTACTCGACGTTCATCCGGTTGAGGTGGCCGTCGGGCAGGTCCTCGAAGCCGACGCCGAAGCCCTCGTCCTGGGAGCGGTCGCGGGGGCCGACCGCGCGCATGTCCGGTTGCACCGACATCAGCAGTACTGCGTTGAAGCCCTTGGCCTGCCGGTCGGCGGCGTACTCGCGGACCTGCTCGGGCGTGGCCCGCCACGGAAGCGCCCACGCGGTGTCGGCGACCAGTATCGCCGGCGTCCCGTCGGCGTGAATCAGGCTGCGCCCGCCAGGCGACATCCGCCAGAACCCGTGCCGGTAGAACGGGTTGGCCTCGTCCGCCGGCGCAGCCGAGACCTCGAGCTCACCGACGGCGGACCCGCTCGTCCAGCGCCAGCGCCCCGCCTCCGGCGGGGCGAAACGGACCCGCCAGGTCTGCCCACCGTCCCAGAACGCCGGCCGCCGCAGGCGGCGGCCGGACTCGTGCTCGAAGTCCACCCAGACCTCGGTGCCGGACTCCTCGCCGGTCAGCGTGAGTTCGGTCGAGCGCCAGACGGATGAGATGGACATGACACTCCAAGGGTGCTCTTAGCCGTTAAGCTGAGGATGAAAGACACACGTGCTCTGGGGTCGGTGAAATTCCGAGCCGGCGGTGACAGTCCGCGACCCGTGACTTCGCGAGAAGAAGCGGTTGACCCGGTGGAACTCCGGGACCGACGGTTAAAGTCCGGATGGGAAGACGCACGTGGCAGCTTCACGTTTCCTGCGCGAAAACAGGAGGCGTGAGGTTTGTCGTTGCCCCGGAGTGCTGTCGGAGCACTGCCGAGAGGACAACGACCGTGAACACCATCACCAGTCCAGGCACCAGCCCGGGCACCAGCCTGGACACCATCGAACGCGCCGTCGCCGAGATCGCCGCCGGACGGCCGGTCGTGGTCGTCGACGACGAGGACCGTGAGAACGAGGGCGACCTCACCTTCGCCGCGAGCCTCGCCACGCCCGAGTTGATGGCGCTGCTCGTCCGTCACACCAGCGGATATGTCTGCGCACCCGCTGCGGCGGAGCTCCTGGATCGGCTCGAGCTCCCGTTGATGGTCCCGAACAACCAGGACAGCCTGCGGACGGCGTACACGATCTCCGTGGACGCGGCGACCGGTGTCGGCACCGGCATCTCCGCGGCCGACCGGGCGCGGACCGTCCGGGTGCTGGCCGACCCGGCGGCGCAGCCCGCGGACCTGATCCGGCCCGGTCACATCCTGCCGTTGCGCGCCGTCGACGGCGGAGTCCGGCAGCGGCCCGGTCACACCGAAGCCACGGTCGAGCTCGTCCGCCTGGCCGGCCTGCCGCCGGTCGGTGTGATCGGCGAACTCATGAACGACGACGGCACGCTGATGACTGGCGCGGACCTGCGCGCGTTCGCCGACGCTCATGACTTCGCAATGATCTCGATCGCAGACCTGGTCACTTACCTGTCATGACGAGCTTGCGGGCGGCGTCGGTGATGCCCTCGGGGGACAGGCCGTACCGGTCCAGGAGGTAGCCGGCGGACCCCGTGGGCGCGAACTCGGGGAACCCCAGGATCGTCACCCGCGCCGGATGGTGCTGGACGACGGTCTCCGCGACAGCGCCACCGAGACCGCCGCTGGACACGGCCTCCTCGGCGGTCACGATGCCGGCCGTCTCCCGCGCAGCCGCGACCACGGCGTCGGTGTCCAGCGGCTTCACCGTCGGCATCGACACCACGCGGGCCGAGATCCCCTCCTCGGCCAGTCGCTCGGCCGCGGCCAGCGCCCGCCACAGCACGGTTCCGTTGCTGATCACCGTGACGTCGTTCCCCTCCCGGACCGTGATCGCCTTGCCGAGCTGGAACTCGTAGTCCTCCGAGTACACCTTCGGCACGCTCATCCGGCTGACCCGGATGAACACCGGGCCCTCCGACGCCGCCGCCCAGCGCAGGGCGGCCGCGGTCTCGATCGGATCCGCCGGGACGATGATCTTCATGTTGTCGATCGCCCGCAGCCAGGCGATGTCCTCGACCGAATGGTGCGTCGGCCCGAGTTCGCCGTACGCCACGCCGGGGCTCATGCCGCAGAGCTTCACGTTGGTGTTCGAGTAGGCGACGTCGGCCTTGATCTGCTCGAGCGCGCGAGCGGTGAGGAAGCAGGACGCCGCCGAGACGAACGGGATCCGGCCCCCGTTGGCCAGCCCGGACGCGACGCCGACCATGTCCTGCTCGGCGATGCCGACGTTGATCAGCCGGTCCGGGAACGCCTTCCGGAAACTGTTCAGCTTGCTGGAGCCGACCGAGTCGTTGACCACCCCAACGATCCGGTGATCGGCCTCGGCCAGCTGGGCCAGCGTCTCGACGTACGCGTCCCGGCAGTCGTACCGCGGCTGGTCCGCGATCGAGGGTCTGTCGGTGACGGTCATGAGAGCTCCTTCAGGGCCTGCTGGTACTCAGCGGCATCGGGGACGCGGTGGTGCCAGGCGACGTTGTTGCTCATGAACGAGATCGGGTGCCCCTTGTGCGTGTGGGCGATCACGAAGGTCGGCTTGCCCGGCCGGAACGGTACGGCGGACAGCACGTCGAGCAGTTCGCCGTGGTCGTGCCCGTTCACCTCGACGACCGCGAACCCGAACGCGGCCGCCTTCTCCGGCAACGGGTCGAGGTCGTTGGTCTCCTTGGTGGTCGCGCCCTGCTGCAGCCGGTTCCGGTCGACGATCAGGGTCAGCCGGTCCAGCTGGTACTGCGAGGCCGCCATCATCGCCTCCCAGTTCGAGCCCTCCTGCAACTCGCCGTCGCCGACGAGCACGTACGTACGACGCATCGAGACGTCGAGCTTGGCCGAGAGAGCGTGCCCGACCGCGATCGGCAGACCGTGACCGAGCGGACCGGTGTTGGCCTCGACGCCGGCCACCTTGGTCCGGTTCGGGTGACCGTTCAGCGCGGACAGCGGCTTGAGGAACGTGGCGAGCTGTTCGACCGGCAGGAATCCGAAGGTGGCGAGCGTGGTGTAGAGCGCGCCGGCGACATGGCCCTTGCTCAGGATGAAGCGGTCCCGCTCGGCGTGGTTCACCGTGGCCGGCGAGATGTCGAGCACAGCGCCGTACAGCGTGGCCAGGATGTCGATCGCGGAGAAGTCGCCGCCGATGTGCCCGGCGCCGGCGTAGTGGACCAGCTTGAGGTCCTGGATCCGGATCTGCCTGGCCGCCTCGGCGATGTGCGCGATCTGCTCGGTACGACCGGCATGCGCCGGCAGCCGGCCGAGCACCGGCATCGTCGTGTGTTCGGCGGTCAGGGTCATGCGAGCTCTGCCATCGAACTCAGCAGGACCTTCTGGACCAGCTTCTGCGCGGCCAGCGCGTCGTGCGACGCCTGGGCGGCCGCCAGCGCGTCGTCGTCGAGTAGGTCGAGCGCGTGGTGGATCGCCTTCAGGAAGGTGATCGCCTGCTTCGCGGTCTGGACGCTGTCCTCGCGGAACGGGAACTGGTCCAGCTGCCAGACGCCCTCCCAGTTGTTCTTCCGCAGCGTGTGGAAGAACTCGAACGTCTCGACCAGGTGCACCGAGCCGACGACCATGTCGTCGTCCCAGCCGCGAAGGTTGTCGTTGACATCGATCGCGAACAGCCGGCCGTAGTCGATCGCCAGCTGCGCCGCGTCGGCCGGCGTCTCCAGCCCGTACAGCGAGTGGCCGAAGTCGAGCAGGATGCCCAGGTTGGGCAGACCGATCTTCTCGATCCCGAGCAGCGTCCGGGCGACGTTCGGGAAGATGATCTTCACCCGCGGCTCGCGCGGCTTGTACTCGATCACGAAGTTGATGTCCGGGTGCGCCGACACCAGCTCCTTCAGGCCGTCGAGGGCGAGGTTCCAGATGTCGTGGTAGTTGACCTGGAACGGGTAGTCCCAGCCGTCCTGACCCGGCCACAGCTTCACGTACGAGCAGCCCAGCTCCTTGGCCAGCTCGGTTGCCTGGTGCAACAACTCCATCGCCTGCTTGCGGACGCCCGGGTCCGGGTTGGTCAGTGAGCCCTTGACGAAGTCGCGGGTGTAGATCTCCGGGGTGATCGCGATCGCCTTGAGGTTGTTGCGTTTCAGCGCGTCCTTGACCTCGGCCAGCGTTCCGTCGTACCCGGCGAACGGCCAGTTCAGGTCGACCACGGACAGGTCGCCGACGGCGCCGGCCCGGTCGATCTGCTCGAGCAGGCCGACGGGATCGCCGTACCCGTCGGTCGCGTAGCGGTCCTTGTAGGTGGCGAAGTGCCAGATACCCGCGCCGAAGACCGGCATGTCAGTCATATTTTGTTCCTATCCTTTGAGGGAGCCGGCGGTCAGGCCGCCGACGATCCAGCGCTGGAGCAGGGTGTAGGCGATGAGGATCGGGACCACTGCGATCAGGATGCCTGCCGCGAGTCCGGTGTTGTTGTTGGCGAACTGTCCCTGGAAGTTGAGCAGCCCGACCGGGATCGTCTTGTGCGCGTCGGAGTTCAGCAGGATCAGCGCGAACAGGAACTCGTTCCAGGTCGCGACCGCGTCCAGGATCGCCACCGTCACCAGGGCGGGCACCGACAGCGGCAGGATCATCGTGAAGAACACCCGCCAGTCGCCGGCGCCGTCCACCTTCGCGGCCTCGATGATCTCGTCGGGGATCTGCCGGAAGAACGACTGCAGCACCAGCACCTCGAACGGGATGCCGAAGGCCAGGTACGGCCCGATCAGCCCGAAGATGCTGTCGGTGGCGCCGAGCGAGCGCATCATGATGAAGACCGGGACGATCGTGATGTAGATCGGGATCGTCAGCCCGAGGAACACCGAGAACATCACCGTCCGGCGGAACCGCATCCGCAGCTTGGCCAGCGCGAACCCGAGCATCGCCGAGACCAGCACGCCGAGCGGCACCTTGATCGCGGCCAGGATCGCGCTGTTCTTGTACGTCGTGGCGAAGTTGCCGATCCCCCACGCGTCGGAGAAGTTCTTCCAGGTGAAGTGATCGGGCCAGGACAACGGACCGTTGCCGATGAAGTCCGCGAGCGGGCGGACGGCGGTGATGACGAGCAGGGCGAGCGGCGAGATCCAGAAGAGGGCGACGACGACGAGGACAAGCGTCATCACCAGACCCCGGCGCCCCTTCTGCCCAGGACTGACCGGTTCGACGGCGGCCGTCTCGGTCGGGAGGTCCAATCTGGCGGGGGCGATGGAGGTCATGACGCCTCCTTCGTCTGCGAGCGGACGTACGGGATGCCGACGGCGATCGCCACCAGGGTGATCACGACGGCGATCGCCGTGCCGTAGCCGGCCTGGTAGTACTGGAAGACGTTGAAGTACATCCACGTCCCCATCACCTGCGTCGACGTACCAGGACCGCCGTACGTCATCGCGTAGATCATGTCGAAGACCTTGAACGAATCGATCAGCGACAAGGCGATCACGATGTAGTGCGCGGGCCGCAGGCTCGGCATCGTCACGTGCCAGAACTGCTGCCACTTGGTAGCGCCGTCGACGGTCGCCGCCTCGTACAGCTCGTTCGGAATCCCTTGCAGGGCGGCCAAGTAGAGCAGCATCGGGAAGCCGGTGCGCAACCAGATCGCCGGCACCATCACGGCCCACAACGCGGTCGAGTCCTGCCCGAGCCACGGTTGGGCCAGCCCATCGAGCCCGATCAGGCGCAGGAACGAGTTGATCGCGCCGTACTGCGGGTTGTACAGCCAGCCCCAGATGCTCGCGATGGACACCAGCGGCAGGACCGCGGGTGTGTAGAAGATCAGCCGCAGGATCGGCTTGCCGTGCACCTTGCCGTTCAGCGCGATCGCCAGCAGCAGGCCGATGACGGTCGGCACCGCGATGGTGACGACGGTCCAGATCAGGTTGTTCCGGACCGCGGTCAGCACGACCGGGTCGTGCGGCATCTTGAGGTAGTTGTCCAGCCCGACGAACTTGTACGACGCGCTCAGTCCGTCCCAGTTGGTCAGGCTGAACCACAGTGACGACACCGCCGGGTACACCAGGAACGCGACGTACACCAAGAGCGCGGGCAGGGCGAACAACCAGGGCGACCAGCGGCCGCGCTTCGGCTTCGCCAGAGCGACTGTCGTTGCCATCCGCTAGCTCTTCGCCCAGGCGGAGATGATCTCCTGCATCTTCTTCGACGCCGCCTCCGGATCGACCTTCCCTTGCAGCAGGTCGCTCTGCACGCTGAAGTACTGGTCGGCCTGCTTCTTCGGGAACGCCTGGTCCTGGATCGTGTAGAACCCGTTCTTCCCGTACTTCGTCGACCACTCGGCCGACAGCGGCAGCGACTTCGGGTCCGGCTCAGCGCCCTTGACCGTCGAGGCGGTGATGTTCATCGCCTTCTGCGCCGCGGGCTGCACGATGAAGTCGATCAGCGCGGCCGCCTTGTCGGCGTTCCCGGTCTTGGCGTTGACCATGTAGCCCTCGACGAAGCCCGAGTGCCGCGCGGGCGACTTGTCCGTCGGCAGCTCGAAGTTGCCGAACCCGGAGGGGCTCTTCTTCGCGGCCAGGATCGCGCCGGCCTCGGTCCACTGACCGGCGATCGTGTACGCCGTCTTGCCCTGCACGTACCACGGCTCGACATCGGACGGGTCAAGCGCGAGTGCGCCCTGAGGCAGCCACTTCTTGTCCTGCCACTTCTTGAACAGCGTGAACGCCTCGACCACCTCGGGCCGGTCCCAGCTCTCACCGCCGGTCAGCAGCTTGTCGTGCAGCTCCGGTCCCGAGGTGTGCTCCAGCAGGTACTCGAACAGCCGCATGATGTCCCAGCCGTACTTGCCACCCAGTCCACACGGCGTGACCCCGACAGCCACCAGCTTGTCGTTCACGGCCTCGAGCTCGGCGTACGTCGTCGGCGGCGCGCTCACGCCGGCCTTGGCGAACAGCGACTTGTTGTACCAGGCACCCAGTCCGAGCTGCACGAACGGTACACCGGACTTCACGCCGTCGAACGTCATACCGCTGATCGCCGTGGTGTTGAGCTTGGAGTCCCAGCCGTACTTGTCGTAGTACTTGCTCAGGTCCAGGGCCTGCTTGGCCTTCGCGAACGGGCTGCCGATCTGGCCGCCCCAGATCCGCCAGACGTCCGGGCCCTTGCCACCGAGCAGCTCGGTCCGCAGCTTGTCCGGGTACACCGCCGCACCCGATCCGGGCAGGCTGTCGACGGTGGTCGTCGTACCGTTCTGCTCGTCGAACTTCTTCACCTGGGCCTTCAGCAGGCCGATCGTCGAGTCGTCCTCGTAGGTGAACAGGCGCAGATTGTTCGACGCCGCCTGAGTGGCTCCCCCGCCCGTCGACGTACCACCGCCGGTGCAGGCGGACAGACCGGCGCCGAGCGCGGCGGCGGACGTGAGGCCGAGGAAACCACGGCGGCTGAACGTGCTCATCGACCGGGGTGGTGGGGTGGGGAAGGTATTCATCAAGAGCTCCTTTGGCGGGCAAAACGGCGGATTTTGGCGAACATGTCCTCCAGCAGGAAGCGGACGTCGACCTGCTCGCAGACCTGGATGGGGTTGTCGGTGCCCGGCAGGTACCAGCCGTCGATACCGAAGCGCGGCGCCGGCCGGGTCCGGAAGTTGCCGCTGTGCGGGTAGAGCATCAGGGAGATGGCAGGCGAGTCGCCGAGGGAGCGGGACTCGATCGGCTCGCCGTGGTACGTCGCGTTCCACTCGACCAGCTGGTCGATCAGGTACTTGCCGAGCGGGCCGGCGTCGCCGATCTTCTCCTCGAGCTCCGCGTAGCTGACCGAGACCTTCGTGTAGACGTCGCTGGTGACCTGCCAGACGGTGATCCCGGAGCCGAAGACGACGTTCGCGGCGTGGATGTCGTTCGACAGGTTGAACTCCATCCGGTGGTCGGCCGCGTAACCGTTGTAGCCGCGGCCGCCGATCCAGACCACGATCACGTCCCGGTTCACCAGGTCGGGCTCGAGCAGGATCGCCGACGCCATGTCGGTGAGCGGGCCGAGGAACGACACGAACAGCGGGTCGCCCTTCGACGCCAGCTTCGACTCCTCGATGATCAGCCGGGCGCCGGGCGAGTCGAGCGGGGTCTGCTCGTCCGGGATGCCGGTGGTGGCGCCGTTCGCGACCGGGATCTTGCCGGTCAGGTCGAGCAGGTCCAGCAGCAGGTCGATCTCCTCGCGGGACTCCTCCATGCTCCGGTCGGACCGGTGGGTGCCGAAGTGCGCGGGGATCAGGCCGCGTACGTCGAAGGTGGGCGACAGCAGCCCGTGCACGATCGCGAACTGGTCGTCTGCCTCGTTCTTGGCATCGGTATTGATGATCACCCGGCGTCTGCTCGGCTTCACGCGGTCTCCTCTTCCACCCGCCGCCGAAGGCGGCGTTCTTTTGTTCCTGCTCTTGTGTTGGTTGTGAATAGATATTCAGTAGTGCATAAGCTGTCGTCATGAGTGTCGCCACGCGGCTAGAGTCGCGTCAAGAGTTCAGTTGAAACTTGGAGGGCGGATGGTCCAGGCGGTACTCGCGATCGACCAGGGCACGACCAACTCCAAGGCGGTCCTGGTGAGCGCCGACGGGACCGTGCTGGGGAGCGGCTCCGCCCCGGTCGGCCTGTCCACCCCACGCCCCGGATGGGTCGAGCAGGACGCCGAGGACCTGTGGCAGAGCGTGGTGCAGGCAATCGCGACGTCTTTCACAGCCGCGGGCTCCGCGGTCGACCTCGCCGCGATCGCGCTCTCCACCCAGCGTGAGTCCGTCGTCGGCTGGAGCCGGTCGGGCCAACCGGTCGGCCCCGTCCTCGGCTGGCAGGACACCCGCACCGCCGCCTGGTGTGCCCAACTGCCCTCCGCCGTTGACGGTCTGGTCCGTGAACGGACCGGGCTCCGGGTGGATGCGATGTTCTCGGCACCGAAGATGCGCTGGCTCCTCGATCGGTCCGACGCCCTGGTCGGCACCGTCGACGCCTGGCTGATTCACCGGCTGACTGGTTGCCGTGAGCATCTGATCGAGGCCGGGAACGCCTCGCGCACCTTGCTTTTCGACGTTCAGGAGTTGGACTGGTCCCCGGAGTTGCTCGACGCGTTCGGCGTACCGCGGTCGGCGCTGCCCGACGTACGGCCGTCCGATGCGGGCTTCGGCGTGACGGCCGGTGTGCCGGGTCTGGCCGACGGGATCCCGATCATCGCCGTACTCGCGGATTCGCATGCGGCGATGTACGGGCAGGGGTGCACGCAGGCCGGGATGGTCAAGGCCACGTACGGGACGGGGTCGTCGGTCATGGCGCCGCTGGACGGGTTCGTCGAGAGTGGCTGCACGCTGGCCTGGCTGACCGATCGGCCGGTCTACGCGCTCGAGGGGAACATCGTGTCATCGGGCGCGGCGCTCGCGTGGACGGCCGACCTCCTCGGCCTGCCCGACGTCGGCGCCCTCGTCGCCCTCGCCGCGAGCGTGCCGGCGGCGGAGGGCGTCGTGCTGGTACCGGCCTTTGCCGGATTGGGCGCGCCGCACTGGGACCGCGAGGCGCGCGCGGCGTTGACCGGCATGAACAGCTCCACGACTCGCGCTCACATCGCCCGGGCAGCCGTCGACGCCGTCGCCCATCAGATCTGCGACATCACGGACACGATCCCGGGCGAGCCGAAGAGTCTGCGCGCCGACGGCGGGGCGACGGTGTCCGAGCTGTTGATGCAGACCCAGGCGGACCTTCTCGGCCGGCCGGTAGAGGCTGCCGACGTACCAGAGGTTTCCGCGCTGGGTGCGGCCGAGCTCGCGTGGACGACGCTGGGCGGGACGACCGGCTGGGCCGCGCGACGTTCGTACCGGACCTACCAGCCCGGGATCGATGCCGCCGCGCGGGCCGAGCTCCGGGCGCGGTGGGCCGGAGCGGTCGCGTCCGTCCGGGTCAGGCCAGCTTGATCCGGAAGACCGCCACCCGGGCGTTGTGGTCGTCGACGTTCATCGGGACCACGTTCGTGGTGACCAGGTCGAGCTGGACCGTGCCGTCGCCGGGCAGCCAGTTGATCCGGTCGATGCCGTCACCGAAGACCTTGCGCTCGGCGTCCTGGCCGGTCGCCTTGTCGTAGCCGGGGTTGTTGGTGTCCGCCGTCCAGATCACCAGGTGACCCTTGTCGTGGTGGGCCATCACCCGCTCGCGGTGGGTCTTCTTGTGCAGGTCGTAGTAGGCGCGCAGGTTCGGGTTCTGGTCGCCGTTGTACGCGCCGTGCAGGTAGTGGGTGTTGATCAGGACGAACTTCAGCCCCGGGTGCGCGCCGTGCTCGACGACGACCTCGTTGATCCAGCGCGGCGGGCTCACGTTCGGGACGACGCCGTGCACGAAGGTGGGCTTGGAGTTGATCACCTTCCACGGCGTCGGTACGGAGATCGGCACGCGGTAGGAGCTGGGGTCGTTGAGGAACGCGTTGGCGTAGGCGTCGCCGAAGTTCTGCGCGATCATCGCCGGCTCGCCGGTGTCACCCTCGCTGATCTCCTGCCAGCCGACGAACGGCCGGTTGCCCGGATCGCCGCTGCGCACGGCCTGGATCGCCGGGCCGCGGGCCGCGAGGTTCTTGCGGCCGATGTTCGCCGTGATGACCGGGAGCCGGAACCAGTCGGTCGCCGCCGAGGCGGACCTGGCCCCGGCCACCGAACCGAACGTCGCGGCGCCGGCGAGCGCACCACCGCCGAGCATCAAGGCCTGCCGTCTACTGATCCTGTTGACCATCACTGCCTCCACAAGGGTCCGGCTCTTCAGCCGGGGGCGGGTGTCTTGTCGACCAGGGCGTGTCTCCCGATCCCCCGCCGTAGCGAGCAGGTGCTCGGTGCGGCGAGGTGCCGTGCCGAGTGCCGCGCAGTAGGCGGGGGATCGGGAGACACGCCCTAGCTACGACGGACGGTACTGGGCGACGGTTCCAGACCGCCGGGGGTGACCGCGGTTCCGCCCTGTGACCGGATGTGGCTGGAGATCGCTTTCCGTCACAGGTTGACTCGGTCGGGACGCCCACCTATGGTTACGGTCACAGGCTGTGGAAAGCCCTTTCCCAGGCTCAGGAGGGAGGCGCCCATGTGTGAGTTCGAGCCCGGACCGGCCATGGCGCTGCCCGGCGGTATCGGCATCTCGAAGCTGAGGGTGTACGACGTCGAGGCCTCCGACGGCCTGGTCGGCGGTACGCCGCACGTGCACCTGGCCTGCTCCGAGGGGTACTACGTGCTGTCCGGCAAGGGCGCCGTACGGACGCTGGACGCGAAGGGTTCCACCGAGGTCCCGCTGCGGGCCGGCGCGGTGGTCTGGTTCGGCCCGGGCACGATCCACCGGCTGGTCAACAACGGCGGCCTGGAGATCCTCGCCCTGATGTCGAACTCCGGTCTCCCGGAGGCCGGCGACGCCGTCATGACGCTGCCGCCGGAGTACCTCACCGACCGCGAGACCTACCTGCAGGCGACCGCCCTCAGCGGCGAGGGCGACGCGCGGACCGCGTCCGCGATGGCCCGCCGCGAACTCGCCGTTCAGGGGTACGCCGTACTGCGGGAGCGGTACGAGTCGGAGGGGCCGTCCGCGCTGGACGACTTCTACGCGGCCGCGGTCCGGATCGTGCAGCCGCAGCTCGCGGACTGGCGCAAGCGCTGGGAACAAGGCGCCCGCCGGCTCGCCGACGAGACCGGCGCCGCCCTCGACGCGCTGGAGGCCGGCACCGCGCCGCACCTGCAGGCGGCCGAGCTGCACCAACTCCCCGCACCTACTGACTCCGGCCTGCACGGCATGTGCGGCCGCCTCGACGTCTACGACACCAACGCGTGAGAGGTACGACTGTGAACGAGCGACGCATCGGCATCGTGATGAACGGCGTCACCGGCCGGATGGGCCTGCGCCAGCACCTCGAGCGTTCCATCGTGGCGATCCGGGAGCAGGGCGGACTGCTCGCTGCCGACGGCACGATGATCATCCCCGAACCGATCCTGGTCGGCCGCAACGAGCTCAAGCTGCGCCGGATCGCCGAGCAGTACGGCCTGGAGCGGTGGACCACCGACCTGGCCGAGGCGCTGGCCGAGCCGGACGTCGAGATCTACTTCGACTCCCAGCTCACCCAGCTGCGCGAGAAGGGCGTCCGCGCCGCGGTCGAGGCCGGCAAGGCGATCTACTGCGAGAAGCCGATCGCGGAGAGCCTGGACGCCGCGACCGACCTGGCCCGCACCGTGATCGACTCGGGCCTGAAGAACGGCGTCGTGATGGACAAGCTGTCGCTGCCCGGCCTGCGCAAGCTGAAGCGGCTGGTCGACGGCGGGTTCTTCGGCCGGATCCTGTCGGTCCGCGGCGAGTTCGGCTACTGGGTCTTCGAAGGCGACTGGCAGGAGGCGCAGCGGCCGTCCTGGAACTACAAGGCAGAAGAGGGCGGCGGCATCATCCTCGACATGTTCTGCCACTGGAGGTACGTGCTCGACCAGACGTTCGGGTCGGTCAAGTCGGTGTACTGCCAGGGCGCGACGCACATTCCGACCCGGGTCGACGAGCAGGGCGACAAGTACACGGCAACTGCGGATGATGCGGCGTACGGCGTTTTCGAGCTCGAGGGCGGGATCGTCGCGCAGATGAACTCGTCGTGGGCGACGCGGGTGTTCCGCGACGAGCTGGTCGAGTTCCACGTGGACGGGACCGAGGGGTCCGCGGTCGCGGGGCTGCGGCGCTGCCGGGCGCAGCACCGGTCGGCGACACCGAAGCCGGTGTGGAACCCGGACCTGCCTGCCACCGAGAAGTTCCGCGAGCAGTGGGCCGAGGTGCCGGACAACGAGCCCTTCGACAACGGATTCAAGGTCCAGTGGGAGATGTTCCTGCGGCACGTGGTCGACGACGCCCCCTTCACCTGGGACTTCATCGAGGCAGCCAAGGGCGTACAACTCGCCGAGCTGGGCCTCCAGTCGTGGCACGAGGGCCGCAAACTCGAAGTACCCAAGCTCGCCCTCGAGGTCCAGTAATGGCGCTGGAACTCAAGCTGCCTGCAAGCGCAGCAGACGGTGGGCTGGAGACCTATCGACTGTCCGGGACGCCTGTTGCTCAGGGCACCTATTCGCCGGCGCGGTCGCGGTTGGCGTTCGCGGCGGCTCATGTTGTTGCCGATCCGTTGGGTGACAACTCGCCGGGGGCGCCGGCGGTGATCGACTGGGAGCACACGCTGGAGTTCCGCCGGCACCTGTGGTCACTCGGGTTGTCGGTCGCGGAGGCGATGGACACGGCGCAGCGCGGGATGGGCCTGGACTGGAAAGCCACGCAGGAACTGATCCGCCGCTCGGCAGCCGAGGCGCCCGACGGGCGGATCGCGGTCGGCGTCGGGACGGACCAGCTCACCGCACCGGCGTCACTGGATGCGGTCATCGGCGCCTACGAGGAGCAGCTTGCCGTTGCGGAGGACGTCGATGCGCAGCCGATCATGATGGCCAGCCGGGCCTTGTGCGCGGCGGCCGAATCCCCCGACGACTACCGGAAGGTGTATGACCGCCTTCTGACGCAGTCGTCCCGACCGGTGATCCTGCACTGGCTCGGGTCCATGTTCGACCCCGCCCTGGACGGCTATTGGGGCAGCGCGTCGTTCGATTCCGCGGCCGACACGGTCGTTGGTCTGATCAACGACAACGTGGCCAAGGTCGACGGCATCAAGATCTCGTTGCTCGACGCATCGTATGAAGTTGCCCTGCGCAACCGACTGCCCGAGGGCATCCGGCTCTACACCGGGGACGACTTCAACTATCCCGAGCTGATCCGCGGCGACGAGAACCGGCACAGCGATGCCCTCCTCGGGATCTTCGCGGCCATCGCCCCCGCCGCCGCGACCGCCCTGAAAGCTTTGGACGACGGTGATCTGGCCGAGTACGAGCGGGTGTTCGCACCGACCGTCCCGCTCGCCCGGCAGATCTTCTCCGCGCCCACCTACTACTACAAGACCGGGATCGCCTTCCTGGCTTGGCTGAACGGCTTCCAGCCCGGCTTCACGATGGTGGGTGGCCTGCAGACCGGGCGGTCGTTGCCGCACCTCGCCGACACGTTCCGGTTGGCCGACCAAGCCGGCGTACTCATGAACCCCGAGGTGGCCGTCGACCGCTTCGGTCAACTGCTGCGCGTGAGCGGTGTCGACGCATGAGCCGCTACAGCCTGAACCAGGCGACAACGAAGTACTGGCCGCTCGAAGACGTCGTCGCGGCGAGCGCGAACGCCGGTCTGGAGTGGATCGGCCTGTGGCGCGAGCCGATCCAGGAGTACGGCGTCGACAAGGCGGCGAAGCTGGTCGTGGACGCGGGCCTGAAGGTCTCGTCGCTGTGCCGGAGCGGGTTCTTCACCTCGACCGATCCGGCCGAGCGCAAGGCGAAGATCGAGGACAACCGGCGGGCGATCGACGAGGCCGCGACGATCGGTACGTCGGTGCTCGTTCTCGTCAGCGGCGGGCTGCCCCAGGGTTCACGCGACCTCGATGGTGCGCGCGGCATGGTGCGTGACGGGCTCGCCGAGCTGGCGCCGTACGCCTCCGAACGCGGTGTGAAACTTGCGGTCGAGGCTCTGCACCCCATGTTCTGCTCGGACCGCTGCGTGGTGTCGTCGCTCGGCGGTGCGCTCGACCTGGCCGAGCAGTTCCCGGCGTCGCAGGTCGGCGTGATCGTGGACGCGTACCACCTGTGGTGGGACGCGGACGTGTACCGGCAGATCGAGCGGGCCGGCGAGCGCATCCTGTCGTACCAGGTCAGTGACTGGGTTGTTCCACTGCCTCAAGACACGTTGCTCGGGCGGGGCATGATGGGCGACGGCTCGATCGAACTGCGCCGACTGCGCGAGGCCTGCGACGCGGCCGGGTACGACGGCCCGATCGAGGTCGAGATCTTCAACCAGCAACTGTGGGACGCGCCCGGCCAGGAGGTCTTCGACCTGGCACTGGCGCGCTACAAGGAACACGTTATCTAGCGAACGAGGAGCTGTCTGTATGACTATTCCCGCCGACGGGATCGGGATGCACCTCTACACGATGCGGGACGTCCTGGCCGAGGACTACCCGGGGACGCTCAAGCGCCTCGCGGGCATCGGTTATCGCACGGTCGGCGTGAGTGGGCGGTTCGACCACAGCGCCGAGGAGATCCGGTCGTACGCCGACGACGCCGGGCTGAAGATCGTGCTCGAGCACGTCGGGTACAAGCGGCTGTCCGACGACTGGTCCGGCGCGCTCGCCGAGGTGAAGACGCTCGGGGCGCAGTGGGCCGTCGTACCGTCGATCCCGTCCGAGCAACACTCGGTCGAGGGCTTCAAGGCCGCGGCGGCCGCGTTCACCGAGGCCGGGAAGGTGGCGCGGGACGCCGGGCTGAAGCTGCTGTTCCACAACCACGGACGCGACTTCGACGAGGTCGACGGGCAGGTGCTGTACGACATCCTGCTGGGCGTGGATCCGGAACTGCTCGGGTTCGAGCTGGATCTGTACTGGGCGGTGGACGGCGGGCATGACCCCGCGAAGCTGTTCCAGGAGCACCCCGGCCGGTTCCCCGCGCTGCACGTCAAGGACATGGCCGAGGACGGCTCGTGGGAGGACGTAGGAGCCGGCAAGCTCGACTTCGGCGCGATGTTCGAGCACGCCCAGGCGGGTGGCGTCGAGCAGTGGCTGGTCGAGCACGACAAGCCCACCGACGCCTGGAAGTCGGCCGAACGCAGCTACCGCGGCCTGACCGAGATCCGGTACTGAGAAGTTCTCAGAACTGTGAGAACCAGCGCTTAACCGGGTCAATTCCGTTTGCGTCTGCTCACACGTGGTGAGATCGGCCTATTCTCGACGAGTGCAGAACGATCCCACGGTTCGGCTGTCCGCCGTCCGTCGACTGTACGAAGTGAGCGCCCGGATGGGCGCTGGGCGAAGCCTTGCCGAAACGCTGCAGGCTGTCGTCGACGGGGTCGTGAACGGGCTCGGATTCGGGATCGCCGTACTGAACCTGCGGCACGCGGACGGGAAGTTCGAGGTGATCGCGGTCGCCGGTTCGCCGGAGGCGCGGGAGGCCCTGCTCGGACGCGTGAGCGCACCGGACATCTTCGACACCGAGTTCGCGATCGCGGACGCGTGGGGCAAGCTCCGGTTCGTGCCACACGAGCGGCTGCCGGAGGGCGAGGTGGTCGGGTGGGTGCCCGATGTACCCGTGTCCGACGACCCTGACGCGTGGCACCCGCTGGACGCGCTGTTCGCGCCGCTGTACTCCTCCGACGGGGAGCTGGTCGGGATGCTCTCGGTCGACCTGCCGGAGGACCAGCGACGGCCGGGACCGATCCACCGTGAGCTGCTGGAGATCTTCGCGACGCAGGCCGGCCTCGCCATCGACAAGGCGCGGCTGACCGATCAGCTGCTCGCCGAGAAGACCCGGCTGGAGGCGAGCGAGGCGACGTTCCGGCTGGTCTTCGAAGGCGCCGGGAACGGGATGGCGACGATCGGCTTCGACGGGCCGGAGCGGGGCCGGATCCTGCGCGTGAACGACGCCTTCTGCCGGATCACGGGGTACGTGGCCGGCGATCTGCTCGGGGCGCGGCTGGCGCGGTTCCTGCGCGACGAGGAGCCCGGGTCTACCCGCACCGACCTCGAAGATGTTGCTGCTGGCAACGAAACGTACCGGTTCGAGCGGGTGTTCACGCAGCCGAGCGGGAACGCGATCTGGCTCGGCGGTACGGCGGCCATCGTCGAGCAGGGCGCCGACCGGCCGCGGATCCTGCTGATCCAGATCGACGACGTGACCGCCCGCAAGGACGCCGAACGGGAACTACGCCACCACGCCGCCCACGACCCGCTCACCGGCCTGCCGAACCGGCGGTTGTTGCAGCACCGGTTCACGAAGGTGCTGGAGCGGACGCGTACGACGGGCCGCCCGGGCGCGCTGCTGTTCTGCGACCTGAACCACTTCAAACTGGTCAACGACGGCTACGGCCACGAGGCCGGCGACCGCGCGCTCCGCGAGATCGCCAACCGCCTCACCACAGCCGTCCGCCACGGCGACACGGTTGCGCGGCTGGGTGGTGACGAGTTCGCCGTACTGGCCGAGGACATCGCGGGCGAGGACCTGGTTGCCCTGATCACCCGCCTCGAATCCGCCGTCAGCCGCCCGCTCCCCAACATCGCTGTCAAGGTCACCACCAGCGTCGGCACAGTCCCCATCACCCCCACCACCACCGACCTGGACACCCTCCTGCACGAGGCCGACCAGGCGATGTACACCGCCAAGAACCGCCGCAGCTGATGGCAGCAAGCTGCAGGGGACTTGAAGCAGCCGGCGACGCCCCGCGAACACAAGAACCTCATCGGCGAATGACCCGCGTCGTCACGGACGGTCCGTTCTGGCTCGAGTACGGGCAGATCTACGTCGTCGGTCCGGACGAGTCCTGCAGTCTGCAGGAGTCCTTTGCGGGCCAGCGGAACGGCCTGTGCGGTGCGGCGGTGCCCGGCAGGTTGTTCCTGCGGACCGGGCTGCACACGGGCAAGGTCGAACTTCGGGTCGAGGTACATGACCGGATGCCGTCGGTCGAGTACGACGCTGAAGACGTGGTCGAGGCGTCGTATCTCCCGCCCAGCGGTGTGTTGCTGACAAGCCTGGGGTATCAGCGGCTGCCGCTGGAGCTGGAGCAGGCCACCTACCGGGTCCGGTACTCCGCTTGGGGCATGGACGCCGGCCACCAGGCCGGACCACCAATGGACGGCGAGCCGCTGGTCGACCGGTACCTCCTGCAGTTCTGGCCGGCCCGGCCTGCCCCGGAGCGCGTCGTGAAGCAGACCAGCAAGCAAGCGGCGTACTGGCATGACGTCGCCCGGGCCTCGCCGACACCAGAGCAACTCGCCGAACAGCACGAGGAACGGGAACGTCAGCAGGCAGAGCAACGAATCGCCGAGGACGCCGCGACCTGGGGCGGCAGGCTGCCAAGTGAGCGGCTTCTGGAGGTCAGGTTCGCTCGAGAGCTGTGCGGCCTCGACCGTCCGCTGGTCGATGCGCTCGAGAGGGCCGACGAGGACACCCAGCGCGCGGTCGCTCGCTGGGCCGCCCGCCGGACCTGCACCGAGGCTGGTTATCTACACGACGAAAACATCACCCGGATCCTCGACGGCATGGACCGCGGAGACGACTTCTGGCCACTGCTCTACCCGCCGAACCCGGATCCGTCGGGCAAGGTCGAACTCGTCTTCGGCAAGCTGAAGTCGGCCTGGGACGACGCCGCCACACCACTGGACAACGTCGAGGCGATCGTCAAACAGACCTACGCCGAAGACCCACTCCGCGCCGCCGTCGGGGCGATCTGGTTTGCCCTCGGAGCATTCAGCAACGAGCGGCTCCCGCTGGCCGAGGTCCGTCTGGAATTCGGAGCTCTCATGACCCCGGCTCCCTAACAGCCTCCCCGGCCAGGCAAACACCACCACCTGCCAACACATGGCGCTCGCCGCGTGGGGCTTTCCTTCCCTACGAGCCCAGTTCGGTGAGGGCTTCGTCGGTTAGGCGGTAGACGGTCCAGTCCGATTGCGGGTGGGCGCCCAGGGACTTGTAGAAGTCGATGGCGGGGGTGTTCCAGTTGAGGACAGACCATTCGAGGCGTTCGTAGTTGTTGCGGACGCACTCCTCGGCCAGGGCTTTCAGCAGCGCCTTGCCCAGGCCGGTGCCTCGGGTTTCGGGGCGGACGAAGAGGTCCTCGAGGTAGATGCCGTGGACGCCTCGCCAGGTGGAGAAGTTGAGGAACCAGATCGCGCAGCCGGCGACCTCGCCCTCGTGTTCGGCGACGTGGCAGAAGGCCGCGGGGTTGGGGCCGAACAGGGCGGTCTCCAGTTGCGCCTCGGTCAGATGGCACTCCTCCGGCGCGCGTTCGTACTCCGCCAACGCGTACACGAGCTGCACGATCGCCGGGATGTCCTCCAGCCGGGCACGGCGGATCCGTTCGTCTGTCTGCATGACCCCTATCCTGCCCGGCGGTCGACGGTCGGTCGCGGTCGATGGTCAGTCGCGGTCGGCGGCGAGCTCGGCTCCGAGGTCGGCGGTGTGGGTGTCGGGGCGTTCGCCCTGACCGTTCGTGGTCTGCTCCGACTCGTCGATCCCGGCGTACGCCGTGTTCTGCAGCGCGAGCGCCTTCGCGAGCTCCGGGTCGGCCGCAGCGGCAGGCTCGCGTTCGACAGTCATCTTGTCGAAGACCGCGTGCAGCTTGGTCGGATCCGGCGGGTCGTGCGCCGGGTCCTCGGGGTAGGAGTCGCTCGACGCCTGGTCCCACTCCCACTTGTCGACCTTGTCGAAGTCGAGCTTGTACGGCGACAGCTCGGCCACATGGGACATGTACACCTTGCCGCTCCCACCGTTGCCCTCGCGGAACGGGTGCGCGATGTTCTGGAAGCAGTAGACCCTCGCGATGTTCTCGACGAACTCCTGCCGGCTCATCGACGACCAGTCCTTGTTCCTGATCAGCTTGTCGCCGATCTTGTCGACCAGCTCGTCCAGCTCCTTGTACGGCACGAAGCCCTTGCCGGCCTTGCTGATCCCGACCTTGCGGAACTCGCCCGCCCAGTCGTACACGTCCTGCAGCAGATGCCGGTGGATCGCCTGCACATGCGCCTTGTCGAAGGTCCGCGGGATCTCGACCTCACCGCGATCGATCTCGCCCTGCCGAACCGCGCGCAGCCGGTACTCCGCCTGCCGCAGCTCGAAAGAGTCCTGCAGGCCCAGCTTGTTCCGCAGGACGTCGCCGCCTGGCTTCAGCATGTACGCGTCCCAGCGCTGTGTCGCGTCCGAGACGGGCTGGGTCACACCGGATCGCCGCCGGTCACCTTCGACATCGTCCGGCGGATGTACTCCGCGGTGTCGATCCGGCCCGCCTCGCGGTCGGCCAGGTCGGCGACGTCGTCGCGTTGCGGCTCCCAACCCTCGAGCCGGTTGTTCGCCAGCGCGTCGCTGACCCGCTGCTTCTGGTCATCGTCGAGCGATTCGAACAACTCCGGCCAGCGTTGGGCGTAGCGGCACGGTTCGTAGGCCATCAGTCAGCTCCCCGAGTAGCTAGCAATCGGGCCAGCCTAGCGAAAACGCAGTTCTACCGGCCGCCGTCCGCTACCGAGCGGCGAGGCGATTAAGCAGCCGCAGTACTCACTGTGTGCGAATATTCCTGTTGGAATTGTCGTCGGCCGCGCGGGAGGTTGGAGATATGGCAGCTGACACGAACAAGACCCGCCGGATCGGTGACGTCGAGGTGTCCGCGATCGGGCTCGGCGGAATGCCGATGTCGATCGAGGGCCGGCCCGACGAGGCCCGGTCGATCGCGACCATCCACGCCGCGCTGGAGGCCGGGATCACGCTGATCGACACCGCGGACGCGTACCACCTGACCGCGACCGACGACGGACACAACGAGAGCCTGATCGCGAAGGCGCTGGCGTCGTACGGCGGTGACACCTCCGACGTGCTGGTCGCGACGAAGGGCGGCCACCTGCGACCCGGCGACGGCAGCTGGACGCTCAACGGCTCCCCGAAGTACATCGCCGAGGCGGCTGAGGCGTCGCTGAAGCGGCTCGGTGTGGAGGCGATCGGGCTGTACCAGTTCCACCGGCCCGACCCGAAAACGCCGTACGAGGACTCGGTCGGCGCGATCCGCGACCTGCTCGACGCGGGCAAGATCCGGATGGCCGGCATCTCGAACGCGAACCCGGCGCAGATCAAGCAGGCCAACGAGATCCTCGGCGGCCGCCTGGTCTCGGTCCAGAACCAGTTCTCCCCGAAGTTCCGCTCGAGCGAGCCCGAGCTGGAGCTGTGCGACGAGCTGGGCATCGCGTTCCTGCCGTGGTCCCCGCTCGGCGGCATCACCAACGCGAGCGAGCTCGGCACGAAGTACCCGGCCTTCCAGACCCTCGCCGCCGAGCTGGGCGTCAGCCCGCAGAAGCTCACCCTGGCCTGGATGCTCGCGAAGTCCCCGATCGTCATCCCGATCCCCGGCTCCAGCCGCCCGGAGACCATCCGCGACTCGTACTCCGCCGTCGACCTACAGCTGACGGCCGAGCAAGTCGCCACACTCGACGCAGCCTGATCCAGCGCCGGGTCGCGCCGGAATACCACCGCGCGACCCGGCGTTCTGTCGCGCGTGGAAGACATGCGTGCACTGAGCTACGGCCTCGGCCAGCAGTACTTCGAGGAGCGGGACTACCGCGGCGCGATCCGCGCACTGAAGCCGGTCGTGGACGAGACCCCGGACGACGTCGGCACGCGCCTGTTGCTGGCGCGGGCTTACTACCACGCGGCCCTGCTCAAGCCGGCCGAGGAGCAGTTACTCCAGGTGATCGAGCGCCAGCCGACGGAGTACTACGCCCACCTGATGCTGGCACGAACCCTCGAACGCCAGTCCCGCCGTGACGAAGCCGTCAAACACCGCCGCATAGCAGCCGCCCTCACCGGCGACGACGACCTCCTGGACTCGCCAACCCACCGAACCAACTAGTTATCCACAGGCACGCAGATTCCAACTGCCTTCGGCCTCCTGGTTCGGCGAGCTCGTGCTGATCGTTGTCGCCGGGCTGCTGAGTAGCGTCGCGCTGGCCGGCGTCGTGGTCGCTTCTCGCAAGCAGGTCTGGCAGTTGGCCGCTCGTGATGCTCGGCACGTGATCGAGCGCGCGGGGATCTGAGTAGTGCCGGTGGAATGACTCGCTCGGGATTGGCGTTCTCTTCAGCATCCGTAGTTTAATAGTTAACTACCTAGGCGAGGAGGACAGATGCAGTTCGGGGTGTTCAGCGTTGGCGATGTGACCGAGGACCCGACGACCGGGGTCACGCTCAGTGAGGGTGAGCGGATCAAGGCGATGGTGGCGATCGCGCTGAAGGCCGAAGAGGTCGGGCTCGACGTGTTCGCGCAGGGTGAGCACCACAACCCGCCGTTCGTGCCGTCGTCGCCGACGACGCAGCTCGGATTCATCGCGGCGCAGACGTCGAAGATCATCCTGTCCACCTCGACGACGCTGATCACGACCAACGACCCGGTGAAGATCGCCGAGGACTACGCGATGCTGCAGCACCTGGCCGACGGCCGGGTCGACCTGATGATGGGTCGCGGCAACACCGGCCCGGTGTACCCGTGGTTCGGGCAGGACATCCGCAACGGCATCGCGCTCGCCGTCGAGAACTACGCGCTGCTGCGCCGCCTCTGGCGCGAGGAAGTCGTCGACTGGGAAGGCAAGTTCCGTACGCCGCTGCAGGGTTTCACGGCGACGCCGCGGCCGCTGGACGACGTACCGCCGTTCGTGTGGCACGGGTCGATCCGGTCGCCCGAGATCGCCGAGCAGGCGGCGTACTACGGTGACGGGTTCTTCCACAACAACATCTTCTGGCCGATCTCGCACACCAAGCAGATGATCGACCTGTACCGCCGTCGCTTCGAGCACTACGGGCACGGCGCCGCGGACCAGGCAATCGTCGGGCTCGGCGGTCAGATCTTCATGCGGAAGAACTCGCAGGACGCAGTGCGCGAGTTCCGGCCGTACTTCGACAACGCTCCGGTCTACGGACACGGGCCGTCATTGGAGGACTTCACCCGGGAGACGCCGCTGACGGTGGGGAGCCCGCAAGAGGTGATCGAGCGGACGCTGTCGTTCCGCGAGCACTTCGGTGATTATCAGCGGCAGCTGTTCCTGATCGACCACGCCGGCCTGCCCTTGAAGACTGTGCTGGAGCAGTTGGACATCCTTGGTGAGGAGGTCGTTCCGGTACTGCGGAAGGAGTTCGCCGCGCTGAAGCCGGCGCACGTGCCGGACGCACCGACCCACGAGTCTTTGAAGGCCGCGGCGGAGCGAGCCCGTGAACTGGAGACGATCGAATGAACGAGAAGGTCATCGCAGTGGTGACGGCTGGGCTGACGACACCGTCGTCGTCCCGGCTGCTCGCCGACCAGCTGTCCGCCGCGGTCACCGATGAGTTGTCCGGTCGCGGGATCACGTCCCGCATCGAGACGATCGAGGTCCGCGACCACGCGCACGACCTCACCAACAACCTGCTCACCGGCTTCCCGTCGGCCGAGCTCCGTGGGGTCCTGGACACGGTCGCGGCGGCCGACGCTCTCATCGTGGTCAGCCCGACCTTCAGCGCGTCGTACTCCGGCCTGTTCAAGATGTTCTTCGACGTACTCGACGACCAGGCCCTGGCCGGCAAGCCTGTCCTCCTGGGCGCAACCGGCGGCACCGAGCGCCATTCCCTCGTCCTGGACTTCGCCCTCCGCCCGCTCTTCGCCTACCTGAAGGCGCTCCCGGTCCCGACGGGCGTGTACGCCGCCTCCACCGACTGGGGCCCCAACGCAGCGAGCCTCCGCCCCCGCATCATCCAGGCTGCCGGCGAACTGGTAGCCGCCCTCCACCACGAGCCCCCCGCAAAGTCCGACCCCTTCACCAACCCCACCCCCTTCGAAGACCTACTCAACAGCTGATCGCGACGCGATCAGCTGGGTCAGGCCGTCGAGGATGGTGGACAGGCCGAAGGTCAGGGCGTGGGCGGGGTCCAGCACTGATTGGAAGTGTTCGCCTACTGCGGTGCCTACTCGGCCCGCGAGGGGGAAGTGGGTGCCGGACATGACGGTGGTGAGGGTCGGCGAGATCTGACGCCACCACTCCTCGTCGGTGAGGCCGGAGTCGCGTTGGGTGCGGAGTTGCTCCGCGCCGGCTCGGGCGGTGCCCTGGACGTGGGTGAGGACGAGGGTCAGCGCGGAATCCATCTCGACGTCCGTCAGGCCCAGCCCGTCGAGCGGGCGTAGCTCGGCCTCGTACTTGCGGGTGATGTTCGGGCCCAGCGCCGTCCGCATCGTCGGTACCTCGTGGATCCACGGGTGTGCGGTCAGGATCTCCCAGTTGCGGCGGGCAATGAATTCGAGCGCGCCCCGCCACCCGCCGGGCTGCTTCGCCGGCTCGTCGTCGTCCGCGTACAGATCGCCGTACACGCGGTCGAACATCAGGTCGGTCAGCTCGCCCTTGCCCGGCACGTGCGTGTAGAGCGACATCGTGCCGACCTTCAGCCGCTCGGCGACCATCCGCATCGAGAGCGCCTCGAGGCCGTCGGTGTCGGCGAGCTCGACCGCCGCGTCCACGATCGCGCGCACGGTCAGACCGGAGCGGCCGGGTTTGGCGTGACTCCCCCAGAGCAGCGCCAGGCTGCGCGCCGGATCGGGCGCAGCCGCCTTCCTTCCCGCCACCGGAACCTTCTTCCACCGCTCGTCGTTGAACGCATCGTACCCGAGCCGTACAATGTACGGTACACTCTACGGCTCAACGACCCGAGAGGTGGGAATGACTACGGAAACAGTGATCGAGGCCGTCGGCGTACGGAAGAACTACAAGGGCGGCACGGACGGTGCGGGGCTGAACGGCTTCGACCTGGCGGTCACAGCCGGCACGGTGACGGGGCTGCTCGGCCCGAACGGCGCCGGCAAGACGACAGCGGTGCGGATCCTGTCCACGCTGCTGGAGATGGATTCAGGTACGGCGACGATCGCGGGGTACGACGTCCGCCGGCAAGGCGCGGAGGTACGCCGGCGGATCGGACTCGTGGGGCAGTACGCCGCCATCGACGAGGTGCTTACCGGTCGGCAGAACCTGGTGATGTTCGGGCGGCTCAACCATCTGAAGAACGCCAAGACCAGGGCGGACGAGCTGCTCGAGCGGTTCGGCCTCACCGAGGCGGCCGGGCAGGCGGTGAGCAAGTACTCCGGCGGGATGCGGCGGCGGCTGGATCTCGCGGCGAGTCTGATCGTGGCGCCGCGGGTGCTGTTCGTGGACGAGCCGACGACCGGGCTCGATCCGGCCGGGCGGATCGAGGTGTGGTCCGCCGTGCGGCAACTGGTCGACGGCGGTACGACGGTGTTGCTGACGACGCAGTACCTGGAGGAGGCGGATCAGCTGGCGAACCGGATCTCGATGCTGAAGGCGGGGAAGGTCGTTGCCGAGGGCACGCCTGACGAGTTGAAGACGCAGCTGGGATCGGACCGGCTGGAGTTGGTGCTCGCGGATCCGGCTGACGTACCGCGGGTCGTGGAGTTGGCGGGGCCGTTGGCGGACGGGGAGATCCAGGTGGTCGGCGTACGGGTGAGTGTGCCGGTGAAGGATCGCACCAAGGCACTGGTGGTGATGGCGAACTCGTTGCACGAGGCAAAGATCGAGCCGGAGGACATCACGTTGCGGCGGCCGACGCTGGACGAGGTCTTCCTGCACCTGACCGGGCCGGAGGTGGCGGCGTGAGGTGGGCGCTGGCCGACAGTTGGACGATCGCCCGGCGGACGTTGACGCACTGGTGGAACCAGCCGGGGCTGGTGATCTTCCAGTGGTTCTTCCCGGTGCTGATGCTGCTGATGTTCGGCGGGCTGCTGGGCGGGGCGATGGAGTCCCCGGACGGGTCGTCGTACTACGAGTTGCTGGTGCCCGGGATCTTCGCGCTGGCGATGTTGTTCGGGCTCGAGGGCACGATGACGGCGGTCACGACGGATGTGTCGAAGGGGGTGACGGACCGCTTCCGCTCGCTGCCGATGAGCTCGACGGCGGTGGTGCTCGGCCGATGCATCGCGGACATGCTCGAGTCGGCGGTGACGCTTCTCGTACTGGTCGCGACCGGCCTGGCCCTTGGCTGGCGCTGGCACGAGGGTCTTCCGTCGGCGCTCGCGGCCTTCGGGTTGCTTTTGCTGCTGAGGTTCGCCCTCCTCTGGGTCGGCATCTTCATCGGCCTCACCGTGAAGAACGCCCAGAGCGTGACGATGGTCCAGGTCCTGGTCTGGCCGATCGGTTTCCTCTCCAGCACCTTCGTAGCCACGTCAACCATGCCCGGCTGGCTCGGCACGATCGCTCAGTGGAACCCGCTGTCGGCAACGGCCACCGCATCCCGAGAGCTTTTCGGCAACCCCGACCCGTCATCCACCGCTACCTGGATAGGCACCCACGCAGCACTGGCCGCCCTCATAGCTCCCGTGCTGCTGACAGCAGTTTTCCTGCCGCTCTCGGCGCATCGCTTCCGAACTCTGTCCCGCTGAGCGTCACCACACGGTCGGCGTACGGCATCAGGGCTGGGTCGTGGGTTATGAGGATGGTGGTGCGGTTGTGGGTCAGGGCTTGGAGCGGAGTGATGATTTGGTGCGCTGCCGTGGGGTCCAGGCCGGCGGTGGGCTCGTCGAGCACTAGGACGGGGGTGTCGCGGAGCATGGCCCGGGCGAAGGTGAGGCGTTTGAGTTGGCCGCCGGACAGCCTGGGGGCGGACGGGTCCAGGCGGGTGTTGTAGCCGTCGGGGAGCGCTGAGATGAAGTCGTGGGCGGCGGCTGATCTGGCCGCGCCCACGACCTCTGCGTCGGTGGCGTCGGGGCGGCCGTAGGTGATGTTCGCGCGGATCGTGTCGGGTAGTACAAGCGTCTGCTGCGAGAGCAATGTGATGCTCTCGCGCAGACGCCGTACCGCCAGAGACGGCAGCGGTACGCCGTCCAGCCGGATCGTGCCGGCGGCCGGGTCGTAGAAGCGGAGCAGGAGCTTCGCGATCGTGGACTTGCCGGTGCCGCTCGGCCCGGTGAGGATCACGAACTCGCCGGGCTCCACGGTCAGGTCGAAGTCGGCGAGCGCAGGAGTGTCAGCGCCGGGGTAAGTGAGCCCGACCAGGTCGAACTCAAGGCGTCCGCGGACGTGGTCGAGTTCGACCGGGTGGTCCGGATCGGTGACGGACGGCGTGACGGCAAGGATCTCCGTGAGGCGTTCGGTGGCGGCGGTGGCGGCGGTCGCGGTGAGGTTCAGTTCGCCGAGGCTGCGGAGCGGCGGGTAGAGGTACCCGAGGAACGCTGCGAACGACAGCAGCGCGCCGAGCGACATCCGGCCCTTGGAGATCTCCCAGACCCCGAGGCCGATCACACCGAGCACGCACAAGGTCTCGAGGACCTCAACCACCTGCTCGTACAGTTCGCTCCGCCGCGCGCCGCTCACCGAGGCGCGCATCCACGACACTGCCTCGCGATCCAGCCGACTCTCCTCGGACGGCTTGCGGTCGTACGCCTGGGTCAGTTCGATCATGCCCAGTGACTCCTCCAGCACCGAGGTGATCGCACCGTCGGCGACCCGTTCGGAGCGGGCGAAACGCCTGATCGGACCGGAGAAGGCCTTCGCCGCCAGCCACAGCAGCGGCGCCAGGCCGAAGGTGACGAGGGCAAGATCCCAGCGCAACCAGAACGCCGCGGCCGAGAACAGTACGACGCGGAACACCGCCGAGATCACGCCGATCGTCGAGGAGACGACCAACTGCTCGATCGCCTCGACGTCACCGCTGAGCCGCTCGACGAGATCGCCGCGCCGGTACCGCTGGAAGAAGTCCGGCGGGAGGTCCTGCACATGCGCGAACACGCGGGCGCGGAGTCGGCGTACGAACCGCTCACCACTCCAGTACGCGAGCGAGTTCCCGAAGTACCCGATGATCGCGCCGACGACCGCAACCGCCAGCCAGGCCGACGCGGGATGCCAGAACGCGGCGAGCGAGCCCTGCTCCAGCGCGTTGTCGGTCAGGTTGCCGAAGAGCAGGATCGCAACGGTCTCGCACACCGCGGCCGCGATCACACAAGCACACACCAGGACGTACCACCGCCGGTCCCCTCGCGTCAGCGGCCAGAACCGCGCGAACGCCTGCCGGATCGTCATTTGCCGCCTCCCGTTCGGACACGCCGATGGGGCCTGCGGAATGCAGGCCCCATCGGCAGAGAACTGAGGTCAGCGCGCGATCGGCCGGCGGCGGCGCGGCGCCTTCTTGGCGGGCTTCTGGTGGCACGCGCCACCCTTCGGGGCCTTCGGCTTGAGCGGGGCGATCTTCTTGAAGCTCATGGCAGTTCTCCTTCGTGTGTTGTTTGTTGCCGCGGTCAACTTCTTGCGACAACCACGAAGTTAGCCACCCAGTCTTGGGGATCCATCCCAGGTTTCTGGCAAAAGCTGAAGAGTCCAACCGGTTGCCTAGGGCGTCAATTGGCCGCCGTTGATCTCGATGATCTGGCCGGTGACGTACGACGACATCCGCTCGGAGGCGAGGAACAAGATGGTGCCGACGCACTCGTGCGGGGTGCCGGTGCGGCCCATCGGGATGGTGCCGAGCATCGCCTGCATCTGCGCGTCGGCGGTGTGCCGCTCGTGGAACGGGGTCTTGATCACGCCGGGCGCGATCGCGTTCACCCGGATGCCCTCCGGGGCGAGCTCCTTGGCCAGACCGCGGGTGAAGGTGCTGACAGCGCCCTTGCTGGTCGCGTACACCACCGACCCGCCGGCGCCGCCGGTCCGCCCGGCGATCGACGTGACGTTGATGATCGAGCCGCCGCCCTGCGCCCGGAACACCGGCACGATCCGCCGGCTCAGCGCGAACACCGACGTCAGGTTCACGTCGAGGATCCGGTGGAACTCGTCGTCGGGCACCTCGGCGATCGGGGACCGGTTGACCAGGTCGCCGGCGTTGTTCACCAGTACGTCGATCCGCCCGTGCTGGGCGAGCACCTCGTCGATGAACGCGTCCGCCGACTTCGGGTCAGCCAGATCCGCCTGATGCAAAGACGCCGTACCGCCGGCCGTCTGCACCGCCCCCACGGTGTGCTTGGCCCCCTCCTCGTTCCGGTGATAGTGGAGCGCGACCGAGGCCCCCGTCTCCGCGAACCCCACCGCCGCCGCGGCCCCGATCCCGCTGCTGGCCCCGGTAACCACCACAACCTGATCCCTGAAATCCAGATATCCCATGAGCCCTATCCTCTCCTGTCCCGACCGCCGTAACGCGCCGTACGCGCGTCCGCCGAGACGGACCCGGGGGTATTTTCGAGGGATGGGATACGCGCTCGGGGAGCTGGGGCTGCGGCGGTGGCGGACGGGGGATGCGCTGCGGCTCGCGGCGGCGCACGCCGATCCTGAGATGGCGAGCCAGGGCGGGATCGTGGACCGGGCGTCCGCGGTGGACTGGATCGGGCGGGTCGCGGACCTGGACAACGGGCACGTGTACGCCGTGGCGGACGCCGACGATCACCCGATCGGCTGCGTCGCCGTGACGAACATCGACCGGCACCAGGTCGGCTGGACCTGGTACTGGACGCTCGCCGACGTCCGCGGCCACGGAGTCGCCCGGGACGCCCTGCGCGCCCTGGCCGGCTGGGCGCACGAGCAGGCGGGGCTGTACCGGCTCGAGCTCGGTCACCAGTTGAACAATCCAGCATCCTGCGCGGTCGCCGCCGGCGCCGGCTTCCTCTCCGAAGGCATCGAACGCCAACGCCTCGCCTTCGACGGCACGCGGTACGACGTCGAGCGCCACGCCCGCCTCCTCACCGACCCCCTCACCCCACCGGCCCGCCCCGTCCACATGACCGACTGACCGCCCCCGCGCCCCGCGCCCCGCGCCCAGCACGCCACCGCGCCCGCACCCACGCACGCCCCCGCACCGCCCTGGTCCCAGCCCCGGACGTCTCAGGGGCCAACCCCGCAGTTGTTGGGTTCGCCCCTCCAGATTTCCGGGGCCAAGCCACAAGCTCAGGGGTTGGCCCCTGAGACGGCGGCGGGTGTCGGCGGGACGGCGGCGGGACGGCGGGACGGCGGCGGGACGGCCGGGCGTCGGCGGGGCGGCGGGGCGGCGGCGGGGCGGCGGGACGGCGGGGGGACGGCGGGGGGACGGCGGGGGGACGGCGGGGGGACGGCTGAGCCGGGCCTGACCGAGCCGGGCGCAGGGAGGCTGGGCCGGGTGGTGCGGCCGTCATTGCTGGGGCCACGGCGTCGCGGACATTGTCCGCACAGAGCTCAGAGTGTGAGCTTGGGGTGGCGGTTGACGTCCTTGTAGAGCAGGTAGCGGAAGCGCCCGGGGCCACCGGCGTAGCAGGCCTGCGGGCAGAACGCGCGGAGCCACATGAAGTCGCCCTCCTGCACCTCGACCCAGTCCTTGTTCAGCAGGTAGACCGCTTTCCCCTCCAGCACGTACAGCCCGTGCTCCATCACATGCGTCTCCGGGAACGGGATCACCCCGCCCGGCTCGAAGCTGACGATGTTCACGTGCATGTCGTGCCGCACGTCGTCCGGGTCCGCGAACCGCTGCGTCTTCCAGCGTCCCTCGGTGCCCGGCATCTCCCGGCCCTCGACGTCCGCCTCGTTGGTGACGAACGCGGGCGGTACGTCGATCCCCTCGATCCGCTCGTACGCCTTCCGCACCAGGTGGAACGTCGCGACCGCGTCGCTGGTGTTCCGCACCGTCCAGTCCCCGCCCGGCGGCAGGTACGCGTACCCGCCCTCCGTCAGCGTGTGCTTCTCACCCGCGACCGTCAGCACAAGGTTGCCTGAGACAACGAATACGACAGCCTCGGCGGCCGGATCCGTCTCCGGCTTGTCGCTGCCGCCGCCGGGCCCGACCTCGACGATGTACTGCGAGAAGGTCTCCGCGAACCCGGACAGCGGACGCGCGATCACCCACAACCGGGTGTCGTCCCAGAACGGCAGCCGGCTGGTGACGATGTCGCGCATCGTGCCGCGCGGCAGGACGGCGTACGCCTCGGTGAAGACCGCGCGGTCGGTGGTGAGGTCGGTCTGCGCGGGCAGTCCGCCTTTCGGCGCGTAGTAGCTCATCGTTCTCCTCGGGTCAGCAGGCGGCCGCGCGGGTCGACGTCGATGTCGATGGGTCGGCCGCCGAGCCAGGTACTGCGAACGACACCGGTGAGCGTGCGTCCGTCGTACGGCGTGATGGCGTTCTTGTGCTGGAGCTTCGTCGCGTCGACGATGAAGGTCTCGTCCGGGGCGAGGACGCAGAAGTCGGCGTCGTACCCGACGTCGAGGCCGCCCTTGGTGGCCAGGCCGGTCTGCTTGGCGGGCGCGGCGGACATCCAGCGGACGACGTCGGACAGCGTGAAGCCGCGGCGGCGAGCCTCGGTCCACATGGCGGGCAGGCCGAGCTGCAGCGACGCGATGCCGCCCCACGCCGTACCGAAATCGCCGGTGTCGAGGTGCTTGAGGTCGACCGTCGACGGCGAGTGGTCGGAGACGACCAGGTCGATCGTGCCGTCGCGCAGACCGTCCCAAAGGAGCTCGCGGTTGGCGCCTTCGCGGATCGGCGGGCAGCACTTGTACTGCGTGGCGCCGTCGGGGATGTCCTCCGCGGTGAAGCTCAGGTAGTGCGGGCAGGTCTCCGCGGTGATCCGTACGCCGTCGTTGCGGGCCTTCGCGATCAGCGGCAGGACCTCGGCGCTGGACACGTGCAGGATGTGGACGCGGCAGCCGGTCTCGCGGGCCAAGTCGAGGACGCCCGCAACGGCCTCGTTCTCGGCTGCGCGCGGACGGGAGTTGAGGAAGTCGAGGTAGCTCGCGCCGTTCGGCGGGGTCGCTTCGTCGATGCGGTGGGCGTCCTCGGCATGCACGATCAGCAGCCCGTCGAAGCTGCTGATCTCCCGCATCGCGGCCTCGAGCTGCGCGTGATCGAGCGGCGGGAACTCGTCGACGCCCGAATGCAGAAGGAAGCATTTGTAGCCGAACACGCCGGCGTCGTGCAGCGGCCGCAGGTCGGTGACGTTGCCCGGGATCGCGCCGCCCCAGAAGCCGACGTCGACGTACGCCTGGGTCTCGGCGGTCTTGCGTTTGAGCGTGAGGGCCGGGACGTCGCAGGTCGGCGGGATGCTGTTCAGCGGCATGTCGATGATCGTGCTGACGCCGCCGTAGGCCGCTGCCTTCGTCGCGGAGGTGAAGCCCTCCCAGTCGGTGCGGCCGGGATCGTTCACGTGTACGTGGGAGTCGACGAGACCGGGAAGCAGTACCTCGTCGTCCGCGAGGCGGAGATCGGCGGCCGTCCGGAGGTCGGCGTCGTACGGCGCGATCGCCACGATCCGCCCGTCCCGGACGCCGATCGCACCCGGCTGCTCGCCCAGGGGGCGCACTACTCGCCGGGCGCGGATCACCAGATCAAGAGCGTTCATCCGATGCCTCTCTCCTTCCCGTCATCGTAAGGTGCTCGACCGCGATCCGTTCGCCGAGCTGTTCGAGCAGCGGCTTCGGCTCGGCGATGCAGCGCTGGACGTCCGGCTCGAGGTCGGTGAGCGCGTAGGCCGCTCGCACGCCGGCTTCCCGTAGCTGGTGAGGTTCCAGCCGGTTCACACCACAAACCGCAACCACCGGAATACCCGCCGCCTTCGCGGCTACTCCAGCCACGGCCTTCCCGTGCAGGGTCTGCTCGTCGAGCGCCCCTTCACCCGTGATCACGAGGTCGGCCCCAGCAAGCTGCTCGTCGAACCCGACCATCTCCAGCACCAGCTCGATCCCCGGCCGGAGCTCGGCACCGAGGAGCGAAAGGGCCGCGAACCCAACTCCACCCGCCGCTCCAGCGCCCAGTGCGTCTCGCAGATCCCGGCCGGTGTGCTCGGCGACCAGGTCCGCCCAGGCGCTCAGCTTGCCGTCGAGCTCGCTGACCTGCTCAGCCGTGGCGCCCTTCTGCGGCCCGTAAACAGCCGCCGCGCCCCGGGCCCCCGTCAGCGGATTGTCCACATCACAAGCCACCACGACCTCCACGCCCTCCAGGCGGCCGACCATTTGGGGGGTTAACCCCTCAAATGGTCCCTTCCCAGTCGGTATTCGGGGGGTAGAACCGGCACGTTGAGGGGTTAACCCCCCAAAGTGTGCGGGCTGCGCCGGGCGGTCCGGGTCGGTGGGTACACCGCGGGTGAGGGCCGCGATCAGGCCGGCGCCGCCGTCGGTGGAGGCGCTGCCGCCGATGCCGAGGATGATGCGGGTGCAGCCGGCGTCGACGGCCGCGGCGATCAGTTCGCCGGTGCCGTACGACGTAGCCGTCAACGGGGCCGGGACGCCACCGGGGAGCCGTACGAGGCCGGAGACGTCCGCGAGCTCGACGACCGCGGTATCACCCTGGCGGGCGTACCCGGACTTGACCGGTTCGCCCGTGGGGCCCGAGGCAACGACCGGGACGAGCACGAACCCGGCGCCGACGGCAGCGGCGAGCGTGCCGTCACCACCGTCGGCCACCGGCACCGCGACCACGGTCGCGTCGGGGCAGGCTCGTCGTACCCCGGCGCCGACCGCGGCCGCCACCTCCGCGCTGGTCAGACTTCCTTTGAACTTGTCGGAGGCAACTACTACCCGAACCATCAGTCCAGCAAGGCCAAGGCAGTCGGCGCGTCCTCGGGCGAGATCGCCAGGTCTTCGAATTCGATGACGTTGTCGATCTCGACGCCCATGGAGACGTTGGTGACGCGCTCCAGGATGACCTCGACGACGATCGGGACCTGGTGCTCGACCATCAGCTTCTTGGCCTGCTCGAGCGCCGGCAGGATGCCGTCCGGCTCGAAGACCCGCAATGCCTTGCAGCCGAGCCCTTCGACGACCTTCACGTGGTCGACGCCGTACCCGTTGACCTCAGGACTGTTGATGTTCTCGAAGGCCAGCTGCACGCAGTAGTCCATGTCGAACCCACGCTGCGCCTGGCGGATCAGCCCGAGGTACGAGTTGTTCACCACCACGTGGATGTACGGGATGTTGAACTGCGCCCCGACCGCCAGCTCCTCGATCAGGAACTGGAAGTCGTAGTCACCCGACAACGCCACCACAGTGCTCTCCGGGTCCGCGACCGCGACCCCCAGCGTCGCCGGCACGGTCCAGCCGAGCGGCCCGGCCTGGCCCGCGTTGATCCAGTGCCGCGGCCGGTACACGTGCAGCATCTGCGCGGCCTGGATCTGCGACAGCCCGATCGTGCTGACGTAGCGGACGTCCGGCCCGAACGCCCGGTTCATCTCCTCGTACACCCGCTGCGGCTTGATCGGCGTGTTCTCGAAGTGCGTCTTCCGCTGCAACGCCGTACGCCGGTCGCGGCACTCCGCGGCCCACGCAGTACGGTCGGCCAGCCTGCCGTCGGCGGCCCACTCGCGCGCCACCTCGACGAAGACCTCGAGCGCGGCCCGCGCGTCCGAGACGACCGAGTAGTCCGGCGCGAACACGCGTCCGATCTGCGTCGGCTCGATGTCCACGTGGATGAACTTCCGCTCGCCGCGGTACACGTCCAGGCCACCGGTGTGCCGGTTCGCCCACCGGTTGCCGATGCCGAGCACCACGTCGGAGGCCAGCATCGTCGCGTTCCCGTACCGGTGCGAGGTCTGCAGTCCGACCATGCCGGCGCTCAACGGGTGGTCGTCGCCGATGGCGCCCCACCCCATCAACGTCGGTACGACGGGAATCCCGGTCAGCTCCGCGAACTCCACCAGCAGATCGGACGCGTCCGCGTTGATCACCCCGCCACCGGCGACGATCAGCGGCTGGGCGGCCGCTCCGAGCATCTGCAGCACCCGCTCCGCCTGCGCCCGGGTGGCCGCGGGACGGGAGACCGGAAGCGGCTCGTAGGTGTCGATGTCGAAGTCGATCTGGGCGAGCTGTACGTCGAGTGGCAGGTCGACTAGCACGGGACCCGGACGACCTTCGCGCATCACCTGGAACGCCTTCTGGAAGGTGCCCGGCACCTGCGCGGCCTCCATCACCGTGACCGCCCACTTCGCCACCGGCTTGGCGATCGACGAGATGTCGACGGCCTGGAAGTCTTCCTTGTGCAGCTTGGCGACCGGCGCCTGGCCGGTGATGCACAGGATCGGGATCGAGTCCGCGGCCGCGGAGTACAGGCCGGTGATCATGTCGGTGCCGGCCGGGCCCGACGTACCGATGCAGACGCCGATGTTGCCGGCGCGAGCCCGGGTGTAGCCCTCGGCCATGTGCGAGGCGGCCTCGACGTGGCGGGCGAGGACGTGCTTGATCCCGCCGTGGGCACGCATCGCGCTGTAGAACGGGTTGATCGCCGCGCCGGGCAGCCCGAACGCCTGCGTCGAACCTTCCTTCTCCAGGATCAGTACTGCGGCGTCAACCGCGCGCATCCGGGCCATCAGCCGATCTCCTTCCCGGACAGTCGCTCGACGCCGCGCAGCAGAGCCGAGTGGTCGAGACCGCCGTCGCCGTTCGCCCGCGCCGACGCGACGAGCTGCGCGACGAGAGCACCGAGCGGTACGACGACACCCGCCTCGCGCGCAGCCGCGGTCACGATGCCCATGTCCTTGTGGTGCAGGTCGATCCGGAACCCGGGCTGGAAGGAGCGCGACAGCATGTTCTCCTTCTTCTGGTTCAGCACGGTGGAGCCCGCCAGGCCACCGCCCAGCACCTCCAGTGCGGCCTTCGTGTCGACGCCGTACGCCTCCAGGAAGATCACCGCTTCGGAGACCGCCTGGATGTTCGCGGCGACGATCAGCTGGTTCGCGGCCTTGACCGTCTGGCCTGAACCGCTCGGGCCGACGTGGACGACCGTCGTGCCGACCGCGTCGAACAGCGGCTTGGCCTTGGCGAAGTCGTCCGCGTCGCCGCCGACCATGATCGACAGCGCGGCGTTCTTCGCACCCGCCTCGCCGCCGGACACCGGAGCGTCGAGCAGGTGGAAGCCGAGCGCCCGGGCCTGCTCGGCGAGCTGCTGGGTGACGTCCGGCCGGATGCTGGAGAAGTCGATGATCAGCGTGCCGGTCTCGGCCAGCTGGAAGACTCCGTCCTCACCCTCGAGCACGTCCTGGACGTCCGGCGAGTCGGGCACCATCACGCAGATCACGTCGGCGCCCTTGACCGCGTCGGCCAGCGAGGTCGCGGCCCGGCCGCCGGCGGCGACGAGGTCCTCGGCCCGCTCGGGGCTGCGGTCCAGCCCGGCCACGGTGTGGCCGGCGTTGGCGAGGTGGACGGCCATCGGGTTGCCCATGATGCCGAGGCCGATGAAGGCGATATTCGTCATTTCGTTCTCCTGGGAATTCAGCGGCGCTCGAACGGGAGCCAGCCGAAGCTTGCGTCTGAGGTTGTGGACGGCTTGTACTCGAGCCCGACCCAGCCGGCGTAGCCGTTCGCCTCGAGGGCGGTGAGCTGGTGGTCGAGCGGGAGCGTGCCGGTACCGGGCTCGTTACGGCCCGGCGCGTCGGCGATCTGCACGTGGGCGACCCAGTCGGTCTGGTCGGCGATCACCTTGTTCACGTCGTCGCCGTTGACCGCGAGGTGATAGAGGTCGGCGAGCAGCCCGACGTTCGGTACGTCGTGCGCCAACCGGACTCGATCGATCACGGTGAGGGCGTCGGCCGCCGTCTTCAACGGGTACCGTTCCGCGCCGCTCACCGGCTCGACCAGGACGGTCGCGCCGATCCGAGCCGCGGCCCGGGCGGCAAGGGCGAGGTTCTCGACCGCGAGGTCGTCCTGCTCCTGCTGGCTGGTGCCGTCCACGCGGTTTCCGTAGAGAGCGTTGAAGCCCTGGGTGCCGAGCCGTTCGCCGATGCCGACGGTGACGTCGACGTTGTCGCGGAACTCGCTGGACCGCTTCGGCCAGGACACCAGCCCGCGGTCGCCGCCGGGCATGTCGCCGGCGAAGAAGTTCAGGCCGGTCAGCTGCACACCGGCGTCGGTGATCGCGGTGACGAACGCGTCGACCTGCCGCTGCGGCGGGACGGCCTCGACGAACGGCCACCAGAACTCGACCGCGCTGAACCCGGCGCGACGGGCGGCCGCCGGCCGCTCCAGCAGAGGCAGCTCGGTGAACAGCAGCGAGCAGTTCACCGTGTACCGCAGTTGGTGGCTCATCCTGACTCCATTTTTCCGTATTGCGGAAGTTCATTTCTGTTCTGCGAAAACCATAGGGTGGTCGGACGAGAGCGTCAAGGTCTCGATCCACCGGCAGCAGGGGCTGTCTCGCGTAGGCGCGCGCGTTGTACGTTCCTCTAAAGGAGGTGTGCCGTGCTGCTGGCCGAGTTGCTGGACGCGCCCGAGCTCGGGCTGCGGTTGCTGCATTCGGCGGGCGGAGTGCTGGATCGCCCGATCGGGCGACTCGTCACCACCGACCTGCTGGAGCCGGGGCGGTACCTGAACGGCGGTGAGGTGGTGCTGACCGGGCTGGTCTGGCGACGCCGGCCGATGGACAGCGAGGTGTTCGTCGCCTCGATGGCGGGGCGCGGAGCGACCACGATCCTGGCCGGGAAGGCCCAGCTCGGGGACGTGCCCGCGGATCTGCTCGAGGCCTGCCGGCGGTACGAGGTCACGTTGATCGAGGTGCCGATCGAGATCGCCTTCGCGGACGTGACGGAGTACGTCGCGGCAGCGGGATCAGCCGAGACCGGGGCTCGGTTGTCGGCCAGTCTCGTCCGTCAGCGGCAGCTGCTGTCATCGATTGCCGCCGGGCGGAGCCTCGACGAGTTGGCGGCGCGGATCTCCGCCGAGATCGGGCACGACTGCCGCGTGATGACTCCGACCGGGCGCCACGTCGTCCCCGGCCCGGGTGAGCTGGATCCGGACGCGGCCGACGCGGTCACCCGCAAGTTCCTGACCGCGGATCGCACGCCTGCGGTGGCGATGACGATCGACGCGTCGTACAGCCTGTTCCCGGTCGGATCCGGGCTCGGGAACCGGCTGACGGCCTGGGTCGTGGTGATCGAGGGCGACCACAACGAATGGTCCCGCGACCACGTCGAGGCTGTGCACGAGCTGTGCGCGATCGCCGCGCTGGACCGGGCCCGCCGCGACGAGGGCCGCCGGGCGCTCCGGCCGCTGGTCGCGGACGCGCTCGCGCTGGTCGAGTCCGGCGCGCCGCAGGCCGAGGTCGCGGCGCGGCTCAAGCAGGCCGGAGCACACTCGGAGCGACCGATGGTCATAGCCGTCGCCGAGCTCCGCGACGACGGACCGACCGAGGTCGCGTTGAGCCTGCTGGAGGACGTCGCCCTGACCGTCGGCCCGGCTGTCGTTGCGCCCGGACGCGACGGGTTGCTGGTCGGTTTCCTGCCCTACACGCCGGGGTTGCCCGAGCATCTGCGACGCGCCTTCGGCCGCCTCGGCCCGGGGCTGGCCCGAGGCCGGCTCGCGGTCGGCATCAGCGGCGAGACCTCGGTCGACGCACTCGCCGGCGCGCTGGAAGAGGCCCGCTTCGCGCAGCGTGCCGCCGGCGCCGGGCGTGCGCCGGTGTCGATGGTCACCTCGGACGAGGTCGCATCCCATGTGCTGCTGCTCGCCACGCTGCCCGACGACGTACGGCGTACGTACACCAACCGCGTCCTCGGAGCGGTCGTCGAGCACGACCGCCGGACCCATGCCGACCTGCTCACCACGCTCCAGGCGTTCCTCGCCTGCTCGTGTTCCTGGACGCGTACGGCGGAGTCGCTGCATCTGCACGTGAACACCGTTCGCTACCGGATCGAACGCGTTGAGCAACTGACCGGTCGCGATCTGTCGAGCCTGGAGGACCGCGTCGACGTGTTCCTGGCGCTCAAATCCCTCTAGTTGTGTGATCGTCCAAAGGGACGTGTTCATCAGCGGTTCATCTTCGGAGGTTCACCGGGTGCAATCCGGGCCGGAGTGAGCCGATGCTCGGGTGCAGGTCAAAACCCCCGAGGAGCGTGTCCCGATGAAGGCAGTCCTGCGACCCAGTAGCCGGCGATCCAGCCGCCACCCCGTCGACCAGCTGCTGCCTCCGGGCAAGCTGGCGGTGTACGGCGCCCAGCACGTGCTGGCGTTCTACGCCGGAGCCGTGATCGTACCGATCCTGCTCGCCAGCTCGATCGGTCTCACCACCGAGCAGCTCATCCACCTGATCAACGCCGACCTGTTCACCTGCGGCATCGCCTCGATCATCCAGTCGGTCGGCTTCTGGAAGGTCGGCGTCCGGCTGCCGCTGCTGCAGGGCGTGACGTTCACGGCAGTGTCGCCGATGATCGCGATCGGCCTCGCCGCGGGCGGCGGGACCGACGGCCTGCTGGTCATCTACGGCGCCGTCCTGGTCGCCGGGCTGGCCACCTTCTTCATCGCACCGTTCTTCAGCAAGCTGATCCGGTTCTTCCCGCCGGTCGTGACCGGCTCGGTGATCACGATCATCGGCCTCGCGCTGCTGCCGGTCGCGGCCGGGGACGCGGTCGGCGGCGCCGGCCCGGACGCTGCGCCGACGAGCGCCAAGAACATGGCCTACGCGCTGGGGACGCTGGCCTTGATCGTGCTGATCCAGCGGGTCTTCAAGGGCTTCATGGCGACCATCGCCGTCCTGATCGGCCTGGTCGCCGGGACCCTGGTGGCCTGGGCGTTCGGCGACGCGCACTTCGGCGCGGTCGGGGACGCGGCTTGGGCCGGGGTGACCACGCCGTTCTTCTTCGGCTGGCCGAAGTTCTCGGTGGCGGCGATCATCTCGATGGTCGTGGTCATGCTGATCACCGCGGTGGAGACGACTGGTGACGTCTTCGCGACGGGTGAGATCGTCGAGAAGCGGATCGGCCGCGAGGACATCGCCCGGGCGCTGCGCGCCGACGGCCTGGCCACCACGATCGGCGGCATCTTCAACTCGTTCCCGTACACCTGCTTCGCCGAGAACGTCGGCCTGGTCCGGTTGACCCGGATCCGCAGCCGCTGGGTGGTCGCGACGGCCGGCGCGATCATGATCCTGATCGGGCTGCTGCCGAAGGCCGGCGCGATCGTGGCCGGCGTACCGCACCCGGTGCTGGGCGGCGCGGCGCTGGCGATGTTCGCCACCGTGGCCGTGGTCGGCTTCCAGACGCTGGCCAAGGTCGACTTCCACGATCACCGCAACGTCGTCATCGTCGCGACCAGCGTCGGCCTGGCGATGTACGTGACCGCGCAGCCACAGGTCGCGCAGGCCGTGCCGGACTGGGCCGAGATCATCTTCGGCAGCGGCATCACGCTGGGCAGCCTGACCGCGATAGGCCTGAACATCCTGTTCCACCACGTCGGCAAGAACTTCGGCCCGGCGGTGGCGGGGCAGCCGGGTGACACGGTCCGGCTGGACCAGGTGAACAAGATGACGCGCGAGGAGTTCGTCGAGACGTTCGGCGGGCTGTTCCAGGGACCGCGCTGGGCCGTCGAGCGGGCCTGGGACATGCGGCCGTACGCCGACACCCACGCGCTGCGGCGTTCTTTCCAGGAGGCGTTGTTCTCCGGCTCGCGGGACGAGCAGCGGGAACTGATCCAGGCGTACCCGCAGCTCGGCTCGCAGTTCGTCGCCGACGGTCTGAGCGGAGAGGCGTCGCTGCGGGACCAGTCGGACAAGGGTCTGACGTTCCTCGGCGACCCCGAGCGCGACCAGCTGGCCGCCATCACGTCGGCGTACGAGGACCGCTTCGGGTTCCCGCTGGTGATCTCGGTTCGCGACGCCGAGTCGTACGACCGGATCGTCGAGCAGGGCCGTGAACGACTGAGCAACTGCGAGAACCAGGAGCACGCCGCCGCGCTGCTCGAGATCGCGAAGATCGCCGGCTACCGGTTCGACGACTTCGTGTCCGACGCCAACCCGATCCACAGCGCCCGTACCCGTTGGAGCACGAACCGATGACTACCCAAGCACTGCGAGCCCCTGCCGTCACGGTGAACGGTGAGGTCACCGCTCTCGGCGACATTCCCGTGCACACCACGGTTCTGGACTGGCTGCGCGACCGCGGTCTGACCGGCGCCAAGGAAGGGTGCGCCGAGGGCGAGTGCGGCGCGTGCTCGGTCCTCGTCGCCCGGACCGGCATCGACGCGCCGACCGAGTGGATCGCGGTCAACGCGTGCCTGCTGCCGGTCGCGTCACTCGACGGACAGGAGCTGGTCACGTCCGAGGGCCTCGGCTCGCCGGCCGAACTTCACCCGGTTCAGCGCGAGATGGCCGTTCGTGGGGGTTCGCAGTGCGGCTACTGCACACCAGGCTTCGTGTGCAGCATGGCAGCCGAGTTCTACCGCCCGGGACGTGCGTGCGGTGAGGGCGATCATGAGCACGGCCCGAACGGCTTCGATCTGCATTCGCTGAGCGGCAACCTGTGCCGGTGCACCGGCTACCGGCCGATCCGCGACGCCGCCTACGCCCTCGAGGACCCCACCGAGAACGACGCTCTCGCAGTACGGCGTAACTCGCCGCCGCCCGCCCCGGCGCCCACGGGCCTGTCGTCGGCCGAGGGCGAGTTCATCCGCCCGACGACGCTCGCCGAAACCCTCACGGTGCTGGGCGATCGGAACGACGCGGTGCTGGTCGCCGGTTCGACCGACCTCGGCGTCCAGGTGAACATCTTCGGTTCCCGCCCGCCGCTCACGATCGCGATCGACCGCCTGCCTGAGCTGCGCGAGTTCAGCGTCGCGTCCGACGAGGTCCGGCTGGGTGCGGCGCTGACGCTCACCGAGATCGAGCGGCAGCTGGCGGGCCGGGTGCCGTTGCTGGCCGAGCTGTTCCCGCAGTTCGCCTCGCGACTGATCCGCAACGGCGCGACGATCGGCGGGAACCTGGGGACCGGATCACCTATCGGCGACACCCCACCTGCACTCCTGGCACTGGACGCTCGACTCGTGCTCGCGTCGTCCCGGGGTGAGCGCGTGGTGCCGTTGGCTGAGTACTTCACCGGGTACCGGCAGACCGTGAAAGCCGCCGACGAGTTGATCAGGACGATCGTGATCCCGTTGCCCTTGGCACCGATGACGGCCTTCCACAAGATCGCCAAGCGCCGGTTCGACGACATCTCCAGCGTCGCGATCGGGTATGCCGTCGACGTTCGCGACGGCGTGGTGCAGGACGCGAAGATCGGCCTCGGCGGCGTCGCGGCGACTCCGTTGCGAGCCCGGGAGACCGAAGCCGCGCTGATCGGTCAGCCGTGGAACGAGACGACCGTACGAACCGCGGCCGGCGTGATGGCCGCGGAGGGTACGCCGATGGACGATCACCGCGCGAGTTCGTCGTACCGGTCGGCGATGCTCGGGCAGTCGTTGCTCCGCTTCTACTTCAAGGGGGTTGACGCATGAGCTCGTTGTCAGAGCGGCCCGCTGCCGCCGTTGTCGGCGTTCCGCTGCCGCATGAGAGTGCTGCTCTGCATGTGACCGGGACCGCCTTATATACAGACGATCTCGTCGTCCGGACGAAGGATGTGCTGCACGCGTGGCCGGTTCAGTCGCCGCACGCGCACGCGCGCATCACCGCGTTGCGCGTGAAGCCGGCGTACGACGTCCCTGGCGTGGTGCGGGTGCTGACCGCGGACGACGTACCTGGGGTGAACGACGCCGGGGTGAAGCATGACGAGCCGTTGTTCCCGGGCGAGGTGATGTTCAACGGGCACGCGGTGTGCTGGGTGCTCGCGGAGACGTTGGAGGCTGCGCGGCTCGGGGCGCTGGCGGTCGAGGTCGAGTACGAGCCGCTGGCGTCGCTGGTGACGGTACGAGAGGCGATCGAGGCGGGGAGCTTCCAGGGCATCGGGCGGCACCTGGAGCGTGGCGATGTCGAGGGGGCGCTGGCTGGGGCGGCGCACGTGTTCAGCGGCGAGTTCGAGTTCGCCGGCCAGGAGCACTTCTACCTGGAGACGCATGCGGCGCTGGCGCAGGTGGACGAGTACGGGCAGATCTTCATCCAGTCGAGCACGCAGCATCCTTCGGAGACGCAGGAGATCGTTGCGCATGTGCTGGGCCTGGCGAGCCACTCGGTCACCGTGCAGTGCTTGCGGATGGGCGGCGGGTTCGGCGGCAAGGAGATGCAGCCGCACGGGTTCGCCGCGATCGCCGCGCTCGGCGCGACGCTGACCGGGCGGCCGGTGCGGCTGAGGCTGAACCGGACTCAGGACATGACGATGTCGGGCAAGCGGCACGGGTTCCACTCGTCGTGGCGGGTTGGCTTCTCCGACGACGGTCGGCTGGTTGGGCTGGATGCGACGCTGACCGCCGATGGCGGGTGGAGCCTCGACCTGTCGGAGCCGGTGCTGGCGCGGGCCATGTGCCACATCGACAACGCGTACGAGATTCCGCACGTCCGCGTCGACGGGCAGATCGCGAAGACGAACAAGACGTCGCAGACCGCGTTCCGCGGCTTCGGCGGGCCGCAGGGGATGCTCGTGATCGAGGACATCCTCGGGCGGTGCGCGCCGCTGCTCGGGTACGACGCCTTGGAGCTGCGTCGACGGAACTTCTACCAGCCGGGCGACGCCACGCCGTACGGGCAACCGGTGCGGCATGCGGATCGGCTGGAGTCGTGCTGGAGTCAGGTCCTGTCGGGTGGCGAGATTGAGGCGCGGATTGCTGCGTTGGAGGCGTTCAACGCGTCGCACGAGCATGTGAAGCGCGGGTTGGCGATGACGCCGGTGAAGTTCGGCATCTCGTTCAACCTGACCGCCTTCAACCAGGCTGGGGCGCTCGTCCATGTTTACAAGGACGGGTCAGTGCTGATCAACCACGGCGGCACCGAGATGGGCCAGGGCCTGCACACGAAGATGCTGCAGGTCGCTGCGACCACGTTGGGGGTGCCGCTGGCGCGGGTACGGCTTGCGCCTACGCGTACGGACAAGGTGCCGAACACGTCCGCGACTGCTGCGTCGTCCGGTGCCGATCTGAACGGTGCGGCGATCAAGAACGCCTGCGAACAGATCCGCGAGCGGCTGGCGCAGGTTGCCGGCGGGCGGCTCGGGATCAGCCCGTCGGACGTTCGCTTCGTGGACGGCGACGTGCGAGGGCTGTCCGGTGAGGGCGTTCCGTGGAACGAACTGGTTGGCATGGCCTACATGCAGCGCGTGCAGCTGTGGGCGGCCGGGTTCTACCGGACCGAGGGTCTGCACTGGGACGCCAATGCGATGCGCGGCGAGCCCTTCAAGTACTTCGCGTACGGCGTTGCGGCGGCCGAGGTCGAGGTGGACGGGTTCAGCGGGGCCTATACGTTGCGGCGGGTCGACATCGTGCACGACGTCGGCGACAGCCTGAGCCCGTTGATCGACATCGGGCAGATCGAGGGCGGATTCGTTCAGGGCGCCGGATGGTTGACGCTCGAGGACCTGCGGTGGGACGACAGCACCGGCGACCGGCGGGGGCGGCTGGCTACTCAGGCGGCCAGCACGTACAAGCTGCCGAGCTTCTCGGAGATGCCGGAGGTCTTCAACGTCCGGCTGCTGGAGAAGGCTCACGAGGAAGGCGCTGTCTACGGCTCCAAGGCTGTGGGTGAACCCCCTCTGATGCTGGCGTTCTCCGTCCGTGAGGCGTTGCGCAACGCCGCGGCGGCCTTCGGCCCGGCGGGCACCAGCGTCGACCTGCCTTCACCGGCAACCCCGGAAGCCGTCTATTGGGCTCTGGACCGCGCACGAGGCGGTGTCTCATGGAATGGATGAAAGCCGTCCAACGGCTCCGATCCGGTCGTCGGCCGGGAGTCCTCGTCACCGTCACGTCGGTACGGGGACATGCTCCGCGCGAGGCCGGGGCGAAGATGGTGGTTGCCGCTGACAACGTCTGGGCGACTGTCGGCGGCGGCAACCTCGAGGCCCTGGCGGTCGAGCGTTCGCGGGAAATGATCGCGGACGGGATCACGGTGCCTGAGGAGCTGACGGCGGCGTTGTCGGACAAAGCGCCGTACCAGCACGGGGTCCAGTGTTGTGGTGGAGAGGTGAAGCTGTTGCTGGAACCGTTGCCTGTGGTGCCGTCGGTGGCGATCTTCGGGGTCGGGCATGTCGGGCTCGAGCTCGCGCGGATCCTCGCGCGGCACGACATCGAGCTGCACCTGGTCGACTCGCGAGCCGATCAGCTGACGACGGATCGGCTCGCCGTACTGGACGATGCGGTGGCCCAGGTACACGTGCACAACGTGCCGGTGCTGCCGGAGCTCGTGGTCGGCGAGCTGCCGCCCGGCACGCACGCCCTGATCATGACCCACGACCACGCCGAGGACGCCGCGCTCTGCGACGTTGCCATCCGCAACGACGCGCTGGCCACGATCGGGCTGATCGGATCCAGCGCGAAGTGGACCCGCTTCCAGCGCAAACTCGCCGAGGACGGCAACACCGAGGAAGCGATCGCCCGGATCACCACGCCGATCGGCATTCCCAGCGTGACCGGCAAGGAGCCGGCCGTCATCGCGGTCGGCGTTGCCGCCTGGCTGCTCGAACGTTTTACCGCCGAACGGCATCCCGTGTCGGCCCAATCTGCCGAGCGTCGCCCCGCGTCGGCTCATCGTGAGGCGAAGGCATGACAATCTTCCGTGGCACGTTCATCGACACGCCGGAGAACCCGTTCAACGGCGGGAACCTGCGCGTGGACAGCGACACCGGCCTGCTGGTCCAGGACGGCGTGATCGTTGCTCGTGGCCCCTTCCTGGAGATCCGGAGCGCACACCCCGCCGAGCAGGTCGTGGACCTGACCGACGGCGTCGTACTCCCCGGCTTCGTCGACACGCACGTGCACTTCCCGCAGATCCGCGCGGTCGGCGGCCTCGGCCTGCCGCTGCTCGAATGGCTCGACCGGTACGCCCTGCCGGAGGAAGCGCGGATGGCGGACGTCTCCTATGCCACGGGTGTGGCCAACGAGTTCGTTCGCGGCCTGGCCGCAGCCGGGACCACATCGGCGCTCGTCTTCGGCGCGCACTACTCCGACGCGGTCGATGCGCTGTTCAACGCCGCGTCCGGCGTCGGTCTGCGGGTGACCAGTGGCCTGGTGCTCAGCGACCGCCTCCTGCGGCCGGAGCTCCTGACCACCCCGGTCCGCGCGTACGCCGAGTCGCTCGCCCTCGCCAACCGCTGGCACAACGTCGGCCGCAACCGGTACGCCGTGACACCCCGCTTCTCGCTGTCCTGCACCGACGACCTCCTGGCCACCTGCCACGAACTGATGGAGGCGATCCCGGGCGCCCTGTTCACCTCGCACGTGAACGAGAACGAGGCCGAGATCGCCTCCGTGGCCGACCTGTTCGGAGGCGCCGACTACGTCACGACGTACGACCGCCACGGCCTGGTGGACCGCCGTACCGTGCTCGCCCACAACGTCCACCCGACGGACGTGGAGCTCAAGGTGCTGGCCACCAGTGGGGCGACCGTCGCACACTGCCCGACGAGCAACGCGGCGCTGGGCAGCGGACTGTTCCCGCTCAGCCGGCACCTGCAGTACGGCGTACGCGTCGCGCTGGGCTCCGACGTGGGCGCCGGCACCGGCTTCTCGCTCCTGAAGGAGGGCCTGCAGGCGTACTTCTGCCAGCAACTCCTCGCCGACCAGGGCCGCCCCCTGACCGCCGCGCACCTCCTCTACCTCTCCACCGCCGCCGGCGCCGAGGCCCTGGACCTCCCGCAGGTAGGCCACCTGAGCGTCGGCCAACACTTCGACGCCCAACTCCTCCGCCCCGCCGACGGCTCTCCCTTGGCGGTAGCCATCACCCACGCCGAAGACACCGAAGAAGCCCTCGCCCGGATCTTCACCCTAGGCACCCCCGCCGACGTTCAAGCCGTCTGGATCAACGGCACCTTGCTGCACTGACGACCTAATCGGGACCTCGGACAAGCTTTTACTTGTCCGAGGTCCCCGCTGCGTGTCCGAGCCCCCGCCATAGCCGATCAGCCGTCAGGCTCGGCCGGTCCAGGTCGGTCCAGCCGACTCGGCAGACGCCATACCCGCGCTCCCGCAGACGGTCCTCACGCCACTTCTCCGCGAGTACGACGTCCGCGCTGCCGCCGTACTTCATCGCCCCGTCGAACTCGACCACGAGCTGGCCCGCGAGCAAGAAGTCGACCCGCCCGATCAAGCGGCCCGAGTCGCCGCGGATCTCGACCTGCAGCTCCGGCGCCGGCAGCCCATGGTTCGCCATCAGCACGCGCAGGCGGGACTCGCCCACCGACTCACTCAGACCGTTCGCGAACCGGGTCGCGGCGCTCGCGGCCGGAGAACCTCGCCAGTGGCGATGCCGCAGTACGGCGGCGGCAAGCTTGTCCGGATTGGTCAGCCGCTCCCGGAGGGCAGCGTCGGCCAGCACCACGCCGGTCTCGTACGACGCCGTGCAACTCGTCTCGACGATCGCACGCTCGACGCTCATCACCCGGAGGCCGTCGATCTCGACGATCTCCTCGGCCGCGATCGGCGATCGATGCACCCGGGTCCATTGGCTACCCCGGCCCCGCCCGGACCCCGGTCGGGTGAAGTGGGCTTTCGCGAGATCGAGCCCCCAGCTGGGCAGCCCGTGCAGGACCGCAGCAGACTGGTGACTGACAACGACGTCGCGGAGGCGGTCACCCGACATCTGGACGTTCAGCCGGTGCAGCCGGGTCGCCCGCTCCCAGGGTGGCTCCTCGGTCCACCAGTCGGCGGGCTCGACGTACGAGTTGTAGCTGAGTCTGACCCATTGCCCACTGCCGAGCCGTTGCCGCAGTTCGCTGTCGCTGTACCCGGCGGCGCTGACGTCGGCCCGGGTGAACCACCCGTTCCGATCAGCCGCGATCATTTCCAGTCTCTTGTTCACACCCCAGAAGATGCACCGGGACGGACCATCTCGGCGCGACAATCCGAGACCTGTGGACAAACGTTGGACCCCAACCGGGGTCTGCGGACAAGCAATGTCTTGTCAGCAGTCCCCAGTGGGTGTCCGACGGTGGTCAGGTGACGAGGCGGGACTGGGTCCGCGCGACCTCGGCGGCCACGGCAGCCTCGTCCACGCTGACGAGTGAGTCGTTCTGTACGACGGGGCGGCCGTTGACCAGGAGTAGGGCCAGCGGGGGTGGTGTGGAGAGGACGAGGGCGGCGACAGGGTCGGGGATGCCGGCGTGGGGGAGGGTCGTCAGGTCCCACAGGGCCAGGTCGGCGAGTTTGCCGGGCTCCAGGGAGCCGATGTCGTCGGCGCGGCCGAGGATCTGGGCGCCGTCGAGGGTGGCCATTTCGAGCGCGGCTCGGACGGTGAGGGATTGGGGGCCGCCGCGGGCTCGGGCGAAGAGCAGGGCATGGCGGACTTCTTCGACGAGGCTGCCGGATTCGTTGCTGGCGGCACCGTCTACGCCCAGGCCTACCGGAGCGCCGGCCGCGCGGAGGTCGGCGGTGCGGGCGATGCCGGCGCCGAGCCGGGCGTTGGAGCTGGGGCAGTGGGCCACGCCGGTGCCGGTGCTGCCGAGGTGCTTGATCTCGGCGTCGTCGAAGTGGATGCCGTGCGCGAACCACACGTCAGGCCCGGTCCAGCCCAGGCGGTCGGCGTACTCGAGCGGCGTGCACCCGTACGTCTCCCGGCACCAATCGGTCTCGTCCGTCGTCTCGGCCAGATGTGTGTGCATCCGTACGCCGCGGCGCCGGGCCAGCTCGGCCGAATCGCGCATCAGTTCGCCGCTCACGCTGAACGGCGAGCACGGCGCGACCACGATCTGCAGCATCGAGTCCGGCGACGGATCGTGCCAGCGGTCGATCGCGGCCTCGGTTGCGGCGAGGATGTCGTCGCGGTCCTCGACCACGGAGTCCGGCGGCAGTCCTCCGTCCTTCTGACCGCGATCCATCGACCCGCGGGCCGGATGGAAGCGCAACCCGATCTCAGCTGCCGCTGTGATCTCGGCAGCGAGCAGATCGCCACCGTCGCGCGGGAAGACGTAGTGGTGGTCGGCTGCCGTCGTACATCCGGTCCGAGCGAGTTGGGCGAGCGCCGCCCGCGCCGCGACGAACACGGTCTCCTCGGAGATGCGCGCCCAGACCGGGTACAACGTGGTCAACCACTCGAACAACGTCGCGTCCGCGGCCAGTCCGCGCGTCACCCATTGGTACAGGTGCTGATGCGTGTTCACAAACCCCGGTGTGACAAGACATCCCGACCCGTCGACCACCCGGGCGCCGTCGTACGCCGGCGCGGAACCGGGGCCGACCGCAACGATCCGCTTGCCCTCGACAACCACATGCCCGACGAACTCGCGCCGGGACGGATCGAGGGTCGCCACGTAGGCCCCCTCGATCACGATCACCGACATCGTCAGCAGAACCCGGGTGTGGCGTGCCACGCACTGCCGGCGTCGCTCGCGTCGTCGCGCGTCACGGTCGCCTCGATCAGGCCGTACGGGCGGTCCGCCGCGATGAAGACCTCGCCCGGGTTCTCGTCGCCGAACGGCGAGAGGTCGACCAGGAAGTGGTGCTTGTTCGGCGCGGAGAACTTGATCTCGGCGACCTCCGGGTGCTGCTCGAGCACCGCCTCGCCCATGCCGTACAGCGTCTGCTGCAGGGCGAGACTGTGGATCGTGGCGAACTGCGAGAGCAGCAGCCCCTTGATCTGGTCGTACGACTTGTCCCAGTCGACGTCGTTGTGGTCATACCGCCAGCGCGCGACCAGCGACGTCGCGAGGATCCGGTCGTTCGTCTCGGGCAGCGTCGTGTACTTGTCCTTCAAGAACCCGTGGAACTCCGACCCGGTCGACTTCAGTACGACGAGATCGCTGATCCCCGACACGACGTACGACTTCCGCTCCGCGCCGCGGCCCTCGACGTTGACGACCGTCGTACGCACCCCGCCACCGGTCCGGACGAACGAGTGGTCGTGGTCCTGACCGTCGACCTGGATCCGGTCCCAGGCGTACTCCTCGACCTCGACCCGCGCGCCCTCGGCGGCCGGCGACGCCTCGAGGAAATGCGCGCCGAGCGTCAACGCGTAGTCCTCGATTGCCCCGACGCCCTTCTCCTTGGCGAAGGCGAACGCGGTGTTCTTCTGCGTGTCGGTCGGCAGTACGTCGCTCTGGTCGCCGGTCGTGTGCGCGGCCTCGAAGTTGCCGCGCAGGGCGGTCGAGACGTTCAGGTCGCGGATCTGGTGGCGGGGCGTGTCACGGTAGATCCGGACCACGCGGCTCTCGGCTTTGCCGTACTGGTTGGCGCCCAGGTGGATGGCCATCGGGGTCAGCTCCCTCGGTAGGTGGAAAACGCGAACGGGCTGAGCAGCAAGGGGACGTGGTAGTGCCGCTCGTCGGCGACCAGGAAGGTCACGGAGACCTCAGGAAAGAAGATGTCCTGACCGGTGGTTGCCGCATACGTCGCGACGTCGAACCACAGCCGGTAGGTGCCTGGTTCGAGCGTCGGCGTGAAGGCGAGCCGCCCGTCGTCGTTCGTCGCACCGGTCGCCAGTACGACGTCAGCTTGGTACAGCTGCACCGGAACACCCTGCGCCGGCCGGCCCAGTGCGGTGTCGAGCACATGGGTGCTGAGAGAACTCATGCGTCCACCACCTTGGCCAGACGGAGCAGCGCGATCTTGCGCAGCTCCTCGTGAACGACTGGTGCCTCGGTCGCGTCGTCGTGCGTGAGACGCTCGCGAAGACTGGCCAGCATGTCCTGCGCGGACAACCCGGTGGCGCAGATCAGGAACACCCGGCCGAACCGCTCCTCGTACTGACGGTTGCCCTCGGCAATGGCCTGCCGCACTTCCGGGTCGTCGCCGACGCCGGACTGTTCCTTCCGCGACCAGGATGCCTCGGCGCTCGCACCCTGCGGCCGGTCACCGATCCGCGGGTGCGCCTGCAGAGCCCGGTCGACCTCGTTGTCGTCGAGCTCCCGCAGCGACTGGTCCGCGACGGCGGTCAGTGCGGCGAGGTCGCCGTACGGCCGCTTGGCCAGGATTCCGTCGACCCAACGGGGCACGTCGCAGCAGGCCGCCAGGGCCGGCCGCAGCCGGTCAGCCGGAGTGGAGTTGAACTCCTCCAGGTCCACGGATCACACACCTTCTCGAATCCCGAAATCGACTTTCCGTATGACGAGAGCGTGACATCCGACTCGCCTGTCGTCAACAGTTTGTTGAAAATCAGCGGGCGCGGTTCAGGTAGTTGTAGACGGTGAAGCGGGTGACGCCGAGCGCCTCGGCCACGATCTCCGCGGACTTCCGGAACTCGAACGCACCGCGCGCCTCGAGCATCAGCACCGCCTGCTGCTTGTCATGGCGGGACAGCTCGTGCAGCGGGCCGCCCAACTCCTCGGCGACGCCGGCCAGCAGGCTCTGTACGCCGCCTTCGGCGTTTTCAGGCACCTTGGACCGGGTCTTGGAGGCGGCTTTGACCGGAAGGCGTACGGCGACCACGGGCTTGCCGTCCCACTGGAGCGTGACGTCATCGTCGCGAGCGTCGGCGGGATCGACGAGCTGGGCGTTCAGCCGTTCGACCAGCGGCGTGATCGCCCGTACGAGGGCGTGCTGCTCAGGCATCGCGGCGTACCTGCAAGGTCACCTGGCTCGCGCCGCCGGCGAACGCCGCCTCGAGCACCTTCGGGAGCGCGGGCAGCAGCAGGTGCTGCTCGCCGCTCACCTGGGTGCCGAGCGGGCCGAACTCACACTCGAGCCCGGCCTCCTCGGCCGCCCGCAGCGCCTCGGTCGCATGCGCGGGCGGCGAACCCTCGACATCGAAGGGCTCCGTGGTGAACTCCGCTACGAGTCTCATGTCGCGAGGCTAGCGCCACGCGAGGCGCTAGTCCTCCGGCACGGCCCTGCGGGCAAGCTTCGCCAGGCCGGTTGTGTCGAACTCCGTCGTGTCGATGGCGCCGCACTCGATGCCGCGCAGTACGAAACCGGCGAGCGCTGCCGCAGTGGCCGGCTCGTCGAGGTAGCCGGACTCGCCGTGGCCCAGGTACGCACGCAAGCGACGAGCGGCCTGGTCGAAGCCCTCGCGGTAGAACAGGTACGTCGCCGCGAAACGGGTCGGGAGCTGGGCGGGATGCATGTCCCACCCCTGGTAGATGCCGCGGGCGAGCGAACGCCGTACCAGCCGGAAATGGAGGCGCCACGCATCGTGTACGGCGTCGCCGACCGGGAGAACGTTGGTCGAACCATCGGATACGAACACACCGGTGCCGGCCGCGGCCAGCTGCATCACGTCCTTGGCGTGGTCCGCGACCGGGTGCTCCATGCTCTGGTACGCCGCCGCGACGCCGAGCGAGGCGGAATAGTCGTACGTGCCGTAGTGCAATCCGGTGACGCGGTCGCCGCCGGACTTGACCATCCGGGCGATCAGCGCGGTGCCGTCGGCGCCGAGGATCGCCTGCGGGGTCTCGACCTGGATCTCGAACTTCAGCAGCGGTAGGCCGTACTGCTGCTCGATGGTCTCGAGTACGAGCACCATCGCCTCGACCTGCTCGACGGACGTCACCTTCGGGAGGGTGATGACGAAGCCGTCGGTGATCGTGGCCGCTTTGAGGAACAGGTCGAGGGTGCGGACCGCGCGGCGGCGGGTCGGGGCCTCGAGCGACTTGATCCGCAGTCCGTGGAAGGGGGTCGCCGGGGTCTTCTGCGCTGCCAGGGCTTGGGCGACGGCGGTTGCGGCGGCGTCCTCTTCGTCGTCGGGCCGGTTGCCGTAGCCGTCCTCGAAGTCGATCCGCAGGTCCTCGATCGGCTCGTGCTCGAGCTTGGCCCGGACCCGGTCGTACACGTCGTCGGCGAACTCGTCCGGCAGATCAAGCACCTTCGCGAGCTCCGCGGCCGATCCGCCGTACGCGTCGAGCGCCGCACGCGCCTGCGCACCCCAGTCGCCGACGGTGCGTACGTCGAACCGATCGGCCGGCACATACACCGTGTGGATCGGCTGGCGGACGCCGCGATCGCCTCGGTAATCGGCGGCCAGCGCCGCGTCCGCAGCGGCCAGGCGCCGGTCGAGCTCAGCCAGCAGGTCGTCCATATGGCCTCCTTTTTCCGTATGGTGGAGACTAATGTCTACTGTGCGGAAGATACAACTATCTGGATCTTCCGGGATCTGGCGCTAAACTTCCGTCATCCGGAAAGGTGGAGTCTCATGGCGGAAACGAACGGCGGTCCCAAGGGCCGTACCGGCAGTGTGCAGTCCATCGAGCGCGCCTTCGGGCTGCTCGAGACCATGGCCGACGCGGGCGGCATGATGGGCCTGTCCCAGCTGGCCACGGCCTCCGGCCTGCCGCTGCCGACGATCCACCGACTGGTTCGAACCCTGGTCGACCTCGGCTACCTGCGTCAAGAGCCGTCGCGGCAGTACGTGCTCGGGCCGAAGCTGATCCGGCTCGGGGAGAGTTCGTCGCACATGCTGAGCGTCTTCGCGCGTCCGCACCTCGCGCGCCTCGTCGACGAACTCGGCGAATCCGCCAACATGGCGATGCTCGACGGCGACCAGATCGTGTACCTCGCCCAGGTGCCGTCGCGGCACTCGATGCGCATGTTCACCGAGGTCGGACGCCGCGTCCTGCCGCACTGCACCGCTGTTGGCAAGGCGATCCTGGCGCAGTTCCCGGAGGCGGCAGTCCGCGACCTCCTGCACCGCACCGGCATGCCGCAACACACCGACAACACCATCACGACAGCGGACGCCTTCACCACCCAACTCCACCAAGCCTCCGACCACGGCTACGCAATGGACGAAGGCGAGCAAGAGGTAGGAGTCCGCTGCGTCGCCGTCGCAGTCCCCGACGCCCCGACCCCACTAGCCATCTCCATCTCAGGCCCCGCCGGCCGCATGACGGAAGACCTGGTCGAACGCGCCGTACCCCTCCTCACCCAGGCCGCCAAGTCTCTGTCCGAAGACCTGCATTAGGCGACCTCCTTATTCGGGTGAATAGGTTCGCCATTGTTCGGTGAGCTGATAGCCGAGCGACTGGCTCGCGCGCAGACTGGCTTGGTTGGCAGCTGCGCCGCCGGTGGAGAAGCGGGTGATGCCGACGTCGAGGAAGGCGAGGATCGACGCCGCCTTGACGGCTTGGGCGACCCCTCGCCGACGGTGGGTGGCTAGGACCGAAGTGAAGGCGGTGTCGCCGAAGCCGTCCTTCTGGCGGATCACCGTGGCGCCCACCAACCGGTTGCCGTCGAACGCGCCGAACACTCGGTTGCCCGGCCACAGCGCGCGGAAGTCGACGAGCTCGCCCACCACGCGGTGCGTCGCGGGCGTGTACGGGTAGTCCGCCTCGTTCGCCTTCTCGAGGTTGTGCAGGAGCTCGGCCGACTCGGGTCCCAGTTCGCGGATCGTCAGCCCGCCGGCGGTCGCACGGCGTACGGCGGACTCCAGCAGCTCGCGATCCGGGTCGAACAGTCGCACCGCCCACGACTCGGCGACCACGCGGTAGCCGGCTGCTTCCAGCTCGGCGCACCGCGGGTCGTCGTCGCGGACGATTTGATAGTCGGGCACTCGCTGATTGTGAGCTGCCTGACTCCTCAGCTCAAGACAGTTTGCGCAGCAACGGCAGAACGTCTTCGGTGAACTGGGTCAGGAACCGCTCCTGGTCGTGCCCAGGACCGTGTACGACGAAGTGGTTGAAGCCCGCCTCCAGGTACGGCTGGAACTGCTTCACGACCTCCTCGGGGTCCGAGGCCACGATCCACCGCTTCGCGACCTGCTCGATCGGCAGCTCGTCGGCGAGCCGCTCCATCTCGGTCGCGCTGGTGACGCTGTGCTTCTGCTCCGGCGTCAGCGACAACGGCGCCCAGAACCGCGTGTTCTCCAGCGCCTGATCGGCGTCCCGGTCGTACGAGATCTTGACCTCGAGCATCCGGTCGATGTCCTCGAACTTCTTCCCGGCCTTCTCGGCGCCCTCACGCACGGCGGGCATGAGCTTGTCGGTGTACAGCTCCATCCCCTTGCCGGACGTCGCGATGAACCCGTCGCCCGCGCGCCCGGCGTACTTCGCGACCAGCGGTCCGCCGGCAGCGACGTACACCTTGATCGGCGTCTCGGGGCGGTCGTAGATGAACGCGTCGACGGTCTTGTAGTACGGCCCCTCGGAACTGACGCCGTCCTTCGTCCACAGGTCGCGGATCAGCTGCACCGACTCGCGCAGCCGGGCGAACCGCTCCTTGAACTCGGGCCACTCCATCCCCGACACGGCGATCTCGTTCAGCGCCTCGCCGCTGCCGACGCCGAGCATGACACGCCCGGGGTACAGCATGCCGAGGGTCGCGAACGCCTGCGCGATCACGGCCGGGTTGTACCGGAACGTGGGCGTGAGCACCGACGTACCGATCAGCACCCGGTTGGTCCGCTCACCGACCGCTGCCATCCACGCGAGCGCGAACGGCGCGTGCCCGCCTTCGTGCCGCCACGGCAGGAAGTGGTCCGACACGGTCACACTGTCGAGCCCGAGCTCCTCGGCCCGGACGGAGTACTCCACCAGCTCCCGCGGCCCGAACTGCTCCGCCGAAGCCTTGTACCCGACTCGAATGCTCACCCTCTGCTCCAAACGTCGTCTGCGCGTACTCCGGAGGACAACCGCGTCCAGGTCCGACTTTATGCCGCCCCGGGTCGCTACCATCCTTCGCGTGTATACGGACGACGCCCGAGTGCTGGGCCTGATCGGTACGACGTTTCGCACGGCTGGACTGCCCTCGATCCGGGTCACCGTGCCGGCCGCCCTTGCGGAGCGTGCCGTCGCCGCCTGGGAGCAGGACGATGCCGGCGAGCCGGACGGCGCGCGGGTGCCGCCGCGGCCCGAGGACCCGGCCGCTCGTCTGCAACGGCACCGGGCCGGAGCGCTGGCGCTGATCGGCCTGTCGATCACCGAGTCCGGCAAGCTGGACGCCGACGGGAACACGGTCGTCGACCTCAGCCCGGAGCTGGTCGGGGTAGCCATGGACGCAGCCGGCGACCACTTGCGCCGCTGAGGATCCTCCATACCGTACGGTTTGGTATGCCGTACCATACGGTTTGGTATGCCCGCCCGGGGCGGCGAGCCTGATTGACTCCGTCGCGGCGACTCGGACAAGATGTGGGTCCGGCGCGGCCCGCGCCTCACCTTCGTCGACCGGCCCCAGCTCGGTCACAACGAGAAGGCAAAGGGACTTCCTGTCTCGGGCCGCTCGTCCTGGTCAGCCGCCTCGCCGGGATCGCTGGGGGATCGCGTGCGAGTGCGTGGAAGGCCAGATGACAGCGCACAGGAACTTCAAGCAACGGGTCCGAGCCCGCGCCGCGAAAACCGGTGAGTCCTACACGTCTGCCCTCCGGCACTTCCGTCCGACTCCGACAGGAGAAGACATGCCGGAAACCTTACGAATCGCCGTCGCCCAGACCACCGTCCACGAGGACCCGACGAACCCCGCCCTGCTCCGCGAGAGCGGCACCGAGGTACGTCGCCTGATGCGCGAGGCCGCGGCCGCCGGGGCGCGCCTCGTCCACTTCACCGAGGGGGCGATCTGCTTCCCGAGCAAGCGGGTGATGTCCTCGCTCGGCCCGGACGAGGTCGGTCCGTCCGACTGGACCAAGGCGGACTGGAAGGTCCTGCAGGACGAGGTCGACCAGATCGTCGCCCTCTCCCGCGAACTCAGGATCTGGACCGTGCTCCCGACGGTCCACCAACTGCCCGGCGCGCGGCCGCACAACAGCATGTACGTCGTGTCCGACCAAGGAAAGCTGGTCGTACGGTACGACGAACGCATGCTGTCGACGACCAAGGTCACCTGGATGTACACCCCGGGCAAGGACCCGGTGACCTTCGAAGTGGACGGGTACCGGTTCGGGCTCGCGCTCGGGCTGGACGCGATCTTCCCGGAGGTGTTCACGGAGTACGACCGGCTCGGGGCCGACGGCGTCCTCGTGTCGTACTGCAGCAACGGCGTGGACCGCAACGAGCACATCGGGATCCAGGCCCGGGGGATCGCGGCGATCAACACATCCTGGATCAGTCTCGCGGTTCCGGCCAACCCCGGCGCCGGTCTCGACGCGGGCGTGATCAACGCGCGCGGCGAGTGGGTCGTCCAGGGGCCGTCGGACAGTACGCCGGCGGTTGTGGTGGCCGACGTCGACCGGGCTGACTTCAGCGAGACCGGCCGGAGCTTCCGGCAGCGGACGCGGGAGCGCGTCGGGTCGTAGGCCCTCACAGGTCCGGGTGCTGACACGTTCTACCTGCATGAACAGGCACGCGATTGTCAGCACCCGGATCGGTGACCTCACTTTGGTCGCCGCCGACGACGTACTGGTCGGCGTCTACTTCCCTCATCACTGGGTCAAGCCGACCGCGGAGACGCTGGGTGAACGAGTCGAAGCCACCGACCCGTTCATCGCCGCGGTCGTCGAGCAGTTGGAGGAGTACTTCGCCGGTGGGCGGGTGACCTTCGACCTTCCGACCCGGCTGCACGGCGACGAGTTCCAGCGCCGGGTGTGGACAGTCCTCGAGGAGATCCCGTACGGCGAAACGACGACGTACGGCGAGATCGCCGCGCGGCTGGGGGAACCGGCTCACGCGGCGCAGGCTGTCGGCAAGGCGGTCGGGCAGAACCCGTTGTCGATCGTGATCCCGTGTCACCGGGTGATCGGGAAGAACGGCTCGCTGACCGGGTACGCCGGCGGGCTCAAGCGGAAGCAGTTCCTGCTCGACCTGGAGCAGCCCGTCGGAGCCCGGTTGTTCTGAGAGGCGGACCTGAGGCACTCACTAACGTCCGCCCGCGGCCGTGTCGCCGCCGCGGCTGAGCGTGCGGCGGCGCGAGGCGAGGGGGTTAGTGAGTGCTGGCGGTCAGGTCGCCGACCTGCTCGGCGTACCAGTCGAGTTCGGTCAGGTGCTCGGCGATCTGGCGGAGGGTCCAGTTCGGGCTGCGGTCCTTGTCCCACTCGGCCGGGTCGAGCGCCGCGTACCGCAGTACGAAGGTCCGCCCGAGTCGGCGCAGTCGCTGCTCGGCCTCGCGCACGTCCTCCTCGGAGAACGGCGCGAGGTCGGCGGCGGACGTGAGCGCGCTCGCGTGCCACTCGTCGGGCTGCGTCGGTACGCCGGCCAGCAGCGCCTCGATCTCCGCGAGGTGATCGACCATGTGGTCGCCGATCCGGCGGACCGCCTTGTGCGGGGTGAACGTCCGCCCGTCGTCGGACGTCCGCGGCTCGCCGTCCCAGGCCGGCCAGGTGACGACCAGCTCGAGGGACCGCTCCACTGCTTGCTCGACGAGCTCTCCAGGGTTCTCAGTCATGCCGCCGACGGTAAGCCCGTCACACTTCGGCGGTGGCCGAACTGATCCCGAGCCGACCCGCCAGCCGCTCGGCGTCGTACGGCGCGTGCACCTTCACGTCGTTGTCGAAGTACACGTAGGTGTCGCACTTCCACGACCGGATCGTCCGCGCCCACCGGCCGAGCGACTTGTCGTCGTACCCGCTCACGTAGAGCTCATCCGCACCGTGCAACCTGACGTACGCGAAGTCCGCGGTCACGTCGTTGAACATCGGCCACTTGCCGGCCGTGTCCGCACACACCACCGCGACGTCGTGCTCCCGCGCCAGCTCGACGAATCCCTTGGTCTTGAAGCTGTCGTGCCGTACTTCGATCGCGTACCGCAGCGGGATGTCGACGGTGCACTCGAGCAGCGCGCGACCCTCCATCCGCTCATCGTGGCCCTTGGCAACCTCCGCAGCAGCGGACGTTGTCCGGGGCAACTGCGCGAAGAATGCCGCGCACCGCTCCGCGTCGTACTGGAAGTTCGGCGGCAGCTGCCAGAGCACCGGTCCAAGTTTGTTGCCGAGCGCAAGCACTCCGGACGCGAAGAAGTTGGCCAACGGCGCGTCCACGTCGGCCAGTCGTTTCATGTGCGTGACGAACCGCGGGCCTTTGACCGAGAACACGAACCCGTCGGGCGTCTCGTCGTACCAGCGCTGGTACGACGTCGGACGCTGGAGCGCGTAGAACGAGCCGTTCAGCTCGATCGAGTTCAGCCGGTTCGACGCGTACTCGAGCTCGGCGCGCTGCGGGAGACCGTCGGGGTAGTAGACCTTGCGCCACGGCGGGTAGCGCCATCCGGAGATGCCGACCCGAAATCGGGTGTCCGGCCAGCGCGTCATCCCTCGATTATTGACCCTATGCACATCGACCGCGGGGCGTACCCGGATGCACAGACGCCCTGGGAGGACCCATCCTGCCGCTCCGCCGCCCTCGACTGGCTCGATCGGAAGCTCGTGGCGCTCGGCATCAGCGAGACAGGACCGCGGCGGGTGCGACTCCGGCCCTGGTCGGTGATCGTCCGGGTCTGCGCCGAGCGCCCGGTCTGGTTCAAGGCGACCTCGCCCGGCAGCGCGTTCGAGCCCGCGCTCACCGAGGCGCTGTCGCGATGGACTCCCGAGCACGTCCTCACGCCGTACGCCGTCGACACCGCCCGCGGGTGGTCGCTCCTCCCGGACGGCGGCGCGCTCCTGCGTGCGCAGACCTTGGACGTGCGGCACTGGGAGGAGGTCCTCGCGCAGTACGCCGACCTGCAACGGGCGCTCGTTCCGCGGGTCGATGAGCTGGTGCGGCTCGGCGTACCTGATGCCCGGGGTCTCACGCGGCTCTTCGACGAGACGGTGGCCGGCAACCGGACGCTTGGTGTGGAGGATCGTGAGCGGTTGCTCGCGTTCCGGCCTCGGTTGGTGGACTGGTGCGCGGAGCTTGCCGCGTTCGGGATCCCTGCGACGCTCGATCACGCTGATCTGCACGATGGTCAGATCCTGGTCGCCGGTCCTGGGCGGTACACGTTCTTCGATTGGGGTGACGCGAACGTCGCCCACCCGTTCTGCAGTCTCCTCGTCGCGATCGACCGCGCGGCCGAACTGCTCGGTCCGGACGTCGCACCGCGGCTCGAGGACGCGTACCTGGAGCCGTGGACCGCGGAACACCCACGCCCCGCGCTCCGCCGGGCAGCCACGCTCGCCCGCCGGCTCAGCCACCTCACCCGCGCCGGCTCCTGGGGGCGCCTCTTCCCCGCGACCGCCCACATCGGCGACCCCGAGCGCGCCGCCGCACTCCTCCGAATGGTGTGACCCCGGATCCCCACGCCATCACAATCGCCACGATCGCGCGGGCTCAGGCCTGACCCCGCAGTTCGGAGTCGATTGTGATGGCGTGGGGATCCGCGATCAGGTGGGGATCCAGGTGGGCCACCACGGCGGGACGTTGCCCGGGCAGGTGCCGGGTGAGCCGGCCGGGGTGCCTTGCCAGGAGAACAGTGCGAGGTCGGCGATCGCGATCGCGATGGCGGCCGCGATCAGCGAGAACAGGAAGGCCTTCCCGGCGTACCGGAAGACGACAGTGAACAGCACCAGGTTGACGATCAAGGCGAGCGGCACCCCGAGGAACAGCAGCGTCAGTCCGTTCGGCACGCTGCCGGTGACGTCCACATGACAGGCCTTCCACGCCCGCGACGTGATCACCACCAGCCCGAACGCCGCCCCACCGCCGACCAGCACCGCAAGGAACGACTCGCCCTTGCTCCCCTTCGCCGCAAACGCCATGCAATCACCGTAAGTGATCCACCCGACCACTTCAGCCGTCAGACTGCTGTGTATGGACATCAAGCACCGAATGATCGTCTTCGACGCTGCCGACATCGACGCCGAGAGCACGTTCTGGGCGGAGTTCCTCGGCGGCACGGTCGAGAAGTGGGGCGATCGCTGGCGCGCGATCTGGGTGGACGGCGGATGGGCGCTCGGTGTCCAACTGGCCCCTGACCACGTCCCCCCGGAGTGGCCCGATGGTGCGCCGCAGCAGATCCATCTCGACCTGTACTTCGAAGGCATCGACGCGCACGCCGCGGCGCACGAGCAGGCTCTCGCACTCGGCGCCCGGCTTCTCAAACCCGCCGAGGATCCCGCCGCCGCCCGCGGTGTGCAGGTGTACGCCGACCCCGCGGGGCACCCGTTCTGCTTGTGTTGGGCGCCCGGCTAGTCGTCGAGGGGATGGAGGTCGACCGGGGTCAGGACCCAGCGGAAGCCGTACTTCGGGGTGGCGGTGCGGTCGACCTTGTCCGGGGCGAAGTACTCGCCGATCAGACTCAGCAACCGCTCGTGGAACTCCGCGACCCGCTCACCCGGCACCCGCCCCGCGTGCTCCCCACTGTCCTGCACGAACCCCGCTCCGAACATCCCCGCCGCCGCGTCGGCGTACGCCTGCACATAGTCCTGCGCACTCGCCCCCGGCAACTCCGTACGCGCACCCTTCTCCGGCGCCGCCCGCTCCGCGAACTCCACCCCAGCCTCGGTATGCCGCCACACCCCGCCGTCCTCCACGACTCGACCAGCATCGCGAAGCCTCCCGAGGTACCAAAGCACCCGAGCATCCGTCACACCCAGCCGCTCGGCGATCTCACCCAACCCCCGCGGTTCCCCCAACAACGCGACGATCCCCCGCGGCAACTCCGACTCATCCCAATCCGCCATAGGACGTACTACTACCACGCATCCAGACGAGGTGGGGCCCACTCGCTGGGCTGAGCGCCTCCGCGCTTCTCCCCGCTCTTGACCGGCTGGAGTTGTCAGGTTTAGCCTGACAAGCGTGTCAGGGTGAGCCTGACAAGTTGGGAGTCATGGTGTCGGACAATCTGTTGGGTTGCTCGTTCTGCGGGAAGTTGCAGACCGAGGTGGAGCGGCTCATCGCCGGGCCCGGAGTGTTCATCTGCAACGAGTGCGTCGGGCTGTGTGAACAGCTGATCAGCGGGAAGCCGATGCCGACCTTCCCGCCCTTGGACGGGAAGACCGACGAGGAACTGCTGGCCGACATGGCCCGCATCGACGCCTCCCGCGGCATGGTCGAGGCGGCCGTGCAGGACCGCGTACTGCGGCTCCGCTCGCGATCCGTCACGTGGGCGCGGATCGGCGAGTCCCTCGGAATCAGCCGCCAATCAGCCTGGGAACGCTTCTCGGGCGAGGAATGACCAGCACACCGCCGGCACCCCGGCTGGCCGACCTGCGCGAGAGGTGGCTGAGTGCAGTCATCGCCGCGCTCCAAGGTGATGCGAAGGTGGCAGGGGTCGCGTTGGTCGGTTCGTTGGGCGCGGGGCGTGCTGACGACTGGAGCGATGTCGATCTGCTCGTCGTCGTGGAAGACCTCGACGACTACGCCGTGCCCGGTCGGCTGCCGCAAGGCCCCGGACGACTCGCGTTCGAGATCGATGCCCGGCACAACGGTCCCCGCGGCACGAGAGCGATCAGCGCACAGTACGTCGTGGAAGACCTGCCGCTATGGGTCGACTGGCACCTTCATCCCGTCTCACTGGCGAACTGGCCGTCCGACAGCAGCGTCATCTTCGATCGGCGCGGAATCGCCCCGACGCCGGCCACACTCTCGGAGTACCTCAACCGCGGCGAGCACGAGCCGGCCACGCCGAAGACGGACGACGAGCACGACGCGATGCGGCTCGCACTGATCCCGATCGCCGCCAAGCAAGTAGCCCGCCAGTCCCCCGACGCAGCCCGCACGATCGAATACCTCGGCGGGGATCACACCGCAGACCAGCTCTCCGCGCTGGACGAACTCCTGAACCAGTTCGAACACCTCGGCCGCGCCGACAGTCTCGCGGCCGGGCGTGCGTACGTCGAGCTGCTCCGCGGCGCGATCCGTTAGGTTTGGTTCGTGGCAGAGAGTCGGCTTGATACTGGTCGGATTCGGGCGGCTCGGCGGGTTATCGATCCCGTGTTCTTGGACAGCCCGCAGTATCTGTGCGAGGCGTTGGAGCCGGCGCTCGGGTGTGCGGTGAGCATCAAGCTCGAGACGGCGAATCCGGTTCGCAGCTTCAAAGGACGCGGGACCGAGTTGGTTGCGAGTCAGTTGGCCGAGGCCGGTGCGCGGGCGGTCGTTTGTGCCAGTGCGGGCAATCTCGGCCAGGCCCTCGCGTGGTCCGGGCGGCGGCGCGGGCTCGACGTCACCGTGGTGGCTTCGCGGTTCGCGACGCAGGCGAAGCTCGATCGGATCCGCGCGCTCGGCGCCAAGCTGGAGTTGGTCGACGGCGACCACGAGCTGGCACGGGAACGAGCCGCGGCGATCGCGCAGTACGACGGAATCCGGTTGCTCGAGGACAGCCTGGACCTCGAGACCTGCGAGGGCGCGGCGACGATCGGGCTTGAGCTGATGGAGGGTACGCCGGCATTCGACACCGTGCTGATCGCGCTCGGCGGCGGGGCGATGGCGACCGGCGTGGGGCATGTGGTGAAGGAGTTGGCGCCCGAGGTCGACGTGATCTGCGTGCAGCCGGCGGGCGCGCCGGCGCTGACGCGTTCGTGGCAACAACGCCGCGTCGTCACCACGGACTCCGTCAACACGATCGCCGATGGCGTCGCCGGCCGGTTCCCCATCCCGGAGGTCCTCGACGACCTCCTGCTGATCGCCGACGACGCCGTACTCGTCCAAGAGGAATCGATCATCACCGGCATGCGCCTGCTCTACGACCACGCCGGCCTCATCGTCGAACCGTCCGCCGCCCTGGGCCTGGCCGCCCTCGTCGAGGACTCCACCCGCTTCGCAGGCCGCCACATCCTCACCATCATCTGCGGCAGCAACGTCGACCTACCCGCTTACCAGCGCTGGATCGCCGACCGTTAGGTGGTCAGCGCTGCGACCCATTCGTCGTGGTGTTGCTCGATGTATGCCGCAGTCGGGCCCCAGTAGTCGGCGTGGCCCTCGGCGTACAGGCGGGCCCATGGTTGCTCGCCGGTGCGGTGGCCATTGACGAGCAGTTCGTACGAGCCGCGCGTGCGGGCCGCGATCTGCGCCGGGAAGGCTTGGCGTTGCTCGAGGTCGAGGCCGTACCCGTCGGCCAGGGCGCGCAGCCGCGGGGCGTCGACCTGTACGTCGCCGCTGGGTACGAAGGGCACGAACCCGGTTGCGGCGTACCCGAGGTCCCACAGTCGCGATGCGGGGCCGGCGTTGTCCCAGTCGATGAACACCCAGCGCTCGTCGTTGGCGACCAGGTTCCACGGGGCGAGGTCGTTGTGGCAGATCAGGTCGCCGCTGGCGGGGTCAGGGACCAGGATCTGCCAGGTGACATCCGGGGCCGGCCGGAAGGTCTCCATCGTGTCGTGCAGCTCTCGAATCAGCCGCCCGACTTGGCGCAACTCGTCCAGCGAGAGCGGCGGAAGCGTGTCGGCGAGGTCACCCGGTACGTACTCGAGGACGTGCCGCCCCTGGTCGTCACGCCCGTACGTGCGGGGCGCACCGTCGAACTGCTTCTCCGCCAGATGCGTGAGCACAGCCTCGACCCCGGCCGTCTGAGGAAGCGAGGGCTTCCGCACCGTCGACCCGATCCGCACGACCCGCTCGGCGACGTTTCCTCCCGTCAGCACCTCTTCAGCTTCCACGCCGCCATCATCCCGGACCGTAGGCTCTACCGGCATGGATCTAGCAGCCCTCCAGGCACGCGCCGTCGAGATCAGCCGACTCTACGACCGCCACAACACCTCCGCCGGTCGCACCGAGTGGACCACCACCGACCTCACCCTCGGCTTCGTCGGCGACGTAGGACACGCGGCGTAGATGACCGACAACCTCGAGGCCAAGCTTTAGTTGCGGCGGGCAACTACTCGGGTAAGGCCGAGGGACCGGCCGGCATCGGTGCGGAGCATTTGGGCTTCTGCGCGGCCCGGCGTACCGCTGTCGTGATCGCAGGCTTCGTTCCACTGCAGCCAGTCTCGCCAACCGTCGGGTAGCCGGTCGGCGACCTCGACGGTGACGAGGCCGGTCTTCTCCCAGTGCCGGCGCCACCAGCCGGGGCTGTGCCAGGCGCAGAAGTCCCACATCCAGTACGACTCGAGGTGCGGCGGCGGAAGCGTCTCGTACTCCTCGGCGAGTCCGGGCTGCACGATGCCGATCTGCCCGCCCCGCTTCACGAAACGCGAGTAGTAGCCGAGGTACAGGTCGTCGGTGCCGAAGTAGTGGTAGGCGCCGATGCTGACCATCGCGTCGAAGAAGTCCTCGGCGAACGGCAGGGCGTGAGCCTCCGCGTAGATCGGGTAGACCTGGTCGTCCACCTGCGCTTCGGCGACTCGGCGCAGGTTCTCGTCCGGCTTGACCCACAGGTCCGTCGCCCACACCTCGACGCCGTACTCCCTGGCCAGGAAGATCGAGCTCAGCGCAGCGCCACATCCCATGTCGAGCACCCGCATACCGGGCTCGAGCGACATGAATTCGGCCAGCGCCTCCGCCTGCCACACCGGGTTGGGCCCCATCCCGCCGTCGACCATCCAGCGAGCCGAGTACGCGGCCGAGCGCGGATAGCGTTCATTCCTGAGCAGTACGGCGAGCTCGGCGTCATCCATGTGACGGGAGTGTGCGAGACCACGCTCCGACCAGGCAAACGGTTATTGCTGTCGGTGGTGGGCGGTAGCGTCCCGCGGGTGTCGCACTATCCGCCGCCGGCCAGACCACTGGGTCCGGACGCTGACGGGCACTGGGTACGGCGCTGGACGTCCGCGGAGTGGGCGCGGACTGTCGATGCGTGGGTGGGTTGTCGACTCGCGGAGCGCGGTCGCCGGATCAGCGGCGTACCTGTCACCTATCGGGCTCGCTTCTGGTCCGTGACGCGCTGCTATCCGACCGTCGAGGGCCTGGTGTGGTTCAAGGAGAACAATCCCGGGCATCGGTTCGAGCCCGGGCTGGTCGCCCGGTTGGCCCGGCTCGCGCCGGACGATGTGATCGTGCCGCTCGCGGTGGACCGCGAACGTGGCTGGCTCCTGGCAGACGATCAAGGTACGACGGTTACGCATCCCGACGTCGCCGATCAGCCGACGCGTCGCATCATCGTCCGTGCGCTGGCCCGCCTTCAATGCACCGTCCTCGGCCGCCTCGACTCCGCTGATCTCGTCGAGATCGCACCTCGTACGGCCGGTGATCGAGTGCGGGCCGTGGCTCAGGAGTGGGCGTCGCTGCTGCCCGGCCATCCGCTGCGTCTCGACGTGCTGGAGCGAGCCGCGCGGGCGGCCGACGTACTGGATCGCCGCACCGCATCCCTCAGCGACGCCGTACCGCTCGACCTGGAGCTCAACGACGTGTACCCCGCCAACATCTTCGCCGACCGTTCGACCGGCGTACTGCGCCCCCGCTTCTTCGACTTCGGCAACGCGATCTGGGGCCACCCGTTCGTCTCCCTGCACGGCTTCCTCGACTCAGTCGTCGAGTGGACCTGCGCCTTTCTGTCCCGCCCAGACCGCGCTGAACTAATCGACACCTATCTGACCGTTTGGCGCGAGCACCTGGACGCCGACCCGCAGGTACTACGCGCCGACCTGGCCGTCACCGGGGCCCTGACCAACGTCCATCGCCTCATCTCATGGCAACGGCTGATCCCATACGCCGACCCCCTAGAACTCCGCGCCCGCGCCGAAATCCCCCACAAATACCTGACCAGCACCCTCGCTTTGGCAGGCTAGACACCGTGGAACCCACCACCCATTTCGGCATCTACGCCCTCTGGCAACAAGACGGCCACCTCGTCCTCGTCCGCAAAGCCCGCGGACCATACGAGGGCCTGCTAGACCTACCAGGCGGCTCACCCGAACCCACCGAATCCGAGTCGACCACCCTCCACCGCGAACTACGAGAAGAGTGCGGCGTGGAACTAACCCGGACACTCGCCAGCGTCACCTTCGAATTCCACGTCCCCACCGATTCCTCCGGCCACCCCATCAACTTCACCCACACGGCCGCCGTTTCCCACGTAGAGGTAGCGGGCCCCGTCGTACAAGACATCGAGTCCGAGGACGTCCGAGGCGCCGTCCTCGCAACAAAAGCCCACACCCAACTCTTCTCCCCCCTCGTCACCCAAGCCCTCCACCACTTCCCCCACCTCGCAGGCGGCGCGACGGGCACGATGCTCCGCTGAGGTACTGCCTCGCGCGCGAGGGTTCCTGAGGGAGTTCGGGTTCTCGGGCAGAATTGAGGGGTGAAGAAGTCGGATGTCGAGCCTGTGATTGCGCGTAACCGGAAGGCTGCTCATGACTACCAGTTGGGTGAGTCGTGGGAGGCGGGGATCGTGTTGCAGGGGCCGGAGGTCAAGGCGTTGCGGGCGGGGCGGGCGTCGTTGGTGGGCGGGTTCGCGATGGTTGAGGACCGGGAGATCTGGCTGCATGCAGTGCACATCCCGCAGTACTCGCAGGCTCGCTGGTTCGAAGGGGGTTCCCGGCGCAAGCGGAAGTTGCTGCTGCATCGGGCCCAGATCGACAAGATCGAGCGCAAGGTCAACGAGGGCGGTCTGACGATCGTCCCGCTGGCCCTGTACTTCAAGGACGGGCGCGCGAAGGTGGAGATCGCGCTTGCTCGCGGGAAGAAGACCTGGGACAAGCGGCACGCGCTCGCCGAACGCGAGGCGACCCGGGAGGTGGAGCGCGCGGTCAGCCGCCGCCTGAAGGGCCGCCGGGACTGATCACCGAGCCGTCGCGGTCCGGTGAAAACTTTCTCGGCGAGGCTGTCGGATTCGCCGGATGCCGTTCGTAGCGTAGGTGCAGGCGGACAGCAGGTCCGCTCGAGCCGAAGGAGCAGCTATGCCCGAGTACCTCATCTACTTCAACCAGCAGTGGGTGGGTGACCACACCGAGGAGTGGTTCCGTAGTCGCGGACCGCTCGCGATGGCGGTCGTGGACGAGATGAAGGACGCCGGCGTGTACGTGTTCGCCGGCGGGCTCAAGGAGGAGGACGGCCCGATCTACAGCGCCGACCCCACCAGCGGCGAGGTGCTGCTCACGGACGGACCGTACATCGAGACCAAGGAGTATCTCGGCGGCTTCGCGATCGTCGACGTCCCCGACGACGAGGCCGCCAAGGTGTGGGCAGCCAAGATCGCGGAGGGCTGCGGCTGGCCCCACGAGGTCCGCGCCTTCAAAACCCAGGGCAGCCCGGACTGACATCCCGCGAGAGAGCGGACACAAAAGCCCAGGTCAGAGAAGCTCTGCCTGGGCTTTCGTCTGCGCGCTCGGAGGGATCTGCGCATCACCCTGGCCGGCGCGGCCTGCATTAGGAAGCGGTCGGGAGATAGCGGGTTGCGGTGAGGGCCAGGGCCGCGAGGGCGCAGGCGGAGGCTGCGGTGAGGATCAGAGGTGTGTAGCCGAGGGCGGTGGCGACGGCCGCGGCGGCCAGCGGGGCGGTGGCTCCGGCGATGGTGGTCGGGGTGCCCAGGATTCCGGCGATGGTGGCGTAACCGTGGTCGCCGTAGCGGTCGAGGATGATGGCCGGTTTCGCGAGCGAGGCGACGCCGAACCCCAGGCCGAAGGCGATCAAGCATCCGGCCGCACCGGCGATGCTGTGCCCGGCGGCGGGTAGGAGCGCGAGCGCGATGCCCTGCACGAGCACGATGACGGCGGTGATCGAGGTGATGGGCAACCATCGGCGCAGGATCGTGACGGTGACACGGCCGGTGACCGACAGCAGGCCCAGGACGCCGGTCAGGGTTGCGGCGGTGGTGGGTGTGTGGCCGAGCCGGGTCAGGTAGGTGACGAGGTGGACGCCGATGACGGCCAGAGCTGAGGTGTGCAGTACGAACGCGACCGCGAGCAGCCAGAACCCGGCATCGCGAAGTACGCGGCTGGGCGGACCCGCGTGGTGTTCAGCCTGCGGCGGTGCTGGTGGCGGCGCCGTCGAGCGCAGTACGAAGGCGTGTAGCGGGATGGTGGCGACGGCGAGCACGGCAGCCAGTACAACGAGGGTTTGCCGCCAGCCGTAGACATGGATGAGTTGGCCCGTGAGGGGGATGAAGATCGAGCTGGCGAATCCGGCGACCAGGGTCACGCTCAGCAGAGCCGTAGTACGGCGTTCTGGGGCGGTCACGGCGACGATAACCGCGAAGGCCGGCGGATAGAGCACCATCGCCGAGGCGACGCCGAGTACGACGAACACGGCGTACAGCTGGCCCGGCGACTGCACCCGCGACCAGGCCAGGACCGAGCCCGCGGCGATGACCGCGCCGACGGTCATCAGCGCGTGGCCCCCGCGCCGGTCGAGCCAGCGTCCGACCGGGATGCCGAGAACGGCGCTGATCAGCGACGCTGCCGTGAGCGCTCCGGTCGCGACCGTGGCGGAGATGCCGAGCTCGGTCCGCATGGGCTCGAGCAGCGCGCTGAAGGCGTAGTACAAAGTGCCGTAGCTGACGGTCGTCGTGATCGCGAGCGCCGCGACCACGTCCCGCCGGATGCCTCCGCGACCGGTGATCCTGCGCCCGGTCGCAGAGGTTGCCGAAGGCATCAGCCGCAGCAGCCCGACGACTTCGTCGTGTCGTTCTCGATGACGGTCAACAGCCCGCCGCTGATACCGGTGGCGAGTCCGCGGCCGGCCGGAGCGGAGATCTCGACGGCCTTCGGAGCCGGTCCGCAGCAACCGCCGGCCTCGTCGGCCGTGCCGCCGTAGGCGAGGTTCGACGAACAAACGCCGGTCTCCGGCAGGTCGAGCTGAACGTCGCGCGCAGCTTCCCAGTCGCCTGCCAGCGCGGCCACGACAGAGCGAGCCTGTTCGTAGCCGGTCGCGAGAAGGAACGTCGGGGCGCGGCCGTAGGACTTGGCGCCGACCGCGTAGTACCCGGGCTCGGGGTGGGTGAGCTCGTCGACGCCGTGCGGCGGGACCGTGCCGCAGGAGTGCTGGTTGGGGTCGATCAGCGGCGCGAGCGCGCGGGTGGATCCCATGATGGGGTCCAGGTCCAGGCGCAGCTCGGAGACCATGTCGTGGTCGGGCCGGAAGCCGGTGGAGTTGACCACGGTGTCTGCCACCACCTCCCGCTCGCCAGACGTGAGCTGCACCCTGCCAGCAGTGCGACCGATGCGTTCGATCCGGAAGGAGCTGACCAGTTCGACGCGACCGGACTGCACGAGCTTCTTCAGCCGGGACCCGAGCGCGCCGCGCGCGGGCAGCTCGTCGGCGTCGCCGCCGCCGTACGTGCGGGCCTGGTCGGTCCCGCGCACAACCCACACAACCTCGGTACCTGGGACCTCGTCGGCGAGCTGACCGAGGTCCAGCAGGGTCGTCGCCGCGGAGTGGCCGGCGCCCACGACCGCCGTACGGCGGCCTGCGTAGCGCTCCCGATCCGCGCCAAGGACATCGGGCAGGGCGTGCGCGATGCCAACTGCGTCGGGCTCACCGCGCGCCGGGATGCCCGAGCCGCCGAGCACGTTCGGCTTCCGCCAGGTGCCGGCCGCGTCGATCACGGCCGACGCCAGCAGTTCGGTCCCGTCAGCCAGCCGGATCAGGAAGGGTGCGGCCTCGCGGCCGGTGGTGCGGATGCGGTCGAAGCCGACCCTCGTCACGGCGGTGACCTGGGCGTTGTAGCGGATGCGGTCGTTCAGCTCCGGGGTCTTGGTCAGCGGCTTGAGGTACGAGTCGATGAGGTCACCGCCGGTGGGGAGCGTGCCGAGGTCAGGCGCGGTCCAGCCGGACTGTTCGAGCAGGCGGCGAGCTGCGGAGTCGATGTCGTAGCGCCACGGGCTGAACAGCTTCACGTGCCGCCATTCCTCGATCGCCGCCGCGACGGTCGGGCCGGACTCCAGTACGGCGAAGTCCACGCCACGCTCTGCGAGGTGCGCGGCGGCCGCAAGACCGACCGGGCCTGCACCGATGACGACGACCGGCGCCCCTGTCTGCTCGCTCACGATCCCAACTCCCTATCTAGAAGATCATCGAAACAACACTTAGCTTGCCTCGTGATTCGACAAGAGTCAAGATAGACCCATGTCGAAACAAGAGCTCGCGTTGATCCCCGTCGCGAGCGCAGGCTGCTGCGCGCCGATCTCAGACGCCGCACTCGATCCGGCCGGAGCCACCGAGGGTGCGGCCGTGTTCAAGGCGCTCGCCGATCCGATCCGGCTCCGCCTGTTCTCCATCATCACCTCGGCCGGCAACGAGATCTGCGTCTGCGATCTGACTCCGCAGTTCGACGTCAGCGGACCGACGATCTCGCACCACCTGAAGGTGCTCCGGGAGGCCGGTCTGGTCGACTGCGAGCGGCGCGGCACCTGGGTCTACTACTGGCCCGTGCCCGAGAAGCTGCGGTGGATCGCCGGGCTTCTCGCCGTACCGGACACCGCCTCGACACACTGACCCGCACTCAAGCCCAGGCGAAGCCGACACTGGCGAAGCTACCCCCACCGCCCCTCGCCCCGCACCTCCCCTCGCCCCGCACCTCCCCTCGCCCCGCACCTCCCCTCGCCCCGCACCTCCCCTCGCCCCGCACCTCCCCTCGCCCCGCACCTCCCCTCGCACCGCACCTCCCCTCGCACCGCACCTCCCCTCGCCTCATTCCCCGCCCCTCGCCTCATTCCCCACCCCGCGCACCGGCCCTCGCCCGCCGTTCCCCGCGCCTCGCGCTTGTTGTCGAGTCGTGAGTTCCGGTTCTTCTCGGCAGCCGATTTTCACGACTCGGCGGGAGCGAGGGACGCCGATTGCCACGACTCGACGCAGGCAGGGCTGACGAACCAGGCCGGCCGGTCGACCCAGTTGCCCGACGTGTTGCGCCGGCCCGGCATTGATCTGAACCGGGTCGCGCTCGGGGCGATCGGTTCCGGCGTACGATCGGCGACGCTTGACAGGCTGGGGATACCTCAATAAATATTGAGTCAATGAAGCCTGAGCAACCCACCCTGGCGGAGCGATCCCGCATCCACGCGGCGCTCGGTGATCCGGCGCGGCTGGCAATCGTGGACACCCTGATCGCCGGCGACGCCGCGCCCGGGGAGCTTGCGGCGGCTCTGGACCTGCCGACGAACCTCGTCGCCCATCACCTCAAGGTGCTCGAAGCTGCCGGGCTCGTCGTACGGACACGCTCCGAGGGCGACCGGCGCCGTACCTATGTCCGGCTCGAACCGGACGCGCTGGCCGCGATCGCCACCCCCGCGTTGATCGCCGCCGAGCGAGTCGTCTTCGTCTGCACCCAGAACTCTGCACGCTCCCAGCTCGCCGCGGCGATCTGGGCCCGGCGCAGCGACGTACCGGCCGTCTCCGCCGGCACCGAACCCGCCGGCCGCGTACACCCTCGGGCGATGAAGGTTGCCCGCCGCCACGGCCTCGACCCCTCCGGCTGGCATCCGAGCCCCCTGCGCGAAGTTGCTGAAGGCAATGATCTTCTCATCGCGGTCTGCGACAACGCCCACGAACATCTGCCCGGCAACCGACGACCACAGCTGCACTGGTCGATCCCCGACCCGGCGCCCATCGACACCGACGCAGCCTTCGAAGCCGCCTACGCCGAGCTGACCAACCGGATCGACCGGCTAGTGCCCGCCCTGACGGCAGAACCCACGAGGAGCAAGCGATGAGCCGCGCGCAACCGCTCTGGCGCCGCGCCCTCGCCGAAGGACTCGGCACCGGACTGCTGGTGACCGTCGTCGTCGGCTCCGGGATCGCGGCCGCCAAGCTCTCGCCGAGCGACACAGGTTTGCAGCTGTTGGAGAACTCCTTTGCCACCGCACTCGGGCTCGCCGTGCTGATCCTCATGTTCGGGCCGGTGTCCGACGCGCACTTCAACCCCGTCGTATCCCTCGTCGATTGTTGGCTCGGCCGACGTTCCGGGACCGGACTCACCGCGCGCGACCTCGCCGCCTACCTCCCGGCCCAGCTCGGCGGCGGCATCATCGGGGCGATCCTGGCGAATCTCATGTACGACGAAACCGCCGTCACCTGGTCGACCACACACCGATCGGCCGGCCATCTGTACCTCGGCGAGACAGTCGCCACCGCCGGGCTGATCCTGCTGATCTTCGCGCTCGCCCGAACCGGCCGCGCGGCGTCGGCCCCGGCCGCGGTCGGTGCCTACATCGGTGCGGCCTACTGGTTCACGTCCTCGACCTCGTTCGCCAACCCGGCGGTCACCATCGGCCGGGCTTTCAGCGACACCTTCGCCGGTATCGCGCCCGGCTCCGTCCCCGGCTTCGTCGTCTTTCAGATCCTCGGAGCCGTCCTCGGTACAGCCGCAGTCGCCGTCCTCTACCCCGACGCAGCCAAAGCCGATCTGTACCTCGGCGAGGCCGTCGCCACACCTCACGCCGAAACCACCGCAGGAGCGCCCTCGTGAGTAAACCCACCGTCCTGTTCGTCTGCGTCCACAACGCCGGCCGCTCCCAGATGGCCGCCGGCTGGCTCCGGTCCTTGGCCGGTGACGACGTCGACGTACTGTCGGCGGGTTCCGAACCCGGACACCAGATCAACCCCGTCGCCGTCGAGGCAATGCGCGAGGTCGGCATCGACATCACCGCGAACACCCCGCGACTGCTGTCCACCGAGGACGTACAGGCCAGCGACGTGGTGATCACGATGGGCTGCGGCGACGCATGCCCGTTCTTCCCCGGCAAGCGCTACGAGGACTGGAACCTCACCGACCCAGCCGGCCAACCGATCGAGGTAGTCCGCCAGGTCCGCGACGAGATCCACACCCACATCGAAAACCTGCTCGACGACCTACGTCCCGACCACCCGTAGACACACAAAAGCCCAGGTCAGCGAACTGATCCTGGGCTTCGACGTGGCGCGCTCGGAGGGATTCGAACCCCCAACCTTCTGATCCGTAGTCAGATGCTCTATCCGTTGAGCTACGAGCGCTGGACAACGTCGAGTAACGATACATGGAGGGGGTGGGTGTAGGCCAATCGGCTCTGGTGGGCGGCGCGGTGGGGGGTACTGCGGGGGTTTTCAGCCCTACGATCCGCGCATGGGTATCGAGGACTTGCTGGGTGGGCGGGATCTGGGGGACGTGAAGAAGGCGGTCGGGTTCGTGATGGAGAACTCGGACGACTTCCAGAAGGTGCTGGAGTTGGTACGCGGGTTGCCGGACGGCGCGGTCGGGGTCATCGGCAAGCTGCCGGAGCTGCTGAAGACGATCGGGACGGGGCTGGCGGAGGCCGGCGAGCAGGCGGCGAAGGCGGCCGGGGCGCTGGTCGGGGACGACGGCGAGGGCGGCGCGCGGAAGGCGCTGACCGGGAGCGCCGGCACGATGAACGCAGCCAAGGACAGGCTCAAGGACGCGGCCGGGATGCTGTCTGGACTGGCGGGTGAGCTGGACAAGATCCCCGGGATCGGCGACGCGGCGGCGAAGAAGCTGACCGACGGCAGCGGACAGATCGGCGGGGTCGCGACCGAGGTCGAGAGCCTCGCCGGCAACCTGCAGGAGCTGTCGGACATCCTCGCCACGGTCGGCGACGCCCTGAAAGGCCTCGGCACGAAGCTCACCGAGTCCGGCGGATCGGTCAACACGCTCCTCGACTAGTACGCCGGGCAGCCGGACCCCGGCGAAATCGGATGCCACTGGCAACCACCCGGGCGGTGCCAGGCCGGGCTGGGAACCGGCCGGACGGTGTCGTGCGTCCAAGGGCGGTTGCCTGATGGGTTAGGGAGGACCTCCGCGTGGTTAAGGTCGCGGGCATGGGTAGTCGACTGGTGCGGGGTACGGCGATCGGGTGTGGGGTGGCGGCGATCGCGGGTGGTGGGATCGGGTGGGCGGTCGGTGAGCCGGTGACGCCCGCGGACATCGTGCCCGCGCGGGTGATGCCGGCGGACCTGTGCGCGCGGATCGGGGACGTGTCGAGCCTGTTGCCGAAGGCATCGAATGGGGCGGTGACGATGACGCAGGTCGGCAGTACGACGATCACCTGCGAGGCGGGAAGCTCGCGCGCGAAGGTGCGCCAGTACACCGCGGCGAGCATCAAGGTCACCATCACGCCGTACGGCGGGCAGGATGCCGGGGCGGGGAATGCGCCGTTCACGCCGACGCAGACCGCGAAGAAGGTCTTCACCCGGTCGCCGATGAAGACGCTCGACGAGAGCCGGCCGTACCCGACCAAGCTCAGCCGGACCGCGAGCGGCATGGCCGGCGAGTCGTGGGCGGTGCATGCACTGGTGCAGCGCGCGGACATCGTCGTACAGGTGGACTACACGGCCAATCCGGTGGACGCGGACGTGGCGCAGAAGGCTGCGCTGGCGCTGGCCGACCGAGCCATCTGGGAGAGCAAGTGAGTACGCCGGAGATCCCGGGCTACCAGCTGGACCAGCGACTCCTCGAGCACCCGCTGGCCGAGTTGTGGCACGGCCGCACGTTCACCGGGATGGAGATCGTCGCGCTCGTGCTGAGCGAGGACGGCGCCCGCGACGAGACGGTCGTCGACCGGCTGACCCGCGCGAGCCGCGACGCCGCGCTCGTGCCCGGCCAGCAGGAGGCCCCGCTCTGGGCGGCGAACTTCAACTCCAGCCGCCCGTACGCGATCACCCAGCTGATCCCCGGGCAGACCGGCGCGGAGCGGCTGATCGACCCGCTCGACGGCATCATCGGGAACGACGACGTGTCGCTGCGGGCGGTCCGCGAACAACTCAGCGGGTACGGCGCCATGCCGCCGACACTCCCCCTCGCCGACAACGCCAACCACAACATCCCGTCGTACGTCGACCACCCGCACCAACCGCAATCACAGCAGCAACCCCAGCCGGACCCGCAGCCCGGCGAGCAGTCGAAGATCGACATCGCCCGCCAGTACAGCCGCAAGATCGGCTCCTGGATCTACGCCGTGATCGCGGTCGTCGTGCTGATCGTCTTCAGCATCACGTACTCGATCGGGTCCGCGATCGGCAGCGCCGTGAAGAAGGACGACCCGGCCGGCGCCGCGCCCGCAGCGGCCGTCAGCCCGGAGGCGCTCCCGGCCAAGGTCCTGATCCCGCCGATCGACATCGTCACGACGGCGCCGTACAAACGCCCTGACGGTTCCGCCGGCGTCTTCGGCGCGACGTACGCGGCCGGCGCGGACCTCCAGATTGTCGCGAACGCCGAGTTGCCGTTCGCGCTCGGCTGGCCGCGGCCGCCGCAGGTGATCCGGCTGGGTGAGTCCTCGCAGCTGATTCTGCGGAAGGTCGTCACCGCGACCGAGTACGACCCGACGAACGGCCTGAAGAACTCGTTCCAGGTGCAGCTCGCGCTGCACCCGTGCGTGAGTCTGGCGCAGTGCCTGGCCGACCGGCCGTCGTTCGACCAGCTGTGGACGAAGATCTACAAGACGACCACTCCGACGACCGCGAAGGACGCCCGGACCTGGCTGACGGTGTCGGCCAAGGCGCCGTACACGATCACGATGACGCACGCGTTCCAGAGCGGCGGTCAGTGGTGGCTGGTCGGCGCGATGGTCTACGGCCAGGTGGCCGAGGCGCCCGACGTCCAGCGGGTCGTCAACGACATCTGGCGGCAGACCAGTTGATCGACCGGAGGATTTGCTGAAACGGCCCGCGCGGACAGCGCGGGCCGTTCTCATTTTCACAAGCTTCGACGGAAAGCGATTGTCGCGAAAACTTTGTGACCGGGTTCACTTTCTGGTGGTTCACAGCCCTTGGGTCCGTCGCGTACCGTAGTACCACTTGCACACTGGTATACGCCCACTGGACGCACTGGTATGCGAGCGATCACACCGCCAGCCAGCTGCATCGAACCGCCGGAGACCCCGGCGGCCGGACGCCGTACCCGCCTTTCAGCGTCGAGGGGCAGACCGTCGCCGGGCCCGACAGCCGAGAGGGAATGAGCCGCGAATGACGACTACCGCCAGCCCGACCCATACCGAGACCGCCAACACCGCAGCCGCCAAGGACCCCCTCCCCGGCGAAACCCCGACGCCGTACGACCTGACCGACGCCCCGACGCAGCACGCCGGTCTGCTGACCTGGGTGGCCGAGGTCGCCGAGCTCACGCAGCCGGACCGGATCCACTGGGTCGACGGGTCGGACGCGGAGTACGCCACGCTGACGAACGAGCTGATCGCGGCCGGCACGATGGTCCGGCTGAACGAGGAGAAGAAGCCGAACTCGTTCTGGGTCCGCACCGACCCGAGCGATGTGGCCCGGGTCGAGCAGCGCACGTTCATCTGCTCTGCCGAGGAGAAGGACGCGGGTCCGACCAACAACTGGATGGACCCGGCGCAGATGAAGGCGCTGATGACCGAGCTGTACCGCGGCTCGATGCGCGGCCGGACGATGTACGTCGTCCCGTTCTGCATGGGTCCGTTGACGGCCGACAAGCCGATGTTCGGCGTCGAGATCACCGACTCGGCGTACGTCGTCGCGTCGATGCGGATCATGTGCCGCACGGGCGCCGAGGTACTCACCAAGCTCGGCGAGGACGCGTCGTACGTGCCCTGCCTGCACTCGGTCGGCGCGCCGCTCGAGCCGGGTCAGCAGGACGTGCCGTGGCCGTGCAACGACGAGAAGTACATCGTCCAGTTCCCCGAGGAGCGGGCGATCTGGTCCTACGGCTCCGGGTACGGCGGCAACTCGCTGCTCGGCAAGAAGTGCTACTCGCTGCGGATCGCGAGCGCGATGGCGCGCGACGAGGGCTGGCTGGCCGAGCACATGCTGATCCTCAAGCTGATCTCGCCGGACAAGAAGGTCCACTACGTCGCCGCCGCGTTCCCGAGCGCCTGCGGCAAGACCAACCTGGCGATGCTCGACCCGACGCTGGACGGCTGGGAGGTCGAGACGCTCGGCGACGACATCGCGTGGATGCGGTTCGGCAAGGACGGCCGGCTGTACGCGGTGAACCCGGAGTTCGGCCTGTTCGGTGTTGCCCCCGGCACCGGTTGGAAGACGAACCCGAACGCGATGCGCACCATCGAGAAGGGCAACTCGGTCTTCACCAACGTCGCGCTCACCGACGACGGTGACGTCTGGTGGGAGGGCTACTCGCCGACCCCGCCGGACCACCTGACCGACTGGAAGGGCCGCGAGTGGACGCCGGACAACGGCGAGCTCTCGAGCCACCCGAACAGCCGCTTCTGCACGCCGATCAAGCAGTGCCCGATCATCGCCGACGAGTACGACGACCCGAACGGCGTACCGATCTCCGCGATCATCTTCGGCGGCCGCCGCGCCACCACGGTCCCGCTGGTGACCGAGTCGCGCGACTGGGCGCACGGCGTGTTCATGGGCGCGACCCTGTCCTCGGAGACCACCGCGGCCGCGGTCGGCCAGGTCGGCGTCGTCCGGCGCGACCCGATGGCGATGCTGCCGTTCCTGGGGTACGACGCGGGGCAGTACTTCGACCACTGGCTGACCGTCGGCAAGCAGCACGACGCGGCGCAGCTGCCGAAGATCTTCTACGTGAACTGGTTCCGCAAGGACGACGCGGGCAAGTTCGTCTGGCCGGGCTTCGGTGAGAACAGCCGGGTGCTCAAGTGGGTCATCGAGCGGATCGAGGGCCAGGCGGACGCCGTCGAGACCGCGATCGGCCGGGTGCCGGCCGCGGACGCGCTCGACGTCGCCGGACTCGACATGACCGCGCAGGACCTCGAGATCGCGCTCGACGTCGACGCCGAGGAGTGGAAGGCAGAGATCCCGCTGATCGAGGAGTGGTTCGCCAAGCTCGGCGACACCGTCCCGACCGAACTCAAGGTCGAGCTCGACAACCTCAAGGCCCGCTTGGGCTGACGAACTCCGGTCGCCGTGTCGGAAGCCGGCGGTCGGATCAACAGCGCGGTGCCTCGGCTCATCAGCCGGGGCGCCGCGCTGTACTTTCTGCGAGCACCCGCCGAACCTCGTCGTCGCTCACCGACGAGAAGTCCCGGTACGCCTGACCGACCGCGTTGAAGTACCGCGGGATCCAGGCGCACACCACCTGGTCCGCGATCCGCGCCAGTCGGCGGCAGCTCTCCACGCCGCCTACGGGTACGGCGACGATCACGCGCGCCGGCCGCTGGCGCCGTACCGCTTCCACCGCTGCTCGCATCGTCGCGCCGGTGGCCAGCCCGTCGTCGACGAGGATCACGACACGATCCCGTACGTCGATCGGCGGCCGATCACCGCGGTACGCCTGCTCGCGCCGGCGCAGCTCCCGCATCTCCTGCCGACGTACCGCCTCCAGCGCCTCCGGCTCGACGCCCCGCGCGATCTGGTCGTTGCGGACCACGTGCAGGTCCTCGCCGACGCCGGCGATCGCGCCCATCGCCAGCTCGGGCTGTCCCGGCAGCCCGAGCTTGCGCACGATCAGTACGTCGAGCTCCGCGCCGAGGGCGTCCGCGACCGGCGCCGCGACGGGTACGCCGCCGCGCGCGAGCCCCAGGACCAGGACCGAACCGGCGACCCGCCCGAGCTCCTCGGCCAACGCCTCGCCGGCGGCCGCCCGATCCGGATACGGCCTCCTCATGCCGCCATGATCCAACTACGTTGACTCCATGCGAATCCCTGAGAGCGCTCGAGCCGTGCTCGACGGCCGGGTGGCGCTCACGCTGGAGACACGGGCACCGCACACATCACCCCCACGAAAATCGGAGGCGTAGGCCCATGGGCATGAAAATTGGTGTGATGCTGCCGCTCGGGGCGGGCGACGGGCCTGACGGTGGCATGCCCGGCTGGAAGGACGTGCGAGCTGTCGCGGAGGCGGCCGAGGAGGGCGGCCTCGACTCGGTCTGGATCGCCGACCACTTCCTCTACCGCGACCCCGAGGGCCAGATCTACGGCATGCACGAGTCCTGGACCCTCCTGACGGCAGTCGCCGCGGTCACGTCCAGAGTCGAACTGGGAAACATGGTCCTCTGCGCATCGTTCCGAGACCCCGGCCTGACCGCAAAAATGGCCGCAACCCTCGACGAAGTATCCGGCGGAAGACTGATCCTAGGAGTCGGCGCAGGCTGGCACGACCCCGAATACGAGGCCTTCGGCCTACCCACCGACCACCGCGCAGGCCGCTTCGAAGAATGGCTCGAGATCGTCGCGAGAATGATCCGCGGAGAAACAGTCACCTACAAAGGCACGTACTACGACGTGCGCGAAGCAAACCTGGACCCGGCCCCACCCCACCGAATTCCCATCCTCATAGCCGGCCACCGTCCCCGCATGATGCGCCTCACCGCCCAATGGGCCGACCTGTACAACACCGCCTGGTACGGCACCCCTAACGAAAAGGTCGAAGAGCGCCTAGAAACCCTCCGTCAAGCAACAGCGGCAGCAGGCACCTCGGTAACCCCCACCGCAGGCATCATCGTCCGCGACCCCGACCAACAGGTCGCCGACCCCAGCCCCCAAGCAATCCCAGTAAAGGACCTACCAGAAGCAATCGGGGCGTACCAAAAACTAGGTGTAGAACACCTGATCATCTCCCCCGAACCAATGACCCCCACAACGGTAAAGCGAATCGCAGAAGCAAAGGGTCACTAAAAACAAACCCAGCCACGCACCCACCGGGGGTCCGGGGGGCGGAGCCCCTCCGGGTGGGGCCTAGGGGTTGCACCCCAGAAAAGGCCGGAGCTCCCTAGCCTGCGCTTTCTGCAGGCAGGGAGCTCCCAGAGCGGAGGCGGCGGGATTTGAACCCGCGAGAGGGGATTACCCTCAACCCGCTTAGCAGGCGGGCGCCATCGACCGGACTAGGCGACGCCTCCTCCGACGATCCCCACGCGGGGGACACGACGACGGCCAAGACTATCCGCTCGACCGGCCCGGCGGCAAAGCGGGTGCGCAAACCTGGACCGGACACTCTCGGTGGCGGGGGCGGTACGTTGCGGCAGTAGCCCACGGCCCCTGTACTGTGGCGGCATCGACGGGGGTCGCCAGCTTCACGTCAACCAACTTGGTGTCGTGGGCGTCTGAAGTACCGTGGGCCGCTGCGGGCGGCCGACGGAGGGATCGCCACGTCGTCGATCAGGGAACGGAGCCATGTCGCGGAGTACTCGCGCAGCCGGTCGGAGGGCGGCGCCTCGTGCCAGCCGGTCCCGGCAACGTTCGCACCGGGCCAGGACGGCCTCGAAGGCAATCGGTCTGACCCTGCTCAGCGCCCTCGTGCCGGGCACCGGCCTGTTGATGGGTGGCCGGAAGAAACTCGGCGCGTTCGTGCTGACGATCAGCGTCGGCCTGCTGCTGATCGCCGCGTACGTCGGCCTCACGCAGCGCGACTCGGTGCTGGCGCTGGCGGTCTCGCCGCGACAGTTGCTGATCGCGACCGGCGCCGTCGTACTGCTCGGGGTGTTCTGGATCTGGGTCGTGGTCGCGTCGCACAAGCTGATCCGCCCGGTGAGCATGACCTACACGGGCCGGCTGGTGGGCTCGATGTTCGTCGGGTTGCTGTGCTTCGGGATCGCGGTGCCGACGACCGTCGCCGCGCAGACCGTGATGGCGCAGCGCGACCTGGTCGGCAGCGTGTTCCAGTCCGAGGGCAACTCCAAGAGCGCGACCCGACCGAAGGTGAGCAACGCCAAGGACCCGTGGGCGCACACCCCGCGACTGAATCTGCTGCTGCTGGGCGCCGACGACGGCGCCGGCCGGACCGGTGTGCGGACCGACACGGTGATCGTGGCCAGCATCGACACCAAGACCGGTGACACGTCGCTGATCTCGCTGAGCCGGAACTGGATGCGGATGCCGTTCCCGGCCGACTCCCCGCTGCACAAGATCTACCCCGACGGGTACTACGACCCGAGCGGTCCGGCCGAGCAGCCGGAGTTCTACCTCGACTCGATGTACGACAACATCCCGCGCCAGCACCCCGGCGTCCTCGGCCAGACCGACAACATGGGCGCCGACGTGGTGAAGCTGGCCGCGAGCGCGGCCCTGGGCCTCGACATCGACTACTACATGCAGGTCAACCTGGCCGGCTTCCGGCAGATCATCGACGCGCTCGGCGGGATCACCGTGAACGTCAACTACCGGGTGCCGATCGGCGGCGACTACGGCGAGGGCCCGGGGTCGAACAGCGAGAAGAAGCCGAGCGGCTACATCGAGCCGGGTCCGAACCAGAAGCTCGACGGGTACCACGCTCTGTGGTTCGCCCGCGGCCGGTACGGGCTGAGCGACCCGTCGCGGCAGGAGCGGCAGCGTTGCACGATCCACGCGCTGGTCAGCAGCGCGAACCCGCAGGCCCTGGTGACGTCGTACCAGCAGATCGCGAAGGCCGGCAAGCAGCTGCTGCGGACCGACATCCCGCTGGACATCCTGCCGGCGTTCACGCAGCTCGCGCTGAAGGTGAAGAACGCCAAGGTCTCCAACATCGACCTGGACAAGAGCAAGAACTTCCCGACCGGCCAGAACCCGAACTACTCGGCGATGCGGGAGATCATCCAGAAGGCCCTCTCCGCGCAGACCAAGCCGGTCGCCTCGACGCCGACGGTGAAGCCGACCAAGAGGCCGACCTCCGGGACGACGAAGAAGCCGACGCCGACGAAGACCACCCCGACCACTCCGGGGACCGCGGAGAACCTGAACGACGCGTGCGCCTACAACCCCAGCCAGACCGGAAACTGAGACAAATTCGGTTGATTGAACCCCAGGCGCGGAAGTATTGACCCAAAGTGAAACTTTAGTCACACCTGGGGGTGACTGTGAGGCGATCACTGGCGGTTGTGGTCGGTGCCGCGGTGCTGGCCTGTGCGGGCTGCAGCAGCGAACCGGAGAAGGGTGACGCACCCGCCGCCGGTGGTACGACGAAGACGACCACAAAGCCTTCGTCCACGGCGCCTAAGTCCACGCCCAAGCCGAGTCCGGTGGCGCTCTCGGTGCCGATGTACCAGCGCGCGCTGACGAATGTGGAGAAGGTCCTCAAGCCGTCCGTCGCCCGGGTGATGAACGCGAAGACCATCGCCGCCTTCGACGCTTCCCGGCTCCAGCTCGCGAAGGCAGTCGTCATCGAACGCAGCGCGCTCGCGAAGATCACTCCGCCGAAAGGCCTGGTGACGGCGCATCCCGCCGTACTCGATGCCTTCGACGCGTACGCCGGGGACGTGGCCACCGAGTTGAGCAAGGCCGGGGGCACGAAGACCGGCTGTGGTTTCCCCAAGGCGCTGGACGTCCGGCTGTACGAGGCGAAGAGCGGCCTGCGGTTGGCGTACGCCGAGCTCGCACAGAGCGTCCAGAAGTCGATCGGCAAGGGCGTGAACTTCGGCGCGCTGTCGGTGCCGCCCAAGCTCAGCCAGCCGGCCGTGATCGCGGGCCGGGGCGAGAACGGCGACGTGTTCCAGCGGTCCGGCCCGCGCGGCTCGGGCTCGCTCGAGATCACCAACGCCGGCGACGACGTGGTGATCGTGATCGCCACCAGCAACCCGCGGAAGCCGGAGGCCTCGATCTACGTCCGGGGTAACAAGAGCGCCAGGCTCACCGGGATCCGCAGCCAGGACTACTGGGTGTACTTCAAGTCGGGGACGAACTGGGACGCGAAGAACCACCGGTTCACCGAGGGCTGCTCGTACCAGAAGTTCGACGACATCTTCGACGGCTCGTACAACTGGACGATCAGCCTGGCCAAGACCCCGCTCGGCAACGCGTCGTCGTCGGAGACGGAATCCTTCTGACGTGTTCACCCCCGGCGGATGAGATCCTGTGTCGATGCGTACGACGTACCGGATGCGGGCGGGTCGGTTCCTGGGGATCCTGGCCGCCGGGCTGATCATTCTCGGGGTGGCCGTGGTGCTGTGGGCACTGGGGCTGCCGTCCGTCGCGGTATCGGTCTTCGTCACGCTCGGCGGGGTGATCGCGCTCGCCGGCCTGTGGATCCTGGCCCGGCCGCCCAAGGTCGCGCGACTGCGGGACTCCGACATCGAGGTGCGCGGAGTACGGACGCCGTGGACCGATGTCACCGAGGTCGGCCGGGTGGAGACGACCCACGGGGAGGCGATCGTGCTGCGCACCAAGCAGCCGGACCACCCGATCCTGCTGCCGTTGTCATGGCTCTCGCCGAAGCAGGTCCCGTCGCTGGAGACGACGCTGCGCGACAAGCTGAACGCCGCGCACGGGTACACGATCTGGGACGGGACTGCCCCGGAGGACTCCGGCAGCGCAGAATGATGCGGTGCTTTCCTTCGAACTGTCGTACGACGAGCTACTGACCTACCAGGGCACGAATCCGCGGCCGGCGGACTTCGACGAGTTCTGGGACAAGGCGCTGCTTTCACTCGACGAGGTCGCGGCCGACGCCGAATTCGTCGACGCCGTCGATTTCCCGCTGACCACGGCGACGGCGCAGCATCTGTACTTCAACGGGACCGGCGGATACCGGGTGCACGCGAAGGTACTGCGGCCCGCCGAGCCGACCGGGCCGGCCGTGCTGCTCTTCCACGGGTACGGCGGGGAGCAGCCGAAGTGGGTCGAGCTGCTGCCGTACGCGGCGCGCGGGTTCACGGTGGCGGCGCTGGATGTGCGGGAGCAGGTCGGCTTCCGTACGTCGTCGCAGGAGGGCAACAGCTTCTCGTTGCAGCATCATCTGGTGCACGGGCTCGACGCCGGGCCGGACGGGCTGCTGTACAAGCACATCTTCCTGGACACGCGGCGGCTGGCGGACCTGATCGGCGGGCTGCCGGAGGTGGATGCCGCGCGGATGGCGACCACCGGTTGGAGTCAGGGCGGCGGGCTGTCGTTGGTGGCGGCGGCGCTGACGCCGTCGATCAAGTACACGGCGAGCGTGTTCCCGTTCCTGTGCGACTACCAGCGGACGTGGGACCTGAACCTCGAGACCGCGCCGTACGACGAGATCGTCACGTGGTTCCGCAAGCGCGATCCCCGGCATCTACGCCAGGAGGAGGTGTTCACCACCCTCGGCTACATCGACGTACAGAACCTCGCTCCCCGCATCCAGGCCGAGGTAACTCTCTTCGTCGGCCTCGAGGACCAGGTCTGCCCGCCCTCCACCCAGTTCGCCGCCTACAACAAGATCAACTCACCAAAGGAAACCCGCCTCTACCCCGACTTCGGCCACGACGACCTCCCCGGCGCCCACGACGACATCTACCAACTGATAGGCACCAAGCTCTAACCACCAGCTACAGCAGGAACCAGTAGTTGATGGTTGGGCCTTGGGTGGCTGGGCCGGCGCCTAGGGACTCGTAGAGGGTGCGGGCGGGGGTGTTGTGGGCACCGGTGGTCAGGAACATTTTGGTGGCGCCGGCGGTGCGGCCTGTGGTCATGAAGGTGGAGACGAGGGCCCGGCCGATGCCCCGGCCGCGGTAGGGCTCGAGGACCTCGAGTTGGTGGAGGTAGAGCATGGGCGGGCCGGCGGGACGAGCCAGCTGATTGCCCCAGCACCAGCCGGTGATCTCGTCGGCTTCGGTAGCTACGAAGACCATCGTGCCGGGTGTTGCGAGGTACTTCGGGTCGGCGTCGGCGTTCATGAAGGTGCGGACGGCTCGCGTGAGTAGGTCTGGGTCCGGTACGGCGATGGTGGTCATGCGGAGTCGTCCAGGAAGTCGTGGATGTTGTGGTTCCACCGCTGGCTCATCCGTCCATCCTCGCCGAAGGTAGGTCCTACGATCGTGGGGGGAGGGTGAAGGTTGCGAATCCGGCTGCTCGGTGGTTTCGCTGTCGATCGCGGCGGCCGATCCGTCGATCCGAGGGTCTGGCGTCTCCGCAAGGCGCGGACGCTGGTCAAGCTGCTCGCGTTGACCCGTGAGCAGCGGCTGCACCGCGACGTACTGCTCGAGGCGTTGTGGCCGGACCGCTCCCCGACATCCGCGGTCAACAATCTCCACCAGGCCCTGCATGTCGCGAGGAGGGCGCTCGCGGGCGACGAGCCGAGCAACGGATTGCTGGAGTTGCGCGACGACTTCGTCGTACTGCTCGCGGACGGGCTCGTCGACGTCGACGTACGGACGTTCGAACGGCTGGCGACCCAGGGCCGGACCAGCGGCGACCTGGCCGACCTCCGCGCCGCAGTCGCCGCGTACGCAGGCGATCTCCTGCCGGAGGACCGGTTCGAGGACTGGGCCGTGCGCCCGCGCGAGGAGCTCCGCGCGACCTTCGGCAACCTCCTCGTCGACCTGGCGGACGCGGCCGCAGCGGCTGGCCAGGAGGCGGAGGCGTTCGATGCCCTCACGCGCGCGCTCGCCATCGATCCGCTGCACGAGCACGGCGTGCGGAGTCTGATGCGACGGCACGCGGCGACGGGCCGTTCGTCGGAGGCGTTGGCGCAGTACGAGCGGTTGAGAAGCGACCTGCGTACGGCGTACGGCACCGATCCCGACCCGGAAACCCAACGCCTGTACCAAGAGCTGCTGTCCGGCGCCGTCACCATCGAAGCGCAGCCAAGGCACAACCTCGCCCCCGCGTTGACGAGCTTCGTAGGACGCGAGCGGGAGATCGCGGACGTCCATCGCCTGATGGCGCAAGGCCGACTCGTCACGCTCACCGGCGTGGGTGGCGCCGGCAAGACCCGGCTGGCCGAGGAGGCCGCGCGCCGCCTCGTCGACTCGTACGCCGACGGTGTCTGGATCGCCGACCTGGTACCGGTAGCCGATCCGCAACTCGTCGCCGACAGCGTCGCGGCCGCGCTCGGCCTCGACCCCGCGGCCGGCTCGGACTCGATGCGCACCCTGATCACCCGCCTGGCCTCGCGGAACCTGCTCCTCGTCCTCGACAACTGCGAACACCTGCTCGCTGCCTGCGCCGGCCTCGCCAGCGCAGTACGGCGAAGTTGCCCCGGCGTCAGCCTGCTTGCGACCAGCCGCGAACCCTTGCACGCGCCGGGCGAGGTGACGTTCCGCGTGCCCTCGCTCGAGCTCCCGGAGCCGGCGGACGCGGGCGAACTGGACCGGCTCGGCACGCTGTCGTCGGTGCGGCTCTTCGTCGATCGAGCCCAGGACGTCCGGCCCGGCTTCGTCCTCGACGCGGACAACGCCACCGCGGTCGTGGAGATCTGCCGTTGTCTCGACGGCATTCCGCTCGCACTCGAGCTGGCTGCCGCGCGCGCATCGCACCTCGAGGCGGCGGAGATCGCCGCGCGGCTCGGCGAAGCGCTGTCTTTGCTCGGTCGCCCCGGTGAAGTCACTCGCCACGCAACACTGCGAGCGACGCTCGAATGGAGCCACGCCTTGCTGTCGTACGACGAGCAAGTGCTGCTCCGCCGGCTCGCCGTCTTCTCCGGCAGCTTCTCGCTCCGGTCCGCTCAGCAAGTGTGCGCCGACGACCGGATTCCCGAGGTGCTGGACGTCCTCGGCCGGCTGGTCGACAAGTCGTTGCTGCTGGTGGACCATGACGGACAGCGCTCCCGGTACCGACTGCTGGAGACCATTCGGCAGTTCGCGCATGAGCGCCTCGTCGCCGCACACGAGGCGGTGGCGATGGAGACGGCCCACTGCAAACACTTCCTCGAGCTCGCGGCCGACGAGGATCCCGAGCGGGCCGGCGTCGTCGTCGAACGCCCGCAACTGCTCGACGCCGACCACGACAACCTCCGCGCCGCGCTCGGCTGGGCGCTCCGCCACGATCACGAGCGGGCCTTGCTGCTCGGGCTCAGCCTGTCGCCGTACTGGCTGGCCCGCGGTCATTTCTCCGAAGGTGCGGGCTGGCTCGAACGGGTACTCGAGGTCGCGGCAGGACCACCGCGCGAGCGAGCGCGTGCCATCTTCGCGCTGGCGATCCTGCTCGCCCGCAGCGGCCTGGCCGACCGCCTCCCCCGGCTCGGCGACGAGGCGGTCGCGGTGGCCGAGCAGTCCGGCGACCCGGTCGACCTCGTGACCACGCGGGTGCTGCGCGGCACGCTGCTGCTCGGGAGCGGCGATCTCGACGAGATCGAACAGACCGCCGTCGATGCACTCACCCAGGCCGACTCGCTCGGTACGGCGCCGGTGGCCGCGGCCGCACAAGGGCTGGCCGCGATGACCGCGCTGTTCCGCGAAGACACCGAACTGGCCCGGGAGCGCTTCGAAGAATGCCTGCGCCGGCTGCGGCAGATCGACGGGAACCCGGGCCGCTTCTTCCCGGGCGTCACGATGTGCCTGCCGCTGGTACCGATCGACGGATCGTGGGTCCCGGTGTTCGAGGAGACGTTCCTCCTCGGTCGCCGGGTCGGCGCTCTGCAGGGCACGGGCTACGCGTTGTCGGGCTTGGCCGATGCGCACCGATTGACCCGAGACCTCGACGCGGCGCAGGACGCCGTACGGCGGTCCGTCGATACCTTCACCGAAATCGACGACGCGTCCGGGCTCGGCCACGCCCTCAACCATCTCGGCTGCATCGAACGCGACCAGGGGCTGTTCGGTCCGGCCGAGAGGCATCTGCGCGACGCGCTCCGGATCCGTCAGCAACTGGGTGATCGCCGCGGTGAGAGCTTGACCCTCGCCAACCTCGGTCTGCTCGCCGCGGCGGCCGGCGACCCCGGGGCGGGACGGCAGCTGACCCGCGCCGCCCTCGACCGCGGCGAGGCGGTCGACGATGCACCCGCAGCCGGCGGTGCGCTGCTGAACCTGGCCGTCGTCGAGCTGTACGCCGGCGAGCGCCGTACCGCTCGGGTCCTGGCCGAACAGGCGGTCGAGGCGTTTCATCCGCAGGGATATCTCCGGCTCGAGGCGTGGTCCCGGCTGCTCACCGCGGAGCTCGCCTTCGAGGACGGTGACACCGAGGTGCTCGACAGACACGGTCCGGTGGCGTTGGAGATCTTCACCCGCCTGGGTTGCCGCATCGGCACGCCGCGTGCCGCCGCGCTGCTCACGGGCCGCTAAGTCGCGCTAAGCCATTGCGAAGACGTCCTTCCTAATGTCGTTGGCGGGGTCCGGGAACCGTCCTGGCCACAACGATCAGGAGTGGAAATGACAACGACGCAAGCGCGGCAGGACACGCTCGGGGAGGCCACACTCGGTGAACTCGCCGAGGGACTTCGTGGCGAGCTGATCCGCCCGGCCGACCCGTCGTACGACGATGCGCGGTCGATCTGGAACGCCGCGCACGACAAGTTGCCGGCGCTCATCGTCCGGTGCAAGGGTGTCGCCGACGTCATCCGGGCCGTGGAGTTCGCCCGGAGCGAGGGGTTGACGTTGGCGGTGCGGGGCGGCGGTCACAGCATCCCCGGGTTCTCGACGACCGACGGCGGCATCGTCATCGATCTGGCGCCGATGAACTCGGTCCGGATCGACCCCGACCGGCGCCGGATCGTGGCGCAGGGCGGATGTACGTGGGGAGACGTCGACGCCGAGGCCCAGGCCTTCGGGCTGGCCGTCACCGGTGGGCTGGTGTCCACGACCGGCGTCGCGGGCTTCACGCTCGGCGGCGGGATCGGCTGGCTCGTCCGCAAGGCCGGGCTGGCCTGCGACAACCTCGTCGGGGCCGACGTCGTCACCGCCGACGGCCGGTACCTGCACACGAGTGAGACCGAGAACCCCGAACTGCTGTGGGCGTTGCGGGGCGGCGGCGGCAACTTCGGTGTCGTCACGTCGTTCGAGTTCAAGGCGTACGACGTCGGTCCGACCGTCTTCGCGGGCCTCGTCTTCTACCCGGGCGACCGCGCGGCCGACGTACTGCGTGGCTTCGGTGACGCGGCGGCGTCGGCGCCGGACGAGTTGTCGTTGGCAATCAATCTGACCACCGCACCGCCGTTGCCGTTCCTGCCGGAAGAGGTGCACGGCAAGCCGATCGTCGCCGTCCTCGGCATGTGGTCCGGGCAGCCGGAGGCCGGCGACGCCGCGACCCGGCCGTTCCGCGAGCTCGCGCCGGTGGTCGCCGATCTCTTCGGGCCGATGCCGTACAACGCGATGCAGACGCTGCTCGACCCGCTGTTCCCGCGCGGCCTGCGGAACTACTTCCGCTCGGCCTTCTTCGGCGACCTCGGGCCGGCGACCGTCGACGCGCTCGTCGCCGCGCACTCCGCGACGCCGAACGGCCTGTCGGAGCTGCACGTTCACCACCTCGGTGGTGCGATGGGCCGGGTCCCGGCCGACGCCACGGCGTTCGGGACCCGCGACCGCGAGTACATCCTGAACGTCGTCGCCCGGAGCGAGGACGCGGCCGGGTACGACGCGGCGGTCGAGTGGGCTCGCTCGGCCGGGAGTTCACTCGGGCCGGACGCGGCGTCGTACGTGAACTTCACCGGTGAGACGAACGACGACATCGTGCGTGCGTCGTACCCGGCGGCGACCTACGAAAGGCTCGTGGCGGTCAAGAACACCTACGACCCGACGAACCTGTTCCACCTCAACCAGAACATCCGGCCCGCGAGCTAGCGGAGCTCACCGGGTGCAGGACGTCGCGGCTGCGCGTCCGGCGAAGCGGTCGGCCGTCCAGGCGAGGATGTCTGGCATGGCGCCGTCGTCGATGCCCTGCACCCACGGGTAGGTGTCGTGCTCGAGCCCGGGGTACGTCTTGTACGTGAGGCGTGTCCCGAGCCGGCACTGCGCCGTCGCGATCTGGTCGGTGACGCCGACAGGTACGACGGTGTCAGCCTCGCCCTGGAGCAGCAGGACCGGGCCGCCGAGCTTCTGGGTCCCGGCCGAGTTGACCAGCAGGTACTTCCGGAAGGCGGGATCGGTCGAGTACGCCGGCGTGACCAGCTGCGGCCCGGTCAGGTCGGCGTACGCCGTGAACGCCGCGCTCAGGCAGCCGATCGCGGTGATGCCGATCCGGTCGTAGGCCTCGGGCGTGAGCAGTCGCCGGGGCTGGATCCTCGGGTCACTGAAGTGCGCGCCCTGGGCAATCATCGCCGCGAAGGCACCGTACCCGGGAGTCGCGGCAACGTGGTCGACGACCTCGGACAGGTTTGCGACCGGCGACGTGAGGACGGTACCGAGGTACCCGGGCTGCGGGCGGAGGCGCTGCCGCTCCGCGACGCCCATCGCCGCGCCGCCACCCTGCGAGTGGCCCCACAGCACCCACCGCGACGACAGGTCCGGCCGCACGCGGCGGGCCGCCTGCTGGGCGTAGATGACGTCGTTGGATTCGGCGGTCTTGTTGACGAGCTCAGGCCTGCCGTCGGTGCCGAGACCCGCGTAGTCCGGCGCGACGACGGCGAAGCCACGGTTGACGAAGTCCATCATCTGGTTGCCGTGGTAGAGGTCCTTCATCAGCGACGGCGCACACGGCCGGCCGATTCCGCTCGAGCCGTGCGCGTCCACCACGACCGGCCAGCCGCCGGCCGGCGTCTTGCCCTCGGGCACCAGCACAACGGCTGTCGCGGCCACATCGCGACCGGTCGAGGTCCGGGAGTGGTACATGATCCGGGTCGCCGGTCCGGCCGTGTAGTCGGACGTCGCCTGCTTCCGGATCACCGACCCCGCCGGTGCCCAGGGCAACGGAGCGGGCGCGTCGTAGAACGAGGTCCGCGGTACGGCGTTCTGATGTTGCAGGTCCAGCTGGCATTGCACGTCGCAATCGGCCGCCTGAGCCGGCGCGGCCAGGCCGGTCACCGCCGTAGCCGCGGCGATCAGGGTGATGAGGTGTCGCACGTCGCTCTCCAGAATGCTTGGACCCACCCCCAATGGGTTGGCCACCGCATCCCAGGACACAGCCCGACCTCACGCCTGTGACGTCCCGGCCCGTGATCTACCTCTCAGAAGTCAGTTGCGCTTCAGGGCGGCGTCGATGGTGGCGAGTAAGACTTGGTCGTCGTCGGCCCGCCAGGTGTGCGCCTTCGCGCAGGTCCACTGATCCGGCTGGGCCGGAACGACGCAGCCGAAGAGGCGGACCTTGCCGGCGGCCGCTGCCTGCCGAGCGACGGCGGTCGGGAGGCCGTAGAGAATCGGCACTCCCTGCTGCCCGCAGACCGGGCACTCCGGTGCGCTCGCCATACATCGAGCCTACGTCACACTGCTCTGCCGTACGATCGGCCGACAGCGCGATCCACGGCATCAGGAGGAACAGTGGCGTTCGGGTTCAAGTCTGCCGCGCAGCGGGCGGCGTCTGCCCGGGGCCACTGGTGGGACCGCATGTCCGTGATGGTGCAGAGGCACACCGGGCGCCCGATGAAGGACAACGTGGGCCGGTTCGACGGCTCCAGCGTGGCCGGAGACCGGGCGGCCATCTGCGACGCCATGGCCGATGCCTATGCCGGGGAATTCAGGCACCAGGGCCTCGTCCGCGGTCTGGCCAGGCAGGTCGCCGTACAGGATGTGGACAACATGATCGCGGCCAGCGACGTCCCGCGCACTTACCAGTCGATCCTCGATCAGAGGTCTACCGGCGACCCCGAGCCTGCCGATCTGCGCGACCGCCTGCGGGAGGCCGCGGCAACCGGCTTCACCGAGACGATCGGCGATCACCTCGGCGACCGCCGTCCGGCCGCGGAGATCGCCCGAAGCATGCTGGCGACATCCCACGGCCAAGGGCCGCAGAACTCGCCGCTGCGAACTGCCGCCGCGGCTCTCTTCAGGGCGTCGCCGGAGGCGCAGGCGATGATCCCGCCCGAGCAGCACGAGAACGCGATCACCGGTGTCCAGCAGGCGATGGAGCAGCGCGCCGTGGAGATCGAGGCCATTGCTGCCCATGACCTGACCGGACACTCAGGCCTGCCCCCGCGGCCACTCGAGCAGACTCTGCTCGAGTCCCGAATGCTCGGCAACGAGGTCGCCGGCACCGGCATGGAGGCGGTGGAGCGGCTCGCGTACCCGGCCGCGCCGACGGGCAGGCCGATCCAGGCAGCGGCGGTCGACGTCCGCGCTGCACAGGCCGTCGCGTCATCGGGTGTCGCCACGGCCGGCAGTGCCCCGACCGGCGGTGCGGGCGGTACGCCGGTGGACCCGGGACTGCCCTACCGCATGGGCACCAACGAGACGAATCGCTCCGGCTCACGCGAGGTCTGACACCAGCACGTCCTGGATCTTCGTCAGCGCCTTCATCAACTGGGCGCGCTCGGTCTTCGTGAGGGTCGCGGTGATGCGGTCCTCGAGAGCCTGCCGCTCGGCCTCGATCGGCTTCTGCAAGGCCCGGCCGGCAGGTGTCAGCCACAGCCGGACGAGCCGGTTGTCGTGCGCATCGGGGCGCCGCTCGAGCAGACCCGACTCCGCGAGCCGGGTCGCGAGTTTGGTGACGGCCGGGGTGGTGACGTTGACCGCGGCGGCGATCTCGCCCGGCGTACGACCGTCCTCCGCCCACAGCGCGGCGAGCAGATGATCCTGCCCCAGGCGCAGCCCGTGCCGCTGTACGGCGGCGTCCGCCGCGGCGCGCAGCAACTTCGACGTCTTGCTGTGCAACTCCAGGAACTCGGGCATGAAGGGGCTCCTTGACGATCCAATCGTTTACCGGTTAACGTTCTCGACGAATCGTTAACCGGTAAAGGAGTCTGTCATGCTACTCATCACCGGCGCCACCGGACACATCGGCCGCGAGCTCGTCGACGAGCTCAACCGCCGCGGCGCCGATTTCCGCGCCCTGGTCCGCAGCCCCCGCCCGGAGCTGCCCGCCGAGCAACAGATCGGCGACCTGGACGGACCACTCGACCTGCACGGCGTCGACAAGGTCTTCCTGCTCGTCCCCGGCACGGGCCTCGACCACACCGCCAACGTCGTGAAAGCAGCACGCGAGGCCGGAGTACGGCACGTCGTCTACGTCTCGTCGTACGCCGTGCTCGGCGACCCGATCCCGGCGATGGGTCACTGGCATCACGAACGCGAGCAGCTCATCCGCGACTCAGGGATCCCGGCAACGTTCCTCCGGCCGACCGGCTTCATGACGAACGCGCTGGACTGGCTACCGACGATCCGCGCCGGCGGTTACGTACTCGATCCGATCGGCCCGGGCCGCGCCGCACCCATCGACCCGGCGGACATCGCGGCCGTCGCCGCCACCGTCCTCACCGAGGCGGGCCACGAGAAGCAGGAGTACACCCTGACCGGCCCCGAGGCGTTCACTCTCGCCGAGCAGGTCTCGATCCTCGCCGGCGCGATCGGCCGCACCCTCGAGGTACGCCCGATCGAGACCCCCGAGGAGGCCGTCCGGTTCCGGTACCCCGACGGCGCCCCGCCGGACCTGGCGGCCGCCATCGTCGAAGGCCTGGAACTCATGCGCGCCGACACGGTCGGCCTGCGCACAGAGACGGTCCGCCGTCTCACCAGGCGCGAACCACGACGGTTCGCGGCCTGGTGCGACGACAACCAGCTGTTGTTCAAGTAGCTCTGCAGTACCGGCCTGGTGAGGCATGGTCAGTACTGCGCAGCCGCCTAGTTGGCTTCTTTGGTTGCCCAGTAGTGCCATTGCGGGGACGCGACTGGGGAACGGGCCAGCCCGTCCGGCCAGGTAGCCGGCAGGTCGTGGCTCCGCGCCGCGTAGAGAATCACCTCCGATGCGGTGCGGTCGCCGCGGACGGCGACCCGGGCGGCGGTCTCGGCTCGCATGTCGGCGAGATAGTGGATCGCGGGCAGGAACTCGGCGCTCAGCCGCGGACTGAGCCGGCCGACAGGTTCGTCGTCGAGCCGGATCTCGACCACGATCCGGTGCCGGTCCTGGATACCGTCCTCCTCCTCGATCGCGTGCATGGTGGCGTACACCCAGCACTCGCCCTCCGCGCGGAAGAACGGCGCCAGTACGTCGGGATGCACTTCGCTGCCCGGCACGACGATGCCGCTGCCGGGCGGTAGCAGGTGGAAGCTGCCCGGTGGGGGCAGGTTCACCGGCACGAGCATGTGCGGCTGCCCGAGGGCGACCGCGACACTGGCGTGGAACTCGGTGCCCTGGGCGCCCTTGCCGTCCCAGTCCGCCGGCTCCCACTCACTCACCCACAGGTGGCACGGAACCTGCGGTTGCAGGCCTTGCGCCATCAACTCCGACAACACCGGGTGGTACCGGTGCGCGTCGTCCCTCGGCAGATAGCCGACAACCTTGCCCTGCACCCGGACGGCGATCGACCGCGGGTCGAAACGGTTGTGCGGTTCCGGGACGAGGTCCGCCTCGGTGTCCAGATCTGCGCCACGCGCTGGGATGGGATCGGGAAACAGGCTACGGATCGCCTGCTCGTGCGGAGCCTCCCGCACGACCTCCTGACCACACCACAGGGCGTCTCCCCACAGACTGAACGGAATCAGTTCCATTCTTGCCCTCCAGTCCTCACTGACCGGCTTTACTCGGCTCATCTGTTCCAGGGACCTGGTCGTTACACCGAGTGAGCGTATGAAAACTAGACTGCCCAGTGAAAGGCCGTTTCACGCATGGTGCAAGAGTCTGATGCGCAATGGGTATCCGCCGGTCCGGACTGTGGACGCGGATCGTCTTGTGCAGCGAGCGAATCAGGGAAGATCGTGCAAATGCACGGGAAGGAACGTCATGCAGGGCAGTAGTTCAGTCGCTCGATCGACCACTCCGCGGACCGTCGACGCGGCGGCGATCGAGGCCGCGGTCGACCGTCTGGACGGTGTCGCCGTGCGCACACCGTTGCAACGCAACCTCCGCCTGTCGGAGCGCACCGGCGCCCAGGTCTGGCTGAAGCGGGAAGACCTGCAGATCGGCCGTTCCTACAAGCTCCGCGGCGCGTACAACCTGATCGCCCAGCTCGACGACGCGGCCAAGGCGGCGGGCGTGGTCTGCGCGAGCGCCGGCAACCATGGTCAGGGGCTGGCGTATTCGTGCCACATCCTCGGTGTCCAGGGCAAGGTGTTCGTACCGCGGACGACACCGCGACAGAAGCGGGACCGGATCGCGGCCCTCGGCGGCAAGCAGATCCAGGTGATCGTGACCGGCGACACGTACGACGACGCGGCGGCCGCGGCCCTCACGGAAGGCCGGAAGACCGGGGCAACGATGGTTCCTGCCTTCGACGATCCGAGAACCGTTGCAGGGCAGGGCACCGTGGCCGTCGAGTTGGTGGACCAGCTCGGCCAGGCTCCCGACGTACTCGTGGTTCCGGTCGGCGGCGGCGGTCTCGTTGCAGGGGTTGCAACATGGATCCAGGAGCGGCATCCCGGCGTACGCATCGTCGGCGTCGAGCCGGGTGGCGCGGCGAGCATGGCGGCGGCGTTGGAGGCCGGCGAGCCGGTGACGTTGCCACACCTGGACAGCTTCGTGGACGGCGCCGCGGTGCGACGGGTCGGCGAGGTGACGCTGCCCCTCGTGCAGCGCGCCGGCGTCGAACTGATGTCGGTGCCGGAGGGACTGGTGTGCTCGGAGATGCTCGAGCTCTACCAGACCGATGGATTGATCGCGGAGCCCGCGGGCGCTTTGTCGACAAGTGCCCTGGGCAACGGTCTCGACGTACGGCCCGGTGAGACCGTCGTCTGCCTGCTGTCGGGCGGCAACAACGACGTCAGCCGGTACGGCGAGATCCTCGAGCGCTCGCTGGTGCACGAGGGCCTGAAGCACTACTTCCTGGTGACGTTCCCGCAGGAGCCGGGTGCGCTGCGCACGTTCCTCGACGGCGTACTCGGCCCGGACGACGACATCACCCTGTTCGAGTACGTGAAGCGCAACAACCGCGAGACCGGCGTCGCCCTGGTCGGTATCGAGATCGGCAACCGAGACGACCTCCCCGGCCTACTCACCCGGATGGAGGCCGCCCCACTCGACATCGAACGAATCCACCCGAACTCCCCCGAGTTCAGGTACCTGATCTAGTGCCCTGATCTACTGCCCGGGTCAGTGCTTGGTGTGCTTCGAGCCTCGGGGGTCGTGCGGGTGGTTCCCGTCGTCCCAGTCCGGGTCGACGTGGTCCTGCTCCGCGCGCTCGCGCTGCGCCTCGGGCCAGAGATCCTGCGCCTGGGTGCGGTGCTCGTCGGACTCCGTGCGGGCCTCGGCCGCCGCGTCACGGCGCTCGCTGGCGCCAGCTGACAGGCGTCGCGCCTCAGCCGCCTTCTCGTCGGCGATGGCCTGCGCCTTGCGGGCCCGTGCGTCGACCTCGTCGGCCGCGGCCTGCTGCTTCTCGGCCCGCATGGCACTCGTGCGCGCCTCCTGCTCGTGCTCGTACGCCTCCTGCCGGTCGCGCTCGGCCCGGCGCTTGGACGCCTTGGACATCGCCCCGGCAATCAGGGCAACCACGATCACCAGCACGGCAATCGCGACAACAATCCAGACGACGGTCATTCCGTCCATCGCTCCTCCTCGGCTCGATGATCAGAACCACCGGTACCCGGGCCGAGCGCTGCCTAACGCCTACGTCAGACCAGGCCGCGGCGGGCGGCCCAGACGATGGCCTCGATGGCGGTGCTGAAGCCTAGGCGGTCGCAGATCAGCCGGGTCCGGCGGCGAACGGTCCGCTCGGAGAGCTCGAGGCGGCGCGCGACCGCGTCGACCGGCAGACCGGTGGCGAGCAGGCGGAGTAGTTGCAGATCATCATGGCTGATCTCCCGCGGCGGCACCCGTCGCGCGAGCGGTCGAATTTCCTGGGGGAGGACGGTCATACGAATCACCTGGTTCCGAACATCCGGGACTCGGCGGCGTCCCAGTCGGCCGGTTTGCCCTGCGGGGTGTAGTGCCGCAGGCGATGGGTGGAGCGGACCAGCGCGCGCATCGCGGCCAGGTCCGGCAGTGGCTCGCCGAGAGAGCGAGCTTGGACAAGTACGTTGCCGAGCGCCGAGGCCTCGACCGGGCCGGCGAGGACCGGCATCCCGCACGCGTTGGCGGTCAGCTGGCAGAGCAGTTCGTTCTGCGATCCGCCGCCGATGACGTGCAGTACGTCGACCTCGCGGCCGGCGATCGCCTGCGCGGACCGCAAGGTACGCCGGTACGCCAGCGCGAGGCTCTCCAGAATGCAGCGAACGACCGCACCCCGGGACCGTGGCGGCTCCTGCCCGGTCGCCCGGCAGTGCTCCTCGATCCGCGCCGGCATGTTGCCAGGGGCAAGGAATTCGGGCGCGTCGGGATCGACGAGTACGGCGAACGGCGGCGCACCGGCCGCGTCCCGGAGCAGCCCGTCCAGGTCGTCGTTCCCCCAGACCCGCCGGCACTCTTGGAGGATCCACAGGCCCATCACGTTCCGCAGGAAGCGGATCCGGCCGTCCACGCCGCCTTCGTTGGTGAAGTTGGCCTCCCGGGCCTCATCCGTCAGGACGGGTGCGTCGAGCTCGAGCCCGACGAGCGACCAGGTCCCGGACGAGATGTAGGCGAACCGCTCGTCCGCCGCAGGCACGGCAACCACGGACGATGCTGTGTCGTGCGACCCGACCGCGATGACCGGGATCCCGTCCGGCAACCCGGTCTCGTCCGGCAGGACGTTGCCGATGAGATCACCCGGCTCCCGCAGCTGCGGAAACACCCGCCGCGGCAGCCCTACCCGGGAGATCAGCTCGTCACTCCAGTCCCGGGCCGACACGTCGTACAGCTGGGTAGTGGATGCGTTGGTGCGCTCGACGCCGATCTCCCCGGTCAGCCAGTACCCGAGCAGATCCGGGATCATCAACAGACTGCTCGCCTGGTCGAGCACCTCGACGGCCAGCTGGTAGATCGTGTTGAAGGGCAGTTGCTGAAGGCCCGTAACGGCGTACAGGTCAGCGGCCGGCACCTTCGCCAGCACACGTTCCATCACACCGTCGGTGCGAGCGTCGCGGTAGTGCGCCGGATTGCCGAGCAGGTGTCCGGCGCCGTCGAGCAGGCCGTAGTCGACCGCCCAGGAGTCGATGCCGATTCCGTCGAGCGCGCCGGCAGCCTGCAACCCGTCCAGGGTCGACCGGTACAGATGCAAGATGTCCCAGTAGAGCCGCCCGTTCGCCCGGACCGGCCCGTTCCAGAAGCGGTGCAGCTCGTGCAACTCCAGGACCTGGGCGCCCACCTCGCCGAGCATCACCCGCCCGCTCGAGGCACCCAGATCCACGGCCGCGACACGCTTCACGGCGCCACCACGGTGAGGTCGAGATGCAGGAGATCAGCTACCGCGGTCAGGTCGGCCGCACGGTGACCGGTGCCGAGCGCCCAGTGATGCGCGACCCCGGATGCCGACCACGCGTCCGTCCACTCGCCGGGATCGCAACCGAAGTCCACCCGTGACGTGGTGTTCCCGATCTGCAGCAACGGCCCGGGTACGACGTTCCCCTCGGAGGCGATCAGGTTGAACGATCCGTCCCGCCGTTGACCCAGCCCGCAGACGGTCACCGGCCCCTGCTGTACGTCGAACTCCACCGACACGCCCCAGCCGCGCTTCCCGTGGTACACGCCCAGCCCACGCAGCAACGGCTTCCGCGCCGAGATCGCCAGATGCGCCGGGCCGTCGTGCCCCATCTCGACGACGTTGTCGTGGAAGTTCAGCGCCTGCAGCTCGGTGAACGATCCGCCCGCACCGAGCTTGTCCATCACCAGCATCGCCAGCGAGGTCCGCAGCTCGTACTCGCCGGCCGCCGGCACACCCCTTGCCGTCAGCAACGACGCGCCGAGGATCATCCCGGCCGCGACCCGCTCGTGCGTCTCGCCGTCCAGCCCGCGGTGGTAATAGGCCAGCGAATCAAGGGCGAAGTCCTCGACCAGCCGGTCCAGCGCGACCGAGACAGTGGCGCCCCAGCGGAAGTCGTCCTCGTTCACCGAGTCGTCCAGGGTGAAGATCTCCCGGGCGACCTTCATCCGCGACTCGGTCTCGGCGTCCGAGACCTTCTCCACCCGGACCCGGAGATCGTCGATCTCGAGGATCTCCACGTGGCCGCCGAGCTGCGCCGACACCAGCGTCGGGTCGGTGATGACGTCCATCATGCCGGGGTAGAGGTGCCCGAGCAGACCGTGCCGCCCGTGCCGGAGCGCCGCCCGGACGCCGGCAGCGCGGATCCACCTGTCGATCCGCGCCCACGCCCGCTCGTCCTCGAGGTACCCCGACACCGACCGGAAGTCGATCCCGCAGCGCTCGAACGCGTTCGCCATCTCGGGCAGCGGGCAGGCCCCGCAGTACGCGAGCCAGGCCCCGGTGTCGAAGGACGCGTGATCCATCGCCTCGGTCGGCTGCAGGTTGAGCAGGAGCACCGGTGCACCGCTGCGCTGCGCCACCGGCACCAGCATCGACGCCGTCATGTACGTCGTGAGGAAGCCGACGATCAGGTCGCAGTCCGCCAGCCGCAGCTTCTCGGCCGCCGCGGCTCCTTCCTGCGCGTCGGAGATGAAACCGACGTCCACGACCTCACAGTCGAGCGCAGCGAACCGCTCGGACACACGCCGGGCCGACGCCTGCAGTTGCGGCAGCAGCTCGGGGAACTGCGGCCAGTACGCGCCCAGACCGCCCGCGACCAGACCGATCCGGGTCTTCCGCGGCTCGACCCAGGGCAGCAGGCCGTTCCCGTCGACGGAACGACTCGGGTCGGTGCTCCACATCATCGAACTCCTTTACCGCAGGAAGGCGGCTGCCACGCCGGCGTCGACGGGCACGTGCAGGCCGGTCGTGTGGGTGAGCTCGCCACCCGCTAGCGCGAACACCGCGGCGGCGACGTTCTCCGGCAGGACCTCGCGCTTGAGCAGGGTCCGCTGGGCGTAGAACGCGCCGAGCTCCGACTCGGGAACGCCGTACACCGCGGCCCGCTGTGCGCCCCAGCCGCCGGCGAAGATGCCCGAACCGCGGACGACGCCGTCGGGGTTCACGCCGTTGACCCGGATCCCGTACTCGCCGAGCTCGGCCGCGAGCAGCCGGACCTGGTGCGCCTGGTCCGCCTTCGCCGCGCCGTACGCGACGTTGTTCGGACCGGCGAAGACCGAGTTCTTGCTGGAGATGTAGATGATGTCGCCGCCCATCCCCTGGTCGATCAGCACCTTCGCGGCGGCGCGCGACACCAGGAACGAGCCCTTCGCCATCACGTCGTGCTGCAGGTCCCAGTCACGTTCCGTTGTCTCCAGCAACGACTTCGAGATGGAAAGTCCAGCATTGTTGACGATCAGGTCCACCCCACCGAAGGCGAGGACGGCGTCGCGCATCGCAGCCTCGACCGCGTCCGCCGACGACACATCGGCGCCCACGGCAACGGCCACGTCGGACGAACCGAGCTCCTTCGCGACCGCCTCGGCAGCCGCCAGGTCCAGGTCCGCGACGACGACACATGCGCCCTCAGCGGCCAGCCGCCGCGCGATCGCCTTCCCGATGCCCGATCCGCCACCGGTCACCAACGCGACCCGGGTGGCGAGCGGCTTCGGCTTGGGCATCCGCTGCAGCTTGGCCTCTTCCAGCGCCCAGTACTCGATCCGGAACTTCTCCCGCTCGTCGATCGGCGCGTACGTCGATACCGCCTCGGCGCCGCGCATCACGTTGATCGCGTTCATGTAGAACTCGCCGGCCACCCGTGCGGTCTGCTTGTCCTTCCCGAAGCTGAACATGCCCACACCCGGCACCAGCACGATCGCCGGATCAGCGCCCCGCATCGCCGGGCTGTCGGCGTCCGCATGCCTGTTGTAGTAGGCCGCGTAGTCCTCGCGATACGCCGCGTGGAGGTCGCGAAGCCGCGCCACCGCATCCTCCAGCGGTGCGGTGGGCGGCAGGTCCAGTACCAGGGGACGAACCTTGGTGCGCAGGAAGTGGTCCGGGCAGGAAGTGCCGAGGGCAGCCAGCTCGGCCAGCCTCTCCCGGGCGGTGAACTCGAGCACGACGTCGGAGTCGTTGAAGTGTCCGACCTGTGGCTTGTCGGTCGACGCGAGGCCGCGAATGACGGGGGCCAGCGCGGCGGCACGCACCCGGCGTTCGTCGGCCGGCAGCGCTTCGAAGCCTTGGACGACCGCGCCGAACGGCTCAGCCTTGCCGTTGTCGGCGAGGAAGCGTTCCGCCGTGCGGATGATCTCCAGCGAGTTGGCCTCGCACTCCTCGGACGTGTTGCCCCACGCGGTGATGCCGTGGCCGCCGAGCACGCAGCCGATCGCGGCAGGGTTGTCCCGCTTCACCGCGGCGATGTCCAGACCGAGCTGGAACCCGGGCCGCCGCCACGGCACCCACACCACGCGATCGCCGAAGCACTCCGCCGTCAGCTTCTCGCCGTCCGCCGCGGTCGCCAGCGCGATCCCGGAGTCCGGGTGTAGGTGGTCGACATGAGGGGCGTCGACCAGCCCGTGCATCGCGGTGTCGATCGACGGCGCTGCGCCGCCCTTCCCGTGCAGGCAGTAGTCGAACGCGGCGACCATCTCGTCCTCACGGTCGACACCCGGATAGGTATCGACCAGGGCGGTCAGCCGGTCGAGCCGCAGTACTGCGAGACCCTTCTCGGTCAGCGTGCCGAGGTCGCCGCCGGATCCCTTGACCCACAACAGCTCCACGGGGTCCTGCGTGACCGGATCGGTCGCCGTACCCTTCGCCGACGTGTTGCCGCCGGCGTAGTTGGTGTTGCGTGGATCGGCACCCAGTCGGTTGCTACGCGCAACGAGCTCGGCGGCGGTGTCGCTCACTCTTATGCTCCCCATCCAGCTTGCTGGCCGCCGACGCGGTCCTTGGTGATCTGCTCGAAGTAGCCGCTGCGCTTGTACGCCGCGACCGGGTCGGCGTCCAGGCCCTGTGACTCGCGCAGTTCGGCGAGCAGTGGCCGGACGTCGGTGTTGTAGGCATCCATCAACGCGGCGTTCGCACCCAGTACGTCGCCCTCCTGCTGCGCCTTCCGCAGTACGTCGCGGTCGACCAGCAGCGCCTTCGCGGTCGCCTCCTGCACGTTCATCACCGAGCGGATGATCGCGGGGATCTTCTCCTCGATGTTGTGGCACTGGTCGAGCATGAAGGCGATCCCGCGGGCCGGGTCGAGCGCGTCGCCGCGGACGATCTCGTTCATGATCCGGAACAGCTGGAACGGGTCGGCCGCCCCGACCATCAGGTCGTCGTCGGCGTAGAACCGGCTGTTGAAGTCGAACGCGCCGAGCTTCTTGGTCCGGAGCAGGAACGCGACGATGAACTCGATGTTCGTCCCCGGCGCGTGGTGGCCGGTGTCGATACAGACCGTTGCCTTCGGCCCCAGTTCGAGACAGTGCGCGTACGACGTACCCCAGTCGGGCACGTCGGTGGTGTAGAAGGCCGGCTCGAACAGCTTGTACTCGAGCAGCATCCGCTGGTCGTCGCCGAGCCGGTCGTACACCTCCTTGAGCGCGGTGGCGAGCCGGTCCTGGCGGTCCTGGATGTCGTCCTGGCCCGGGTAGTTGGTGCCGTCGGAGAACCACAGCTTCAGGTCGCGGGACCCGGTCGCGTCCATGATGTCGACGCACTCGAGCAGGTGGTCGGTCGCCTTCCGGCGTACCGCGGGATCCGGGTTGGTGACGCTGCCGAGCTTGTAGTCGTCGTCCTGGAAGACGTTGCTGTTGATCGCGCCGAGCCGGACGCCCTGCTCCTTCGCGTACGCCGCCAGGCCTGAGTAGTCGTCGACCTTGTCCCACGGGATATGCAGGGCGACGCTCGGCGCGACCCCGGTGTAGGAGTGGACGACGGCCGCGTCGGCGATCTTCTCCTCCGGCGAGCGCGGTACGCCGGGCTGGGCGAACACCTTGAACCGCGTGCCGGAGTTGCCGAACGCCCACGAGGGTAGCTCGATCTCCTGGCGGCTCAGTGCGGCCTTCACGGCATCGGTCGTCATGGGTCAGCCCTCTTTCAAGTGGAAGATCTCGGGAAGCAGGAGGAACGACTCGTCCGGCGGCCGCCCGTCGATTCCGGTAAAGAACTCGGTCATCTCCGACTGCCAGCGCGTGTTGACCTCCGTGGCCGCCATCGCCTTCTGGGCGGCGTCCAGGTCCTCGGCCTCGACGTACCCGATGAGCAGCCCGTCGTCGCGGAGGAACAGCGAGTAGTTGTGCCACCCGGAATCCCGCAGCGCGGCCTGCATGTCGGGCCAGACGTTCCGGTGGCGGTCGACGTACTCGGCCAACCGGTCGGGCCGGACCTGCAGACAGAAGCAGTAACGATTCACGGCGTCACCTGTACTTGGGCGGGTCTCTGCTGGACAGCGGGTATGAAAGGTTTCAACAGCGTCCCATGACGCTAAGCGCGGTGCCCCGTGGCCGTCAAGAGGCTGCCCACGTTTCGCGGCCGATCCCGGACCGTCGGCGCGGAGAATCTGCACGGAGCAGGTATTCTTCGGCAGCTAACACGTTTCAAGTGCGCAGGGAGGTTCTCGTGTCCGTGGATGATGCGGAAGCCCTGCCCGAGCGGACCAGGCGGCGCCGGACCCCGAAGCCGCACGCGGCCGGCGTGAAGGCGGTCGCCGCCGCGGCCGGGGTCTCGCTGGGAACCGTCTCGAACGTGCTGAACCGGCCCGAGGTCGTCAGCCCGCTCACCCGTGCCAAGGTCGAAGCGGCAATGGCCGCACTGGGCTTCGTCCGGAACGAATCGGCCCGGCAGTTGCGCGCGGGGTCCAGCCGGATCCTCGCCTACCTGATGCTCGACGCCGGCAACCCGTTCTTCACCGACGTCGCGAAGGGCGTCGAGGAGGCTGCGCAAGCGGCCGGGCTGTCGGTCTTCCTCTGCACCAGCAGCGAGGACGCCGACCGCGAGGCGGCGTACCTCGATCTGCTCGAGCAGCAGCGGGTGCAGGGCATCCTGATCACGCCCATCGACCAGAACTCGTCCCGCCTGCGCAAGCTGCCGTCCCGCGGTACGCCGGTCGTCGTGGTCGACCGAGCCCTGGACGAGGCGGAGCACTGCTCGGTCGCGGTGAACGACGTACTCGGCGGCGAGCTCGCGATCTCGCACCTGCTCGAGCTCGGCCACGAGCGGATCGCGTACGTCGGCGGCCCGAACACGATCGGCCAGGTCGTCGACCGGCGCGAGGGCGCCCGCCGCGCGCTGCGGACGGCCGGGAGGCCGTCCGCAGACCTGATCGAGCTGACCACCGGCGCACTCACCGTCGCCGAAGGTAGGGGCGCAGGGCAACGACTTGCCGGTCTTCCGGCGGACCGCCGGCCGACCGCGGCGTTCTGCGCGAACGACCTGCTGGCGTTGGGATTGCTGCAACAATGCGTGAGCCTCGGGCTGCGCGTTCCGGAGGATCTCGCGATCGTCGGGTACGACGACATCGAGTTCGCCGAGGCCGCCGCCGTACCGCTGACGTCGGTGCGTCAGCCGCGACAGCTGCTCGGCCGGACCGCCGCGGAGCTGCTGCTGGACGAATCGTCGAACCCGGACCACGAGCACCAGCGCGTCACCTTCACGCCTGAGCTGGTAGTTCGCACGTCAACTCGCGGGACTCTCTAGACCAGTCGAGCGCGCTATGGTGGCGAGGCGAGGGGTTCTCTGGGCGAGGTGAGTCATGCGCATCGCTGGCGGGGGTTTGGTGCGGCGATGGGGCGGCCGCGCTGTCGGCCTGGCGATCACCGGTGTCGGCCTGTACATCGTGGCGCCGAGTGTCCTGTCACTCTTCGGAGCGTGGCCACGCCTCGCGGACGTGGATCCCTGGTGGTTCCCGGTCCTGGTGGTCCTCGAGGGTTGCAGCTTCGCCGCGCTGTGGTGGCTCGCCAGGCTGGCCCTGAGCGCCGGCGATCAGCAGGCCGAGGATCAGCACGCCGTGGATCAGCAGCCGCCTGGGTGGGGCACGATCGCCACGGCGCAGCTGGCCGGGAACGCGGCCACCAAAGTCGTTCCCGGCGGCGCAGCGACCGGCGGAGTCCTCCAAGCCAGGCTCTTGATCAGCGCCGGCCAACCGGCCGCGGTCGTCGCCTCCGCCTTGACCGCGATCGGCTTGATCACGACCGGCGTACTGCTGCTGTTGCCCGTGCTGACCATCCCCGCAGTACTGATCGGACCGCCGCCGGCCCGGCAACTCGAGCTCGGCCTCCTGGTCTCGCTGATCATGGCGGTCGTCATCGTCGGTCTCGGACTGGCCGTGCTCACCTGGCCCCGGTTCGTGGTGCTGATCGGTCGCGGCTCCGGACACCTCATCCACCTCGTCAGGCGCAGCGTGACAGCCGACAGCTGCGCCGCGCTGCTGGCCGCCCAGCGGGACCGGGTTGCCGCCGCGTTCGAGGGCCGCTGGTGGGCCGCGGCCTTGGCGGCGGCAGCGAATCGCATGTTCGACTACGCCGCACTCGTGGCCGCGCTGGCGGCTCTCGATGTGCACGCTCGCCCCTCGATGGTGCTGCTGGCCTATGTCGTCGCCCAGGCCCTCGCGATGATCCCGATCACGCCGGGTGGTCTCGGCTTCGTCGATGCCGGCCTCACCGCACTCCTCGTCCTGATCGGAATCAGCCCGGACGCCGCGCTCATCGGGACGCTCCTGTACCGGCTCGCCTCCTTCTGGCTACCGATCCCGGTCGGCCTCCTGGCCTGGACGGGCTGGCGGATCCACCTGCATGTCACCAGACCGTCGAGAACAGACGACGATCAGGTGCCATAGGCGGCGAGGAACACGTCGGCCGCCTGGTCGGCGAGGTTCTCCAGCTCACCTGGCTTGGGGCGCTGCCGGGTGCCGGCGAACATGGCGCGGTTCATCGGCTTGTACATGACCAGTCCCGCGAACTGGTACGCCGCGAGCGTCGGGTCGTCGAGCTCCTTCAGCAGACCGCGGTCGCTCAGTCTCGTCAGCGCTTCGCCGAGCGCGCCGAGCGATTGGTCGAAGCCTTGGCTGAACCACGCGCCGCAAACTTCGGGGAAGCGGTCGGCTTCGGCGATGACCAGCCGGCGTAGCTGCAGGACGCTGTCGGCGGTGAGGCTCTGGAGCAGGCGATGAGCCAGCGCGCGCAGGGCTTCCCGGGCGTCGGCGGCTCCGTCGAGCGTGTCGACGTACGCCTGCACGAGGCCGTCCATCACCTGGTCGCTGGTGCCGAGGACGATCTCGGCGAAGAGACGCTCCTTGTTCTCGAACTGCTTGTAGACGGTCTGTTTGGAGACGCCGGCGTTCGCGGCGACCTCGTCCATGCTGGCGCCGAGATACCCGTGCTGGAGGAAGGCCGCGGTCGCCGCGGCCAGGATCGCGCGGCGTTTGCGGGCTGTGCGTCCCTCGGTCTCTACCTGCTCCATGCGGAAATCATACTAGACAGTCCAGTTCTGTCGCGAGTACTGTACGGTCTAGTTTCCTGCGATGTGAGGAGAAGACCATGAGCACCGCGAAATCGGCCGACGGCACCACGATCGCGTTCGATGCGTACGGCGAGGGCCGGCCGTTGATCCTGATCGACGGCGCCACCGCGCACCGCGCCGTCAACCCGGCGAACGCGGAGGTCGGGCAGCTGTTGAGCGACGAGTTCCGGACATACGTGTACGACCGGCGCGGCCGCGGACAGAGCTCCGACACCGCGCCGTACGCGATCCAGCGCGAGATCGAGGACATCGCCGCGCTGATCGAGGACGCGGGCAAGCCGGCCATCCTGTTCGGCTGGTCGTCGGGCTCCCTACTCGCCCTGGACGCCGCCGAGGCCGGCCTCCCCATCGCCGGGCTGGTCCTCTTCGAGCCGCCCGTCGTAGTCGACGACGTCCGCCCACCCCTCCCGTCCGACTACGTCGAGCAACTGGACGCCTTCGTCGCCGATGGCCGCCGCGACAAGGCCGCCGAACTCTTCATGACCGCCGCCGCCGGCCTCCCCACCGAAGCCGTCGCCGGCATGAAGCAGTCCCCGTACTGGGCCCCCGTCGAAGAAATCGCCCACACCATCGCCTACGACGGCCGCATCATGGGCACCACCATGTCCGGCAACCCCCTCCCCACCGACCGCTGGTCCACCGTCAAACTCCCCGTCCTCGTCCTCCACGGCAACAAAACCTGGCCCGCCCTCTCCACCGGCGCCCAAGCCATAGCCACCCACCTCCCCACCGCCACCCTCCAACCCATCCCCGGCGAAAACCACACCACGGAGCCCGCCACACTCGCTCCCGTTCTGCGGACCTTCGCCCGCGGCCTCTGACCCCTCCCGTTGGACCCGGGGTGGGTGAGATGGTTTGGGGGTGGACAGGGATGGGTTCTGGGGTCTTGTCGAGGATGCGCGGGCCTCGGTGGATGACACCGTGGCTGATCCGGACGGGGTTGCGGACGCGTTGACCAAGGTGCTGGGTGCGGCGCAGGCCGAGGAGATCGCGGAGTTCGGGGTCGAGCTCGCGCGGTTGCAGGTCGAGTCGTACCGGTGGGACCTGTGGGCGGCGGCGTACCTGATCAACTCCGGTGCTTCGGAGGACGGGTTCGATTCGTTCCGCGGGTGGCTGATCGCCCAGGGGCGCGAGGTGTGGGACGCCGCGCTGGCGGGCCCGGACTCGCTCGCGGACGTGGTCGACGAGGACCGGCCGGAGGGTTTCGAGGGGTTCGACGGGGAAGGGATGCTGCACGTCGGCAGTCACGCGTACAAGAACGTGACCGGCGACGACGCGGCGTACTGGAAGGCCGTCGACGCGAACGCCCCGGACACCCCGGACCTACCGGCCGGCCAGGAGATCGACTTCGACGACGCGGACGACCTCGAGACGCACCTGCCCCGCCTCGCGGCCCTCTACCTGGACGCCTGACTGCGGCCGAACGTCCGTTCCCGATCCCAGGTCTCTAGTCCTGGTTGCGCATCTCTTCGTTGATGCGCAGGGCTTCGGCGAGCTGGTCTTCCAGGATGATGATCCGGCAGGCGGCCTCGAGCGCGGTCCCCTGGTCGACGAGCTCCCGGGCGCGGGCAGCCAGGCGCAGTTGGTAGCGGGAGTAGCGGCGATGGCCGCCCTCGGAACGCTGCGGGGTGATCAGCTTGGCTTCGTCCAGGCTTCGCAGGAAGCCCGGGGTGGTGCCGAGCATCTCGGCAGCGCGTCCCATCGTGAAGGCCGGGTAGTCCTCGTCGTCGAAGTTGGCCGGTCCCGTGGTCGGGGTTGAACTCATCAGTCTCTCCGTGTGCGGGTTTGGGGCATCACACCTCCATGTCGATGGGCCCCGGTGCCGAAGCACCGGGGCCCTGGGTTTGGAATTGTCACCGTCGACCGGCCGTGAGGCCGGCCCTTACAGATCCGCAGCGTGTCGCTTGGAAGCTTGACCCTGCGGGATTACCAGCTTGCGTAACCGAAGACCACCTCCCATTGACGTAACCGCGGCACCCGCCAGGCGAAGTACTGGCACTGACGGGAGATCCGACGGCGTGATCCTGACCCTTCATGTATCGCGAACTACTACAACCGCAACTGCAACTACGTCCGTCGAGCCTGGAACCCTTCTCAACCACTGGCCCCAGCTCGCAGCGGACCCTGGCGTGAAACCCGAGCCCCTTCACTGATCGGCTCGGCGGAGTCCGCCGTCCTACCTACTTCCACAACTCCGGACAGGTCGGTAGCTGTCCACCTCAGCTTCGATGTTCTTCACTGTCAACACCAGGGACATTACACACCCCAGCACCGAATGTCTAACCTCGCCACCATAGATTTTGAGGATGTCGCAGGAGAGCTTCGGCCAGGCAGTTGCGGCCGGCCTCAGGCGGGCTCGCCACTGAGGCGTTCGATGGCGGCGCGGAGGCGGCGGCGCCAGCCGGACTGGCCGGCTTCCTCGTCGGCGGCGGCGAGGCTGACCAGGTGCTGCGCCATCTCGAAGCTCTCGGTGGTCTGCGGCTCGACCTCGGCCAACGCCGACTGCGGCTCGTCGTGGTCGTACCCGAGCGATCGGCCCGTCCACCCGAACCCGTCCGGCACCAGCAACTCCGGTACGAGCGTCTCGTGGCTGAGCGACGTCAACTCCTTGTCGCCGTTCCCGATGCTGAAGATCGTCGTACCGCGTCGCCGTACGTCGCTGATGCGCTCCAGCAGCGTGTCGGCCGGATTGTCCTCGGCGACCACCAGCAGCGACTCCCCGCGACCTGCGTCCCGTAGCCGGTCCAGACCGATCGCCAGATGCGGCGGGGCGTCCGGCGGCGGCGCCCAGCGGACCAGCGACGGCCGGGCGTCCTCGATGCCGGCCCGGTGCAGCTCGTCGTCCAGATGCGCCGTCAGGTGCCACGGCTCGTCGTCGACCGGCCCGAACAGCATGAGTCCGCTGCGTCTGGTGGTGAACCGCCGCAGCGCATAGCCGAACTCGGTCGTCCGGCTCCCCAGCTCAGTGCCGCTCAGCATCTCCCGGAGGAGTGAGGCTCTGGTCAGATCCACACCTCAGGCTAACCGGTCCGCCTTCGACTGCAGGTAGTTCCGCTCGGGCACACTCGTCGTACGCCGGGCCGCCAGCAGGTAGCTCTCCCGCGCAGCCGCGACGTCACCGGACATCTCGAGCAGATGCGCGCGCACTGCCTCCAGCCGGTGGTTCATGCGGTCGTCAGCCTCAAGTGGTTCGAGTACGGCGAGCCCCTCCTTCGGACCGACCGCCATAGCGACCGCGACCGCGTGGTTGAGCTTCACCATCGGGTTGTCGACCAGCTGCTCGAGTACGTCGTACAGCGCGACGATCTGCCGCCAGTCGGTGTCATCGGCGTGCTCAGCGGTGTCATGGACCGCAGCGATCGCGGCCTGCACCTGGTACGGCCCCAGCTGCGACCGGGACAGCGCATCGGTCACCAGCGCCTCACCCTCGACGATGGTCGCCTTGTTCCACTTCGACCGGTCCTGCTCCGCCAGCGGAACCAGCGCGCCCTCCGTACCGGTCCGCGCCGGACGACGTGCGTCAGTGAGCAGCATCAGCGCCAACAGACCGGCCACCTCGCCGTCGTCCGGCAGGAGCTTCCGCACCCCGCGCACGAGCCGGATCGCCTCGGTGGTGAGCTCCGCACTGTGCAACGACGTACCGGACGACGCCGTGTACCCCTCGTTGAAGATCAGGTACAGCACGTGCAGTACTGCGCCCATCCGCTCGTCCCGCTCTGCCTCGGGCGGCATCTCGAACGAGCTGCCTGCCTGCTTGATGCTCCGCTTGGCCCGGCTGATCCGCTGCGCCATCGTTGCCTCCGGCACCAGGAACGCGGCCGCGATCTGCGCAGTGGTGAGACCTCCGACCGCCCGCAGCGTCAGTGCGATCTGCGACGCCGGTGACAGCGCCGGGTGGCAGCAGAGGAACAACAGCGTGAGCGTGTCGTCCCGGCCACCCGGATCGTCGATCTCCGGGCCTGAGGCAACGAACTCCTCCGGAGCGGCGAGCTGGGCCGCGTTCTCCTCGCGCCGCCGGCGTGCCGACTCGCTGCGGAGCAGGTCTGTCAGCCGCCTCGATCCGACCCGGATCAGCCAACCACGCGGGTTGTCCGGCACGCCCTCGCTCGGCCACTGCTGCGTAGCCGCCAGCAGGGCCTCCTGGACCGCCTCTTCGGCCAGGTCGAAATGGCCGTAGTGCCGGACCAGCGCACTCAGCACCTGCGGCGCCTGCTCGCGCAGCAGCAGCTCGAAGTCGCTCACATCTCCAGCCCAGACGCATCCATGACCGGTCGCACCTCCACGGCGACGTACTCCGCGTCCGGCATCCGGGCTGCGTACCCGATCGCCTGATCGATGTCGTCACACTCCACCAGGTAGAACCCGGCCAGGTGCTCCTTGGCCTCGGCGTACGGACCGTCCGTCGTGCTCGTAGTGTCGTCACGCACCTGCACGGTCCGGGTGGTGATCGGGTCGGCCAGACCGGCCGCACTGACGAGTAGACCCTGCTCGGTGAGCTCCCGCGTCAGCGTCTCGTGCGCAGTGCTCAGTCCCTCGCGTTGCTCGGCGGACAGGCTCGCCCAGCTCTCAGAGTTGCTGTAGATCAGCAGCATGTACTTCACAGGCACCATCCTGTCCCTCGCGGAGGCCCCTGTGACCCCCTGTCACCCGGTACGTCGAAACAAGCCGCCCGAACTTCGACAGATCCGGAATGTCGAACTCGTCCCGATCAGCACCGACGTCTCCCCCGAGTGACGCTCAGCCTGGGCGTCCCGGCGTACAGGAGACATCTGATGGTTTCGCATTCGAAACGCTGGCTGGCGCTGGCGCTGCTCTGTCTGACCGGTTTCATGATCATTCTGGACGCGTCGATCGTGCTGGTCGCCATACCGTCGATCGAGCGGGAGCTGACGTTCTCGACCGGCGGCGTGCAGTGGGTGCCCAGCGGGTATGCGCTGATGTTCGGCGGACTCCTGCTGCTCGGCGGCCGGATCTCCGACCTGGTGGGACGCCGGCGCGTGTTCATAGTCGGACTGCTGCTGTTCGCCGGCTCGTCCCTGTTGTGCGGGTTCGCGTGGAGTGGCGACGCGCTGGTCCTCGCACGCGGTCTGCAGGGCGCGGCGGCCGCCGTACTGGCGCCGAGTGCGTTGTCGATCGTGATGACCACGTTCCCGTCCGGTCCGGACCGCAACAAGGCACTGGGCATCTGGGGCGCGACCAGTGGTGTCGGGGGTACGGCGGGGTCGCTCATCGGCGGGCCTGTGACGGACGGACTCGGCTGGCAGTGGATCTTCTTCATCAACGTGCCGGTCTGCGTGCTGGTCGTCGTACTGGCACCCATGCTGCTGCTGGACAGTCGCGGACCAGGGCGCCGCGGTTTCGACGTCGCCGGCGCAGTCACAGTGACCGCCGCCCTCATTGTCCTCGTGTACGCAGTCATTGAGGCACCTGACTCGTCGGCAACCCGGACTGCTCTGCTCTTCGTCCTCTCGGCCGTCCTGTTCGCAGCGTTCGTCGTAGTGGAGAAGCGATCCGCTGCACCACTGGTACCGCTGCGGATCTTCCGCTCCCGCGCACTGGTCGGCGGCAACCTGATCACGATCGCCTGGGGCCTGGCGGCGTTCGGACTCAACTTCGTCTACACGCAGTACGCCCAGCTGGCGTTGGGGGCGTCCGCGGTCCGCTACGGCCTCATGTCCGCCGTACTCGCGGCCGCCGCGGTCGTCGCGTCCATCATCGGCCAGCACCTCGTCACCCGGGTCGGTACACGTTTGGTCGCCTTCGTGTCGCTGTTGATCGCCGGCGTCGGTACGACGCTGATGACTCAGCTCACCGTGAACTCGGGGTACTTCGAGCTGGCGTTCTGGGGCCTGACGATCTTCGGCGCCGGACTGGGTGCTGGTACGGTCGCCGGCTCCATCGCCTCCCTCAGTGACGTGCCCGGCGAGGACTCCGGTGTCGCTTCCGGCCTGCAGAACGCCAGCTTCCAGATCGGCGGCGCGGTCGGTGTCGCGGCGGTCTCCGCGGTCGCAACAGCCAGTACGTCGGGCGCAGCTCCGGTCGACCTGACCCACGGGTACCGGATCGCCTTCGCGACCGTGTGGATCTTCCTCGCAATCGGTCTGGCCGGCTGCGGCCTACTGCTCACGCGAAAAGGTTCACTCGAACTTGAACCGGTCGGGTCATGACATCAAACACTCGTTGGAGGTTCGAAGTCCGAAGCCTGGGCACCTGGTTCGTGTGGCTGCCAGCGACCGCCCGGTGGCCCTTGAGAAGGAGGCTTCATGCTCATCCTCGGTTTGATCCTGCTGATTTTGGGATTCTTGCTGAGTATCCCGATCCTGTGGACCATCGGCATTGTGCTGCTGGTGGTCGGAGCGGTGCTCTTCCTGCTCGGATCGACGGGCCGTGCTGTCGGCGGCCGCCGGCACTGGTACTGATCCAACCCCGACCTGAACGGCCGGACCCCGCGGACCACAAGTCCGCGGGGTTCTGTCCGTCCGCGTCGCTACGGTGAACCTATGAAGTACGTCGTGATGATCTTCCACAGCCTCGACCGCGCGTGGACCGAGGAGGACCAGCAGGGTGTCGTCCGGTTGACGCGGCTCAAGCGGGAGCTGGCCGAGTCCGGTGAGCTCGTCAGCTCGGAGGGCCTGTTGCCGCCGGAAGAAGGGCGGATCGTCCAGATCCGCGACGGTGCGCAGGTCGTCACCGACGGGCCGTTCGGTGAGGCGAAGGAGCAACTCGCCGGCTACTTCCTGGTCGACGTGGTCGACGACGAGCGAGCTCAGGCGGTCGCGTCGCAGGTCTCGGCCGCGGTCGGCGACCGGGTCGAGCTCCGCGGCACGCTGCTCTCAGCGGGAATGCCACAGGAACTCGGGTGACCGCTTCTGCGTGAAGGCGTCGATCCCCTCCGCGAGTTCACCGGAAGCGATCGTCTCGCGGTACCGCCGTACCGCTGCCGTGTCGGCGTCCTGACCGGCCAGCAACGCGTTCACCGACTCCTTGGCCGAGCGGATCGTCAGCTGCGACCGCGACACCAGCGTCCCGGCGAGCGTCTCGGCCGCTGCCATCGGATCGTCGGCCACCCGGTCGACCAGCCCTTTCAGCTCGGCCTCGGCCGCGGTCAGCAACTCCCCGCTGAAAAGCAGGTACTTCGTCGTAGCCGGACCGACCAGATCGAGCAGGACCTTGATCGCGGCCGGCGGATAGACGACGCCGATCCGGGCCGGCGTGACTCCGAAGCTCGCATCCGGGGCGGCGAACCGGAAGTCGCAGTTCACCGCGATCTCCAGACCGCCGCCGATGCAGTGCCCGCGGACGACCGCGATCGTCGGCTTGGGGAACTCCCGCAACGCCGCCTGCGCCCGCAGGTTGAACGTCCGTAGCTCGGCCATCGGATCGGCCGGGTCGGCACCGGAGATCAGCTCCCGGATGTCCGCACCGGCGGAGAAGCTCGACCCTTCGCCGGTCACGAGCAGGACCTTCACCTCGTCGTCGTCGGCCAACTCCGCGAGCAACCCGGGCAGGGCCTCCCACATCGATCGGGTCAGCGCATTCCGCTTCGCGACCCGATCGATCACCAGCCGGGCGACCACGCCGCGCTCGATCCGGAAGTTCATCCGCGCAGTCAACCAGCAACCACCGCCGTACCGCCGCGCTGTGGGTCACACCGGATCCCCAGGCCATCACAATCGCGAGAGCTACGGCCGTCGAGGCCTGGGTCAGCGCGACGGCGCCGATTGTGATGGCGTGGCGATCCGCCTTGCCCGAGCCTTCGCACGGGCCATTCGCACCAGGTAGACCGGCGTCGGAGGCACCCAGCCGAGTTGCTTCGCCTGGCCGAGGTCGTCGCGATTGGCCCAGTGCTCGAGGATCTGCGCGTCCTCGACCCGGAACCAGTGCGACTGGGTGACCGCGAACCTCTTCCCGGTCGGCGGGAACGCCGTGTCCACCTCGCCGTTGGGCGTATAGACGACGAACGGCGCCACGTGCCGCCCGCTCATCGTCGCGTTCACCGCCACCAGGTTGCCCTCAGCAACGAAATGGTGGATCTCGTACGCCAGCCCGTCGAAGGCGGTCCGCAGCCAGCGCGCGGTGGCGTAGAACCCGTCCGGTCCGGCGACGCGGCACTCCGGCGGCTCGATCTTGCCCTCGCGGTTCACCGCCCGCGGATGGATCAGCTCGTCGAAGTCGGACCGCTCCCCGTCGGCCATGATCAGGATGCTGCGGGCGGCGATCTCGCCGGCCGACACGCCTGCTGTCGTACTCATCGTGGTTCCCCCAATAATTCGATACAGTTGGACTGTACTCAAAAGCATGCGAGGTGGAATGGCCGACGTCAAGCGGAACTACGACGCCACTTCCCGGCGTGAGCGGGCCCAGCAGCGGCGGCGGGACGTCGTGGTCGCGGCGCAGGAGCTGTTCGAGGCCGACGGGTTCCAGGCGACGACGATCAGCGCGGTCGCGCGACGGGCCGGCGTCTCGGCGGAGAGCATCTACAAAGGCTTCGGCACCAAGGCGGCACTGGCGAAGGCGGTGTTCGACTTCGTGATCGCCGGCGACGACTACCCGGTGCCGATCGCGCAACGCCCCGAACTGCTCGCCGTCCAGCACGAGCCCGACGTACGCCGGAAGATCCGGCTGTACGTCGCCGGCCTGGTCGACCGGCAGCAACGGTCGGCGCGCGTGCAGATCCTGATCCGGGACGGCCGGCACGGCGACGAGACGTTGCGCGAAACCTGGCAGACCCTCCTCGACGAGCGCCTGATCGGGATGACGATGTTCGGCCGCCACCTGCTCGAGACCGGCGATCTGCGCCCCGGCATCACCCTCGAGGAGGTCGCCGACGTCCTGTGGACGTACATCTCGGTCGAGCTCTACGAGCTCCTCGTCCTGCTCCGCGGCTGGCCCCCCGAGCGGTACGCGGACCACCTCGCGAGCGTGATCACGACGGCGATTTGTCCACCAAGCGTTTGATCTCGGAACGGTTACATCCGAATACCGGGCGAATCACGCTCGCGGCGAGCCTGTGGATGTTCGTAATGCGTTAAGACCGAGGGCCGATTCGAACCGGCGCGGCGAAGTGTGCTTGACTCCTCCGGTCGATAACGTTTTGGTCTCGGCAGATTGGGTTCGGACAAGTGGCTGAAGGACGGCATAGACAGGCGCGGCACCGCCAACCGCGCAAGAAGGTGATCCAGCCCGGTCTCGCGAAAGTAGCGATCCCCGGCGCGGCAGTGGCCCTGGTGGCCACCGGATCGGCAGCCGCACTCCCCGCTCAGCACGTCAAGCTCGACCCGTCGATCGCCAGCTCGTCCCTGCAGCTGTCGCGCGACACCACGATCAGCCGGGACGCCCTGCGTCCGCCGATCAGCACCACGTCGACGACGCCGGCCCCGAAGCCGACCGCGTCCCCGACCGCGAAGCACCTGAAGAAGCAGGCGCCGATCCCGACGCCGACCTCGGCGAAGACCCGCGCCGCCGCGGAACTGAACGCGGCGCCGCCGAAGATCAGCGGCACGAAGTACACCACCACCGACGTGAACCTCTGGTCGCTCCCGCTGACCGGCGTCCTGCTGGACGTGCTGCCGAAGGGCACCAAGGTCTCGGTCACCGGCAAGGTCGACGGCATCTGGGCGGAGGTCGTCAGCGGCGGCAAGTCCCGCTGGGTCAAGGCGCAGTACCTGTCCGCGACGAAGCCGGTCGCGGCCGTCGCCGGCGGGATCTCGCAGGCCGCCTGCAAGTCCGGCTCCTCGATGGAGGAGGGCCTGACGCAGGACGCGATCCGGGTGCACCGGGCGATCTGCGCGATGTTCCCCGACATCTCGACGTACGGCGGGCTGCGGTCGGGCGACAGCGGCTCGGAGCACTCGACCGGTCGCGCGGTCGACATCATGATCAACAGCTCGTCCGAGGGCCAGGAGATCGCCGACTGGCTGAAGGCCAACTACAAGAAGCTCGGCGTCAGCCAGCTGATCTGGGAGCAGCACATCTGGACGGTCCAGCGCAGCAGCGAAGGCTGGCGCGCGATGGAGGACCGCGGCGGTGCGACCGCGAACCACATGGACCACGTCCACGTCTCCGTCTACGGCAACTCCGGCACAGTCTGAATTCCTGAGGCGCCCTGAGCGATCCGGTCCCTTGCCCTCCTGGGGACCGGGTCGCTTTTTTACGGCCGGATGTTCGCGTTCAGGTGGAAGAAGTTCGTCGGGTCGTAGGCACGTTTCACGTCGCGCAACCGCTCCAGGTCTGTGGCGTCGTACGCCGTGTCCGCGCGGCCCGGGTCGCCGAGGAAGTTCACGAACGTGCGGCCCGAGCTGGGCAGGCCGGCAACCTCGCGGTCGATGATCAGTGAGTACGACGCCTGCCGGTGCCCGACCGGTCCCGCGCCGGGCCCCGGGTGAGCCATCGCGCCGCCCCAGTGCCGTACCTCGACGGTCGCGTCCTCGAGCTCGGCGACGATGTCGATCACGTCGTCCGTGAGCGTGTCCAGGAAGTCCAGGTGTCGCGCCGGGGTGCCGCCCATCGTTGCATCGGCGTACTCGATGGTCCGCAGTTCGCCGGCGAGGCGCTGGCCGGCGATTGCGAAGAGCGGCTTGAGCAGGTGTTCCGCGAGGTCGGCGGCACCGGCGTACATGACCTTGATCGCGACGGCACGCTGCTCGGTGCCGGGGACGCGGGTCAGGAGGATCGCGGTGCTCAGCTCGTTGGGGATCGTGGCGGTCCAGTCGCGGTACCGGCGGAGGATCGCGGCGGCGCGGTCGATGCCGTAGTACACGATGCCGGCGTGGACCTGGCGGACCGGGTACAGGCGGAATTCGAGCGACGTGACGATGCCGAAGTTGCCGGTGCCGCCGCGGATCGCCCAGAACAGGCCGGCGTGGTGCTCGGCGCTCGCGATGACCGTACGTCCGTCGGCGGTGACGACCTCGGCGCGGATCACGCTGTCGGCCGCGAACCCGTACTTGCGGGCCAGCCAGCCCACGCCGCCGCCGAGTGTGTACCCGGTGACGCCGACGTCCCGGTGCGACCCGGACAACGGAGCGAGACCGAACTGCCGGGCCGCATCCAGCACCGCGCCCCAGCGAGCCCCTGGTGCGACCTTGGCGATCCGGCGCTCCGGATCGATCAGCACCGACGTCATCGGCGTCGTCTTCAGCAGGATCCCGCCATCCGCCGGCACGCGGGTCCCGTGACCGGTCGCCTGCACAGCGATCGGTACGCCGTACTCGCGGGCTGTCCGCACCGCTGCCTGTACGTCGGTCCTGCTGTACGCCTCGGCGATCAGCAGCGGGCGCGAGTCCACCGAGGGGATCACGGAGCGCCGCTGCTCGTCGTACTCGAGCTCTCCGGGCAGCCGGACGGCGCCGTTGAACCCCGCCCCCAACAGCCCCGCGACAACGTCACTGGCAACCGCTGCAATCGCCTGCGTAGACATCCGATCCCACTCCCTCGCCGTATCAGCTCCTGCCCATACGTCGAAGAAGAGACCCCGTTATCGACACACACTTTCCCGATGACCCACACAATCTCGGTCTCAGGCTCAGTTCTGACCAAGCACTACGTCTCCTGGGCCCGCAACGAGCCCGACCGAGAGTGGGCCGCCCTCACCCTCGTCTCCCAGACAGCCCCCGACCTCGTCCCGCACCCCCTCGCCGCCTCCCCAGCCCCCTCGCTGACGATGACAGTCATTCCCGGGCAGTCGCTCGCCCCGCCTGTCACCCCAGGCCAACTAACAGCTCTGGGCAACGCCATCGAGACCCTCTGGTGGATCCGACCCGAGACCTTGCCCGCGATCGACCTGTCAGCGCTCGTCGATCGCACCCGCTCCGGTCTGACGGTGCTGCGGGACGGCGACGGCGTGATCGCTCAGGCGGCCCGCACCTGGCTGGAGAGGAGGCCGCCCGACCTCAGCGCCGTACAGGATCCGGTGGTCGCGCACGGCGATCCGAACCTCGCCAACTACCTGTGGGACGGCACGCAGGTTCGGATCGTCGACTTCGAGGACGCCGGGTTGGGAGATCGCACCGTCGAGCTGGCGAACCTGGTCGAGCACCTGTCAGGTCGCGGGACCGACTGGACCCCGTTGGTACGGCGGTTCGCCGTCGACCCGGAGCGGTTCCAGGCAGCGCGCTGTCTGTGGGCAGGTTTCTGGTTGACGCTGATCGGGCCGGGTGGACCCAGCGCGGACCGCAACCCGCCCGGCACCGCCGAGGCCCAGGCGGGGCGGGTGCTCAGGCTGGTAGCGGGATGACCTCGAGGCGGTCCAGGTCGGCCAGGATGTCGATCTGGGTGATCTTGCCGTCGGTGACTGTGACAGCCGTGACACCCATCAGGCGATCGTTGACCACGGTGATGACCCCGGGCGTACCGTTCACGATCGCCAACTGGTTGTACGGCGCCATCCGGCTGAACAGGAGCGCCTGCTCGACGACAGCCTTCGCACCACGCACCAGCTTCGACACGGCCGGCCCTGCGAACTCCGCGCTCGCCGAACCGGCGTCCGCACGCAGTAGTACCTCTGGGTCGAGCAACTCGAGCAGCGCCTCGAAGTCGCCACCGCGGGACGCCGCCATGAACGCCTCGACGACTGCCCTCTGCCGACTCATGTTGCCGTCACTCGCAGGAGCACCCTGGACCCGCCGCCGCGCCCGGCTGGCGAGCTGACGCGTCGCAGCGGGCGACTTGTCCACAATCGTCGCGATCTCGTCGAACCCGACCCCGAACATGTCGTGCAGCACGAACGCCAACCGCTCCGCCGGCGAAAGCGTCTCCAGTACGACGAGGAGCGCCAGTCCGATCGCGTCCGCCTGGATCGCCTCGTCCTCCGGCCCTAGCTCACCGTCCGCCGGGCCGATGATCGGATCCGGGACGTAGGTGTCCAGTGAGTCCTCCCGCCGCGACTTCCGGCTACGCAGCTGGTCCAGACACACCCGCGACACCACAGTGGTCAGCCAGCCCGCCAGATTACCGACGTCACTCACGTCGGTACGGCTCAGCCGCAGCCAAGCCTCCTGGACGGCGTCCTCTGCCTCAGCGAGCGACCCGAGCATCCGGTACGCGACCGCACGCAGGTGCCCACGGTTCTGCTCGAACTGCCGAGCCAGCTGCTCATGGTCGTCCACCGCTGCCTTCTCCTGTCGCATCGCTTCCCTGACGAATCGGAGCACCATGATGTGACAACCCATCCGATCGACTCATGATGGGGTCATGAGTCGGGTACGTGGTGACTTGGCGTTCGCGGACGACTTCGACGCGTCATCCCTCGACCTCTCCGTCTGGTCACCGCATTACCTGCCACAGTGGAGCTCCCGTGCGGCGTCCGCAGCGACGTACCAGCTGGGCGACTCGTGCCTGACGCTCAGCATCCCGGTCGAGCAGGGGCTGTGGTGCGAGGGCGATCACAAACCCGACCTGCGGGTGTCTGGCATCCAGTCCGGCAACTACTCGGGCCCGGTCGGCAGTGTGGTCGGGCAACAGCCGTACCGCGAGGGGCTGGTCGTCCGGGAGGAGCAGGAGGCCTTCTGGGGCTGGACTCCGAACGGCGGGTACGTCGAGCTCCGGGCGCGGGCCGATCTGAGCGCGCGGTCGATGGTGTCGCTCTGGATGGTCGGACTGGAGCAGCAGCCGGAGCAGTGTGGGGAGATCTGCGTCATGGAGGTGTTCGGCGATGCTCTGCTACCGGGCCGGTCCGCCGCCGTGGGTATGGGGCTGAAGACGATCCGCGATCCCGCCGTACCGCAGGACTTCGAGGCGGTGCGCCTGCCCATCGATCTGCGTGAGTTCCACACGTATGCGGCCGAGTGGACCGGTGGTGAGGCGACATTCTTCGTGGACGACGCGGCGATCCGCAGTTGTCAGGGCGCGCCGACGTACCCGGTGCAGCTGATGCTGGCGGTCTTCGACTTCCCGGACCGGTCGAGTGAGGAGCACGTTCCGACCTTCACCGTCGACCACGTCCGTGGATGGCACGTTGCGGAGGCGTTGGTGGCCTGACTAAGGTCGGTGGCATGTTCCAGCGCGCGAGTATGTGGTGGGCCGTCGACTGACGGCCTGATTCCGCGCGTACCCACCCGGCCGTCTCCTGCGAGGCGGCCGTTGTGATGTCTCCTCGTGGGCGACCCAGCACCTCGAGGACACCCGATGGCGACAACACTCCGGACCTGGTCCGGCCTGATCTCCGCACTTCTGGCCGGCTCCGACCTGTCGGCAGCGGACACCGGCTGGGCGATGGACCAGCTGGTGCTGGGCGACGCGTCACCGGCCCAGATCTCCGGGTTCCTCATCGCGCTGCGGGCCAAGGGCGAGACTCCTGACGAGCTGAACGGACTGGCCGCGGTACTGCGTTCGCACGCGACGCCGGTGCGGATCCAGGGACCGTTCGTGGACATCGTCGGGACGGGCGGCGACCGGACTGGTGCAGCGAACATCTCGACGATGGCGGCAGTGGTCGCCGCCGCAGCAGGTGTCACGGTGGTGAAGCATGGTGGACGAGCCGCGTCTTCAACGGCCGGTGGTTCTGGCGATCTGGTCGAGCACCTAGGCGTGCCACTCGACCTGTCCGCCTCACAAGCTGCTGCCGTCGCGTCTGAGGTCGGTCTGACGTACCTGTTCGCTCCACGCTTCAATCCGGTGCTCCGTCAGGTCGCCGTCGTACGGCGCGAGCTGGCAGTCCCCACCGCGTTCAACGTACTGGCGCCGTTGCTCAACCCGGCTGACCCCGCACATCAGCTCGTCGGCGTCGCCAGCGCGCAGATGCTGCCGGTGCTGGCCGGTGCGCTCGCCAAACAAGGCAAGTCGGCGCTGGTGGCGCGCGGTGACGACGGACTCGACAAGCTCACCACTACTGGCTATTCACGTGTATGGGTGGTGCACGGCGGCTCCGCGACGGAGACGGTGCTCGACCCGCGGTCGCTCGGTCTCCGGCCGTCGACTCTGGCCGATCTCCAAGGCGGTGACCCCGCATTCAACGCTGCTGCTCTCCGGGCGCTTGTTAACGGAGCACCCGGGCCGCTCCGGGACGCAGTACTGCTCAATGCTGCAGGTGCTCTGGCCACGCTGTCCCTGGGCAAGGCGCCGCTGCTTGATCTGCTGGCGGACGCGTTGGTGCGCTGCCGTCATGCCATCAACACGGGTGAGGCCGCTCGAGTACTGGAGGCCTGGACCTGTTCTACCCAGCTGCGTAGTTGTTGATGGCGTCGATCACCAGCTGTGGATTGCGCAGGCTGGGGTAGTGGTCGGCGCCGGGGATCCAGGTGAACTGGCAGCCGGGGATCCGGGCTGCGGCGGCTCCGGCCGAGGCGGTAGCGATCGGTCGGTCCTGGTCACCGACCATGACTGTCGTCGGGGCGTGGATCTCATTGAGGCGGTCGTACACGGGCGGCTCCGGCTGGAGGTACATGCCCTGTTCGAACCAGGCCGGGGCGGCGGCGCGCAGCTGATCGACCACGGCGTCGTCAGTCACGGTTGGCGCCCACACCGGCAAGCCGAACTGCACCAGCCCGTCCACGTCCCGATTGGCGATGAGCTGGGCGTACTGCGCATCCAGGTCCGGCTCCTCGAGTACCGGGAAGCCACGCACGCTCGGGCACAACAGAACGAGGCCATGGACGCGATCCGGATGCGAGAGCGCAAAGCTGAGCGCGGTACCGCCACCCATCGAGCAACCGACCAGGACCACCCGCTGCAGGTCCAGCTGCTCCAGTACGGTCACCAGGTCGTCGACCAGCGAGAACTCGGTGCTCGGCATCGGAGAGCGCCCGTACCCGCGTACGTCGTACCGCACGATGCGCCGCCCGTTGAGCCCGGACACCACCAGGTCCCACACCCGCGAGTCGCCGGTGCCTGGATGCAGGAAGACGATCGGTACGCCGTCACCGGCCAGGTGCTCGGTCCACAGCTCGTCCTGCCCTACCGGAATCCTTAGCTCCATCCCCTCAGCATGCCCGTGCGTCCGTACCAGTGCCGCCCGGCACGCAGGTGCGTCACGAACGCTCGTTGCAGTGAGGTGTCCTGCGGGATGCTGTCGATGTCCACTGCGTCATCAGGCGCCGGCAGCTGCAGGCCGAGTCGCAACAGCTCGCGGTCACCCTCGGTCGGGTCCTCGGGCGGCAGCAGCGGGAGCAGGTCGAACCGCTGCTGAAAACGGATGATGTTGGAGTCCGGCCGCAGGTACTCCGCCAGCTGTGGGTCCAGCAGCCACGAATGGCAGACGAACGCATGGACGGGTTCCTCCGGGTACCAGCGCTTGAACGACTCGGCCGCAGCGGCGACGGACTCCTCCGACTCCTGTACGTCGAGTGGGCCGCTCGGCGGGATGTGGATCATCAGCACGTACCCGGAGACCCCATCACCTAGCCCCAGCTGGGCGCGCGTGAAGTCGTGCCGACCGATCTCGTAGTCGGCGCCACGGAACCGCAGCGGTGGACCCCACAACGGCATCAGTCCGATACCGGATCGCCCGAAGACCTGCCTGTGCGTCGACATGACTCCACCCAGAGCCGAGACAGTCGCCTTGGTCACCGACTCCGGGACACTCCGGGCTCTGTGCAGCTCGAGCAGTCGCGGGACGTTGGCCAACAGCGCCCAGGCAATCGCGAACAGCCCGACCGCTGACGCGTTCCGCGGTACTGCGGGCCAGCCGCGGAAGGCGGTCGAGGGCAGTGCGAGTCCCATGTCCCGCTCGACCTCGCCGGCCAGTGCGGACGCGATCGTCCACCACTCCGGGTCGTTGTCCGGATCGGGCCGCGCTGCGAGCATCGCTTCCCGATCGGTCGCCTGGACCCCGCAGTACTCGATCAAGGCCTCGGCGTCCTCGGGTATCCGCAGCCCGTCTCCCACCTCCAGGCCCTGGAACCGAGCTCGGTCCCGCTCGGAGAAGCCCACTCGTTCCGCCGCACCCAGAACGTCCACAACCAGTTCCCTCCGCCGCGTGGTCAGTCTCCCGACCTCACCACGGGCCGGGCGCCGAGCGCACGACTTTTGTGTCCTAGGTCACGGATACGCTCGCCCCACTATCCACGACGAGGGAGATGGCATGACGAAGTTCGGTCCGTCCGACGACCTGAAAGGCGCGGAGTTCTTCGACGCGAACCTGCGCGGGGCTCGGTTCGTCGAGTCCGACCTGAGCGGCGTGGTGATGCGCGGCGTCGACATCCAAGGGGGCGACATCGACGCGCCGTGGCTGGGCACGGCGGACGCCAGCCTGAAGGTCAACGGCGTCGACGTCGTGCCGTACATCGACGCCGAGCTCAACCGCCAGTTCCCCGGTCGCGAGCACCGGCGCGCGGAGGACCCCGACGGCCTGCGGGCAGCCTGGGCCGAGGCCGAGCAAGCCTGGGCAACCGCCCGCGAGCGCGCCGAAGCCATGCCCGCCGGCACGGTCGACATCGCGGTGGACGGCGAGTGGTCGTTCGCGCAGACAGAGCGACACCTGGTCCACGCCACCGACACCTGGTTCGGCCGCAGCATCCTCGAGCTCGACGACCCGTACCACCCACTCGGCCTGAGGTACGCCGCGACGGACGGCGCCGCCACGCCCCCGCCGTACGCCGACGTCCTAGAAGCCCGCGCCGACCGCGTAGCCATGGTCCGCGACTTCATCGCTGCCACCACCCCGACCGACCTGGACGCCCCCCGCAAGAACCCCCACAGCCCCGAGCACCCCGAAACAGTCCGCCGCTGCCTCCACGTAATCCTCGAGGAAGAGTGGGAACACCTCCGCTTCGCCACCCGGGACCTCAACGCCCTCAACCCCGGCTAGCGGTCCCAGGTGATGGGGTCGCACGAACCCGACCATTGGCGTACGACCCCATCACGTTCCGGATCGACACCGATTCAGATGTCCTTGCTGTCCGCGCGCATGGTCGCCCTCCCGTCCTCTGGTGTGAACACCTGAGGACGCTAAAGAGCCCCGCTGACGAACCGCTGACAATCCACTAACAGCCCGCTTCAGGCCCCTGACCTGCGCAAATGTAGCGAGGGGGTGCCGTGCCATGGTGCGCGCAGGCCCGCACAGGGCTCAGACGGCAGGATCTCGCCCAACTGGAGGGTCGTCAGCCCATTGCCCCGTGCCGCCGGAAGCCTGGATGAAGCTCGCCGGTTGACGCCTCTGACGACCCGGTGCGATATGGACCGGAGTTGACGACCGTGCGGATGTGGGTTCGGAGAGGTCACCTCACGCCCATAGGCACGTACAGGAACTCAAATGTCTTCGACACCGAAGCCGTCCTGTCGGCCCATGAAGCGATCCGCTCTCGATCGAAACCGACTCGCCCGGCGCCTCTTCACGGCGGTCGCCGGAATTCGCGCGACTTGGCTGTCGCGTGCTTTCTGCGATGGTTCACCAACCTCACACCAGCGCGGCGGAACGACATCCTCCGGCTGATTGAGGCCATGCGACGGCGATGAGCCAGGTCGCCACCATTCGCCCGCGCGCCCCGCCGGGCTGCGAGGTTGCGTAGCCCGGCACGCTGATATCCCCCTTACAGGCCCTCAAGTGGAGAGCAGCGTCGATTTCGGCACGCGCGACCACTTTATGACCATTGACTGAGAGCGGTGCGAAGGAAAGCGTCGCGCCTTTCGGTGACGGCAGCGGCGCCCAGGAGGCTACCGTCGTCGGCGAATCCCGCCCAACCGTCCATCACTGTCGGCGTGTTCAGCGCGGCCACGGCATCCCAGTAGGGCACGCCGACTGCCTCCCGGCCCGCCTGCCGCTCCCAGCCCTCCAACACATGGGACGGCGCGTCCTGGCCGTACTGAAGGGTCATCTGCATCCGCAGGCTGCCGAGATCTACGCCCGGATTACCAGCCCCGGCTGTATTCCAGTCGATCAGCGCAACGCAACGGTCCTCCCACAGCATGTTGCCGCCCCAGGCGTCACCATGCACGAACACCGACGCGACTGCCGGCATCCCGTGCGACCTGACCCGCTCGTCGGCCTGCTGCAGCAAAGGTGTGGTCGGCATCAGGCCCCGCAAGCGTTCATCGGCGCGGTCGTCGACGGCGCACGGCCGCGGCCGGTATGGCAGGTGGGCCTGCGGAACCAGCCTGAAGGCGTGGACCCTGGCAAGGGCCGCTCCCGCTTCGCGGAGCCGGGCGACCGAAACCGTCGGCGAGAGACCGGCGCTGCCAGGCAGGAAGGTCTCCAGGGTGGCGACGGTTCCGCTCGCCTTCGCGTCGAGATCCGCAGCGATCAGCCGCGGCGCGGCCAGGCCATGAGTCTCGGCCAGCTGAAGCGCGCGTGCGTTCGTGATCACCCACGCCGCAGCGATCCATCCCCGGACAGGGACCTTCAAGATCACGTCCCTGGTCCGGCCCGCCGGTCCTTCGATTCCCAGGCGGAACGTGCCCGAAGGGCGGTGCTCGCCGCGGGTCAGGCCCTCGGACGAAACGACGCTCGTCCCGCCAACCGCCTCGGCCGCCCAGCGCAGAACCTGCTCATTCGGCATCTTGCCTGCGTGTGCTCTTGCCATTTCATTACTTTACCGGCTCTACACCCTCATCTGTGATGAGCCCGAATAGCTACGGCAGCAAGGTGTCCGGCGAAGCGTTGAAGTCTTCGAGGCCCCAACCCACAGGTCGTGGAGACTCGTCTGGCGCACCACTCCATCGCTCAGGCAAGAAGGTCCAGAAGCTCTGACTGCCGTCAGGGACGATTCGGAGTTTGAGCCCTTCACCTTCGCCGGCATCCAGTGCCGCGATGCCTTCTGCTGCATTTCTGATTCTTTCCCCATTCGATTTCCCCAACGAACTCCCCGAGCGGCACGGCGTCTAGATGCGAACGTGCTTACACGATCCTTAAGCCGTTGAAACACCGTTTGTGGGTGCCGTCTCGGCACGAAGTTCGCCAGCCTTCCCAGGAGGCGGATCTGTGCGGTGTGCACGTTCTGAAGAAATCACCGTTTGAAGCCATGGCCCTAGATTTCAGTTCTGCGAGCTGGACTGTTCGGTTCTCGAGCTGCAGGGTCCCAACTGTCCCACTGTCCCACTGTCCCAGCACAACCTCCGACGTGCGCAAACAGGTGGGACACCCGCCGTCGAGTGTTGTCCCAGGTGTCCCAGGCAACCGCCTCCCCAGTTGGCGCGCTCCCGTGCTTCGTGCCAGAGATGAGGCTGGAACACCGGGGCGGTTGTTGGGGCAGGCTCTGAGCGAATGACCAGATAGCGGGGTCGGTTCGCGGGCACGATGCGGGCACAGATGGCCGTACACGGCCGCCGCTGGCCGGACATGAGCAGCTGCAACCGGACTGCGGAGGTGATGCCTCCCAGCTGGTGTTTCAGCTGGTCAGAGGCCTGTTACTGGACTTCGAAGGCGGAGGGTGTGGGATTCGAACCCACGATGACGGTCACCCGCCATACCGGTTTTCAAGACCAGCGCACTCGGCCACTATGCGAACCCTCCCGGCGGTTACCGCCGAGGGTCGAGGATAGCGCAGGTGGGGTGGGGGAAATCGGCGTGCGGGGGCGGGAGGCGGCCGGTATGGTCTGGGCAGCGGCGGGCGTCCCGTTGATTTCGTCGTGCCCTCAGGAGTCTCATGCGTTCGCTTGGCGCGTTTGCGTTCCCGTCTGAGCTCGGGTCCGACTTCCGCAAGATCTGGCCGGCGTCGATCATCTCCAACCTCGGCGACGGTGCGATGGCCGCTGCCGGCCCGCTGCTCGTCGCCTCGATCACCACCGAGCCCGCGGCGGTGGGCGCCGCGGCCTTCATCCAGCAGCTGCCCTGGTTGCTGTTCGCGCTGTTCAGCGGCGTGCTCGTCGACCGGCTGGACCGCCGCCTGATGATCGTTGCCGCTGACACCTTTCGGGCGATCGTGCTGGCGGCGCTCGGTGTCGCCGTACTGCTCGGCACCTCACCGCTCTGGGCGATCTACGTCACCCTCTTTCTCCTCGGCACGGCGGAAACGCTTGCAGACAACGCCTCTGGGGCACTCCTCGTCAGCGCCGTGCCGAAGGATCACCTGGGCAAGGCCAATGCCCGACTGTTCGCCAGTGCCACCGTCCTCCAGCAGCTCGGCGGACCACCTCTGGGCGCACTGCTGTTCGCGGCCGGCGCCGGCATCCCATTGGTCTTCAACGCCGTCACTTTCGCCGCCGCAGCGACCCTGATCGCCCGCGTCGCCGTGCGTCCGCAGCTCCCGGACCACTCCACTCGCGGGGCCGTGTGGCACGAAGTCCGCGAAGGTGTCCGCTGGCTCTGGCAGCACTCCGGCGTACGGACGCTCGCTTTGTCGATCCTGGTCATGAACATCACCTTCTGCGCCGCCTTCGCGACCTGGGTGCTCTTCGCCCGCGAGCGGCTCGGTCTGAGTGAGACGCAGTTCGGTCTGCTCATATCGGTCGGTGCAGTCGGCGGTGTGCTCGGTATGCCGACGTACCACTTCCTGGAACCGCGCGTCGGCTCCGTGACGCTGCTACGCGCTGGTCTGGTCATCGAAACAACGGTCCACCTCGTCCTCGCGCTCACGAGGAACCCGTGGGTCGCCGGCGCGACCATGGCCGTCTTCGGCGTCCACGCGGTGGTGTGGGGCATCGTCTCTACTACTACGCGTCAGCTCGTCACGCCGGATGCCCTGATGGGCAGGGTCAACAGTGTGTACCTGCTGGCCTCAGTAGGCGGTGCTGCGATCGGTTCGGTCCTCGGAGGCGTACTGGCCCAGCGGTACGGACTGGCGGCTCCGTTCGCGATCGCGTTCGTGGCGATGGTCCTGATGACGGTGGTCGCGTGGCGCCCGCTGCGGCACGTGTCGGCACGGCAGGCGGGCATGGTGGACTGAAATCCGATGGAACGGCTGGAGAGCGCTTGCTAGAGTTCGCCAGCCGCCGAGATGAGATGGGAGCGCTTCGCCATGCCCGCAGCCACGTCACTCGGCCTGCCGAACGTCCGAGGCCGGGTACCGCTGCTGGCCGGCCTCGCGATCGACTCGTTCGGCGGTGGGTGTGCCGGGCCGCTGCTGCTCCTCTACTTCAACAAGGTCGCGGGCATCGAGCTCGGCACGGCCGGGTTGATGCTGACCGTCGCGACGCTCTTCTCCATCGCCGCACCAGCCGCAGTGGGAGTGGTGATCGACCGGGTCGGCCCGCGCAACATCGTGGTGGCCGCACAGTTCGCCCAGGGGCTGGCGTTCACCGGCTTCTTCTTCGGGCGGTCGATCTGGATTCTGTTCCTCTGCTCGCTGGTGATGGCGACCGGGCAGCGCGTGTTCTGGTCGGCGATCTTCAGTCTGCTCGCGGACGTGGCTGATGAGGGCGAGCGGGACAAGTGGTTCGGGCTGGGCGGGATGATGCAGGCAGGTGGTCTCGCGCTCGGTGCACTGGTGGCCGGCTGGCTGCTGGCTATCGGCGGCGACACTGCGTTCCTGGTCGCGATGGCAGTCAACGCAGTGACGTTCTACCTGGCCGGCCTGCTCCTGCTGCGGCTACATCCCTCGCACCACCAGCGGACCAACCAGGACAGCGGACCAGCGCCGCTGCTCCGCAAGGACAAGACGTTCCTCGTACTCATCGGCGCCAACACCCTGCTCGCGCTCTGCACGATGATGCTGGGCGTCGGAGTACCTGTGTACGTCACCGAGGCGCTGACCGTACCCAAGTGGCTGGTCGGTGTGCTGATTGCTGCGACGGCGGTTGTCCTCGCGACCGGCCAGACCCTCGTCGTACGGCACACCGAGGGGCGGCGTCGTACGAACGTCATGGTGGTCGCTGGGATCACCTACGCGGTGTGGGCGGTGCTGATGGCGCTGCAGGTACACATCGCGGCGGCGTTGGTCGTACCGGTGCTCCTGCTCGCCACGGCCTGCTACGCCTTCGCCGACGTACTGCACGCTGCGACCAACAACGCTCTGTCGGCTGTGGTCTCGCCGGTCGTCGGGCGGGGGAAGTACCTGTCGTACTGGCAGTACTCGTTCGCGTTCTCGAGCGTGCTGGCCCCGGGGTTCTTCGCGCAGCTTTTCGAGGTTCGGCACGAGTTGCCGTGGCTCGCTCTTGCCGGGCTCGCGCTCGTGGCGAGCGTGACGATCTACGTGCTGGCGCGGGTCTCGCCGCGGCTGAGTTCCGCGCGAATCTGACCGCTCCCGGCGCACGTTTCCTGACCTGTCAGGATGCGTTGCATCTCATCGAACATCTGTTCTAATGTTGGCTCAGTTCGCGGTTCTCCACCCGGATTGTCCGATGGACCGAGCCTCCCACCTCAGATGTGGACGGCCCGGAGGACACCGCCGCCCGGGTTGTGAGGACCAGGGCAGTGGAGAGTCCGCACGCAAGACTGGTACAGCTGGAGCGAGGTGGTCACGCAACGAGAGGACAACGACAGATGCTGCTGGAACACCGCGGCCGACGACCGGTCGTGCCCGAATCCGCGTACGTCGCACCATCTGCCGTGCTCTGCGGCGCCGTCGTCCTTGGCGAAGGCAGCAGAGTCCTGCACGGTGCGGTGCTGACCGCGGAGAGCGGCGAGGTACGCCTCGGCGAGAACAGTGTGGTGATGGAGAACGCCCTGGTGCGCGGCCGGGCCGACCATCCCGCCCTGATCGGCGACGCGGTCCTGGTAGGTCCCCATGCACACGTGAACGGCGCCACGGTCGAGGACGAAGTCTTCATCGCCACGGGCGCCGCGTTGTTCCCCGGTTCCGTCGCCGGCGCGGGCGCGGAGCTCCGGATCAACAGCGTGCTGCACGTGAACTCGCGCCTGGAAGCAGGCACGATCCTCCCGATCGGATGGATCGCGGCCGGCAACCCGGCCCAGCTCTTCTCCCCGGACCGGCACGAGGAGCTGTGGCAGATCCAGCGCGAACTGGACTTCCCCGGCACGGTGTACGGCGTCCCGCGGGGCACACCCCTGCGCGAGATCATGGCCCGCCAGTCGGCGTTCTACGGCGCGCACCGCGAAGACCGCCTCGTCGAAGATCGCACTGGCGAAGATCGCCCTGTCGACCCGAGCTGAGCGGGGTCCTCGGCCGCCTGAGGAGTCAGGTGGCGGTCAGGGTGTGGAGTTCGAAGCGACGGATCTGCGTGGGAGAGGTGCCTGCGCAGGTGAGTCGGGCGTTGACGGTGTCGAGGTGTGCTGACACCTCGACGGAGATCGAGCCGATCGCTGCGTCACGGCTGGTGGGTGCTTCACGGCTGGTGGGTGCGAGGAGGATTCGCCAGTGGTGGTTGGGGAGTTGTTGGACCGATTGTGGGAAGAGGTGGTCGACGGCTGGTGAATGACCGGCGGCTCGGGCGAAGTGCTGGGCGGCTTGTACGGGAGGGATGAACGCACCTGATCCACGGAGGAGATCAGGTACTACGAAGCCCTGGTCGTACTGCCTGGCGAGTTCGCCGGCGCGGGTTGGTGGGACATGCCCGTAGAAGAGCCCATGCGGAAGTACGACGACGTTCGCCGCGAAGCGGTCGCCGCCGATGTGGCTGCACTCCCAGGTGCGGCCCGGGTGGGCGGAGGCGAGCGCGGCGGCGACCGGTCGGCCTCGTACAGCGCAGCACGCGTCGTGGCGCCCGTGTGTGCAGACGAGATAGACGGGCTCGTTGCTGACCGTGCCTGGATCCTTGCCCGCGAGCACATCCAGCAGATACTCGTCCGTCGGCAACGGCCCCCACCGAACCTCTTCACGCCCAGGCCGGCAGTCCACCAGTCCCCACCGTCGCCCGCGCGTCCGATCCACCCGCCCGTACCGCCGAACCAACACCGGCCGGATCCCCAACTCCCGACACACCCGCCCGACCACATCCCCCAACCCCGCAGTTCCAGGGGAGCTGTGTTGGAGGGCTGTGAGGGCCTGGCGGGGCCAAGGGGTGTGGGATTCGATGAGGAGCCAGCGCTCGGCGGGTGGAGCGGTGGCGATCAGGGAGTCGTGCCGAAGATCGGCTTGAGCTGCGCAGCCTGTCTCTGGTCGGTATCCAGCGTCCCCGCGATCCACGACACCCCACAATTCCACACCGGCTCGAAGCGCGACCTTCAGTTGTCAGTTGCTACTACTACGGCTTCGGTGAGTAGGCGGCGGACGAGGACGAGTTGGTCGGCGTCGTCGAGGGCGGGGAGGTTGCCTACCTTGCAGTCGGCGCCTGAGGTGAGTTCGGCGACGGCTGCTGCGGTGGCCGGCGGGAACGTGATGGTGCGGTCCGGTAGTTGAAGCACGACCGGGTCGCCGGGGATGACCCGACAGCGGAGGCCGGCGCGGAGGCGGACAGTCGTGCCCACGGAGAGAGACGCGATCGAGGCCGCATGGGCCAGCGGCGGGAGCGGAGCTGGGCGGTTGCCAGACCAGGTGCGACGACGGAGTCGGGCAGCCAGCGCGTCTGGAGTAGCGGACTGGATCTCCCGTGTGAAGAGCTCGACCACAGCCGGCATGAGCTCGCCGAGCTGCTCCGGATCGCCCGGGTCGAAGCCAAGAGGTAGTGCAGTACGCAACCCCGCCTGGCTGGCGGCCAGCGCGGCCAGCTCCTGCACCAGCAGATAGCGCGTCATCGTGTGCAGCCCGACCGTCAGGTGCGCGCTGACCCCACCTAGCGCCTTGGCGGAGTGCAGGAATCCGCGCGGTACGTACAGCGCATCACCCGGCCGCAGTACCTCATCGATCACCGGCGTCTTGTCGCGCGCGGCCGCCGCGACGGCCTGGTAGTGGTCTGTCCATGGCTGGTTCCGCAGCGGGTCGAGGTGCACCGGCTCGTGGACGGTCCAGTGCTTCTCGCCTGCCACCTGCAGTACGAAGACGTCGTGTACGTCGTAGTGCGCCGAGAAGCCCTGCGATTCCGCAGGAGTGATGTACGCATTGATCTGCACTGGATGGCCCGCGTCGGCCGACAACTGTGTTGAGAAGTCGACGAGCGCCGGCCAGGTCCGGTGGAGCGCCTGCAGTACGAGGGTGTGCCCGCCGGCGAACAGTGCCGCCACCTTGTCGTCGCGCACTTGGTCGGCGACTTCCGCGCCGACGCCGGCCGGTCCGGTGAACTGACTGTCCCCCACGACCGACCCGTTCTTGGCGATGCGCAGGAACGGCGTCCGTAGACCGCGACGAGACAGCAGCTCGTCAACGGCCTCAAGGCTGAACAGGTCGTCGTACGGCGCTGGCAGATCCGGAGCGTGGGACAGCAGGGCCCGCGAACCCCAGTAGGTGCCGGCGAAATCGTCCAGCTCGCCGGCCACACAACGCCGGAGCGCCGGACGCTCATCCCGCAGCGACCCACCGGCCCGAGGGTGACGGGTCGTGGGGTCGGGTTCAGGCGGGAGAGGCCCGGCGTCCGGCATGTCGCTCACCAGCTTCCGGAGTTCCCGCCGCCACCATCGCCTTCGCCGGCACCGCCACCGGCACCGCCACCAGCTCCGCCACCAGCGCCACCGTCAGCGCCGCCGTCCGAGGCGCCTTCGTTCGCCCCGCCGTCCGCAGTACCTTCGCCATAGCCACCGGATCCGCCGCCGGCGCCATCGCCAGCACCACCGTCCGCGCCGCCGTCCTGCGCACCCTGCGAAGCGCCACCATCGGCTGGGCCCTCGCCGGCGCCACCATCGGCACCACCATCGGCACCGCCGTCAGCGCCGCCGTCCGAGGCGCCTTCGTTCGCCCCGCCATCCGCAGTGCCCTCGCCATAACCACCGGACCCACCGCCGGCGCCATCACCAGCACCGCCATCGGCGCCACCATCCTGTGCACCCTGCGAAGCGCCACCATCGGCCGGACCCTCGCCAACGCCGCCCGCGCCGCCATCGGCACCGCCGTCAGCGCCACCGTCCGAGGACGAGCTGTCGCCGTACCCACCAGACGTGTTGCCGCCCGAGCCTCCGTTCTCGCCGGCACCGCCGTCTGCTCCGCCATCTGTACCGCCGGGGGTGGCGCCCCCGTCGGCCAGGCCTTCGCCACCTCCGGACGAGGTGTTCATGTCGTCGTCGCTGAGACCCATTGTGCTGCTCCCTTCGCGAATGGCCAGAAAGGTGCCCGGGACATCACCAACGGGGCACCCTGGCCATCTTGTGCGCAAAGTGGAGCTCGGCTAAACCCCCCGAGCGTTACAGCGCCAACTCGATTGAGCGCCAGGACCAGATCAGTTCACCGCAGCAGATCGGCAAGCACCTTCACGAACCCGTCGGTGACATCGTCCGGCCGCACAGCGATCCGCAACCAGTCCGGCCCCAGCCCTGGGAACGTGTCCCCACGCCGGACCGCAAACCCCTGTACCCGCAGGGATTCCCGCAGTTCGGCAGCACCACGAACATGCACGAGAACGAACGGCGCCGACGCCACGCCGTACGCCGAAAGCCCGGGGACAGCGCCGAGCCTGTCAAGCAGGTGGACGCGTTGCCGGGAAATGTCCAGCGCGGCCTGTGCCGCCTCCGCCACCGCCCGCTCGTTGCTGCAGGCAATTGCCGCTGCGAGAGCAGGAGTGGACACCGGCCATTGCGGTTGAACGGCTGACAATTGTTCGATCAAACTCGGCGCCGCAAGGACATATCCGACTCGCAGCCCGGCAAGTCCCCAGGTCTTGGTCAGGCTGCGCACCACCACGAGCCCCGGGATCGACGCCCCGGCGAGCGACTCGGGCTCACCCGGTACGGCATCCATGAATGCCTCGTCGACGACCAGGATCCGATCGGGCCGGGCCAATTCGCGCAGGACGTCGGCCGGGTGCAGCACCGACGTCGGATTGGTGGGGTTGCCAACGACCACCAGGTCGGCATCGGCCGGTACGGCGGACGGGTCCAGCACGAACCCGTCCTCCGGCCGCAGGATGACTCGATCGACCAGGTGACCGGCCGAGCGCAAGGCCGCTTCGGGCTCGGTGAATTGTGGATGAACGACGACCGGATGCCTCGGCCGGAAGGCCCGCGCGATCAGCACGAACGCCTCCGCGGCCCCAGCGGTGAGCAGCACCCGATCCGGCGCGACACCGTGCCGCCGCGCGACGGCCTCGACCGCCGCACCCGACCGTGGGTACGCCGCGAGGTCGGTCAGGCTCGCCGTGATCGCATCGACCAGCCACGCCGGCGGGGTACCAGTACGTACGTTGACGGCGAGGTCGACCAGTCCCTCGCCGACCTCGAGATCGCCGTGATGCTCCAGATCAAACGCATCCACCACGCCCAGGAGGTTAACGTGTCAGCGAGTCTTTCGGACCAGCGAGTCCGCGCACTGAGCGATCAGCGCGGCGTGACGGCGTACCGGCGGTTCTGGAGAGAGGGGTTGCGTTTGCGTACGTCGGCCAGCCGCTCGCCCGTGATCTCCGCGAACGCATGGCCGTCCGCCTCGCCCACCGACGCCAGTGCGATGCCCTGTGGGTCTATGACCTGGCTGAGGCCGCAGTACTTCTTCCCGTTCTGCGCGGCCGCCGCGACGTAGCAGGTATTCTCCACTGCCCGTGCGGTGAGCAGCGTGGTCCAGTGGTGCTCCTTGAGCGGTCCACGCACCCAGGCCGCCGGGATGACGAGCACCTCTGCCCCAGCGTCGATCAGTGCGCGGGAGAGCTCTGGGAACCGCAGGTCGTAGCAGGTCATCAGACCGAGCTTCCGGTCACCGATCTGCACGACTACGGGGGCCACGTCCCCCGGAGTCAGCTGGTCAGACTCCTTGTACCCGAATGCGTCGTACAGGTGGATCTTGCGGTACGCGCCGAGCAGTGCGCCGTCCGCCCCGACGGCCAGCAAGGTGTTGTACGGGCGGTGCTGGTCACAGCTGCGCTCGAACATGCCGGCGACGATGGCCACGTCGTGCTCGACCGCGGCCTTCCGGAGCGCCGCCACGAACTCACCGTCCAGTGACTCGGCCGCCTCTGCCACCGACTCACCCTCGACCGCGAAGTCGGACATCATCGCTTCAGGCAGGACAACGAGGTCAGGCCGGCCCTGCGCTGCGTCCGCGACCAGGCGGGCGGCCAGGTCACGGTTGGCAGCCTTGTCGTAGCTACTGGCTGTCTGCACCACGGCGATCCTCATTCCTCCATGGTGCCGCAGAAGTCAGAGATTCAATCTCACGCCAGGTGCGACACTGCGTGCGTGGAGTTTGACGCGGTGGTGCTGGCTGGGGGCGGGTCCACTCGGTTCGGTGGGGTGGACAAGGCGATGCTGGTGCTCGACGGGGCGACGCTGCTCGATCGAGTGCTGACGGCAACGGCTGGGGCGGTGTCGACGGTGGTGGTCGGCCCGGTGCGTACGACGTACCGCGAGGTCGACTGGACCGTCGAGGATCCGCCGTCGGGTGGACCGGTGGCAGGACTGGCGGCCGGACTTCAGCGAGGTAGGGCGCCGGTTGTCGTCGTCGTGAGCTGCGATCTGCCCTGGCTGACGAAGGACGCCGTGGCCACACTCGTCGACGGACTAGATGGCCACGACGGCCACGGCCTGCGCGACACGTCCGGGCAGGAGCAGCAGCTCGCGACGGCGTACCGGCGTACCGCCCTCGCCGAGGCGATCCGGCGCGTCGGCGATCCGCGGGACAAGTCGGTACGACGTACGCTCGCCGGACTCGACCTGACCTGGACCGAGCCGACGCACGCCGGTGACGACGTCGACACCTGGGCAGACCTCGACGACTGACAGCAGACGACTGACTAAACCGATGGACAAGGCTCCTAGCGTCGAGCCTGTGGATATCGCCCGCATCGTGACCGACGCCCGCCCCGGCACCGAGATCGTCGAGGTCGTGGAGCGCACCGGCGGACAGCTCAGCAGCGTCTACGAGGTGCGCACGACCGCCGACCCGCTGATCGTGAAGGTCTATGCGGCGGAGTGGGCCTGGAAGCAGGCGAAGGAAGTCAACGTCTACGGGATGCTGGAACAGGAACTCGACGGCTCGATCCCGCGGGTGGTGCACGTCGGCGACAGCGTCACGATCCTCACCAAGCTCGACGGCGTGCCACTGTCCGAGCTCGAGCCGCCGGACTGGCGCGCGATGTACGGACAACTCGGCCAGTTGCTCGCGCGGATCCATCGCATCGCGCAACCGGAGTACGGCTACCTGACCGATCGGATCCTCGATCCCCTGCCGGACAACTCGCAGTACATGGAGCGGCAGTTCGCGACGAAGCTGGACGAGTTCGAGCAGCTCGGCGGGGACAAGAAGCTGCACGCGAAGATCGAGGCGTACGTCGAGGAACGCAAGCAGCTGTTCGCGGAGAACCGGGCCGCCGTCCTGTGCCACAACGACTTCCACGAAGGCAACGTGCTCGTGGATCCGGCCACCTGGCGTGTCACCGGCTTCATCGACGTCGAGAACGCGATCGCGGCCGACCCGCTGATCGACCTCGCCAAGACGATCCAGTACTCCGTGCAGGGCAACGCCGAGAAGCTCGCCGGGCTCACCGACGGGTACGGCGCGTTGCCGGCCGACCGTACCGATCTCTACCGGCTCTACCACTCGCTCGAACTATGGGACTGGTTCAAGTCGATAGGCGAGACCACTTACCTCGACAGCATCGCCGGAGACATGGAGCAGCTCGTCGCAACCTGAGGGTAGGTTGTGAAGCATGCGAGCTGTCGTATGTGAGGGTGCCGGCGGAATCGAGGTCCTCGGGGTCGGCGAGATCCCGGACCCGCAACCAGCCGTCGACGAGGTCGTCATCGACGTCGTCGCCGCGGGCGTGAACCGGGCGGATCTCCTGCAGCGGCAGGGCTTCTATCCGCCGCCGCCCGGCGCCCCCGGCACGATCGGACTCGAGGTGTCCGGCCGGATCGCCGAGGTCGGCGCCGAGGTCGAGGGCTGGTCCGTCGGGGACGAGTGCTGCGCACTGCTCGCCGGCGGCGGCTACGCCGAGAAGGTCGTCGTACCCGCTCCGCAGGTGATGCCGGTCCCGGACGGTCTGGACCTGGTGAGCGCGGCCGCACTGCCCGAGGTGGTCGCGACCGTCTGGTCGAACATCTTCATGACCGCGCACCTCAAGGCCGGCGAGACGATGCTGGTGCACGGCGGCTCGTCCGGGATCGGCTCGATGGCGATCCAGCTCGGTGTCGCCCACGGCGCGCGGGTGCTGACCACGGTCGGCAGCAAGGAGAAGATGGAGTTCTGCACCCGGCTCGGTGCGGATGTCGCCATCAACTACAAGGAAGCCGAGTGGGCGTCGGTCGTCCAGGAGGCGACCAAGAACGCCGGCGCCGACGTGATCCTCGACATCATGGGCGCGAAGTACCTGACCGACAACGTGAAGTCGCTCGCGTACGACGGACGGCTGGTCGTGATCGGCATGCAGGGTGGCGCGAAGGGCGAGGTGGACCTCGGGCGGCTGATGAGCCGGCGCGGGTCGATCATCGCCACCGGTCTGCGGTTCCGCTCGGTCGAGGACAAGGGCCGGATCCTGGCCGAGGTCGTCGGCCACGTCTGGCCGCTGATCGCGGAGAAGAAGGTCCGGCCGATCGTCCACTCCACCTTCCCCCTCGCCGAAGTCGCCGAGGCCCACCAGGCCCTCGAGCAGTCCAGCCACCTGGGCAAGATCCTGCTCACGATGTAGGCAGGTTCGCCGCCACCCACTCGGGGTCGGGCTCGACCAGCTGGATGACGTCGAGCCAGGTGCCGGCGGGGTCGCGGACGAAGAAGTGCCGCTGGCCGAACACCTCGGTCACCTGCTCGGTCTCCAGCCGGACGCCGCCTTCGACCAGCGAGGCGGCGACCTTGTCGACGTCGTCGACGACGAAGCCGAAGACGCAGCCGGTCTCGCTCAGCGCCGACACCGCCGCCGGAACGGTCGGATGGCCGCGCTCGCAGATCGCCAGCTCCCAGTCCGCCGTACCCCGGCGGAGTGTGACGAACCAGCCCAGGTCGATCCCGATCTGGAGGTCGAAGTACTGCGCGTAGAAGGCGGCGACCTCGGAAGGCCGGTCGGTGACCACGGTCGCGCCGAATGCCGCGGGTTGCATCTGTTCTCCTGACTACTACAACTGTCGTTGTTGTGTACGACAGTTGTAGTGGAATCCTGCTACCCTGTCAACATGCCGCGGAACCCGGAACGCCGTACCCAGCTGGCCGACGCCGGCCTGGCCGTCCTCGCCGAGTCCGGCGCCCGGGGGCTCACCCACCGAGCCGTCGACGCTGCCGCCGGGCTGCCCGCCGGGACGGCGTCGAACTACTTCAAGACCCGTGACGCGCTGCTCGGCGCTCTCGGTGAGCGGATCTTCGAGCGGCTCGCACCGGACGAGGCCGTCCTCGAGCCGCTCGCCGAACGCAAGCCGGACGTCGACTTGATGACCGACTATGTGCGCTACATCGTCGAACGGCTGCTCGGCCGCCCTGAGCTCTCACTCGCGCTGCTGGAGCTCCGCTTGGAGGCGGCCCGCCGGCCAGGCCTGCACGAGATTCTGTCGCGCACGATCCGGCAAGGTTTCGACGCCGACGTCGCCTTCAACTCGAACGCCGGCCTGCCGGGCGGCGCCGAGGAGATTCGCCTGCTGCACTTCGCGATCGACGGCCTCGTCCTCGACCAACTGACCCCAGGCACCGGACATCCGTACGACGTCGGGGCGACCGCGGCCCGGCTGGTCCGCCGCCTCACCGCGAAGGACTGATCGCAACCTCCGGGTACGCGACGGGGTACGGCGGTGTGCTGGTGATGCGCCACTGGCCGCAAGCGCACCGCTGGTACACGACCAGACCCTCGCTGACCTGGTGGGCGGAGACCGCGCTCCAGCGATGCCGATGGGTTTCTGTCATGAACCCATCGTGATGTAATGGCATTATGCATCTCAACCCTTACGGCGCGGACGCCGTCCTGCTGGCGGTCAACCTGGTCACCCGGCCGGCGACCACACCGGACGAGCTGGCCGAGCGCTGCGAGGAGAGCGGCGTCGAGAGCCGGCTCGTGCGCGAGCGGCGCGTCACCGCCGCCGACCTGGCCGCCGTCCAGATCGCGGTCGAGGAGTGGCTCCGGGTCGTGGACACACAGGACGAACAGACGCGGGTGGATCTGGTGAACGCGATGCTCGCGAAGTACACCGAGCATCCGCGGCTCACCAACCACGCCGGCGACGGCTGGCACATGCACTACCGCCCCGAGAACGTCCCCGTCGGGCGACTGGTCGCGACCCTCATCAGCACAGGTACGGCGCTGCATCTGGCCGGACGTGGCATCTCCCGACTCGGCCGCTGCGCCACCGACGGCTGCGAGAACGTGTACGCCGACCTGTCCCGCACCGGCCGCCAGCGCTACTGCAGCCCCACCTGCGCCAACCGCGACGCCGTACGCCGCCATCGCGCCCGGGCATCCTGAGACGCTCTTTGTGCACCGGCCGACCACCCAGTGGAGCCAGAGATGGTTGGTGAGTGCTCAAAGTGGGGCCGAACTAGGATGGGGAGATGAGCGAGAGCAGCAGCGAGGGCCAGGGTGTTCCGATGGCCGGGGCGAGGACCGAGGACGGCAAGGTGCTGATCGTCGGGCCCGACGGTATGGCCGTCGAAGGGCCGCCGCGCTCCGACAACGATCACGACCACGACGACCGGGACGACGAACCGCGTTCGGTGACCGAGCTGGTCGAGCAGCCGGCCAAGGTGATGCGGGTCGCCAACATGATCCGCCAGCTGCTGGAAGAGGTGAAGTCGGCTCCGCTCGACGAAGCCTCCCGGGCGCGGTTGCGCTCGATCCACGAGGCGTCGATCAAGGAGCTGGAGAGCGGTCTGGCTCCGGAGCTGGTCGAGGAGCTCGAGCGACTCAGCCTCGACTTCACCGACGACAGCACGCCGAGCGACGCCGAACTGCGGATCGCGCAGGCGCAGCTCGTCGGCTGGCTGGAGGGCTTGTTCCACGGCATCCAGACGGCGTTGTTCGCGCAGCAGATGGCCGCGCGCCAGCAGCTCGAGCAGATGCGTCGCGCGCTGCCCGGCGGCCAGCAGCTTCCCGGCGAGGAACACCCCGGCTTCCCCGGTGCGCCGCAGGCCGGCAACCCCGAAGGACCCGGCAGCGGCGGGATGTATCTGTAACGCCTTATTTCAAAGGCTGTAACAACTCCTCGAGGACGGCGGCGACGCCGTCCTCGTCGTTTGCCGGGCAGACTTCGTCCACCACCGCGAGTACTTCGGGATGCGCATTCGCGACGCCGTACGACGTACCCGCCCAGGCGAGCATCGGCAGATCGTTGACGGAATCACCGAAGGCGATCGTCTCGGCAGCCGAGATCCCTTGTTCTGCGGCGAAATCGGCCAGCATCGCGGCCTTCGAGACGCCGTTCGCCGAAATCTCCACCAAACCGTGACCGCCGCTGTGGCTGGCCGTCACTCGTTGGCCGACCAACGGTGTGACGCGCGCCAGCAACTCGTCGGAGTGCAGGCTCGGATGCCGGACGAGCAGTTTTGCGGCCGGCTCCGAAAGTAGCTCCTCCACCGCCGCGACCAACGTGTCGTCCGGTTTGGGCCAGCGATTGAGGTAGACCGGTTCCTGTCCGTAGCGGTCCGGTCGCTCGATGGCGAACTGCACGTCGGGAATCGCCGTACGGATCGCCTGCGCGACGTCCAGCGCGACAGCGGGATCGATCAATCGGGTCCGAATCGCCTTACGCCGCAGGACGTCGTACAAAATAGCGCCGTTGGCAACTATCGCAATTCCGTGATCGCCGACGAGGTAGGACAGGTCGTGCAGCCAGCGAGGTGGCCTGGCGGTGACCATTACGAAAACACTTCCGGCCTGCTGTGCCGCGAGGACTGCGGCGCGCGTCCGGCCGGACACCGTTCCGTCGCTGCGGACGAGCGTTCCGTCGAGATCGGTGGCTATCAGGCGGGGGTACTGCGGAGCCGTCACGAGGTCCACCGTATCCTCGTCGGCGCCGGTGCCGCATTACTCCTCCGAGCACCTCGGGCGCAACCTATTGAACCTTGGTTTCAGCCCGTTTTGACTTATCTGATTGAGCTTTTGACAACGTCATCAGACCGTTACGGCAGGATGCTGCAAAGGCAGCAAGTTCCCCTGCGCTGCACGGTTGGCGCGTGATTTCATGCGGTGGTCTGGTGGGGAACCGGCGGCTGTTCGGCCGCGTCCTAAGCGTGTTCTGGATCAGCGCGACTGATGCCGTCCCACCTCCGGAAGCACACACAAACGTCGAAGAACTGTTGTGGAATTGGCTGCAACCAAAACCGCGGCAGTGGCGTCAAGAGTTATGGATCGGTGCGTCCCGCGCCCGGGACGACACGGTGGGCCGGCAACACAGCGCGGGTCCATCAGCTAGCGGATCCGTGCGGACGAACGTTGTTCACCGTTCGTTCACTCGGGTCTTGATACTTGGGGAGCCTTGATGACCGTCAACAGCGCCAATCTAGCGGGGCCAGGGGGCAGTAGCTCTCGAGCGGCTGTCGACACATCTTCCATCAGGGAGGGGGCAATGACCGGCTGCATCGCCCGTTCCGACATCTTTCAGCACCGCCTGATGGAAGAGCCGCCGCCCGCGTCCGCAACCCGTCGTACACGGGAGCGGTACGAACAGCTTGTCCGCGAGGCAAAGGCGTTGTGCGCGTCCTGCCCGCTGTTCACCGACTGCCTGTACAGCGCGGTCGCCGAGCACGACGTCAGCGGTTTCGTCGCCGGAACGACTGCTGTACAACGGCGTTCGATCCGCAACCTGCTCGACGTCGAGGTGCAGGCCGACGACTTCGACCAGCTCGCCGGTGCGCGGGGAACGCGCCGCCCGGTGAGTCACGAAGAGGTCCTGCGACTGCGCACGCAGTACCCGAACGACAGCCTGGAGTCCCTCGCCATGCGGCTGGGTTGCTCGCTGTCCACGGTGAAACGGCACCTGCGGCGTGCGCGCCGCGGGCAGAGCCCGGCAGCCAAGACGCCGCGGCCGCGGCCCGAGGTCAGTGCGGTGCTGGACGCGTTCGACACCGTCGTCGACCACCAGCGCGGCCAGCCACGCCAGGCCGGCAGCAGCCGGGTCGCCTGATCCGATACTCGGCCCGCCAGCGGACTATCGGAGACCGATCGACCTCAGGCCCGGAACTCCTGTGTACACAGGGTTCCGGGCCTTTCGGTTGCCCAGGGCAAGTCAACCCTTTCGACCGTGACCGAAAGGACTTGCCGTCCTAGAACCAGCGATTCAGGATGGCGGCGACGCCGTCGTCCTGGACCGACTTGGTCACCTCGTCGGCGGCCGACTTCACCTCGTCAGGAGCTGAGCCCATCGCGATACCGAGCCGCGCGTACGTCAGCATCTCGATATCGTTGCGTCCGTCCCCTATCGCGAGCAGGCCGGACGGCTCGAGGTCGTACTGCGCGAGCGCGACCTTCAGCCCCGTCGACTTGTCCACGCCCTCGGGGGCGATGTCGAGCCAGGCGGTCCAGCCGACGAAGTAGCTGACGCCGTGCAGGCCGAGGCGTTCCGCCAGGCGGACGAAGTCGCTCTCGGACTGGTCCGGATCGCGGATGATCAACCGGGTCACGGGTTGCGGCGCGAGCTCGTCGTCGCCGACCACCCGGATCCTGGCGTCACGGCCGAGGTCGCCGTCCGGGAACGGCGCGGTCACCAGGTAGGTGCCGTCGGACTCCTCGACCGCCATCCGCGCGTTCGGCGCGTACTTGCGCACCGACGTGATCACCGTCGACGGGTCGAAGGTCCGCTCGTCGACGACCTCGCCGTCGGGGAACCGCATCGTCCGCGCGCCGTTGCTACAGACAACGAATCCGCCGGCCGGCAGGCCGAGCCGCTCGGCCACCGGTCGGGTGGTCGACCAGGCCCGGCCGGTGGCCAGGATCACCGGCACCTGCGCGGCGGTACGGCGTACCGCGTCCAGGACCGCGGGGGACATCCCCTCGTCGTGGTCGATCAGCGTCCCATCGATGTCCAGGGCAACGGCCGTCGGCCGTGGTCCTTGACTCATTTGGCGACCGGTTCGAGGACTTCGCGGCCGCCGACGTACGGCTGCAGGGCGGTCGGCACGCGGACCGAGCCGTCGGCCAGCTGGTGCGTCTCCAGGATGGCGACGATCCAGCGGGTGGTGGCCAGCGTGCCGTTCAGCGTCGCGACCGGCTGCGTCTTGCCGTCGGCGTCGCGGTGCCGGATGTTCAGCCGGCGCGCCTGGAAGTCCGTGCAGTTCGACGTCGAGGTCAGCTCGCGGTACCGGCCCTGCGTCGGCACCCACGCCTCGCAGTCGAACTTCCGGTACGCCGAGACGCCGAGGTCACCGGTCGCGGTGTCGATCACCCGGTAGCTCAGCTCCATCTTGTCGAGCATCTCCTTCTCCCAGGCCAGCAGCCGCAGGTGCTCGGCGGCGGCGTCCTCGAGCTTGCAGTAGGAGAACATCTCGACCTTGTCGAACTGGTGGACGCGGATGATCCCGCGGGTGTCCTTCCCGTGCGACCCGGCTTCCTTGCGGTAGCAGGACGACCAGCCGGCGTACCGGATCGGGCCGTCGGACAGGTCGACGATCTCGTCCATGTGGTAGCCGGCGAGCGCGACCTCCGACGTACCGGTCAGGTACAGCTCGGGGTCCTCGAGCCGGTACACGTCGTCGTGCGCCGACAGGTACCCGGTGCCGCCCATCACCTCGGGCTTGACCAGCGTCGGCGTGATCATCGGGGTGAAGCCGTTCTCCACCGCCTGCTGGACGGCCAGCTGGAGCATGCCGAGCTGGAGCAGCATCCCGGCGCCCTTGAGGAAGTAGAACCTGCTGCCCGAGATCTTGGCGCCGCGCTCCATGTCGATCGCGCCGAGCAGCTCGCCCAGCTCGAGGTGGTCGCGGGGCTCGAAGCCCTCGGCGGCGAAGTCGCGCGGCTTGCCGACCTCCTCGACCACGACGAAGTCGTCCTCGCCGCCGACCGGGGCCTCGTCGGAGACCAGGTTCGGCAGGGCCTTGGCGAGCTCGTCGAAGCGCTGCTCGGCCTCCTTCGCCGCCGCCTCGTTGACCTTCACGTCGGCGGCCACGGCCTTGGTCCGCTCCAGCAGCGCGGCGCGCTCGTCGCCCTTGGCCTGCGCGACCGACTTACCGAGCGTCTTCTGCTCGGCCCGGAGCGCCTCGAAGGCGGAGATGGACGATCGACGCTCACTGTCGGCGACCAGGATCTGGTCGACCAGGTCCGTACTCTCACCGCGCTTGGTCAGGGCCGCGCGGACGACATCGGGGTTCTCACGGAGCAGTTTCGCGTCAATCACACCCTGAGGGTAATGCCCCTCGTCCAATCGTGGGTGCCCAGCTCCGGTGTCCAGGTAGGTGCATCGCAAGGCGGAGGAGGAGGGCAATGCGGAGCATTGCACGACGACGACAACGCCGCGAGGCGCCTGGCTGGGCGCCGGAGATGGGTGCCCACGGTTGGACGAGGGGCATTAAGCGGGGCGTGTCATGGGCGGCGAAGTCTATTCGGGATGATGTGGTGGATGCACATGATCACAGAGGGGGATCTGAGCGGGCGATGAACCACCACCCACCCAGTCAGGTCGGCCGTGTGCTCACGGTCGTACTGGGTGCGCTGCCGTTCACGGTGATCACGCTGCTGGTCTTCGAGCACTGGCCGCCGCTGGCGCGCTGGGACCAGTCGGTCGCCGCTCGCGCCGCGTCGTACGGCGCCGCGCACGAGAATGTCGTCGACTTCTGGCAGGTGGTCGGCGCGATCGTGATCCCGTGGACGTCACGGGCGGTGATCGTGATCGTGGCGGCGTACCTGTGGCATCGCCGGGCCCGGCTGCTGACGTTCTGGCTGCTCACGTCGGCGGCCGCGGAGCTCGCGCTGGTCCAGGCCGTGAAGGCGATCTTCGAGCGCGAGCGGCCGACCCAGATGCTGGTCGAGAACGACGGCTTCTCGTACGTCTCCAGTCACGCGACGGCCGCGTTCGTGATGGCCGGCGCGCTCGGGGTCGTCCTGCCCTCGGTGCGTGGCTGGCGGCGGCGGTTCCGGCTGCTGGTGCTGCTGCCGGTGATCGCGGTCGTGTGGATCGCGTCCGCCGACCGGATCGCGCTGAACGTGCACTACGTGTCCGACGTACTCGGCGGCTGGGCCCTCGGGCTGGCCATCCTGACCGCGACCTCGATCGGGTTCGGGCTGCGGCCCGGGCTGCGGCGCCGCCGTCGCCGTACGCCGTCCGATCGTGACAGTACGGCGCCCCCGCCGCGCGCAGCCGTCATCGTGAACCCGATCAAGGTCGGTGACGGGGTCGCGTTCCGCCGGAAGGTCACCCGGGCGCTCGAGGTCCGCGGGTACGACGACCCGCTGTGGCTGGAGACGCGCCAAGACGACGCCGGCAACGCGATGGCCAAACAGGCGATCGAGAACGAGTCGGACCTGGTGCTCGTGGCGGGCGGCGACGGCACGGTCCGCGTGGTCTGCTCGGCGCTCGCGCACACCGGCATCCCGGTCGGCGTCATTCCGGCCGGCACCGGCAACCTGCTGGCCCGCAACCTCCACATCCCCCTCGACCTGGACGACGCGCTCGAGCGAATCCTCGAGGGCCGCGACCGCCGGATCGATCTGGTCCGGGTGCATGGTGACGAGCTGGACACGGATCACTTCGCGGTGATGGCCGGGCTCGGGCTGGACGCGGCGATCATCTCGGACGCGCCACCGCACTTGAAGAAGCAGATCGGCTGGACGGCGTACCTGGTGTCCGCGGCGAAGAACATCAATCACCCGTCGGTGCGGGTAACGCTCGCGCTGGATGACGCGGAGCCGATCGATCGGCGGGTGAGGACCGTCGTGGTCGGGAATGTGGGCATGCTGCAGGCAAATATCCCGCTCCTGCCGGATGCTCGACCTGACGACGGGTTGCTGGACGTGGTGGTGATCGCGCCGCGGCGGGTGACCCAGTGGCCGATCGTCCTGTGGCGCCTGATGACCCGGACGAACCGGACCGACATGTACCTGGAGCGCTTCACAGGGCACAAGGTGGAGATCCACGCCGCGGTGGATGTGCAGCGGCAGCTCGACGGCGATCCGATCGGGCCGGGGCGATACCTGGTGTGCGAGATCGAGCCTGGGGCGCTGACGGCGCGAGTCCCCAAGCGGCGATAGGTTGCCTGAGGCAATCAAGCCGCCACGAGGCCCCGCAGGGATGGTCGCCATCCGCGTCGACCACCGTCACACCAGGAGACGTTGGGGTCGGCGGGCCGGTTAACACGCTGTTCACAATCGGGCAACAGGTCCGTAATGGCCGATTGACACTGTCGACATCGGCCGGTCAGGAACAGCTGAGGGACGGCCGCGACGAAAGGACAGACGTGACCTACAAGGCCGAGTACATCTGGATCGACGGTACCGAGCCGAGCGCGCGGCTTCGCTCGAAGACGAGGATCCTCGCCGACGGCGCCGAGCTGCCGGAATGGGGCTTCGACGGTTCGAGCACCAACCAGGCTCCCGGTGACAACTCGGACTGCGTGCTCAAGCCGGTCTTCTCGTGTCCCGACCCGATCCGCGGCGGCGACCACAAGCTGGTGCTGTGCGAGGTCTACCTCGTCGACGGCACCCCGCACCCGACCAACAACCGGGCCAAGCTCCTCCCGATCGCCGAGCAGTTCGCCGAGCAGGATTCCTGGTTCGGCATCGAGCAGGAGTACACCTTCTTCCAGGAGGGACGCCCGCTCGGCTTCCCGGCCGTCGGCTTCCCCGCCCCGCAGGGCCCGTACTACTGCGGTGTCGGCGCCGACGAGGTCTTCGGCCGCGAGATCGTCGAGAAGCACCTGGATGCCTGTATCGACGCGGGCGTGAAGATCTCCGGCATCAACGCCGAGGTCATGCCCGGCCAGTGGGAGTTCCAGATCGGCCCGGCGGGTCCGGTCGAGGCCGCCGACCACCTGTGGGTGGCCCGCTGGCTGCTCTACCGCATCGCCGAGGAGTACGACGTCGCCGCGACCCTGGACGCCAAGCCGGCCAAGGGCGACTGGAACGGCGCCGGTGCGCACACCAACTTCTCCACCCGGGCCATGCGCGAGGGCTACGACGCGATCATCACCGCCTGCGAGTCCCTCGGCGCCCCCGGCAAGGTCGAGGAGCACATCGCCGGCTACGGCGACGGCATCGAAGAGCGCCTGACCGGCGAGCACGAGACCGCCCCGCACGACGTCTACAGCTACGGCGTCTCCGACCGCGGCGCCTCGGTCCGCATCCCCTGGCAGGTCGAGGTGGACAAGAAGGGCTACATCGAGGACCGCCGCCCCAACGCCAACATCGACCCCTACAACGTCACCCGCCTCCTGGTGAACACCTGCTGCGCCGCCCTGGAAAAGGCCGGCCAGGTCTGAGTGCGATCCTGAACGACGGCTGCTCGCGCCGGGCGACGCCGACGCGTGACGCCGCGCCCGGGCAGGCTGCACGTCAAGAGGCTCAGAACTCCTGGTCGAGCCAGTCGCAGACGATGTCGGCCACCTCGGTGGCCGACAGACCAGACGTCTCGACGACCAGGTCGGGATTGGCTGCCTGCTTGGGCAGGGTGTTCTGGTACAGGGACAGACCAACGGGGTGCTGATGGCGACGCTGCCGGTCGGCCAATGGCTCGTCAGTGGCCACTAGTTCGATCATGGCAACCCTGGCCAGACCCTGCGCACGCAGATCAGCGAGGCGCCGCTCCAGGTCTGCATTGACGTCGGGCTCGAACGCTTGCCCGTCGACAATCACGCCTACCCCGGAGGCCAGCATCGCGACGATGGCTGCGTTCATCGCCAGCAGCATCGCGATCGCGTCCGGGCCGGCTTTGATTCGGCGCGTCCCCGGAAGCTCTGGCACGTCCTGATAGCTGAATCCCCGCTCGACGGCGTACCGGGCACCAACGACGCCGCCGGCCCACTGGCCAGGCACCATCCGGTTTGCACGATCGGCCGCACCAACCGGCGTCGCCTTCCGTGGGTGACCCGGGAACGAGCGTACGGGCACCTCCGCGGAGGTCGGCCAGCGGACGTAGAACGTCCGGAATCAGGGTTATGTTGGCGGCATGCCCGACTTCGTGATCAAGGCGCTCACGCCGGAGACGTTCGACGACTTCGCCGCTCTCGTCGAGCGGAACAAGGGCATGTTCGCCAGTTGCTGGTGCACGCACTTCCATCCCGACTGCGCGGAGAAAGGCCAGACCGCCGAGGGGAACCGGGCGCTCAAGCAGCGCCTGGTGGCCGACGGGATCGCGCACGCGGCGCTGGTGTACGACGGCAACCGGGCCGTCGCCTGGGCGGAGTACGGATCCCCCGAGGAACTCCCCAACATCCAGCACCGCAAGGAGTACGTCGCCACTGCCGAGCGCCTGCCCGACTACCGGGTCACCTGCATCCTGGTCGAGCGCAGCTTCCGCGGTCAGGGCCTGGCGGCGATCGCCCTGCGCGGAGCCGTCGAGCTGATCGCAAAGGCCGGCGGCGGCCTGGTGGAGGGCTACCCACACGACACGGGCGGGGTCCGGAAGAAGAACTCGTCGTTCCTCTACAACGGCACCCGCACGATGTACGAACGCGAAGGCTTCACCTACAACCGCCCCAAGGGCCTGGGCAACTGCGTGATGGTCCGCGAGGTGGCCGCGAGCACTCACGGCTGACCGTGCCGGCGCTCCTGGCCTGCGCAGCATGCGGGACTCACGAGCGCGCGGGGCTGACCGCACCCGCCACGGACTGCGGAGTGGGCGGGGGCGACTGCGTTCCAGGCGGGGCGGTTGCATCCCGCGTGGGTCAGTTGACGGTGGGGCCGGCTTCCTTGTGGAGGGTGTCGATGGCTTCTTGTTCTTCTGGCGAGAGTTTGGATTCGCTGGTGAAGGACTTGATTTCCTTGGCGTACGTGCGCGCGTCGGCGCGGCTGTTGATCGACGTGAGGACGACGCCGTCGCCGTTGTTGTCGAGGATCGCCATCGACCAGGAGAGTTTGCCGCCGGTCTCGCCGAACGCGTCGTACCGGACGACGGCGAGGTGCTGGAGGGTCTCCTTCAGTTCGCCACGGGTGACGGCGAGTTCCTTGCCGAGTTTGCGGAGTTCGGACTTCACCGTGCCGGGCTTGGGTTCGGGCTCGGGCGCAGGTTCCGGCTCCGGGAGGGCGGCGGGCGCGGACGACGTGGCGGTCCGGGCCCGGAGGGCCTGGATGGCGAAGACCAGGGCAAGCACCGCCACGAACAGGGCGGCGACCCCGAAGGCACCGGCTAACGTCGAAGACACGCACGAGAGCCTAAGGCATCCGGTGTTATGCCTGAGTATTCAGGCGATCGCACAGCGTGTGCGAGTCGGACCGGATGCCGTACCTCGGGCCGGGGCAACGTAGATTCGCGGCGTGACACATTTGCCTGATCAGGGCCCACAACCGGGCGTCCACGACCTCGGCTACGCCCGTCTCGACACCGATCGGTTGGAGCGTACCGGCGACGCTGAAGTCGTTTACGGGGCCGGCAAGACGCCGTCTCAGGTGGTGGAACTGCTGCGGACCTTGCACGCAACCCACCCGGGACACGCCGTACTGGCGACCCGCCTCACCGAAGAAGCGCAGGCGGCGGTGACCGCTGCGCTGCCGGAGGCTGTGGTCGATCCGGTCGGGCGTACGGCGGTGCTCGGCGAGCCCGGCGTACTGCGTGGGACGGTCGCCGTGGTTGCTGCTGGTACGTCGGACGCGCCGGTGGCAGCCGAGGCGGCGACGACGGCGCGCGTGTTCGGGGCCGACGTGGACGTGATCACGGATGTCGGCGTGGCGGGGCTGCACCGGGTGCTCGGCGTGCGGGAGCGGCTCGATGCGGCGGACTGCCTGATCGTCGTCGCGGGGATGGAGGGTGCGCTGCCGAGCGTCGTCGGCGGGCTGGTCGGCGTACCGCTCGTGGCGGTGCCGACGTCGGTCGGGTACGGCGCTTCGTTCGGCGGGCTGGCTGCGCTGCTCGGGATGCTGAATTCGTGCGCGCCCGGGGTGTCGGTCGTGAACATCGACAACGGGTTCGGGGCCGGGGTGTTCGCGGCCCGTGTCGCCCGGCAGTCCGTTCCCCGCGAAACGAAGGACGCCTGATGCGCATCGCCTGGCTCGACTGCTCCGCCGGCGCCTCGGGGGACATGCTTCTCGGCGCGTTCCTCGCTGCCGGCGCGGACCTGAACGCGGTGAACGCGGCCGTCGCCGCCGTCGACCCGTCGTTGTCCGTCACCGTCAAGCAAACGGCCCGCCACCAGATCGCCGCCACCAAGGCAACCGTCGAGGTCAACGGCGAACCCCACCCGGAAAACCTCCCGGACGCGGGCCACACCCACAACCACGACGCCGAGCACGCCCACGAGGCGGGCCACGGCCACGGCCACGGGGCGGATCACGTCCACGGGGCGGATCACGTCCACTCGGGCCCCACGCGGGCCTGGGCTGACGTCCGGCGCTTGCTCGAGGAGGCGGCGCTGAGCGACGCAGTCCGACGACGGTCGCTCGACACCTTCGCGAGGCTTGCTCGCGCCGAGGCGGCAGCTCACGGCGTGGAGCCGGACACCGTGCACTTCCACGAGGTCGGCGCGCTGGACGCGATCGCGGACATCGTCGGCGTAGCCGCGGCGTCCGTGTCGCTTGATCTCGACCGGATCATCGTGTCGACCGTCGTGCTCGGTGGCGGCCGGCAGGTCCGTGGGCAGCACGGCGGCATCCCGATCCCCGGCCCGGCAGTCCTCTCCATCCTGGCGGAGGCGCAAGCACCGGTCACCGGCGGCACAGCGCCGTACGAAATGACGACGCCGACCGGCGCGGCTCTGCTGGCAAGCCTCGCGGACGAGTACGGCACCCTGCCGTCGATGCGGATCCAGCAGACCGGTGTGGGCGCCGGCGGGCGTGATCCGGTCGAGGTGCCGAACATCCTCCGCGTCGTCCTCGGCGAGACCACGGAGGGTTCCGCCACCGAGCTCGTCTACGAGACCAACGTCGACGATCTCGACCCGCGGATCTGGCCCCAGGTCCTCGCCCGGCTGATGGAAGCGGGCGCCGCCGACGCGTGGCTGACCCCGATCCTGATGAAGAAGGGCCGCCCGGCGCACACGCTCTCGGTTCTCGTCGGCAGCGCGAACGCCGAGACGGTCCGGGCCGTGATCCTGTCCGAGACCTCGGCGATCGGTCTGCGCGAGTTCGGCATCCGCAAGCACGCCGCCGACCGCGAGTTCACCACGGTCGACGTCGAGGGCCAGCGCATCCACGTGAAGATCGCGCGGTACGGCGGTCAGGTGGTCAACGTCCAACCGGAGTACGACGACGTGGCCGCCGCCGCGAACGCGCTGAAGAAGCCGGTGAAGAGCATCCTCGCCAAGGCCGTCGCCGCAGGTCACGACCTCTGGAACTAGTGCGCTTCGGCCTTCTGCGGGACGGCCTTCTGTTTGCGGCGCGGCCAGTCGTACGGCCACCATTGCGCACCGCTGCGCCGCGCCCAGACGATCAGGCCGATCAGCACCGCCAGCTCGATCGCCGGGCAGAGCGTGTCGCGCAGCCGTGCGCTGAAGAACTCCAGCGAGTCGGACAGGCTCGCCGCGACCTGCCGCGCGTTCGGGTCGCGGCCTGGTACGTACGCGATCGCGAGCATCGTCGTACGAACGACCATCAGGCCGTCCACCTTCGACGCCGCGACCGCGGCGAGGGCGACCCAGGCGATCACGTCGTACCAAGGCAGTGAGTACATCGCGGTCAGGACCCAGGCGATCGCGTAGATCGCGGTGTACCGGATCGCGGCCGGCGTCGGGTCGTCGGGATGGGTCTGCGGCACCAGCGACTTCGGGAAGACCTGCGTCAGCAGGATCGCGACCATGATCAGGCCGACCCACGCGAGGATCGCCAGAACGGTGCGGACCAATCCGTTCGGCAGGAACAGCGTGAAGAAGCTGAGCAGCACCTTGTGCGGCGTGCCGGTCGAGATGAACGACGTCTGCGACCGCGCCTGCTGGAACGCCTGCAGCCCGACGATCGCGTACAGACCGCCCATCGCGATCGCGCCACCGCCGCAGAAGAACGCGGCCTTGCGCCGATCGGCGCGCAGCGCCCACAGCATGGCGATGCCGACCAGGCCGATCGACAGCTTGGTGCAGCCCGCGACGCCGATCAGGATGCCGGCCAGGAACACGTGCCGCCGGAACAGCACCAGCGCGATGACCGCGAACATCACCGCGATCGCGTCGTTGTGAGCGCCGGCCAGGACCGACCACAGGATCAGCGGGTTCGCGAGGCCGAGCATGATCACGCGCCGCCGGGCCGGCAGATCCTTGCCGACCAGCTTGACCAGCAGCAGACCGGTGACCACCAGGCTGATCCCGACCGACAGCTGCAGCATCCACACGGTGAGCTGGGCGGAGTTGCCGCCGATCAGCGACGAGAGCCACTGGATCCAGGTCGCGATCGGCCCGTACACGCTGCGCGCGCCCTGCCACGGCCGCTCGGTCGCGGCGATGACCGGGTCGTACCCGAGCCGGATCGTGTCTGCCGGCGAGGCCGTGTACGGGTCGCCGCCGAGCGCCATGATCCGCCCGTACGCCGCGTAGATCAGGACGTCGCCGGAGGCCATCGGCGGCACCAGCGTGATGGCCGCCGTCGTACCGATGCCCAAGGCAATCAATCGGTCGACGCGCGGCGCCCAGCCGTGCCGAAGCGCCTTGGTGGCAAGGAAAACGCCGTATCCTCCGAGCGCGATCGCGACGTAGATCATCACCGACACGAGCCAGTCGTTGGCATGCGCGTCGAACCAGTACGACGGGAGCCACGGGTGCCGGCCGGTCAAGGTCAGCACGACCACGGACGGGCCGAGCAGGCCGACCGCGACGATCAGCGCCGTACTGACGAGGTACAGAGCGACGGCGCGCCGTCCGTACTTCTGCCCGAGCTGAAGATCAGTGCTCATTGCGCGGACTTCCGCGGGAAGAGACTGCGTAGCGACGGTCCACCACCGTCCGCGGGCAGCGCACTGCGTGCGGACAGTGCCCGCCGGACGTGCAGGTACTGCTTCGCGCGGTGCAGCTGACCGCGCAGATCAGTCCCGGTGGCCCGGTGCCGGACGTCGATCGGCACTTCGAGAATGCGGAAACCCTTCCGGCCCAGGTCGATCGTCAGCGCCGTCTCGACCCCGAACCCCGCAGCCAGCGGTACGGCGGAGTCGAACGCGGCCCGGGTCAGGCACCGCTGCCCTGACAACGGCTGCTCGGGCGCCCAGCCGGTCGCCTCCTCGATCCCGGCCCGCGCGAGCCGTACGACGAATCCGTGCCCACCGGCCTTTGACCCGTCGGCCCGTACCTGCGTGGGCAACGTCCCGATGGTCATGTCCGCGCGGCCGGTCTGCACCGGCTCGATCAGCGGCCCTGCACCGGACGCGGTGTCGGTCAGGTCGGCGTCGAGGAACAGCAGGTGCCGCGCCCGGGCCCCGTCCCGCGCCGCGACCGCCGCTGTGCCGGTCTCCATCGCCGCCGCCTTCCCCCGGTTGCGCTCGTGGCGCACGACGACGGCGCCGGCGCGCTCCGCGGCCTCCGCAGTACCGTCAGTGGAACCGTCGTCGACGACCACGACCAGGTCCACCCCGATGATCTTGTGCACCGCGTCGACGGTCGCCGCGATCCGCTCGGCCTCGTCCTTCGCCGGGATCACGCAGGCGACGGCGCGCTCGAAGGGTTCGGGGGACACGTCGTTGTTGGGTGCAGCATGACCGGACACAGCACCGCAGCCTAGTTCCTCTCCAGCCGATCGACCTCGTCAGCAGCCGTCGGCTGTGGATATTCGTTCTTTCGTACGACGGACCGGTCAGCCAGGTGGCCGGTCGATATCGGCCAGGTGGCAGATGTTCCGGGGTCGCTGCGGCGGCAGGATCTCAGGTGTCAGGCAAACCGAACCGAAACCGGAAGAGGTACCAAGATGACCCGCACCGTGACCGCCAACATCTCGCTCTCGCTCGACGGCCGGGTGAACGGAGCAGGCGGCGACTACGACATGAGCTGGATCGTCCCGCACGCGATCACCGAGGGTGCCCGCGACCACATGATCCGGGTGACCGCGCCGGCGACCACGATCCTGCTCGGCCGGAAGAACTACCAGGGCTTCGGCGGCTTCTGGCCGGGTGTCGCCGACGACGAGAACGCGGCGCCGCAGGACCGCGCGGTGTCCAAGTGGATGAACGAGACCGAGAAGGTGGTCTTCTCCTCGACACTCACCGAGGCGCCGTGGCAGAACTCCCGGATCGCCGACGCCGAGCCGGCCGACGTGGTCAAGCAGCTGCGCGGTCAGGAAGGCGGCGACATCATCGTGCTGGCCAGCACGAGCGTGATCCAGGCGCTGCTGGCCGCCGACGAGGTGGACCGGCTGAGCATCACCCTCGACCCCGAACTGGTCGGCGGCGGCATGCGGCTGTTCGACGACGGACTGCCGGCCACCTCCTGGAAGCTGGCCGACTCCACCACCACCGAGTCCGGCGCCCTCTGCCTCCTCTACGACCGTGTTCGCTAATCCGATCCATCGTGGGATATTGTCGGACAATCAGACAGATTGAGGGAACTGCCGTAGCGTGGTGGGCCACAACGGAGTGAAGGGGCGGACGGATGACTGAGGCGCAGCAGCACAGCGGCAAGGCGTACGGCGTCGACAGCGAGGTCGGTCCGCTCCGGACAGTCATGCTGCACCGCCCCGGGAACGAGCTCCGCCGGCTCACCCCGCGCAACAACGACAAGCTGCTGTTCGACGGCATCCCCTGGGTCGGCCGGGCCCAGGACGAGCACGACGCGTTCGCCCAGGCACTCCGGGACCGCGACGTCGAGGTGCTGTACCTCGGCGAGCTGCTGACCGAGTCCCTCGCCGATCCGACGGCCCGGGCCCGGGCCGTCGCCGGCGCGACCGAGGACCTGCGGCTCGGCGACACCCTGCGCGACCACCTGCGGGCGTCCCTCGGCGACCTCGACCCGGCCGGGCTGGCCGAGGCGTTGATGGCCGGCGTACGCAACGACGAGGTCCGGGCGGGCGGGCTGGTGACGTCGCTCCTCGCCCACGAGGACTTCCTGATCGACCCCCTGCCGAACCTGCTCTTCACCCGCGACTCGAGCGTCTGGATCCGGGACTCGATCGCCGTCACCTCGCTGGCGATGCCGGCCCGGGCGCGCGAGACGCAGCTGACCGAGCTGATCTATACGTTCCACCCGCGGTTCGCCGGCGCGGACAAGGTGTACGACCACCAGTTGGAGCACGTCGAAGGCGGAGACGTGCTCGCGCTCGGTCCCGGCGTACTCGCGGTTGGAGTTGGCGAGCGGACGACTCCGGCTGGAGTGGAGCGACTGGCGCGGCGGGTGTTCGCGAAGGGGCTGGCGCACACCGTGCTCGCCGTACCGATCGCGCAGCAGCGCGCCACGATGCACCTCGACACCGTGTGCACGATGGTCGACACCGACGCCGTGCTGATGTATCCGAACATGGCCGAGGAGATGCGGGCGCTCGCCGTCACCACCGACGGCGGCCAGTTGCACATCGCGGAGCCCGAGCCGTTCCTCGTCGCGGCAGCGAAGGCGCTCGGCATCGACACGCTCCGGCGGATCGACACCGGCCTCGACCCGGTGACGGCCGAGCGCGAGCAGTGGGACGACGGGAACAACACCCTCGCCGTGGCACCGCGGGTGTGCATCGCGTACGAGCGGACCGTCGAGACCAATGCGCGCCTGGAGGAGTCCGGGATCGAGGTCATCCGGATCTCCGGCTCGGAGCTCGGTTCCGGCCGCGGCGGCCCCCGGTGCATGTCGTGCCCGGTGCTCCGCGCGCCGGCCACCAGCTGAGCGGGCTCCGGCCGCCACGTGAGCCCAACGACACGCGGAGTGAGATCGGGGCTTGTGGCGGACGACCTTCGTGAGTACTCTTCCTGTCTAGGCCCAGGCCCTGTTGCTCCCCCGTCAGCAGGACTTGGGCCGTCCACGTTTCAGAGCGTGTGAAGCGCCTCGCGGCCTAGACCACTCTGAGTACACGAAGCGCCCGGCTGAAGCCTCAGCCGGGCGTTCGTCGTACTGCGGGTCAGCGGATGGTGAGCTGACGGCTGGCCAAGCCGGCCCGAGCGGCGCGCTCTTCCGTCGTCAGCGGCGCCTCGGTGGCCAGGGCCTTGTCCAGGGCGGTGGCGAAGTCGGCGGCGGGCTTCTCGACGTCGGCGGCCTCGGTGCCGGCGGGGAGCTCCCAGACCGGCGCGAGTACGCCGAGGGCGCGGAACGAGCCGATCAGCCGGCTGCCGTCGATCAGCGCGGACGAGCCGGCCGCGTGCAGGCGGGCCAGCGCATCGAGGAGCGTGTCCTCGGTGTGCGGCATCACCCAGCGCAGGTAGATGCGGTCGCCGATCTGCGTCCAGTACGCCGCCTCGACCGACTCGAGCCGGACCGTCGGAGCCGCCGCGGCGTTCGCCCGCTCCAGGCCGGCCGCAACCTCACCGGTCGGGTCTTCGACATTCTCGCCGACCCAGTAGTCGAAGCCCTCGTGCACCTTGACCTCGAGCGGCTTGGACGTGTCGATCAGGTCCTGCAGCCGCGGTCCGTCCTTCATCAGGTCACCGAGCTGGATCGGGTTGCCCGGCTCGGTGTGCAGCGCGGCGGTGATCGCGTGCCCGAGGTCGCGGCTCGGGTCGCCCGAGGACGCGTGCGTCTGCAAGCCGATCCAGATCGTCTCGTCGTCGCGCACCAGGCCCGGCATCGCCATCGGCAGCAGGGTGACGAGGTTGACCACCTTGCCCGCGTTGTCGCCGATGAGCTCGGCCTCGACCGTGCCCGACGGGACGATCTCGCGGAACGCGATCAGGTCACACTCGGCCGGCAGACCCTCGAACGGCCGCACCACGAACGCGTCCGCCGCCTGCGCCCGGTCCTTGCCGTGGCACTGCTTGAACCGCTTGCCCGAACCGCACGGGCAGGGCTCCCGCGGCCCGACGTCGACCAGGTCGGCCGGATCGAGGGTGACGGTCGTCGTGTTCTTCGCGCGCTGCCGCGACTTCTTTCCCATAACAGCGCAGTCTTGCAGCCGGACGTGCCCGAGTGCGAACTAGCTCGGGACGATCGCGTGCACCGTGCGGTGATGGGCGGCCGTACGGACGTCCCAGCCGGAGGTGAGCATGTCGACGATCGCCAGTCCGCGGCCGCCGATCGACTCCGGGTGGGTGTCGCTGATCCGCTGCGGCTCGGTGTCCCCGCGACCGTCGGTGACCTCGACGTGGATCCCGGCCCGGTCGATCCACCAGGCCGCACGAACCTCTCCGGCCGGCAACGGCGGCGCGTACCGGATCGCGTTCGACAGCAGCTCGGAGAGCACCAACTGCGCATCGTCACCAGCCGAATCGGTGACCCGGTAGCGCTTCAGGTAGGCGGCCAGACGACGACGGGCGTCCGCTACCGCGGACACTTGATGCGGCAGCACGACGTCCACGACGCTAACGTCGGCGGGCAGGGTCGCAGAGGACAAGCAGGGTCTCCTCGATGATCGGTTCAGCCACAGTGACTTCTGCCCACGATCCGGCCCTGGAAAACCACCGCAGGTATTCCGTTACATAGGCCACCGAAGATCGCGCCTAAATCCCAAGAAACCGTAACGAAATCGACGGAATTGAACGTTGCAATAACCGCCCGCATTCACCCCGCTACGTATCCGCACCACGTGACACCCGCCACACGAAATCGACAGCATGTGTCACACCGACAGCAAGCATCCCGTCGCGCCGTAACGTGACATCGGTATTGCAGGATGTACACCCCGTAGGGGTCCGACATCGCGCATGCGGCTTGGGGAGCGGTTAGTGGGGGATCGAGTTCCGGCGCCGGCTACTGGCGGCGACGGCACGAAGCGGGCGGATGCCGCCGAGAAGCAGGCCGGCCGGTTCGCGGTGCTGACAAAGCGAGCCTGGATCGGCGTGCTGGCCAGCAAGGCCCGGCTCGGTGCACTCGCCGGCAAGGCCCAGTTCGAACTACTGACCAGTAAGGCCTGGTTCTACCTGGCCCTGGGAACCATCGCGACGCTGGCGTTCGTCGTGTTTCTCATCGTGGGTTACGACCTGTTCAGAAGCAGTGTGGTCGATCTCGGCAAGTCCGGGCCTGCGTCCGAGTGGGCCGGCGCCCTCTTCACGGCGCTGAGCACCCTGGTGCTCGCCTACCAGTTGCGGATGATCGGCCTTGCAGCAGAGCGGAGGCGCGCCCAGAACCTGGATCTGGTCCAGCCGATAGGACGGCTGACGGCCTGGGCCCGTAACTCGTCTCAGCAGGGGTGGCTGCTGACAGTGGCCGTGCGCAACGAAAGCGAGGAACATCTCCAGGATCCACAGGTCGGACTTGCGTGGTTCGGCGAAGCAATGGACGAGCAGTGGTTGATCGGCGCGCCCGACGAGCAGCAAGATGTTCGCAACGGCGCTGCGGAGCTTTGCGTCACAGTCAGCAGTGTCAAGATCAGCAGCGTGGACCACCCGATTCTGCTGATTCACATCCCTCAGAAAGCGTGTGCCGAGATGGACGAGGTCGTGGGGGCTCTCGCGGTCACTCTTCAGTGGAGCACCCAGGCCGGGCCCAGCGAGCCGCTGCGAGTTCCGTTGACCTCTGCACGTCCGATTCCGAGGAGCGGCGTGCGATGAGGTTGAGCTCTGGGGACGTCACTCTCATCCTGCTCGCCGGCGGCTACAACACCCGGATCCGACGGACCGAGCACTCGTTGCCGAAGAGTTTGATGGCCCTGGACGACGTTCCGCCTGTGATGGTCTTGCTGACACGGCGATTCCTGCGCGACGGAGCCCGGGTCGTGGTGACCTGTGATGCGCAGGCAGCGGACAAGTTCCGCCAGCTGTATCCGGAGGTTGCCGGGTCTGTGAAGATCGTCGAAGACGACTTCGTGGGCACCGGTCGAGCGCTCCGAATGGGCGTAAAGGCCGCCCGTACGCGCTGGGTTCTCGTTGCCAACGCAGACACCGTCGTGCCCGTCGATCTGATCGCCTGGTACCACCACGTCGATCTCGCCGGACCCGTTCACCAACTGCTGGTCCCACGAAGCGTTCAGAATTCGGAGCTCATCGGCATCGATCCCGGTACTGGCCTTGTGAAGCACTGGGGCGAATCCACCGGCCGGTCACCCGCCTGCCGATTGCGGCCGGCTTCGTCGACCGGCGTCTATCTCGTGCACCGTGGCTCCTGGCTCGCGTGGCAGTACAGCTCCGGCCAGAGCCTGGAACGGGACATCCTCCCGCAGGCGGTGGCCGACGGCCTCGTTCACGGAACCATCGCCCCGAGCTCGCGTCCGGTCTTCGACTACGGCACCACCGAACGACTGCTCGAGTTGCAGGACAACGATCGACTTCGCCACGACCTGTTGGCTGCTGCCCACCTTGTTCCGAAGGGATATCGGTGTCCTCCGCCCAGCTTCAGCTCCGAACGCACGGCTATCTCAAAAGACAGGCTCTTGTCAGCCGGGAGCGGTGCGCTGAGCTGACGCAGGAGTTGAAGTCTGCCGCTGCGAGCATTGATCCGGCCAACGATTCGCTGAGGCTCGAAGATCCGGCCGAAGCCGCCATCGCCTCCGTGCTCCAAGTGCCCGCTCTGCGCACGCTCGTCACTCAGCTGCTGGGCCCGAGCTGGGTCCTGGTCGTCAACCGCCACAACCATGTCGTCATCGACCGGGGCGATGGATCGCGCGCGACACGGATGCACCGGGATCTCCTGCACTGGAGCCGCAATCCCATCACCGTGCTACTCATGCTGGATTGTGCGGAGAATGATCCGCTTGCGTGGCCGTCCCTGTTGCCGGGATCGCACCTGTGGCCCACCGCAGAGCAAAGTAACGGCGGCGGCTACTGGCTGGATGAAACCCCTGAGTCGGAGCAGGTGCAGCAGGCGCTCAAGGTTCCGATGAGCCAGGGTGACGTGCTCGTGATGGACGGCATGACCTTTCACGCAGCGGGCGCCGGCTCTCCGGAGTACGCGCGGGTCATGATGTCGCTGTGCCTTCGGACGGCTGACGAGCTCACCGGAGAAGTCGGAACGAACGAGCAGCTCATCGCCGGATCGGTGCGCTACGAAGGCCAGTCGCGTTGGAGAGCCCATGGTTAAGCACTGGTGGAACGTCCAGGGCGACGAGGGCCAGAAGCCGAGGATCGTCGAGCTTCGCGAGGCGCAGTGGGACTTCTACGAGGAACACGTCGTACCCACGCTGTTCCGCCTGCTCAACCACGAACTCAGTGATGCGGTGGGAAGCCAGCTGAAACAGCGCCTCCGTTACAGCGCCAGATTCCGGCCCTCGCAGCTCCTCTACGCTTTCAGCCAGGACTGGGAGCTTCGACCCGACGTGGTCATCTGGGCATCTGCCAGTCTCGAGTTGCTGTACCTGGGCCGCGTGATCCTCGACGACGTCGCGGATCAGCACGACCAACGCTGGGGCCTCCCAGCGGTACGTCGGGTGTTCGACGATGCATCGGCCGTCCAGATAGCCAATCTGCTCCAACACACCGCCGTGCTGTGCGCAACCAACATCGACGCGTTGTCCGGTGAGCGATCCGCGATACCCGCAGCCGGCGTGGTTGCCGAGTACGGTCGGCAGATCAACGCGGCGATGCTCGAAGAGTTGCAGTGGCGGAAGTCGACGATCGCGGAGACGTCGTACAAGTCCATCGCCTTGCGCAAGGTGTCATCAGGCCAGCTGACGATCGACCTGCTCCGGTTGATCGCGCCTGCCGACCACGCGGCGGACCTCGCGAAGCTCGCAGTGGCGATCGAGAATCTCGACTTCGCGGCCTCGATCACCAACGACGTCACCGAGTCCAATCTGCGGCGCGGGCTGGAAGAGGTTCGCTTCCTCGGCGGTGAGCGCCGCGGGAAGAAGTCCGAGATCCAGCTCAACCGTCCGACGATCTTCAGTGTGATCCTCGCCTCGGACGAGTTCCTGCTACGCAATCCCGAGGTCGGTCTGGCGCTGCCTGACTTCACCAACATGAAGCTGCCGGAGATCTTCACGTACCTCGACGACACCGGAGCCATCCGGGATGCCGAGCATCGGATTGCGGCGCTGGAGCAGACGGCAATGCCGCTGATTCAGCGGAACACGAACGTCTACACATTGCTCGACCGAGCGCGAACGACCAACCCGACGGACGAACCACCGCAGGTTGAGTCCTGACGTAGCCGGCAAGTCAGGTCCGACGACGCCGGTCACGGCTCCTGGGCGGATAGGTATAGGTCGGGGTAGGAGGCTTCGGCGGCTCCGCGAGGACCTTCAGGGCGGCCTCGGGGCGGTCGGTGATTAGTGCGTCGACGCCGAGGTCGCGGCAGCGGCGGAGGTCTTCTTCGGCGTTGACGGTCCAGACGTGGACCTGGTGGCCGTGTTTCTGTGCGCGGTCGACGTACTCCGGGTGGGCGGTGACGATCTCCAGGCTCGGGCCGGCGTACGAGACTCCGGTGGGTAGCGAGCCGTCGCGGAAGCGCAGGGGGACGCGGTCCATCAGCAGGACGGTGCGCAGGCCGGGTGCCGCGGTACGCAGCCGGCGCAGCGAGAGCCAGGAGAAGCTCATCACGCGGACCGGCGACTCCGAGCCGAGTTTCGGGCGGGCCCAGCCGTAGCGGTCGAGGGCCTCGATCAGGCGCTTCTCGACGAGTCCGGCGTACCGGGTCGGGTGCTTGGTCTCGATCGCCAGCTCGACCGGCCGGCCCGCGTCGCGGACGGTGGCGAGCAGTGTGTCGAGCGTGAGCACCTTGCGTACGTCGAGGCCGGGCAGCTCGGCCTCCTCGTCGAGGTCGGCCCACGGGCGCTTCCACGAGCCCCAGTCGTACGACTCGAGCTCGGCGAGGCTCATCGTGGACAGCACGCCACGGCCGTTCGAGGTGCGCTCGATCCGGCGGTCGTGGACGCAGACGAGGTGCCCGTCGGCGGTCAGCCGGACGTCGCACTCGAGTCCGTCCGCACCGACTTCGATCGCCCGGCGATAGGCCGCGAGGGTGTGTTCCGGATTGACTTCACTGGCGCCGCGATGGGCTACGACGCGCGGGAGCTTCCGCATGAAGGAAACTCTTTCACACCGTCGGCGAGGATTGCCGGCATGGACATGCGGGCGATTGTGCTGGACGGGCCGATGGCGCCTGAAGAGATGCGGGTACGGCGGGTCGCGGTGCCGTCGGCGCGGGCCGGCTGGGTGCGGATCAAGGTGGAGGCGTTCGGGCTGAACCGGTCCGAGTACCACCTCCGCGCAGGCCTCGCGACGAACGCACGGTTCCCGGTCGTCCCCGGGATCGAGGCGGCCGGGACGGTCGACGCGGCGCCGGGCGGCGAGTTCGCGCCGGGGCAGCAGGTGGTCGCGATGATGGGCGGGATGGGCCGCGCGTACGACGGCGGGTACGCCGAGTACACCGTCGTACCCGCGTCGTCGGTCATACCGGTGACGACCGACCTCGACTGGGCGACGCTCGGGGCGCTGCCGGAGCTGCTGCAGACCGCCCACGGCTCGCTCTACACGGGTCTCGCGATCGAGCCGGGTCAGTCGTTGCTGGTCCGCGGCGGTACGTCGTCGGTGGGTGTCGCCGCCGCCGTACTGGCGAAGGAACACGGGCTGACCGTCCTCTCGACAACGCGAAATCCACAACGGCTGGATGTACTGCGCCAGCTCGGCGTCGATCACCCGATCGTTGATGACGGCAACGTTGCGGAAAAGGTGCGGCAGATTGTCCCGGACGGCGTCCACGCGGCGCTCGAACTCGTCGGCACGAATGTGTTGCCGGACACCCTGAAAGCCACCGCGGTCCACGGCACGGTGTGTTTCACCGGAATGCTCAGCGATGCCTGGACGATCCCGGACTTCTACCCGATGGACTACATCCCGAACGGCGTCCGGCTGACCGCGTACGGCGGCGAGAGCTCCGACCTCCCGGCGGACGCCTTCCAGCGCTACGTCGACCTGGTCGCCGCGGGCAAGCTCCCGATCCGCATCGACCGCGTCTTCACCATGGACGAGATCGGCGAAGCCCACCGCCTCATGCAGGACGGCGGCGCGGTCGGAAAGCTCGTCGTACGAGTCCATCCGTAAACCCCCGCGTGGGCTGCGAGCCCGGGGGTGCGGATCTGTGGGCCATCGCAATGCGCGCTGGCGGGGCGGCTTCCGCGGGTGGTGCCGGTCGCGGGGCGGTTGTGGTGGTGTGGGGATCCGGGTTTGGGGGCTGGTGCTGGGGCGGCCACCTGGCGGCCCCGGCACCAGCCGGTCTAGGCGGTTGCGTTTCGTAGGGCGCTGGTGGGGCGGGGGAGGTTGTAGTGGGAGCGGAGGGTGGTGCCGGTGTACTCGGTCCGGAAGAGGCCTCGGGACTGGAGGATGGGGATTACCTCGTCCACGAAGGTCTCAAGTCCGGACGGGAGCACCGGCGGCATGATGTTGAAGCCGTCGGCGGCACCGGCGTCGAACCAGTGCTGGATGGCGTCCGCGACCTGCTCCGGCGTACCGGTGAACGTCCGGTGGCCGCGCCCGCCGCCGAGTCGGCCGATCAGCTCGCGGACGGTCAGCTTCTCGCGCCGGGCCAGCGTCACGATCAGCGTGTAGCGGCTCTTCGCGCCCTCGATCTCGTCCTCGTCCGGAAGGTCCGCGGGCAACTGCTCGTCGAACGGCAGGTCCTCCGGCGCCACCTTCAGGGTCTTCGCCAGCTGCAGGCGCGCGTACTCCGGGCGGATCAGCTCGTCCAGCTGCGACTCCAGCCGCTGAGCCTCCTCGACCGTGGAGCCGATCACCGGCACGATCCCCGGCAGGATCTTGATCGACCCCGGATCACGCCCCAGCGCCGCCGTACGGGCCTTCAGGTCCCGGTAGAAGTCCTGCGCGTCCCCCAGCGTCTGCTGCGCGGTGAACACCGCCTCGGCGTACCGCGCCGCCAGGCCCTTCCCGTCCTCGGACGACCCGGCCTGCACGATCAGCGGATGACCCTGTGGCGACCGCGGCAGGTTGAGCGGCCCGCGGACCTGGAAGTGCCGTCCGACGTGATCGATCGGAACCACGCGCTCGTCCAGCGCCCATACGCCCGCGGCCTTGTCCGCGATCGCCGCGTCGTCCTGCCACGAGTCCCACAGCTTGTACGCGACCTCGAGGAACTCGGCCGCCCGCTCGTACCGCTCCGCGTGCGCCGGCTGGTCCGCGAGGTTGAAGTTGCGCGCCGCGTCCGGACCGGCCGTCGTCACCACGTTCCAGCCCGCGCGCCCGCCGCTCACGTGGTCCACGCTGGCGAACCGTCGCGCCAGGTTGTACGGCTCGTTGTACGTCGTCGACGCGGTGGCGATCAGCCCGATCCGCGACGTCACCGCGGCGATCGCGGTCAGCAGCACGGTCGGCTCCAGCGAACCGGCCGGCCGCCGGCCGACGGTGCCGAGCAGGACCGGCGAGTCGGCGAAGAAGATCGAGTCGAACTTCCCGCGCTCGGCCAGCTGCGCCAAGGCCTGGTAGTGCGCCACCGAGGTGTTCGCGAACGGATCGCTGTCCGGCAGCCGCCACGACGCCTCGTGGTGCCCGGTGCTCATCAGGAACGCGTTCAGATGCAATTGCCTACTCACAGCGAGACCCCCAAAGCGTCGAGAAGCCGCGACCGGATCGCGGCGAATCCTGGATCGGCCGAACTCCGCGGCGCGGCCAGTTCGACCACTTCCGCCGCGACGATCCCGCCCTGGTCGAGCACGATCACCCGATCGGCCAGCACGATTGCCTCGTCGACGTCGTGCGTCACCAGCAGTACGGCGGGCTGGTGCGCGGCGCACAACTTCCGCAGCAACACGTGCATCTTCAACCGGGTCAGCGCGTCCAACGCACCGAACGGCTCGTCCGCGAGCAACAGCTCCGGCTCCCGCACCAACGACCGCGCCAGTGCGACCCGCTGCTGCTCACCACCGGACAGCTCGTTCGGCCAGGCCTTCTCGCGGCCCGCGAGCCCGACCTCCGCCAAACTGCGCAGACCGTGGTCGTCCGCGCCGTTCAGTCCGAGTACGACGTTGTCGAGCACCCTTGCCCACGGCAACAACCGCGAGTCCTGGAAGACGACCGAGACGTTCTCCGGTACGGCGAGCTCGCCCGATCCGTCGACGTCGTAGTCAAGGCCGGCCAACGCCCGCAACAGCGTGCTCTTCCCGGAACCGCTCTTGCCCAGCAGCGCAACGAATTCACCCGGAGCGATGTCCAGATCCAGTCCGTCCAGTACGGCGCGATCGTCGTACCGGCGGACCAGCTCCCGGACCTGGACCGTGCTTACGAGGCCAGCGTTCGGCGCCACGACAGGGCCCTCCTCTGGATCAGGCGGACGACGGCGTCGGAGATCAGGCCGAGCGCGCCGTACACGACCAAGCCGACGATGATGATGTCGGTCTGTCCGTACGTGCGGGCCAGTTCCATCATGTAGCCGATACCGCTGGTGGAGTTGATCTGCTCGACGACGACCAGCGACAGCCACGCGCCGGTCACCGCGAACCGCAGCCCGAGGAGGAACCCGGGCAGGGCGCCCGGCAGGACCACGCGCCGGATGAACTCCCACCGGGACAGGCCGACCGTCTGCGCGAGCTCGACGTACTTGCTGTCGATGGTGCGCAGGCCGTTGTGGGTGTGGATGTAGATCGGGATGAACACCCCGAGCAGGATGGTGACGACCTTCATCGACTCGCCGATGCCCAGCCAGAGGATCAACAGCGGTAGCAGCGCCAAAGACGGGATCGCGCGCTTGATCTGGATCGGTCCGTCGAGGACGGCCTCGCCGAGGCGGGACAGGCCGGAGAGCAGCGCCAGTACGACGCCGAGCACGATCCCGAGCGCGAGCCCGAGCAGCGCCCGCTGGGCCGACGTCCACAGGTTCGACTGGAGCCGGCCGTCGGCGATCAGCTCGCCGGCCGTGCTGACCACGGTCCACGGCGCGGACAGGATCCGTTGGTCGATCCAACCAGCCGCGGATCCGATGCTCCAGATCACCAGCAGCAGCACCGGCCCGATCGCCGCCCCGAACCGGATCGGCTTCCCCGGTCCGAGCCGACGACGGCGTACGACAGGACCCGCGGCCGCTCGCGTACGGAGCCCGGGCAGGGTGGTCGCACTCATTTGGCACCCGCCTTGATCGCGTCCGCGGCGACGGTCTGGAACCGCAGGTCGTAGAGATCCTTCGCCTGGATGACCTTGTTGCCGGTCTCCTTGGCGAGGAGCTCGATGGTTGCCTGCTGACGCTGGATCGCGTCGGTCCAGTCGGCCGGGATGTCCGGGTGGCCGGCGTTGTCGACCAGCCACTGGCCGTCGGACCCGGTCAGGCCCTGGTTCTTGACGTAGTACCCCTGGATCCATTCCTTGGGGTGCTTGTCGATCCACTCCTGCGCGACGGCCCAGGCCGCGACGTACGCGCGGATCGCGGCCGCCTTGGCAGGATCCTCGAGCGAGCCGACCGGTCCGTAGAGGTGTCCGGCGTCGTCGCGCAGACCGTGGTCGATCGCGCTCGCACCGTCCTGGCCGTACTTGGCCAGGTACCGCTTGATCTGCACGCCGCCGATCGGGGCGACGTCCACCTGCTTGGACGAGAGCGCGTTCGAGTAGACGTCGCCGGTCGAAGGCAGCTCGATCAGCTTCACGTCGTCCTTGGTCAGCCCGGCCTTCTGCAGCACCTTCAGGACCAGCGCCCCTTGCGCCTGGCCCGGGCTGTACGCGATCTTCTTGCCGCGCAGATCGCTGAGCGTCTTCACCGACACCCCGGGCGCGATGCCGAGCTGGTAGATCGGGTGGGTGAGTGGATCCAGCCGGAACTTGGAGGCGACGATCTTCACGTCCAGACCCGTCCAGGTCGCGTTGATCGGCGGGATCTCGGCGACCGATCCGAGGTCGAGAGCGTGCGCCCGGAACGCCTCGGTGGTCTGCGGACCGCCGCTGAGGTTCGCGAACTGCACGTACCTCGAGACCTGGTCGTACTGGCCCGAGAGCTTCAGTGCGACTTCCGTGGTGGGATCGCCGACGACGATCTTGGCGCCGGCGGGGACCGTGGTCGGCAGCGCGGCGTCCAGCGAGAGCTTGGCGTCGGCGTCCGCCTTACCGCTGCAGCCGGTGACCGTGACAGCGAGCAGGACGACGAGGGTGGAGAGGCGTTTTCTAAACATGGTGTGCTTTCGCGTAGTTGCCGTCGTGGTAGAGCAGCGGCTCGTGCTCACGTCGTTCGGTGTGGGTGGCGAGGCGGGCGACGACCAGGTAGTGGTCGCCGACGGCGAATCGATGCTCGACCTGCGCACGCAGGTAGCTCGGCGCCTCGTCGAGCACGGGCTCGCCGGAGGCCAGCCGGGACCAGCGGGTCGGCTCGGCGAACCGGTCGATCCCACTGGTCGCGAACCGGCCCGCGATCGCGTGCTGGTCGGCGGACAGGAAGTTGATCACCAGGCTGGTCGCCGTACTCACGGTCGGCCAGCTGGACGCGCTGGTGGCGATCGCGAACGACACGAGCGGCGGCAGCAGGCTGATCGAGACCAGCGAGGTCGCGGTGAATCCGACTGGGCCGTAGCCCGCGTCCGCGGTGATCACCACGACACCGGCGGCGTGGCGACGGAAGACGGAGCGGTAGACATCGGCGTCCACCACCCGCTCTTCGGGTCGGTTGGGTACGACGGACAGGGCAGGTCGATGCAATGCGGGAACAGACATGTCACTCCCTTGGGAGGAAGGTGAGCGGCGAGAGTTCGCCGGAGGAGACAGGAGGAGCGCGTCACCGACAGGTGGCGCTCGCCGTCCGCAGCAGATCGATGACGCGACGGCGGGTGAGGAGTGTCGTCGTCATGTCAGCTATCTTCGCACCATTGTCTATCAGCTAACTAGACAATCTCGTGATCTGGACCGGGCACCCTCACAGGCCGGCCGGCGCGTGCGTTCTACTGTCGTGATGACTCGGGAGAAGGTCGAGCTGCCGCCGTTCCAGGCGCTGATCGACGCGCACTGGCGGGACGTTGCCCGGCTGGCGCGGGCGATGGCCGGGCCGGTCGACGGCGACGACGCGGCGCAGCGCGCCTGGGAGAAGGCGTACGCGGCGTACCCGGCGCTGACGTCGGCGAAGAACCTGCGCAGCTGGCTCCTCACCATCACGGCCCGGTGCGCGACCGACGTCCACCGGGCGCGGAAACCGCAGCGTCCGCTGGAGGAGGCGCCGCCGGTCGCGGTCGAAGGCCCGGACGCCGCCACCTGGCCGGATCCCGATCTCTGGCGGGCGGTCAACGAGCTCCCGGAGCGGCAACGCTTCGCGGTCACGCTCAAATACGTCGGCGACCTGGACCACCACGGCGTGGCCGCCGCTCTGGACACCACGCCCGCCGCATCGCGCCGGCTCGTCAGCGACGCGCTCGCGACATTGCGCAGCAAACTCGGAGTAGATGATGACTGATCTCGAGAGCCGGCTGAACCGGCTCGCCATGCCCGACCTGAGCCAGACCGAACCGAAGCGGCCCGTCCTTCCCGACGCCGACGTCGCCTACACACTGCACGACACCCCGATCGGGACGATGCTGCTCGCGATCGCAGGTGGCCGGGTCGTCGCCAGCTCGTTCGGCGACGAGGAAACCATGACCACCCGCCTCGCCCGCGCCGTGTCCCCGCGGGTACTGCGGCAGGCCCGCCCGCTGGACGAGGTCCGGCGACAGCTCGACGAATACCTCGTCGGCCGCCGGCAGGCCTTCGACCTGGAGGTGGACCTCGCGCTGGCGACGCCGTTCCAGCGCCTCGTGCTCACGGACCTGCCGACCCACACGTCGTACGGCGCGACCACGACGTACGGAACCGTTGCCGCTGACATCGACAAGCCCAAGGCGGCCCGCGCGGTCGGTACGGCGCTGGGCGCGAACCCGGTCTGCGTCGTACTCCCGTGCCACCGGGTCGTCGGTGCGAACGGCGCCCTTGCCGGGTACGCCGGGGGGTTGGACGCAAAACGATTCTTGCTGAATCTCGAAGCAAAAAGCTGAGTTTTCCGGAATTGCCCGGAGCGGATTTAGACTCGGAAATACAAGGAGCAGATCCCCAATGTGGAGTGGGGATCTGCTCCTGTTGACATGTCAGGAAGTTGCGGGGGCGTGAATCTCCAGGATGAGCCGCCGCCGGCCGCCCCAGTCGCGTTTGTAGACCTTGTAGTCGTCGATTCCGGCGGCCGCGCAGAGCCGCCCGTAGCTGATCTCGTCGTGGATGAAGTGCACGCCGCTGCGGTTGTCGCTGAACTCGGTCGTGACGATCCGGTGCTCCGGTCCCTGCCGCATCCCGTTCGCGATCTCGGCCGCGGTCGCCGGTCCCCAGGCCGGGCCTTCGATGATCGCGATCCCGCCCGGCTTCAGCACCCGGGAGATCTCGCAGATCGTCGAGATCTGCTCGTCCTCGGCGAACAGTTCGTGGAACGCCGTCCAGAGACAGATCACCGCGTCGAACGAGTCCCACTTGTAGGGCAGATCGGTCATCGAGCCGATCGCCCAGTCGATCGCGAGGTCCTCCTCGGCGGCCTTCGCCTGGCCGGCCTCGACCAGGTTCGGCGAGATGTCCAGCCCGCGGACCACCTTCCCGGCCTTGCGCAGCGGCAGCGCGATCCGGCCGTACCCGCAGCACAGGTCGAGCACCGACTCGCGACCGTCCAGCAACTCCTCGACGGCCTTGACGATCAGCGCGTCCCGTTCGGGCGTGGTACGCGCGGCCAACCCGTCGGCCCCCAGTTCCGCGTACTCGGCCCGGCTGCGCAGTGCGGAATTCAGCATGCCGCAAGTATTCCGGTTACTCCGGGTCAGTGACCAGGGCCCTCCCTTTTTCGAAGAACGCGAGTACGTCGGTCTGCTCGGACAGCGGTCGCGCCGCGCCGAACGACGTGTTCCAGAAATCACCGGTCCGCGGTGTCCACGGACCGACGTACGCGTACGGCTCCGGAATGGCGTCGTCACCCGGCGACACGCCGTAGTTGACCTCGTCGAGGGTGATGCCGACGTCGAAATGCTCCGGCCAGAGGACCGGCGTCTGGTCGGGGGCGAGCTGCCGTAGGGCCACATCGCCACGCGCGAACGCGTCCGCCAGCAGGCGCGCGGCCGCCTGGTCGACCTCCAACTCCTCGTCAGGCAGTACGCCGGGGCCGCCGCCGTACACGTCGTCGAGGCGGGACGCCTCCAGCCCGGCCGCGGCGGCCAGTTCGGCGTAGGTGCCGGTCAGCGGGAGCGGCCCGGCCGGCGTGACCAGGCGGTCGCCGTCCACCCGCAGTGCGGGGTCGGCCAGCGTGGCGAAACCACCCGGTACTACGCGCAGCCTGATGCCACCACCACTGCGGTACTGCGGTCCGGCCAGCACCAGCTCGGCGACGCCGTGCAGGGAACGACGGGTTACGGCAAGCGAACGTTCATCCATGGCTGCAGTTTCCTCCTGTAACGGCTGGCCGCGGAACGGCACTGTTCATCCAAAGGGTTGGTGTCGCGACGGGTGGGAGGCGTTACATGTCGGGCAACTGGCATCGGGTGGACGAGAACGACGTGCCGGCGGACGGTCGGGTCCGCAGTGTCGTCGTCGATGGCCGGAGCGTCGCGCTCGCACGCTGCGGCGCGCGGCTCGGAGCGCTGGAGAACAAGTGCCCGCACCAGGGCGGTCCGTTGGGCGAGGGCTCGATCGAGAAGGGTCTGCTGCGTTGCCCCTGGCACGGGTACGACTACGACCCGATCACCGGGCAGCCACCGGAAGGATTCTCCGACGGTGTTCCGTCGTATCCGGTGGACGAGCGGCCGGACGGCGTCTACGTGCAGCTTCCGGACCCGCCGGCGCCGGTCCGGACGGTAGCCGACGTGCTGGTCGAGACATTGGTTGCCCATGGCATCAGTCATGTCTTCGGCATGGTCGGTCACTCCAACCTGGGGTTCGCCGAGGCGATGCGCCGGGCGGAGGAGCGCGGCGAGCTGACCTACGTCGGCATCCGGCACGAAGGGGCCGCGTCGTTCGCGGCATCGGCGTACGGCAAGCTCACCGGCCGTCCGGCGGCCTGCTTCGCGATCGCCGGACCGGGCTCGACCAACCTGCTCACCGGGCTGTACGACGCCAAGCTCGACGGCTCGCCCGTCATCGCGATCTCCGGGCAGGTGCCGTCCAAGGTCCTCGGCCGCGGCGCTTTCCAGGACCTCGACCTGACCGCGGTCTTCAAGGACGTCGCGGTGTCGAGCACCGCGGTCCAGGCTGGCAGCGATCACGCGGAGCTCGCCGCGCTGGCGGTCAAGCATGCGATCGACGGGCGTGGAGTCGCCCATCTGGTGCTGCCCGACGAGGTGCAGGTGCTGCCGTCCGACGCGGCCGCGAAGACCCCGGCCGGCCGGCTGTCCCGGCGGTGCATCCAGCCCGACTCGGAGACGCTCACCCGCGCCGCCGCTGTGATTCGGGACGCCCGGCGACCGGTGCTGATCGTCGGCCACGGGGCGCGCGGTGCCGAGGCCGAAGTACGCGAGCTGGCAGAGCGTCTGAACGCACCGGTACTGACGACTTTCAAGGCCAAGGGCCTGGTCCCGGACACGCATCCGCTCGGCGCCGGCGTGCTCGGTCGCAGCGGTACGCCGGTCGCGAGCTGGCTGATGAACGAGTCGGACCTGCTGATCGTGGTCGGCGCATCGTTCTCGAACCACGCCGGGATCGCGAACTACAAGCAGATCGTGCAGATCGACGACCACCACGCCGCGATCGGGAGGTTCGACGCGGTCACCGTCGACGTCCTCGGCGACGGCGCACTCACACTTCGTGCCCTGACCGACAGGCTCACCGACACCAAGGCCACCGACCAGCGACCCGACGTCGCCGACCGATGGGCCATCTGGCGTGCGGAGAAGGCGCGCCGGGTCCAGGACGACCGCGGTCGCGGGGTGTCCGCGGCTGCCGTCTTCGATGCCCTCGGCAATCACTTGCCGACGGAGGCCGTCGTCACCGTTGACGTCGGCAACCATGCGTACTCACTCGGCCGGTACCTGGAGTCCAAGGGACAGCCGGTGCTGATGTCGGGGTACCTCGGCTCGATCGGCTTCGGCTACCCGGCCGCTCTCGGCGCCTGGGCGGCCGCACCGGATCGGCCGGTCGTCGCGGTCACCGGCGACGGCGGGTTCGGGCAGTACGCCGCCGAGCTCACGACCGCGGTGAAGTACGGCATCGGAATCAAGCACGTCCTGCTCGACAACCATTCGCTCGGCAAGATCAGCAAGGAACAACTCGCCGCCGACTACCCGGTCTGGCACACGTCGCTGCACAACCCCGACTGGGCCGCGTACGCCGAGCTGTGCGGCGCGGCCGGGATCCGGGTCACCCGCCGCGAGGACCTCGACGATGCGATGACCGAACTCTTCGCCACCACCGGCCCGGCCCTGCTCTGCATCGAGCAGGACGCCGAACTTCTCTAGGAGGAACCGTGCCCGAGTACGACGACCTGCGCGCGCTGTATCTGAACTGCACCCTGAAGCGGTCGCCCGCGATCAGCCACACCGAGGGTCTCATCGACATCAGCCGCAAGATCATGGAGAAGCAGGGCGTCCAGGTCGACGTGATCCGCGCGATCGACCACGACATCGCGACCGGCGTGTGGCCGGACATGACCGAGCACGGCTGGGCGACCGACGCCTGGCCGGCGATCCAGGAACAGGTGATGGCCGCCGACATTCTGGTCATCGCCGGGCCGATCTGGCTGGGCGACAACAGCTCGGTGACCAAGCAGGTGATCGAGCGCTTGTACGGCAACTCCTCGATCCTCAACGAGCACGGGCAGTACGCGTACTACGGCCGGGTCGGCGGCTGCCTGATCACCGGCAACGAGGACGGCGTGAAGCACTGCGCGATGAACGTCCTGTACTCGTTGCAGCACCTCGGGTACACGATTCCGCCGCAGTCCGATGCCGGCTGGATCGGCGAGGCCGGGCCCGGTCCGTCGTACCTCGACGAGGGCTCCGGTGGGCCGGACAACGACTTCACCAACCGGAACACGACGTTCATGACCTGGAACCTGATGCATCTGGCCCGGATCGTCCGGGACGCCGGCGGGATCCCGGCGCACGGCAACCAGCGGTCGGAGTGGGACGCCGGCTGCCGCTACGACTTCGAGAACCCGGAGTACCGCTGACCATCCTGTTGTACCGTCAGCCTGTGGGGGCGGCGGTACTGCCGACGGACGACATCCTCGTCGCCGGGCTCCGGGCCGGGGACGAGGACATGTTCGCCTGCCTGCTGAACAGCTGGTCGGGCTCGATGCTGCGGCTGGCGAGGTCGTTCGTGTCGACCACGGCCAGCGCGGAGGAAGTCGTGCAGGACACCTGGCTGGCGGTCCTGCAGGGCATCGAGCGGTTCGAGGGACGAGCGTCGCTGCAGACCTGGGTCTACCGGATCCTGGTCAACATCGCCCGCAAGCGCGGTTCGCGCGAGCATCGCACCGTGCCGTGGACGAGCCTGGGCCCGGATCACGAGCCGACCGTCGACCCGGCCCGTTTCCGCGGAGCCGACGACCAGTATCCGGGCGGCTGGCGGGCGTTCCCGGAGCGCTGGCCGACCACCGAGGGCGAGGTCCTCGCCAACGAGGTACGGGCCGCCGTGGCCACCGCGATCGAGAATCTCCCTACGCGCCAGCAGGTGGTGCTGACCTTGCGTGACATCGACGGACAGGACGCCGGCGCGGTCTGTTCGCTGCTCGGCCTCTCGGCGGCGAACCAGCGGGTTCTGCTGCACCGGGCCCGCGCCACCGTCCGCGGAGAGCTCGAGCGGTACTTCGCGAGCACCGGAGTCGGCTCATGACCTGCGCGGAGCTGGTCGAGCTCGTCACCGCCTTCCTGGACGGAGCGCTGGATCCAGAGACCGAACGGCGCTTCGTGGACCACCTCGCGGTCTGCGACGGATGCGACATCTACGTCGAGCAACTGCGCCGTACCATCGCCGAGGCCGGACAGGTCGAGCCCGAGAAGCTCAGCGCCGAGACCCGCGACCGCCTGCTGGAGGCGTTCCGCGCGTTCCCGAGGGAGCTGTAACGCCGGGCGGGCTTGCCGGCACTGACCTGGTATGCCGGAAGTCCACTTCACCAGTCTGTTCGTGCTGCTCAGGCAGCCTGCCGACGACCGATCCGGCCGAGCAGAACCGCGGCCAGCATCGAGATGACGATCGACGTGTACGTCGCGCCGAGCCAGCCGGGGACGGCCTGGTGGTCGAAGATCGCCTGCTGCAGCTTGGTCCAGAACGGCGACCAGCCGGAGACTGTGCCGGGGTTGACCAACTGGTACGCGACGAATCCGATCAGCCAGGCGAGCGTCGGTTGCCAGCGGAACTTCGCCGTACCGGAGACGTCCCAGTTCATCTTGCTGACCACGAAGAAGTCCGCGATCGCGACCGCGAACAACGGGATGAAGACCGAGCCGATCAGGTACAGGAACTGCGTGTAGTTGCCCAGGTCAACCACCAGCGCGATGCCGGTGGCGATGACGCCGATCGCGACCGAGATCCACCGCCGGTCGATGTGGCCGATCAGGTTGTGCGCGGCCATCGTGGTCGAGTAGACGTTCGCGTACGCCTCGTCGACCTCGTCGACCAGCAGTACGAACAGCGCTATCGCGCCGGCGGGCAGGGTGACCAGTGCCGTGATCACGTCGTCGCTGTTGGTCTGCAAGGTCGCCACTGCCACGACGCCGAGGGCGTAGTACCCGATCGCTGCCAGGCCGTAGCCGAGCGCGGACCCCGCGAACGCAGCCTTGTTGGTGCGCGAGTGCCGCGTGTAGTCGGCAGCCAGCGGCGCGAACGACACGACACCGGCGGCGGCGAGGTCGACAGCTGGCCAGAAGCCGAAGACGCTGTCCTGCGGCAGTGCATGCACCGGCTTGCTGAGCACCTGCACGAACAGGTAGACCGACGCGATCAGCACCAGCCAGACCATGAACTTCCGCAGGATCTTCACGCTGCCCAGCGGACGGACCGCCATCGTCGTCGCGATGATCCCGGCCAGTACGACGAACAGCCAGCGCCAGCGCTCACTCGTCACCGCGACAGCGGCCTGCGAGATCACGATGATCTCCATCGTGGCCCAGCCGACGTTCTGCGCGATGTTCAGCACGGTTGGCGCGATCGAGCCGCGACGGCCGAAGAGGCCGCGCAGACTCGCCATCGCCGGCGCCCCGGTGTGCGAGCCGAACACGGCCGCACCACCCAGCACGAGCGCCCCGATCCCGCAGCCGACGACGACCGCGAGCAGCCCCTGCCACAGCGAGCCCGTGTACGCCGCCACGAGCGCACCGGTCACCGGGCCGAACAGCGAGATGCCGAAGTTGCCCCAGAGCGTGAACTGGTCGAAGAAGCCGAGCGTCCGCGGCGCGTCCGTGGTGAGGACGAGCGGTGCCTCGGTCGAGCTGGCAGGACGAACAGCGGTATCGGTCATGAGTGACCCCAATCCCTACGCCGGCATTACCCGGTCAGGTTCAGGCGGTCGGCGACCCTGCTGTCGCCCTCTCAGCCCGCGCGTCTCGGTGCGAGCTCCCGCATAGGTTTGTGCCTCGGAGTCTAACGCGTCAGCTGGTTTCGGGGAGGGCCGCTGCCCGTTCTATGAGAGCGGCCAGCTCCGGGCCGTTGGTGACGACCGGCATGTGAGCGCCGGTGTCGAGCGTCCGGGCTTCCCCGTGGCTGAGCTCGGCGAGACGCTCGACCCACTCCGCCGTCGCGAGCAGGTCATGCTTGCCGCGGACGATCAGCACCGGCGCCTTGACCCGGGTGATGACACCGGCCAGGTCGTGGTGGCGGGAGGCCTCTCCCGCCCGGGCGATGGTCGGCAGGGTCGTACGCGCGTACTGCGGGGTGACTGTGCGGACCAGCTTCGGCGCGTCCGGGATGGCGGAGCCGAAGAGGCGGACCGCTCGATCGACCCAGCTCGACATCCGGACGTCGCCGGACGGAGCGGCCAGGACCAGAGCGTGGGTCAGCTCGGGGTACCGGACCGCGAGCTCGACGATGATCTGGCAGCTGGCCGAGTGGCCGACGAGGACGGAGCGCTCGCGGATCTTCCCGGCGAGGGCGACCGCGAGCGCCGTCGGGTGCAGGTCCTCGCGGGCACCGGCCGGTTCGCCGTACCCGGGAAGAGTGACCACGTGGTACGAGGTGACAAGGTGCTCGACGGTCCGGGCGTACGACTCGGGGCCGAGGCCCAGGCCGGGCACCAGGACGACAGGTGCGCTCACTCCCACGGTGCCTTGGCCGGTGGACCCTGGACGACCGGGTTCGGTACGTCGGGCTTCAGTTCGCGGTACCCGAGGAACAGGCCGACGGCGAGGATCAGCAGCCCGGCGCCGCCCCAGCCGTACGCCGTGGGCAGCCGGTGGACCGAGTCGTCGATGGAGCCCAGGCCGGTGGACAGCACCATGATCAGCCAGATGAGGATCGGCACCGCGGACACCGCGACGAAGAGCAGACCGACCAGCTCGGTCGGCTCGGGCCGGCGACCAGCCTTGCGGCGCGCGAGAACGTCGCGGAGCCACATGAACAGCGCAGCGGCGCCGACGACCACGAGCAGCAACTGGCCGATCGCGTCGATCACGTCGGTGCGGAGCGGGTGGTTGAGCGGGGAGCCCGGCGCCTGCGAGATGTCGCGCAGCGAGACCCGCTGGACGGAGATGACGAGCAGTCCGTAGAACCCGGCGACCACGGTGGCCAGGCCGACGACCCGGGCAGCGCGGGGGTCGCGCGGCTGCTCCCGTCCGTACACAGGGAGCTCGTGCGGCTCGGGGCTCGCCGGAGCGCCGTACGGGTGACCGGGACGGTATGTGGGCGGCTGAGGGTGGTGCGCGCTCTGGGGCGGCGGGCCGCCGTACTGACCCGGGGTGGTGCCGTAGGGCTGCGGCTGGGCGTAGGGGCCTTCGGCCGGCGGAGTGCCGGGGCCGACGCCGTAGGTGCCACCGCCGTACGGCGTGGGCGGGGCGTAGTGGTGGTCCTGCTCCTGGGCCTGCTGGTGCTCGGGCTGATCGGGCTGCTCGCCCCGGCCGTACGTCGGGAAGTCCTGTGACGACATCGCTGTGCTCCTTCCCGTCGTACCTAGTTTCTCAGGTGGCCTTGATCGTCGGCCAGGCGTTCGGTAGACAGCCTGCCAGGCCCTTGGTCTGCTGCATCATCACCGGCGCGGGGGTCTTCGGCTTGGTGCAGGTCGAGTGGCCGTGCCCGAGCGCGTGGCCGACCTCGTGGTTGACCAGGTAGCTGCGGTACAGCTCGACGTTCCCGCCGTACGACGGGATCCCGTACATCCAGCGCTTCGCGTTGAGCACCACGCGGTCGTCGACGCGGCAGGACACCTCACCGCCGGTGTCGAGCGGCAGGCAGAGTTTGTCGGTGAGCGCCGGCGTCGCGAGGATGATCCGGAGATCGGCGTCGACCTTGTCGGTCCGCTCGAAACTCACCGGATGCAGCGCCTGCCAACCACGCGGGTCTGTCAGCGTCTTGTGGATCGCCGCGGCGACGGCGGCGCCATTGACCGACAGCCCTTGCTCGATCTCCACGCGGTACGTCAGCTTGTCGCGCACCCCGCTCGCCTTGTTGAACCCCGGCACCACCGAAAGCTTCCCGGTCGACACCAGGACGTTGGGCTTGGCCCCCTTCGGCTTCCGCGTCAAGGTCGGTGCCGGCCGCAACGGAGTGGTGAACTTCTGCGTCGGAGTAGTCACCGGCTTCGGCACAGGCGTCTCCACGGACGGCTCCGCACTCACCGTTTCGCCGGCCCCCGCAACCACCTCAGCCGCCAGGCTGGCCCGATGCGCGACATCCGGATGCGCCACCACCACAGTCCCCAACACGGCCAGCGCAGTAACCGCAAACCACTGCCCTCGATAGGACTTCCGCCGACTGTGCCGCCCACGCGTCCCCACACGCTGGCCGCTCCGCCGGGTGGTCATGACAATCGACCCTATCCAGTACCTGCCACCTCACGAAACCCCAGTTCCGTTAAGCCGTGCGGGTGCGGAGGAATTTTCCGAAGTGGGGGACGGTGAAGGCTACGGTGCCTCGTTCGGCGGAGAAGACGAGGCCTTTTTTGATCAGGCCGTCTCGGGCTGGGGAGAGGGACTGGGGTTTGCGGTTGAGGGTGCTGGCTACCTCGGCGGTGGGGACGGAGCCGTCGTCGACGCCGATGCCCAGCTCGGCCATGGCGCGCATGTACTCGCGTTCGGCCGGGGTGGCCCGCTCGTAGCGGGAGCCGAAGAACCCGACGGTGAGTTCCGCAGAGGCCTCGGGGGCGGCTACGGCAACGTCTTTGATGGTGATGGGAGACGTCGGCGCATGGTCCCAGGTGGAGTGCGCGAAGGCCTGCACGAAGTACGGGTAGCCGTCGGTCTGTGCGTACAGCTCGTCCAGCGCCTCCTCGTCGTACTGCACGCCTTCGCTCTCCGCCGGCACCATCAGCGCCCGGTCGCACGCGTCACGCGCGAGCCGGTCGACGCGGACATACCGGAAGAGCCGCTCGGAGTACGACTTGCTGGCTGACAGTACGGCGGGCAGGTGCGGCAGTCCGGCGCCGACGACCACCAGCGGCGCGCTCTGCTGCGAGATCTCGTGACATGCGGCGCACAGCGCGGACAGGTCGTCCGCACTGATGTCCTGCATCTCGTCGATGAACAGCCCGACCCCGACCGACAGGTCACCGGCCAGATCGGCAGCGTCGGTGAACAGCTCGATCAGGTCCATCTCCAGGTCGCCGGAGTCGGCGCGCCCCTTCGCCGCGGCCACGTCCACCGGCGGATGCCACCGGATGCCCTTGCGGTCCTCGGCCCCGGTCCGCAGCGCGAAAGCCTTGAGTACGGCGCTGAACTGGTCGACCCGCTCATCGTCGCGATGCCGATGCCCCAGCTCCCGCATCGCGGTGTGCAGGGCCTGCGCGATCGGCAGCCGGATGCTCTGCTCCGGCCTCGCCTCGATCTTCCCGGTGCCCCAGGCCCGCTTGATCGCCTGGGAACGCAGCGTGTTGAGCAGCACCGTCTTGCCCACGCCCCGGAGTCCGCTGAGCACCAGGCTCCGCTCCGGTCTGCCTGCCGCGACCCGCTCGAGGACCACCTCGAACTGCCGCACCTCGATGTCGCGTCCGGCCAGCTCAGGCGGCCGCTGACCGGCGCCGGGCGCATAGGGATTCCGGATCGGATCCATGCTTTCACTGTATGAGCCCGTATAGCGTTTTCCGTAGATTGACCAATCAACGGCGAGAGCGTGTCGTGACAGGTCTCTACAGCTTTCTAGCAAAATGACTAGAAAACGATAGACACCACGAGCGACCCGAAGAGCACTATCGTTCCGGCATGCAGGTGGAGTGGGCTCGCCAGGCGGGGACGTTGTACGAGCGGGTGCACCAGCAGTACGTCGGTGGCGCCCGCAAGCTCGAGGCGCTGATCAACGAGCTGATCGGTGAAGAAGAGGGCATCAACTACCTGACCGCGACCGCGCGCGCCAAGGAGCCGGAGTCGTTCCTCGCGAAGGCGTCGAAGTCGCACCCGGACGATCCGGGCCGTCCGAAGTACGACGACCCGCTGAACCAGATCACCGACCTGGTGGCGGCGCGGGTGATCACGTTCCTGGTCGAGGCGGTGGACCGGGTGTGCGAGGTGATCGAGGAAGAGTTCGAGATCGTCGAGCACACCGACATGGGCGCGCACACCCGGGCGCAGGGCGTGTTCGGGTACGCGAGCAAGCACTATCTGGTCCGGTTGAACGCGCACCGCCGCGAGCTGCCGGAGTACGCCGTACTGAAGAACCTGGTGATGGAGATCCAGGTCCGTACCGCGGTCCAGCACGCGTGGGCCGAGTTCGAGCACGACATCCGGTACAAGCTGGACATCCCGCCGGACCGCAAGCCGGAGTTCGACCGGCGGTTCCTGCTCGCCGCGGCACTGATGGAGCTGGCCGACAACGAGTTCACCGAGATCGACCGGCTGTACCGCGAGCTGGCGGCGACCGCGGAGGACAAGGCTCCGCTGGACCTCACCACCGGGACGCTGACGACGTACCTGACCCGCCGCTACCCGGACGCGCCGCACGCCAAGACCACGCACTACGCCTGGATCCTCGGCGTGCTGCACCGCCTCGGCGTCGCCACGGAGGAGCAGCTGACCGACCTCCTCACCGGCATCGACAGCGAAGCAGTCCAGTCCGCCATGACCCACAGGGCCCCGGCCGGCACGGTACGACGCCTCGACGACGACCTCCTCGCCGCCAAGGGCCCCGCCTACCTGGAGCTCTTCCCCGACGAAGAACGCCGGCAAAAGATCCTCCGCGGCCGCCTCAAGGCCCTGACCCGCGCCGGAATTATCCAGTCTTGACGAGAGCGTCCGCGGTGCTCAGTGCCCAGCGGCTCGTCGTGATCAGCCCAAGCACCAACACCAGCAGTCCGCAGGCGGCGATGATGTACCAGCACAGGCGGGCCGCGTCGACGAAGCCTGTCTCCAGTGGTCCCACCAGGCGGGCGGTGAGGACGGTGCCTGCGATCGCCACGCCGAGTGAGGCACCTACCTGGCGGCTGGTCGAGGCGATGGCGGCTGCGACGCCGGCCTGGGCGCGTGGCATGCCGGAGACCGCCGCGTTGGTGATCGGGGCGTTCAGCATGCCGAAACCGAGTCCGAAGACCAGATAGCCGATCAGCAACTGCGCAGTCGAGGTAGACGTCCCCAGCCGGGACAGGATCAGGCCGGACGCCGTCAGCATGGTCCCGGCGACCACCAGCGGTACGCGCGGTCCACGGTGGCCGACCAACCAGCCGGAGATCGGTGCGAACACCACGGTCATCGCCGCCATCGGGAGCGTCAGCAAACCGGCATGCAATGCGCTGAACCCACGCGCCGACTGCAGATAGAGCGAGTTGAGGAAGAGGAACCCCGACAACGCCGAGAACCCACACACCGCGATCAGCGTGGCGCCCGAGAACGGCGCACTCCGGAAGAACCGCGGCTCGAGCAACGGCTCCTCCCGACGGCGTTCGTAGTACACCAGCGTCACCGCGGCCGCCACGCACACCGCGAAACACCCGATGATCAGCGGCGAGCCCCACCTAGCCGCACGCCCCTCGATGATCCCGTACGTCAGCCCGCCGAGCAGCAGTACGACGAGCACCTGTCCGACCGGATCCATCCGACGCGGCACTGCGGCCCGCGACTCCGGTACGAAGAACGCCGTCATCAGTACGGCGGCCACCGTCACCGGCACGTTGATCCAGAAGATGAACCGCCAGCCGGCCGCGTCGACCAGCGTCCCGCCCACCACCGGCCCGACCGCCATGCTCAGCCCGACCACGCCGCCCCAGACGCCGATCGCCTGCGCCCGCTCGCGCGGATTGGTGAACGTGTTGGTGATGATCGACATCGCGACCGGGTTCAGCATCGAGCCGCCGACGGCCTGCAACACCCGGAACGCGATCAACAGGTCGATGGTCGGCGCGATCCCGCACAGCAACGACCCGATCCCGAACAGCACGAGACCCGCCTGGAACGTCCGCCGTCGCCCGATCCGGTCCGCCGTCGATCCGGACACCATGAGCAGACTGGCCAGCACCAGCGTGTAGGCGTCGATCGTCCACTGCAGCTTCTCGACCGAGGCCCCGAACTCGGACCGGATCGCCGGAAGCGCCAGGTTCACGATCGTCGAGTCCAGCCCGACGATGAACAGACTGGAACAGCAGATCCCCAGCACCAGCAGCCGTCGCCGGCGACTCAGCTCCTCCACCCGGCTCCCTTCATGCTTGAAGACTGTACTACCGGCCGGGAAAACGGTTTGACGGACTGTCGGCGGGGCCACCTAGGCTTGTTCTGTTCGCCTGGTCAGGCGCCTCTTTCATCCCTCTATGCCTTGTTTGTGAGACGTCATGTCTTTGCGCCTCCTTCCGTTCGCCGACCCGGGTGTGCCGGACACCCGGTCCGGTCTCCGACTCATTGTCTGGCTGGAGCACCAGCAGCTGCGCGGGCAGGCCCTCGCGGTGTTCTGGGGTCTGGTCTACTTCGGCGGCATCGCCGCCGCTCCGGTTGCCGTCGGCATCGCCGTGCAGGCGGCGATCGATCTGTCCTGGCCCAAACTGATCCTCGCCGGTGCGCTGCTGCTCGCGTTCGGCGCGGCCAAGGCCGCCGCCGACTCGTTCTTCCACCGCGCCGTGGTGACGAACTGGATCAGTACTGCGGCGCGCCTGCAGCAGCTGCTGATGCGCAAGGCCGCGGAGCTCGGCTCGCTGCTGACCCGCCGGATCGCCGCCGGCGAGGTGGTGGCCGTGAGCAGCGGTGACGTCGAGAAGATCGGCTGGTTCGTCGAGGTGCTGGGCCGCTTCGCCGCCGCGCTGCTGACCTGCTTCGCGGTCGTGATCGGTCTGCTGTTCTACGAGCCGCAGCTCGGTCTGGTCGTCGCCGTCGCCGTGCCGGTGCTGGCGTTCTCGATCGTGCCGCTGATGGGTCCCGCGGAGCGCCGTGCGGACGAGCAGCGGGCCAAGGGCGGCCGCGCCACCGAGCTGGCCGCCGACACCGTCGCCGGTCTGCGCGTGCTGCGCGGCATCGGCGGTGAGCAGCTGTTCCTGGAGCGGTACCGCGAGGCCTCACAGCAGTACCGGAGCAGCGCGGTCCGCAGTGCGCGGATGTGGTCGCTGATCGCGGCGCTGCAGGTGCTGCTGTTCGGACTGTTCCTGGTCGTCGTGGTCTGGATGGGCGTCCGGCTGGTGACGTCCGGGCGGATCTCGGTCGGCGAGCTCGTCACGACGTACGGGCTCATCACGTTCATGCTCGTGCCGCTGCACACGTTCGAGGAGACGGCGAGCGCGTTCATCTTCTCGAAGGTGTCGGCCCGCCGGGCCGCGCGCGTGCTGTCGCTGCGGCGGACCGACGAGACCAAGGGCACCGCCGAGGCGCAGCTGCCGCAGGGTGACCTGCTCGACCCGGTCACCGGCCTGCACATCCCGGCTGGGAGCTTCACAGCGGTCGTCTCGGGCGACCCGGATGCCGGTGGTCTGCTGGCCGACCGGCTGGGTGGTCACAGCCCGACAGCTGACGGCGAGGCGTCGGTGCTGCTTGGCGGCGTCGGACTGGACGACATCCCGCTGGAGTCCGCGCGGACCGTGGTACTCGTGCAGGACAAGGACCCAGTGCTGTTGTCCGGGACGGTGCGCGAGCTCTTCGATGTGCCTGCCACTGGTGCGGTCTCTCCGGAGACGGCGCTGGACGCTGCGCAGTGCGCCGACATTCTCGACGTACTGCGGCAGACGCTGCCCGCTGGTGAGTCCGACGCCATGAATGCAGTGCTGACCGAGCGCGGGCGTTCCTTGTCCGGTGGTCAGCGCCAGCGCGTCGCACTGGCCCGCTCGCTGTACGTCGACCCGCAGGTGCTCGTGCTGGACGAGCCGACCAGTGCGGTGGATGCGCACACCGAGGCGCGTATCGCCGACGGTCTGCAGCTGCTGCGCGCCGGCCGGACCACCGTGGTGTTCACGTCGAGCCCGCTGATGCTGGACCGGGCGGAGCGGGTGGTGTTCGTGCCGGACGGCCACGTCGACGCCGTCGGTACTCACCACGAGCTGCTGCACACCAACAGGCGGTACCGCGCCGCCGTAACCCGTGAAGACGAACAAACCGTTGAGGAGTTGGCGTGAAGCGCCCTCTGTACGACCCGGCAGCCCCGCAGGAAGTAGTGCGGCTCCCGGTGGCGGGCAGCGCGACCGTGCGCGCCTACCTGAAGACGCTGTTCCGCCGGCACCGCCGTGCGTTCGGCTGGCTGACGCTGGTGAACGCGGTGGCGGCGCTGAGCGGCATGGTCGGGCCCTGGCTGCTCGGCAACGTGGTCGAGAAGCTCTCGCAGGGCAAGACCGATGTCCAGCTCCCGTACGTCGTGACGGGCTTCCTCATCGCCCTGGTCGTCCAGACCATCTTCGTGCGGATGACCCGGCTGCGCGGTGCGGTCATGGGCGAGGAGATGCTCGCGGACCTGCGCGAGGACTTCCTGGTCCGGTCGGTCGGGCTGCCGCCCGGCGTGCTGGAGCGCGCCGGGACCGGTGACCTGCTGTCGCGGATCACCACCGACATCGACCGGCTGTCGCACGCCATGCGCGACGCCGTGCCGCAGCTGACGATCGCGGTCATCTGGGCGGGTCTGCTGATCGGTGCGCTCGTCGTCACCGCGCCGCCGCTGGCCGTGGCGGTGGTGATCGCCGCGCCGATCCTGATCGTCGGCGGCCGCTGGTACTTCCGGCGCGCACCATCGGGGTACCGGTCGGAAGCGGCCGGGTACGCCGCGGTCGCGTCCGCGCTGGCCGAGACCGTCGACGCCGGCAGGACCGTGGAGTCGCACCGGCTCGGCGATCGCCGGATCAAGCTGGGTGACACCCGGATAGGTCAGTGGGTCGCCTGGGAGCGGTACACGCTGTACCTGCGGATGATCCTGTTCCCGGTGATCAACATGACCCACACGGTCGCGCTGGCGGCCGTGCTGGTGATCGGCGGCGGTTTCGCCATCCAGGGCTGGATCACCGTCGGCGCACTCACCACAGGTGCGCTGTACATCCAGATGCTGGTCGAGCCGGTCAACATGATGATCCGCTGGTACGACGAGCTGCAGGTCGCCCAGGTGTCGCTGGCCCGGCTGGTCGGCGTCCGTGAGGTGGAGACCGAGGCGACGGAGAGCGACGCGGAGCCGGACGGCCGGACCGTGCTCGCCGACGACGTCCGGTTCGGTTACCTCGAGGGTCGCGACGTCCTGCACGGTGTGACGCTGACGGTCGAGCCGGGTGCCCGCGTGGCGCTCGTCGGGCCTTCTGGTGCGGGGAAATCGACACTGGGCCGGTTGCTGGCGGGCATCTACTCACCACGCGTGGGTGACATCACCCTCGGTGGTGCGGCGCTCGACCAGATGTCTGCCGAGCAGGTCCGCAGTCACGTGGCCCTGGTCAACCAGGAGCACCACGTGTTCGTGGGCAGCGTCCGGGACAACCTGCGGCTGGCCAGGCAGGCGGCGACCGACACCGACCTGTGGGCGGCGCTGCGGTCAGTGGACGCCGACGGCTGGGTCGCCGGGTTCGACGACGGGCTGGACACCGAGGTGGGCTCCGGTGGGGTCTCGCTGACGCCGGCCCAGGCGCAGCAGGTCGCTCTGGCTCGGTTGGTGCTCGCTGACCCGCACACGCTCGTCCTGGACGAGGCGACCTCGTTGATGGACCCGCGCGCGGCCCGGCACCTGGAGCGGTCCCTGGCGACCGTTCTGGAGGGCAGGACCGTGGTGGCGATCGCGCACCGGCTGCACACCGCGCACGACGCCGACGTGATCGCCGTGGTCGAGGACGGCAAGATCGTCGAGCTGGGCGGCCACGACGAGCTCGTCGACGCCCAGGGCCCGTACGCCGCGCTCTGGCACTCCTGGCACGGCGAGCGCTGACGCACCGGATGGGTGGATCCAGGGTTATCCACAGGATCTCCTGCGATCCCCGCGGGTCCACCCATCCCCGTGTGAGGATGAACGCGTGCTGCTGACGACGCTGTTCTCACTGCCCACCACGATGGCCCTCGACGTGGACGACGAGGGCCGGATGCTCGTGCTGTACGACGGCACCGGCACCCGCCAGGTCAACGAGGTCGCCCCGGACGGGTCCTGGCGTGCACTCACCGATCTCGGCGACACCTGCCGCGGCGCCCGGTTCGTCCCCGGCAGCAGCCAGGTCGTCATCGAACACGACACCGGCGGCGACGAGCGCAGTCAGCTCTCCGTGGTCGACCTCGACGAGCCCGGCCTACCCACACTGACCCCGCTCGTGCACGACTCGGAGTACATCCACAGCCTGGTCGCCGCCCGGACCGGACGGCTGCTCTACACGACGAACCGGCGCAACGGCGTCGACTTCGACCTGGTCACTCGCGACCTGGCCACCGGTCGCGAGACCGTCCTCTACGACGAGGGCGGCTGGGTCATGGGCGTCAGCCCCTCCCCGGACGACAAGTGGGTCGTCCTGGCCAAGGCGAGCACCCCGGCGAACTCGATGCAGCTGCTGCTGGTCGAGACGTCGAGCCGATCCGTCACCGAGCTCACGGCGGAGGACGCGCACAACGACCAGGGCGCTGTCGCCTGGCTGGAGGACTCGTCCGCGTTCCTCGTGTCGACCAACGCGGACCGCGACCGGATGGCGCTGCGCCGCTACGACGTGGTCGACGCGGCGTGGAGCGACGTACTCGTGGACGAGGCGCGCGACCTGGCCGGATGGCCATCACCGGATGGCGAGCACCTGCTGGTCGCCGCGCTGGAGGACGGTGAGGTCGCGCTGGCGTTGCACCGGCTGGAGGACGGCTCGCTCATCGCACCGCTCGACCTGCCCGGCGGTGGCGTCGCGGCGCTGTCGATGGCAACCCCGGATCCGATCTGGTCGTCGGACGGCTCGTTCGCGGCCATCACCTACAACTCGCCGGTGACGCCGCCGACGGTGTTCCGGTTCGTGCCGAGCGGTGAGGTGACCGCGATCCAGCCGCCGGAGACGTCGGAGGTGCCGCCCCAGCTACAGCATCCGGAGAGTCTGCGCGTGCCGTCGTTCGACGGGGAGCAGGTGCCGGTGTTCGTGTTCCGGCCGACCGCTGCGGACCTGGGTTCGACCGTGGTTCATGTGCACGGCGGTCCGGAGGGTGCGGCGCTGCGGATCTGGAGTCCGATCATCTCCGCGCTGGCCGGTGAGGGGCACACGGTCGTCGTGCCGAACGTCCGCGGCTCGGCCGGCTACGGCAAGCGCTGGTACACGCTCGACGACCGAGAGCTGCGCCTGGACTCGGTGAAGGACCTGGCCGCGATCAACACCTGGCTGCCGACCATCGGCGGCGACCCGAAGAGGGCTGCGCTGTGGGGTGGCTCGTACGGCGGCTACATGGTGCTGGCCGGTGTCTCGTTCCAGCCGGACCTGTGGGCGGCCGGAGTGGACATCGTCGGCATCGCTTCCCTGGTGACGTTCCTGGAGAACACCTCCGACTACCGGCGGTCCATGCGTGAGCGCGAGTACGGCTACCTGGCCACGGACCGCGCGTTCCTGGAGTCGGCGAGCCCGCTCAGCCGGGTCGACGACATCCGTGCGCCGCTGTTCGTCATCCATGGCGCCAACGACCCGCGTGTGCCGTTGTCCGAGGCCGAGCAGATCACAGCCGCCCTGACGAAGCGCGGCGTACCGTGCCAGCTGCTGGTCTACCCCGACGAGGGCCACGGTCTCGCCAAACTCAAGAACCGCCTCGACGCGTACCCGCAGGCGTTCAACTTCCTGCGAGAGCACTTGGTGTGAGGGTTACGGCGGTGGCGTCCAGCCGGACCGGCAGGCCCAGCGGTACGGCGAGGTTCAGCGCCTGGTGGCCGATCGCCGCGCCCTCGACCATCGGTACGCCGAGGGGCTCGAGCCGCTCGCGGACCACATCGACTGGATCCTGGACGCCGCTGAAGTCGCCGATCACCAGACCCGTCACCGCATCGAACCACCCGGCGCGCAGCAGCTGGGTCAGCATCCGGTCCACTCGATAGCCGGCCTCGTCGACCTCCTCCAGCACGACGACACCCGCGGGCGGCACATAGGTCGGCGTACCGAGGCTTGAGGCGAGTAGTGCGAGGTTGCCGCCGAGCAGCCGACCCTCAGCGACCCCACCGACGACCGTGCGGCCGCCATGCGGTGCCAGCAAGTCGGTCACACGCGACGGCTCGAACAGCAACGCCCGCAGCCGCTCCCGGCCCTCCGTGTTCCCCAACTGCTCCACAGCCGCAGCCATCGGACCGTGCAGCGTCACCAGACCACGTGCGTTCAGCGGCTCGTGCAGCGCGGTGATGTCGCTGAACCCGAGGAACCACTTCGGTACGGCGACCAGCTCGTCGAAGTCGACGTACTCGAGCATTCGCTGCACGCCGTACCCACCACGCGCGCAGAACACCGCGGCGTACCGCTCGTCCAGCCACGCGTTCCGCAGGTCCTCCGCGCGGGCCTTGTCGTCCGCGGCGAGGTACTCGAACCGCTCGTGCCCGGCCAGTACGGACGGCATCACGTCCACCTCGACGCCCCACGACCTGAGGTGCTCCAGGCCGATCTCGAGGCGTGCACCGTCCACCCGACCCGACGGCGCCACCACAGCAACCCGATCACCAGTCCGCAGCCGCTGCGGCACCACCACGTCAGTCACGCCGAGGACGCTACCAATCCACTCGCAGCATCGTGCTCTTGGAGACTCCGTTCACCGTCACGCCCAGCTGTGCGGTACCCGGGCGGAGAGCGGTGAGCTGGCCCGTCGCCGGGTCGTACGACGCGACTGCCCAGAAGGGCGCCGCCTTTGCCGGACCGATGTACAGGAAGGTCGAGCCCCACCAGTCCGCAGAGACAGGGAAGGTGACTGGCACCCTCCGGTCCTCCTGGATGACCGTGGCGGATGCTGTCGCGGACTGGCCGCGGCGGAGCGACGCGGGGGCGGTCAACTCGAGTGAGTCGACGTGCGGGCGCAGCTCGACCTGGAACCAGGACCGCTCGGGAGCCGACCAGTTCCGCTCGCCAGCCGGCGCAGCCGTCACATGCGGGTCGATCCCGACCAGCGCCCAGCCGGTGAAGCCGCCCGCGTCCGGCGCGGCCGCCGGGCTCTTACCCGAGTTGCCCGTCAGCGGCAGCAGGACACCATCGGTCCGCGTCGCCGCGAACGTCCCGGCGTGCCCCGCCATGTACGCCGCGCCCTTGCCGGTCGAGGCTCTGAAGTTGGCCAGCCATTGGACGATCATCGCGGCTTCCTTGCGGTCACCGAGCTGCGAGTTCTGTGTCGGCGACGGGTCGTCGATCGGGTGGTGCGCCATGACGACCACGTTCTTGATCGACCGATCGGCAGCCGCTGAGTCGAGCTGCTTGCGCAGATCGAGGATCTGGTCGAACCCACCGGCCCGCAGCGACCCGAGCGACGAGTCGCGCAGGATGAACCGGGTGCCCTTGTGGTCGAACGTGCTGGTCGCCGCCCCGAAGACCTTCTTCCACTCCGACAGGTCACCCGGTCCGTAGGTCTCGTGGTTGCCTGGTACGTAGTGCACCGGCACCTTGCCGGCCACCTCTTCGTCGATGATCTGCTTGGCCAGCGCGATGTCCGGCCCGAAGGCGCGGTCGACGAAGTCGCCGTTGATCACCAGGAAGTCGGGATTCTGCGCGAGCGCCTCGCGGATCGTCCGCCGGGCCTGCTTCACGTAGTCGGAGTTCGGGTCGTCGGAGGTGAACTGCGCGTCCGACATCACCGCGAACCGCCAGCGGCCGTTGCCCGTCACGGTCCCGTCGGTGACGACCATCGGGTCGATCACCTTGGCCGGCGGGTCCACCGTCACCGGCGGCGCGCTGCGGATGGTCAGGTCGTCGACGATGATCCGGCCCGAGTACTGCCGGGTCGGCGAGGTCTCCACGACGTAGATCCGCCAGAACCGCAGCGGGTACGCCAGCCCCGGCGGGATGTCCGCCTCGACATACTTCCAGCCGGTCCAGTCGACCGTGGCGGCGAGGTTCAGCGTCTGCGCCGTACCGCCGGCCGCGTCGTACGCGTTCGCCCGCAGCCATGCGCCCTTGCCGTCGCCGTAGATCCAGGCGCCGAGCTTCTGCGGCTGACCGGGCAGCGTCTGCTGCGGAGTCTGCGACAGGTACGCCGCCCGCGTGGCCGTGCTGCCCGTCAGCGAATAGTCGAGCGCGATCGCCGGCCCGCCGTCATGTCCTTCCGCAGCGGACCTCGACGCCGTCGCCGCACCGACCGGTACGGCGTTCGCCGCCCACTTGGTCAGATCGTCCAGCTTGTCGACCACCGTGCTGGTCAGCCCCGACGTCACGCTCAACTGGGTGCTCAGGGCACCGACCTTCGCGGTGATGACGGTCGAGACCGCGTCGTCGGTGAGCGCGTTCACCTCGAAGCCGTTGCGCTTGGCAACGACCTTGACAGCGGCCGGGTCGTAGTCGAGCTTGACGTCGCTCGGCTCGACCCAGGTGGAGAACCCGTCGGCGTCGTACCCGTCGACCTCGAAGAAGCCCTTGGCGGTCGAGTCGGCGAGCGAGACCTGGCGGGTCGAGGGCGCGAGGCGGGTCGGCGTACCGAGCACTGTCATCGGGAACCTTCCGTTCGCTGCGCCGCGGGTCGCGGTGACGATCACGTCGCCGGCTCGGCGGCCCGTGACGACACCGTGCTGGTCGACGCGGACATTGCTGCCGGCGTACCAGGACGGCGTACCCGTTGCGGGCGCGTAGGTCTCGTCGTAGCCGGTGGCGCTCAGCACCCGGCTGAGGCCGGTGAGCACGCGGGAGCTGCGGGAGATGTCCGCGTCGGGGCCTTCTTCGGAGGTGCCGACAGACTCGACGCGAAAGCCCTTCAGCTTGCCGGAGCCCTTGACCGGGAGGAGTCCCAGACCGTTCGGGATCAGCCGCTCGCCGCCGTCGGACGGGTCGTTCACCACGTCCGGCGCGGCCTTGCCCGGTGTCCGGGCCAGCATCGTGGAGGAGCCGCCGCCGTCCAGGTTGAGCGCGTCGTCAGCCCCGAGGCTGATCATCAGCTCGCCCATCTCCTTCAGCGACAACCCACGCGATCCGGTCGCCCGGCCGTCAACGGTGAGCAGGATCATCCGGCTGCCGTCGGCGTCGAACCCGACCGCGGTCCGCGGCGCGAGATCCGCGTCCGGCACGTCGTCGGGGACCTTGCCGTCCTTGGCCAGCTGGTAGTTGCCGCTGATGCCGACCGCGACATCGGCCGCGTCCGGGCGCAGGCCGTACTGCAGGTCGACCTTGTCGCCGATCGCGAAGGCTGCGAGCGCGTCGGCGCCGGCCTCGCGGCCGATCAGCGCCTGCTCGTTGGCGGCCAACGGGGTGGTTGCCGGAGTGGTGGCCGAGGAGACGACCACACCGTCCCGAAGGATCACCTCGCGTACGGTCGGCAGGCCGTCCACGGTCCGGGTCCGGGCCGCGTCGCCCCACTCCGGGGTGTAGAGGCCGATGCCGCCGGTGTTGACGGCCGGCGAATTGAGGTTGGTGAGCTCCAGCTTCGTCGCACCGTCGACAGCCGTCCCCTGGAGGAACAGCTGGGCGATCGAGCCGAGGCCGTCCTTGCCGATCACCGCGGTGTCGTTGTGGCCCGCGGCCGGCGCGTTGAGCAGCTTGCCGCTCTGCTCGACGCCGACGCCGAGCGGCGCGGTGGTGTCGTTGATGTCGAAGAAGTCGCCGTTCACGCCGGCGATCGCGCCCTTGCGGGCGAGCTGCTGACTGAGGGGCTGACCGCCGGACACCTTGCCGCCGTTGTTGACCAGGTCCACGGTCACGCCGTGCTTGTCCAGGTCGGTGTCGAGGATGTCGCCCCGCTGCCACCCTTTCGGGTCGAGCCGCTCGAACGACGTGTAGTTCACGCCCGGCGCGACCGGGCTGTCCACACGCGACGTCAGCACGCCGTCCTGGGCGATCTCGGCGTCGGTGATGCCTTTGGCGGTCTGCCCGAGGGCCGGATTGACGAGGACGCCGGCAAGTAGGCCGCCGACGCCCACCGTAGTGGTCAACACACGAACGATCGACACAGGAGCCTCCCCAACGGACGGACAGCTGTGACAAACTAACCTTTCGCGGACCGAACCGGAAGGTCTTTCACCTACCGTTCGCCTCGAATGCAGCTCAATGCCGGTTGACGAATCCGGTCTCGTAGGCCACCACGACGGCCTGCACCCGGTCGCGGACCCCGAGCTTGGTGAGCAGCCGCGCGACGTGCGTCTTCACGGTCGTCTCGGCCACCACGAGCTCGGCCGCGATCTCGGCGTTGGACAGCCCCCGCGCGATCAACCGCAGTACGTCGAGCTCTCGCTCGGTCAGCGCGGCCAGCTCGGCCGGCATCCCCTTCGGCTCGACCGGCTCGACGAAGCGCTCGACCAGCCGCCGGGTGATCGCCGGCTCGATCAGTGAGTCGCCGGTCGCCGCTGCCCGGACGGCCGCGATCAGGCGGGTCGACGGGGAGTCCTTGAGCAGGAACCCGGCCGCGCCCGCCCGCAGCGCGCGGTAGACGTACTCGTTCTGGTCGAAGGTGGTCAGCACGATGATCGTCGGCGGGTCCGGCTGCCGGCGGATCTCCTCGGTCGCGGACAGCCCGTCGAGCTCGGGCATCCGGATGTCCATCAGGATCACGTCCGGCGCGGCGAGCTGGGCCTGTCGGATGGCCGCCGTACCCGTGTCGGCCTCGGCGACCACCTCGATGTCGCCCTCGGCCTCCAGGATCACCCGGAAACCGGTGCGCACCAGGGTCTGATCGTCGGCAACCAGCACACGGATCTTTTCGGACACAGCCTGATTGTGCCGGATGCGGGTCATCCGTACGGACGACGCGAATCATCCTTGCGCCAGACGTGGACGACAGAAGCCGGAATCTACCTTCGCGACATGGGGTCAGAAGACCCGGGGACGAAGGGACAAAGCAATGAACGAGATCTTCAAAGGGGTCAGGCCTCTCGACTACGCGCTGGCCGGTCTGGCGACCGCTGCGGGGGTGCTGCTGATGATCGAGAACATCACCGCCGCCGACGCCGACCTGCCGCACCCGCTGTCGACGACCACGTGGGCGATGCTGCCGGTGTTCCTGCTGGTCACGCTGCCGATCCTGTGGCGCCGGCGCAACATCCTCGCGGTGGTCGGCTTCACGGCCGTGGCCACGCTGGCGCACGTGGTCGCGTTCGGCTGGCTGACTCGCTGTGGCGTGCTCATCCCGCTGGGCTTCGCGCTCGCGTACGCCGTTGCGCGGTACGCCGGCTCGTGGGCGAACCAGCTGATCGGTCTCGCGGGAATCGTCGCCGGCCAGCTCGTGATGCTGTGGCGGGACGCGTCGATCGACACCGTCGCCGGCGCGCTGGTGATCGCACTGCCGGGGATCGCGCTCTTCTACGGGATCGGCGTACTCGTGCAGAATCGAGTCACCAAGCAGTCCGCCGCGGTGGCGACGGTCCACGAGCACACGGCCGCTTGAGTAGGAGCTGGTCATGGGTGGGGTCTTCAGAGGGGTCAAGCTCCGCGATTGGGGGATCGCGGGCGGCCTCACCGTGCTCGGTGTCCTGCTGATGGTCGAGAACATCCAGACCTCCGACGCCCAGGTGCGCAACGCCATCGCGGAGGGATCGATGGTGCACGCACAGAGCTCGCACTCGTTCTGGATGATTCCGGTGTTCGCGGCGGCGACGGTTCCGGTGCTGTGGTGGCGGCGAGGCATCCTCGCCGTCGCCACGGTCTCCACGCTGGCGCTGGCCGCGCACGACCTGTTGTTCGGATGGGTGACCCGCTGCGGCGCGGGTCTCCCGCTCGCGTTCGTGCTCGCGTTCCTCGGGGCGCTGGCGGCCAACCGGACGATCGCCTGGATGGTGGGCGGGCTCAGCGTCGTACTGACCGTGCTCGTGGTGGTGGTCGACGCGACCACCGGCCCGAGTGCGGCCCTGCTCGCGCTGCCGATCGTGTGCATCGTGTTCGGGGTCGGACTGGCGGCTCGCCGTCGTACGGCGCTGAACCTGGAGCTCGCGCACCGCGAAGCGGAGCTGCGGCAACTGCGGGACGACCGGGCGGCGGTCGAGGTCGCGGACGACCGGGCCCGGCTGTCGCGGCAGCTCGACGGACTGCTGCAGGAGCGGCTCGCCGACCTGACCACGGCGGCCGAGTCCGCGGACGGGTTGCCGCCCGCGGAGGCGAGGGCGGTGCTGGAGTCGATCGAGTCGGACAGCCGGCGGACGCTCGACGACATGCGGGAGATCGTCGGGCTGCTGCGCGGTGACGACGTCGCGTTCGCGCCGACCCCGACAGTGGCGCATCTCGACACGTTGCTCGCACGGCTGCGTACGGCGCACTCGCAGCTGGTGGTGACGGGCGACCCGCGGGCCTTGCCCGCGACGGTCGAGCTTTCGGCGTACCGGATCGTCGAGCATCTCGTGACCGCGCTGGCCGATCAGGCCGATGCGCCGATCGTCGTGTCGGTGCGCTTCGAGGCCGATGCGCTCGAGATCCGGGTGAACGGGCAGGTCGGCGAGGCGGCCGATCTGAAGGCGGCCGTGGCCCGGGCGAAGGAGCGCGCGAAGTTGCTCGGCGGTTCGGTCGAGGTGAAGGTCACCAAGGGCCGGGCGGGTGCCGTCGCTCAGCTGCCGGTGGTTGGTTGAGCGAGATGAACGCCGCGCGCAGGCTCGAAGCAGTGGGGATCGTGGCGCTGGTCGCCGCGGTCATCGCCCTGCCGACGGCGATCCACGGCTGGCCTACGTCCGTCGTCGGGAACCTCTTCACGGCGGCCCTGATCGGGAGCGGGCTCACGCTGTTGTGGTGGCGGAGCCGTCCCCGGCTGGTCGCCGTACTGGGCGGCGCGCTCGTGCTGGTGCCGGTCGTGCTCAACGCGTACGGGTGGTTCCCGGATACGGCGTTCGCGATCCTCGCGCTGCTCACGCTCGTGGCGGCGCTCGGGTGGTCCGGGCGGGCCTCGTGGGCGGTCGCGGGCGCGCTGGCGGCGTACTTGGCGGTGCTCTGGATGATCCTCGGGGACAACATCGAGGTTCCGTTGATCATGTTCAGCGTGCCGAGTTTCCTGGCCGGGACGGTACTGCGGTTGCACTGGGAGTCGGCAGAGGCGCTCGCGCGGCGTGGGCGCGAGCTCGAGGAGGAGCGCGAGCTGTTCGCGGAGCTCGCCGTACGGCATGAGCGGGCGCGGATCGCGTCGGAGCTGCACGACATCGTCGGGCATGCGATCAGCGTGATGGTGATCCAGGCGGCGGCCGGGCAGCGGCTGGTCGACCGGGATCCGGTCGGTACGTCGCAGGTGTTCGCCGGGCTCGCGGAGTCGGCTCGGCAGGGGCACGAGGACCTGCGCCGGCTGGTCGAGCTGCTCGGTGGGATGGAGGTCGGCGGGCCGGACCTGTCGCTGATCGAGGAGATCGTCACGCGGGCGGCGCGGAGCGGGCTCGACGTGTCGTGCCGGTTCGAGGGTTCGCGCGACGGGGTGTCGGCGCCGGTCGCGCATGCGGCGTTCCGGGTCGTGCAGGAGAGCCTGACGAACGCGCTGCGCTACGCACCCGGTGCTGCGGTCCGGGTCCTGGTCCGTGGATCAGGCCGGGACCTGAGGGTGCGGGTGGAGAACGGCGACGCGGTCCCGCAGCAGTCGCTGCTGTCCGGGACAGGCCATGGGTTGGCGGGACTGCGGGAACGCGTGCAGGACCTGGGTGGTCAGCTGGTCGCGGGACCGGTCGCCGGGGGCTGGCTGGTCGAAGCGACGATGCCCGGCGGCGACCGCCGACGCGCCAGGCGGGCAGTCGGCCGCCGCGGCTGAACGTCAGTTGGTGCTGACCGGGCGGCCGGAGGTCTGCCAGGCGTGCATGCCGCCGTCGAGGTTGATGGCCTCGCGGCCGACCTGGTTGAGGAACTGGGTGGCCATGCCGGAGCGGCCGCCGACCGCGCAGACGCAGAGCACCTTCTGGTCCAGCGGAACCTCGCCGACCCGGTCCTGGAGCTGACCGAGCGGAATGTGCACGGCCCCGTCGATGTGCCCACGGTCCCACTCGTCCGGCTCGCGCACGTCCAGCACGAATGCCTCGGCGAGCAGCTCGTCGTCGAGCTCGGCCACGACCACCGCGGGGATCTCCTGGTTCCGGAACATGCCCCAAGCATGGCAGACCGGTGGTACCCGCACGTGGCCGGTTCCGGAAGGCGGTTGCCCGGAGTCCGGAAAGCTATTGACACCGGGCGGGGGATTTCGGACCGTGGCTCGAAGGGAGGCTGCGGTGGCGCTGATTCAGGGGATCCCGGGAGAGTTCGAACCGCAACCCTGGGGTGAGGCGATCCTGCGGAGTCGTGAGCTCCTGCTGCTCCGGATCGCACGCCGTCCGCCGGACCACGAAGTACGCCTGCCAGGTCTCGCTACGAGTCCACTGCACGTCGTCGAGGACCACACCGGCCGCGCGCTGACCTGGCGCCACGACGGTGACGAACTGGTTGTCCGGCTGCCCGACTCGGCCGAGTCCCCGGTCGTCCGCGTCGCGTTGCAGGGGAAGCTGCGGATCGTCCCACCGGACACGGTCACCGCCAACGCGGACGGCGTCTGGGACCTCACGCCGATCGGCAGAACCGCCCACCTCGTCGCGCGTCGCGCCGCGGATGTCGCCGTGCGGTTCGTCGGGATGGCGGAGCCGGACAGCATGCACCACATCCGCCTGGCGGGTCGTCGGTACGGCGTGAGGGGTCAGCAGCTCACGCGGACCACCGTCGGCCCGTTCCCGATGCCTGCGCTTCGAGTGGTGCCGCTCGCGATTCCCATCGGCGTACGGCGGGTGCTCGTCGCGCCGGTCGGCGCCGTACTGGCCTCGATCCATCCGGGCCGCGACGAGGTCACCGTGGTGGTGACGAACTTCGGCCGGACGCCGGCGCGTGGTGAGGTCGAGCTCGCGCTGCCGCCGGGATGGTCCGCGACCGAGCAGGCCTGGAGCTTCGACGGGCTCGAACCGGGCCGGTCCGTCGGGTGGGCGACGCGGGTCGCCGGCTCGCCCGGCCGGCACGAGCTGCGGGTGCGGTTGGAGGCGGGTCGACGGTCGGCTTCATCACCGTACGTCGTTGCGCTGTGACCGCTTGCATTCTGAGAGCGCTTCACCTGTACTGATCGGGAATCGATCTACCGCCCCGATCGAGGAGTCACGCATGCGCAGAACCACTGTCCGCCTGCTCGCCGCCGGAATCCTGCTCGTCACCGGCGCCGCCGGCGCTCCGGCCGCGGCCGCCTCTGAAGTCATCGCACCGACGACCGCCGTACGCGCGCCTGCACTGCCGCCCAAGGCGCCGGCCGGTGCGTTGGACGCGACCGGATACTGGACCGCGGAGAAGCTGCGGAACGCCATCCCGGCCGATCTGCCGACGGGAACCCCTTCAAAACAAGGGACTTCGACCTCGAGTGGAGTCGCCTCGAAGCCCGTCGCGCCGCGCGGGACGAAGCTCGCGAACGACGCAGTGCCCAGTACGGCGGGCAAGTTGTTCTTCACGGACAACGGGCTGAACTACGTCTGCTCCGCGTCCACGATCAACAACAACTACAAGAACCTGATCATCACCGCGGGACACTGCGTGCACAGCGGCGCCGGTGGTGCGTGGCACTCGAACATCGTTTTCGCGCCGGCGTACTACAACGGGCAGTCCGGGTACGGCCTGTGGAACTGGAGTCAGGCGCGCGCGTTCGACTCCTGGATCAACAGCAGCGACTTCACCCACGACCAGGCGTTCGTCACGCTGCAGCAGCGCAACGGCGCGAACCTGATCGACGCGGTAGGCGGGAACGGACTGGTCTGGGGCAACAGCCAGAGCCAGCCCGGCACGCGGATCTGGGGCTGGCCGGCCGAGCCGCCGTACAACGGCGAGGTGCCGTACTACTGCGACGGCGACACGTACGCGTGGGGCGCGGACGCGGCCCTGACCTGCTCGATGAACGGCGGCGCCAGCGGCGGCCCCTGGCTCAAGGACCGCATCGACGCCAACCTCGGCTACGTCTTCGCGGTGACTTCACGCCGCACGACAAGCGGCACCCCGACCCTGCTGTCGACCCCGAACACGCCCGACGTGAAGACCATGTTCGACCAGATGACTACTTGAGCAGCTTGGACAACCGGCGGTCGGCGAGGGGCTTGCCGCCGGTTTGGCAGGTGGCGCAGTACTGCAGGGAGGAGTCGGCGAAGCTGACCTCGCGGACGATGTCGCCGCAGATCGGGCATTTCTCGCCCTTGCGGCCGTGGACGCGCAGGCCGGACTTCTTCTCCGACTTCAGGTCCTGTACGGCGAGGCCGGCGGAGCGGTCGACCGCGTCCTGGAGGGTCTCGCGCATCGCGTCGTACAGGGTCCTGAGCTCGTCCTCGGACAAGTTCGACGCCGGTTTGAACGGGCTCATCTTCGCGACGTGCAGGATCTCGTCGGAGTACGCGTTGCCGATGCCGGCGATCACCGACTGGCTCCGCAGGACGCCCTTGAGCTGGACCCGGCCCTGGCGCTTGAGGATGTCGCTGAAGTCCTCGAGCGACAGCGTGAACGGATCCGGCCCGAGCCGCGCGATCCCGGGGACCTCGTCGACGTCGCGCACGACGTACACCGCGAGCTTCTTCTGCGTCCCGGCCTCGGTCAGGTCGAACCCTGACCCGTCGTCGAGCACGGTCCGGAGCGCGATCGGGCCCTTCCCCGGTCGCACGAGTCCGGTGTTCTGCTCGTCTTTCCACCGGAGCCAGCCGGCGCGGGCCAGATGGATCACCAGGTGCACGCCCTGCGCGGAGATATCCAGGAACTTCCCGTGCCGCTGCACGTCGTCGATCAGCAACCCGACCATCGCAGACACCGGCGGGTCATACGTCTTCAGCGCACTGATAGCCGTGATGTCAGCGCGCACGAACGCATGCCCCACCGCCCGCTCCCGCAAAAACGCGGCCAGCGACTCCACCTCCGGCAACTCAGGCACCCTCCTAGTGTGCCTGACGCCAGGGACAGTTCCGGCGGATCACCCATGGAAGGGGGTTGTGGCGGACGGTAGCGTCGGGGGCAACAGAGTTTGGGAGGCCCTGATGGGGTTTGTTAAGACGTTGGTGAAGGGCGCTGTCGTCGCCAAGTTGGTGCAGGTTGCGCAGCGTGAGCTGAGCAAGCCGGAGAACCAGCAGAAGATCAAGGAAGCATTCCAGAAGGTCCAGCAGCGCCGCGCTCACTGAGCCTGGTTACCGGGCAGGTTTGTGCGCCTGGAGGGTGTAGGTGGCGGCCAGATGGTGCGGATTCTCCGTGAGGCGCCACTCACCGTCGCCGTCCTCGGTCATGAGGCCGGGGAGGGCGTTCCAGGGTGCGCTGTCGTGTTCGGTGAGTGAGTCGAACACGAGCCCGGCCTGCTGTACCGCGGTGATGATCTCGCCGAGCCCGTGGTTCCACTCGTGCGTGACAGTGGTGGCGAACTCGACCTCGGTCTCGACGTACGTGCCGCCCTCGTCCCACACGATCGCCTCCGCGGTCTCGAAGTACGGGAAGCGCACCTCGGGGACCTCCGTGCCGGCGTCCAGCGCCCACAGCATCGGATGCCCCTCACGGAGGAAGAGCCGTCCGCCAGGCTTCAGCAATCCGGCGACCACCTGCGCCCACCGCTGGATATCGGGCAGCCAGCACAGCGCCCCGATCCCGGTGTAAACGAAGTCGTACGACGCCGCGCCGAGCACCTCCACCGCGTCGTACACGTCGGCCACCTGGAAGTCCATCGCCAACCCGAGCCGCTCCGCCATCGACTGAGCCTGCTCGACCGCCGCCGGTGAGAAGTCGAGCCCGCTCATACGCGCACCCAGCCGCGCCAACGACACGGTGTCCGTGCCGATGTGGCACTGCAGGTGTACGCCGCGCAGTCCGCTGACGTCGCCGAGCCGCGGCCGGTCGAACCGGACCACCTCACTCAGGTACGAGGGGTCCGAGAGGAACTGCTCCACGTGGTAGCTGGGCGACGCCACGTGCGCCGGCACCCGCTCGTCCCAGTTGGCCCGGTTGACGTCCCGATAGTCAGTCACGGGTCCGAGGGTATTCGGGGTAGGGCTAGCTCTACCCCCGGACGGGATTCAGCGCGACTGTGCCCGGGGGGCTGTGCTGGTGTGCTGGAGGGCATGAGCCAGGTACTGGATCGGACGCGCATTCAGGACATCGACGCGCTGCGTGGTTTCGCCCTCCTGGGCATCTTGGTCGTGAACATCACCTTCGCCGCATCCGGGTTCCCGATCCACGTCGCGGACGACCCGGCGTACAACTCCTGGCTCGACCAGACGCTGCGCTGGCTCTCCATGGCCTTCGTGGACATGAAGTTCTACCTGCTGTTCTCGTTCCTGTTCGGGTACAGCTTCCAACTGCAGATGGAGGCGGCGCAGCGAGCGGGCGCAGCGTTCCGGCCGCGGATGCTGCGGCGGCTGGGCGGCCTGTTCGTGATCGGCGTACTGCACGGCGTCTTCCTGATCACCGGCGACATCCTCAGCGTGTACGCGATCATCGGCCTGGTCCTGCTCGGCATGCGCCGCGTCAAGGACCGTACGGCGCTCCTGGTCGCCGGAGCGATCTACGCGTACCTGTTCGTCACGCTGGCAGTCGCAGCGCTGTTCCTGGACACCTCAGCGATCCTCGACCCGAGTACTGCGGTCGCCGCCGCGCAGCAGACCACCGCGAACCTGGCCGGCTCGTTCAGCGAGGTCATCGGCGAGCACGTACGCGCACTGCCGACGTACGGCCTGTCGCTGCTGACGGTGCAAGGCCCGACCACCCTGGCCGCGTTCCTGGTCGGCATGGTGGTCGGACGGCGCCGCCTGCTGAAGAACCTCAACGGCACCGAGGCGGCACTACGGCTCATCCAACTCGTCGGCTTCACCGTAGGGATCACCGGCGGCTTGTACTACGCGTCGCTCGGCGGCAACGGCGACACCAGCGGCGTACTGATCAGCGTGATGACCGCACCGTTCCTGACGGCCGCGTACGTCGCATCGCTGCTGCGGTTCATGCACACCGATCGCGGCGAGGACATCCGCCGGCTACTGGCACCGGCCGGCCGCATGGCGTTGTCGAACTACCTGGGACAGTCAGTGGCGACACTGCTGATCTTCACCGGCGTCGGGTTCGGCCTGGTGGGTCAGGTGTCGCCACTGGAGACCATCGGCTTCGCGGTCGGGATCTTCGTCCTGCAGGTGATCCTGAGCCACTTCTGGCTCAGCACCTTCCGCTACGGCCCGGTCGAAGGAGCACTGCGGGCGGCCACGAACGCGACCGCCCCCAGCTGGCGAAAGGTCGATCAGGCCGCGTGACGGCCGTGGGTGCTGTGCAGCCGGATCGCGTGCACGGATCCGGTGGTCGAAAGGGGCTTGTGGGCAAAGGGCTTGGCCGCTGCGCCGAGCGCGAGCAGGTCGAGCTTGGTCCGGGCCACGTCGCGGTCGTCGGCGACCCAGGTGCCCTTCGGGCCGGCCGCCGGACCGGTCGAGTGGCGCCTGTTGCTGATCTCCAGAGCTGCGATCACAGCCAGCACGAGTACTACGAGAACTACGTATCCGGTCATGGCAGTAATGATTCTACCATTCAGATCCTGCCACCAGTGGCACTATTGACATAGTTCGACAAATTCCTGCCATACTGGCGGCATGCTGCAAAAGGTCGCGGTTGTGCTGATGGAGGACGTCGCCCTGTTCGAGTTCGGCGTACTGGCCGAGGTCTTCGGACTGGATCGCACCGACGACGGTGTGCCACCGTTCGACTTCAAGGTGTGCTCGACCACGCCGGGGAAGTCGATGGAGACGAGCACCCATTCGCAAGTGATCGCGCCGTACGGGCTGGAGGAGCTCGAGGACGCCGACCTGATCGGCATCCCGGCCACCACCCGGCGGCTCGAGTACGACGAGCGTGTGCTGGACGCACTCCGACGGGCCGAGGCCCGCGGGGCGATCCTGCTGACCGTGTGTTCCGGGGTGTACGTCCTCGGCGCGGCCGGACTGCTCGACGGCCGGCCGTGCACTACGCACTGGCGCTACACCGAGGGGTTCCAGCAGCAGTACCCAACCGCGAAGGTCGACCCGGACGTGCTGTTCGTCGACGACGGCAACATCATCACCAGCGCCGGTACGGCGGCCGGCATCGACGCCTGCCTGCACCTGGTCCGGCGCGAGCTCGGCAGCGCGGTCGCGACCCGGATCGCCCGCCGGATGGTGGTCCCGCCGCAACGCGACGGCGGCCAGCGGCAGTACGTCGACGTACCGGTGCCGGAGTCGTCCGGGGAGAGCCTGCAGCCGGTGCTCGACTGGATGGTCGACAACATCAGCATCGATCACACCGTGCCCGCGCTGGCCCGGCGCGCGCAGATGTCCGAGCGCACCTTCGCCCGCCGTTTCGTGGCCGAGACCGGGACCACGCCGCTGAAGTGGGTCACCACCCAGCGCGTACTGCGCGCCCGCACCCTGCTCGAGCAGACCCGGATGGGCATCGAGCAGATCGCGTCCGAGTCAGGATTCGGGACGGCAGCGCTGCTGCGGCATCACTTCCGCAGAGTGGTGGGCGTGCCGCCACAGGATTACCGCCGTACGTTCCAGACCGCCAGCTGATGGTTGCCTACCGCAACGCCGTACTGCGGCTGATCGGCCGCGAGCTGGTCATCCGGGCCGGGGCACGCTTCGCTTCGTACGGCGGGACGCGCGCCGACGCGATGGTGCTCGACGACAACGAGCCGGCCCACCGGGTCTGGTCGACCGCCGGATACGCGCCGCAGCCCGCGTGGTCCCGCTGGGTCAAGCCGCTCTGACCGGAGAACGTGACACCGCACACGTGCGGCCCGTTCGATTTGCGTCCGCACCCCACGCCCTGGCTAGGGTCGGGAGCAGTGAGTGACTCGAAACGCAGGTTGAGCTGGGACGTGGTTCGCGTCGTGTCGGTGCTCGCGGTGATCTTCACCCACGTCACGTACCAGGGCCCGTTCCTCCACCCAGAGCTCGGCGCACCGCTCGGTCGGTACCCGTTCCAGGTCGGGGCCAGCATCCTGCTGGTGATCAGCGCGTACTTCGTCTGCGTGACGATCCGGAAGGGATCGACCTCGCGCTGGTTGTGGCGGCGCGTCTGCCGGGTGCTCCCGCCGTACCTGGTCGCTGTGCTGTTCACGTACACGGCCGTGGTGCTGTTCGGGCCCAGCAATTGGATCCTGCCGACTCGGCGCGACCTGTGGGGCAACCTGACGCTGGCGGCGTCGTTCGACTCGAGCATCCAGCTCATCGACGGCTCGTACTGGACGCTGCCGCTCCAACTGATGGCCTTCGCCGCGGCCGCTCTGCTGTGGCCGCGCGGCATCGGACCGCGGATCACCACGATGCTCTGGATCATGATCATCGCCCCGGTGGCACTGCAGTGGAACGACCGGATCGGCCACAGCCCGCTCTGGGTCCAGCAGACCTGGAACGGTCTCGGGCTGCATCGCCTGCAACTGTTCGCGATCGGCATCGCGATCTGGCTCTGGTCGCAGCGGCGGATCGGCGTACTGCACCTCGGCGCGCTGCTCGCGGCGACGGTCTTCGCCCAGCACGCCCACACCGCAGACCTCCCGTCCTCGTTGGGCATCGGACTGCTGCTCGTCTTCGTCGCCGGCGCGGCGCGAGGGCCGGACTGGACTGCGTTCACCCGGTTCCAGCGTCCGATCCAGTTCCTGGCCCGGATCTCGTTCGGGCTGTACCTGCTCAACCAGGTGGTCGGCTACCTGATCGCGTACCGCCTGATGGAGCTCGGAGCGGACCGGCTCACCCAGATGGCCGGCGCGGTCATCGGTGTGGTCGCGCTGGCCTGGCTGCTGACGAAGTACGTCGAGGAACCGGCGTACCGCGCGTTGGCGGCGCTCGGGGTGCGTGGGCTCCGGGTGCGTGGGCTCGGGGCTCGCGCATTTGCCTGGCTGAATACTTGACACCGGATATTCGGCATCTAATACTCGATTTCGAGTAATCGAGATCGAGGAGGCTCCATGGCCAGGCGCAAGGTCGGCAATCCGCTGGCGTTTGCCGTGCTCGGGAGTCTCAGCGAGCGGCCGATGCACCCCTACGAGATCTCCACGATGCTCCGCGCCCGCGGCAAGGACCAGAGCATCAAGGTCAACTACGGCTCGCTCTACTCGGTCGTGTCGGCGCTGGAGAAGCACGGCTTCATCGAGGCGCTGGAGACGGTCCGGGAGGGCAACCGGCCGGAGCGGACCGTGTACCAGATCACCGACGCCGGGTCGGCCGAGTTCGGCGACTGGCTGAGCGAGCTGGTCGGTACGCCGTCGCGCGAGTTCCATCCGCTGGAGGCCGGCCTCGCGTATCTGCCCGGCCTGCCGCCGGATCGTGCCATCGAGCTGCTCGAGCAGCGGCTGGCGGCGGTCGATGCGGAGATCAAGGAGATGACCGCGCTGCACGAGCACATGACGGCGATGGAGTTCCCGCGGATCTTCTGGGTCGAGTCGGAGTTCCGGCTGGCTCTGCTCCAGGCGGAGTCGGCGTACGTCCACCAGCTGACCGAGGAGATCCGGACGGACTCGCTCGGCGGCGCCGTGTTCTGGCGACGGGCCTGGAAGCACTTCCTGGAGGAGGGGGTCAGTCCGGCCGAGCAGTTGAAGGATCCGGTCAAGTACTTCGGTCAGGAGTTCGCCTGGATGAAGGCGATTCCACCGGAAGCCCAATAGATGCGGCCCTCGACCCACGGTGCGGCAACACCAGGAGTCGAGGGCCGCGGTTCCTCGAGTCGGTCCGAAGACCTGGCACCCAAGGCGCATCCATCAGGATAGCCAGCCCGGACCGGCTCCCAGCACACAAGGGAGTCACCTGAATGGCTACGCATGCCCTCGAAGCGGTCGATCTGGTCAAGACGTACCCGGCCGGCCGGAAGAACCCTCCACTCCGCGCGCTCGACGGTCTGAGCGTCAGCGTCCCGGAGGGGGTCGTCCTCGGCCTACTCGGACCGAACGGCGCCGGCAAGTCCACCACCGTCAAGATCCTCACCACGCTGTCCCGGGCCGACTCCGGTACGGCGCGCGTCGCCGGGTACGACGTTGGTCGCGAGCAGGACCGCGTTCGGCACGCGATCGGGTACGTCCCGCAGAAGCCCAGCTCGGACCCGATGGCGACCGGTCTCGAGAACCTGGTCCTGAGCGGGCGGATCTTCGGTCTGTCCCGGCAGGCGGCGGTTCGCCGGGCGACGGAGTTGCTGGAGCGGTTCGGCCTGGCCGAGCACGGCGGCCGAGCGGTGAAGACGTACTCCGGCGGCATGCAGCGCAAGCTGGACGTCGCGCTCGGTCTGGTCCACCAGCCTCGCGTGCTGTTCCTCGACGAGCCGACGACCGGACTCGACCCGGACGCACGCGCCGATCTGTGGAACGAAGTACTGCGACTGTCCGGCCAGGAGGGTCTGACCGTGTTGCTCACGACGCACTACCTGGAGGAGGCTGATCGGCTGGCGGGTCAGCTCGCGATCGTCGACCACGGCAAGGTCGTTGCCGAGGGCACCCCGGAAGCCTTGAAGTCCGCTTTGCGCGGTGACTCGGTGCAGGTGGAGCTGGTCGATCCCGATACCGACGGCGATGTGCGCGCGTTGTTGCGGCAGTTGTCCGGTGTCGGCGAGATCGTTGTCGAGGGCAACACTTTGCGGGCCCGGGTGGATCACGGTGCGACTGCGGTTCCCGCCGTACTGGGAGTCCTTGAAGACAAGGCGATTCCGGTGGTTGCGGTGACGGTGTCGCGTCCTTCGCTGGATGATGTGTACCTGCAGCACACCGGTCGCTCGTTCAAGGTTGCCGAGGAGGCTGCGTGATGTCCTTTTCACACACGGGATTGGTATTTGGCCGGTGGACGCGGGCGTCGTACCGGCAGCCGGCGTTGATCGCGTTCACGTTGATCCAGCCGGCGATCTGGTTGCTGTTGTTCGGGCAGCTGTTCCAGGGTGTCGTGCACATCCCGGGGTTCGGCGACTCGTCGTACATCGCCTTCCTGACGCCGGGGATCGTGATGATGACCGCGTTGATGACCAGCGGCTGGAGCGGTACGGCGTTCATCCAGGACATGGAGCGCGGCGTGATGGACCGGCTGCTGGCCTCGCCGGTGAGCCGCGGTGGGCTGATGGCGGGGCAGTTGCTCAGCAATGCGTCGACGACGTTGATCCAGACGATCCTGGTGTTCGCGATCGGGATCGCCGCGGGCGCGCGGTACGACGGTGGCGCCGGCGGTTACCTGATCACGATCGTCGCGTCGATGCTGGTCGGGACCGCGTTCGGATCGCTGTCGAACGCCGTCGCCCTGCTCACCCGTCAGCAGGAGGCGCTGATCGGCATCTCGCAGTTCGTCTCGCTGCCGCTGACGTTCATGTCCTCGATCATGATCGACCCCGCGGTGGCGCCGCACTGGGTCAACGTCGCGGCCCGCTTCAACCCGGTCGACTGGGCGACGATCGCCGCCCGCGAGTCCTTGGCAGCGGCCCCGGACTGGTCCTCGGTGGGACGGCATTGCGCGTATTTAGTGGCCTTCACGCTGATCGTCGGCTGGCTTTCTACCCGGGCCTTCCGGACGTACCAGCGATCAGTTTGATGCGGACTCCGCCCCTCCTTCTCTGTCCTTCCTTCAGTTTGCTGCGTACCAAGGCTTGATCACGTTGTCGATGATCGCGAGGCGTTCGTCGAAGGGGATGAAGGCGGACTTCATCGCGTTGATCGCGAACCAGCGGAAGTCCGCCAGCCCGTAGTCGAACGCCTCCGCGAGCAGGGCGAGCTCGCGGCTCATCGACGTACCGCTCATCAGGCGGTTGTCGGTGTTGACGGTGACGCGGAAGCGGAGCTTGGCGAGCAGGCCGATCGGGTGCTCGGCGATCGACGTGGCCGCGCCGGTCTGCAGGTTGGAGCTCGGGCACATCTCGAGGGGGATCCGCCGGTCCCGGACATACGCCGCGAGCCGGCCGAGCTCGATCTTGTCGCCCTCGTGCGTGATGTCGTCGATGATCCGTACGCCGTGACCGAGCCGGTCCGCGCCGCACCACTGGATCGCCTGCCAGATCGACGGGAGGCCGAACGCCTCGCCCGCGTGGATGGTGAAGTGGGCGTTCTCGCGCTGCAGGTACTCGAACGCGTCCAGGTGCCGGGTGGGAGGGTAGCCCGCCTCGGCACCGGCGATGTCGAACCCGACCACGCCGGCATCGCGGTACGCGACTGCCAGCTCGGCGATCTCCATCGACCGCGCCTTGTGCCGCATCGCGGTCAACAGCTGCCGAGCCACGATCGGCCGCTCAGCCACCGCCATCCCGTGCTCGAACCCTTCCCGCACCGCATCCACAACCTGCTCGAGCGTGAGCCCCAGCGTCAGATGCTGCTCCGGCGCGTACCGAACCTCGGCGTACACCACACCGTCCGCCGCCAGATCCTGCACGCACTCACTGGCCACCCGCTTGATCGCCTCAGCCGTCTGCATCACCGCGACCGTGTGATCAAACGTCTCCAAATACCGCTCCAGCGACCCGGAGTCCGCCGACTCGACGAACCACGCCCCCAGCTCAGGCGCTTCCGCCCGCGGCAACGCATGCCCGATCTCCCCCGCCAACTCCAACACCGTCTCCGGCCTCAGGCCCCCATCAAGATGATCATGCAAAAGAACCTTAGGCGCCGCATTCACCAGCTCCGGAGTCATCATCCAGCCATCTTCGCAGCGCCCGGACCGAATCTGCCCCACGCTGCCCCGAGATGCCCCAGGTTGCCCCGCGATGCCCCGGAAAGGCCCTCGGTTTTCGGGGTGTCGCCGCGAAAGCGTTGCTGCCATGAACGACAAGCCGCGCTTCGAGAGCGCCCCCGCCCGATCCTCCCTCCCCGACTGGTACCCGGACCTGCTCGACCGCATCTCCACGCACGTAGCCACTGGGCACCGACGTGCCGTCACCGCCGCGAACCAGGAGATGCTCGCGAGTTACTGGTCGATCGGCCAGGAGATCCTCAACCGCCAGCACGAGGAAGGCTGGGGCAGCAAGGTGGTCGACCGGCTCTCCACCGACCTCAAGTCCCGCTTCCCTGGCACGACCGGCTACTCACCCCGCAACCTCAAATACATGCGAGCCTTCGCCGCCGCCTGGCCCGACCCGGCATTTGTGCAACGCACCGTTGCACAATTGCCCTGGCGTCACCATGTCGCCTTGCTCGACAAGCTCGACGAGGCCGAGCTCCGGCTTTGGTACGCCGCAGCCGCGGTCGAGCGTGGGTGGAGCCGTGACGTGCTCGCGTTGCACATCGACGCTCGGTTCCACGAGCGCGCCGGGAAAGCCGTGACCAACTTCGCCACCGCGATGCCGCCGGAGCGGTCGGATCTCGCCCAGCAGGCGACCTGCGATCCGTACCTCTTCGACTTCCTCGGCAGCACCGAAGGCTGGCGCGAACGCGAGCTGGAACAGAAGCTTGTCGAGCACGTCGGAAAGTTCTTGATCGAGCTCGGCCAAGGTTTCGCGTTCGTCGGCCAGCAGGTCCGGCTCGAACTGGACGGCGAGGAGTTCTTCTGCGACCTGCTCTTCTACCACCTCGAACTGCGTTGCTATGTCGTCGTCGAGCTGAAAGCGGTGAAGTTCAACGCGGCGTTCCTGGGTCAGCTCGGTCTCTACATGGCCGTGGTGGACGACGTACTCGCGAAGGAGGGCGACAAGCCGACCATCGGTCTTCTGCTCTGCCGGAACAAGAAGAAGGTTGTCGCGGAGTACGCGCTGAAGGGATTCAAGGCGCCGATCGGTGTGGCGGAGTGGACGGACGCGATCAACAGCTCACTCCCCGACGAATTCCAGTCCGCGCTGCCGAGCGTCGCCGAGCTGGAGGCAGAGCTCACCACCGAGGAGTGATCCGGCAAATGTTCAAGAAATTGGTCGGCGGGTGGTGACATGGTGAGGGGATGGTGAAACGGCTGCGGCGGCGACCTGAGTGGCAGTTCTTCGGGGTGCTGCCGCGGGCTGATTCGCGGTTGGCCGCGGCTTGGTGGGTGCTGCTGCTGGCGCGCGGGGCCTTGCCGGCGGTGTTCGCGATCGCGATGGGGTTGGTGGTCGGCGCGGTGCAGCATGGTGATGCGCTGGCGGGGCCGTTGAGTTTGATGGGCGTGACGTTCATCTTGCTGCAGGTGTTGACGCCGGTGCATCAGGCGGTCAGCGCCAACCTGGGGAATCGCGTGTCGGCGTACCTGAACGACCGGCTCGCCGAGGCGTGCGTCGGGCCGCCCGGTATCGGGCATCTCGAGGATCCGGAGCTGAGTGAGGATCTGACCGTTGCCCGGGAGTTCGACCACGGGCAGACCGGGCCGCCGATGTATCTGAACGTCGACTTCGTCGCGGGCAGTCTGGTCGAGCTGGTCGGCGGTTTCGCGTCCGCCGTGGTGCTGTTCGGGTTCAGCTGGTGGGCGCCGTTGCTGCTGCTCGTCGCGTGGACGGCGACGCACTGGCTGCTCCGGGAGAGCGGCGTCTGGAAGGACCGGAACACGGCCGAGGTCCGATCGGCGCAGCGGCACGCCAAGTACGCGTACGAGTTGGCCGTCGAGCCGGACCCCGCGAAGGAGCTACGGCTGTTCGGCCTCGCCGACTGGACCGTGCAGCGTTTCACCGAGCGACGCCGCCGGCTGTTCGAGTTGCAGTACGCCGCTACCCGTTTGCGGGAGCGGCCAATGATCTGGAGCCTCCTGATCATCGCCGTGGCCAACGGCGTCGTCTTCTGGTCTCTCGGTGCAGCGGCGATCGACGGCCGGTTGGAGCTCGACCGGCTGGTGGTGTTCGCGCAGGTCGCGATCGGCGTCGGCATGATCGCGTTCGGCGGGCTGAACTGGGCGCTCGACGGAGCAGCCGCCCCGGTCGCCGCCGTCCAGCGCCTGGAGCCCGCGATGGCGCCGGCCGGCGCGCTGTCACCGGGCCACCAAGAGGTACGCCGCGGCGCGGTCGGGATCGATCTCCGCGGGCTGAGATTCCGTTATCCACAGGCTGCGCGGCCGGTCTTCGACGGGCTCGATCTGACCGTTCCGGCCGGGTCGTCGCTGGCTGTGGTCGGGCAGAACGGCGCAGGCAAGACCACGCTGGCCAAGCTGCTGTGCCGGTTGTACGACCCCGACGACGGCACGATCCGGGTCGACGGCGCCGACCTGCGGGACCTCGATGTCGATGCCTGGCGGACGCGGGTCGCCGCGGTCTTCCAGGACTTCCTGAAGCTCGAGCTGCCCTTGCGCGACAACGTCGCCCCGGGCGGTGCTCCCGACGACGACATCCGGGCCGCCCTCGTGGACGCCGGCGCCGCCGACCTGGCCGACCTGGACACCCGACTGGCGACCGGGTACGGCGACGGCACCGATCTCTCCGGCGGGCAATGGCAGCGCGTCGCGTTGGCGCGGGCGCTCTGCGCAGTGCGGCAGGGCGCCGGCCTCGTGCTCCTCGACGAACCGACGGCCCAGCTGGATGTTCGCGGTGAGGCGGCGATCTTCGACCGGATCCTGACCGCGACCCGCGACGTCACCACGATCCTCATCTCGCACCGGTTCTCGACGGTCCGGCATGCCGACCGGATCTGCGTCCTGGAGCAGGGCCGCGTCGTCGAGCTCGGCAGCCACGACGAGCTGATGGCCCTCGGCGGGCGGTATCGGACGATGTTCGACCTGCAGGCCAAGCGCTTCACGGCTGAGGTCGACGAGGAAGGGATGAGCTATGACACGCTCTGACGATCTCCCCAGGGCAATCCCCGCGATGTGGCGGCTCTGCAAGCTCGGCTATCAGCACGAGCCGTGGCTGCTGCTCGCGGCCTTCCTGATGACACTGATCGCTGCGGTCCCCGACGCCTTGCTGGCGTTGTGGCTCAAGGTCCTCGCCGACGGCGTACTGCAGGACGACCGCAGAGCCACTTTGCTCGCCGCCGGCGGATTGGCCCTGTCCGTGACGGCGACCTGGTTCCTGCGGACGCTGTCGACCCGCATCTCCCGGCGGTTCCGGGATCGGGTGACGATCATGCTCGAGGCCCATGTCGCGCGACTGCAGGCGTCCGTCGCCACCGTCGAGCACCACGAACGCCGCGACTACCTGGACCGCCTGTCCGTACTGCGCAAACAGGTGTTCGTGCTCGACCACATGTACATGTCGCTGTTCTCGACCTGCGGCTGGATCCTCCGGCTCGTCGTGACCGTCCTGCTGCTGATGTCGATCCAGCCGATCCTTGCGCTCCTGCTGGTCTTCGCGCTGCCGACGGTCATCAGCTCCAGCTGGCGTCCCGGCGTCGAGCGGCAGGTCGAGGAGCAGTACGCCGCCCACTATCGCCTCGCCGAGCACCTGTTCAAGACTGCAACCACGAGCGCCCCCGGCAAGGAGGTCCGGGTCATCGGGATCGGGGCCGACCTCGTCGCGAACCGGCGCCGCGAGTGGGAGCAGTGGTACAAGCCGATGGCCACCGCCCGATGGGTCAGCGCGGCCTGGCATGCCGTGGCCTGGGCGATCTTCGGCACGGCGTACGTCGGCGCGGTGCTGTTCGTCGCGGCCGGACCGCACGGCTCGGTCGGCAACGTGCTGCTCATCCTCGCGGCCGGCGCGCGCCTGTCGTCGTACATCGGGGCGACCGTCGGCGAGATCGGCTTCCTGCGCGGGATCTGGCTGGACGGATCGCGGCGGCTGGTCTGGCTGGAGAACTACGCGGCCTCGTTCGACCGCGCCACCGATCTCCCCGCGCCCGAGCGGCTCACCGACGGCATCCGGTTGGAGCACGTCTCGTTCACGTACGCCGGGTCCGACCGGCCGGCGCTGGAGGACGTCAACCTGCGGCTGCCGGCAGGCAAGGTGATCGCGGTCGTCGGCGAGAACGGTGCCGGCAAGTCGACCCTGGTGAAGCTGATCTGCAAGCTGTACGAGCCGACCAGCGGACGCGTGCTGCTGGACGATCAGCCGCTGGACCGGATACCGGCCGAAGCGTGGCGGCAGAAGATCGCGGGCGCGTTCCAGGACTTCTTCCGGTTCGAGTTCCGCGCGGCGCACAGCGTCGGGCTGGGGGATCTGCCGCGGCTGGACGACGTACCGGCTGTCACGACTGCGGTCGGGCGGGCCGGTGCCGAGGACGTTCTGGAGCGGCTCGAGTCCGGGCTGGACACCCAGCTCGGTTCCACCTGGCCCGACGGAGCGGAGATCAGCTTCGGGCAGTGGCAGAAGCTCGCGCTGGCGCGTGGCTTCATGCGGGACCGGCCGCTGCTGCTCGTGCTCGACGAGCCGACCGCTGCGCTGGACGCCGAGACCGAGCACGCGCTCTTCGAGCGGTACGCCGCGGCGGCCAAGGACAGCACAGACGGCACGGACGGCCGGGTCACGATCCTGGTCTCACACCGGTTCTCGACGGTGCGGATGGCCGACCTGATCGTGGTCCTGGACGGCGCCCGCATGGTCGAGACCGGGACCCACGACGAGCTGATCGCCCGCGGCGGGCAGTACGCCGAGCTGTACCGCATCCAGGCTGCGTCGTACCACTAGCTGATCTTGAAGACGGGGACGCCGGGAGCGATGTGGTGCAGGACCTCGTCGGGGGAGTTCTTCGAGACGTCGCCGCCGAAGAAGGCGCCGACCTCCCAGGCCCACTTCTTCAGGTACATCCGGAGGGCGGGGATCTTGTCGGCGTCGGCGAGCTCCTCGGCGTGGAAGGTCCCGACCTTGCCGCCGAGCTGCAGGCGACCGGTGCCGCTGGCGCGGAGGTTCTTCACCCACTGGGTGTGGCCGCGCGGTGCGACCAGGTAGCGCCGGCCGTCGACGATCAGCAGGTTCACCGGGGTGCTGCGCCACTCGCCGGACTTGCGGCCCTGGACCGAGAGGACCCGGCTGCCCATCAGGCTCAGACCCAGCTTCGTCAGGCGGGCGACGATCTTGTTGAAGACCCGCATGCTGCCCTCGGAGGCGGTGATGACGCGCTTGCTGTCGTAGGTCTGCTTGTACTCGGTCATCTGAGACTCCTGGTCGTTTGCGAGAGCGGTGCTCTCTGTTGTGATCAGTGAACATCAGATCGATGCTCACTGTCAAGAGCACTGCTCTCGATTCTGTGGCACACTGGCTGCATGAACGCCGGACGTACTGCCCGTGAACGCGCCCGGGCCGAGCTGACCGAGGAGATCAAGAGCGCCGCTCGCCGGCAGCTCGCGACCGTCGGGGCGGAGGCGCTGTCGCTGCGCGCGGTCTCTCGCGAGCTCGGCATGGTCTCCTCGGCGCTGTACCGGTACTTCCCGAGCCGCGACGACCTGCTGACCGCGCTGATCATCGACGCGTACGACGCCCTCGGCACGGCCGCGGAGGGTGCGGCCGACGGGGACGATCTGCTCGCGGAATGGGTCGCGATCTACGCGGCCGTCCGGGACTGGGCGCGCGCTCATCCGCACGAGTACGCGCTGATCTACGGGTCACCGATCAGCGGCTACAAGGCGCCCCAAACGACGGTGGAGCCTGCCGTGCGGGTCCCGCTACTGCTCCTCGGCCTGTTGCAGCGCGCCCAGGCATCGGGTCGTCTGAGGCCGCCGTCCGACGCACCGGAGCCTTCGGGACTACTGGGCCAGCAGGTGGGTGTCCTCGTCGAACTGGCGCCCGGGGTCCCGACGGCGGTCCTGCTCCGGACCGTGATCGTGTGGACCCAGCTCTTCGGCATGATCAGCTTCGAGCTGTTCGGTCAGCTGGTCGGCTCGATGGACCCCGCGGACGAGTTCTACGAGTCGACGTCACGCCAGATGGCCGCGTTCGTGGGGCTCACATGAACGCCTTCGGCAGCGGTACGTCGACCGCGCGCGCGATCCGGCGTACGTAGGTCTCCCGGGGGATCGACACCGCGCCGAGGGTGGCCAGGTGGTCGGTGACCCACTGGATGTCGAAGACCCGGTCCGCGGCGTACTCGTCGTCGAGCAACTCGATCGTCCCGGCGACGGCCGCCTTCGACCCGTCGGTCTTGTGGTGGAACATCGACTCGCCCGCGAACAGCCCGCCGATCGCGACGCCGTACAGTCCACCGGCCAGCTCGTCGCCGTCCCAGGCCTCGACCGAATGCACCCAGCCGAGCCGGTGCAGCTCGGTGTACGACGCGATGATGTCGCGGTCGATCCACGAACCGGGCCGGCGCGGATCCGCACAGGCACGGATGACCTGGTCGAACGCCGTGTTCACCCGGATCTCGAACTTCGCCCGGGCCCGCCGCAGCGACCGGGACGGCTCGTAGCCGGCCACGTCGATCACGCCCCGATCGACCGGCGACCACCACAACACCGAGCCGCGGTGGTCCGGCATCGGGAACAGCCCCCGCCGGTACGCCGCCAGCACGGTCCCCGGCGCCAGGTCCGCACCGCCCGCGACCACATCACTCGCCCCCGCAACTCCCACGGGCGGGAAGTCCCACTGGGACGGGACAGGTTCAACTGGCACAGGACCATCCTGGACCATGCGGATCGCCAGGCCATCACAATGTGCCCATCGGCGCCGAGTCACGCGGCGCGCGGCCAGGGGCGTCGATTGTGATGGCCTGGCGATCCACCTAGGGGACACCAAGGGTTTCTCCCGAGTGGCGAGGATCTACCGGGCACGTACAGTTGAAGCACGTCCGGGTTCTGACGCGTGGGCCGGGCGGGAAGGAGCACCGTGGCCGGAGTAGCCAGGTTCGTCGCCAGTAGTCTCGCGCCCGCCGCCCAGAGGTTCGCCCCGGCAGCAGCGGGCGGTGTGCTGCGCCAGATCCTCGAGATCGCGATCGACGGGTACCAGCGGTTCCCGGGCGCGGAGCGGATCGCGGACAACAAGCTCGAGCGGTGCGGCGGTGACCCACAGCTCGCCATCGAGGCGGTGATCGACCAGCACATCCGCTTGGCCGGCGTGCAGGGCTTCGCCACCGGCCTCGGCGGTCTCGTCACGCTCCCCGTCTCCCTGCCGGCGAACCTGACCGGCATCGCGATCGTCCAGGCCCGGATGGTGGCCGCGATCGCACACCTGCGTGGGTACGACCTGGACGATCCGCGCGTCCGGACCGCGGTCATCACCTGCCTGCTCGGCGAGGAAGGCGTCGCCGACCGGCTGAAGAAGTCGAGCCTGCCGACGTCGCCGCTCGCGATCGCGACCGCCCCGGTGTTCGACCCGGATCTCGACCGGCACGTCTCGAACGAGGTCGTCGCCGAGCTGATCGCACGCATCAGCGGCAAGAAGATGGCGCTCACCATCACCCGCCGGATCCCGCTGCTCGGCGGCGCGGTTGGCGCCGGCGTGGACGGCTGGTCGACGTACCGGGTGGGTCAGTTCGCGGACAAGAGCCTGATCCGGAGGATCCGCCGCCCGATCGAGCCGGGACCCGGGCGGTCCTAGGCTGACTGGCCGGCCGGCTGGCGGCGGGTGAGCGGCAGCTTGGCGCGGGTGTCCTCGTCGGCGGGCGTTTCGACGAAGAGAACCAGGTCCGGGTGGGCCGGGATCGCGAGCTCGGTGACGGTGAAGTGCAGCTCGCCGACGGCCGGGTTGACGATGTGGCGCGCTCGCGGCGTACAGGCGGCGACCTCGTGGCGGGACCACAGTTGCGCGAACTCGGGGCTGATCGCGCGCAGGCGCTCGAGGTCGGTCTCCCAGTCCGGGTCGCCGATGTGCTCGGCGTACGCCGAGCGGAGGCGACCGACGATGTACGGCACTTCGGTGTCGTAGTTCAGCAGCTTGGCGCGGGCGGCCGGCTCGGTGATGATGCACCAGAGCAGGTTCTTGTGGATGCAGGGCAGCTGGTGCCAGTCGTGGAACAGATCGTTGTACGCACGGTTCGCCCGGACGATGTCGAACCGGGTGTTGGTGATCACCGCGGGCAGCGGGTCGAGCGCCTCGACGATCTCGATGAAGACGGCCTCGCTCGCGCAATCCGTCGTACCGGGCAGCCGGACCGGGGTCGCCTCGGCCAGCCGGTACAGATGCTCGCGCTCGACCGGACTGAGCTTGAGCGTCGTCGCGACGGCGTCCAGCACCTGCCCGCTGGCGTTGATCGGCCGGCCCTGCTCGAGCCACGTGTACCAAGTCACGCCGACGCCCGCGAGCTGCGCCAGCTCCTCCCGCCGCAGCCCAGGCGTACGCCGACGCCCGCCGCCGGGCAGCCCCACGTCCTCAGGTGCCACCCGCGCCCGCCGCGCCTTCAGGAACTCCCCGAGCTCAGCCCGCTGCGCACTCACCCCGCCATCCTGACGGGTGCCACCGACAGTTTGTATCCGGTCCTATCCGGCCAGGGCCTGGACGACGCGACTCGGTGACGGCTTGCCCAGCTGTCCGGCCATCCACACGCTCGTCTCGACCAGCTTCTCCAGGTTGACGCCGGTCTGGATGCCCAGGCCGTTGAGTTGCCAGAGGAGATCTTCGGTGGCGAGGTTGCCGGTCGCGCTCTCGGCGTACGGGCAGCCGCCGAGGCCGCCGGCGGAGCTGTCGACGGTGGTGACGCCTGCGCGGAGGGCGGTCAGGGTGTTGGCGAGGGCTTGGCCGTACGTGTCGTGGAAGTGGACGGCCAACTTGTCGACCCCCACCCCGGCTTCACCGAACGCCGTGATCAGCGCGGTCACCTGACCGGGTGTCGCGACGCCGATCGTGTCGCCCAGGGAGAGTTCGTGGCAGCCGAGGTCGATCAGTCGGGAGCCGACCTTGACGACCTGGTCGATCGGTACGTCGCCCTCCCACGGGTCGCCGTAGCACATCGACACATAGCCGCGGACGGTCAGACCTTCGGCCAGGGCGCGCTGGATGGTCGGAGTGAACATCGCGAACTGGTCGTCGAGGGTGGAGTTGAGGTTCTTGGTTGCGAACGTCTCCGTCGCGCTCGCGAAGATCGCGATCTCACCGACATCGGCCGCCAGCGCACGGTCCAGGCCGCGCTCGTTGGGGACCAGGACCGGGGCGCGGACGCCGTCCGGCAGCTCGAGCCGCTCGAGCAACTCGGCTGCGTCGGCCAACTGTGGGACCCACTTCGGGTGCACGAAACTCGTCGTCTCGACCCTGGTCAGGCCCGCGTCCAGCAGCCGCCGGATGAACTCGGCCTTCACGGCGACGTCGACGATCGCCGACTCGTTCTGCAACCCGTCCCGCGGCCCGACCTCGTAGATCGTGACCCGGTCCGGCAACCCCTCGGCCTTCACCAACTGCGGTTCCCGCATCGTGCTGCCTCCGTGGTGTCTGAGCGTGCACGGGATCTCCGCGACAATGCTCGTGATGACAACTCTTGCTGACATTCTGCGTGGCGTCGAAAACGGCGTCTTCCCGGCCCCGGACCTCGGCGTCAGTGTCGTACCGGCACCGTCGGAGCGTGAGTCCGCGGTGGTCGCGTTCACCGGGCACATCGTGATCGCCGCCGACGTCAGCCCCGAGTGGGTGGCCGAGCAGGTACCGGCGGGCGATCTGGCCGCGCCGACGAACCCGCCGTTCCTGACCGCGCTGGCAGACCTGACCGAGCGCCACGTCAGTTCGAACGACGCGATGCTCCTCGCCCCCGCCATCACCGACCCGGCCGAGCGCGCCGCCGCGATCGAGGGCCTCACCGTCCGCACCGACCACGATCATCCCCGCGTCGAGAGGGCGCTCGAGTGCCGGACCGACGTCCAGGTGTACGGCGACCTTCACGGCTCCGTCGTCATCATCGGCCACGGCCTCGCCGGGCGTCTGGAGTGCGCGATCGAGCTCCCCGACCAGATCCACGGCCAAGGTCAGGGCCGCCGGCTCGCACGTGCCGCCCGTGCCCTGATCCCACCGGGCTCGTCGATCTGGGCCCAGATCACCCCGGGCAACGCCGCCTCCCTGCGTGCCTTCCTGGCGGCCGGCTACAAGCCGGTGGGCTCCGAGGCCCTGCTGGTCAAGTGACGAGCAGCTGAACAGGCAGCATATTGTTGCTGACGGCCCCCAATGCACACCTGTGGAAAACCCTGTGGAAAGCTGCGTTCCTACCGTCGGTGGTAGCCGAACTCGGAGCCTTCGTAGAAGTCCGTGCGGTAGACACCGTTGATGATCTCGGACTCGTACCCGTCGAGCTCCGGCATCCCCAGCTCCCGCGCCACAGCCAGCTCGGCGCGGGCGTCGTACGGCACGCGGACGAACTGGATCGAGAGCGGCGCGGGCTCGGGTGAGTCCATGACGCCTTCGAGGATCACGTAGACCGGCGTCGGGTCACCGAGGCTGTTGCCGACCGAACCGGCGTTGAACAACGTCCGACCGCGGTCCTCCTCCAGGTACGCGTCGTGGATGTCGCCGTACCCGACCACCGACGGCCGCGGCCCGTCCCCGGTGGCCGGCGTGTTCTCGAACATGCTGAGGTACTGCGCTTCGTCGTGATCGAACGAGATCCGGTGATGAACGCTCGTCGACGAGGCGTGGAACAGCCGCACCTGCCGTCCGCTCATCAGGAAGTCATGGCAGAACGGGAGTCCTCGCAGCCAGGCCCACTGATCTTCCCGCAGCTCCTTCTTCCACCACCGCAGCCCTTCGCGGTCCAGCACGCGCTCGGGATCGGGCAGGAAGTCGTCCCAGTTGCCGAGGATGTTCACCTCGCAGACCTCGCGACACCGATCCACCACCGCCTGCCCCCGCGGTCCCTTGCCGACGTAGTCGCCGAGGTTGAAGATCCGGGTGATCCCCCGACTCGAGATGTCCGCCAGCACCGCCTCCAAGGCGGTCAGGTTCCCGTGCACATCGGAGATCAACGCCAACCGGTCCATCAGGGCATGTTCTCAGTTGGTCCGGTCACCAACCGCCGGAGGGGCCGGCGGGCTCTGGAGTCCGGTGTTGCGTGGACTGGCTCGAGGTGGCGCGCTGGCCGGCTCTCGCGGACCGAGCGCCGGAGCGACCGGCCATCGGCCCGCTGGCGGAGGGCGGGGTGATCGCACCGCCGCCGGACTCACCCGCCGAGTGTGCCGCCGCTCCGGCCACGCTGCCGCCGAGCTTCCGCGCCGCCCCGAGGCCGATGCCCGCCGGGCCGGCGATCGCGCCGGCCGCCTTCGCCCCCGCTGCCTTCGCGCCGACCGCCTGCGCACCCGTCGCGCCACCTCCCGCACCACCACCTCCCGCACCACCACCGCCACCGGAGGCCCCGGCGGAGCTGCCGGCACCCCGGCCGCTGCCGAATCCCGCGCCGGAACTGCCGATGTTGATCGCGCCGGTCGCCATCCCACCCGGGTCAGCGAGCGAGCTGCCCATGCCCGCGCTGCCACCGGCCGCCGCCGCAGTGACGGGAACCATGAACCGCATCAGCGCCGGCAGCGCGAAGATCGCCAGCAGAAGCATCATCATGCCGCCCATCGCCCGCACGACGGCGTCACTCGTGCTCGAGGGGTGCTCCTGCCCCATCTTCATGGCCGCTGCGTAGACCAGTGCGGCCGCGGGTTTGTAGGCGATGAACGCCAACGACCAGCCGCAGAACTTCTTGAACCAATTGCGCCCGATCTCGGTGTTGGTCGCGGCGGCGGCCAGGGGGAACGCTCCCGCGAGGAGCACAAGCATCGCCGAGCGGATCAGCATCAGGACGATCTGGACGGCCGACGCGGCAATCACGGCCAGGCCGGTCATCATGGCCACGAACCCGGGCATCGCGGCGGCGAACAGCTCATGGGGCGACGTGCCGCCGAAGGCCGTCGTCAGCTTCACGCCGCCGGCCACCTGATCGAGGAGGTAGACCGAGAAGCCGTCCGACCACGACGACAGCACCTGCAGCGTGGCGGTCCCAGCCGCTCCCACCACGACGAAGGTCAGGATGGCCTTGAGCAGGTCCTGGAGCGGTCGCGCCCGCTGCTCCCAGGCGATCCGCATGCCGGCCACGAGCACAGCAACGGCGAACACGGCCGCCGTGACGCTGAGCAGGTTGCTCTGCAGAAACTCGACGGTGCCGCCGTTCGTCCAGGTGTCCCCCTGCTGCGTGCCGAGGGCCGGGGTGTCGGGTCTGAGCCAGAACGTCATCGCGTTCAGCGTGTTCAGGGCGCCTTGCGTGACGGCCTGCTGGAGCTGGTCGAGCGCGCTGGTCGCGACCGACTGGAAGCCGTCCTGGATGTAGCAACCGAGGTCCATTTTCCCGCACATCAGACACCACTCCAGGCAACGAAGTCGGACAGGTCACGGTGCTGGGCGAACGGCGCGCCTACCGGCTCGCCCGGCTCCGGTGGTTGGAGGAGCCAGTCGCCGCTGTGCCAGACGAGCGTCAGGGTGAGGCTCATGTACGCCGAGTTGACCGACGTGGCGAGCATCAGGCTGACGCGGTCCGCGCTGGCGTCGATGACGCGGTACCCGGCGACCTGCGGCACGGCGTACCCGCTCGTCGACTGGTCGGCGTCGAGTTCGTCGATCAACGCGTCCTTGTCAGACCCGGGCAGCATCAGCTTGCGCGCCGTGGCGACCACCTTGTCCTGGTCGGCCATCGCGGCGTACGCGCTGTAGGCGGCGTACAGAGCACCGGTCGGTGAATGGGCGAAGCATCGACGGAAACCGTCGGCGTCGGTCTTCGTCGGGCCGTAAGCCGATGAACGCGGTACGACGATGCGGCTGGTCACCTCCCAGCCGTCCACCGCGGGCGGCTGCTGCGGAACCGATTGATCGCCCGCAGCGCGGTTGCAGCCGGTCGAGGCACCAGAGCGTCCGGCGACCGGTGTCGCGGGCGCAGCAGGCTCCACGGCGCGCGGCTCGGCCTGCACAGCGGCTTGCTGCTGGCCCGGCGTCGCGGCAGACCCAGAGGACCTCAGGCTGCCGAACAGCAGCACCGCGCCGCAGAGCAGGACCGCGCCGATGACGATGCTCGCCGCGATGAACCCACGGCCGAACGGTGACTGTTCCTCGCTGGTGTCGCTCATCTGACTCCCCGATCCGTCGGTGGACAACCTCACGGGAGAAGCCTGGCAAAAATCGCCCGACCGCCGCGGAAGTTATCCACAGGCCCTTCGCGAGGGGTCAGCTGCCGGGGCTGGTGTATTTCGGGAGCATCCGGACGAAGAAGGCGTAGCCGAGCGCGAAAACGGCGAGGCCGGCCAGCGGGGAGGCGGCGATCAGCCAGGTCGGGAGGGGTACGTCGGCGGCGCGGCCGAGGAGCAGGGCGCCGGGGAGGAAGGCGATGAAGGCCATCGGGAAGACGGTGCAGAAGCCGTAGAAAACGCCGCGCCCGAACATGGTCAGGGGATAGCCGGAGAACCGGGTGATCGAGTCGTCGGCGAAGATCCGGAGCGAGAAGGTCGAGGTGGCCAGGAAGGACAGGCCGCAGAAGAAGGTCTGGATCCCGGTCTCGACCAGACTGCCGCCGAGGACGGCGACGACGAGGTACGCGAGCTTCGCCGCGGTCCAGTCCACCGGCGCGTGCCAGCTGAAGATGACCAACGCACCGATTCCGAGGATCCCGTCGCCGAGCGACATCAACCGGAACTCGCGCGTGAGCAGCTGCAGGAACGGGCTGACCGGACGGAGCAGGTACCGGTCGAAGTCACCCTCGCGAACGATGAAGTCGGTCATCATCAGCGAGCCGAACGGTACGACGTAGAACGCATGCGAGGCGAGCCGCATCGAGAACACGAACGCGATCTCCGGAAACCCCCAGCCCGCGATCAGATCGAACTTCGCCAGCAGAACGCCGAGGAACAGCAACTGCGTCCCCTGGTAGGCCACGCCGCCCAGCAACGTGGTCCAGAAGTTCACCCGGTACTGCAGCTGTGCCCGCATCGCGGCGCGTTCGAGGATCACGTACTGCCGGAACCAGGACGGCGCCTGATCAGCATGGTCAGCCACCCTGGACCACCACCTTGTGCCGGGCCCGTGCCCAGACCGCCTGCAGGAGCAGGGTGAGCACGACCAGCCAGAGCAACTGCACCCCCACCAGAGCCACGGCTTCGGCACCACGGGTCTGGCCGAGGTAGATCGACACCGGCGTGTACACCTGGGCCTGGAACGGCAACCACTCGATCGACGCCCGCAGCCAGTCAGGCATGAACCACAGCGGAATCAGGGATCCGGACAGGAACGAGCTGCCGAACCGGTAGACGATCAGCGGCCCGCTGATCTCGAGCGTCCAGAAGGCGACCATCGACACGATCAGGTTGCACAACATCGCGATCATCGCTCCGGCCACCGTGGCGATCACCGCGAGCAGGAGCGCCGACAGGCCCGGTGGCAGCAGCAGCGCGCCGAGAAGCCCGGCGGCCGCGAGTCCGATCGCACCCAACGGGAGCCGGGCGAGCAGGACGCCGAGGTTCTGCCCGAGGGCCTGCCACATCAGACCGAGCGGCCGGGTCAGGTCGGTCGCGATCTGCCCGGTCCGGATCCGCATCGGCAGCGACGAGAACTGCCACGGCAGCAGCGCCGACTGCAGGCACACCGCGATCGCCGCGTAGGCGACCGCGGTCGTGCCGTCCACACCGTTCACCGGCGGACGTCCGGAGTACACGATCCGCCAGACGGCGATCGCGAGCACGACCTGGATGACGAGCGTCACCGCGCCGGTGAACAGGTCGCCGCGGTAGATCAGGACGGAGCGGGTCCCGGCGCGCGTCATGCCGCGGAACGCGCGGACCTGCTCGGCAGCAATCACGTCAGCAGGCCGTCGTACAGCTGGGCGATCACGTCGGTGAGCCGCGGGTCGACGATCGACAACTCGTCGACCTGGTACACCTGCGACGCCCGCGCGATCAGCTCCGGCGTGGCGATCTCCCGCGGGTCGAATCGCAGTACGACGCTGCGGTCCGGGTATGGCACGGTGCCGACCGCGCTGGTCCCGACCTCGGTCGCGAACGGCATGTCGGTGACCTGGCGGATGCTGCGCTCGGCGAGGGTCAGCACGAGGAAGCGGTGCGGCATGAAGCGTTCCTTCAGCCGCGACAGATCGCCGTCGTACAGGACGGTGCCGGAATCGATCACGATGATCCGCTGGCAGAGCCGCTCGACGTCCTCCATGTCGTGGGTGGTCAGGACGACCGTCGTGCCGTCGGTGCGGTTGGTCTCCGCGATGAACTCGGTCAGGCGGGCCTTCGCGACCACGTCCAGGCCGACGGTCGGCTCGTCGAGGAAGAGGATCGACGGCTCGTGCAGCATCGCCGCGACCAGATCGCCGCGCATCCGCTGGCCCAGCGACAGTGAGCGGACCGGTGTGTCGAGGAAGTCCTCCAGATCGAGCAGCTCGGTGAAGAGCCCGACGCGCTTGAGGTACGCCGACCGGTCGAGGTTGTAGAGATCCGCGAGTACTTCGAACGAGTCGCGCAGGGGAAGGTCGTACCAGAGCTGGGTGCGCTGGCCGAAGACCACGCCGATGTTGCGGGCGTTGCGGGCGCGGTCGAGGGACGGCTCCAGCCCGGCCACCCGGCAGACGCCGGACGTCGGGGTGAGGATCCCGGTGAGCATCTTGATCGTGGTCGACTTGCCGGCGCCGTTCGGGCCGAGGTACCCGACGAGCTCGCCCGGCTCGATCTCGAAGTTCACGCCGCTGACGGCCCGGGTGATGTCCCGCTTGGTGCTGAACAGCGCGCGGAGCCGTGGCAAGCGTCCGGGCAGGACGGCGGGCCGGCTGAATTCCTTGACCAGCTCGGCCGCTTGAATAGCCGGCATACGCACCCTCCCCAGCGAGCGGAACGGTCATCCTCTCACCGATCCACACCTGGCGCAGGTGAAAAACTCCGCGCTAGTCCAGATGGTCCGTTACGCTCAAGGGTCTTACGATTGCGGATCGATCTGTAGCCGATAGGTCACCCCGTGTAGCGAAGTGAACTGGTCAGCTAATAGAGTCCGCGCATGACCATCGCGCCTTCGCTTTGCTCGCCCCTAGCGCTCGCCGATGCAGAACCCACTCGCGCCGCCGAACCCTGGGAAAGCGACGTGCTGACGGCCTACGGGCTGCTGCGAGAAGCAGCAGCTGAGCTGGATCACCTGATGCGCCATTCTCTGAAGCGCAGTGGACTGCAAATGGCAATGTTCGAACTGTTGCTGCGGCTTGCCCGCAGCCACGGGGAGAAGCAGCGTTTGACCTCCCTTGCCCGGGAGTTGACCGTCACCACCGGCGGCATCACCCGGTTGGTGGACCGAGCCGAGAACCTCGGCCTGGTCCGCCGGGAGCCCTGTCCCGACGACGCCCGCGGCTCGTTCGCCGTCCTGACCGAGGAGGGGAAGCGGCGGTTGCGCGAAGCACTGCCGGACCACCTGCTCGAGATCGACAGCCTCTGGATGTCCCAGTTGGCCGACGAACGGGACCTCGTCCTCGGCAGGCTCCGCAGGGTCCGGGACAACGCCCGCCGCTGGCCCAACGGCCGTCCGGGGCTCGGGCCCATTACCCCTGACCGCATCTGAACAAGCATTACCCGCGACTAACGAATGGAGCGCCCGGCTGGTACCGGGCGCTTCGTCGCGCAATGGTTGAGAAGTGAAGCAACAAGCTGACCCAAAGGCCCTCGGCGGAACCAGGTGGCGCGGAGCCGTCGGCGGCGTACTCGCGGCTCTCGCCGGACTCGCTGTCGGCAGCGTGGCGGCCGGGATCCTCGGCACCCCGCAGACGCCGGTGGTGGCGATCGGGTCGGCGTTCATCGACCGGGTGCCGCCGTGGCTCAAGGACCTCGCGATCTCCTGGTTCGGCACCCACGACAAGACCGCGCTCCGGGGCGGCATCCTGATCGTCGTGGCGGCTCTCGCCGCGGTCGGCGGGATGCTCGCCGTACGGCGCTACTGGGCCGGCGCTCTGATCGTCGTCGGGCTGAGCGTCGTGGCGGTCGCCGCGGCCCTGACCCGCGCGGACTCCGGGCAGACCGGATTCCTGCCGTCGGCGCTCGCCGGGGTCACCGCGCTCATCATCCTGCGCCTGTTCAGCCAACGACTCGAACCACTCCTGGATCATCCCGACGACGGCGTCAGCCGCCGCGGGTTCCTGCAGCTGTCGGGCGGGGTCGCGCTCGGGTCGGCGGCGCTCGGTCTGCTCGGCAAGGTCGTCGGCGGGAACCGGGCCGCGGTCGCCGACGCCCGCAAGCAGCTCCAGCTTCCGCAGCCGCCGTCCCTCACCCCGCCGGCCGGCGTCCAGGCCGACGGCGCGGTGCCGTGGGCCACGCCGAACGACGAGTTCTACCGCATCGACACCGCACTCTCCGTGCCGCAGATCGTGCCCGCGGACTGGAAGTTGCGGATCCACGGCATGGTCGACCGCGAGATCACGCTGACGTTCGACGATCTGCTGAAGCGCGACGTCATGCACAAGTGGGTGACGCTCACGTGTGTCAGCAACGAGGTAGGCGGCGACCTGATCGGAAACGCCATGTGGTCCGGCGTACTGCTGAAGGATCTGCTCGAGGAGGCCGGACCGTCCAAGGACGCGGACGCGATCCAGTCGAGGTCGAAGGACGGGTTCACCGCCGGTACGCCGCTCCCGACGCTGCTCGACGACCGGCAGGCGATGCTCGCGTACGCGATGAACGGGCAGCCGCTGCCGGTCGAGCACGGGTTCCCGGTGCGCATCGTCGTACCCGGGCTGTACGGCTACGTGTCGGCGACGAAGTGGCTGGTCGACATCGAGGTGACGCGGTTCGACCAGTTCGAGGGGTACTGGACGCCGCGCGGGTGGTCGGAGCTCGGACCGATCAAGTTGTCGTCGCGGATCGACGTACCCGGCGGCAAGAAGCTGGACCCGGGGCCGGTGACGGTGGCCGGGGTGGCGTGGGACCAGCACGTCGGGGTGTCGAAGGTCGAGGTCCGCGTCGATGGTGGCCAATGGCAACAAGCGACGCTGGCGACGGACGCGTCGATCGACACCTGGCGACAGTGGCACTGGACCTGGGACGCGCCGCGCGGCAACCACGTCCTGCAGGTCCGGGCGACCGACGACAACGGCAACGCGCAGATCGAGTCCTCGGCGCCGCCGGCCCCGAACGGCTCGACCGGGCTGCACACCGTCAGCGTGAAGGTCGGCTGACCGCTTCCAGGACCATCGGCAGGAAGGTGTGCTCGAGCTCGCCGGCCGGGACCTTGCGCGGCTCGAGGAGACTCTGCGAGCGGGCACCTTCGTGCACGGCGATGACGAGGCGGACGAACTGCTCGGCCGGGACGCTCAAGGTGATGCCGCTGGTCTCGGTGATCTGCTCGACCAGCTTCGTCAGGCTGTCGCGGAACATCGCTCGTTGCGTGTTCAGCGCCCGCGCCGCCTCCGGGTCGCGGAGCGCGTGCAGTGTGAACTCGGTCGAGATCAAATGCCACTGCCGCCGGTCCGGCGCGGTCTCGTCGAGTAGGCCCAGCACGGCGTCCAGGAGGGTGCCGGGCTGATTCGCCAGCTCGGGGAGCAGCGCCTCGATCTGCTCGAGGATGCCGTCGGTCGTGGCCTGGAACAGCGCCAGGACCAACTCGTCCTTGGAGCCGAAGTTCGAGTAGAAGGCGCCGCGGGTGAAGCCGGCCCGCTCGCAGATGTCCTCGACCGACGCGCCGTGGAACCCACGCTCGGCGAACACCTCCAGCGCACCTTCGAGCAGGCGGGCCCGGGTGTTGGAGCGACGTCGCTTGGGCGTTTCCATACGGATAGGATACAGTTCTGGATTGAATACACAACCGTATTGAATCGGGGACGCAGGATGGAGCTCCAGGCCACCAGGATCAGCGTGCAGGGTCCGCACGCGACGATGCTGCACGCCACGTCGGTGTCGGTCGCAGATCATGAGGTGGTGCTCCTGACCGGGTATCCGGGCGCTGGGCACGTTGCGGTGTCTCTGGGGCTGTCCGGTCGCCTCAAGCCGGACACGGGGACGGTGCGGTTCGACGGTCTGGCTGACGCGACCGTACTTCGGCGCCGGGTCGCTGTGGTCGACACACCGGGCATTACCGAGCCTGACGACGCCCTGCCGGTCCAGACGGTTGTGGGTGAGGAGTTGGCGATAGCCGGCCGCAAGGCGGGGCGGAAGGCCGTTCTGAAGTGGCTGGACGAGCATGACGCCGCGGAGCATGCCGGCAAGCGGTTCGAGCACCTGCCCGTCGCCGTACGGACCAGACTGCTCGCGGAGCTCACCGTGGCGCGTCCCGACGTACAGGTGGTCATTCTGACCATGCCGGACCGACATGGTGGTGATCCGCACGGCTGGTACGAGCTGGGGCGCGGTTTGGCGGCGCAGGGGTACGGCGTGATCATCACCTGCGCTGACGCGTCGGCGCGGCTGCTGGATGTGAAGGCGGCGCAGCTGGGCGAGACAGACCAGCCGGACCCGGTGCAGGTCACTGCGGTGGCCCCGGTGGAGCCGGTTGTACCGATTGATGAAGTTGAGGAGACGGACGAGTGACCGCGCTGCGGATGGCCTTGAGTGAGTTGCGGCGTCTGACTGCTGGGCGGCTGCCCAAGCTGGCCGTGGTCGCGTTGCTGCTGGTCCCGGTGCTGTACGGCGGCCTGTACCTGTATGCGAACCACGATCCGTACGGCCGGTTGGACAAGATCCCGACCGCGGTCGTCGTCGAGGACGCAGGTACGACGCTGGCGACCGGCGAGAAGCTCAACGTCGGCCCGGAGGTCGCTGCGGAGCTGGTGAAGTCGAGGAGCTTCGGCTGGCACCAGGTGGACCGCGCGGACGCGACCTCTGGGGTCTCGGACGGGAAGTACGAGTTCGCGCTGGTGCTGCCGAAGTCGTTCTCGTCCGATCTCGCGTCGAGTGCGGAGTTCACGCCGCGGCAGGCGCAGCTGGAACTGCTGACCAATGACGCGAACAACTACATCGCGCACACGATCGCCAACCAGGTTGTTGCACAGGTGACGAAGACGGTGGCGTCACAGGTCAGCGAGACGGCGGCGTCGCAACTGCTGGCCGGGTACAACACCATTCACAAGGAGGTGAGCTCGGCCGCTGCTGGTGCTGCGCAGCTGCAGAGTGGGCTGACGTCTGCGGCCGCTGGGGTCGGGAAGTTGCAGACCGGTGCTACGCAGCTCAACACTGCGCAGAAGCAGCTGTCCGCTGGTGCGACTCAGCTGGCGACCGGTGCTACGCAGGCGTCGCAGGGTGCAACTTCGCTGGCCAATGGTGCATCCAAGCTGGACGGCGGCCTCGGCACGTTGCAGCGGAAGACGGCGTCGCTGCCGAAGCAGACGAAGACGTTGGCCGCCGGTGCGGATCAGGTTGCCGACGGCAACGAGAAGATCGCCGGCACCGGGCGGCAGGTTGCGACTGCGTCCAGCACGTTGGTCAAGGACCTTTCGACGTTCGACACCACCCTCGCTGCCCGGTTGAAGGCGCAGGGCTTCAGTCAGCACCAGATCCGCGAGGTCTTGCTGGAGACGGCCAAGCTGCGCGCTCCCGTCGTACGCGCGAACACCAAGATCCAGTCGACATCCAAGCAACTCAACCAGCTCGCTGCGGGCGCGCGGAAGGTGTCGAACGGCGCTGCGGCGCTGGCGGATGCGACACCGGCGTTGACGAAGGGGATCAGGACAGCGGCGGATGGGGCCGATCAGCTCAACAGTGGTGCTACTCGGCTGAAGACCGGGCTCGGCAGCCTGCAGACCGGGGCGCAGCAGCTCGCCGCTGGGGAGAAGCAGGCTGTGGTGGGCCAGGGGCAGCTGCTGACCGGCGTGAACGGTCTTGCGACCGGCGTGGGCCAGCTGAAGACGGGTGCCACGCAGCTGAACACCGGGCTGGCCAGCGGGGTCAAGCAGATCCCTAACCCGTCTGCGGACCAGCGCAAGGCGGTCGGCCAGACATTGGGCGCACCAGTCACCCTGCAGAACGTCTCGCAGGCCACGGCCGACAGCTACGGCGCCGGTCTGGCGCCGTTCTTCCTCAGTCTCGCGTGCTGGATCGGCGCGTACGTGCTGTTCCTGCTCGTCCGGCCGCTGTCACCGCGAGCGCTCGCGGCGCTGCAGTCGCCGTTCCGCGTCGCCCTCGGTGGTTGGTTGCCTCCGGCCCTTTTCGGCGCGATCCAGGCGACGCTGGTATTCGTCGCGGTGGTCCTCGGGCTGGGCATCCACGCCGCGCATCCCTGGTTGACGGTCGGCTTCCTGATCCTGACGTCGTTCACCTTCGTCGCGATCCTGCACGCGCTGTCGGCCTGGTTCGGCGCGGTGGGCAAGTTCCTCGGCCTGGTGCTGATGGTCGTCCAGCTGGTCAGCGCCGGCGGTACCTTCCCCTGGCAGACCATCCCGGCGCCGCTGTACTTCTTCCACCACACCCTCCCGATGAGCTACGCCATCGACGGCGTACGCCACCTCATGTACGGCGGTCCCGGCACATCCCTCGGCCGTGACCTCCTCGCGCTGGGAGCCTGGTTCGCCGTGGGGCTCGCCGCGTCATCCCTGGCGGCGCGAAAGCAACGCGTCTGGCCCGCCAAGAAACTCCAACCGGAACTGGTGCTTTAGGACATGGAAAACCTGGTTCGTACCGCGGGAGAACGCGAGGCCCTGGAGGCCTTCCTGGACTCACACCGCGAGGTCACCGCCGACAAACTCCGCGGCCTCTCCGAGGCGGACGCACGCCGCCGGCTGGTACCGTCCGCGACCACACCGATCGGCCTGGTCAAACACCTCACCGGCGTCGAACGCAACTGGTTCCACCACATCCTCGCCGGCCGCCCACGCGAGGAGATCCCCGGCGAGTCCCGCGGCGGCGACGAGAGCTGGCAGGTTGCCGACACCGAAACCGTCGATGCGATCCTCACCGCCTTCGAGGAGACCTGCGCCGAGTCCCGCCGAATCACCACCCACCTGTCGCCCGACCACCAGGTCCCCCACCCCGCCGGCGGCCGGGTCTCCCTCCGCTGGATCTACCTCCATCTGATCCGAGAACACGCCCGCCACAACGGCCACGCCGACATCCTCCGAGAACAAATCGACGGAACCACCGGCGCCTAACTTGCCGCAGGCAACGGCCTGCGGGCGTGGCGGGTCGCCAGAGGAGGCCCGCCTCTCGGCCGACTACATGTTTACGAAGGTGGCCGTGTCGGTGAGGAGTTTGTTGGTGGTGGGTTGGTCGAAGAAGGTGATGAGGGCTTCGTACGTGCCGGCTTCGGCGGCGGAGGGGTCTACCACGTAGCCGTAGTAGCCGTCGGTGTAGCCGATCACTCGGGTTATGGGGTGGGTGCTGTCGTGCTGGAGGCAGGCGCCGTGGACGGCAAAGAGTTCTACCGGGAGGTTGATCCAGCAGACGTCGCCCATGGTGACGGCGCTGACGGGGAGGTCGAGCGCTGGGGGAAGCGTGGCGGCGGCCATCAGGGCTTGGCCGCGGGCGCCGTCGAGGCGGGTCTGGGAGATGCGGCCGGAGGGGTCGTCGATGCCTGCCTCGGTGGTTCCGCGGGGTCCTGAGGCGGTCACCACCTTCTCGACGGCGCTGACGAGCTTCTCGGACTCGTCGGCCGGTGGGATGTTCCGGACGGGCAGGGTCAACGTCGTACGGCGGATGACGGGCGCGGACTGCGGCAGCTCCAGCCCGGGCGCGGCGAGCGCCTCCCGGACGCGCGACGCGAGCAACCCACCGAGCCGCGTGACCTCGCCTGCCCCCCGGCCCTGGCGGGTGAAGCGGGGGCTGACGTCCCCGGCGGCGCCTTGGAGGAAGCCGACGACCGCGGGGGCCAGCGCGGCGCGGGCGGCGCCGGGCCAGTCGGCGGAGTACTGCATGTTCTCGGGGCCGTACGTCGTCGGGTGGCAGGCGAAGTCCAGCAACACCGCCTCGAGCGAACCGGACCGCGAATGCAGCGCCAGGATGCCCGCCGTGTTGTCATGCGGTCCGTTGCGCCGATGCCGGTTGGTGCCGACGCCGATCACCTCGACCGAACGCCACGACGCCGTCACCGGCTGCCGCTCCAGCTGCGCCGAGCGCACCGAGGAGACCAGCGCGTCGACGAGATCCCGCTCCCGCGCGGCCGGAATGACCGGATGGATCTCGCCGGTCCACCCGGACGGTCCGGAGTGGGTGTGCGAGGCGGACACGACGACATGCGACGGCGGTATGCCGGCCGCGGCGCCGGCGGCGAGAGCGAGCTCGTGCGACAGCGCCGAGCCGGCCGCGATCGCGTCGAGCGTGAGCCACAGCACACCCGGGTCGTCCTCGGTCGACAGCCAGATCAGGGTGGCCCGCAGCGGGTCCGCCGTACCGGTGGAAACGCCCAGGCGAGCGGCGTACCCATCGAGTCGATGACCCGGCGGCGGGGTGACATCGAGGGACGTCGCGGCCAACAGGAGTTCGGTCACTTCAACGCTCCAGCTGTCATACCGGCACTGATCTGACGATGGAAGCCAAGATAAACGGCCAACACCGGAATTATCGAGATGGTCAGTCCGGCGAACAGTCCGGAGAAATCGCTGTGGTACCCCTGGGTCACCGCGATGTTAGCCAAGCCTTGGGTAACCAGGTACCGCTTCTCGTCGGTGTTCAGCACCAACGGCAGCAGGTACTCGTTCCACATCCCGAGGAACTGGAAGATCCCGATACTCACCAACCCGGGCCGCGCCAGCGGCAGCATGATCCGGAACAGCACACCCCAATGAGTACACCCGTCGACAAGCGCCGCCTCGGCCAGCTCCTTCGACTGCGTCCTGAAGAAAGCCGTCAGGAAGAACACCGAGAACGACATCCCGTGCGCCGCGTACACCAGGATCAGCCCGAGGTAGGAGTTCATCAGCCCGAGGTTCTGGACGACGAAGAACAACGGCACCAGCGCCAGGAACCCCGGAAACACCATTCCCGCCACGAACACGTAGTACAGCACCCGCGATCCCGGGAACTCGAACCGCGCGAGCACGTACGCGACCGCCGACGACAGCAGCAACGTCAGTACGACGCCGCCGCACACCACGATCACGCTGTTGAAGAAGTACGTGCCGATGTGCGACTCGTTCCACGCCCGGGAGAAGTTGTCCCACCGCCATCGCGACGGCAGGCTCCACGGGCTCGTGAAGATGTCCTGGTCGGACTTGAACGAGCTGAGCACCGCCCACAGCAGCGGGAACAGCACCATCGCGCCCCACACCAGCAGGAACCCCTGCGACACCCCGCCGAGCACCCGCGACCCGATCGCGACCCGGGCCGGCTCCGCGGACCGTACGGCGGAAGAGGTCAACGCAACCACAACGACCTCCTCAGTACTCGACCCGCTCGCGGCGGGTCAGCCGGAACGTCAGCAGCGTCAAAATCATGTTGATCAAGAACAGCGTGACCCCGATCGCGGATGCGTAACCGAACTTCCCGTACGTGAACGCGTTCGTGTACATGTACAGCGAGATGACCTGCGTCGCGTCGTCCGGCCCACCCGGTCCGACCGAAAGGATCTTCACCAGCGCGAACATGTCGAGCGCCCCGATCACCAGGAAGGCGAGCGCGGTCTGCACCGTGTTCCAGATCAACGGCAGCGTCACCCGCCAGAACGACTGCAGAGCGCCGGCACCGTCGAGCAGCGCCGCCTCGTACAGCTCCCGCGGGATCGCGGCCATCGCCGCCGTGAACAGGACGACGTAGAACCCGACACCGCCCCACACCACCACGGCCATGATCGAGCCCAGCGCCGTACGGCCGTCTCCCAGCCACAGGCGCGCCAGCCCGTCCAGCCCGACCGCGCGCAGGAACCCGTTCAGCAGCCCGTTCCGCGGCTCGAAGACGAACTGCCACAGCACGCCGACGATCGCGATCGACAGTACGCCGGGGAAGAAGTACACGACCTTGTAGATCCGCGACCCCGGTACGCCGCCCTGGTAGTTCAGCGCCGCCGAGAAGAACAGCGACAACGTGACGATGATGATCGGCAGCGACACCAGCAGGAACAGGTTGTGCCGCAGCGCTACCCAGAACACCGAGTCGTGGAACAGCGTCACGAAGTTCCCGAAGCCGATGTAGTGGTAGTCCGCGGACAGCCCCTCCCAGTTCGTGAACGCGATCGGGAAGGCCTGCACGTACGGCGACACCACGAACACCGCGTACACCAGGAGCGGGACCGCCAGCAGGCTGACGATGAACCGGTACTTGCCGTGGTGCATCAGACGTGGAACTTCTTGATCGACGGGTCCTTCGCGGTTTCGTCGGCGTACTTCTGCATCTGCTTGCTCCACCCGTCCGGCGTGAGCTCGCGGTTCATCAGCGCGGCCATCGCCTTGTCCGAGTTGTCGAGCAGCTTCTTGTACCAGAGCCGCCACGACCAGTCCGCGAACATGTTCGTCCCGGCCGCCTCGATCACCGCCTGCATCGACTTGTTCGCCGAGGACAGCTCGACGCCGTCGGTGGCGCCCTTCACGACGGTCAGCGACTTGGTCACCTTGGTGAAGTTCTGCATGCACTTCTTCGACACGATGATCCGCAGCAGCTCGAGCCCGCCCTGCGGGTTCTTCGCCTTGGCCGGCACGATCAGCGCGCCGCCGGGGCCACCGGTGACCGTCTCGTACGGCGCCTTGTCCGCCGCGGACATACCCGGCACCGGGACCATCGTCATCCCCAGGTCCTTCGGCGCGATGTCGCCGAGCTCGTTCTCGAGCCAGCCGCCGCACGGGATGAAGACCGCCTTGCCCTGCGCCCAGTACGTCTGCGACTGGGTGTGCGACAGCGCCTGCGAACCCTCCAGCAGGTAGCCCTTCGCGGCAAGCTCCTGGTAGCCCTCGGCGGCCGCGATCAGCGCGGGATCGCGCCACGCGTCCGGCTCGAGGTTGTCGACCTTCTTCCGCAGGTCCGGCCCTGCCGCCTTGTACGCCGTCATCAGCATCGGGTTGGTCAGGTACCCGGGGAACTTGCCCTGGTACGTCCACGGCGCGATCCCGGTCTTCTTGATCTCGGCGCAGAGCGCGAGCATCTCGTCCCAGTACTTCGGGTACGTCCAGCCGTGCTTGTCGAGCATCGGCTTGCTGTACCAGATGCCGCCGACTCCGAAGACGTACGGCATCTCGTACTTCACGCCGTCGTACCGTCCGGCCTCGGCGACGCCCGGGAGGAGTGTGTCGCGGACCTTCACGCCGGGCTGGTCGTAGGCGTCCATGTCGAGCAGCGCGCCGATGTCCATGACCTGCTTCTGCGCGGCCAGGGTGGCGCCGTCGAGGCCGACGTTCTCGATCAGGTCGGGCGGGTTGCCCTGGATGAACCGCGGTTGCAGCTGCTGCTGGAGTTGCTGGCCGCTGGTGAGCTTCACGTCCGCGTCCGGGAACTCCTTGCGGTACAGATCCAGCGGCATGGTGGTCCATTCCTTGCCGTAGCCGCCGTCGAAGTTGAAGAACTCCAGCGGCTTGGTGCCGTCCACAGAGCTCCCGGACGCCGCTGCGGTCTTGTCGGCGACCGGCTTCGCACACGAGGCGAGCGTGGCAACGGCGGAGCCGGCCAGGGCGGCACGGAGCAGGGTACGGCGGTCGACCTCGATCATGATGGGCGTCCTCTCATGGCGTTGGCCAGGGGGCCTCCCGGCCTGGACTGAGGAGCGCAGGGAGCGAAGCGACCGGAGCGACGAGGGAAGGCCGGGAGTTACAGCCCCCTGGCCCGCCGCGCCGGAGGCGTGGCATCCAGCACTGCTGCGTCATGGATACGCCTGGCGGACTGTCGTGCGGAAGGGGATTCGACCCCGGTCGACAAGATGGACTAGACCACTGGAGTGGGTCTATGCGGCCGGAATCGCGCCGGCCAGGCGGGCGGTGATGTCCATCGGATTCGTGATCGCGTGACCGACCACGACGGCGTACGCGCCCGCATCGCAGACGGCACGGACGTCTGCCGGCGTACGGATCCTGCCCTCGGCAACGATCGGGCAGTCCAGCTTGGCCGCGAGCTGCCGGACCAGTTCGACGTCAGGTCCGGTCGGCGTACGGCCATTGGTATAGCCCGACAGCGTGGTGGCGACGATCTCCGCGCCCGCTTCCCGGGCTGCGAGGCCGGCGTCGAGGCTGTCGACATCAGCCATCACGGGTACCCCGAGCTCGGCTCGGATCCGGGCGATCTGCTGCTCCAGCCGCTGCCCGTCGGGCCGCGGCCGGACGGTGCCGTCGAGCGCGACCAGGTCCGCTCCGGCAGCGACGACGCCCGCCGCGGACTCGTATGTCGGGGTGATGAAGACACCGGCCGGATCGCCGAGTTTGTGCAGCCCGATGATCGGCAGGTCGGTCACGGCGCGGATCGCGGCGATGTCCTCGGGTCCGTTGGCCCGGATCGCACCCGCCCCGCCCGCCTCGGCGGCCCGCGCCATCAACGCCATCGCGGCCGGTCCGTGGATCGGGTTCTCGGGGCCTGCCTGGCAGGACACCACGAGGGTGCCGGGGGCAATGGTTCTCATCGACGGTGCGTCACAATCAGGTCGGCGTACGTTCCGGCTGGTCCGGTGGCGAGGCGTTCGGCGCCGTCGAGCGAGTTGCCGGCCGCCGGGGTGAGCTGGGCGCGCGGCGGGAGAGCGTCGCGGACCGGGGCCAGCAGTTGCTCACCGGCGCCGTTGAAGAGCCCGCCGACGCAGGCGACCGGGACGGGTCCTTCGCCGGCCAGTTGCGCGACCGCGGCGCCGATCGTCTCGGCGATGTCCTCGGCGGCGCGGACGACGAGCTCGTGCGCGACCGGATCGCCTTCGGCCGCACATCGCAGTACCTCGGGAGCGAACCGGGCCACGTCGTCCACCAGGGTCGAGGAGCGGTAGAGCGTAACGGGGTCGAGCGCGGTGTCCGCGAGCTTGGTGACCGGACCGCGGCCGTCACGAGCACGTTGTACGGCGACGAGGCCGGCGCGGCCGATCGCGAACGCACTGCCGGCATCGCCGAACAGGTACCCGTGGCCGTCGAGCTTGCGCCAGGTGCCGTCGCGGTCGACCGCCAGACAGACCAGCCCGGTGCCGGCAGCAACCACCACGCCGTACCCCTCGAGCAAGGCGCCGGCGTGCGCCGTGACCATGTCCTGCGTCAGTCGGACCTCGTCGGCGTTCAGCAGCTCGCCGACATCCTGCGCGAACTTGCCGGCGGCACCAGGAGCCTGTGGATAACCCGTCAGACCGAGGGCAACGATCTCGACGCGTCCCGTCACCTCGGCCTCGGCTGCGGCGCTGCCGATCGCCTCGAGCATCCGCTGAAGCGCATCCGGTCCGTGCGTGTAGCCGGGTCCTTCGCCGGTGCGGCCGGACGGGAGAACACGGAGTCGCAGGGCGGACTGACCGCCGTCGATCGCAATGCGGGTCATGCGGTGATCCAGTGTGAGTAGTCCTGCCACGGAAGGTGCCAGCGGTTCACCTTGCGGGTACGGCGGTCCTGGCCGGCGGTGTCGTTCGCCACCAGGCGGACAGAGCCGAGCGTCTCGTCGTACATCACGGCGGGTGAGCCGGTGAAGTGCAGCGTACCTACAGGTTCCCACGGGGTGTGACCGCCGCGTACGTCGATCATCGAGCAGTGGTGGATGCGGCGATCGGCGCCGAGCACGTAGACCTCGATCGCGTCGGCGCCGGGGTTGAACGCGACGACCGGATCGTCGGCCGGCTCGAGGTCGCCGACCTGTCGCCAACGCCCTTGGCCGACGCGGTCGTCGAGGTAGGTGTGGTGCAGGTGGTTGTCGGCGCCACGGACGTAGATCTCGTAGGAGTTCGCGGGGTCGTTGCGGGCCCAGACCGGTTCGCCCGCGGCCAGCAGGTCCCCGAGGACAGCGCACACCCCGCCTTGGACGCGGATGATGCGTCCGTCCTCACGACGGTGGAAGGTAGGCGGCGCGGGTTCCCGCGCGAGGATGGATTCGAACTCTGCGCGGACAGCTGCGACCGGTCCGGGGTTGGCTCGTGGTTGCGGGAAGAAGGTGCCGCCTCGGAGGTACTGCATGGCCGCGATCAGGGTAGGGGCCACGGACCAGCCGGTTTCTACGCAGTACGGCCCCCAGCCGATGTCGGCGTTCGAGCCGTAGTACTCCCAGGCGTCGAAGTCGAAGGCGCGCTGCCAGGTGCCGTGGAGTTGTTCGTCCGCCGGGTCGTCGATCTGGATCCGGCCCAGGTAGTCGAGGACTCCGTGGGCGAGCTCCGCGAAGATCGGCTCGCCGGTGATCTGATGGACGATCGGCAGCGCCCACGCCGCGAACGGAGTGCCGTAGAGCTGGTCTGTCACCGGATCGCCGTTCGCCTGGAAGATCGACGCCTCGTCCACGCCGTACGCCTCGTTGCTCGGCGGGCACTTCCCGTCCCACTCCGCGAACCCGCCGTCCGGACCCTGGCGACTCTTCAGATACTCGGCGAGGGACAGCAATGTCTTCAAATACAGGGGTTTGCGCGTGTAGAAGTACCCGCCGGCGAGCGGCAGGAGGAACCGCCCGGCCTCACACGTGCGGCTCGTCTCCAACCGGGCCCGCGGGTGATGCGACGCCATGTGGTCCAGTCCGCGCTCGGCGATCTCGAGGTACGACGGTTCGCCCGTCACGCCGTACGCGTAGAGGTACGCGCACAGCGCAGAGCTCTGCCAGTGCGACGTGAGGTCGAGACCGTCCTCGATCGGGCTGCGGCCGAACTCGTCCCAGCCCTTCACCATCAGCGTCGACGGGGTGCGCCACGGGTCGACCTGGAGACCGAGCTCGGTGTTCGCGGTCCGGATCAGGGACTCGACGCCGCGCAGGCCGGGCTCGGTCTCGCCGGAGATCAGCGCGAACAGGGCGATCCAGCCGCCGTCGTCCGCGAACAGGTTGTTGGTCGCGGTCAGGTCGGTACGGGCCCCGCGTGGTTCGAACGCGCCGTACAGCGGGTTGCGGTCGGTGAGCTGCTCCTCCTCGACGACGTGGCGCATGAGGTTGGCGGCGATCGTCCGGCCGCGCGGGTCGCCGGCGAGGTCGGCGTACATCCGGAATGCGTGCGCCGTCTGCGTGTAGCAATCCCCGCGGGGCACCGGACGGAACGGCAGCTTCCCGTCGAACCCGACCTCGTTGGAGAACCCTTCGGCCACACCCTTCGAGCCGTCCGGCGCGTCGTAGAACATCCCGGCCCGGTCGAACCAGGAGATCCCTCGGTCAACCATCCTTCGGTAGCGCTCGGCGCGGGGTCCGACGGTGACGGTCGTGGTGTGATCGCCGACGGCGAACGTGTGTTCGCCGTCGGGCAGCACCGTTGGCCTGGACTCGTACCGTCCGGGTTGGGCTTCCAGCAACTGCAGGTCTGCGGTGGGTGGTTTGTCGGCTGACCGGACGACGAGCTTCACCGGCTCGCCCGAGGCGACCCACACGCGCGGCTCGGTGAAGAGCTCGATATCGGGCGGTGCGTCCGTCCGGGTGAGTTCCGCGACGATCAGCTCGATCAGGCGGGTCCAGCGGCGGGCAGGCTTGTAGCGGCCCTTCACGTGATGACTGAGTGCGGTGGTTGCGTAGAGCAAACGCCCGGCGCCGGCCGGGATGTCGAGGAGCGCGGGGAACGTGTGGTCCGGGGGACCGAAGACCGCCTTGTGCGTGCCTGCCACCGAGCCGTAGGTCAGCAGCTCGATCGCATCCGCCGGTTTGGCGACCTCCTGCGCGCGGGACAAGTGCTCGTCCAGGATGCTGAGCGGCTCCATCCCACCCAGTCCCTCGCGCGTGAAGATCCGCTCGATGTGCGCGTCCCGCACCTCGCCCGCGGGCAGGAACCCGTCGCCGAGCGCGAACTCGACGTACGCCGACCCGCCATCCCGCACGTACGACGCCAACCGGGTCGTGTCGATCCACGACGGCTCCGGATACCGCCCCGCGAGCACGATCACCGCGCGGTACGACGCGAGGTCGGCGGGCAGATCGTCGTACCGGTCGGCTTGCTCGAGGGCGGCGGCGAACGCGGCCGCCGGGCCCGGTGGACCGATCAGCGCGACAGACGATGCAGGCACCGGTTCACTGTTGCCGACGAATCGCGGCCGGTAAAGCACCCCGGGTAGACCACTCGCCATAGGGTCGACGGCTACGGGTGACTTCAACCGAGGGGTACTGGTACCAGACCGAGCCGCACGCGCCCTTCCCGACGCTGCCGGACAAGGACTACCTCGAGGTCGTCTAGTCCTCGATGTTCGACATGACGTGCTTGATACGGGTGTAGTCCTCGAGGCCGTACATCGACAGGTCCTTGCCGTAGCCGGAGTGCTTGAAGCCGCCGTGCGGCATCTCGGCGACGATCGGGATGTGGGTGTTGATCCACACGCAGCCGAAGTCGAGGCGGCGGCTCATCCGCATCGCGCGGGCGTGGTCGCGGGTGAACACGGACGACGCGAGGCCGTACTCGACGCCGTTCGCCCATCGCAGCGCCTCGTCCTCGTCGGTGAAACGCTGCACGGTGATGACGGGACCGAAGATCTCCTGCTGGATCGCGTCGTCGTTCTGCTGGAGACCTGACACGACGGTCGGCGCGTAGAAGTAGCCGCGCTCACCGACGATGGCGCCGCCGGTCCGGACGGCCGCGTGGTCGGGCAGGCCGCGGACGAACCCGTCGACCCGGTGCAACTGCGCCTCGTTGTTCAACGCGCCGTACGCCGCCTCCGGGTCGTCCGGCGCGCCGGTGTGCGTGTGGTTGGCCCGGTCGGTCAGCGCGTCGACGAAGTCGTCATGGATCCGCGGACCGGCCAGCACGCGCGTCGCCGCCGTACAGTCCTGACCAGCGTTGAAGTACCCGGCGTCCGCGATCGCCTGCGCCGCCTTCTCCAGGTCCGCGTCGTCGAAGACCACGACCGGCGCCTTGCCGCCCAGCTCGAGATGGGTCCGCTTCAGCTTCCGCGCCGCCGACGACGCGACCTCCATCCCGGCACGCACCGACCCGGTGATCGCGACCAGCTGCGGTACGTCGTGATCGACCAGCGCGCGCCCGGTGTCGCGATCGCCGCACACCACGTTGAGCACGCCCGGCGGCAGGAACTCCTGCGCCACCTCGGCCAGCAGCACCGTCGACATCGGCGTCGTGTCGCTCGGCTTGAGTACCACGGTGTTCCCGGCCGCGAGCGCCGGCGCGATCTTCCAGACCGCCATCATCAGCGGGTAGTTCCAGGGCGTCACCTGCCCGACCACGCCGATCGGCTCGCGCCGTACCCAGGACGTGTGGCCGACCATGTACTCACCCGCCGACCGCCCTTCCAGGAGGCGGGCCGCGCCCGCGAAGAACCGGAGCTGGTCGACGCACGGCGGGATCTCGTCGGTCACCGTGATCGCCAGCGGCTTGCCCGTATTGCGGCTCTCCACCGCGACGAACTCGTCCGCCCGCCGCTCCATCGCGTCCGCGATCCGCAGCAGCGCCAGCTGCCGCTCGGCCGGCGTCGTGTCCCGCCAGCTCTCGAACGCCCGCGCCGCCGCGTTCATCGCCTGGTCGACGTCCTCACGACCGGACAACGGCGCCCGCGCGTACGCCGTACCGGTGGCCGGCGCGATCACGTCGTACGTCGCGCCGCTGAGCGCACCCGCCGGCTTGCCGTCGACGATATTGGTGATGGTGTCCATGACGGTTCCTATCTGTTCGATTCGAACACGCACTCGCCCTCGATGTACGTCGCCCGCACCTGGGCTGCCGCAATCTCGTCCGGCAGACCGGTGAACGGGTCGCGGTCGAGGACGACCAGGTCCGCGAGCGCGCCCGGCTGGATCCGGCCGGTGTCGTCGGCGTGGTTCAGCCACGCGCTGGTTCTGGTGTACGCCGTGAGCGCGGTCGCGAGGTCGAGCGCCTGCTCGGGGAAGAACTGCTCGGCCGTGGACTCGTCGCGCCGGTTGACCGCGACGTGGATCGCGGCGAGCGGATCCGGGCTCGACACGGGCCAGTCCGACCCGGCGGCGAGTCGCGCGCCCGACCTGGCCAGCGCGCCGAACGGGTACTGCCACGCCGTCCGCTCCGGCCCGAGGTACGGCACGGTGAGGTCGACCATTTGCTGGTCGTACATCGCCCAGAGCGCCTGCATGTTCGCGGTCACGTTGAGCTGCGCGAAGCGTGCGATGTCGTCCGGATGGACCACCTGCAGGTGCGCGATGTGGTGCCGGCGATCGGTGTCGCCGTTGCGCTGCCGCGCCTGTTCGAACGCGTCGAGGGCTTCGCGGACGGCGCGGTCGCCGATCGCGTGCACGTGGACCTGGAACCCGGCCGCGTCGAGCCGGGTGATGCTGTCGCACAGCTCGACCGGATCGACGAACGACAGGCCGGCGTTCGCGGTACGGCAGCCGCAGCCGTCGAAGTACGGCTCGAGCATCCCGGCGGTGAAGTTCTCCGCGACACCGTCCTGCATGATCTTCACGGTCCCGGTCCGAAACCGGGAGTGGTCTACCGCGTTTCGGCGTACGACGAGGTCCGGGATCTGTTCGGCGCCGCGATCGCGCTGCCACCAGAGCGCGCCGTTGACGCGGGCGGTGAGGCGACCGGCGTTGGCGACCTCGAGGTACGCATCGGTCGCGTCGGGCATGTTCGCGTAGTCGCCGAGGATGGCGTCCTGCCAGCCGGTGACGCCGAGCGAGTGCAGGTACGCCTGTGCGTCTTCGAGCGCCGCGACGAGTTCGGCAGGCGTGGTCGGCGGGACGTGCCGCGCGACGAGGTCCATCGCGCCCTCGTGCAGGGTGCCCGTCGGGGTGCCGTCCGGTCCGCGTTCGATCCGGCCGTCGGGCGGGTCCGGCGTACTCCGGTCGATGCCGGCGTTTGCCAGTGCTTTCGAGTTGACCCAGGCGCCGTGGTGGTCGGCGTTCACGAGGAAGGCAGGCCTGTCGCCGGTGACTGCGTCGAGGTCGGTCGCTCGCGGTGCGGCGCCGGGGAAGTCGGGCTGGTGCCAGCCGCCGCCGAGGATCCAGGGGACGTCGGGATGCTGCGCGGCGTACCGCTGGATCGTCTCCTGGTACGCCGGGAGGCCGTGCGCCGGGGCGAGATCGCAGCGGCCGCGCTCGAGCCCGCCCTGCACCGGGTGGATGTGCGCGTCGACGAATCCGGGCAGCAGGAGCCCGCCCTGGAGATCGACGACCTGGGTCTTTGCCGTCCGCTCGCCGACCGCGATCCGGCCGTCGCGGACGCCGACGCTCAGCCCCGGTCGGTACGACGTCCCGTCGAAGACGGCGCCGTTCACGAACAAGGTGTCCACGAGGCTCCCTGCGGATTCCGCATTGGATGCGGTCTGAGACTGCTGACATCGACAGACTAACGGCTCTTGTGGAACGAAATCACTTGCTTGGATGCGCTTTTCCAGGCACGATGGCGGGACCGGCCAGCCTGGAGGAGAGGGAAGCCCTATGCCGTCCGAAACGCCCGACTTCGCCCACCTGCAGCAGTCGGCGCGAGACCACCTGTGGATGCATTTCACCCGGCTGTCGAGCTACCAGTCCGGCGAGGTGCCGGTGATCGTGCGCGGCGATGGTGTGTACATCTACGACGCTCGCGGCAAGCGATACCTGGACGGCCTCGCGGGCCTGTTCGTCAACCAGCTCGGTCACGGCCGGACGGAGCTCGCCGAGGCGGCTGCCAAGCAGGCGTCGGAGCTGGCGTTCTTCCCGCTGTGGTCGTACGCGCATCCCAAGTCGATCGAGCTGGCCGAGCGCGTCGCGTCGTACGCGCCCGGCGATCTGAACCGGGTGTTCTTCACCAGCGGCGGCGGCGAAGCGGTCGAGTCGGCGTGGAAGCTGGCCAAGCAGTACTTCAAGCTCACCGGCAAACCGGGCAAGCACAAGGTGATCAGCCGCGCGATCGCGTACCACGGTACGACGCAGGGGGCGCTGTCGATCACCGGACTGCCGGAGCTCAAGGAGCCGTTCGAGCCCCTCGTGCCGAGCACCTTCCGGGTGCCCAACACGAACATCTACCGCGCCCCGATCCACGGCGACGACCCGGAGGCCTTCGGCCGCTGGGCCGCCGACCAGATCGCGGTCGCGATCGAGAACGAAGGCGCGTCGACAGTCGCCGCCGTCTTCCTGGAACCGGTGCAGAACGCCGGTGGTTGCTTCCCGCCACCACCGGGGTACTTCGAACGCGTCCGCGAGATCTGCGACGAGTACGACGTACTGCTCGTCAGCGACGAGGTGATCTGCGCCTTCGGCCGGCTGGGCCACATGTTCGGAGCCGAGCGGTTCGGATACCAGCCGGACATCATTACGTGCGCGAAGGGCATCACGTCGGGCTACTCGCCGCTCGGCGCGATGATCGCGACGGACCGGCTGATCGAGCCGTTCCTGCACGGGGACACCACATTCGCCCATGGCTACACCTTCGGTGGCCATCCCGTTTCGGCCGCGGTCGCGCTGGCCAACCTGGACATCTTCGAGCGCGAAGGCATCAACGAGCACGTCCGGAGCCGGGAGGGGGACTTCCGGGCGACGCTCGAAAAGCTGCTCGACCTGCCCATGGTCGGCGACGTCCGCGGCGCGGGCTACTTCTACGGAATCGAGCTCGTCAAGGACAAGGCCACCAAGGAAACCTTCAACGACGAGGAATCCGAACGCCTACTCCGGGGCTTCCTCTCCAAGGCCCTCTTCGACGCCGGCCTCTACTGCCGAGCCGACGACCGAGGCGACCCCGTGATCCAACTCTCCCCACCCCTGATCTGCGACCAACCCCACTTCAACGAAATCGAGTCCATCCTCAGATCAGTCCTCAAAGAAGCCGAATCCCTCCTCTAGCCACCTCACGCCAGTCGCACCCTCAACCGAAATCCGTCGAGTCGTGGAGATTGGCCGCGCAAATCAGCCGATTCTCACGACTCGCGATGGGGAGCAACAGCCAATTGCCACGACTCGGCGGAGTCGCGGCGACGGCGTTCAGCATGGGCGGCCGAGGAAGGCGGCCAGGTGGTCGGCGGGGGATGCGGTCGGGGAAGGGGTGGTGGCGGGGCCGAAGATGGCTTCGCCGTCCGGGCCTCGGTAGGCGTCGACGATGTCCAGGTGGGCTTGGGTGAGGAGTTCGGCGGCCAGGTCGGGGTCCAGGTCGGTGGGGTGGTTGATGGCTCGGGCCAGGTCCCAGCCGTGGGTGAATTGGTCTCTGGTGAGCATGTTCAGGATGTCGGTGCCGGAGAACTCGCCGAACGGCAGCTGGATGGTCTGGTCCAGGACGCCGGGGGACTCGAAGGCTGCCAGTGCGATCTTGATGCTGTCGTCGTAGCCGGCCAGGAAGTCGCCGGACAGATGGTCCTCCTCGGTGTGCTCATATCCGCCGACGGCCGCCGCGCCCCAGCGGGCCGAGTTGATGAAGTGGTTGATCAGTGCGCGTACGTCCCACGACACACACGGGGTCCGGGCATCCAGGTGGTCCGCTTGCACTTCGGTCAGCACAGCGCGGGTGCTGGCGAAGGCTCGGCTCAGCTGCTGGGTCGCTGCAGAATCACTCTCCACCGTTCACATTCCTCTCTCGCAGTTGCCTTGTAGACCGGCGGCGATCGGAAAAGGAATCGGTGGGGCCGATCATCTGCCTCAGAAGTCGAAGCCCAGGCCGAGGCGGTCGAGGGTTCGGAGCCAGAGGTTTCGGTGGCCGGCGTGTTTGTCGGCTTGGTGCATGGACCAGCGGGTCAGGTGGATGCCGGCGGCGCGGAGGGGTTCGGGTGGGAAGGGGAGGGGGCGGTCACGGACCATCTGGAGGGTGGTGCGGGGAGTGGATTCGGCGTACAGGAGGTCGAGGATTACGTCGGCGCCGAAGCGGGTGGCAGCCACGCCCAGGCCGGTGTAGCCGAGGGCGTACGCCGTGTGGCCGGAGTGTGCCGTTCCGTAGAAGGCGCAGAATCTGGTGCTCGTGTCGATGACGCCGCCCCAGCGATGGGTGAAGTGCAGGCCCTCCAGTTGAGGGAACGTTTGGAAGAAGTGCCGGGCAAGCATCGTGTGGATGGAGTTCCGCTGCTCCAGGGACGGGTCGATGCGGCTGCCGAAGTAGTACAGCGGCAGGTAGCCGCCCCAGAGGATGCGGTTGTCCCGGGTGAGGCGGTAGTAGTGGAAGAGGTTGGAGGCGTCGCCGACACCCTGCCGGCGGTGCCAGCCGATCGACGCCATCTGTGCGGCAGACAGCGGCTCGGTGACCAGGACAAGGTCGTAGACCGGGACGGTGTAGAGCCGCAACCGGCGCAACAGCGAGGGGAAGGCGTTCGTCGCCAGTGCGATCCGGTCGGCTCGGACAGAACCGGTTGCCGTGTGCACCGACCTTGAGTGGAGCCGGGTGACAGCGCTGTGTTCATGGATGCGTACGCCGTGGTCGAGGCAGGCCTGTCGTAGTCCCCAAGCCAATCGCGCCGGCTCGACCAGCGCAGTACTGGAAGGGTCGAACAATGCGCCCAGGTAGGTCGGTGAGTTGACCTCTGCTCGTGCCGCTTCTTGATCCAGGAAGACAGCATCAGAGCGCTCAGCGGCTTCAGCAGATAACTCCTCGACGTGATGTGGAGCCGTGGCGACGGTGAGTTCGCCCGTGGCCTGCCAGTCGCAGTCGATGCCGTAGCGGGCGATCGTGGACTCGATCCCCTTCCAGTTCTCCAGCCCGAGGCGTTCCAGCGTAGAGATCTCCGACGGCCAGCGAGCCAGCCCGTTGGCGTATCCGTGGGTGAGGCTCGCGTCGCAGAAGCCGCCGTTGCGCCCGCTGGCAGCCGAGCCACAAAGGTCACCCTCGAGCAGTACGACGTCCAGCGACGGGTGCCGCTCCTTCGCCCGCAATGCCGTCCACAGACCCGTGTAGCCGCCCCCGACCACCGCGAGATCAGCCGTCAACGGCCCGAGCAAGGCAGGCAGCGGTTCCGGAGCCGACTTGTCCTCGAGCCAGAAGACTCGCGGTTCGGCCTCGGCGAGAGCTGCCAGTTTCATCGGGTACGCCGGCGTCGGGCCAGCTCACCACCCAGGACGAGGACGAGCGCCAGCAGGAACATCGCCGTACCGACGACGTTGATCTGCGGCGGGATGTCACGCTGCGCCGACCCCCACACGAACATCGGGAACGTCACCGTCGTGCCGGCGTTCAGGTTCGTGATGATGAAGTCGTCGAACGACAACGAGAAGCTCAGCAGCGCCGCGGCCAGGATGCCGGGGAACACCAACGGGAACGTGATCCGCCAGAACGTCTGCCACTCGTTGGCGTACAGATCCATCGCCGCCTGTTCCAGCCGCGAATCCATCCCGGTCAGTCGCGCCTTCACCGTCACGACCACGAACGACAGGCAGAACATCACGTGCGCGATCAGCACCGTCCAGAACCCGAGCTTGCCGCCGAAGCCGCTCGACACGAACAGAGCGAGCAGCGACGAGCCGAGCACGATCTCGGGCGAGGCCATCGGCAGGAAGATGAACAGGTTCGTGGCGGACCGCCCGCGGAACCGGTGCCGCACCATCGCGAAGGCCATCAACGTCCCGAGCGCCGTCGCGATCACCGTTGCCAGCAGCCCGATCCGCAACGACGTGCTGACCGCGTCGCACAGTCCGTACGGCCGGCACGGATGCTGCCAGTTCTGCCAGGTGAACCCGTCGAACGTGTACGACAGCTTGCTCTTCGGCTCGTTGAAGGACATCAGCATCACGACGACGATCGGCGCGAAGAGATAGAGCAGCACGAGCAGCGCAACGACCAGGATCAACCGCTGGCGGACCCACCGACCGACGCGCGTCATAGCAGCTCCTCCGTCCCGGCCCGCCGTACGTAGACCAGCACGAGCACGACGATGGCCGCCATCAACGTCACCGACAACGCCGCCGCCGTCGGATACGCGCCCGCCGAGAACAGTCGCTGGATGTCGTTGCCGATCATCCGCTGCCTCGGCGTACCCAGGAGTTGCGCGTTGATGTAGTCGCCGGCCGCCGGGATGAAGGTCAGCAGCGTGCCCGCGACCACGCCCGGCATCGACAACGGCAACGTCACCGTCCGGAACGTCGTGAACGGATTGGCGAACAGGTCACCACCCGCCTCGATCAGCCGTGGATCGATGCGCTCGAGCGACGCGTACAGCGGCAGCACCATGAACGGCAGGAAGTTGTACGTCAGGCCGGTCACCACCGCGGTCGTTGTCGCCAGCAACCGTCCGTCCGGGCCGAGGATGTGCAGCCACTTCAGGGCGTCGACGACGAACCCGTTGTCCGACAGCAGCAGCTTCCACGACAGCGTCCGGATCAGGAAGCTGGTGAAGAACGGCGCGATCACCAGTGCGAGCATCAGGTTCTTCCAGCGGCCGGCTTTCATCGCGATCGCGTACGCCAGCGGATACCCGAGCAGCAGACAGAACACCGTCGTCAGCAACGAGTACCACAACGACCGGCCGAAGGGCCGGGCATAGTCGGCCATCGTGTCGGCGAAGTTCTGGAAGTGCCAGGTCATCTTGAACCCGGACTCGATCGACCCGTTCGGGTCGTACAAGCTTGCCGCCAGCAACGAAACCAGCGGTACGACGAAGAACAGCAGCAGCCACAACCCGCCGGGCAGCAGCAACAGGTATCCCGTGAACCGCCGGCCGGAGCGCTCCACCTTCGCCGGCGGTGCGGCCGAAGCCGCCCCGAGCTGCCCGACCGCGCTCATCCGGCACCACCCGGATCGTCGATGTCCTCGACGCCGGCCCGGGCGTCCTGGTCGGCGTCGAGCACGAACGTGTGCGTCGGCAACCAGTGCAGGTCCACGGTCTCGCCGACGCCGAACGTGCCCCGCGCGCCGGTGTTCTGCTCGAAGATCGTCAGCTCCTGGTTCCACGGCAGCTTGACCAGGTACTGCGTGCTCACGCCGACGTAACTGACGTCCGTCACGACCGCGCCGCGCAACTGGTTCGACCCGTTGCTCTGCTCGGTCCCGGCCGCCGCGATGAACACCTTCTCGGGCCGGATCCCCATCCAGACATCGCCCTCGGTGACCCGGCAGCGGGGCAATGGCACGGTCACCTTGCGGCCGTGGACGTCGACCGTCACGTTCTCCTCGGCCTGTCCGATGATGGTGGCCCGGATCAGGTTCGACTGGCCGAGGAAGTTCGCCACGAAGGTCGTCGCGGGCAGGTCGTACAGCTCGGCCGGCGAACCCATCTGCTCGATCACGCCGCTGTTCATCACCGCGATGGTGTCGGCCATCGTCATGGCCTCTTCCTGGTCGTGGGTGACGTGCACGAACGTGATGCCGACCTCGGTCTGGATCCGCTTCAGCTCCAGCTGCATCTGCCGCCGCAGCTTCAGGTCCAGCGCGCCGAGCGGCTCGTCCAGCAGCAGCACCTGCGGCCGGTTGATCAGCGCCCGGGCCAGCGCGACCCGCTGCTGCTGACCGCCCGACAGCTGGGACGGCCGCCGTTTGCCGTACGTCGAGAGCTCGACCAGGCCGAGCATCTCCTCGACCTTCGGCTTGAAGTCCTTCACCCCGCGCCGCTTCAGCCCGAACGCGACATTCTCGAAGATGTCGAGGTGCGGGAACAGCGCATAGTTCTGGAAGACCGTGTTGACGGGCCGCTTGTACGGGCGCAGTCCGGTGATCTCCTGCTCGCCGAGCCGGATGCTGCCCGTGGTCGGCTCCTCGAGGCCGGCGATCATCCGCAGCGTCGTGGTCTTCCCGCAGCCGGACGGACCGAGCAGCGCGAAGAAGGACCCGGACGGGACCGTCAGGTCGAGGTTGTCGACCGCCCGCTGCCCGCTGAACTGCTTGCTGATTCCGTGGAGAACTAGGTCACTGGTCATGGGGCCTCCCGGCCTGGACTGAGGAGCGGAGGGAGCGCAGCGACCGGAGCGACGAGGGACGGCCGGGAGTTGCAGCCCCATGACCCGCTGCGCCGGAGGCGCGGCCATGACACGGTCATCTATCAGCCCCCGATCGCGAGGTTGAAGTCGGTTTCGTAGAGGGCTGCCTTGGCCGTGTCCAGCGGCATGAACGAGGCCGTCTTGGCCAGCGTGGCCTCGTCGGGGAAGATCAGCGGGTCGTCGACGACGTCTGGATCGACAGTCTCCATCGCCTTCTTGGCCCCTTGGACCGGGCAGATGTAGTTGACCCAGTCGGCCAGGGTCGCGGCCACTTCCGGCTCGTAGTAGTAGTTCATCAACGCCTCGGCGTTGATCTTGTGGGTCGCCTTGTTCGACACCAGCATGTTGTCCGACCACAGCATCAGGCCCTCTTCCGGCACCACGAACTTGATGTCGGGGTTGTCGGCCTGCATCGCGATCACGTCACCGGACCAGGCCTCGCAGGCGGCGATGTTGCCGGCGTTCAGGTCCTGTACGTAGTCGTTGCCGGTGAAGCGGCGGACCTGGCCGGAGCCGACGTACTCCTGGAGCTTGTCGAGCGCCTTGCTCCATTCGGCATCGTTGAATTTGCCCGGGTCGGCGCCGACCAGCTTGAGCATGAACGACATCGTGTCCGGCATCTCCGACAGGAGCGTGACGCGGCCCTTCAGGTCGCCGCGGCTGAGCAGGTCGGCCATGCTGCGGACCTCTTTGGTGACCTTGGCGTTGTACGCGATGCCGGTCAGGCCGCTCTGCCAGGGCACGCTGTAGTCGCGGTTCGGGTCCCAGCTGGGCGCCTTGAGCTGCTTCAGGAGCTGCTTGTCGACGTTCGGGATCTTGGCGTGGTCGAGCTTCTGCAGCCAGCCGAGCCCGACCATCCGGGCCGCCATCCAGTCGGTCAGTACGAAGATGTCCCGCCCGCAGGACTGGCAGCTGCCGAGCTGGTCGCGCACCTTGGCGTAGAACTCGGCGTTGTCGTTGACGTCGGCGGTATAGGTGACCGTGATCCCGGACTGCTTCTGGAAGTCCTCGAGCGTCGGCAGAACGGTCTTGCCGTTCACCTTCTCGTCGGACTCGTCCATGTAGCTCGGCCAGTTGGAGAAGTTCAGCGTTTTCTGTGCGGCAGACATATCGGTGCTGGTGCAGCTGTCCGCGCTCTGCTTGGCCGGCGGGATCCCGCAGCCCGCCAGCACCCCTCCGACCCCGAGCGCGGACAGCGACATCCCCTTCAGGACCGCGCGACGCCCCACGACGCGCTGGTGACGAGGACTCATGGAACCCCCTAGGAACCGTCTGTCGCGGGCGATACTGTCAAACCTTGGCGATCTGAACAAGGGATTCCGAAGCTAAACGGTCATTTCGCAACGAATTCCGCTTCCGTGACTTGCTGGCGGCCCGGACCCGGTGAAAAGATCCGGGGGTGGCAGTGCGAACGGGGAACCCCGACAAGAACCAGACCCTGCTGGACGACACCTCGAAGGCGATCATCGAGCAGCTGCAGGTCGACGGCCGGCGTTCGTACGCCGCGATCGGCAAGGCGGTCGGCCTGTCCGAGGCCGCCGTCCGGCAACGCGTGCAGCGACTGACCGAGGCCGGCGTGATGCAGGTGGTCGCGGTCACCGATCCGCTCGAGCTGGGGTTCGACCGGCAGGCGATGATCGGGATCAAGGCCGAGGGCGCGCTGGAGCCGATCGCCGACGAGCTGGCCAAGATGGACGAGGTCGAGTACGTCGTGGTGACGGCCGGCTCGTTCGACATCCTGGCCGAGGTGCTGTGCGAGAGCGACGAGCATCTGCTGCAGGTGCTGTCCGAGCGGGTCCGGCAGATCGAGGGCGTGAAGGCGACCGAGACGTTCGTCTACCTGAAGCTGGTGAAACAGACCTACTCGTGGGGTGTGCGCTGAACCTCTGGTCGGCTCCCGATCCGCTCCCGGAGCGCCCGCGGCCGGCGGGCGACCGGGACGCCGACGTGGTGATCGTCGGCGCCGGGTACACCGGGCTGTGGACGGCGTACTACCTGGCGAAAGCGGATCCGTCGCTGCGCATCGTCGTACTGGAGGCAGAGACCGCCGGCTTCGGGGCGTCGGGGCGGAACGGCGGCTGGTGCTCTGCGCTGTTCCCGGTGTCGTCGCGACGGTTGGCGGCGCTGCCGGGGTCGAGCCGGGAGGCGGCGATCGAGCTGCACCGGGCGATGCAGGCGAGCGTGAACGAGGTAGGCCTGGTGAGCGCGGCCGAGGGGATCGACTGCGACTACCACAAGGGCGGGACCGTGGTGCTGGCGCGGACGCGGGCGCAGCTCGCACGGGCGCGGACCGAGGTCGATGCGGCGACCGAGTGGGGACCGGGAGATCTGCGCTTCCTGACGCCGGACGAGGTCGCGGCGAAGGTACGGGCAACAAACGTGCTGGGGGCAACGTTCACGCCGCACTGCGCGGCGATCCACCCGGGGAAGCTGGTCCGCGGGCTGGCCGCGGTGGTCGAGCGGCTCGGGGTGACGATCCACGAGCGGACGCCGGTGAGCCGGATCCTGCCCGGGCGGGCGATGACGCCGTACGGCGTGGTGCGCGCGGACGTCGTCGTACGGGCGACCGAGGGGTTCACACCTGCGCTGGACGGTCAGTCGCGGGTCGTTGCGCCGGTGTATTCGTTGATGGTGGCAACGGAGCCGCTCGACCGGACGGTGTGGGACCGGATCGGGTTGGCGGATCGGCCGACGTTCAGCGATCACCGGCATCTGATCATCTACGGTCAGCGGACCGCGGACGGGCGGCTGGCCTTCGGCGGGCGCGGGGCGCCGTACCACTTCCGGTCGCGGATCAAGCCCGGGTTCGACGACGTACCGCGGGTGTTCAAGGGATTGCAGAAGACGCTGCGGGAGCTGTTCGACATCTCGCCCGAGTTCACGCATGCGTGGGGGGGTCCGTTGGGCGTGCCACGGGACTGGTGCGCGTCGGTCGGGCTGGAGCGCGGCGTCGCCTGGGCGGGTGGGTACGTCGGGGACGGCGTGAGTACGACGAACCTCGCGGGGCGCACGTTGCGGGACCTGATCCTCCAGCGGGACACCGCGTTGACGCGCCTGCCCTGGGTCGGGCACCGGTCGCGGGCGTGGGAGCCGGAACCGTTGCGCTGGCTGGGGATCAACGCGGGGTTGCGGGCGATGACGCTCGCGGATGTCGAGGAGCGGGTGACGCGGCGGGACAGCGTGATCGCGCGGCTGATGTCTCCGCTACTTGGTGGCTGAGACCGGCAGGCGGCCGGCCTCCATCAGCGGGACGCCGGTGAGCTCGATGCTCGGCCGGATCCAGTCGTTGAGGATCGGGTCCTCGGTGTCGAGGTGGCCCGAGAGCTCGGTGCGGCTGAGCTCGAAGACGTGGGCCGGGTTGCCGGTGAGGTCGACGACGGTCTGCATCAGCCGGCCGACCTGCTCCTCCCACAGCACGTCGACGAACTCGTGCCGGTCCGGGCGGATCAGCAGCAGGTCGACGTCGCTGTCCAGGTCACCGTCGCCGCGCGCGATCGCGCCGTACACACTCGCGTGCACCGGCGGGATCCGCCAGCTACTGATCTCGTCGGCGAGCTGGCTGATCAACGTACTGCGGAGGTCGGCCAGCTGCTCGACGATCGCGGCGACGAGGTGTTTGCGATTGAGGCGATAGAGCAACGAATTGCCGAGATCGTCGACGTGCACGAGCCCGGTCGCCGCCAGCCGCTGCAGGACGAGCCGCACGCCCGCGACGCTGCCCGATCCGGCCAGCTTGTGGATCTGCCGCCCGGACAGGCCTTCCTCGGCCCGCGCCAGGACCAGCAACACCGGGCCGTCCAGCGACGGGACGACTGTGCTGATCGGGCTTCTCAGATCCATGACCCGTACCACCCTAGTGATCACCCGACGGGTCAAGTAATCACCGTGACGCGTCAGAGACCCTTGGCGTTGGCACGAGGGCTCGGCGTGGTGGTGCGGAGCTCGGTCGTGAAGGCGTAGCGGTCGCCGCGGTAGACGGCCGACGTGTACTCGAAGACCCGGTCGCGGCTGTCGAAGCTGATGCCGTGCAGGGCGAGACAGGGCTGCGTGGTCGGGATGTCCAGCCAGCCGGCCGTCTTCGCGTCGGGCATGACGGGCTCGAGTCGCGACGTACCGCTGACGACGTCGATGCCGTACCGGCTGGTGAGGAGGTCGTAGAGGGAGCCGTTGAGGTCCTCGGCCTCCAGACCGGGCACGTACGACGCGGGCAGTGTGGTGCGCTCGACCACCATCGGATGGTCGTCCGCGCGCCGCAGCCGGGTGAACGCGATGATCGGATCGCCCACCGGGATCCGCAACCGTCGCGCCGCGGCCCGCTCGGCCTTCTGGTGCCGGAACTCGAGCATCGTGCTGCCGGGTCGCATCCCGCGCCGGCGGATGTCCTCGGAGAAGCCGATCATGCCGAGCCAGCGCGCCACCTTCGGCCGGGTCGTGTAGGTGCCGCTGCCGTGCCGCCGTACCAGCAGTTCCTCGATCACCAGCTCGTCGACGGCCCGCCGCAGCGTCATCCGCGCGACGTTCCACCGCGCCGCCAGTTCACGCTCGGGCGGCAGGGCGGCGCCCTCCGGCAGCGTGTCGATCAGACTCAGCAACAGCGCCCGGATCTCGGCGGCCTTCCCCGGCAGCGAACCATGCATTGGTCTTGCGTAACACCTGACTAGACCTCTTCGGAAGCCTTTTCATCAGCGTTGAAGTGAAACCGGCTAGACCACTCGCACCCCTCGTCGTTCGGCGGTTCGGCAAGAAGTAACCTCCCGGCCATGGTTAGCGGTGAACGAAGTGCGCTGGTGATCGGGGCCGGGATCGGTGGGCTGGCGGCGGCGGTCGGGTTGCGGCGGGTCGGATGGTCGGTCAGCGTGCTGGAGCGGGCGCCGATCATCGCCGAGGTCGGGGCGGGTCTGACGTTGTGGCCGAACGCGGTGAAGGCGCTCGCCGCGCTGGGTCTGGACGTCGCCGAGCGCAGCGTGCCGACGACCTCGCGCGGCAACATCCTGACTCCGCGTGGACGGTGGGTACGGCGGAAGCATCCGGACGACGTCGGCGTACTCGCGATCCATCGCGCCGACCTGCACGACGTACTGCGGACGGCGCTGCCGGAGTCCGCGCTGCACACCGACGCCGAGGTCACCGCGGTCTCGACCGACGGCACTCTGACCTGCTCGGGCGAGGAACTCCGGGCGGATCTCGTCATCGCGGCCGACGGGGTGAACAGCGTGGCCCGGCGGACGTTGTGGTCGAGGGACGCCGTGTTCCAGCACCGGACGGTATGGCGTGGCGTGACGCCACCCGGGTCGGTCTGGCCCGTGCAGGAGTCGCTGACGATGGGGCGTGGCGTCCAGTTCGGCGTACTGCCGTTGCCGGAGGAGCGCGTCTACTGGTTCCTCACCGCCAACGAGCCGAAGCCCAACACCCTGTACGCCGACGACCGGGCCGAGGCACTGCGCCGCGTCGGCGGCTGGCATCACCCGATCCCTGAGCTGATCGCCGCGACCCCCGAGGACCAGGTCCTCCACAACGACATGCTCGACATCGACCCGCTGCCGGCCTTCGTCAAAGACCACGTCGTACTCCTGGGCGACGCGGCCCACGCGATGACCCCCGACCTCGGCCAAGGCGCCTGCCAGGCCCTCGAAGACGCAGTAGTACTCGCTGCGACGGCCGACAATCTGGACCGCTACGACCAAGAACGCCGCGCCCGCGTCCTGCCGATGATGGCGGCCGCACGCGCGGGCGTCGTACGGAACTCCGACACCAGCCGGGCCAAGCACCTCGGCCTGCTGGCCGCGGCTCGGCTCCTCCCGCCGACGGCCTGGCGAAAAGCAACCGCGCAGTGGGCCGACTGGGAGGCTCCCGAGCCGGCGTGAGGGAAAACAAGCACGGTTGATTCTTTTTCGGGGGCGTGGGACGCTCGGGGCACGGTCCTCTGGTGAGGGAGTGCGGCGTGCAACTGGATGAAGTGCTGGCTGATCTCTGGGCCGAGAGTGCGGAGCTGGATCGGCTGGTGGGTGGGCTGGCCACGGACGAGTGGGCTACGCCGACGCCGGCCGAGGGCTGGACGATCGCGCATCAGATCGCGCACCTCGCCTGGACGGACGAGGCGACGCAGTTGGCCGCCACCGATCCCGAGGGTTTCAAGGCCTCGCTGCGCACGGCGGCGGCCAGCCCCACGACGTACGTCGACGACGGTGCGGCCGAGACTGCGGCGCTGCCCCCGGAGCAACTGCTGCCGTACTGGCGCGAGACTCGCGCGGAGGTTGCCGAGGCGCTGAAGAAGGTGCCGGCCGGAGAGAAGGTGCCCTGGTACGGCCCGCCGATGAGCCCGACCTCCATGGCGACCGCGCGGCTGATGGAGACCTGGGCGCACGGGCAGGACGTGTTCGACGCCCTCGGAGTACGACGGCAGCCGAGCAACCGTCTACGCCACGTCGCACATCTCGCCGTTCGCACGCGGGACTTCGCGTACGTGCTCAACGACCGCACGCCGCCGAGCGAGCAGTTCCGCGTCGAGTTGACCGGGCCGGACGGTGACGCATGGTCGTGGGGACCTGAGGATGCCGATCAGCGGGTGAGCGCGTCCGCGGTCGACTTCTGCCTGCTGGCGACCCAGCGGCGTCACCGCGAAGACCTTTTGGTGGAGGCCGAGGGAGCACAGGCCGAGGAATGGCTCGGGATCATCCAGGCCTTCGCCGGGCTACCTGGGAAGGGTCGTCGGCCGGGACAGTTCGCATGACCGAGCCGATCCGCATCGGGAACGCGTCCGGGTTCTACGGGGACCGGTTCAGTGCGGTGCAGGAGATGCTGACCGGTGGGCCGTTGGATGTGCTGACCGGGGATTACCTGGCCGAGCTGACGATGCTGATCCTCGGCCGCGATCGGCTGAAGGACCCGGCGCTGGGTTACGCGAGGACGTTCCTCAAGCAGCTCGAGACAGGGCTCGGGGAGGCCTTGGACCGGGGCGTGAAGATCGTCAGTGATGCGGGCGGGCTCAACCCGTCGGGGCTCGCGCAGGCGATCGGCGAGCTGGCGGAGCGGCTCGGACTGCACCCGAAGATCGCGTACGTCGAAGGCGACGACCTGCTGGACCGCGTCGACGAGCTCGGTCTCGGGAAGCCGATGACCGCCAACGCCTATCTGGGCGCCTGGGGTATCGCGGAGGCGTTGCAGGCCGGTGCCGATGTCGTCGTGACCGGCCGGGTGACCGATGCGTCCGTGATCGTCGGCCCGGCAGCGGCGCATCACGGCTGGAAGCGGACGCAGTACGACGAGCTGGCGGGTGCCGTCGTCGCGGGGCATGTGATCGAGTGCGGGTGCCAGGCGACCGGCGGGAACTACGCGTTCTTCAGCGAGATCCGCGACCTCGGCCGGCCCGGGTTCCCGATCGCGGAGATCCACGCCGACGGCAGCAGCGTGATCACCAAGCACGACAACACCAGCGGCGCGGTCACGATCGACACGGTCAAGGCGCAGCTGCTGTACGAGGTCGCCGGCGCCCGGTACGCCGGTCCGGACGTCACCGCCCGCCTCGACACGATCGAGCTGGACGCGGACGGCCCGGATCGCGTCAGGATCTCCGGCGTTCGCGGTGAAGCCCCGCCGCCGACGTACAAGGTCTCGCTGAACAGCGTCGGCGGGTTCCGCAACGAGGTCGACTTCGTGCTCACCGGGCTGCAGCTGGAGCAGAAGGCCGAGCTGGTCCAGCGGCAACTCGAGCAGGCCCTCCCGAAGCGGCCGGCCGAGCTCAAGTGGACGCTCGCCTGGACCGAGAAGCCGAACGCCGAATCGGAGGAGGAGGCCAGCGTCTTCCTCCGGTGCGCGGTGAAGGATCCCGATCCGAAGGTCGTCGGCCGCGCGTTCAGCAGCGCCGCGGTCGAGCTGGCGCTCGCGAGCTACCCGGGCTTCCATGTCACCGCGCCGCCCGGCGACGGTTCGCCGTACGGCGTGTTCCGGGCCGGGTACGTCGACATCCACGAGGTGGAGCACGTCGTCGTACTCCCGGACGGCACCCGCACCGTCATCGAGCCGGCTGCCGAGACCCAGCCACTGGCGCCCGTGGACGACATCGATGAGCCGATGCCCTTGCTGCAGTTGTCGAGCGGACCGCCGCGCACGCGGGAGGTGCCGCTCGGGCGGATCGCCGGCGCGCGCTCCGGCGACAAGGGCGGCGACGCGAACGTCGGCGTGTGGGCGCGGGACGAGAAGGCCTGGCGCTGGCTGGCGCACACACTCACTGTTGACCTCTTCCAGGGACTGCTTCCCGAGACCCAGCCGCTGGTCGTCACTCGGTACCTCCTCCCCAACCTGTGGGCGGTGAACTTCGTCGTCGAGGGTCTGCTCGGCGAAGGCGTCGCGGCCCAGGCGCGGTTCGATCCGCAGGCGAAGGCGGTCGGCGAGTGGCTGCGATCCCGGTACGTCGACGTACCGGAGGTCCTGCTGTGAGCGACTTCCGCGACTCGGTGCGTCGCTTCATGGACGCCGAGGTCCTCCCGCAGCTCGATCAGTGGGAGCGCGACGGGGAGCTTCCGCGAGACCTGCACAAGAAGGCCGGGGCGATCGGTCTGCTCGGTGTCGGGTTTCCGGAGTCGGTCGGTGGCGGCGGCGGTTCGTTGCTCGACGCGATCGATGTGGTCGAGGAGATGCACTACGCCGGTGGGTCCGGCGGCCTCGTCGCCTCGCTCCTGACCTGCGGAATCGCGCTGCCGCATATCGTTGCTGCGGGCAATCAGGAGCAGATCGAGCGATGGGTGCGGCCCACGTTGAACGGCGAGCTGATCGGTGCGCTGGCGATCACGGAGCCTGGTGGCGGGTCGGATGTGGCGTCGATTCGTACGACGGCTCGGCGTGAGGGCGATGTGTTCGTCGTCAACGGCGCGAAGACCTTCATCACGTCCGGGTGTCGTGCCGACTTCGTGACGACGGCTGTCCGCACCGACGGCGCGGGTGCGCATGGGATCAGCCTGCTGGTGATCGAGCAGGGGTTCGAGGTGTCGCGGCGGCTGGAGAAGATGGGGTGGCTGTGTTCCGACACCGCTGAGCTGTCCTTCACCGACGTGCGGGTTCCGGTGGGCAACCTCGTCGGAGCTCAGGGCTCTGGTTTTGTGCAGCTCGCCGTGAACTTCGTGGCTGAGCGCCTGACGTTGGCCGTGCAGGCGTACGCCGGGGCTCAGCGGGCATTGGATCTGACGGTCGAGTGGTGCCGCAACAGGGAGACGTTCGGTCGGCCGCTGATCTCGCGGCAGACCGTGCAGCACACGTTGACCGAGATGGCCCGGAGGATCGATGTGGCTCGGGTGTACGTGCGTTCGGTCGCTGAGCGGGCAGACCGAGGTGAGGACGTGATCGCCGAGACCTGCTTCGCGAAGAACACCGCGGTCGAGGCCGGGCAGTGGGTCTGCGATCAGGCGCTCCAGCTGCACGGCGGTCTCGGCTACATGCGGGAGGCCGAGGTCGAACGCCAGTACCGCGACCAGAAGATCCTCGCCATCGGCGGCGGCACCACCGAGATCCTGACCGGTCTCGCCTCGAAACGACTGGGGTTCACTGCATGAGTAACCGCGACGCGATGCTCGAGAAGCTGACCGCGCTCGACGCCGAGCACGCCAGGGCGCTGGCCGGCGGTGGCGAGAAGTACGTCGAGCGGCACCACAAGCGCGGCAAGCTGCTCGCCCGGGAGCGGATCGAGCTGCTCCTCGACCCGGACTCGTACTTCCTCGAGCTGTCGCCGCTGGCCGGCTGGGGATCAGACTTCACCGTCGGCGCGAGCCTGGTGACCGGGATCGGCGTCGTCGAGGGGGTCGAGTGCCTGATCACCGCGAACGACCCGACCGTCAAGGGCGGCGCGAGCAACCCGTGGACCCTGAAGAAGGCGCTGCGGTCGGACGAGATTGCGCGGGCGAACCGGCTGCCGGTGATCAGTCTGGTCGAGTCCGGCGGCGCGGATCTGCCGACGCAGAAGGAGATCTTCATCCCCGGCGGCGCGATGTTCCGCAACCTGACCCGGTTGTCGGCCGAGGGGATTCCGACGATCGCGCTGGTGTTCGGCAACTCGACCGCGGGCGGTGCGTACATCCCCGGCATGAGCGACTACGTGGTGATGGTCGACGGCGGCGCGAAGGTGTTCCTGGCCGGGCCGCCGCTGGTGAAGATGGCGACCGGCGAGGACGCCGACGACGAGTCGCTCGGCGGGGCGTCGATGCACGCGCGACAGTCCGGTCTCGCGGACTACTTCGCCGTGGACGAGCAGGACGCGATCCGGCTCGGGCGGCAGATCGTGTCCCGGTTGAACTGGCGCAAACAGGGCCCGGCGCCCGAACCGTCGTACGACGAGCCGTTGCACGACGCGGACGAGCTGCTCGACATCGTGCCGGGTGATCTGAAGATTCCGTTCGATCCGCGGGACGTGATCGCCCGGGTCGTGGACGGGTCGGTGTTCGACGAGTTCAAGCCGCTGTACGGGTCGTCGCTGGCGACCGGCTGGGCGACGGTGCACGGGTACCCGGTCGGCATCCTGGCGAATGCGCGCGGCGTGCTGTTCAGCGAGGAGTCGCAGAAGGCCGCGCAGTTCATCCAGTTGGCCAACCGCGCGAACACGCCGCTGATCTTCCTGCACAACACCACCGGCTACATGGTCGGGCAGGAGTACGAGCAGGGCGGGATCATCAAGCACGGCGCACAGATGATCAACGCGGTCTCGAACTCTCACGTGCCGCACATCTCGATCCTGATGGGCGCGTCGTACGGCGCCGGCCACTACGGGATGTGCGGACGGGCGTTCGATCCGCGCTTCCTGTTCGCGTGGCCGTCGGCGAAGTCGGCGGTGATGGGACCGCAGCAGCTCGCCGGGGTGCTGTCGATCGTCGCGCGCGCGGCATCGGAAGCGAAGGGGCAGCCGTACGACGAGAACGCCGACGCCCAGATGCGCGCGTACGTCGAGGGCCAGATCGAGGCGGAATCCCTGCCGATGTTCCTGTCCGGCCGGCTGTACGACGACGGCGTGATCGACCCCCGCGACACCAGAACGGTCCTCGGCATCTGCCTGTCCGCCATCCACTCAGCCCCGGTCGAAGGCACCTCGTCCTTCGGCGTTTTCCGGATGTGAGGCGCATGTTCACGACTGTGTTGGTGGCGAACCGGGGCGAGATCGCTCGGCGGATCCTCCGTACTGCGCGGTCCGCGGGGCTGTCGACGGTTGCGGTGTACTCGAGCGCGGATGCCCGGATGCCGTTCGTCGACGAGGCGGATGCGGCTGTTGAGCTGCCGGGGAACACTCCGGGTGAGACGTATCTGCGGACCGAGCTGATCGTCGAGGCGGCGCTGCGGGCCGGGGCGGACGCCGTACATCCGGGGTACGGGTTCCTGTCGGAGAACGCCGGGTTCGCGCAGGCCGTGATCGATGCGGGGCTGACGTGGATCGGGCCGCCGGTGGACGCCATCTCGTCGATGGGGTCGAAGATCGAGGCGAAGAAGCTGATGGCCGCGGCCGGAGTGCCGGTGCTGGCAGAGCTCACGCCGGCGGAGGTGTCCGCGGACGACCTGCCGGTGCTGGTGAAGGCGTCGGCCGGCGGTGGTGGGCGTGGGATGCGGGTGGTGTCGCATCTTGAAGACCTGGCGGCGGAGATCGATGCGGCGTCGGCGGAGGCGTTGTCGGCGTTCGGCGACGGGACCGTCTTCTGCGAGCGGTACCTGGCGGCCGGTCGGCACATCGAGGTGCAGATCATGGCCGACCAGCACGGCACGATCTGGGCGGTCGGCGAGCGGGAGTGCTCGATCCAGCGCCGCCACCAGAAGGTCGTCGAAGAGGCACCGTCGCCACTGGTCGAGCGGATCCCGTCCATGCGCGCGTCGCTCTTCGATGCAGCGCGGAAGGCAGCTGCCGCCATCGGTTACGTGGGGGCCGGAACGGTCGAGTTCCTCGCGGACGAGCAGGGGAACTTCTACTTCCTCGAGATGAACACACGCCTGCAGGTCGAACACCCGGTCACCGAGGAGACCACCGGCCTGGATCTGGTGGAGCTGCAGTTCGCGGTCGCGGCCGGCGAGCAGCTCCAACCGGATCCGCCACCCACCGTCGGCCATGCGATCGAGGTCCGTCTGTACGCCGAGGACCCGCTGAACGACTGGCAGCCGCAGACCGGCGTCCTCCATCGCTTCGAGGTTCCGCCTGGAGTGCGGGTGGACTCCGGGGTTGAGGACGGCGCGGAGGTTACGCCGTACTACGACGCGATGTTGGCGAAGGTGATTGCGGCTGGGCCCGACCGGACGACGGTTGCCCGGCAGTTGGCTGCCGTGCTGCGGCGAGCCGGGATTCACGGCATCGGGACCAACCGCGACCTGCTGGTGTGGATCCTGCGTCACCCCGCGTTTCTTGCGGGCGACACCGATACCGCGTTCTTCGACAAGCACGGGGTCGGCGCGGAGGTGGGCGACAGCGTGGTGCGGGCCTCGGCGCTGGCGGCTGCGCTGGCCGATGCGGCCGGTCGACACGCGCCGGTGCGGGTACCGAGCGGGTGGCGGAATCTGGCTTCGCAGCCGCAGCGCAAGAGTTATCGCGTCGGCGAGGTCGTGCACGAGATCGCCTACCGCATGACACGCGACGGCTTGGTTGCTGACGGCAACGTGCGACTGGTGGAAAGTGCGCCGGAGCGGGTCGTGCTGCAGGTTGACGGCGTTCGGCGGGTGTTCGACGTGGCGGCGTACGACGGGCTGGTTTGTGTGGACTCGTCGCTGGGGAGTGTCAGCCTTGCCCCGGTGGAGCGGTTCACGGATCCGGCGCGGCAGGTGGCTGCTGGGTCGTTGGTGGCGCCAATGCCGGGGACGGTGATCCGGATCGGCGTAGAGATCGGCGACACAGTTACCCAAGGGCAACCGCTGCTGTGGCTGGAGGCGATGAAGATGGAGCACACCATCGCGGCTCCGGTCGACGGGGTGGTCGGTGAGCTCAAGGTGGAAGCGGGACAGCAGGTCGAGGTCGGCGCCGTACTGGCCGTGGTTGGGGAGGACGCATGAATTTCGTCGAGTCCGATGAGCGTCGGGAGCTGCGGAAGGTCGTCAGTGAGCTCGGCAAGAAGTACGGCTACGGGTGGTTCAACCAGCAGGCGCGGTCCGGCGGGCACACGACCGAGCTGTGGCTGGAGGCCGGCAAGCTCGGGTTCCTCGGCGTCAACCTCCCCGAGCAGTACGGCGGCGGAGGCGGCGGGATGGCCGACCTGTCGATCGTGCTCGAGGAGCTCGGTGCGGCCGGCTGCCCCCTGCTGATGCTGGTCGTGTCGCCGTCGATCTGCGGCACCGTCATCTCCCGCTTCGGCACCGGCGAGCAGAAGCAGACCTGGCTGCCGGGCCTGGCCGACGGTACGACGATTATGGCGTTCGCGATCACCGAGCCCGACGCCGGCTCGAACTCGCACCAGATCACTACGACCGCCCGCCGTACCGACGACGGCTGGTCGCTGACCGGACGCAAGGTCTTCATCTCCGGCCTCGACGTGGCCAAGGCGATCCTGGTCGTCGGCCGGACCGAGGACGCACGAACGGGCAAGCTCAAGCCCGCGCTGTTCATCGTGCCGATCGACGCGCCGGGCGTGGAGTTCAAGCAGATCGAGATGGACCTGATCAGCCCGGACAAGCAGTACGCCTTGTTCCTGGACGACGTACAGCTGCCACGTGAAGCGCTCGTCGGCTCGGAGGACGCCGCGCTGATGCAGCTGTTCGCGGGGCTGAACCCCGAGCGGATCATGGCGTCGGCGTTCGCGATCGGGATCGCGCGGCACGCGCTCGACAAGGCCACGGCGTACGTCAAGGAGCGCCAGGTCTGGAAGGCGCCGATCGGCGCTCATCAGGGTCTCGCGCATCCGCTCGCGCAGATCAAGATCGAGCTCGAGCTGGCCCGCCTGATGATGCAGAAGGCCGCGGCGCTGTACGACGCGGGCGACGACATGGGCGCCGGTGAGGCCGCGAACATGGCCAAGTACGCCGCCGGCGAGGTCGCCGTCCGGGCCACCGATCAGGCCGTGCAATCGCTCGGCGGGAACGGTATGACTGTCGAATACGGCGTCGCATCGCTGGTCGCGGCGGCGCGAGCGACCCGGATCGCGCCGGTCAGCCGGGAGATGATCCTGAACTTCGTCGCACAACACAGCCTCGGACTGCCCAAGTCGTACTAGAAGGAGTGGGGCAATGATCATCACCAGCGAGTTCCCGCCGGTCGAGGTGCTCGACGTACCGATCCACGACGCCGTTCTCGGCAGAGCCCAGGAGTACGGCGACCGGCCGGCGATGATCGACGGAGTCACCGGCAAAGAGCTCAGCTACGCCCAACTGGACCACATGACCCGTCGGTTCGCGGCCGGGCTGGCCGAGCTCGGGATCCGGCACGGTGACGTGATCGCGCTCTACAGCCCGAACACGATCCTGTACCCGGTCGTGTTCTACGGCGCTACCCGTGCCGGCGCCACCGTGACGACGGTGAACGCGCTCTACACCGCGGACGAGCTGCACAAGCAGTTGATCGACTCGAAGGCGAAGTTGCTGGTGACGATCTCGCTCTTCCTGCCGGTCGCGACCGCGGCGGTCGAGGGTACGGACGTCTCGGAGATCTTCGTCTGCGACCAGGCCGAGGGGTACCGGTCGGTGCTGGAACTGGTCGCGTCCACGGCTCCGGAGCCGGTCGTAGCGATCGACCCGGTCGAGGACGTCGCCGTACTGCCGTACTCCAGCGGTACGACGGGCGCGGCCAAGGGCGTGATGCTGACGCACCGGAACATCGCGACCAACATCCACCAGGCCGAGTCGATGTTCGACATGGAGGACGGTGAGCGGATCATCGCGATCCTGCCGTTCTTCCACATCTACGGGCTGTCGGTGCTGATGAACCTGCCGCTCCGGCTCGGCGCGACGGTCGTCGTACTGCCGAAGTTCGATCTGCAGCAGTTCCTGACCACGCTGGAGAAGCACCGGATCACCCGCGCGTTCGTGGCACCGCCCGTCGTCCTGGCGCTGGCCAAGCACCCGGCGGTCGACGGGGTGGACCTGTCGCACCTGAAGTGGGTGACGTCGGCGGCCGCGCCGCTGGACGGTGAGCTGGCCGAGGCCTGCGCGAAGCGGCTCGGGCTGCACGCCGTACTCCAGGCGTACGGGATGACGGAGCTGTCACCGGGGACGCACGTCGTACCGCAGGACGACCCGGAGCCGCCGCCCGGTGCCGTGGGCAAGCTGTTCCCGTCGACCGAGATGCGGCTGGTCGGTGCCGATGGCAACGATGCGGACGAGGGCGAGATCTGGATCCGCGGGCCGCAGGTGATGAAGGGGTACCTCGGCCGGCCGGCCGATACCGACGCGACCGTCGACCCGGACGGCTGGCTGCACACCGGGGACATCGGGCGGGTGGACGCGCGTGGCTACCTGTTCGTCATCGACCGGGTCAAGGAGCTGATCAAGTACCACGGGTACCAGGTGCCGCCGGCCGAGCTCGAGGCGGTGCTGCTCACCGACGACCGGATCGCGGACGCGGCGGTGATCGGAGTCAATGCCGATGGCAACGAAGTGCCGAAGGCGTTCGTGGTGCCGATGCCGGGGGTGTCGCTGACCGAGGCAGACGTGATGGAGTACGTCGCCACGCGGGTGGCGCCGTACAAGAAGGTCCGGCAGGTGGAGTTCATCGACGCGGTGCCGAAGGCGGCGTCGGGGAAGATCCTGCGGCGGGAACTGCGTGCTCGCGAGGCCGCGCGTGAGTGAGGTGCTCAAGGCACCGCAACAGGACCGCTCGCGGGCGACGCGGCAGCGGTTGCTGGAGGCGGCGGTCGAGTCGCTGGCCGAGGTCGGGTACGCCGCGACGACGGTGAGTGTCGTGGCGACCCGGGCCGGGGTTTCGCGGGGGGCCGCGCAGCATCACTTCCCCACGCGGGCGGATCTGTTTGCGGCCGCGGTCGAGTACATGACCGAGGTGCGGTTGGCGGAGATTCGCGCGCAGGCCGCTGGACTGCCGAGTGGCGCCGGGCGGACCGAGGCGATCGTTGGGATGCTGGCGGACGTGTACACCGGGCCGTTGTTCCGGGCCGCGTTGCACCTGTGGGTGGCGGCGTCGACCGAGGACGCGCTGCGGCGGCAGATCGTGCGGCTGGAGTCGCATGTCGGGCGGCAGGCGCACCGGGCCTTGCTGGAGGTGCTGGAGGTGAACGAGCGGACGCCCGGGGTGAGGGAGACCGTGCAAGGGGTGCTGGACATGGCGCGCGGGCTCGGGCTGGCTGACCTGCTGACGGATGACAGTGCGCGACGGCGCGGGATCGTGCGCCAGTGGAGCCGGATCCTCGATCAGGCTCTGCGCGAGCCTGGCGTGTGACCGAACGCGCGCCGGAACGTGTCGATGAACGCACTGGCCGATGCCCAGCCGGTGCTGTGCGCCACCCGAGTCACCGACTCCCCCTCCGCAAGTAGCCTCAGCGCCTCGTGCAGCCTGAGCTGAGTCCGCCACTGCGGGAAGCTCATGCCCAGCTCGGCCCGGCTCAACCTGCTGAGAGTCCGCTCACTAGCCCCCACCTCCCGCCCCAACTCGGTCAACGTCCTCCCGTCCGCGGGCTCCGCCGTCAACAACTCGCACACAGCCAGCAGCCGGGGGTCCTGTGCCGTCGGCAGATAAGTAGGCCGCTCATGCGACCGCCGCAACTGATCCAGCAAGACCCCCAGCAACCGCCCTCGCTCCGCCGGATCGGCTCCGCCTGCTTCGGCCTCGGCAGAGGTGTAGGTGAGGATCAGTTCTCTGAGGAGTGGGCTGACTCCAAGGGCTGATGGGGTGTCCAACTTCAGTGGGTTTTGTTGCAGGCCGACTGTGTGGAGGGTGGTTTCGCCGTAGGCGCGGTGTTGGTGGAGGGTGCCGGCGGGGATCCAGATCGCCAGGGTGCCGGGGACGACCCACCTGCCGGCGTCGGTAGTGACGGACAGGACGCCGCGGCCGGCGTACACGATCTGGTGACGGTCGTGCCAGTGCGCCTCGATGCCGCCGCCGGCCTCGATCGGGCGGTGGCCGGTGGTCGCGGGACGTTGGCGGGTTTCCGGCATAGGTTGGCATTTTATCGGAAGCCGGACAACCCACCCGCGCCCGACGATCGAGTGGTGCGGAGACTTCGACCGATCGGACTGATGGCGACCGGCCACGCCTGCGTGGACGTCTACCAGGGCAGCGTGCCCGCGCTTGTGCCGTTCCTCGTCGCCGACCGCGGCCTCGGGTACGTCGCGGTGTCCGGCATCACCTTGGCGGCGACCCTGCTCTCCTCGGTCGTCCAGCCGGTGTTCGGCGTCCTCACCGACCGGCGCCCACTGACCTGGCTGATCCCGGTCGCGATGACCACCGCCGGCCTCGGCATCGCCCTCATCGGGGTCGGTCACACCTACCTGCTGAGCTGGCTCGCGGCCGCACTGTCCGGGCTCGGCGTCGCGGCGTACCACCCGGAGGCCGCGCGGATGGCCCGCGTCGTGAGCGGCGGCAGTCATGTCGGCATGAGCTGGTTCTCGGTCGGCGGGAACGTCGGCTTCGCCCTCGCGCCGGTCCTGGTCACCCCGATCATCGCGGCCGGCGGCCTCTCGCTGACCCCGGTGCTCGTCGTACCCGCGCTCTTCGGCGCTGCCATCACCTCCTGGGCGATCCGCTCCCGCGTCACCGACGCGGTCACCCGCGCCCGGGTCGCAGGCGCCGACGATTGGCGATCGTTCCTGCGGTTGTCGGCGATCATGATCTGCCGGTCGATCGTGTTCGTCGGCCTCGGCACCTTCATCGCGCTGTACGCCGGCCAGCGCGTCGGCGGCGGCACCACGACCGGCGGCCTCGCGCTCTTCATCCTCTTTGCCGCGGGCGCGCTCGGCACCTTGATCGGTGGCCGGCTCGCCACCCGGTACGGGCGCGTCCGCACACTGCGCACGTCGTACGCCGTCGCAGTACCCGCGATCGCCTGCCTGGTGTTCGTCCCCGGCCCGGCGTTCTTCGGATTCCTTGCGGTGACCGCGATCGCGATGTCGATCCCGTTCTCGCTACACGTGACGCTCGGGCAGGACTTCCTCCCGGGACGCGTCGGTACGGCGGGCGGGATGACCCTCGGGCTCGCCGTCAGCATCGGCGGCGTGGCCACCCCGGTCCTCGGCACGATCGCCGAACGGACGTCGCTGCAACTCGCACTGAGCACCTTGATCGCACTGGTGCTCTGCTGCAGCCTGATCGGCTACGCGATCCCGGAGCCGGTCAGCGACGGGCAGCGCGCTCAGCGATCCGGCGGTCGACCTTCGCCGCGAGCTCGTCCGGGGCGCATTCGGCCAGGTGATCGCGAACGAGCAGGTGGATGAACGCGTACTCACCCCGTCCGGTGCGGGCGAGCACGTAGCGGTCAGCGGCGTACCGGAGGAAGGCGCCACGGTGCCACGGCAGGTACCCGGTCCAGCGGAGCAGCGAGTCGTGGAGCAGTCGGGAAAGCGGTCCGGCCAGGACAGGTGGCCGGCGCCGCCAGGGCTTCGCGGCGACCGTGCCGACCAGCACGCCGACGACCGCTTCGAGTAGTGGCGACGCCAGGTCCGCTCCAAGGGCCACGGCCACGACGAATGCAGCCACCGCACCACCGGCGACCCACGGGTCCATCCGCCAGCCCTTGTCAGGTGTGGCGGGCAAGTGGTCGGTGGGCAGCGCCTTCACCATCCGGATGCCCTGCGCAACGAGCAGCCCGATCGCCACCCCGCTGGCGAAGGAGGTGGCGTCCCCGAGGCTCAGTGCGATCCAGCCAGCCGCTACAACCACAACCAGTCGCAGACCGAGCAGCAGGCGGCGCGAGTTGTCGTGGAAGATGACGAACTCGACGCCGTACGACGCTGCGATCACGATGGCCTCAACAGTGAGCGCAACCTTGGCAGTGAATAGTTCGACCAGACCCAACGCGGCCACTGTCACCAGGACGGTCACCGCTGTGCTTGGCAGCACCACCAGCGCGATGAGCAGTCCTCGGCGCCGCGTGGTCCCGTCGATCCGCTGCCACGGGTGCGGTCTGACGTGGACCAGCAGGAGGGTGGCTCCGGCAACGGCCAGCCCGGCGAGTGCGCCGTACTGCGCAATCATGACCAGCGTCGCGCCCACACTGAGCGCAGCGAACAGAGCCGGTAGACAGAGCGCATGCGTCAGGTAGTCCACTTCCGGCAGGGACAGTCCGAACCAGCCGGTGGTCGTCATCCACCGCGGTACGGCGGTGCGGTCGCCCGCACGGCTGCGGGTCCACCACGCCAGACACCACAGGCGCCGTACTGCGGTCTTGGAGTCGTACTGCCTCGCGGTCTTGCGGTTCCGGGCGAGGACCTCGCAGATGTAGGTGTCGAAGAGCTCACGCCGCTGGTCCGCGACTCCACCGGCGAGGACGTCCTGAGGCGCTCGGCCCCGGTACGCCAGGATCATCACGCTGAGCATCAGCGGCGAGTTGACCAGGTCCCAGAGCTCGTCGTCCTGCTCGATCGCTGCACGCGCACCGTCCAGCGCTGAGCCGACAGCGGCGAAGTAGTCGAGGACCTGTTGTCTCGTGAGCGGCCTGATGTGTACTGCGCCGTAGAGCTTGAGTTGGTCGGGCAGGCGCTCATAGTCGTGTGTGCGGCAGGTGACTGCGACCGGGCCGATCAGGTAGTTGCGACGAAGCTCTTCCAGGACCGGCGCGAGCTTGGCACGGTCAGGCTCGTTGATCTCGTCGAGACCGTCGAGCAGGAGCGCCAAACGACCGTTGCGCAACCAGGTGCGCCCGACGGGTGCAGGGATGCCGTAGCGGTCGCTGAGCTCGTACAGCAGCCAGCGGACGAAGCCGGCGAGCAGTGCGCTGTCGGCCGGGTCGTCGTCGCGGCGGTGGGGTGACTGCGCGGTCCAGCCGGCCAGATCGACCAGGACCGGTATCGGCAGGCTCTCGTCGGCGTGTGCTTGCTCAGAGAGGTTGCGGGCGAGCTCCAGCAGCAGTGTGGTCTTGCCGGCGCCGGGTGCGCCGAGGATGAGCATGGAGTCCTGGAGCTCGTCGAAGACGTTCGCGATGTCCGCCGCGTTCGGGACTCGCCTGGGCGCGCTGTCGAGCGGCTGCACAAGCAGGTCGTACGGACGCACCACCGCGTCCGGCTGCTCGTCCAGAGCCAGGGCGATGCGAGTCCGCGAGGCGAGCGAGCCGGCCCGGCGCTCGGTCAGGTAGCGGTCGATGCGCGCCAGGGCGTTCGGGCGGTTGCGGGGCTGGTCGGCGCTGCGGCTGGAGACGACCGGGAGCCGACGGCTGCGGACCTCGATGAGCGCGGTGACGATCGCCGCCGCCCACAGGACCCCGATCAGCGGCCACGCCAGGCCGACGTACGGCTCGAGGACAGCCGGCGCGGTCCCGCCGGTGCCGACGTTGATCGCGATCGGCAGCAGCACCAGCGTGAGCGAGACGGTCACCACGAGCACGACGGCTCGCACCAGGCCGTCCCTCATCCTCACCCCCGGGAGCGTAACGGTCCGTGAGCCCACCGACCCGGGCTGCGCGCGTCGTCCAGCAGGCGATCAGCGCGTGGGGAATTGTTGTCGGTTCACATACATTGACCAGCGTGAGCGAGCGCAGCGAGTGAACCAAACAGCACGGCGACGCCGGTCATTGTGGGTTCCGAGCGAGGCGGGGGACCGGCGATGACTACACAGCGGATCGACCGGGCGAGCGTGGGGCTTCGCTCGGAGCGAGGGCCGATCCTGCTGGCGGTGATGCTGAGCGTCGGGCTGGTCGCGATCGACGCGACGATCCTGGCGACCGCCGTACCGTCGGTCGTCGACGACCTCGGCGGGTTCACGCAGTTCCCCTGGTTGTTCTCGATCTACCTGCTCGCGCAGGCGGTGTCGGTGCCGATCTACGGCAAGCTCGCCGACCAGCGCGGGCGGAAGCCGATCATGCTGCTCGGGGTCGGGCTGTTCCTGCTCGGCTCGGTGCTCTGCGGCTTCGCGTGGAGCATGCCGGCCCTGATCGCCTTCCGGCTGGTCCAGGGGCTCGGCGCGGGGGCGATCCAGCCGATCGGGATGACGATCGTCGGCGACATCTACACGGTCGCGGAGCGCGCCAAGGTGCAGGGCTACATCGCCAGCGTCTGGGGCATCTCGTCGTTCGTCGGGCCGACGCTGGGCGGCGTGTTCTCGGACTACATCTCCTGGCGGTGGATCTTCTTCGTGAACATCCCGCTCGGGATGGCGGCCGCCTGGGTGCTGGTCCGCCGGTTCCAGGAGAAGGTCGCGGACAAGACCAGCCACCAGATCGACTACGCCGGCGGGATCCTGCTCGCGGTCGGCGGTTCGCTGCTGTTGCTCGGGCTGCTCGAGGGCGGCGTGATGTGGGACTGGGACTCGACGGCGAGCATCGTGATCCTGGCGGCGGCGGTCACGCTGCTGACGACGTTCGTCCTGGTCGAGCGCCGTGCCGCCGAGCCGATCCTGCCGCTGTGGGTGCTCGGGCAGCGGGTGCTCAACTCGGCGAACTCGGCCGCCTTGCTGATCGGGTTGCTGATGATCGGGCTGTCGACGTACGTCCCGCTGTTCGCGCAGAGTGTGCTCGGTACGTCGGCTCTCGTCGCCGGATTCACGCTGGCCGCGATGACGCTGGGCTGGCCGATCGCCGCGTCGTTCGCCGGGCGCATCTATCTGCGGGTCGGATTCCGCACCACGATGCTGATGGGCTCGATCATCGTCGTCCTCGGGGCCGGGCTGCTGCTCACCGTCGGAGCCGGCAGCTCGGTACTCCACCTGGCCGCGGCGTGCTTCGTGATCGGCGTGGGCCTGGGCTTCTCCGCGTCACCTTCGGTCGTGGCCGCACAGTCCTCGGTGGACTGGCGGACGCGCGGCGTGGTGACCGGCGCCAACATGTTCTCCCGCTCGGTCGGCAGCGCGGTCGGCGTGGCCGTCTTCGGCGCCGTGGCCAACGGTGTGGTGGCCGCGCGTCTCGGCGGCGACCACGAGGACCTCGAGAAGCTGCCGAGCAGCGTACTCGCCCCTGCGATCCACGACGTCTACTACGGCGCCGCGATCGCCGCCGTACTCCTCGTCGCCGCCGTAGCCTTCATGCCCAACCGCATCACCGAACGCCCGCTCTCGAACGCCTGACCCACCAGCTGCCGCTAAATCGTTCGAGGCGCCACGGCGGCTGTCCTAGGTTGGGTGCATGCGTGCGGTCGACTGTGTGGGTGCACTGATCCGGGACGAGCAGCATCGCGTCTATCTGCAGCGGCGTACGGAACAGCGGCGGTTGCTGCCTGGGATCTGGGACATCGTCGGCGGGCATCTGGAGCCAGCTGAGACGCCGGAGCAGGCGCTGGCGCGGGAGGTCGAGGAGGAGACGGGCTGGAAGGTCCGCGACATCCTCTGGACCGTCGCGGACTGGGAATGGGAGTGGGAGGGCCGCGTGCGGCGGGAGGTCGACTACCTCGTCACCGTCGATGGAGACCTGAGCCGACCGCGTCTGGAAGCCGGCAAGCACGACGCGTCCGCGTGGGCCGGCCCGGACGACCTGGACCTGTTGATGGTGAACCGGACCGACGGCGACCGCCGACTCCGTGACCTGGTCGCACATGCCGTCCGGACCAGGTACACCGAACGCCTCCGGCTGGAGCCGATCACCGGACCCAACGGTGTCCTGCCCGGACATGCAGCGGACCTCGCGGAGGTGTTCGCTGATCCGTGGGTGGCCCGCTGGTACGACGCCCACTGGTCGGAGGACGATGCTGCCGCCCAGGTCGCGAGGATCCAGGCGGGCTGGGAGCGCGACTCCGCAGGCAAGTGGATCGCGTACGAGCTGACCGGAGAGTTGGCCGGTCGGGGCGGGCTGTCGCGGATCCCGGCCGACTCACCGACAGCCGCGGCCATCGCGGGGCTGGTCGGACCGGAGTGGGCGGCAGACCGTCTTGAGCTCGGCTGGGCGTTGAAGGAGTCGGCGCGCGGACGCGGACTGGCGGGCGAGATCGGCCGCGCCGGACTGGACTTCGCCTTCAGCACGCTCGGCGCCCAGGCCGTGATCGCCCTGACCGAGCGCGTCAACACGGCGTCCCAGGCGGTCATGAAGCGCCTCGGGATGCGGTACGCCGGTGAGATCCTCGCGGAAGGCTGGCCCGAAGGTTCACCCGACGTCCAGCCTGATGCGCCGTTCGCCGTCTACGTCGCCGACCGATCGGTGCGGCGGCAGGAGGTGGACGACGTACTGGCCGCCGCGATCCGGTGGGCGGAGGGCCGGCCCGACGTCCGCGGGCTGGCGATGGTCGGATCGTGGGCGCGTGATGCGGCCCGGATGACGTCGGACGTCGACCTCGTCCTGCTGACCGACGTACCGGAGAAGTATCTGGCGGACGACGACTGGCTGAAGGCCTTCGGCGCCGTCTCCGTCGTACGCCGGCAGCAGTGGGGACCGTACTTGACCGAGGTCCGGATCGCGCGGGCGTCCGGCCTCGAGATCGAGCTGGGCGTCACGGCCACGGCCTGGGCGAACGTCGACCCGGTCGACGCAGGCACCCGGCGCGTGGTCAGCGACGGGATGCGGATCCTGCACGACCCGGAAGGGATCTACGCCGACCTGCAGCGCGCCTGCCGCGGACCCGAAGCGGACATGTAGCGGTCCAGCGCGGTCACGAACCGGCCCAGCAGGTCCGCGAACACGTTTCGTTCGTCGTCCGTCCAGTCATCCATCGCCGCCACGAACCAGGTTGGTACGACGGCCGCCGGCTCGCAGACGATCGCGGTCGCACTGTCGCCCTTCCTCAGCGACAGTGCGACCGAGCCCGCCGCAGTGACGAATCCGTTGGTCGAGCGCAGATGGCTGACCGGCGACGAGCTGACCGAGGCCGGCGAGCGCACGCTGGCGGCACTGGACACCAAGGTCCAGGCGCAGCGGCGGAAGATCACCACCGGCATCAGCGACGAGGAGTACCTGCCACCGTCGACGTGCTCAGGCGGCTGCCCCGCAACCTCGGCTAGGGGCTCCGAGTGTGACCGCCCAGGCGCGGCGGTCACACTCGGAGCCGGCCACCTCAGGGGGAGGCTCCCGGTGAGGTGACGGGGGCCTCCGGTGTCCTACCGCCCAGGACACTCGGCCCTGCCTGGCCCGAGGTGTCGGCCAGGAGGTGGTTGGAACGGCTGGGCGGCGGCGATACAGGGACTCAACCGCCAAGCCCAGCCGGGTTTCGGGAGGGCGGTGCGGTCCGGGGCTGAGGAGTGCTCCGGACCGCACCTCGGGTTTCGTCCGGGAGCTGAGGAGTGCCCCGGACCTTCCGTGTGCTGCCCCTGAGCGTGAGGAGACCCCAGGGCGCAGCGGACCGGGTCTGAGGAGGACCCGGACGCCTCAAGGTGGTGCGGCTACTACGGGTGTTTCAGTCGGTGGAGTCGAGCGGGCCGAGCAGGTCGTTGGTGACCTTCAGGCCGGCGAAACGGCGCCGCATTGCCTGCTCGTAACGGGACGCCAGCGGCGCCTCCGCGACGTACTGCGCGATCACGTGCTCGCCGAACCAGACGCGAACTCTGCGCCGGTGCTGTCTCGACGTCACTTCCGCGATGCTCACTACCTCTCACCCCGTAACTCTCAGGCCTTGCAACCAGTTGGACTTACTGGTTGTCATGGCAGTAATGGTGCACGAGCCCACCGTGACCGCTCTAGGACCTGAACCGGACCTTTGCCGGACCTCTTCCGGTCCTCTGACGGACATCTGGGGGACAGCACCTTGTCGTGGGGCATGAGTCGAGACAACGTCTGTACTGACGTGAACGGGAGGAACGATGGCGGGTAGGTACGCGCCAAAGACGGTCCTGGCGCACCTGATCCAGCGCCGGAACCAGACCTACTCCGAGATCGTCGCCGAGTTCGTCGAGCTGGGTGGAACCATCACCGAGCGGCACCTGCGTCGGCTCGCATCGGGCGAGCGCGCAGGGACCACTCCTCAGACCCGGCGCACCCTGCAACGCATGTTCGGCAAGCCGGTCGAGGAGCTCCTCGCGCCGTATGTGCCCGAACAGGCCGCCCAGGTGGTGCCGGCACCTGCCGCGAGTGGACGGATCACGACAGGTAACGAGATGGAGGTTCTCGACATGGCTGCCAGCCGCGCGAGGGCATTTGCCCTCGCGGCCCAGTCCGGCCTCGGAAGCGAGGCCATGGAACAGGTGTACGACGACGTGCGCCATGCCGCCCAGGCGTACCCACAGCGCCCACTGCCGGAGATCCTCGGCCAACTGGTCGAGACGCAGGACCTGGTGTTCGGCCTGCTGGAGAGCCGCCAGCGCCCGGAGAACCACCGACAGCTGTACTTCCTGGCCGGCGTCACCGGCGGCCTGCTCGCCAAGGCCTCCCACGACCTCGGCAACCCCCACGCCGCCCTGACCCAGGCGCGGACCGCGTTCATGTGCGCGGACAACGCCGACCACCACGGCCTGCGCGCCTGGGTGCGGGGCCTGCAGTCCCTGGTCTCCTACTGGGCCGGCAACCCACACGACTCGGTGCGGTACGCGCAGCTCGGCGCCGGATACGCCGAGCAGGCCAACAGCACCACCAGCGTCTGGCTGCCGGTCAGCGAGGCCCGCGCCTGGGCCGCGCTCGGCAACCCCGAGGCCACCCGGGCCGCGCTCGAGCGGGCCGAAGAGGCGTGGAACTCGGTCCACAACGACGACCTGGACGACATGGGCGGCCTGTGCACGTTCGGCCGCAACCGCCAGCTGTACTACGCCGCCGACGCCCTCGCCCAGCTGCCCGGTGAGGTCGAGCAGGCGCAGCGGTACTCCAGCCAGGCCGTCGACGCGTACACCGACCAGAACCACCCGGAGTGGGCCTTCGGCGACGCCGCCGGCAGCCACGCGGCGATGGCGATCACCCGGATCGCGAGTGGTGAGCTGGACGGCGCAGCGGATGCGCTGGCACCGGTGCTGACGCTGCCGACCGAGCGCCGGATCAACGGCGTGGTGCACTCGGCCCGCCGGGTCCACCAGGCGCTGCGGCAGTCCGGGCGAGCCGACGACGCCCGGGAGCTGCAGGAGGAGATCGAGACCTTTACCCGGACCCCGATGCAGACGTACCCCCGGTAGCCTGCGCGAATGGACCCGCTCAGCGGCGAGCTGACCACACTGCGTGAATTCCGGACCACCGATCTCGACGACTACCTGGCCATCGCGGGTGACGATCGTGTCACCACGTGGATGGCGTTCGACAGCTACGACCGGGCGAAGGCCGAGCAGAATCTGGCCGGCATCGTCCAGCGGTCCGCCCAGCAGGACCGCCCCGATTACATGCTCGCCGTCACCCGTCCGGACGACGACCATGTGATCGGGTTCGCGCGGATCGCACCCAGCGGCGCCTGGGGCGCCAAGCTCGGCTACGCGATCGGCGCGGACCACTGGGGGCGCGGCTACGCGACGGACGCCGCCCGGGTGCTGCTCCGGTTCGCCTTCACCGACCTCGGACGGCACCGGGTGACCGCCGCGATCGGCCCGGAGAACGAAGCCTCGATCGCGGTGGTGAAGCGCCTCGGCTTCACCTACGAGGGCCACTTGCGCGACCACGTCTTCACCAACGGCGGCTGGCGCGACTCCCTGCTCTACTCCCTCCTCCAAGGCGAGTACTCACCGCGGGGTTGACCTCGTTCGTCAGTGGGCTTGGCGTGGTGGGGAGACTGGTCGCATGGCTGTGTTGAACCCACTGCGGGACGGTCTGGCCCGGATGATCCTGACGAAGGTTGCCGGACCGGACCCGCATGCTGAGCGCGACCGGGTGCACAACACGGCCGGGCCGCGCTGGTTCGCGCCGGACCGGCCGATCCGCCGGGTGCACGGCGACGCCTCGATGTTCGCCGGCGGTCTGCGGGCGCTTCTGCTGCAGTCCCTGCACCCGCTGGCCATGGCGGCGGTAGCGGCCCACTCCGGCTACCGCGGCGATCCATGGGGCCGCCTGCGGCGTACCAGCTACTTCCTCGCCATCACGACGTACGGCGCGATCCCGGCGGCTGAGGAGGCGATCGAGCACGTCAAGGCCGTGCACGAGCGGGTCCGCGGCACCAGCCCGGACGGGGTGAAGTACCGGGCGTCCGACCCGCACCTGCTCAAGTGGGTGCACGTGGCCGAGGTGGACAGCTTCCTCGCCGCCCACCAGCGGTACGGCGCCCATCCGCTCGACGCCGCCGAGCAGGACCTGTACGTCGAGGACGCCGCTCTCGTGGCCCGCAAGCTAGGCGTGATCGACCCGCCGACGACGGTGGCCGAGCTGCGGCAGCTGCTGAGGGAGTACCAGCCCGAGCTACGCGGTACGACGGAGGCTCGGCAGGCGGCCCGGTTCATGCTGGTGCACCCGCCCGTCCCGTGGGCAGCCCGCCCGGCGTACGGCGTACTCACGGCTGCTGCGGTCGGGCTGCTCCCCTGGTGGACCAGACTGCCGCTCCGGCTCCCGTACGTCCCGCTGGCCGAGCAGACCGTCGTACGAGCCGCGGGAGACGGCCTCACCAGAACCATCCGCTGGGCTCTCGCGTCACCAACACTGTCAGAAAGCGGCGCAGAGGTATGACGCGCCGGCGAGGTTGTCTGGGCTTCCTGCGCCGTAGCGAGCAGGTGCTCGGCGGAGTGCAGCGCAAGGCGGAGGGCGAGGCACGGAGTGGGGTTCTCCGTGCCTCGCCCTCCAACGCGGCGCTGTGCCCGCCGAGCGCCGCGCAGTAGGCGCAGGAAGTCCAGACATCCTCTAGGTTGTTCTCGTGCCGCTGCGTCCTCATCGTCCTCTTCCCCTGGCTACGCCGGCGGGAGTTGAGGTGCTGACCAGGATTCTGACTCAGGGGCCGATCCCGCGGGTGGAGATCGCGCGCCGGACGGGGCTGTCGCAGGCGGCGGTGACGAAGGCGGTCGCGCCGCTGATCGACTCCGGGTTCGTGACCGACCAGGCGGCCGCTCCGGTCGAGGGCGACAGTCAGCTCGGTATCGGGCGGCCTGTGAGCCCGCTGACCGTCGTACCGAGCAGCGTCTCGGTGATCGGGGTGAAGATCACGCCCACGAGCCTGATCGGCGTGACGACGGACTTCACCGCGGGCATCCTGAACATCCGGCACGAAGAGCTCGACGACACTGCCCCCGAGGTGGTGATCGACCGCCTCGCCGCCCACGTGAAGGCGCTCATCGGCTCACTGAAGTCCGGTACGGCGGTGGCTGGTCCGCTCGCCGGTATCGGCATCGCCGTATCGGGTGACGTCGACGCCGCCCACGGCGTGGTGCGGGACTCGCCGCTGATGGGCTGGCGCGGCGTACCGGTCGCGGAGCTGCTTGGCGAGCGGGTGCGCGTGCCGATCGTGGTGTCGAACGACGTACGCGCGCTGACCGTGGCCGAGCACTGGTTCGGCGTCGGGGTGAACGCGGACTCGTTCGCAGTGGTGACGATCGGCTCCGGCATCGGGTGCGGGCTCTACATCAACGGCGAGGTCGTGTCCGGCGCATACGGCGTCTCGGGCGAGCTCGGCCACCTACCGCTGGCCCCCGGCGACCTGGTTTGCACCTGCGGCCGGCGGGGCTGCGTGGAGACGGTCGCGTCGTCGGACGCGATCCTGGCCCGCACCCGCGAGACGACCGGGCGCGCGGACCTGGACCTGCCCGGCGCGGTCAAGCTGGCGCACGAGGGCAACCAGCAGGCCCGCGAGGCGTTCGACCGGGCCGGCGAGGTGATCGGCTCCGCGCTGGCCGCGATGGTGAACCTGGTCGGCCCCGAGCTGGTGGTGATCGCCGGCGAGGGCGTCGCGGAGTACGACCTCTACGAGGAGCGGATGCGGCGCGCCTTCGCCGAGCACGCCTTCGGCGCCGCGGGCGACTGCCGTCTCATGCTCCGCTCCCACACGTTCGACGACTGGGCCCGCGGCGCGGCCGCCACCGTGATCCGCTCGTACGTCCGCGGCGAACCGCCTCTCCACCGCTGACGCCCTCCGTCCATTTCAGCGGTGAACCTCTGAGCTTGCCCCTTCCCCCCTCGCATGCGGGGGGAGAAGGGTGCAACCGCAAGGTGAACCTCTCAAATGGCCCCGTGGGTCAGCTGCGGGCGGCGGCGAGGATCTTGCGCCAGACCTTCTTGTACGACTCGAGGCCGTCGCCGGCCAGCGGGCCGGTGGGGCCGGCGGTGATGGAGACGCGCTCGGGGATGGTGCCCCAGACCGGGATGCCCTCCTGCGCGTACTGCTGCATGGCCTCCTGGTACGACCGGGTGTACGTGCGCGCCGAGCAGATCACCAGGCCGGCCGGCACACCGTCCGGGACCAGCTCCATCACGGCCTTCACCCGTGGTGTCTCGACGCCGCCGACGCGGGTCGGGATGATGACGATCCGGGCCCGCTCGAGCGCCTTGTTCAGCAGGCGTTCGTGCGACGGCGGCATGTCGACGATGCCGATGCCTTCCGGCGGCACCTTGTCCAGCGCCTTGTTCAGCAGGCGCTCGGTCGGCGCCTCCGCGATCTCGATCCGGTTGAGTTGTTCGTCCTCGGACTCCGCGATCCAGTCCGCCGCGCTGCCCTGCGGATCGGCGTCGATCAGAGTGGATGTGCGACGGTTGGAAGATGCCAGCGCGGCCAAATACACCGACGTGGTTGTCTTCCCGACCCCGCCCTTCAGTGCAGCTGTCACGATGATCATGAACAGAACTTACCCGGTTTTGTCCGATTTCCGGCGTGTCATCGGCGTTGCCTTCGCACATCGTGATAGTTGCCCCCGGCCCGTGTGAACAAGCTCAAGCCCGCTTCAGCCCAGAATCCTTTCGCCGACCCACCGCCTCTTACTCCCGAATCGCATCGATGAAGGAGACCCGGATGAACCTCACCATGACCATCGCAGCCGTCGTCGTGATGCTGCTGCTCGGCACCTGCAGTGTCGTCGTGCTGCGCCGGAGGAACCGTGGCTGACCTCGACGAGCAGCTGATCAGCGCTGCCCGGGAGGGCGACCTGAACGCCCTCACCACGCTGGTCGCCGACTCCCACCCGACGGTACGGCGGTTCGCCCACAGCCTGTGCAGCACACCGGAGGACGCCGAAGACGCCGCGCAGGAGGCGCTGATCATCCTGTACCGGAAGATCGGCATGCTCCGTGCGACCAGCGCGCTGACGTCGTGGATGTTCCGCATCGTCCGGAACGAGTGCCTGCGCCGCGCCCGCCTACTGTTGCGTGAGCACCGCATCGTCCCCGAGACCACCGCGCCGTCCGCGGAGGACGACGTACTGCGCCGGCTGGAGGCGCAGGCTGTCGCGGCTGCGATCGCCGACCTGCCGCAGGACCAGCGCAGTGTCCTCATCCTCCGGGACGTCCAGGGCTACAGCGGTCCGATGGTCGCCAGAGCCCTGGGCCTCAGCGTCGCGGCGATGAAGTCGCGATTGCATCGGGCCAGGACCACCGTGCGGGAGAGCTTGGGGGCACCGTCATGAGCTTCGCCAGCAGCTCGGTGCCCCGGCATCTCGTTCGTGGCGTCCTCGGCTTCGGCAGCCTGGGCGCAGCGGTTGCCCTGGTGCCGGTCGTCGGCCTGATCAGCTTGCTGCTCCTGCCGCTCGGCTTCGTCGCGCTCCGCGGCTGTCCCACCTGCTGGGTGATCGGTCTGATCGAAACAGTGTCCCGTGGACGGCTCCAACGGGACTGTTCCGACGGCCAGTGCCGGATTACTTCCCCAGCCAGCCGTTGACCTTCGACTGGTTCTGGTCGACCCACTTCTGCGCGGCCTGGTCCGGGGTCATCTTGTCGACGGCGATCATCCGGGCCACGGCGTTCTGGTCCTCGTTCGTCCACTTGAAGTTCTTGACCAGGTCGTACGCCGGGCTGCCGGAGTCGGCGAACTTCTTCGAGACGATCTTGTCCAGGTCGTACGGCGGGTAGTCGCAGGCGACCTTCGCCGGGTCGGCGTCGCAACCGGCCTTGTACGCAGGCAGGTTGATCTTGACCAGCTTGACCTCGTTGAAGAACCACTGCGGCTCGTAGAAGTATGCGAGCAGCGGCTTCTTGTTCTTCTCCGCGTCCCGGAACGCCTGGATCAGCGCGGTCTCGCTGCCGCTCTGCACGACCTTGTAGTTCAGCGCCAGATTCTTCACCAGCGCCTCGTCGTTCGTCACGTACGAGGGGTCGCCGTCGAGCAGCTGCCCCTTGCCGCCGGACTCCGACGTCTTGAACAGCGCGGCGTACTTGTTCAGGTTCTTCCAGTCGGTGATGTCCGGGTACTTCGCGGCCATCCACGGCGGCACGTACCAGCCGATGATGCCTTTGACCCCGGTGGATCCGGCCTCGACGGCGACCTTGTCGCCGGTGATGTACTTCTTCTTCAGGTCCTCGTGGCCCCAGTTCTCCAGGTTCACGTCGACCTCGCCGGTGGAGAAGCCCTGCCAGGCGATCTCCTCCTTCAGGTTCTTCTCCACCACCTTGCAGCCGAGGTCCTTGGTCGCCACGTAGGACACCACGGCGGCGTTCGCCTCGTACCCGACCCAGGGGCTCACGGTCAGGTTGAACGTGCCGCAGTCCTTCCCCGCGGCGGCCGGCTTGTCCTCCCCGACCTTCTGGCCACCGCACCCGGCCAGGGCCAGCGCCACCGCCGTCAGCACACCGGCGTACCGGAGCTTGTTCACCGCTTGTCTCCTCTTGTTGTGAAATTCTCGGTACGGCGAGCCGCCGCCTGGGTGATGCGGTCGAGCATGACGCCCAGCAGGACGATAGCCAGCCCGGCGGCCAGCCCCTTGCCGTACAACTCGCTCTGCGCGAAGCCGGCGGCCACGTCGTAGCCCAGCGCACCCGCGCCGACCAGTCCGCCGACGACGACCATCGACAGCACGTAGATCAGGCCCTGGTTGACCGCGAGCGTGATCGCCCGCCGCGCCACCGGAAGCTGCACCTTGCTGATCACCTGCCAGCTGCTCGACCCGACCGAGTTCGCCGCCTCCACCGTCGCGACCGGCACCGCCCTGATGCCATCAGCAACGATCTTCGTGGTCACCGGCACGGCGAACACCACCGCGGCCGCGATCGCGGTGAACCGGCTGGTGCCGAACAACGCCAGGAACGGCACCAGGTACACGAACGGCGGCATCGTCTGCCCCGCGTCCAGCACCGGCCGGATCCAGGTGTCGACCCGTCTGTTGCGCCCGGCCCATACTCCGAGCGCCAGTCCGACGGCGACGACCACGACGGTCGCGAGCAGCGTCGACGCCAGCGTGACCATACTGTCGTGCCACACCCCGGTCGCCACCAGCAGGCCCAGGCACACCGCCGCCGGTACGGCCCCTCGCCAGCCGCCCAGCACAAGGGCCAGCGCGACGACGACCACGGTCACGAGCCACCACGGCGATCCCGTCAGCAGTCCCTCGAGCGGGTTCAGCAGGCCGTTCGTGACCGCGTCGCGCACACCGTAGGTGAATCCGCCGAAGACGTTCTGGATCCAGTCGGTCACGTCCGAGGCGATGATCGCGATCCGCGATCCGATGTTCACCTGCGACGGGAAGTCGGCCGCCCAGACGTAGGTCCGCGAGAACCACACCGCGACGAGCACACCCACCGCTCCGCCGGCGAGCAGCAGCCGGCGCCGGCGGTTCGCCGTACGCCAAGGACGGTCTCCGGCCGCGGTCGTGACCCGGTCGAGCACGATCGCGATCACCACGATCGCCAGGCCGGCGTTGAACGCGACACCGACGTCGAGCGTCTGCAGCGCCTTCAGCACAGTCTGACCGAGACCGGGCGCATCGATCAGCGCGGCCACCGTCACCATCGAGAGCGCCGCCATGATCGTCTGGTTGATGCCGACGACAACGGTCGACCGTGACATCGGCAGCAGCACCTTGGTCAGCGTCTGCCCGCGGGTCGACCCGAGCGAACGCGCGGCTTCCACGCTCTCCGGCGGCACCGAGCGGATCGCGTGCGCGGTCAGCCGGACCGCGGGCGGTGCGGCGTAGATCAGGGTGGCGATCGTCGCCGCGGCCGGTCCGATCGCGAAGAACAGCGTCAGCGGCGCGAGGTACACGAACGTAGGAAGCGTCTGCATCAGGTCGAGCACCAGCGTCGCGACCTTGAACGCGCGGTCGGACAACCCGGCCCAGATGCCGAGCGGGATCGCGACCAGCAGCGACAGCAGCACGGCCGCGATCGTCAGGGAGAGCGTGTCCATGCTCTCCTGCCACAACCCCTGCAGCCCGACGAAGGCAAGCCCGGCAGCGGTCAGTACGGCGACCTTCCAGTTGCCGAAGGCCCAGGCGCAGTACGCCGAGATCGCGACCACGCCGAGCCAGCCGATCACCGGGACCGGACGGTCGAACGACGGCTGGGAGATGAGGTTCTCCAGCAGGACGACGAAGTGGTCGACGGCGATCCGGATCGCGTCGAAGAAGACGTTGCCCTGGCTGACGTCGTCGCGGTGCTCGGTCAGCCAGCGGTGCAGCGCGGTCGTCTCCTGACCACCGAGGACGAGCGTGTCGATCCCGCGGAGAACGAAGTACGCCGCGACCCAGGCGACGATCAGCACGCCGACGACGACGCTCCGCCGAGGTCGGCGTACCTCGACTTCCACGTTGCTGGTGATCGCGGCCATCAGGCGTCCGCGACGACAGCGAGGATCTCCTCGTCGCCGATCACACCGAGCAGCGTGCCGCCGTCGACGACCTTGACCGGGCGGTCGGACTCGAGCACGAGCCGGGTCGCCTCGCGGACCAACACATCCGGGCCGAGCTCCGGTCCGTCGAGCGGCTCGTCCGGCCGCGGGTCGCGGACGATCCAGCGGAGCGTGAGCACGTCGGCCCGCGGTACGTCGCGGACGAACTGGCGCACGTAGTCGTCGGCGGGCGCACCGACCAGCTCGTCGCCGGTGCCGAGCTGGACCGCGGCGCCGTCACGCATCAGCAGGATCCGGTCGCCGAGCTTGAGCGCCTCGGACAGGTCGTGCGTGATGAACACCATCGTCTTGCCGACCTCGCGGTGCAGCCGCACCACCTCGGTCTGCATCTCGCGCCGGATCAGCGGGTCGAGCGCGGAGAACGGCTCGTCGAAGAGCAGTACGTCGGGGTCGTTGGCGAGCGCCCGGGCCAGGCCGACGCGCTGCTGCATGCCGCCGGACAGCTGCTCGGGGTACAGGTGCTCGTTGCCGGCCAGGCCGACGAGATCGATCACCTCCTGCGCCCGCCGGCGCCGGTCCGGCTTGCTCTCGCCGCGGATCTCCAGCCCGTACGAGACGTTGTCGATCACCTTGCGGTGCGGCAGCAGCCCGAAGTGCTGGAAGACCATCGAGAACTTGCTCCGCCGCAGCGCCCGCAGCCGCTTCTCGTCGGCCGCCCGCAGGTCCTCACCCTCGAAGACCAGACGGCCGGCGGTCGGCTCGATCAAACGCGTGAGGCAGCGGACCAGGGTCGACTTGCCCGACCCGGACAAGCCCATCACGACGAACACCTCACCCGGCGCGACGTCGAAGCTGAGGTCGCGCACGGCCGCCGTACAGCCGGTCTTCGCGTACAGCGCGGCGCGGTCGAGCGCGGCGAGGTCGGGGCGGCGGGGGACGCGCTGCGCCTTGGGGCCGAACACTTTCCACAGGTTCTGGACGGACAGCAGGGCGTCGGAATCCTGGATGTCGGGGTACTCGAGCTGAGCGGTCACAGGTAAACCCTCGCATCCCCGCCGGCAGACACAGCGTGAACCGGGACTCTACCCAACAGCAAGGCCCCCGACTCACGTCAGGGCTGGTACGGCGGCGCCTCGCCCCAGCCCCAGTGCGGTACGGGCGCCTGCGGCGGCGGGGTCGCTCCCGGCTGGGAATTGGCGAGGGCGATCCGGGTGCCCCACTCGATGTACGCGACGAAGGCCGACCGGAACTCGGGGTCGTCGGGGAGACCGGCCGGATCGGCGCTCTGGGCGATCAGCCCGGCCCAGCGAGAGCGCTGCTCCTCGGTCAGTCCGAGGTTGAGGTGATGGGCGAGCATCGCGGGGTAGCCGCCGAGCTCGTCGGTGTAGCGGCTGGGGCCGCGGAAGACCTCGCCCAGCCAGATCGCCACGTGCTCGCGGTGCTTGTCGCTCATGTGCGCGAAGACCGGCGCGAGGATCGGGTCCTCGAGCACCTTGTCGTAGAACACCTCGGTCAGCCGGCGCAGCGCATCCTGTCCACCGGCCCAGTCGTACAACGTCGGAGTAGTCACGTAATTATGTAATCACGCGAGGAGGGCATCGGCGACCGCTTTGAGCTCGGCCTCGATCCGGGTGTCGCCGTCCTCGGTGAACCAGAGCACGTTCTGCAGGATCCGGCCCGCCGTCCACCCGAGCGCACGGTCCCGGTCGATGCCGGTCACCTCGAGCATCAGGTCGAACCGGTCGCGGATCGCCTGCGAGAGGTCGCCGGTCGCGACCAGGTCGTCCCACCGGTTCCACACGGCCGGCATCAGCTCGAATCCCGGGTCACCGGCCAGCGGCTTCGGGTCGATCACCAGCCACGGCTGCCGCTTCGCAGCCATCACGTTGTAGTAATGCAGGTCCCAGTGCAGCAGGCGGTCACCTGGCTCCGGCAGCAGCTCGGTCATCTGCGCGACGAATCGCCAGGTCAACGCCTGTTCGGCCGGATCCGCGAGCATCGGGATCACCCGCGGCGCATCCTCGATCATCCCGGCCGCGATGTCGGAGAGGCGCCGTACGCCGGGCGGGGCGGGCACGACCATCAGGTGGGTCAGTACCTCGGCGAGGATCTGGGTCGCCTCCATCGCGTCGGGCAGGTCGTCGAGGGTGCGCGGCTCGAGGCGTTCGAGCAGGAGGGTCGAGGTCTCCGGGTCGTCCTCGTACACCTCGACCACGTCGGCGTGGTTCCAGGTCCGGAGCGCCAGCGCCTCGCTCTCGCTCTCGTCGTTGACCGACTGCAGCTTGAGCATCGCCTCGGTCCCGTCCCGCCGTACGACGGGCACGATCAACGACGCCTCGCCGCTCATGACGTCGCCCGACACGGTCAGCTGCCATTCGTCGACGTACCGGTCGAGGGCCGCCGGGAGACCGGCCAGCCACTCGGGAGACTTCTCGCTGTGGTTCCGGATGAGTTTGGCAGGAATCTCGATCACCCTCGGCACAGTAGGTCGTCGCGGCGAGATGTGCTTGGGTTTTCCTGTGGAGAGCAGGCATCGGCGGGTACAGCGGCTGGTCGCAGTCATCTATTTGGGGATTCCGGTCCTGCTGCTCGTGGCGGTGGGGTTGATCGCGGCGAGCGGGTCGGCGGCGGCGTGGATCGGGTGCGTCGTACCGCTGGCGATGCTGGTGTTCGGCTTCGTGCTGCGACGGCGGCATCGGTACCAGCCGCGGTGGTGGCTCTCTGTCGCCGGGGTGTACGGCGGTCTCGCGGGTCTGATGGTGACGCTGTTCCCGCTCGCGGTCGGAGTCTGGTGGCCGGCGATCCTCGCCTTGCCCGGCCTGATCGTCGGGATCGTCGTCGGTCTGGTGCTGGCCCGCGCGGCCGACCGGGCGCTGCTCGTCCCGTTCGTCCCGGAGCTTGCCGGTACGCCGTACGAACTCGTCTTCCGCCTGCGGGGCATCCCGCTCGCCGCCGTCCGGGTCGGCGCGGACTCGGTCACCATCCAGTCGCACCCGATCCCGCGCTCGGAGCAGCAGTTCCGCACCTACCCGCTGACCGGGATCACCGGCACCTACGAGTTCTCGCTCTCCGGCGCCGAGCGGCTCAAGTTCCCGATCGCCGTCACCCACGCGGTCGCCAGCCAGGGGCCGGCCGTCATCCTGCAGGCGAACGGCGAGGACTGGGTCCTCCCGACCAACCAGTCCGCCACCCTCATCGACGTACTCACCGAGCGCCGCGAGGGCTAGGCAGCCGGGCAGCCCGGTGCCACGCTGCTGATATGTGGGGGCGCAGGGTTGTGGCGACGCTGCTGGCGTCGGTTGTCGTGGGCGCAGGGGTCACCGGGGCGCAGGCCGCGGTGGATCCGCTGCTGACGGTGTCAGGAGTCACGGCGGACCGGTCGGCGGTCGCGGTGTCCGGGCTCAACACGGTCGCGGTGCAGCTGCAGATCATCGGGAAGTACAACTCGACCGATCCGCTCAACGCGAAGATCCCCCTGGTGGTCTTCCTCAAGCGGATCAGCGGATCCGGACCGCAGAAAGATCTGATCTCCACCGACCTCGCACTCAAGCCGGGAACCACCGTGCAGAACGGGGTGTGGGCCGGGCCCGTACTGGTGCCGTCCACCGCCAACGGGACCTACAAGGTGTACGGCGTCATCACCGGACCGTTCATCGCCTGGCAGTTCGGCGGGACTCCGCCGGACCCGACTCCCGTCGACGGGCCGACCATCACGGTGACCGGCCTCCATCAGCCGAAGATCACCGCCAAGGTGACACCGCCGATCGTGCCGTTCGGACCGGGCTTCACGATCACCTGGGCGATCATCGACTCGGCGACCGGTAAGGCCTACGGCACCCGGATCAAAGCGCTGCTCGGCCTCGACAACCAGTGCGCCGAGGACGCCGGCGGGATCGACGCTCTGTCGACGACCGCGGGACTGATCACGCACAACTACCCGGACTCGGCGGCCGACCCGCTCAACTGTCTCCGGATCCGAAGTACGCCGGGCGACATCGCCGGACTGGGTCTGTTCGTCGTGCGGCCCGGCGTGGTGTCAGCGACGCCGGCCAAGGCAGCAGCGCCGGTCGGCACGATCGTCGGTGTCAACGGCAACGTGCTGGGTCCGGCGGGATTCTGCCCGGTCGTCCTGCAGCGGCTGTACGGCGCCACCCAATGGCGCGGCGTCAGTACTGCGAAGACCCGGCAGAGCGGACGGTTCACGGTGTCCGCGCAACCGGCGTACAAGGGACTGATCCCGTACCGCGTCTACCTGCCGACGTGCGGGCGCTTCCTGAGCGGTATCAGCCGGGTCTTCTACATCCGCGGGCTCTAGCTGCGTTCCTGCTTGGCGGTCTCGGCCTTCTCGGCCTGCCAGCCGTCCTCGTTCTTGCCGAGGCGCCAGTAGCCGGACAGGGAGACGCGGTCGCGGGCGAGGCCGCGTTCCTGGTACAGGTTCTTGCGGATGCGGAACACGAAGCCGGCCTCACCGTGCACGAACACGTGCGGCGTGCCGGCTGGGAAGTCCAGCGCCTCCACGGCCGCGACCAGACCGTCGCCACGCTCGCCGGACGCGGTCGAGCGGTGGAACCAACGGATGTCGACATCACCCGAGCCGCTGAACTTCTGCTCCTCGGATTCGTCGCCCACCTCGATCAGGACCGTTGCCCGCGCCCCGGTCGGCAACTGCTCGACCGCGGAACCGATCGCCGGCAGCGCGCTCTCGTCACCGACGAGCAGGTGCCAGTCGGCCGCCTCGTCCGGCGTGTACGCACCGCCCGGACCGTTGAACCACAGCACGTCACCCGCCAGCGCCGCAGCGGCCCAGGGACCCGCGACGCCCTCGTCGCCGTGGTGGACGAAGTCGATGGTGAGCTCGCGCGAGGCCTCGTCCCAGCTGCGGACGGTGTAGGTCCGCATCGTCGGCCACTGCTCGGCCGGGTACGTCTCGCGTACGACGCCCAGGTCCAGCGGCTCGGGGTACTCGACGCCGTCCTTGCAGAACAGCAGCTTCACGTAGTGATCGCTGAAGCCGTTGTCGGCGAAGTCGTCGGAGGTGAGCACGACCCGGATCATGTGCGGGGTGATCCGCTCGGTCCGTTGGACGACGGCGCGCTTGCAGACGCGGTTACGGCGGGGTGCAGGGCTGGTCACGCGACCACAGTCCTCTCGGGCGGATAAGTTAGGGCTACCTAAGTAAGCCTAACCCACCCGCCCCAAGGACTCAGGTGCCCCGGATGTAGAAGGCCTTGCTGAAGGACGCGATCGAGCTGCAGGCCGGGACGTAGGACCGATAGGGGATGGACCCCTTGTACGCCGGCTGCGCGTTCACCGTGTACCGCCCGGAGGAACGCACCGCTCCCGTGCTGACGCTTCGCCACTGCGTGGCGCCGTACAGCCGCTGCAGGTAGACCTTGCAGCCGGCCTGCACCGTGTAGACCGAACCGTTGACGGGGACCAGGGTCCCGACCGGTGCGCTGGTCCGCGACGGCACCGCGGTGACCGTCGGCTTGGTGATCGGTCGCGCCACGAAGAGTCCGAGTCCGCCGACCGAGGACGGGTTGCCGGGCAGCAGCAGGCAGTTCACGGCGTTGGAGTCCGCGGCCGTGTACGACTTCGTCACGGTGCCATCGACGCCGGTGAGGTTGGTGTAGCCCGGACCGAAGTACTCGGCGCAGATGTTGTCGATCCCGAGCACCACGCGCAGGCGGCTGCCGTACGGCCTGCCGGTCTGCGCGTCGACGATCGCCCACTTGATCGAGTACGGCGTGTTGTACGGGACCAGCTTCGGCGACACGGACGCGGTGATCTTCGGCTGATGCGTACCGATGACGGCGAGCGCCGGACCGGCGTACGGCGTCGGGGTCGTCATGCTGCCGCTGCCCGGGAGGAAGGGGCCGGTGATCACGCCGGTCACCTTGAAGGTGCCGTTCGCGGTCGACGGGACCAGGAGCGGACCGGTCCAGGTGCCGGTGGTCTGGTTGCGGACCAGGTTCGTGGAGAACAGGGTCTTCTCCTGGCCGGCACCACCGGTCCGCTCGAGGATCACGTTCACCGGGATCTTGGCATCGCCCGGTTCGCTGGAGTCGTACGCGCCCTTGACCGTCACCGCCACCGACGCCGTGTTCAGTCCGCTGACGGCAACGGTGCTCTGGCCCAGCGTCACCGAGGTGATGTGGAGATTCGGGTCGGGGTCGGCCTGTGCCGCCCCTGGGAAGGCGGCAACCGCCAGAGGCGCCGCCAGCAGCACGGCGATCCATCGTCCAATTCTCATGATCACGTCCCTTGGATGGTGAAGCTCTTGCTGACACCGGCGACGAACGGCTCACACGCCGGGACGTACACGCGGTACGGAATCAGGCCCTTGTACGACGGTTGCGCGTTGACCGTGAACCGGCCGGACTGCCGGACCTTGGCAGAGCTGACCGCCCGCCACTGCGTCCGGCCGTACAGCCGCTGCAACTGGACCGGGCACGAGCCGGTCATGTGCGCCACCGAACCATTGACCGGGACAATGGTTCCGACCCGCACACTCGTCTTCGACGGCACTGCCGCCACCGCCGTCGGTCGCGCCGGGAACAGCCACTGCCCGACGATGTAGTACGGGTCCGCGTAGATGTGTGCGCAGTTCAGCGCGCCCGCGTCGTCAGCGGTGTAGGACTTGGTGATGACGCCGTTCGTGCCGGTCCTGTAGAGCGGGCTGCCGCCCTCGGCGCACGGTACGTCGACGCCGAGGCCGATCGGGATCCGGCTGCCGTACGGCTTCCCGGTCGCCGTGTTCGTGACTGCCCAGGTGATCGAGTACGGCTTCCCGAACGGCACCACCCGCGGGTTGGCCGCCGCGGTGATCTTCGGCAGGTTCGTGCCCTTCACCGTGATCGTCTGGCCCGAGTACGGCGTCGGGTCGACCGGCGTACCGGGGTCGGGCCCGCCGTATGGACCGGTCATCACGCCGGTGACCTTGAACGTGCCGTTCGCGGTCGAGGCGACGTTGAGCCGGCCGGTCCAGGTGCCGTTCTGGAGCGTCCCGGCGGTCCGCTTCAGGTCGGCCGAGACGATGTCGTTGCGCGTCCCGGTACCGCCGGTGCGTTCGAGGACCACGTTCAGGACGAGGTTCTGGTCGCCGGGCTCGGTGGAGTCGTAGCCGCCCTTGACGGTCACGTTGATCGGGTACGTGTTCAGGCCGGACACCGCGACCGACGTACGGTCCAGGGCGACCTGGGTGATCGTCAGGTTGGGGTCCGGATCGGCCTGCGCAGCGGTCTGCGCCGCGCCGAGGAACAGCCCCGCCAGGGGTACTGTCGCCAGCGCCGCCACCACTGGTCTCATTCGCATGCACTGAGCGTGACAGTGGTCCAGCCGGCATCCAAGCATTTCACCGTAGGAGTGCGCGATCGGGCCGCTGTGTGTAGACCGGTTGCCCGCAGCCCTGGTTCAACTGCCGGGGGCCGACTGTTAACCGCCAGGTCACGTACCGACCGTGTCGGAGTCGGCTACGGTCCCCACGCTGGTCCAATGAGCCAGGTCTTCGGAACGGTCCGGCACCCGGCATCCGTCGTCACGCGCACCGACCGGCTCGGCAACACCGTCTCGCTCGGCGACGTCCTGCCGGAGAGCAAGGCGATCCTGTTCACCGGGCCGCCCGGGATGGGCAAGACCTCAGAGCTGGACCGGGCGGAGGATCTGGCGGAGCGCAACGGCTGGACCGCGATCCGGATGACCGCCTCGGGGAACATGCCACTGGAGCACCAGCTCACCGGCGCGGTCCGGGCGAGTCTCGACGACCTGCGCGCCCGGTTCAGGCGCGGCCCGGTACGCAAGCTGGGCAAGACGGTCCGCGACCTGACCCAGAGCGGCCGCAACACCCGGCTCGGCGTCGAGGGCAGGCTCGGCGGCGGCATCCTCCCGGTCGAGCTGGTCGGCAAGTCGGAGAAGGACACGACGGCGCACGACAACCTCGGTACGACGCTGAACGACTTCGCCGACGAGCTCGGCAGGCTGACCGCGATCGACGACAAGCCGATCCTGCTGCTGGTGGACAACATCGACCAGGCCTCGGAGGCGGACCGGGCCGGGCTGAACGAGCTGGCCATCCACATCGAGGAACTGAACCGGCCGGTCTGGCTGGTCGCGGCCGGTGGGGCGATGTCGACGAGCGCGTTGATGAACGCGTCCCGGCGGATGTCCGGGATCGCTACCACGATCAGCAACCAGTTCGACATTCGCGAGCTGGGACCGCTGTCCGACGCGCAGGTCTGGCCGGCCCTGACGGAGCCGCTCGACAGGGCCGGCATCCCGTACGAGTACGCCGCCGTCGATCGGCTGGTCACGGCGGCGAACGGCGACCCCACACGGCTGCGGCAGCTCAGCGAGGCTGCGGTCGCACACCGGGACCCGGACGCCGGGATCACGGTCGGCTGCGCGCAGGCCGCGACGGCCCGGATCAACGCCGACGCGGCCGTGCTGTACCAGAGCGTGTGGGACCAGAAGCGCACCAGCCACGCGCAGAAGGACCTGCTCGCACACGTCGCGGCCCAGGGGCCGAACGGTCTGTACATGCCGGACGAGACCCAGGCCGCCGGTCCGGGGCGTTGGCAGGAGATCGACCAGGCTCGTCAGGAGCTGGTCGCGCGTGGCCTGCTGCGCGAGCACAGCGGCCACGTCGTCACGATCCCGGACAAGGGCCTCCAGGACTGGGTCAACGACTACCTCGGGCAGACACCCGTCGCGGCGGCGCCGCCGACGATCGGCCAGGCCCTGTCGCGGGACGAGGCGGCACTCGCGCCGGCCCACCCGATCGGTGAACGCGCGCTGGTCAACCAGGTGTTCGGTGCGGGAGGCGAGCTGGTCCACCGGGTCGAGCGATCGGACGAGCAAGGCCGGCCGATCTCGCTCGAGGACCGCCCCCCGAAGGGCACCTCGGTGCTGTTCACCGGGCCGCCCGGGATGGGCACGAGTCAGGAGCTGAACCGCACGAAGGCGATGGCCGACGCGGAGGGCTGGATCGCGATCCGGCTGGACGCGTCGCGGCGCGAGTCGCTGGAGGCGCGGGTGATCCGCGCCGTCCAGGGCGAGCTCGGCACGATCAAGGAACGGTTCCCGGCCGGCCAGGTGAAGGAGCTGAAGCAGCTGCTGAACCGGATGGCGATCCGGACCAAGAACTCGATGAACACCGCGCAGGTCCGGATCGGCATCGCACCCGGCCCGAAGATCGGCTTCCACACCGCCTGGGAGGGCGTCACCAAGGACTCCGTCGGCACGACGCTGAACGAGGTCGCGGAGCACCTCGGCAAGATGGCCATGCCGACCCGGCAGCCGATCCTGCTGATGGTCGACAACCTGGACGCCGCGTCGAAGAACGACCTGGTCGCGCTGACCGAGCTCTCGGCGCACCTGCAGCGGGTACGGCAGCCGATGTTCCTGATCGCGGCCGGCGGCGAGGAGGCGACCAGCCGGTTGCTCGAGGCATCGGGCGGGCACAGCGGCATGGAGACCAAGCAGGCCGGCAAGTTCGACGTACGGCGGCTGACGCCGCTGAGCGAGAACGAGCTGCGGCCGGCGTTGACCGTCCCGCTCGACGCGGCCCGGGTCCGGTACGAGCCGGCGGCGGTCGACAGCCTGGTCACCGCGGCCAACGGCAATCCGAGCCGGCTGCGAACCCTGGCCGCAGCGGCTCTCGAGCTCTCCGAGCCGGGTTCGGGCATCACCGCCGAGGTGGCCGCGACCGCGACCGCCCGGTTGAACGCGCAGTCGCGAGCTCTGTACGACGCCGCCTGGTACAACTGCACGCCCACCGAGAAGGAACTGCTGGCGAAGACCGCGGCGCACGGTTCGCACGGGATGCAGACCCCGTCCCGGTCCGAGGCCGCCGGACCCGATCGCTGGGACCTGGACAGCGCCGCGCAGAAGCTGGTCTCCCGCGGGCTGCTGACCCGGACCGGGCACCAGATCCGGGTTGCCGACCCCGGCTTCCAGGACTGGGTGCAGACGCGCCTGGGCGTCAGCGCCGCGCAGGCCGGCCTCGCCCGCCCGGTCGCCGGACAGGCACAGCTCGGCTCGGCCGGCGCCCGGCCCGCCCACGGTCAGGGCGGGCCCAGGCGCGAGGACCTGCAGGCGAAGCGCTAGCTAGTTCGGCCAGATGGAGCTGATCCACTCCGGGTGGTCGATGAACGGGTTCCGGTTGTGCTGGAACTGGCTGTAGATGACCTCGTTGCGGTTCTTCTCGAAGGCGTCCGGCGGGTCGGCCGCCGCCCAGGCCTTCAGCACCGACAGCTTGCCGATGTACGGCGCGGTGCCGTTGCCGACCGAGTTGTTCACCTCGAGGTTCGGGAAGCCGTCGTCGCCCTCGTAGCGGACCGCCATGTAGAAGATCATCCGGGCCACATCGCCACGGGCCGCCGCGCGCGGGGCGAACGAGTCCGAGTCCGCCGTACAGCCGGAGCACTGGGCGACCGCCGTACCGCCGTTGTCGAAGTCGAGGTTGCCGCGGGCCGAGTTCACCGAGACGTCCTCGGGGCGGAGGTGGTGTACGTCGGTGCCCGGGCCGGTCGCCGTACCGAAGTCGCCGTGGGACTTGGCCCAGACGTGCTCACGGTTCCAGTCGTCGACGCCGCCACCCTCGCTGCTCTTCGCGATCGAGCGGCCGGAGTAGATCTCGATGACGTTGTTGCTGTTGTTCGGGTCCTGGTCGGTGACCTCGAGCGCGTCCCAGACCTGGTCGTAGGTGAGCTTGGTCTGGCTCGAGATGATCGTGTGCAGCGCGGCCTTCAGCGCGGCGCCGGTCTTGCCCTCCGCGCCGGCGTAGTAGTCACCAGGGTCGCCGGGATCCGACGAGCCACCGCCTCCGGTGAAGGCGGTCGCGTTCTTCAGGCCGGGGTGCGAGAAGTACGCCGCGAGCGTGCCGGTGACCGTGATCTGCTTGCCGAGCAGGCCGGGGTTGCTCTGCAGCCCGTACGACGCGCGGAACGCGGCCGGGATCTGGACGTAGAGCATGGCCGACGTACTCGTCTGGGCGGCCGAATCGGCGAGCGCCAGCGCGTAGTCGTTCGGGAAGTTGCTGCGGACAACGGTGCTGGTCGCCGTCGGCTGACCGACCACGTACCCGCTGACGGACGCCGTCGAGTTGTCCTGGCGTCCGATCGCGGTCGCGACGGTGATCGTGGTGGCGGCGTTCGACGGCGTGATGCCGAAGCCCAGCAGTGCGAGAACGGCGGTGACGAGCAGCGCCGGACGGAACAATCGGGACACGGCAACTCCCAGGGGCGGGTGGGGACCGGACCTTCACAGGTTGCCCGCCCGGGCCCCGCCGCGAAACCTCCCAGCACCTGAAACCTGCCCGGCCATCCGGCGAACCGCGGGCCACGGATCAGGGTCAGCGCAGCTGGATCGCCCCGATCGGGTGGGTGTCGACGACCGGCTCGGTCGACTTCCCCGGAGCCGGCAGGTCCTCGTAGAGCTGATAGGCACCGGTCGGCAACGGTCCGCCCGCACAGGACCGGATGTCCATCGGCGCGTCGACGACGTTGGACTGGCCCGGATGCAGCTCAACCGGCTCGGCCGCCGTGCTGATCGTGGCGCGACCGACCATCCGGCCGTTCCCGACGACGGCGATCCACTTCGGCGGGAGGCCCGCGATGAGCGGGTGCGGCAGTCCGCCCTGGTACAGGTACTTCGACCGCACCACTGCGGTCCAGCCGGTGGCGGTCCGGCTGATGCTCTGCTGGGTCAGGGTCACGACTGCGACCAGGTCCTTCTTCCCGCCCGGCGTCGGAGCCGGGAACGCCACGCCGCATTCGTACGGCGCGGTCGGCATTGCCACCGCCGTCGACGCAATGGCGACCGGAGGCCTGGCCGGAGCCACGGTGTGGCCCGGAATGGCGGCGTACGCACCGATCGCGACCGCCGTCGCCGCGGCCAGACCGGTTGCCGCGGTGAGCGCCGTTCGAACGCGGCGCCGGCGGCGGATCCGAAGCAGGAGGTCGTGCTCCGCGAACTCCACAGCACCGGTACCGGCCAGCTCCTGGAGCAAAGTCGTCACGTCAGTCATTTGATCGTCTCCTCGGGTACGGCGAGCCGCTCGGCAAGCTTCGCCCGCGCATCGGCCAGATAGCGTTTGACGGTGCCCTCGGCGCAGGCGAGCTGCTCCGCGATCTCCGGCACCGTGAGGTCCTCGTAGTACCGAAGCACCACGCAGGCACGCAGCCGGGGCGACAGCGTGGCCAGTGCCTGCCGGACGTCGCTGGCAGGCCCGGGATCGTCGTGATGCTCGACCGGCTGGACGAGCAGGTGCCGCTTCGCTCGCCAGAGCCCGGCCCGCCGCGCGCCGTCGACGTACTGGTTCAGCATCGCCCGGCGCACGTAGCTCTCCAGCTGGGTGACGTCACCGCCGACCCGCAGCCGGCTGAAGACCCGCAGCAGCGCGTCCTGCAGCAGATCGGCCGCGGCCGCCGACTCTCCCGTCAGGAGATAGCCGTACGCCCGCAGCGACGCGCCCCGGGCAGCGAGAAGGTCCTGGAACGCTCGTTCCCAGTCGGCCATGGCACCCGTTCCGTCGATTGCACTTGTCAGCCATCAAGACGAACGAGGAGCGCGAAGCGTTGTGAACGAGATTTGAGCCGGTGGGGCGGTGAACGGGTGAGTGCCGTTCATCGCCCCACCTGGGTGGATGGGCCCCCATCAGGCCGTGACTGTCCGCCACAGCCTGCTCTGCCCACCCACCAGCGAGGTACTACTGGCGGGCAGCACCTCACCGACGGAGGTGGCGTGGTGCGGACGCCGCTTACGGACGGTACTCAGTCCAGTACCCATTGTCCATGACTCAGCGAATGCATCTCAACTACTGAGCGAGTCGCGTCACGATCTCTCCCGCCACCGCCGCGTCCACGGCTCCGATCCCGGTCAGATCGGCCACCGAGCGCCGGTCCCGGTCCACCCCGTCCCGCAGGACCGCGCCCACCGCCAGGTCCACATCCGCCCCGACCACGCCGGCCCGGACCGCGTTCCCGAAGTCCCCGTGGTCGAGACACTGCGCGTGGTCGTCGGTCGCGACCAGCGCGCCGGCCAACACCTCCACCGGCAACTCGCCCTTGCCGGGCATGTCCGTGCCGATACCGGTCACATGGACGGCGCCCGCAAACAACTCCCGAGGCAACGGCTGCCGCGCAGCAGTGGTGGCGATCACGCAAGCTCCGCCGGCACGCGCCGCGTCAGTCTCCAGCCCCAGGGCGTCGAACTTCGCCCGCAATTGCTCCACGGCATCCGGCCTACGCCCCCAGACGCTCACACGTGTCAACGTCCGTAGCTGCCGCAACCAGAGCACCTGCAGGAACGCCTGCTCCCCAGTGCCGAGAACCACCACCTCATCCACACCAGCAGGTGTCATCGCATCGGTGATCAGCGCCCCGGAGGCCGCAGTACGCCAAGCCGTCAGCATCCCCTCGTCCACCAGCACCGCGGCCGGAGACCCGTCCCTCGCCGACACCGCCAGCATCACCCCGTTGTTGGACCCACCAATGGAGCTGGCCGTCTTCACCGCAAAGTACGGCGACCCGACCACATACCCGGCCTTCACATGACAATCCCCGCCCGGGAAGTCCAGCACCATCGGCGCCGGTACCACGGTCCGCCCCTCCGCGTGCGCCACCAGCGCCGCCCGCACCGCCCCGAACACCACGTCGTACGTCGCCACCCTGGCGAGCTCGTCAAGCTCGACGACCCTCATCGCTTCGCCAGCCAGTCCGCCCAGACCTCGAGCGCCTCCGCGGGACCCGACCGCCCGATGCCGACGCGGAACCGGTCTGCCGGCGTCGCGGTCAGCTCCGACGAGTAGATGCTCGACGGCAGCAGGAGCACCCCGGCCTGCTCGACGAGCTCCGTGCACATCACCTCGACCCCGTCCGGACCGAGGTAGCGCGGATAAGCCACGCACCCGCCGTCCGGAGCCCGGAACTCGAACAGCTCGGGGTACTGATCGAAGAAGCCGGTGAACAACGGCAGATTGGCCGCGATGATCCCGCGGTTGCGCTCCAGGATCCGGTCCCGGGCGCGGAGTGCGATCAGCGCAAGGACCTCGCCAGGGCCCGAGTTGCAGATCGTCGTGTAGTGCTTCGCCCGCTCCAGCCGGTCCAGCACGGACCGGTCCCGGCACGCGACCCAGCCGATCCGCAGCCCGGGCAGGCCGTAAGCCTTGGACATCACGTTGAGCGAGATCGCCGTGCGGGACAGGTCCGTTGCCTGAGGCAAGGGGTTGGCCTCGAGCCCGCGGTACACCTCGTCGGAGAAGAGGATGATCCCGCGTTCGTCACACAACCGCGTAAGCCTGGCCCAGGCGTCCGGCGACGGCAGCGCGCCGGTCGGGTTGTTCGGGAAGTTGACGGACACCATGCGCGTGTTGGGACGAAGAGCGGACTCCACCGCGTCCACGTCGAAGGTCCAGCCGGCATCGGCTCGCAGTGACACCCCGGTCACGTCACAGACGGACAGCGGGACGGTTTCTGCTGCCTGGTAGTTGGGGGTCAGGACGATGGCGTGGTCCGTCGGCTCGAGCAGCGTGCGCATCGCGAGGTAGATCGCCTCCTCGGCACCCGCGAAGCACAGGATGTCGTCGGCGCCGGCGGCGTCGTACGTGGCGGCGATCGCCTCCCGCAGTACCGGCAACCCCCGCGTCTGCGTGTAGCCGAGCGTCAGCGAGTCCCAGCGTTCGCGGCCGTCGTCGTCGGCCATGGCGAGCAGATCGGCCATCGGCAGGGTCTGGGCGTCGGACGCGGTCAGGTGGTAGCGGGCGCTGAACTCCCAGCGGGCGAAATAGGTCTCCAGGCGGAAATCAGGCAGGGTCGGCATGCGGTTCCTTCCGGGCTTGGCCGAGCAGCTGGTAGAGCGCCGAGCGGGAGATCCGCAGCGCGCGGGCCACGGCCGGCACCGACCGGCGCTGGCTGAGCACCCCGGCCGCATCGAGCCGGCTCAGCAGCTCGAGCCGGTCCGCCTTCTCCAGCCGCTCGACCGGTAGGCCGCGCTCGCGCACGTACGCCGCGACGAGCTCGTTCAGCTTCTCCGACCAGTCGTGCTCGAACAGCACTCGCGGCTGCCCGGCCACCGGCGCCGCGAACGCGGCCAGCAACCGGCTCGCCTCCTCGAACGCGGTCCGGTCCACGTTCACGCACAGCACGTACGCCGGCTGCCCGTCGTCGTCGCGGATCACCGCGCTGACGCTCGAGAGCCGCCGCCCGTCCGAGAGCGTCTTCGGGTAGGGCCCGTAGACCCCGTCCGCGCTCGCGGCCAGCTCGTCCAGCTCACCGAGCAGCGACGGATCACCCGGCTCGCGTCCGGACAGCGGGTTCCAGATCGCAGCGATCTCGTCCGTCGCCGGGTGGTGCAGCACGACCTCCGCGTGCGGCGACAGCAATCGCGCCAGGGCGTCGCCGATCGGCGCTAGCGTCTCAACCTTCACACCTGGACACTAAGTCCAGTCTGGACATTCTGTCTACACAAGAACCTGCCCGTCGACTCGAAGCGAGGGCTTTCCCATTGGCACTACTCAGCCACGACACTTCCATGCCATCACGGACGGACTGAGCACCCGTCACTTTCCGGTCAGACGCCAGCGGAACTCGCCGCCCCTCATCGGGTTGGTGGGGCGGGTTTGCGAACAGCGCAGCGCCCACCGCCCTGGAGAGAAGAATGATCATGAGCTTGACCGACTACGCCGGGGTCGCCGGCCTGATCGCCGCGGCCGCAGTTGCTGTCTGGATGCTGCGCAACCACCGAACCGTCGCGCCCACCGCGCGGGTCGCCAGACACCGCGGGGCGCCTAGCCTGCGGTTGCCGCGACCGACCCATCCGGAGCGCGCTTCTTCGCGCGGTAGTAGGTAAGGCCTCCGAAGGCGTACATCGACAGGCCCAACGCGGCCATCAGCACGATCACGACCCACTGCCACAGTCCGGTCAGGTAGAGCGCCAGGAACCAGGACCGTGTACTGCCGTTGCTGGTCAGCTTGAAGATCGCCGGAACGACGGCCTGTGGGAACAGCGGGATCGCCGCGAACCCGAGGCACATACCCGCAGCGGTCCGCTTCCACTTGGGCAGCGCGTCGAACCCTGCGGTCTTCCTGGCCTGCTCCGCGGGCGATCGGCCGTGCCTGAGCAGCGTGAGGAGCTCAGGGCCACGTCGATCGAGACGCCGGATCGCCAGGCGGCCGAAGTACCACCAAGCAAGCACTCCGGACAGTACGCCGGTCGGCACGCCCCACCACTCGGCGTTGAGCGCCACGATGAGAGCCGGGGCTGACGTCGTCGCGACGAGCACGAGCATCACGTAGACGATGCCCATCGTCTCGCCTTCGTTCTCACCTGAGTTCAGCGGGTTGCCCGACCGTTTATGCGCGTCAGTCGTCGGCACGGCGGCGTACACCGAACTGGCCACGACCAGACCGGCCGCACCACCCAGCAGTGCGGGCAGGACACTCAGCACCAGCGGCCAGGCGCTCGCGTAGCCGGACCACCACGTCAGCAACAGGGTGATCACCAGCGTGATCGGACCGAAGACCAACAGGAAGGCTCGCTGCCGGGCGCGTACGTCCGGCCCGCTCGCGCCGGGGGTCATCAGCGTGGACCAGAACGCCGTACCGTCCGCGCCGTACAGGTTGGCGGACATCGCAGCGGCCATCACGATCGCAGCGGGACCGGCCCACGGCAGCATCGCCGTCCACCCGATCGCCAGCGGCATCGTGCAGAAGAACAGCCCGTAGCTGATGGCGAACACGGCCTTGTGCCCGTAGAGCAGGTCCCTGGTCCACGAGCGCAACTCCTTGGCAGCTGCACCATTCTGCGGATTGGTCCCGCTCAGCGGCCGGCGTACCTTGCCGCCAGTCCTCGACGCAGTTGTCCGACGCACCAGCAGCGCTGACCACGCCAGGAGCATCAGCGCACCCAGCACCACCAGTCCGCCCAGTGCCGCAAGCACTCTGAGCCAGTCGCCGCGTCCGGCCGCTTCGACGGCCACCAGACCCCAGCCGGACGGTGCGATCCGCGCCGCCGTGGCCATCGTGCCCTGCACGTCGGTCGACACGAACGCCACGATCAGCGCCCATCCCTGCGCAGTGAACGCCAGGATGAACGCGTTGACGAGCGCCGCGATCACCGCACCGGCCCGCACCTGCAGCAGTACGCCGTACACCGCGACGGCAAGCCGGGACGCCAGGACGAAGCAGAAGAGCTGAAGCAGCAGCGCAGGCACGGCGACCAGAGCCGCAGCGACATTCGCGCCTGCGATCACCAAGCTGAGCAGGGCGATCAGGCTGATGACCGGCGCCACACCGGCCAGCGCGGCCACCAGCAGTCCGGTGGAGAGCGTGCGCGGCGGCAGCGGCACCATCGTGAAGTACTCCGGCTTGAGCGTCTCGTCGCCGCCACCCGTGAACAGCGGACCGACCACCCAGCCGAGCATCCAGATCGCAAGCACCACGACCAGTACGTCGCCGTCGCCCTTCGCCGCGACCCAGATCGTGCCACCAGCGAGCACCAGGCCGACGAACCCGCCGGTGACGATCCAGGTCAGCCGGAGCTGGTCCTTGAGCGCGTGCCGGAACGCGGCCAGCCGCATCCGGACCAGCGTGTGCGAGGTGCTGTATGTCAGTGCGAGAGCCACGTCAGCCCCTCGGCGCCGCGCGTCGACGCACCGACCAGCGTCACGAACGCATCCTCCAGGCTGCCGCCGGCCTGCACCTCCGAAATGGTGCCTGCGGCAACCACTTTGCCGTCCGCGACCACCGCGACGCGGTCACACAACTGCTCCACGAGGGCCATCACGTGGCTCGACATCACCACCGAGCCGCCGCCGGCGATGAACCGGTGCAGGATCGTCCGGATCGTTGCCGCCGACACCGGGTCGACCGCCTCGAACGGCTCGTCCAGCACCAGCAGTCGCGGCGCGTGCAACAGCGCGACCGCGAGGCCGAGCTTCTTCCGCATACCTGTCGAGTACCCGATCACTTGCTTGTCGTCCTCGTGATCGAGCTCGAAGACGCCCAGCAGCTCAGCCGTACGCGCCTTGACCTCGGCCTCGGGCAGGCCACGCAGCAGGCCCAAGTACGTCAGGACCTCCCGCCCGGTCAGCCGCTCCGGCATCGCCAGCCCGTCCGGCAGCACACCGACCAGAGCCTTGGCCTTCGTCGGCTCGTGCCACACATCCACGCCGAAGATCCGGGCCGTACCGCCGTCCGGCCGCAGCAGCCCGACCGCCATCGACAGCGACGTGGTCTTGCCGGCACCGTTCGGCCCGAGCATCCCGAAGAACGACCCGGCGGGCACGCTCAGACTCAGATCGTCGACCGCCCGCTGATCCCCGAACACCTTGGTCAGCCCGTCCAACTCGAGTGCTTGCTCCACGTCAGACTCCAGTCGCTCGCTCGAACAGGTCCGCCAGCTCTTCGCCGTACGCCGTGAGGTCCAGGTCCGGCGTGATCATCGGAGGCACGGCGTCGATCGCCGACCGGATCGAGATCGCCATCACCCGGGTGTCGAACTCCCGGAACTCGCCGGTGCGCTGGCCCCAGTGCAGAACCTTCTGCACGTCCTCGACCGCCTTGCCGCCCTGCGCGGCGTACACGCCCTGGTCGGCCCGGATGATGTCCAGCAGCGCCTTGATCCCGTCCGGGTGCAGCCGCATGAACTCGAGGTTGCTGGTGATCAGCGCCCGCAGCCCCAACGCTGCCGTCGGCTGGCTGACGATCAGCGGCTCCATCAACTCCACCGCGCTCCGCGCCACCTCGCCCACCACGGCGTCGATCAGCCCCGCCTTGTTGCCGAAGTGGTACGAGATCACGCCCACACTCACCCGCGCCCGCTCGGCGATCCGCGCCATGGACGCCTTGGCCACCCCCGCCTCGGCAATCACCTCGACCGCACACCGGGCCAACTGCTCCCGCCGCGCCAGCTCGATGAAGGTCCGATTTCCTGAACGCATATTCAAAACCTAACACGCACCTTCAGACAAGGTCATCCGAAAGGACGAAATAGGCCCGGGCAACGCAAAAGTCCCGGTCGAGTCGACCGGGACTTTGTTTGTGCGCGAGGGGGGAGTTGAACCCCCACGCCCTTTCGGGCACACGGACCTGAACCGTGCGCGTCTGCCTATTCCGCCACCCGCGCGCAGTCGCCGGATGGTACTCCCGGCGACGAGAAGGAACAGTAGCACGGGTTCTACCGGTGCTTCACATTGCGGGTTCGGTCGAACCTCCCGATACGATCGATCGTCGTACCCGGTGTGTCCGCCTCGACCGGTGGACGATCTTTGGCGTACCGACCGTGGAGGAGGAGGCGTGCGACCGCTACAGCGCTTCGAGCGACGTCTGGAAGGCATTGTGAGCGGTGTCTTCGCGCGCGCTTTCAAGGGTGACGTCGAGCCGATCGAACTCGCGGCGGCACTCAAGCGTGAGATCGACAACACCGCGCGGATCCTGTCCCGGGACCGGCGGCTGGTGCCGAACCACTTCACCGTCGAGCTCGGTCCGGACGACTTCGAGCGGCTGAACGCGTACGGCCGGACCCTCAACCACGAACTGGCCAACGAACTGCGGGACCACGCCGACATCCAGCGGTACACGTTTTCCGGGCCGATCGACATCGAGCTGGTCCAGCAGGACGACCTCCCGACCGGTAAGTTCCGGGTGGTCAGTGAGACGGTCGGGACGCCGCAACGCCGCCCGGCCGCTTACCAGCAGCCCGAGCCCCAGCCCTACCAGCAGGAGCCCTACGTGCCGCCCGAGCCGGTAAGCCCGCCGCAGCCCCAGTACCAGCCGCAGCCGTCGCCGCGGCGCGGCCACCCGCAGGTGATGCTCGAGGTGAACGGGCGTCGCCGCCCGGTCAACCCGCCCGGCGTCGTCCTCGGCCGCGGCACCGACGCGGACATCCAGATCAACGACCCGGGCGTGTCCCGGCGGCACGCCGAGATCCGGCTGATGCCGGAAGGCCCCGGTGGCATCCGCGTCGTGCTGGTCGATCTCGGCTCCACCAACGGCACCCTGGTGAACGGCCGCCGCAGCACCGAGGCCGAGCTGGTCGACGGTTCGACCGTCCGGATCGGCAACACGACCATGACGCTGCGTCTCGCGGACGAGCCGATGGCCCAGCCGCCCAGCAGCGGGTGGTGACCGCAAGTCCATGTCGGAACTGACCCTGACCCTGATCAAACTGGGGTTCCTGGCCCTGTTGTGGATGTTCGTCCTCGCGGTGCTGTCCGTGATCAGGTCCGACCTGTTCGGCGCGAAGGTAGACAGCCGGGCGGCGGCAGCCGTCGTACCGCAGGCCTCCCGGACGCCGAAGCCCGCCAAGCCGGCCAAGAAGCGCAAGGGCCTGCCCGCGTCGGTGACGATCGCGGACGGGCCGCAGGCCGGTGTCGGCGCCTCGCTGGCCGAGGAGCCGGTGATCATCGGCCGCGGGTCGGACTGCCAGATCCGGCTGGACGACGACTACTCCTCCACCCGGCACGCCCGGCTGTTCCTCTCCGAGGGCCAGTGGTGGGTCGAGGATCTGGGCTCCACCAACGGCACGTATCTTGACGGCCAGCGGGTGACCCGCCCGGTCCCGGCCGAGATCGGCGGTTCGATCCGGATCGGCCGGACGACGCTGAACATCGCGAAGTAGGCCTGCCTCGATGACCCTGTCGCTCGACTACGCCACACTGTCCGACGTCGGACGGGTGCGCCGCAACAACGAGGATTCGGCGTACGCCGGTCCGCACCTCCTGCTGCTCGCGGACGGAATGGGCGGCGCGGCCGCCGGCGAGGTGGCCAGCGCGGCGGCGGTCCAGGTGATCCGGCGGCTGGACACCGCCGAGATCGGCGGCGAGGACATGATCGAGGCGCTGGCCGGCGCCGTCCACCGGGCCAACGAGCGGCTGTCGGAGCTGGTCGAGGAGGACCCCGAGCGCGAGGGCATGGGCTCGACCGTCACGGCGCTGATGTTCGACGGCAAGCAGCTCGGCCTGGCACACCTGGGCGACTCCCGCGCGTACCGGATGCGGGACGGCCGGCTGTACCAGCTGAGCCACGACCACACCTTCGTGCAGTCGCTGGTCGACGAGGGCCGGATCTCCCAGGAGGAGGCCTTCAGCCACCCGCACCGCAACCTGATCCTGCGGGTGCTCGACGGCCGCCCGGACTCCGATCCGGACCTGGAGATCCTCGAGGTGCAGGCCGGCGACCGGCTGATGCTCTGCAGCGACGGCCTCCCGGACTACGTGAGCGACGAGGTGATCGCCGCCTCGATGGCTTCCGGTACGCCGGACTCCGTCGTCGTCGAGCTGATCACGCACGCACTCGAGGCGGGCTCGAACGACAACGTCACCTGTGTGGTCGCGGACGTCGTCGAGACCGACCCCGCGAGCGGCACACAGCCACAGCTGGTCGGCGCGGCCGCCGAGCTCGCCCAGGGCAGCACCGGCCGCGGCGAGCCGACGGCCGCCGTCCGCACCGGTGGCGGCGAGGGCCACGGCGGCGGTGGCCACGGCACAGCGCTCGACCCGGAGGAGCTGCGGTACGCGCCGCGTCCGCCGAAGCGGTTCCCGTGGCTGCGGCGGATCGCCGTACTCGTGGTGATCCTCGGGCTGATCGGCGGCGGCGCCTGGTTCGCCTACAGCTGGACCCAGAAGCAGTACTTCGTCGGCACCGACGGCGACTACGTCGCGATCTTCAAGGGCGTCGAGGCGGATCTTCCGGGGCTGACGCTGTCGAAGGTGTACGAGCGGCAGCCGCTGCAGGTCGACAAGCTCCCGACGTACAGCCGCGAGCAGGTGGAGGGCAACATCCAGGCCGACAACCTGGCCGGTGCCCGGTCGATCGTCGCGGAGCTGCAGCAGACCGCTGCCGAGTGCGCCGCCAAGACCAAACCGACTCCCACCCCCACGCCGAAGCCGAGCACGCCGGTCTCGACTCCGCCCGCGTCGAAGCCGCCGGTCTCCAAGCCGCCGGTCACGGCTCCGGTCTCGACGACTCCGACCAGCCCGAGCAGTACGGCGACGCCCGGCAGTCCGGACGACTGCGACGGAGTCCGATGAGCTACGCCTCCACCTCCGTCATCCAGATCATTCCGCGCACCAGGCGCGGGGTGGAACTGCTGCTGCTCGTGATCGCGATCGGCGTCTCGGTCGGCGCCTACGTGAACATCGGCATCACGGTCCAGAACGAAGTCCCCGCCAGCACCGGGTACTACGCCGCCGGCATCAGCCTGCTCGCCCTGATCGCCCACTTCGCGCTGCGCTACCGAGCGCCGTACGCCGACCCTGTGCTGCTGCCCTGCGCCGTGCTGCTGAACGGTCTCGGCGTCGCGATGATCCACCGGATCGACCTCGGCCTGGCGCTGGTCGCCGAGGCGAGGGGCGCCACGCCGAAATCCCCAGCGGCGCCGCAGCAGATCACCTGGACCGCCGTCGGCATCGTGCTGTTCCTGGTCGTCATCCTTGTGATCAGAGATCACCGCCGGCTGCAGGCGCTCACCTATACCGCCGGCCTGGCCGGTCTGGTGCTCCTGGTCCTGCCGCTGATCCCGGGCCTCGGCGTGAACCTGAACGGCGCCCGGATCTGGATCCGGCTGGCCGGCATGTCGTTCCAGCCCGGTGAGTTCGCGAAGATCTGCCTGGTCGTGTTCTTCGCCGGCTACCTGGTGGTCAAACGCGATGTGCTGACGCTGGCCGGGCACCGGTTCCTCGGGCTCGACCTGCCGCGGGCCCGCGACCTCGGCCCGATCGGCATCGCCTGGGCGGTCAGCCTGGGCGTGCTCGTGTTCGAGAGCGACCTGGGCTCGTCGCTGTTGTTCTTCGGCCTGTTCCTGTTCCTGCTGTACGTGTCCACCGAGCGGGCCGGCTGGCTGATCATCGGTGGTCTGCTGTTCATCGGCGGCGCGTACTTCGCGTACGCGACGTTCGGCCACGTGCACCGCCGCGTCACGGACTGGCTGGACCCGTGGGCGATCGACGGCGGCCAGGTGAAGCTCGGGCTGATGGGTCAGGCCTGGGGCGGCATCCTCGGCCGCGGCCTTGGCCAGGGCCACCCGGAGGCCACTCTCTACGCGCAGAGCGACATGATCATCTCCTCGTTCGCCGAGGAGCTCGGCCTGACCGGGCTGATCGCGATCCTGCTCGTGTACACCCTCATCATCGAGCGCGGCCTGCGGACCGCGCTCGGCTGCCGGGACATCTTCGGCAAGCTGATCGCCACCGGTCTGGCGATGTCGTTCGCGCTGCAGGTGTTCGTGATCGTCGGCGGGGTGACCGGGCTGATCCCGCTGACCGGTCTGGCCACGCCGTTCATGGCCCTCGGCGGTACGTCGCTGGTCGCGAACTGGGCGATCATCGCGCTGCTGCTCCGCATCAGCGACCAGGCCCGGCGGCCGCAGACCCCGGCCGCTCCCGTGTCCGACGAAACGATCGCGATGGCGGTGCAGAAGCAGTGAACTCGGCGATCCGACGACTGGCCGTGGCGGCCATCATCCTGATGCTCGCGCTGATGGCGAACTCGACGTACCTGCAGGCGTTCCGGGCGAACGAGATCAACGGCCGCAACGACAACAACCGGGTCCGCGACTCGCAGTTCTCGGTGAACCGCGGCCCGATCCTGATCGGCAGTACGCCGGTCGCGCAGAGCAAACCGTCCAACGACCGGTTCAAGTACCAGCGCACGTACCCGTCCGGGCCGGTGTACGCGCCGGTGACCGGCTTCTACTCGTACCGGTTCGGCCGCGGCGGGATCGAGCTGACGATGAACTCCGAGCTGAACGGCTCGGACCCGTCGATGGCGTTCCGCCGGATCATCGACGTGATCAGCAACCGCCCGCAGCAGGGCGGCAGCGTCACGCTGACGCTGAACGCGGCGGCGCAGCAGGCGGCGTACAAGGGTCTGGGCTCCAAGACCGGCGCGGTGGTGGCGATCGAGCCGAAGACCGGCAAGATCCTGGCGATGGCGACCACGCCGTCGTACGACCCGAACCGGCTCGCCTCGCACGACAGCGCGAAGGTCGATGCCGCCTGGAAGAGCCTGAACGAGGACAAGGACCGGCCGCTGTCGAACCGCGCGGCCCAGGAGCTGTACCCGCCGGGCTCGACGTTCAAGTTGGTCACCGCGGCCGCCGCGCTGTCCAGCGGCAAGTTCACGCCGGAGACGAAGGTGAACTCGCCGGCCGAACTGCCGTTGCCGCAGACGACCGTCCCGCTGGTGAACGAGGACGGCAAGAACTGCGGCGGCAGCAACAACGCCACCCTGACGATCGCGCTGCGGTACTCCTGCAACACGGCCTACGGCAGCGTCGGTCTGACGCTCGGGGCGGACGCGCTGCGCGAGCAGGCCGCCAAGTTCGGCTTCGGCGCGCGGCCGCTGGCCGAGCTGCCGAGCGTGGCCACCAGCCAGTTCCCCGGCGACCCGAACGAGCCGCAGACCGCGCAGTCCGCGATCGGCCAGTTCGACGTCCGGGCCACGCCGCTGCAGATGGCGATGGTCGCGGCCGGGATCGCGAACAAGGGCGAGGTGATGAAGCCGTACCTCGTGCAGAACGTGAAGACCCCGGACCTGAAGACGGTCTCGGAGACCAAGCCGGAGTCGCTGCACCAGGCGGTCACCCCGGAGGTCGCCGCGCAGCTGACCGCGATGATGGTCGACGTCGTCAACAACGGCACCGGCAAGCCGGGCCAGATCAGCGGCGTGCAGGTGGCCGGCAAGACCGGTACGGCGCAGACCGCGAAGGACCGCCCGCCGTTCGCCTGGTTCACCGCGTTCGCGCCGGCCGACGACCCGAAGATCGCCGTGGCGGTGCTGATCGAGAAGGCCGACATCGCCCGCGACGACATCGCCGGCGGCAAGCTGGCCGCCCCGATCGCCAAGTCGGTGATGGAGGCGGTGCTGGGCCAATGAGCACGATACGGAATGATGCCGTCACGGCGCGTCTTTCCAACGGGGATCCACGTGTGGCGGCCGCTACCGTGGGCAAGTTGAGTGTGTTTTTGTGTCTCACAGACAGGGTTGGAAGGCTGAGGTCATGACATCGCAGGCACGTCTCGTCGGCGGCCGATACGAAGAAGGCGAACCGCTCGGCCGCGGCGGCATGGCCGAGGTCCGCAGGGGTGTGGACAACCGGCTCGGCCGGTCGGTCGCGATCAAGCGGCTGCGGGTCGATCTGGCCAGCGACGCCACCTTCCAGGCCAGATTCCGCCGGGAGGCCCAGTCGGCCGCCTCGCTGAACCACCCGACCATCGTGTCGGTCTACGACACCGGCGAGGAGCCCGACCCGAACGGCTCGGGCGTCACCATCCCGTACATCGTGATGGAGCTGGTGACCGGCAAGACGCTGCGGGACCTGATCCGCGAGGGCCGCAAGATCATGCCGGAGCGGGCGCTGGAGATCACCTCCGGTGTGCTCGAGGCGCTCGACTACAGCCACCGGGCCGGCATCGTGCACCGCGACATCAAGCCCGGAAACGTGATGCTGACCCCGCAGGGCCAGGTCAAGGTGATGGACTTCGGCATCGCCCGCGCGGTCGCCGACACGTCCTCGACGATGACCCAGACCGCGGCCGTGATCGGCACCGCGCAGTACCTGTCCCCGGAGCAGGCCCGCGGCGAGACCGTCGACGCCCGCTCCGACCTGTACTCGACCGGCTGCCTGCTGTACGAACTGCTCACCGGGCGCCCGCCGTTCGTCGGCGAGTCGCCCGTCTCGGTGGCCTACCAGCACGTCCGGGAGCAGCCGCTGCCGCCGTCGTCGTTCGACCCGGACATCCCGCCGGAGGTCGACGCCGTCGTCCTCAAGGCGCTGGCGAAGAACCGCGAGGAGCGGTACCAGAGCGCGTCCGAGATGCGGGCCGACATCCACCGGGTGCTGGCCGGCCAGCAGGTGACCGCACCGATGGCGGCCGTCGCCGAGACCCGCGCGATGGCGCCCACCACGGTCGCGGCGGCTGCCACGCAGACCTACCGCCAGACCGCGGGGAACGACATCCTCCCGCCGGGCGGCGACGAGCTGGACGAGGACGACGACGGCCGGTCGCGGCGCAACCGCGGCCTGGCGTATTTCCTGCTCGGTCTGGCGATCGTGGCGATCGCGGTCGGCGCCTACGCGCTGTTCACCAACCTGGGCAAGGACGACAACGCCGGTGGCGGGGCGACCAACACCCCGGTGGCGAAGGTCGCCGTGCCGGACGTCAGCGGCAAGTCGGTGGCCGACGCGACCGCGCTGCTGACCGACAAGGGTCTGCGGTTCGCGCAGGGACCGTCGGAGACCAGCGACACTGTCGGCCGCGGCTCCGCGATCCGGCAGACCCCGGAGCCGGGGACCGAGGCCGAGCAGGGTTCGACGGTCACCGTGGTGTTCTCGTCCGGGCGGAGCGCGTTCCCGGTGCCGGACGTGATCGGCAAGTCGGAGTCCTCGGCCCGCAGGGCGATCGAAGGCACGGCCGCGAACTTCAAGGTCAAGGACAAGGCGGTCGAGCAGGACAGCGACCAGAAGAAGGGCATCGTCCTCGCCGTCAGCCCGGACCCGGGCGGTCAGTACCCGTCGGGTCAGGAGTTCACGCTGACCATCTCCAGCGGCAAGACCGACGTCGACGTGCCGAACGTCGTCACCCAGTCGTACGACGACGCGAAGCTGACGCTGGAGCAGGCCGGCTTCCGGGTCGGGTACGTGTTCGGCAACGACCCGAACGCCGCTGACGGCCAGGTGCTCCAGCAGTCCCTGAAGGCCAACAGCAAGGCGCCGAAGGGATCGCTGATCACGCTGACGGTCAACAAGCTCGACGAGCCGAGCTCCCCGCCGCCGAGCCAGCCGACGGACACGCCGAGCACACCGACCACGCCGGGCATCACGATCGGCGGATGAGACAACGGAACCCCCGGAGCGACTGCTCCGGGGGTTCTGTCGTTTACGAGGTCAGCTGACGACCGGGGCGAGACCGACGGAGCGCGCGACCGCGTCCTGGTCGCCGCAGATCGCGAGCCAGTTGGCGAGCATCCGGTGACCGCCCTCGGTCAGCACCGACTCCGGGTGGAACTGCACACCTTCCACCGGGAGATCGCGGTGCCGGGCCGCCATGATCACGCCGGCCTCGGTCCGGGCTGTCACCTGCAGCTCGTCCGGTACGGAGTCCTCCGCGATGGCGAGCGAGTGGTACCGGGTCGCGGTGAACGGCGAGGGGAGCCCGGAGAGTACGCCGGCGCCCTCGTGGAACACCTGGCTGGTCTTCCCGTGCAGCAGCTCGTCCGCCCGGCCGACGACACCGCCGTACGCGACGCCGATCGCCTGGAGACCGAGGCAGACCCCGAAGATCGGGACCTCGCCGCCCTTCTCGCTGACGATGTCCACGCAGGCGCCGGCCTCTTCCGGCGTACCGGGACCGGGGGAGAGCAGGACGCCGTCGTACTCACCGACCTGGTCCGGGGTGACCTCGTCGTTGCGCAGCACGGTGGTGTCGGCCTGCAGTTGCTGCAGGTACTGCACCAGGTTGTAGACGAAGGAGTCGTAGTTGTCGACGACAAGGATCCGCGGCATGCCGACCATTATCGCCCGGTGACGGTCGGACTCGCCGAGGGCGTCCGTTCGTAGCCGGGAACGGTCGCGCTCTGCAGGTCCAGGGTGCCTTCGTAGGCCGGCATCGACATCGAGGACTCGCTCTTCACGTCGTACCCGAGCTGGAACTTCACCACGTAGTCCTGCAGGTTCTCGATGTACTGCGAGTCGTCGAGCGCCTTCTGCAGCTTCCGCCGGTCACCGATCGCGCTGATCGTGTACGGCGGCAGGTAGGGGACGCCGTGCAGTACGACGGAGTTGCCGACGCACTTGACGCCGGTGGTGGAGACGACGCGCTGGTTCTGGATCGTCATCGCCTCGGCGCCGCCGGCCCACAACGCGTTCACCACGGCCTGGATGTCCTGCTGGTGGATGACCAGCCAGTTCTCGTCGACGTCCGGGTTCTCCTTGACGACCTCGGGCGGAGCGTCGCGGAGCGTCACCGTCAGCCCCGGGCCGACGACCGGGCGGGTGCCGACCTGCTCGGACAGGTCCTCGAACTGCTTGGCCAGCGTCGGGTCGATCGATCCCTGCTGCGCCTGCAGCGCCTCGATGTCGTGGGTCAGCGCGGCGTGCTGCCGGACCAGCGTGGCGCTGCGGCGACTCTGTTCCTCCACCAGGCCCGCGAGCGTAGTGTTGCGACTGGGCCGTAGGTCCGTGCCACGAGCGTTGGTGGCACTGGTCGCGAACAGCAGACCGGCGCACAGCAGCGCCAATGGCGCCCCCACGCGCCACAGCGAAATCCGCCTCAACCTACGCACCCGTGATCTCCACATTGCTCTCTGCACTACGCTAACCCGGACCGGACCCGCACAGGTCGTAGCGGTCAGCTTATGCGTCCGTCCTTACAAGGAGTTCAGTCGTGCCCGAGTCGAGCAGTCGCAACAAGAAGAAGACCGAGAAGGTCAAGGTCGAGAAGACGCCGAAGAGGCCGCGTACCACGAGCCGGGTGTGGGTCGCGCCGCTGATGCTGTTCTGCTGGCTGCTCGGTCTCGCCTGGCTGGTCGTCTTCTACGTGGCCGGCCAGGACATCCCGGTGATGAAGGACCTCGGCAACTGGAACCTGCTGATCGGCATGGGCCTGATCGCGGTCGGCTTCGTCGTCTCCACCCAGTGGGTCTGACGGAGTTATCCACACCCGTATCCCCAGTTGTGCACACCGATTCGGGCGAGTTGTCCCCAAGCTGACCGTTGGTTCTCCACCAAATCCGCCCCGAACTGCCTCAAATCTGTGGATAACTCAGGTTTGACTGGATGAGTTTCCACACTGTTCACGTCGGCAGCGGCCGGTTGTCCACGACCTTCTTCATCACGATGGTGGAGGTCATCCGCTGGACACCCGGCAGCCGCGCCAGCCGCTCGTCCCGGAGCCGCTGGAACGTCGCGATGTCCGCGGTCGCCACCCGGACGAAGTAGTCCGGCTCGCCGAACAGCCGCTCCGCGTGGACCACTTCCGGGATCTCCGCCAGCCCGGCCTCGAAGCCGGCGACCGACTCCTCCCGGTCCATCGTCACCGCCAGGAGCACCTCGAACCCGTGCCCGATCGCGCCGGGATCGACGACGGCGCGGTACCCGGAGATCACGCCTCCGCGCTCGAGCTCCCGCAACCGACGATGACACGGCGCCGCACTCAAACCGATCCGCTGGGCCAATTCGGTGACCGTCAGCCGACCCTCCGCCTGCAGCACCGCAAGGATCTTGCGATCAATCGCATCCACGGCACAGATTCTATCCCTACGGGATCCAGCAGAGCATGAATTGGCACGATAAGTTCGTCGATTCAGCAGTAATCTTGCGCCATGCTCGACCTTCTGCCTATCGGAGCGGCCTGCTTCGGCATCCCGCAGTACCTTCCGCAGATCCTCAAACTCCGCCGGACCGGTGACACGGCCGGAGTCTCCTGGTCGTGGGCGACGCTCACGAGCATCAACAACGCGGCCTGGTTCTGCTACTTCATGGCTTCCGGCTACTGGACGGCGAGCCTGCCGTCGACCGCCGCGAGCACGCTGGCCGGGACCGTCTCGGTGATGCTGGTACGCCGGGGCGCCCTGAACCGGCGCGCCATCGGATGGATCTGCGGGTGGGCCGGCCTGCTCGCGCTCGCCGCCGTCGTCGGCGGCCGGGTCGGCCTGGGCATCCTCCTCGCCGCCGCCTCGATCGTCCAGGTCACGCCTTCGCTGTGGACGGCGTACCGCACCCGACGGCCGACCGGCATCTCCGCCGGCACCTGGACGCTGGTCATCGGCGAGCTCAGCTGCTGGCTGCTCTTCGGCCTGTGGAAAACCGATCCCCGCCTGATCACCCTCGGCACCACCGGCGTCCTGGCCGGCCTCCTGATGCTCAACCGAGCCCACCAGGCGAACCGGCTGCCACCCGTCGCGATCGACACCATCGACCCGGCGACGTCGCAGGCGTAGCGTCGAAAACGCGACCTGGGGGAGACCGGGGAGGTCGCAGCATGTTCGTACAGGTCATCCAGGGGCAGGTCACCGACGCCGAGCAGGCGCACGCCGCGATGGATCGGTGGATGGAGGAGCTCGCGCCTGAGGCATCCGGCTGGTTGGGGACCACTGCCGGCGTCACCGCGGACGGACGATTCATCGCGCTGGCCCGCTTCGAGTCCGCAGACGCCGCGCGGCGCAACAGCGAGTCGCCCGCACAGGACAAGTGGTGGCACGAGTTCTCTTCGTTCCTCAGCGACGGCGCCACCTTCCACGACACCGAGGAGGTGTCCGTCGGTCTGGTCGGTGATCCGGCCGCGGCAGGATTCGTCCAGATCCTTCGCGGTCGTGCCACGGACCCCGAGCGCGTGCGCAGCCTGATGGACCAGGACCCGAGCGAATGGGCGAGCTTCCGGCCCGACCTCCTCGGCAGCGTGTTCTCCCTGTACGACGACGGCGGCTTCACCTCGGCGTTCTACTTCACCTCCGAGGCGGAGGCGCGCGAGGGCGAGCGAAAAGAGCCGCCGGCGGAGCTGAAGGCAGAGGTCGACGAGCTGAATGCGCTGGACGCCGAGCCGCCGGAGTACTTCGACCTCACCGAGCCCTGGCTGTACTCGCCTGCATCTACGTAGAGATATATGTAGACATGTGCGTAGCCTTCTGCGTATAGTTCTACGTAGGAGGAGACAGCGATGCCTAACAAGACGATCTACGTGTCCGACGACGACCTGCCGCTGTACAAGAAGGCGCAGGAGCTCGCCGGGAACCTGTCCTCGGCGATCTCGATCGCGCTGCGCAAGTACGTCGAGATGGAAGAGGGCCGGCTCGAGGGGTACGACGAGATCACCGTGCGGGTGGGCCGGGGCACCGGCCGCAAGCAGCGGTTCTCCGGCGTACTGCTCGCGGAGGGCGGCCGGTCGAGCAGCACCGGGTACGAGGCCTTCAAGGTCTACCGGAGCCGGACCGGCAAGTTCGTCCTGCACGCCGATCGCCGCAGCCAGTTCACCGTCAGCGGCGACGACGAGCGCTACCTGTCCGGCTGGCGCTCCTGGATCGGCAACTGGAGCAGCGACCAGTCCTGGAGCATGGCGCAGGGCGAGGCCACGCTCGACATCGTCGACACGGTCGAGGAGCTCCGCGAGCTGATCCCGGAAGACCTCTACGAACTGGTCGAAGAAGCCGCGAACCAACCGGCAGTCGAGGACCTCGACATCTAACCCCGAGACAAAGTACAAAGCACGGCGCCTTCGGCGCCGGGAATAGGTGCGAGCGCGGCGCCTTCAGCGTCGGGAGCGGGGCGCGCTGATTTCACCACCGGCGGCCTGACCGGTCGCGGGGCGGACGAGCGCGCCTGAAACGACCACCAACCACCTGGGTGGGTACCCCCTGCCCTGAAACCTGTGAGGAACACTCATGTCAGCAGCGATCGACGTCGCCGGACTGCGCAAGTCCTACGGCGAGAAACTCGTGCTCGACGGCATCGACCTGAACGTTGCCGAAGGCACCATCTTTTCCCTGCTCGGCCCGAACGGCGCCGGCAAGACCACCGCGGTGCAGATCCTGTCCACCCTCGTCACCGCCGACGCCGGCGACATCCGGGTGGCCGGCCACGACCTGCACCAGAACCCCGAGGCGGTCCGCGCCGCGATCGGCGTCACCGGCCAGTTCTCCGCCGTCGACGGCCTGATGACCGGCCGGGAGAACCTGATCCTGATGGCCGACCTGTACCACCTGGGCAAGCAGGAGGCCCGGCACCGGGCAGACGAGCTGCTCGAGCAGTTCGACCTGGTGGAGGCCGGCAAGAAGCTGGCCATGACGTACTCCGGCGGCATGAAACGCCGGCTCGATCTGGCCATGACGCTGGTCGGCCGCCCGCGGATCATCTTCCTGGACGAGCCGACGACCGGCCTCGACCCGCGCAGCCGGCACAGCATGTGGACGATGATCCGCGAACTGGTCGCCGGCGGCGTCACTGTCCTGCTCACCACGCAGTACCTCGACGAGGCCGACGAGCTGGCCGACCGGATCGCCGTCCTCGACCACGGGCTGCTGGTCGCCCAAGGTACGCCGGAGGAGCTCAAGCGGCTCGCACCAGGCGGGCACATCCGGCTGCGGTTCACCTCACCGGACGCGTTCGCGCTGGCCGGGCAGGTGCTGCCGACCGCCGTACCGAATCACGAGTCGCTGGTCCTGCAGGTGCCGAACGACGGCAGCGTGCACGCGCTGCGCGCCCTGCTGGCCCGGATCGACGACGCCTCGCTCGAGGTCGACGAGCTGACTGTCCACACCCCCGACCTGGATGACGTGTTCTTCGCCGTCACCGGTCAGCCCACAGAGAAGGTGGCCGCGCAATGAGTTACGCACTGCAAGACACCGGAACCATGCTCCGCCGCAACCTGCGGCACGCCCAGCGGTACCCGGGCCTGTCCCTCGGCGCCCTCGGGATGCCGGTCATCATGATCCTGCTGTTCGGCCTGATCTTCGGCAACACGTTCTCGAACGGCCTCGGCGGCGGGGGCGGACGAGGCGAGTACATCAACTTCCTCACCCCGGGCATCCTGCTGATGTCGATCGCCTCCGGCACGATGTCGCCCGCGGTCGCGGTCTGCACGGACATGACCGAAGGGATCGTGGCCAGGTTCCGCACGATGGCGATCTTCCGGCCGGCCGTGCTGACCGGGCACGTACTCGGCAACGTGATCCTGACGATCGCGAGCCTGGGCCTGGTCGTCGGCTTCGCGGTCCTGATCGGGTTCCGCCCGAACGCGTCGGTCGGCGAGTGGTTCCTGGCGGCCGGGTTGCTGATCGCGGTGACCGTCGCCCTGACCTGGTTCGCGATCGCCCTCGGGCTGACCAGCAAGACGCCGGAGAGCGCGAGCAACATCGTGCTGCCGATCGCCCTGTTGTTGCCGTTCCTCAGCAACACCTTCATCCCGCTGGACGCGATGCCGAGCGGTATCCGGTGGTTCGCGGAGTACCAGCCGTTCACTCCGATCATCGATACCTTGCGGCACCTGCTGCTGGGTACGCCGATGGACAGCGGCGACGGCTGGCTGGCCCTGGCCTGGTGCGTGGCGATCGCGATCGTCGGCTTCTTCTGGGCGCAGAAGAGCTATAACAAGGGGACTGTGGCCTAGGACGGTGCGCCCATCAGGTTCGCGCGGGTGCGGACGTGGGCCGGGACGAGCAGGTCGCAGTCAGGATTGTTCTCCGGTTCGCCGGCGACGACGTGGAGCGGGATCACACCGGTCCAGTAGGGCAGGTCGAGGTCTTCCTCGTCGTCGTTGGCGGGGCCGGAGCGGGTCTTCACCGAGGCTTCGGTGAGCGAGAGCGCGAGGACCGACGTCTTGGCCAGCTCCTTGCGGTTCGGCGGGCGTACGGCGGTCGACCGGCCGGGGACGAGGTGGTCGACGATCCGGTTCAGACCGTGCAGCTTCTCGTCCGGGTCGGTGATCAGCCGCGGTACGCCGAAGATGACAGCAGAGCGGTAGTTCACCGAGTGGTGGAAGGCGGACCGCGCCAGCACCAGGCCGTCGGTGTGCGTGATGGTGACGCAGATGGTCTGCTCTGGCGCCGCGACCACGCTGCGCGCGGCGACCGAGCCGTGCAGGTACAGCGTCCCGTCCGGCCCGCGGTCCAGATCCACGCCGTACGCCGTCGGCAGTACGAGCGGATCGCCGTCGACCACGACGCCCAGATGACAGAACATCCCGTCGAGCAGTACGTCGTACAACTCCTCCCGATCGATGGCCGCACGCTCCTTCGAGCGGCGGAGTTGTGTCCGGGCGGTCGGCTGCATTGGACTGGTCATGTGATCAGAGTGCTGGTGAAGTGGCATGCTGGCACGGTCCATTCCCGTTCGAATCAGGTAGTCCATTCGTGGAGAGCTCGCTCCCGCTGACCATCGACCGCACTGCGGGGCTCCCGCTGCACCTGCAGCTGGCGGAGCAGGTCCGGGCTGCCGTGCTGGACGGCAGGCTCCAGGCCGGTCACCGGCTCCCGTCCACGCGGGACCTCGCCCGGGACCTGTCGGTCTCCCGGTCCGTCACCCAGGCGGCGTACGACCAGCTGCACGCGGAGGGCTGGATCGAGGGCCGGACCGGCGCCGGCACGTTCGTCACGGACGTGGTCCCGCTGCAGCCCGCCGTACGGCGCCGCACCCCACACCCACCGAACCCCGGCGCCAAGCTGCTGACGCTCCGCCCCGGCATCCCGTACATCGCCCCGACGCCCGACCCCGGCTGGCGCCGCGCCTGGCGTGAGGTGTCCGCGCAATCCCCACCCGGCGGGTACGACGACGCGGCCGGACTGCCTGCGCTTCGGGCAGCGCTCGCCGATCACGTCGCCCGGGTCCGCGGTATCGCCTGTGGACCGGAGAACGTGCTCGTGACCAACGGGACCATCCACGGCCTGCGCCTGCTGCTCACCGTCACCCGCCGGCCAGGCGACCGGATCGCGATCGAGGATCCCGGCTACCTCAACGCGGTCGTCGCCGCCCGCGACCACCGGCTCGAGATCGTCGACATCCCGGTCGACGAGGACGGCCTGCAGGTCGGCGCGCTGCCCGACGACGCGGCCACGGTCTACGTCACGCCGTCCCACCAGTACCCGCTCGGCGGCCGGCTACCTGTTGCCCGGCGCAACGAACTGATCCGCTGGGCGCGCCGGACCGGCTCGCTGCTGATCGAGGACGACTACGACAGCGAGTTCCGGTACGACGTCGCGCCGCTGCCCGCGCTGGCCCAGCTGGATCTGGAGCGCGTCATCCACCTCGGCACGCTGTCGAAGACGATCAGCCCCGCGCTCCGCCTCGGCTGGCTGGTCGCGTCCGAGGAGACGGTCGATCGCCTCGCCGCGTTCCGGGCCAACTCCGGCGACTGGCCCGGCTGGCCGATGCAGGCCGCCATGCTGGCTATGCTCCGCGACGGCTACCTCGACCAGGCCGTACGGCGCGGGCGCCGGCTGTACGCGGACCGGCGTACCCACACGGTCGCGGCCCTGTCGCCGTACGGGCAGGTCATCGGCCAGGACGCCGGTCTGCACATCACGTTGCTGCTCCCCGACGGCGCCGACGACCTCCGCCTCGCCGCCGAGGCCCGCGAGGCGGGGGTCGTGATCGCGCCGCTCTCGGAGTACCGGCGTACGGTGCCAGGACCGCCAGGGCTGGTGATCGGCTACGCGACTCCGTCGACGTCCGATCTGCACCGCGCCCTGACGATTCTGACCGAGGTCCTCAGTCGCCGTTGAGCTGGTCGCCCGGGGCGTAGACGGTCCAGCGGAAATAGACCGGGTCGGCATAGGTGCCGTTCGCAACCTTGCCCAGGCTGTTGATCACGGTCGCCGTTCCGTTGGCGTGGCCAACGGCGTAGAGGTTGGCCGTCCGGGCGTCCTTGTCGATGCCGATCAGGAGCGTGCCGTACTTGCCGCACCTCCCGGCGATCAGGGTCTCGAAGCCCTGCCAGGTGCTGGTCCGGACCTGCTTCACGATCGGCTTCATCGGCGACGCGATCGGGATCCGGATGGTGTACAGCGCACCGCCGCGGGTGTTCGCGAGGAACGTGTCGTACGTCCGGGTCTTGCTGATCAGAACCATCGACTTGACCGAGGCGAAGCCGGTCGCCGAACCGGCACTGCGCCAGCCGCTCCCGATCAGGTTCCAGCGCAGCAGCGTGCCGTCGCTGCGTAGTCCGTACGCGATGCGGTGGTAATAGGAGGTGGTCCCCGGCTCCTCGGCGTACTCGGCGACCTCCAACGCCGTGTAGCTCGACCAGCCGCCACCGATGCGGACGTGGGCGTCCCCGCCCTCGTTGAAGTTGTAGGACCGGTAGTAGAGGCTGTCGCCCTCCACGACGTAGCCGGAGCGGTCCACGCCCCCGGTGCTCGGCTCGCTGACGAAGGTGGTGCTGAGGCGAACCTGTCCCGGCTTGAAGACACCGGCGGTGCTGCCCGGCGCGCCTGTCGTCGGCGGCGTCCCGGCCATGACCGTGGCGCCGGTGTGAGCGCCGGCCGCGGTGACCGATCCCACGACCTGCCCACAGGCGGCGGTCGCGCTCTGCGTACCGGCACCGGTGGCGTGTGCCGACGGCGCCAACACGGCACCACTCAATGCCACGGCGCCGGCCAGTGCCGCGGCAAACTTTCTGCGGTTCAAAACTCCTCCAAGTCCTTACTCGCCGTTGAGCGAGTCGATGTCAGGTGTTCCACCCCAGCGGAAGTAGACCGGCGCCTTGTAGGTCGGGCCGGACGAGCTGAGCTGGTTGATGACGGTTGCAGTACCGTTGGCGCGGCCAACGGCGTACCAGTGAGCGGTCCTGGTGTCCTTGTCGATGCCGACGAGCAGCGTGCCGTAGTTGCCGCACTTGCTCGCAAGCAGTTTCTCGAAGCCCTGCCACGTCTTGGTGCGCACCGGCTTCACGATCGGCTTCAACGATCCCGAGGTCGGAACGTGGATGGTGTACAGCGCGCCGCCGCGGGTGTTCGCGAGGAACGTGTCGTACGTCGCCGTCTTGCTGATCAGTGCCATCGACTTCACCGCCGCGAACCCCGGCGCCGATCCGGTACCGCGCCACGTGTTGCCGATGACGGACCAGCGGAACAGCGTCCCGTCGCTGCGCAGTCCGTACGCCGTCGTACGCGCGGTTGTCTGCGAGACCTCCAACGCGGTGAAGTTCGACCAGCCACCGCCGATCCGCTGCGTCACGTTCGGCAGGCCGGGCACCAGCTCGTTCATCGTGTCGATCGAGTAGACGCGGTAGTACAAGGAGTCGCCCTGCACCACCCAGCCCTGGTTCGTGGCGCCGAGGTTGGACGCGTCGCTGGTGAACGTCGTACCGAGTCGGACTGCTCCCGGCGCGAAGACGCCGAAGATCGGTCCGGGCAGCCCGACGTTGCGCGCCGGGTAGCCCACTGTGATCCCGCCGTTGTCCTGTGCTCCACTGTCGAGCACCGACCCCGGCACGAGCGAACAGGCCGCGGTGGCCGCCGACCCGGCGGCGTACGCCGATGGCACGAATGCCGCCGCCGTCAGCGCGACAGCCCCCGCCAAGCCCGACACAACAGTGCGTCGCATAACGATCCCTCCCGGAACTGGTCCTTGCACAGATCCAGATGCGGGCGGGACCGGAAAGGTTAGGGATCGAGCGGATTCTGTCCGAGCGGTGGTTGTACGACGGGTTTGTCGCCGTCCCAGGTCAGGTGGGACAACCACATGGTGCGGCCCTTGGGGTCGGTGCCTACCTGGGCCGGGTTCCAGGCGTGGTAGACGAACCAGTTGCCGAGGACCATGTTGTGGCCGGGGCCGGCGGCGTCGGGGGAGCTCGACAGGATGGGGTCACCGGACTTGGTGCACGGGCCGGTCGGGGAGTCGCACAGCGCGTGGCCGACGGCGTACGTCGCCTTGTCGAAGGCGTTGCCCGAGTAGAAGAGGTGGAACTTCCCGTTCCGCTCGACCATGTACGGCGCCTCGACCAGGTTGCCCTCCCACGGCAGGTCCTGCTTGATCATCCGGTGCACGGGACCGATCAGCGTGAGCCCGTCGTCGGACAGCTCGGACACGTAGATCCAGGTGTCCACGCCGATCGCGTTGCCGTCGTTCTTCCAGTACAGCCAGCGCCGGCCGGTCGAGTCCTGGAACGGCGACGCGTCGATCGAGCCGCCCTCGTCGGCCTGACTGACGAACGGTCGTGGCGATTTGTCGACATATGGACCTGTAGGTGTGGACGCCACCGCGACGCCGACGGCCTGCACACCGGCCGCGGTGTCGCGCGACGTGTAGTACATGACGTAGCGGTCGGCCGCATGTACGGCGACCTCCGGCGCCCACACCCGTCCCGGCGAGGTCCAATCCGGCACCGACGGCAGCGCGTCACCAACGGGCTCCCACGACACCAGGTCACGCGACGTCAACGTCTGCACGTTACCCAGCGGCCCGTTGGTCGCGAAGGCGTAATACTCGTTGCCCACCACAACGACCTGAGGATCCGCGAAGCTGCCGTCGTACACCGGATTGGTAAACATCTACTTGCTCTCGTAGAACTTCAGGTAGTCGAAGGTTGCGACCGGGGGTGGGTTGGCGCCGGTGAACTCGCCGTGGGCGAACAGGCCGACGCGGGCGGCGGCCGGGAGGACCCAGGATGCGCCCCAGGTCCAGTTCTTCCCGTCGACCGACGTGCCGGCCCGGTACACGTGCTCGCCGGCGGCGTTCTCGTGGTACGCGATCCGCATCCACATCGTCGGTGCGGTCCGGCCGATCGCGGCCGCGCCGTACGACGTGGCGCCGTCCGACGGCCGCGCGACCAACTCGCGCCCGTACTCCGTCTGCCGGGTCTTCCAGATCGCGACGTCGCCGAGCCGCGCGAAGTCGTCGTCGTTCAGGTAGACGATCATCCCCGCCTGCTGGTAGTTGCGTACGTCGTCGATGCCGGTGTCCAGATGCAGCTTGGTCTCCGCGATCCAGCTCTTCCCGGCGGGCGTGGCGTGCAGCAGCAGACCGGCGTTGTTCCCGCTGCCGACCATGTCCGCGTTCTCCAACGGCCAGCTCAGGTTGCCGTCGGCAACGGTGGCGTTGTCGTCCTGGCGTACCCACGACCAGTCCGCCCCGAGCGCCCCGTTGAAGTCGTCACCAGCCAGGAGCTTGCCGGTGTGCGGCACCGCAGCGAGTTTCGTGACAGGCTTGGCAACGGGCCGGACGGTCAGGTTGTCGACCTCGGCCGACCCTGCCCATCGCACCGGCGCGGCACCCAACTTCAGCCCGGGCACACTGAGTTGCGCCTCGCCGTAAACATCTCCTAGGCCGGCGTCATTCAGGCGTGCCGTCACGGATGAGCCCGAGACCTGCACCGACAGCTTGTTCCACTGGGTGCGGTCGAAGTCGGCCGGCAAGTTCACCGATGTCGTACGGCGCCCGACGGCCACTGTCAGACGATTGCCCACGACAGTCGCCACCACCTGATTGCCCAGGACTGTGGTGAAGGAGGTGCCGAGCTTGACGTCCGCTTCCACGCGGAGGGAGCCGCCGGGCGCGGAGGCGCGAGTCCGGGCCACACCGTGGATGGACGCGGTCGGACCGCCGACGGTGTCGCCGGCGTTGGCTGTCGCACCCAACAGACCTCCGGCCGGATCGGTGGAGTCGATGCCCAGGGACGAGCCGGTGGTTGGCGCGGAAACCGGGCCCTCGGACGGGCCGAGGCCGGCGCGCGTGCGGGGCCAGCCGTCGATCCAGTCGATCTGGTCGATCAGCATCGGTCGCCGGTTGACCCCGAACGGGGAGGTCAGCCACGGCGTACCGCGGTCGATCGCGTGGTAGACGATGTGGTCCTGGCCGGCCGCGTCGGTGATGAACGCGTGGTGGCCGGGGCCGATCCACTTGTTCCCGTTCTGCGTGATGACCGTGGTGCCGCCTACCCGGGAGTCGGTGAGCTTGGCGCCGTCCGCGTCCACGAACGGGCCGCGTGGCGAGCGCGACCGGCCGGCGAAGACGGAGTACCCGGTGGTGGGGCCGGCGCAGCAGTTCATGGACGAGCCCATGAAGTAGTACCAGCCGTTGCGGTAGACGACGTACGAACCTTCGTAGCGGTCGCCGATCGTGACCTGTGTCGGGGCGCCGACCGCGTGCATGCCGTCGGGGGAGAGTTCGGTGACGGAGATGCCGCCGTTGAAGCCGCCGTAGTACAGGTACCGCTTGCCGTCGGCGGCGGTCAGCTCGGCCGGGTCGATGGTGCCGAGATAGCCGCCGTTGCCGTCGGGTCGCGGCGCCACGACCGGGCCGTCGCTCGCGGTCCACGGTCCGGCAGGCGTCGGGGCGGTGGCCACGCCGATGGCGGGATCACCACCCGCGTTGGCGGTGGTGTCGGTGACGGTGAAGTACATGACGTAGCGGCCGCCGAAGTACCGGATGTCCGGAGCCCAGAAGAACGAGCCGGGCGCGGCCCAGGCGGGTTTGGTCTGGTCGCTGAAGACGGTGCCGAGGTACTCCCAGGAGCTGAAGTCCTTGGTCCGGGCCATGTGCATCAGGCCGAACGGGCCGTTCGCGACCAGCGGGTCGGAGGTGGCGTACGCGTACCAGTAGCCGTCGCGACCCTGCATGATCGACGGGTCGGCGAAGGTGTCGGCGAAGCTCGAGGTGACGGGGTTGGTGGTGGTCACGACCGGCGCCGCGGTGGCGGCCGATGTACCGGCCGCTGCGGCGACGACAGCAAGTGCTGCGGCGAGCAATCGTTTCGAAGGCACAGGGCGGTCCCTTCAACTTGTACGGATCAAATGCCACGAAGCGGGCGGCAACGTGGCGGTGCAGACACCGTCGACGATCGCGGTGCCATCCACGGTCCGGGGCGTGACCCGGTCCGGTTGGTCCGCGGTGTTCACCGCGGACCGGTCATCGTCGTACAGAGCCAGGTGCTGGACCAGTCGTCCGGTCACCGGGATCTCCAGGTCGATCTTGTCGGTCTCACTCCGGTTCACCACGAAGATCGCGGTCTCACCGGTGCTCTCGTCGTACGTCGCTGTGCTCCACAGCGCCGGGATCCTGCCGAAGGCGGCGGTGTCGATCTCCGGTCCGCCGTCGATCGCCGTCTGCAGCACGGTCGGACCCGCGTACCGCGCGGTCAGCGCGAAGGGATGGAAGATGGTCTGCCGCCAGGCGCGGCCGCCGGGCTCGGTGCGGATCGGGGCGATCACGTTGACCAGTTGCGCGAGGCAAGCAATCTTCACGCGGTCGGCGTGGCGGAGCAGCGTGATGAGAAGGCTCCCCACCACGACTGCGGCGTCGACGGTGTAGCTGTCCTCGATCAGCGGGCCGACCTCACGGATGCCGAGGCCGAGCTCGCCCGGGAAGTGCTGCTGGTACCAGACGTTCCACTCGTCGAACGACAGCGTCAGCTGCTTGTCGCTGCGCTTGAGCGCCTTCACGTGGTCGGCGGTCGCGATGACGGAGGAGATCATCCGGTCCATCTCCTCGGCCGCGGCCAGGAAGCTCGCCTGATCGCCATCGCGCGGTTCGTAGTACGCGTGCAGGCTGATGTGGTCGACGAGGTCGTAGGTGCGCTCGAGGACGATGCGTTCCCATTCGCCGAACGTCGGCATGCCGGCGTTGCTCGAACCGCAGGCGACCAGCTCGAGGCCGGGCTCGACCCGGCGCATCGCGTTCGCGGTCTCCTCGGCGAGCCGGCCGTACTCCTCGGCGGTCTTGTGGCCGATCTGCCACGGGCCGTCCATCTCGTTGCCCAGGCACCAGATCCGGATGTCGTGCGGCTTCGGGCTGCCGTTCGCGATCCGGCGGTCGCTGAGCGCGGTGCCGGCCGGGAGGTTGCAGTACTGCAGCAGGTCGACGGCCTCGCGGATCCCGCGGGTCCCCAGATTCACCGCCCAGATCGGCTGTACGTCGGCCTTGCGCGACCAGGCGACGAACTCGTCGGTGCCGAACTGGTTCGGCTCGATCGCCCGCCAGGCCAGATCGAGCCGCCGGGGTCGCTGCTCCTTGGGCCCGACCCCGTCCTCCCAGTCGTAGTTCGAGACGAAGTTCCCGCCCGGGTAGCGGACCGCGGTGACGCCGAGCTCCCGCACCAGCTCGAGCACGTCCGCGCGAAACCCGTCCGCGTCGGCACTCGGATGCCCCGGCTCGTAGATCCCCGTGTAGACGCACCGCCCCATGTGCTCGACGAACGATCCGAACAAACGCCGGTCAAGCGGGCCGACGACGAAAGCAGGGTCCACCACAAGCCGAGCAGACACGACTTCAGCCTCCCCAGAGTCGTTTACAACGTTTAACGTGGTTGTCTACAACGATTGACAATCGCTGTAAAGAGTTCGGCGATGGCAGACTCGGGCGACAGGCGGGTGACTGGAGGATCTCCGATGGCGACCAGGCTGAGTGACGTGGCCGCGCGGGCCGGCGTTTCGGTCAAGACCGTGTCGAACGTGATCAACGACTACCCGCACATCACCGCGCGGACCCGGGCCAAGGTCGAGGCCGCGATCGCCGCCCTGGACTACCGGCCGAACGTCAGCGCCCGCTCGCTGCGCAAGGGCCGCTCGGATTTCATCGCGCTGGCCATTCCGGAGATGGCCTCGCCGTACTTCGCCGAGCTCGGTGCCGAGATCAGCCGGGCCGCGAAGCGCCGCGGGATCACCGTGCTGATCGACCAGACCGAGGGCGAAGCCGCGGCCGAGAAGCTGGTCCTGGACGGGATGCGCGGGCAACTGATCGACGGCATCATCTTCTCCCCGATCACCACCGTGCCGGCCAAGCTGACTGTCGCGGACGCCGGGAAGCCGCTGGTCCTGCTCGGCGAGCGACCGGCCGGCGGCCAGTTCGACCGGGTCGCGGTCGACTCGGTGCAGGCGTCGTGCGACGCCACCACGCATCTGATCTCGCTCGGACGACGTCGGATCGCGGCCATCGGCGTCGGCGGGACGAGCACCGGAGCGGTCCGGCGGAAGGGATACCGGAAGGCGCTCAAGGCGGCCGGGCTGCCGCACGACCCGGCGCTCGAGCTCGCCGGCACGGGATACCACCGGGAGGACGGCGCCGCGTCGATGCGCGAACTGCTGGCGCTTCGCGAGCCGCCCGACGCGGTCTTCTGCTTCAACGACCTGCTCGCCCTCGGCGCGCTGCGAACGCTGGCCGACGCCGGGCTGCGGGTCCCGGCGGACGTTGCCGTGGTGGGCTTCGACGACATCGAGGACGGCCGGTACCACTCGCCGGCGCTGACCACGATCTCGCCGGACAAGGAGTGGCTGGCCGACAACGCGGTCGCCCTGCTCCTCGACCGGATCGCCGGGAACGGCGAGGCCGCCCACCGCGACCTCACCGTCCCGTACACCCTGCAGATCCGCGCATCGACTGCCGGTTAGCGCTCCGGGAAGCCGGCGAGCTGTTTGGCCATGCCCTCCTGCGTCCTGCCGAGGCGACCCGCGAACCTGAGTACTGCGTTGCGCACCGGGCGGATCGGCCGGGGAACGTTGGCCAACCTCGTCAGGCGGTGCGCCAGCCCGATCACCCGGACTGCCTCCGCGCGACTCGTCGTGGCGTAGGCGTCGAGACCGGACTCGTCACCCGCCAGCGCCTTCGACAGTGCATCCGACAGGGTCACCGCGTCGCGGAGGCCCAGGTTCATGCCCTGGCCGCCGGCCGGGCTGTGCGTGTGGGCCGCGTCGCCGGCGAGCAGCACGCGTCCGGACCGGTACTCGTCCGCGACCCGCTCGTGGATCCGGAAGCGCGAGCCCCAGACCACCTCGGTGACCTTCGGGTGGGACTTCCTCGGACCGCGGTCGTCCACCAGGTGCTGCGCGAACGCCAGGTCGGGGTGCTCGGGCGCGTCGTGCACCTCGGCGACCAACCGGAAGCTTCCGTCCGGCAAGGGCGCGACCACGAGCAGTCCGGCTGCCGCGAAGTACAGCCCGACCTCATCGGTCGGCAGGCCGCTTTCGACGCGGATGTCGACGAGGCTCAACGACAGCTCCAGCGTGTTGCCGGGCATCCGCAGCCCGGCCAGCTCGCGGATCGTGCTGTGCATGCCGTCGGCCGCGACGACGTACTTCGCCTGGATCACGTCGCCGTTGTCGAGCGTGACCTCGGCGCCGTCCGGGGTCTGGACCAGCCCGGTCGCGGCGTACGGGCGCAGGACCGTGCCGCCGAGCTCCTCGAGCCGGTCGAGCAGGACCTGCTCGGTGACCGGCTGCGGGATCATCGTCACGAACGGATAGTCGGTCTTCAGGTCTTCGAAGCCGACCGGGATCAGCTTGCGGTCGCCGGCCCGGATCGAGAAGTCCTCCAGCTCCAGCCCGCGCTCGACGAGCTGCTTGGTCACACCGAGCGGCTCCAGCACCTCAAGCGTCCGCGGGTGGATCACGCACGCCCGGGAAGTGTTCGTGCCCTCGGCCTGCTTGTCGATCACCACCACGTCGCGCCCGTGCAGCCGCAGACCGGCCGCCACCGCAAGCCCGACCGGACCCGCACCCACTACTACGACCTCTGCATTCCGCGGAGTCATCGTCGCTCCTTTCCCGAGCCCCTCACCCCGCTTGAAGTGAGGGATTTTCTGTTTTATCAACGCTTGTTGACTTTTACCGTAGAACCGCTCTCTGTAAAAGTCAACAACCGTTGGCATATGCTGAGGGGATGGCGGAGAAGAAGTCGGACCGGACCCGGGCGTCGATCCTGGCCGCGGCGCGGGAGCGGTTCGGCGCGGACGGGTACGAGCGGGCCACGATCCGGGCGATCGCGGCCGACGCGGCGATCGACCCGGCGATGGTGATGCGGTACTACGGCAGCAAGGAGAAGCTGTTCGCCGCGGCAGCGGAGTTCGACGTACGGCTGCCAGATCTGAGCGACGTACCGCGGGAGCGGGCGGGCGAGGTGCTGGTGCGCCATCTGGTCGAGCGTTGGGAGGAGGACGACACGCTACGCGTGCTGCTGCGCACCGCGGTGACCAACGAGACGTCGGCCGAGCGGATGCGGCAGGTGTTCATCGCGCAACTCGCTCCCACGATCCAACGGGCCGGCGTGGATCAGCCGGCGGTCCGAGCGGGACTGATCTCCACGCAGGCGCTTGGCTTCGCGCTGTGCCGCTACATCCTCGAGCTCAAGCCGATCGTGGACATGTCCATCGACGAGGTCATCGGGTGGCTCGGCCCGACCATCACGCGCTACTTGACCGCGCCGTCGCCCAGCCAGGCGTGAACCGCGGGCAGCGTCTCGGCGAGCGACGGCAGGTGCGGGTGCCACTTGAGCTCCCACTCCAGTGAGAGCGGGTAGTCGGTCCCGGCGAGGGTCTGCAGCAGCTCCTGGATCGGGAAGTCGCCCGCGTCGATGGCCACCGGGCGGTAGTCCTGCTGCGAGTCGGCCTGCTTGAACTGGACGACATCGACCCAGGGCTTCAACAGGGCGAAGGACTCGGCCAGCGTCTCGCCGTGCGACCAGGTGTGCGAGCTGTCCCAGATCGCCTTGACGTTGTGGCCAGGGACGTTGGTGTCGAGGAGCGCGCAGAGAGCGGCGACCTGCCGGGCGGTCGAGTGCGAGTCGTGCGTCTCCAGGAGGATCGGCACCTCCCGCGGTGCGGTCGTCACCCGGTCGAGGGCGCGGATCTCGCCTGCGCTGGGAGAGTCCGTCGTACCGGTGTCATCGGCTGGATCGTCACCGGGGAAGACGCGCACGCCGCGGGCGCCGAGGTCCCCGGCCAGCTCGAGATGGGCTTCGAGCGGCTGCTCCTCGACCGCGCAGAGCTTCACATAGCTGCTGACCGCGAAGATCTCCAGACCGGCATCCTCGATCCGCGTGCGCAGCTCACGCCGCTGCGCACCGGTCAGGCCGGTGTGGGTGAACTCGTCCGGCGCGGCCCGCAGTTCCAGACCGGCGAACTTGTTGCCCTGGGCAAGCGTCAGGACATCGTCGAGCGGAGCTCCGGGACAACCGAGGGTGGCGAAACCTAGACGCATACAGCTATTTGATCAGACCCAGCGGCCGCGGCGCGGCTGGGTCCGCGGGGCGGTCGGCTGCTCGGGGTCGGCCGGCTGCTCCTCGTACGCGTACGGCGACTGCTGCTGGTACTCGGTCTGCTCCGGCTCCGGCGAGTACTGCGAACCGTACGACTCCGAGGCGTAGTTCGGGCTGTAGGTCTCGTACGACTCCGTGCTCGTGTACTCCGAGCCGGTGTTGCTGTTGTAGGCGTCGTACTCGTAGTTGCTCGAGCTGTAGCTGGTGCTGCCGTACTCCGAGCCGGTGTTGTTGCTGTACGGCGAGTAGTCCGAGCTGTACGACGTCTCGTAGCTCGTGTACTCCTCGTTGTTCGACGAGTAGGTCGGCTCGGGGCCGTACGACGGGACCGGTGGGAGCGGCTTCGACGGCGTCAGGAAGTCGTCCGGCTCCTGGTAGGCCTGGTTGCTCGGGGCCGGCTCGTAGTACCCGGAGGACGCCGACACGTGCGACGACGGCTGCGAGTGCTCCGACTGGCCGTAGACGCTGTGGTCGGAGTACGCCGAGTAGGTGTGCTCGGACTCCGCCGCGTGGGTGGAGTGGTTGTCGACGGCCGGCTGGATCGCCGAGGGGCTGTCGACCGCGACCCGAGCGGCCCGGCGTCCGGCGCGCGCAACTGGCGCGGGCTCAGGCTCGGGTGCGGTCTGCGCCTCCACTGTGGAGGACGTGTAGTCGGTCTCGTACGAGTACGGCTCGGAGTAGCGCGCCGCCCACGGCTCCTCCGGCTGCTGCGGCTCCGGCTGGTACGCGTACGGGTCCGGCTGGACGACGGTCATCGGCGCGGCCTCGTCGAGCCAGCTGCTCGTCGTGCTCGTCGTGCCGAGCGCGTCGTCGGTGCTGCGGTAGTCGCTCCAGGACGACGCCGACTCGAACGTCGTCTCGGCGGCCGGCTTCTCGTCCCGCCAGGACTCGATCGGGCTGAACTGCTCGGTCGCGGGACCGGCGTTGTCGTCCTGCCAGCTCTCCGCCACCGGAGCGAACGGGCTCCACTTCGGCGACTCTTCGATCACCGGATCACCGGCGAACGCGGCCGGTGCGGCGGCGCCGTCACCCGGGAAGCCCTGCGGCTCGGCCGGGGCCGGAGCGAACGGGCTCGGGGCCTGCGCTGCGGCCGGTGCGAACGGGCTGCCTGCCGGCGCCTGGGGACCGCCGGCCATCTGCAGCTGCGGTTGCGGCTCGCGGATCAGACCCATCGAGGGCGACGCGGCGATCGGCTCGGAGATCGCGGGCTGCTCGTCGGTGTCGTCGTTCGCGTACGACGGGACCTGGGTCACCTCGTACGACGGGACGGCGCTCAGCTTCGGCGCCTGGTCCCACCACGGCAGCCACGTGCGGGTGGTCTGCATGTGGTTGATCTTGCGGATCACCATCGTCGCGGCGACCGCCGACACCGCGGTCAGTACGAGCGACGCCGTACCGGCCAGGGCGATCCCGCGGAGCGAACCGACGGTCGCTTCCATCCACATCAGGAACCGGCGGACCACCACGTCGAACGCGAGAGCGCCGATCCAGGCCACCCACCACACCGACGTGAGGGGCGGAGTCCTGAACCGGCGCAGGTCGTCGGTGTAGACGGGCGTCTTCGGATCGCTGGCGAGCCAGACGTCGTCGACGATCTGCTTGGGGTACCAGAGGTTCGGTCCGGGGCAGAACCAGCTCGCCAGCACCCAGCCATGGCTGCGGCGGTGGTCGGCCTGGCAGAACACCTCGGAGTTGACCCGGGCCCGCCAGAGCCAGATGACGAAGACGACCGCGGCGGCGACCGAGATGATCACGTTCGGGATCGCGGTGACCTTGGCGATGGCGTCGGCGCGGTTGAGATCCGCGTCGTCGACGTTCGGCATGCCGCCGAGGTAGCGGTGGACGACGGAGTACGTGTTCCAGTCCGACCAGGTGGACAGCAGATGAGTGACCGTTGACGCCCCCAGCAGTCCGATGGCGATCTTCCCGACCGTCCCGACCTGCTGGAACTCCTCAGCCGCGTGCGGCTGCCACTCTTCCTCGTCCTCGACAGCAGTCAATAATGCCTGCGGGTGGCTCACGTCTCGCGTCCCTCGCGTCGCTGGAACTCCGTCGTCTGTTCGGCGCTTCGGCCAGGTCCTGCCCCCGCATGACCGAGCCACATTGATACCACGAAGTAGGTACGCCAAGGGAGTCGGCCCCAGCACGGAGGGTGTCGACTTAACGTGTTCTTTTCGTACGCCCATCACCATTGGTAACGAGGCATTGGACGGCGCGTGACGGTATCGATACTTTTCCCACCCCACCGCCCCGGTGAGGTTGGTTTACCGCGCAGGAGGTTGGTAGCCGTTGCGCGGTGTCCCGACCGACCACCACGGCACCCACGGACGCATGCTCTGGAGCTCGTCGATCCGCTGGATCAGGATCACCGCGAGGACGGCCGCGCCGGTGGTGAACAGCGCCGAGACGGAGGACAGTATGACGTTCGTGCGCAGGTCTCCCAGCTGCGACGCGCCGGCGAGAACGCCTCTTTGCACGATGTTTCCGGTGACCAGTCCGATCACCCAGGTCAGCCACCAGGCCCAGACGAGCTGGGTGCCCGGGATCTCCTTGAGCGAAGCAGTGTGCGGATCGGTCCGCGGATCGCTGGCGGCGACGATGTCGTCGACGACCTGCTTGGGGTACCAGAGGTTCACCACCGGGACGAGCCAGCAGCCGAGCACCCAGCCGCGGGTGAGGCGGTGCTCGCCGCGGCAGAACATCTCGGCGTTCCACCGGACCCGCCAGAGCCAGACGATGAACACCACGGCGGCCGCGAACAACGCGAGCGCGGAGATAATGCCGAGCGAGCCGGAGATCAGGTCGGCCTGGTCGAGTTTGTCCGGGTCGGCGCCGTACACCTTGAGCGTGCGGTACGAGAACCAGTCCGACCATGCGGTCGCCCATGCGGTGACCGTGACCAGTCCGATCAGGATCGACGCGCCCACACCCATCGGCCGCTCGGAACTGAACCACCGGTCCAGCGGTACCTGTGACGCCCGGCTCGGCATGGATCACACATAGCACAACACCGCGTGACCGGGCGAGAACATCCGGTCGTCATCGGTCGGTGGCGCATTTCCGCGAGAAAGTGTCGGTGGCCGGCGGGAGGATGGTGACATGCGCTGGTCCGTGATCGATTCGCCCATCGGCGATCTGACCCTGGCGGTCGACGACACCGGGCTGTGCCGGCTGCACTTCGGCGCGGCCGACCGTCCGGTCGAGACCGACCCGTTGCTGACCGAGGCCGCCGAGCAGCTGAAGGCGTACTTCGCCGGCGAGCTCCAGGAGTTCACGCTGCCGCTGTCCGTCCGCGGCGGCTCCGAGTTCGAACGCGCGGTCTGGACCCAGCTGACCCGGATCCCGTACGGCGAGATGCAGACCTACGGCGACGTCGCGAAGATCGTCGGCGATGTGGGCGCGGCCCGGGCCGTCGGCACTGCCTGCAACCGCAACCCGATCGCGATCGTCATGCCCTGCCACCGGGTCGTCGGCGCGGGCGGCAAGATGGTCGGCTTCGGCGGCGGCATCCCGACCAAGCGGCACCTGCTCGAGCTCGAGGCGCGCGTCACGCTCGAGACACTCTGGACCTGACCGCCAGACCTGACGAAGATCTGACACTCGATCGGGGTCGATCGGGGCGCGGTGACAGCGCCGGGGCACTACCGTTTGAAGCGAGTGATTCAGGCGTCCTCCCACCTGCCCTGGAAGACATACAAATGAACAATGACCGCACCACTGACCACCTCCACCCCGACCTCAGTGCCCTGATGGACAAGAGCGCCGAGGAATGGTCGGCCCCCGAGATCCAGGACGCCGCCCGCGCGGCGCTCAAGACGCACGCACCCGACCGCGAGCCGATGACCTGGATCAGGCGCTTCAAGGTCGTTCCCTGGTTGCACCGCAACGACGCGGTCTGCCTCAGCTGCGGCGGCACCTACCCGTGCATCACCCATCGGTACGCCACCCAGTTGCTGTCCGCCGGCCGCTACACGATCACCAAGCCCGACGCGGAGCCACAGCCGAACTGACCGCAGAAGCATCCGCGGACAAACGAAGGTCCCGCACCCTGCTGGGTGCGGGACCTTCGCCGTTGCGGTGACGTCAGGAGTCGGTGGGCTTGGACTCGCTGGAGCCCGTCGACTTCCTGGTGGTGGTCTTCTTCGCGGCGCCGTTCGACGCGGCCTTCACGTCGTCCTTGGCCTCTTCTGCCTTGGTCTCCGGCTTGGCCTCGGCCTTGGGAGCATCCTGCTTCGGGGCTTGCGGCTTGGCGTCGGTCTTGCCGTTCGGCGTCTCCGTCTTGCCGTTCGCCGACGTCGCGGAGGACGTTGACGATGTGGACGACGCCGACGACGACGCTGCCGTGTCGGCCGGGCGGGACGTCGCCGAACCGGCCGGGGCGGAGCTGTAGTCGCGGCCACTGGTCGGCGTGGACTGCCAGGCCGGCTCCGGCGGGGTCAGCAGCTTCTTCACCGCTGCCGCGGCGAGCGCGCCGAACCCGAGGAACAGCATCACGTTGCGGAGCTTGTGGCTCTTCTTCGGCACCTCGAGCTCGCCCTTCAGCGCGGCCTTGGTGGCCTTGCCTCGGCGGGCGGTCTCCTCGACGACGGGCTCTGCGGCCGCGGCGAGGGTCGCCAAGGCGGCGGTCACCTTCGGCAGTAGGTCGTCGTTGAGCCGCTCACGGGCCTTCTCGGCCGCGTGCTCGGTGGCGGGGCCGACCTTGGCGAGCGCGTCGTCGAGCGCCGGACCTGCCTTCTCGACCGCCTGGTGCGCCAGGTGCGCGCCCCGCTCGACGGCCTTCTCGGCGTACGGCGACACCTTCTCCCGTGCGGTGCCCACGGCGGGTCCGAGGTGGTCACGGACCTGACCCACAGTGGGTCCGAGGTGCTCACGGACCTGACCCACGGCCGGTCCGAGCTTCTCCGACGCCGACTCGGCGAGTGGCCGGACCCGGTCCTTCGCGACCTCGACCCGGCCCTTGGACTTCCTCAAACCCACGGTTCCCTCCTCGGTGCCATCCGCCCCAGCGGACAGCTCTCCCGCCCATCGGCGACATGGGCTCTTTCCGGTTACGTCTCTGGACAAATCCGGCTGCATCTGCATCGTACGACGTCCAGACCTGATTACCCGGTGCCCCTACCCCACGGTCTCCACACATATCCGCCCCAAGCCCCATCCGCTTCTGCCCGTCTCAGGGGCCAACCCCTCGGATTGCCGGTTGCGGACCGAGAATCTGCTTCCGCAACCGGCGATCTCGGGGGTTGACCCCTCAGACGGCCACGTCGGGCTGCGGGCGGTTGGGCAGGGTACGGCGGGGGGTCCGCGGCTGGTCGATAGCGTTCTTCTTGATCCCGCATGACAGGATCGAGGGCGTAAGCCGTTATCCGACTAGGAGTGACTCCCGTGGCCGAAGAGCTGTACGCAACCCTGCAGACGAACAAGGGCGACGTCGTCATCAGGTTGTTCCCGAACCACGCGCCGGCGACGGTGAGCAACTTCGTCGGCCTGGCCGACGGCAGCAAGGAGTGGACCGACCCGGAGACCGGGCAGCCCACCAACAAGCCGTTCTACGACGGCCTCACCTTCCACCGGGTGATCGACGGATTCATGATCCAGGGCGGTTGCCCGCTCGGCACCGGCACCGGCACGCCGGGGTACCAGTTCGACGACGAGATCCACCCGGAGCTCCAGTTCGACCGTCCGTACCTGCTCGCGATGGCCAACGCCGGCATCCAGTTCGGCCACGGCACGAACGGCTCGCAGTTCTTCGTCACCGTGGTGCCGACCCCGCACCTGAACCGCAAGCACACGATCTTCGGTGAGGTCGCCGACGACGAGTCGAAGAAGGTCGTCGACGCGATCGCCACCGCCGACACCGCGCCGGGCGACCGGCCGCGCGAGCCGATCGTCATCAACAAGGTCGTCGTCGAGCGCAAGAACGCCTGACTGAATCTTCCCGCGGGGCCGGCACGCCACCGGCCCCCGCCTCCCACGAAGGACGCACCCGCGTGACCGACACCGTCTGCTACCGGCACCCGGATCGGCCCGCCGGGGTGCGCTGCCAGCGCTGTGACCGGCCGATCTGCCCGTCCTGCATGAACAGCGCCGCCGTCGGCTTCCAGTGCCCGAACTGCTTCAACGAGGGGATCCGCTCGGTTCCGCGGACCCGGACCTCCCTCGGCGGCCTCCAGCGCGCCAACCACCAGATCGTCACGTACACGATCCTGGCGCTCAACGTGCTGGTGTTCATCGCCGTACACGTCGGCAGCCCGCGGATCCTGCAGGACCTGGTGATGGTGCCGGTGCTGACCGAGAGCGAGCCGTGGCGGCTGCTCACGTCGGCCTTCACCCACGTGCAGATCTTCCACATCTTCTCGAACCTGTTCATGCTCTGGCAGCTCGGTCCGCCGCTGGAGCAGATGCTCGGCCGGCTCCGGTTCACGATCCTGTACGTGCTGTCCGCGCTCGGCGGCAGCATCGCGGTCTGGCTGCTCGCGGCCCCGGGCTCGGCCACCCTCGGCGCATCCGGCGCGGTCCTCGGCCTGGTCGGCGCCCTCCTGGTGATCAGCCGCGCCCGCGGGCTCGATATCACCTGGATCATCATGTACGTCGGAGTCACCGCCGTACTGTCCTTCGTCATCCCCAACGTCTCCTGGCAAGGCCACCTCGGCGGCTTCATCGTCGGTGCGGCGCTCGCCTGGATCTTCCTCCAACTCTCCAATCACAAGCGCCGCAACAGACAAGCCGCTTAAACGGCCTAGCCCACAATTTTGGCTCAGTTGGATCAAAGCAGATGACAAGCGGGAGCAACTACTCGTCTAATCAGGTGACGTCCCGACGGGGGACCGACTGGTTAGGACATCTGGATATGAGCCCACGTGCGGTGGACAAGCGAGCGCGGCCTGGGAACGAGCGGCATCCGGTCGGCCGGGCGGCGGAAGCGCCGAGCTGGATCAGTTCGCTCGATGCGGCCGAGCATGAAACTCCCAGGTCGGCCAAGGAGCGTCGGGCGGCTGAAAAGGCGATTGCCACCCGCTCGCGCTGAACGAGGGTCGATTCCGCGCGGTTGGTGGAATCATGGACGGTATGAACGCCATGTCGACAGGACCGTTGACGGTCACGATGATGGCGGTCGCCGGCGGGTCGGCGTGGCTGGTGGTCGGCCGCCCGAAACGCCCTTGAGCGAGTCGCGGCCGAGCGCGCCGGCGTTGTCGGCCGATCGGCTGAGCAAGCGTTTCGGCGATCGCGTCGCCTTCGAGGACGTCTCGTTCGAGATCGGGTACGGCGAGGTCTTCGGATTCCTCGGCCCGAACGGCGCCGGCAAGACCACGACCGTGCGCACGCTGGGCACCCTCCTCACGCCGACCTCCGGCTCGGCCACCGTCGCCGGACTCCCACTCACGCCGGACAACGGCGTGGAGATCCGCCGGCAGATCTCGATCATGCCGGAGTCACCCGGGCTGTACCTCCGCCTGACCGTCCTCGAGAACTTGCGCTGCTTCGCCGACCTGTACGAGGTGCCCGCAGCCTCCGAGCGCATCGACCAGGTACTGCGCGCCGTACGCCTCACTGATCGGACCAACGATGCCTGCGGGGCCTTGTCGAAGGGCCTTCGGCAACGCGTCGCACTGGCCCGCGCGCTGCTCAACGATCCTCGGGTCCTCTTCCTGGACGAGCCGACCTCCGGACTCGATCCAGTTGCCGCCCGCGAGGTCCACGACCTGATCGACGAACTCCGGCAGCGTGGCGTCACGATCTTCCTCACCACCCACCGCCTCGACGAGGCCGAACGCCTCTGCGACCGCGTCGCCATCCTCAACACCACCTTGCGCACCATCGGCCGACCCGACCAGTTGCGCGACCAGCTCTTCGCCCGCACTCTCACCGTCCGAACCGCGGTCCCGCTCACCGCACCCGACCACGTCTTCGGAAGCGTCACCGGTGTCAGCAGTTGGCACGAGGACACCCCATCCACCTACGTGCTGACCGTGGCCGATCCGGAGCTGACAGCGCCGGATGTCACGCGGGCGCTGGTGCAGGCCGACGCCGACGTCTTGTCGATCAGCCCGTCGCACCATTCGCTCGAAGACGTCTACCTGGAGCTCGTCGACGTACCGGCAGGGCAGTCATGACAGTCAACCCCAGACTGGTCCGCGCCATCGTCACCAAGGAACTGCGCGAGTTCCGGCGGAACCGGTCCATGGTCGTTGGGATGGCCATCATTCCGCTGATCTTCTCCGTGCAGCCTCTGATCACCGTCTTCGCGCTGTCGTCATCGGCCTCGGAGCCGCTGCGACACGAACACGTGCTGCTGTACATGCTCGGCATCCCGGCCCTCGTCCCGTCCCTGGTCGCCTCGTACTCGGTGGTCGGCGAGCGCGGGCAGGGCACGCTCGAGCCGCTGCTGACCACGCCGATCCGCCGCGAGGAACTGCTGCTCGGCAAGGCACTCGCCACATTCGTCCCCGCGGGCATCGTCGCGTACGCCGTCTTCGCGCTGTTCCTGATCTGCGTCGAGCTCTTCGCTCAGCCTGGTGTGGCGGCAGCGCTCATCCGCCCGTCCGACGTGGTCGCCCAGGTGGTGTTCACGCCACTGCTGGCCGGCTGGTCGATCTGGGTCGCCATATTCATCTCCACGCGATCCAACGACATCCGCGTGGCGCAGCAACTCTCCACCGTGGCCAGCCTGCCGTCCGTGGCGCTGGCGATCCTGATCGCCCTCAACGTCATCGAAGTGTCCCTGCTGACCGGAGTAGTCGCGGCAGTAGTTCTGCTTGCGCTCAACCGCATCGGCTGGCGCGTCGCGTCAGCGGTGTTCGACCGCGAGCGTCTGATCATCGGGACGAAGGCATGACCCATCAGCCCCGCAGCAGCAGGGCGCTGTCCCCGAACTCGTGCCAGAGGTAGTTCTCCTGTACTGCGGCGTCGTACGCGCGCTGCACCAGTTCAGTACCGGCAACAGATTCCAGCAGAAGCAGATGCGACGCCTCAGGCGCGTGCCAGCCGGTGATGAGCCCGTCTACTACGTGCGGCGGCCGGTCCGGGCTGAGAACCAAGTCAGTCCAGCCGTGGGTGGGGTTGACCGAGCCGTCGTACGCGGACTCGATGGCTCGGACAGCAGTGGTGCCTACGGCGATGACGCGTCCGCCGTTCGCCTTGACCCAGTTGACCAAACGAGCCGTGTGCGCGGGTACGTCGTACCGCTCGGGCTGGGGCGCCTCGTGGCTCTCCAGTGAGGACACACCGCAGTGCAGCAGGATCGGCGCGATCAGTACGCCCTGCGACGCCAGATGGCTCACCAGCTCGAAGCTGAACGGCCTTGCCGCGCTTGGCATCTCCGCACTGCCCGGCTCGCGCGCAAAGACAGTCTGGTACGCCGCCAACGGCCAGCGCCTGCCGATGTAGTTGTAGGTGATCGGACGCCCGTGCCGCTGCAGATACCCGAGTACGTCAGGCACCGGTGGCCTGGCGATCCACAGGCGATTGCTCTCCGGCTCGTACGGCGCCAGCAAGGTCAGCACGCCTTCCGGCAGCTTCACCTGGTCGCCCGGCGTACCGTCGAACTTCGGTGCACTGCCGTTCCGCAGCTCGACCACCCAGGTGCCGTCGTCGAGCGCCGTCGAGAAGTGCACGGTGACCGCTGGACCGTCGACCGCCGCGGGCAGTGTGCCGGAAGTGTTGACCAGCAACAGGTCTCCGGGCCGCAGGTGCTCTCCGATCCGGTCGAAGCGGGTGTGCGAGATGGTCGACCCCTCCGCGACCAGCAGCTTCACCTCGTCCCGGCGCAGGCCCCGGGCCTCCGGTGGTTCGCCGGCGTTCAGCGCGTCCGGGAGGACGAACCTGGTGTGTGGGTGCACTTTCACGACGTCACCGCCGGCGCGAACTCGGCCGCGCGGTACCGGCCACTGGCGGGCCGGCTGTCCAGCAGCTTCAGGAACGCAGGTACTGCGGTCGCCGGCTCAGGCCGGTCCGAGATGTCTTCGCCCGGGAACGCGTCCTGGTGCATCGCCGTCCGCAGATCACCCGGATCGACCGCATACACAGACAGCGTGGGGTGCTCGGCCGCCAGTACTCGCGTCGCGTGGTCGAGTGCGGCCTTGGCCGATCCATAGCCGCCCCAGGTCTCGTAAGCCTCCACTGCGGCGTCGGAACTGATGTTGATCAGTACGCCGGACGCCGCGGTGAGTGCGGGCAGCAGCGCCTGCGTCAGCGCGATCGGTGCGAGTACGTCGACCTCGTAGACGCGACGCAGTTCGTCGAGGTCTGCCGCCTCGAGCGCCTGCAACGGGCTCGGGCCGAGGTAGCTGGCGTTGTTGACGAGCAGGTCGAGCCGACCGAGTTGATTCACCACGTCGACCAGATCGAACCTGTGCTCGGGATCGGTCACGTCGCCGGCGAGCGGGACGACGTCGGTGCGGTTGGCGAGGGCATCGGCCGCGTCCTTCAGCGGACCGGCGCCGCGGGCGTCGATCACCAGCGTCCAGCCGCGGTCGGCCAGCCCGTGGGCCAGCGCGAGCCCGAGTCCGGCGGACGCACCGGTGATCAGCGCGACAGGACGGTTCGAGGTATCAGGAGTCATGTCGACACCGTCATACCTCAAGCAAACTTGAAGTCAAGCGTCAGATCAGGATGCCCGGGTTGAGGACGCCGTCGGGGTCGAGGGTGTGCTTGACGGCCTGCAGGGCTTCGACCGCGAGCGATCCGATCTCCGAGTGGTACGCCGTCCGATGGTCGGTGCCGACGCCGTGGTGGTGGGAGATCGTGCCGCCGGCGTCGGCGATCGCCTGGTTGGCGGCGTACTTCGCGGTCCGCCATTGCTCGACCGGGTCGGCGGCTTGTGCGCAGATCACCGTGAAGTAGAGCGAGGCGCCGGTTTCGTACACGTGGGAGATGTGGCAGAGGACCAACGGCGGTGTCGTGCTCAATGCGCCCACGAGTGCTTCGGTGACTGCGGTCTTCAGTGCGGGGATGCGGGACCAGAAGGCCGCTGTCTCGAGGGTCTCGACGAGGGCGCCTTCGTCGAGGAGCGGATCGCGGAGGTACGGCGCGCGGTAGCGCCCGGTGCGCCAGGTCTCACCAGGGCCTTCGCCGAGGTTCTGCCCGCCGGCTGCCGTCAGGGCGTCCGCGGTCGCGGGGTTGTACGGGCCGTCGAAGCCGATGATCGCGAGGACGCCGCCGGATCCGCCGCCGAGGACGTCCGGGTCGGCGAGGTTCACCGCGGTCTCCACCTCGTCGGACAAGCGCAGCACGGTCGGGAGCGGTCCGTCCTGCGCGAGGCGTCGTACCGCGGTCAGACCGGCGTCGAAGCTGTCGAACCGCCAGCCCTCGAAGTGGCGCTCGGTCGGGCGGGGGCGAATCCGCACGACGACCGACGTGATGATGCCGAAGGCGCCTTCGGAGCCGAGGACGAGCTGGCGGAGATCGGGCCCGGCCGCGGACATCGGCGCTCGGCCGAGCTCGATGGTGCCGCGGGGCGTGGCGAGGGTCAGGCCGACGACCATCTGGTCGAAACGGCCGTACCCCGCCGAGGACTGTCCGCTGGAGCGCGCGGCCGCGTAGCCGCCGATCGAGGCGCCTTCGTAGGACTGCGGGAAGTGGCCGAGGGTGTACCCGCGCTCGGCGAGCAGGCGCTCTGCCGCGGGTCCGCGTACTCCTGCCTGCAGGGTGGCGGTCCGGGACACCTCGTCGAGCTCGACCAGCTGATCCAGCCGGAGCAGGTCCACGGTGATGAAACGGCCGGACGGAGCGAGGCCGCCGACGACGGAGGTGCCGCCCGAGTACGGCACGACGGCGAGGCTGACGAAAGCACAGCCGGCGAGCAGGGCGGCCACCTCGTCGTGCGTGCCTGGGTAGACGACCGCGTCCGGCATGTCCGAGGCGTCGCCGGCCCGGAACCGCAGCAGATCCGTCGTCGAATACCCCCGCGTGTGCGCCCAGCGAGAGTCCAAGTCGGACTTCACGTGCTCAGAGCCCACGATCGACGTAAGGAAGGCCAACTGCGGACCGGTCAACTCGGGCCGATCCACAGCACTTGGTCTCGACGCGGCGGCCGGAGCGGCTGCGCCGTCTGGCTCAGCGGGCGGGCGGTGGACGCCCAGTTGCTTCAGGGCCTCGAGGGCTGCGGTGGGCAGTTCGACTACCTGGGCGGGGTCGCCCCAGCGGCCGGGCGTGAGTTGTGCCACCGGGAGGTCTGATTCGGTCACGGGTGGCTCCCTTTCGGCGGTCGTGCGGGGTAGCGTCCAGGGGAGGTGGAACCCCCTGGCTCCCACCTCCCCTGGACAGTTCCGGGATGCCCGAGTCGCTGATACACTCTGACATGTGATGTCTCAGCGTAGCAGCGAATCAGAGCAGGAGACCAGCACCCGTCCCACGCCCGCGAATGCGATCGGCGAGGAACGGATCCTGGATGCGGCCTACGAGCTGTTGCTGGCGATCGGGATGCGCCGGATGACGATGGCCGACATCGCCCGGCACGCGGAGGTCTCCCGCGCGACCCTGTACCGCCGCTGGCCCAACGTGCAGGCCGTCGTCGCCGCGCTGATGACGCGCGAGTGGACGATCGCGCTGGTGTCCGCGTTCCAGCCGGACGCCGCCGACGGCCGGGCCCGCCTGGTCGAGGGCGTGGTCGAGGTCGTCGCCAAGACCCGGGTCCACCCGTTGATGCGCAAGATCATCGAGCTCGACCCCGAGTTCCTCACGCCGTACCTGCTCGAGCGCCGCGGCAGCAGCACGGTCGCGCATCTCGCGCTGGTCGAGGAGGGGATCCGCCAGGGGCAGGCCGACGACTCGATCCGCGACGGCGACCCGGTGTGGCTGGCCCGGCAGATCATCCTCGTCTCACTGGCATCCGCGGTGTCCGGGCCGGTGATGGCGGAGAAGGACGAGTACACGAAGCTCGACGAGGAGCTGCGGATGATGCTGACCAGGTATTTGACCCCATGATCGACCGGGGCGGTGGGGCGGGGAAGGCATTCAGCACCGTGGGCAACGCGAGTCTCAACGCGGCCCGGCGGTCCCGCGAGCTCGACTGGCTCGGTGCGACGGGGCAGGTCGACGTGCTCGTCGTCGGCGGTGGGGTCACCGGTGCCGGCGTTGCGCTGGACGCGGCCGCCCGCGGACTCACGGTTGCCCTGGTGGAGAAGCACGACCTGGCCTTCGGGACCAGCCGCTGGAGCTCCAAGCTGGTGCACGGCGGCCTGCGCTACCTGGCCTCGGGCCACGTCGGGATCGCGTACGAGAGCGCGGTCGAGCGCGGCATCCTGATGAAGACGACGGCGCCGCACCTGGTGCACCCGATCCCGCAGATCGCGCCGTGGTTGCCGCAGGCAAAGTTCGCGCAGGCCGCGATGCTGCGGTCGGCGTTCCTCGGCGGCGACGTCCTGCGGACCTTCGCGCGGACCAGCGACGACTACCTGCCCCACTCCCGCCGGGTCAGCTCGGCCGAGATCCTGCGGTACGCGCCGACGCTCAGACCCGAGGGGATGCGCGGCGGCTTCCTGACCTGGGACGGCCAGCTGTACGACGACGCCCGGCTGGTGGTCGCGATCGCCCGGACCGCGGCGCAGTACGGCGCTCGCATCCTGACCAGGGTCGCCGCCACCGAGGTGACCGGGCGCGGCGCCGTCCTGGTCGACCAACTGACCGGCGACCGACTCACGGTGGACGCCCGGACGGTCATCAACGCGGCCGGGATCTGGGCCGATCAAGTTGCCTCCGGCATCAAACTCCGGCCGAGCCGCGGCACCCACCTGGTCCTGCCGCAGTCCGTCTTCGGCGGCCTGTCCGCCGTGCTCACCGTGCCCGTGCCGGGCGAGCTCCGCCGGGTGGTGATGGCGATCCCGGCGCCCGACGACCGGGTGTACGTCGGCCTCACCGACGAGGACGCGCCCGGCCCGGTGAACGACGTACCGCACGCGACCGAGGCCGAGATCGACTTCCTGCTCAACACGATCAGCTCCGCGGTCCAGCAGCCGGTGACGCGGGCGGACCTGCTCGGCACGTACGCCGGGCTGCGGCCGCTGCTCGACACCGGCCACCACAAGGGCGAGGACAAGACCGCGGACATCTCCCGGCGGCACGCGGTGATCACCAGTCCGGACGGCGTGGTGACGATCGTCGGCGGGAAGCTGACGACGTACCGCCGGATGGCGCAGGACGTCCTCGACAAGGCGCTCGCGCAGTCGCACCTCGAGGTGCGGCGCCATTGCGAGACGCACCGGATCCCGCTCGTCGGGGCAGCCGACCGCGTGCGGCTGGCCGCGGTCCGGGCCCCGGCGCGGTTCGTGCAGCGGTACGGCGTCGAAGCACCGCAGGTGATCGCCGGCCCGCCCGAGTTGCAGCGGCCGATCGCGCCAGGCTTGCGCACGACGTACGCCGAGCTGCAGTTCGCCGTCCGGCACGAGGGCGCGCTCACCGAGGACGACGTACTCGACCGGCGGACGCGGATCGGGTTGTCCGCTGTGGACCGGGAGCTCGCGTTGCCCGCCGTACGGGAGACTTTCGCCGCCGTGTGAGTTGGGCGTGGGGTTAACTTGGCTGCGGGGAGGTGGAAGGGTGACTCAGCCTTATCCGGGGCCGAACAGGGGACCGTGGCCGTACCCGGTGCCGTACCAGCCGCTGCCGTACCAGCCGCCGCCTCGGTACCGGCCGCTGCGGAAGGTCGCGATCGTCAGCATCGTGCTGATGGGGCTGACCGCGCTCGCGGCGGTGATCCAGTCGGTGCTCCTCTGGCGGTCGTACGACGACGTCAAGCGTCTCGTGTACGGGTTGCTCTCCGAGGAGGAGATCGATCGCGGCGTCGAGTCGATCTCCGGCACCGGCCCACTGCTGAACCTGGTCAGCTACCTGCTGATGGGGACCGGGATCGCCTTCCTGATCTGGCTGTGGCAGGCCCGCGAGAACACCGACTTCCTGCACTCACCCTTCGCACCGCGCCCCGCGATCCCCGCTGACCCGATGCGCGGTCCGCACCGGCGGGCCACCGGCTGGGTGGTGGGGGCCTGGTTCTGCCCGATCGTGCAGTTCTGGTACCCGTTCCAGATCGTCCAGGACGTCACCAGGGCCAGCGAACCGACCGGCGAGGGCCGGCCGCGGTCCGGCCGGGTCCGCGCGTTGCTCTACAGCTGGTGGGCGACGTGGACGGCGTTCTGGGTGATCCTCGTCGGCGGTGGCGCCGTCGCGGTGATCGGCTTCATCGTGTGGTTCGTCCGCCTGATCCAGGTGTCGGAGAGCAGCGACGCGAGCAGTCCGTACGTCGACATCTACGACATGCAGGACTTCATGGTCCGGGTCGCGCTGGGTGTCGACATCGGCTTCACGGTCGCCACCGTCCTGCTCATCGTGGCCGCTGTCGCCGCGTCCCTGCTGATGCTCCAGGTCACCGGCTGGCAGCACACCCGGGCGATGCCGCCACCGATCCAGGACCTGCCGCGCCCGGTCGGGCCGCCGCAGTACGCCCCGCGGTACCACCGGCCCGGCCCGAACTTCCCGACCTACGGTCCCTGAAGCAGTACGACGCTCGCATCGTCGTACTGCTTGCCGCTCGTGGTGGCTGCGGCGTCGTGCGCCCGCACCCGCTCGACCAATCGACGGGGGCCTTCGCTGCTCAGTACGTCGAGCAGCTCCTCCCACGAGTGCCCGTACCGCTCGGTGTAGCGCGACGCCCCGTCGGTGAGGAGTGCGATCGCCTCGACGTCCGCGCGGTCCGTGGTGCCGACGACGGCCTCGTACGCCGCCTTGGGCTCGGTGCTCGCCACCCAGAAGCCACCGGGCTGGTTACGCAGCCGTCGTACGGTCTCGAGGGAGCGGTCGGGGAGAAGGTCGATGCGGTCATCGCTGTGGACGGTGATCCGGCCCTCGGGCGAGCGCATCACGACGGGTGAGTCGGCGAGGACCAGATGCTCCACGTGGTCAGGCCCGAAGCGGACCATCGCGACCGTGGACGACGGGCTGTCGGGATTGGCGACGTCGCAGGTGCCGGCGTGGGACGCGCGGACCGCCGTGATCGCGCCGGCGAGGAGGTCGGTCAACGGGGCGGACGAGTGCGTCAGGAGTGGGGTCGCGAGCTCGGTTGCCAGCCGCATGACCAGCCAGGCGACCGTGTGCCGGCAGCCAGAGTCCACCCGCACCCGAGGAGGACTGGCGCCGTCGAGGACGACGGCGAAGTCAGGTCCGGTCAGGACGAGGTCCTCGTTGACCGCAGGTGGTCGCCGGTCCGGCGCGGCCTCAGTGAGCGAGCGGATCTCCACGGCCCTATTGTCCAGAGGTAGCCGCCCAACTGTCGGCGAGGGACTGGTCGAGGGCGATCTTCGGCGACCACCCGAGCTGCTCCCCGATCAGCGTGGTGTCGGCCTGCTGCCACGGTGCACCGAGCGCGGTCTCCTGGTCGGCATCGTCCACGATGGTCGCCGGTTGGCCGCTCAGCTCGAACAGCTGGCCGGCTACATCGCGGGCCAGGGTCGCCCGCCCGGTGCCGACGTTCAGCACGGGCGGCAGGGTGGCGTCCGCGAGCGCGACCGCGAGGACGGCTTCGGCCGCGTCCCGGACGTCGACGAAGTCGCGCCAGACATCGAGCGAGCCGACCTCGATCAGGTGCCGCGCCCTGAGGTCCTGGATCACCCGTCCGGTGAGCGTGCTCGCCGGCGCCCCCGGCCCGATCACGTCGAAGATCCGGAGTACGACGGCATCCGCGCCGCCGCGCTGCGCCCGCAGGACGAGCTCCGAGCCGGCCAGCTTGGTCAGCCCGTACGGACCGAGCGGCCTCGGCACGGTCTGCTCGTCGAGGCTCGTGCCGTGCGGAGCGCCGCCGTACTCCGCCGCGGAGCCGAGCTGGACGAACCGGGCGTGGCCGGCGTTGTCCCGGAGCGAGGCGAGCAGGGCCTCGACGGCGATCACGTTCGCCCGGACCAGCTCGGCAGGCTCGCCGAGGGTGGCGCCGACCGCGTTGATGACCACCGTCGGCTTGTACATCCCGATCTGGGTATCCAGCGCGTACGGATGCATCGCGGCCAGGTCGCAGCGCCGGTACGGCTCGCTCCGGGTCCGGCTCAGGCCGCGGTACTCGACCCCGCGGTCGTCGAGCAGCGCGCAGATCCTGGCGCCGAGGAATCCCCCCGCGCCGAACACCATCACCCGCTCTGTTCCGGTCACCCCTCCATCGTGCGGTTCGTATTTGTCGGTCGCCCTACCGTTCTCCGTCGTCAGCATCACAGTGTCGGCACGGCGTGACAGGCTGAGGGCCCGAACAAGCGAGGGAGAGTCATGGCTGACCGACGACGAGGCGTGCCGACCGAGTCGACGATCCGGGACTGGGACGACGCGGACCCGTCCGGGCAGACCTACCAGCGGGTGCTGTTCGTCGACTCCGACCTCACCGAGGTGGACAACCGCGGCGGGGTGTTCGAGGAGTGCACGTTCCGCGGGGTCCGGTTCAACGCCTCGACCCACACCGACGCCGCGTTCGTGAACTGCACGTTCGTCCGGTGCTCGCTGTTCGACACGACGTTCACCCGCTGCAAGATGGTCGGCAGCTTCTTCGACGACTGCAGCTACAACCTGCTGAAGGTGAACGGCGGGGACTGGTCGTTCACCGCGCTCCCGGGCGCAGATCTGAAGGGGACCGATTTCAGCGGGGCGAAGTTCCGCGAGGCGGAGCTGACCGGGATCCGGGCGGCGAAGGCGTCCTTGCGGGACCTCGATCTGTCCGGAGCGAGCCTCCAGCGGGCCGATCTCACCGGCGCCGACCTGCGCGGATCGGACCTGTCGACCCTCGATCCACTGACCGTCACGCTCCGGGATGCCCGGATCGACATGACCCAGGCGATGGTCGTCGCGGCCTCGCTCGGGTTGGACGTCCGGCCGTGATCGACCGGGGCGGTGGGTGGGGAAGGTATCGGCACAGTTATCCCCAGGTAGTCACGCGGTCATCCCCCGTTCTATCCACAACCTGTGGATAACTATCCGGATAACTGTGTGTTCGTTCTGTGATATCTGACCGGCGCGCCCGGCCGGTTCGCCGGGACGAGGGTCCCGCGCCGATGCCGGGCCGGCCGCCGCGAGCGGCGTACGACGAGCAGCGCGGCGTGCTCCACGACGTACGGCGGGGTGACGACCAGGTAGCGGCTCCGGAGCAGGCTCTGCAGGCCGGCGACGAGCCCGACGCCGCAGAAGGCGCCGATCGAGTTCGCGATCAGGTCGTGCAGCTGGCACGAGCGGCCGAGCTGCGGGACCAGCGCCTGCACCGCCTCGACCGCGGCGGACATCCCGATCCCGGCGGCGATGCCGTCGCCGGGGCGGCCGCTGGCCAGCGTGAGCATGCCCGCGGCCGGGACGAACAGGATGATGTTGAGCAGGCCCTGGAGCGACGTCAGGCCACCGGTCGTGGTCAGGTGCGTGCCGCACTCGCCGACCTGGCCTAGGCGGTGCGCGGTCGGGCTGAGCGTCGCCGCGATGACCAGCGCGAACGCGGCCGGCATGCAGAACGCGGCCAGCCGGGGGATCAGGTCGCCCGGTCGGCGGAGTGCGGAAATGGCGATCGGCAGGGTCATGCCGGTGAGCACGAGCCAGGTGTCCAACAAGTGCGGGATACCGCGATAAGTCTCGAGCACGCGTCCGGACCCTCCCGTGGTCGACGGCTGCCTCGAACTCTCTCCTCGTCGATGTCGTTGCCTGACTCGACAATCTGCTGACCACTCCCGCTGCCGCCAGACCTGTCCGGACATCTGCACGCACCCGCAAACTCCCCGTGACAGTCCGTGCGCAAACTGTCACGGAAGAAAGGGGCTCGGGGCAACGATCGTGTGCCTGCCGGGGGCAGCTGGGTACCGGGGGCGCCCAGCCGGAAGGAGCAGCCGTGGTCGACCCACAGCTTCGCGCGATGACCTGGAACATCTGGTGGCGGTTCGGCCCGCGCTGGCGCGAGCGGCAACCGGGGATCCTCGCGACGATCGAACGGTTCGCACCGGACGTGATCGCGCTGCAGGAGGTCTGGAGTGCCGACGGAACGACCCAGGCGGACCAGTTCGCCGACGCGCTCGGGTTCCACGCTGTCTTCGCGGCGCCGTCGTACCCGCGGACGCCCGAGCCGGTGCTGACGCCGGATCACGACGGCGTGGAGCTGGGCGTCGCGCTGTTGAGCCGGTGGCCGATCATCGAGCACGACGCGATCCCGATGCGGGCGCGGCATCGGTCCTGGGATCCGGTCGTACTGCGGACCCGGGTGGCTCATCCGGCCGGTCCGCTGCCGATCGCGGTGGCGTGCCTGGAGCATGCGACCACCTTCAGCGACGACAGGCTGGCCCAGGCGGAACAGCTGGCCGACCTGGGCACGGACCCGTCCTCCGATGGGCCATGCCCGTCGCTGGTGATGGGCGATCTGAACGCCGCGGCCGACAGCGCCGTACTGCGTCCACTCCGCGACGTGATGATCGACGCCTGGCCGGCGGGCAACGGTGAGCCGGACGCGGTCACGCTGCCGTCCACCCATCCGTCGGCGCCGCTCGAAGCCGGCCCGGAGCTGGTCGATCAGCGGATCGACCACATCTTCTACCGCCCCGGCCACGAGGACCAGCTCGTCAACGTCGAGTCGGCCGTTGTCGCCGGCGACGCCGTGGACGGCTCGTTCCCCTCCGACCACCGGGCCGTCGTGTGCGATTTCCGCTGGCGGAACCGGCCGGGCTGAGGCGCTGTACGACTGCCGGGATCAACCGATCGGTTGAGGGAGGTGCAGCCGGGCGGGCGATGTGGGGACCGGGGTCCGAACGGGAGAGTCGAGGTATCGAGATCGACCCCCGAAACGGAGAACGAAGATGACCACCCCGGTGAACGTCGAACACCCGCGGAGCGTGGCCGCGTTGCGGAGCGTGCAACTGCTGGTGGCCGGCTACCTCGCGCTCAGCGTGCTGACCCTGATCGCCATCATTGCCCTACGCAACCACACGACGATCGTGAACGACGCGGTCTGGACCCGCGGCACCATCGTGGTCGCCAGCGCCGCGCTGACCTTCCTGTTCGCCCGGCGGGCGGCGCAGGGATCCCGGAAGGGATTCCTCCGGCTCCGGATCGTGTCGGCGGTGATGGTGGTCGCGATCGTCGCGATCATCTCCCTGCCGGGCACCTTCCCGCTGTGGATGAAGGGCGAGCAGGCCGTCTGCGGACTCCTGCTGCTCGGCGTCGCACTACTGGTGAACGGCAAGCACCTCCGTTCAGTGTTCACTTGCTGACATGAAAGAGCAGGTGTGGCCGCGGCGGTTGACGGTGGTGCCGTACGTGTTGCTTGCGTGCGTCGCCGCCGTCACCATCATGATCAAGCGCGAACAGCCCCGGTCGTTGACCGTGGACCTGGTGCTGTGCGGGCTGATCGGGCTGTGGACGGTCGGGATGTTCACGCTTCGTCCGGGCCGGCGGACCGAGACCCGTCCGATGGCGATCTTCGTCGCCGGGTTCGTCCTGCTGCTGGCTGTGCTCGTGGTCCGCGATCCGTGGTTCGGGTTCCTCACCCCGGCCGGGTATTTCTACACCTTCGCCCTGCTGCCGTGGCCCGGTGAACTGATCGGGATCGGGGCCGTCGCGGTCATCGCGGGCTGGGCGCAGTCGTACGACGTCCCCAAGACGAACGTGCTCGGCCTGCTCGGCTGCGCCGCGGTGATCGGGGTGAACGTGATCGGGATGTGCCTGGCGTCGTGGCTCGGCCGGCGCGGCGAAGTACTCAGCCAGCAGCGGCAGGACGCGGTCGACGCACTGACCGAGACCAACCGCCGGCTCGAGGAAACCCTGGCCGAGAACGCCGTCCTCCACGACCAGCTCCTCACCCAGGCCCGCGAGGCCGGCGTCATCGACGAGCGGCAGCGGATGGCCCGCGAGATCCACGACACCCTCGCGCAGGGACTGACCGGGATCGTCACCCAGCTCCAGGCGGCCGAGAACGCCGACGACTGGCGGCGCCATGTGTCGACCGCGGTCGGGTTGGCCCGCGAGAGCCTGACCGAGGCGCGGCGGTCGGTGCACGCGCTGCGTCCACAGCCGCTCCAGTCGGCCACGTTGGGCGAGGCGATCGCAGACGTCGTACGGCGCTGGTCGGCGTTGCACGGCATCGACGTACAGCTCACCACCACCGGCACGCCGCGGGTGATGACACCGGAGGCGGAGTCGACTCTGCTCCGTGCGGCTCAGGAGGCGCTCGTGAACGTGGCGAAGTACGCACAGGCGACCCGGGTGGGGGTGACGCTGTCGTACATGGAGAAGGAGGTCGCGCTCGATGTCCGCGACGACGGCGTCGGATTCGATCCAGCCCGCAGTACCCCGTCTGTGCCGTCTGTGGCCGGTGGGTTCGGGCTCGTCGCGATGCACCAGCGGGTCGAGGCGCTGAACGGGACGCTCTCGGTCGAGTCGGAGCCGGGTCTCGGTACGGCGATCTCCGCGACCGTGCCGCTGTCAGGAGCGTCGGCATGATCCGGCTGCTGATCGCGGACGACCACCCGGTGGTTCGGGACGGGCTGAGCGCGATGTTCGCGGCCGAGCCCGGGTTCGAGGTGGTCGGTCAGGCGGGCGACGGCGCGGAGGCGATCGACCTGGCCGAGACGCTGCGGCCGGACGTGATCCTGATGGATCTGCAGATGCCTGGCGTGAACGGGCTGGCCGCGATCAGCGCGCTCACCGAGCGCGCGGTGGCGTCCCGGGTGCTGGTGCTCACGACGTACGACACCGACGGGTACGTCGTACCGGCGATCGAGGCGGGCGCTACCGGGTATCTGCTCAAGGACGCGCCGCGGGACGAGCTCCTGCGCGCGGTACGCGCCGCCGCCGACGGGACCTCCGTGCTCGCACCGTCGGTGGCGAACACGCTGATGAACCACGTCCGTATGCCGCCCACCCCGGACATCGTCAGCCCGCGCGAACTCGAGGTCATCGAGTTGGTGGCCGCCGGCAACACGAACCGCGAGATCGCCGCCCACCTGTTCATCAGCGAGGCGACGGTCAAGACACACCTGCTCAACATCTACGCCAAACTCGGCGTACCGGATCGGGCCTCCGCTGTCGCCGAGGCGTTCAGGCGGGGACTGCTGAAGCCGTCCGGTTAGGGCCGGTGCCTGGCGACCGCGACGGCGCTGGGTTCTTCGCCGTCGGCGCGCAGGCCGTCGATCACTCCGTCGATGTCTGCGGCCGGGCGGTTCTGGCTGAGTTTGAACTTCGCCTCGATCCGGTGGATCGCCAGCTCGACGCCGACGATCGCCCGCAGTTGCCCCTGCAGGTACTTCGGCGGCGCATCGTCGACCGACCACGGCGCGGCGCGGCCCAGTTCGTGCTGATCCGACAACCGCCGTACGACGTCCTCGACCCACGCCGGATCGTCGTGGACGGTGAGCTCGCCGTACACGTGCGCGGTGAGGTAGTTCCAGGTCGGTACGACGCGACCGTGCTCCTGCTTGGACGCGTACCAGGCCGGCGAGACATAGGCGTCCGGTCCGCGCATGATCACCAGCGCGTCGCCGATCACCTCGCGCTGCCAGTGGTCGTTGTTGCGGGCAACGTGTCCGAGCAGCACGTTGCGCTCGCGGTCGTAGCTGAACGGCAGCATCGTCGCCACCAGCCCGTCCGGCGTCATCGTGATCAGATCGGCGGCGCCGTGGCCGGCCAGCAGCTCCTGTACCGCCTCGTCATCGGGTGCGAAGTGCTTGGGAACGTACACAGCAGAAGTCTGCCCACCTACCCCGGCAGAACGACAGGTCCAATCGGCGCGACCTTCACCAGGCCAAGTCAGATCACGTCAGATCACGTCAGATCACGACTTCGTGGATCCAATCCGCGGGCGCCTGCGTGTGGAGGCGCCAGTAGTGCTGTGCGATCTCGTCGGGATCCCAGCCGGTGCCGGGGCCGACTCCGCCGCTGACCGTGACGGTCGCGGCGTGGACGCCGGCGGCGCCGTACTGCTGGTCCAGCAGCGTCACGAGCGTGCGGACACCGGCCTTGCCCAGCGAGAGACTCGCGTAGTCGGGCTTCGGCAGCGGCATCCCACCGGTGATGAGGAACGAACCGTTGCCGCGCTCGGCCATCGCAGGGACGACGTGCGCGGCGGTGGTCATCGCCCCGATCACGTTCACCGCCCAGGCGTCGCGATGCTGCTGCGCGGTGAGGTCGCCCACCCGGTCGGCCTGGATGAGCGCTGCGTTGTAGACGACGACCTCCGGTACGCCGTACGCCTCGACGACCCGATCCAGCGCCGCCCGCAGCGCGACCTCGTCCGTCACGTCGGCGGTCACCGGCAGTACGTCAGCGCCCGCGAGCTCCTCCGCCGCCGCCTTCACCGTCGCCTCGGACCGCGCGAGCAATCCGGCGCTCATCCCCTCCCGCACGAACCGGCGCGCCACCGCGAGACCGATCCCGGGTCCGACTCCGACCACCACAACTCCAGCCATACCCTCGAGGATAAAGGTGACGCGTCACCGACGCGGCAGGAGGGTCCCGAGGTCGTCAGCTCGTAGGTATCCAGACGCGCATCGGGTAGAGGCCTCGGTTCGCCCAGGTGTAGTAGGGGATGAGGGTCAGGTCGACGTTCCCGGGCGACCTGGGTGACGTGCTGTGGGAGCGGTAGGGCTCGGGGGACTCGGGTACCGCCGCTCCCTTGGCGTGCAGGGTGGTGACGCCGCCGAGCAGCTCGGAGCGGGCGGTGGTGATCGCCGCTGCCGTGTCGAGCCGGAGGTCCTCCAGCGGTACGCCGGGTTGCTGGTCGGGTTGCTCCAGCGCGTAGACGAGTGGGCCGCGCGCGACGGTGACGCAGCCGCTGGTGGAGTCGACTCGGTCGTTGGAGACGAGCAGCCTTGGCTCCATCGGCAGGTGCAGCAGTACTTGGTCACCTGGCCGGAAGACACGCCGTACGCGGGCGTAGTCGCCCGCTGCGACCGGCTTGTCGTCGACAGTCGCATCTGTCGCCCACTCGGGGATGCGCAGCGCCAACTCGACTTCAGCGGCCGGCGCCTCCGTGACTGTCACTGCGACCCGGCCGTCCCACGGATAGTCGGTGTCGATGTCTACCGCGAACGATCCGGCCCGGAGCGTGCTCCCGGCGTACTGATGGATCTGCAGGCCGTCCGCAGTCCCAGTGGCGAGGTACGCCGGCAGGCTGGCGAGTGTGCGCATCACATTGGGCGGGCAGCACGCACAGTTGAACCAAGGCCGCCGTCCGTACGCCGGTGCGCGCTGCACGTCACCACGCGCGCCGGTCCGCCGGTGCAGCGTGTTCACGTAGAAGTAGTCCGCATCCTCGAGCGACACCGCCGGGAGGATCGCGTTGTACAGCAGCAGTTCGATCTGGTCGGCGTACGAGGACTCACCAGTTGCCAGGAGCAACCGCCAGGCCCACTGCAGTACGCCGATCGCGGCACACGTCTCGGCGTACGCGCGGTCCGGTGGCAGCTCGTAGTCGTCCCCGAACGCTTCACCGTCCCACCGCGACCCCACCGCGCCGGTCACGTGCTGCTTGTGCCGCCGCATGTTCTCGTACTGCCGACGTACCGCATCCAGCAGCTCCGCGTCACCGGTCTCGATCGCGACATCCGTTGCACCGGTGGCGAAGTACACCGCGCGTACGGCGTGGCCCTCGAGCGGACCGGCCTCGCGGACGGGTACGCGGTCGGAGTAGTGCGCAGGGTCGCCGTAGTGCGAGGGATCGAAGCCCGGTTTGGTTGCCTTCCCGTGACCCCTGGCGTCGACGAAGTGCTTTGCGAGGTCGAGATACGGGCGTACCCCGGTCTCGCGGTACAGCTCGACGAGGGCGGACTCGATGACCGGATGCCCTTCGAGTTCTGACCGTCCGTAGGGCCCAAAAGTGTGAGCGAGGTGGTCGGCAAACCGCGTGGCTACCTCCAACAGCGCCGTGTCGCCGGTGCTTCGGGCGGCGGCTACTGCGGCTTGGAACAGGTGCCCGGCGCAGTAGAGCTCGTGGCTGTTCCACAGGTGGGTGTACGGCTCCTCGCCGCGGACCTGGATCGCCGAGTTGAGGTAGCCGTCGTCGCGTTGCGCCGCGGTGATGGTCCGAGTGAGCTCCGCCAGTTGGTCCGGCTGCGAACCGTCCCACGCCACAGCCTCCAGCCACTTGTAGACGTCGGAGTCGCGGAAGCTCCCACCTTGTGCGTCGCCGCTCGCCTCGCCGGCGGCGATCCGCAGGTTGCCGAGATTCCCGGCGGCTTCGAGCCGCTCCCGGCCGAGCGGGATCGCGGCGCGGTTGGCGGCCATCCGGCCGGCCCAGAATCCGCCCGTCACCCGGGCCGCCGACAGCGGGTGCAACGTCACGGCCGCGACCGTGGTCGGTACCGCGGGGGAAGGCTGCATGCGCCGGACGCTAGACCTCGCCAGGACCCGGACACCAGATGCTAATGGGGATTAGCTGCTAATACCCAGCTAATCAATGTGAGCTCTTGACACCTGCTCGAAACGCTGGCGAAACTTCCGGAACCGCAGTGGTAGGGCGTATTAGCAGGAAGGAACCCAGGTTGAGCCGCACACCGGCCAAGAGACCCACGCAGGCCGACATCGCCCGGCTCGCGGGGGTCAGCCAGGCGACCGTCTCGCTGGTGCTCAACGAGCGCGACGCGAGTATCCGGATCAGCCCGGCGACCCGCGAGCGAGTGCTGACCGTGATGCGCGAGTGGGGGTACGTCGCGAACGCGTCGGCCCGCTCGCTGGCCGGCGGCCGCAACAAGATCATCGGCGTCTACACGTTCGAGCCGGTGTTCCCGACCAGCGGCGTGGACTTCTACTTCCCGTTCCTGCTCGGCATGGAGCAGGAGGCAGCCGAGCTTGGGTACGACCTGCTGCTGTTCACCAGCGCCGGCGGCGAGCGGCAGATCTTCCGCGACGGCTCGACCCGGCTCTGGCACGCGGACGGCGCGCTGCTGCTCGGCCGCGATCCCAACGCCGAGGAGATCGAGCGCCTGCGCGACTCCGGCTACCCGTTCGTGTACGTCGGTCATCGTGAGGTCTCGGGCCCACCGGTGTCGTACGTCGCGGCCGACTACGCCGGTGCGACCCAGCAACTCACCGAGCGGCTGTTCGAGCTGGGTCACCAGCGCGTGGCGTACGCACGGATCGGCAACGGCGGCGCCCAGCCCAGTCGTGATCGCGAAGGCGGCTTCCGGCAGGCAACGCCGTCCCAGCACCTCGCCGGACCGGTGTGGACGCTCGACAGCGTTGCGGAGGTGGACGGCCTGGTGGAGGAGTTGCAGCGCGGCGGCATCACCGCAGTCCTCGCGGAGCAGCAGCTACTGGCCGAGGAGCTGCTGGTCTGCGCGACTCGGCGCGGTCTGAGCATCCCCGCGGACCTGAGTGTCGTCGAGCTGGGCGATTCGACCGGTGCGCGGCACGACGGCACTCCGTGGACCGGGCTGATCGTGCCGCGCGAGCTGATGGGCCGTCAGGCGATGGCGCTACTGGTGCAACTGCTGGAAGCACCCGACTCCGGTGCACTCAGCGAAAGCGTCCGGTGCGGGTTCGCGCCCGGTGCGACGGTCGGACCTCCCAAGGAGCTTCCATGATTCGCGTTGTGGTCAAGCGACTGCTGATCGGCGTGCTGGTGATGTGGGGCGCTGCGTCGCTGATCTTCCTGATCGTCCGGGTAGCGCCGGGTGACCCAGTCTCGATTCTGCTCGGTCCGGATGCGACCCAGGACCAGATCACGGACCTCACCGCTTCACTCGGGCTGCAACGACCCCTGGCCGTGCAGTACGTCGACTACCTCGGTCACGCCGTACGGCTCGACTTCGGTGACTCGTACCGGCTCGGGCACCCCGCGATGGCCGAAGTACTCGAGCGGCTGCCGGCCACTGCGGAGCTCATGCTGGCGTCCACGCTGATCGCAGTGGTGTTCGGCCTGATCCTCGGGCTGCTCGCGGGCGGTCGGCCGGGCAGCGTGGTCGACCGGGTGGTGTCTGCGTCGGCGATCGCGCTGCAGTCGTTCCCGACGTTCTGGATCGGCATCATGCTGATCCTGGTGTTCGCGCTGGCGCTGCGGTTGCTGCCGAGTTCCGGCTCCGGTACGCCGCAGCACCTGATCCTGCCGGCCATCACGATGGCGCTTCCGTTCACGGCGATCGTCGCGCGGCTGACGCGGACCAGCGTGGCCGAGACGTTGCGCGAGCCGTACATCCAGACGGCGAAGTCCAAGGGCCTCACCGACCGTCAGGTGCTGCTCGGGCATGCGCTCCGCAACTCACTGCTGCCGGTCGTCACGATCGTCGGCCTGCACATGGGCGGTCTGATGGGCGGCGCCGTGATCGTCGAGAACGTGTTCGCCTGGCCGGGGCTCGGTTCGCTGGTCGTCGATTCGGTGACCAATCGCGACTACGAGGTCGTGCAGGCGGCGACGTTCGTGATCGCCGGCATCGTGATGCTCTTCAATCTGGCCGCCGACCTCGTCTACTCCCAGCTCGATCCGCGCATCCGCCTGGAGGGCAGCTGATGGCCACGCTCGCGGTGACTCGTCCGCTCGCCGTCCGCCGGGTCGGTTCCTGGCTCGGCAAGATCCCGTACGTCGTCCTCGCGATCTACGCACTGGTCGCGGGGATCGGCCCGCTGGTGATGGACTACAACCCGATCCGCACGTCGCTCGACGACCGGCTGCTCAAGCCCGGATCGCATCTGTCCACCGGCGGTACGGCGTGGCTCGGCACGGACGGCCTCGGCCGCGACGTGCTCGCCCAGGTGGTCTACGGCGCCCGGACGTCGATCCTGATCGGTATCGCGACGGTCGTGGTGTCCTGCGTCGTCGGCGTCACGATCGGCACCGTCGCGGGGTACTTCCGCGGCTGGCTCGACACGTTCCTTGCCAGGGGCATCGACATCCTGCTCGCCTTCCCGGCGATCCTGCTCACGATCGTGATCGCCGGCGCGTTCGAGCGCAGCGTACCGGTGGTCGTGATCGCACTGGCCGCGACCGCGTGGATCTCGTTCGCCCGGGTGACCCGCAGCGTCGCGCTGTCGTTGCGGGAACGCGCCTGGGTCGATGCGGCCCGGGTGCTCGGCGTACGCCGCAGGTCGATCCTGTTGCGCCACGTCGTACCGTTCACGATCGGTCCGGTGGTCGCGCTCGCCACGCTCGAGTTCGCGCTCGTGGTGCTCGCCGAGGCCGGCCTGAGCTTCCTCGGCATCGGGCTGCCGCCGTCGGCGGTGTCCTGGGGACAAACCATTGCCAACGGCAAGCAGTACCTCGACAGCGCATGGTGGATCTCGGCCCTGCCCGGCTTCGCCCTGTCGCTGCTGATCGTCAACATCGGCATCCTCGGTGACCAGCTCACCGCCCGTTACGGACGCGGACATCTCCACTGATGACGCGTCGACTCCCGCGGAAGGCAGACAACCTCATGATCCCTCTGACACGGCGGGCGGCACTGACACTCGGGGTCGCCGCCACGATGGCCCTCACCGCCTGCTCCAGTGCCACGAGCGGCGGCGGCTCGGGCTCCGGCGGCGGCGAGGTGGTCATCGCCGGCACCTACCCGGTGGACAGCATCGATCCCGGCGGCCCGCAGGGCGGCGGCACCGGGCCGCAGATGGTCGAGCAGCAGATCTTCAGCCGGCTGGTCCGCACCAAGACGGACGGTTCGGTCGAGGGTGATCTGGCAACCTCGTGGAAGCCCGATGCGACCGCGAAGACCTGGACGTTCACACTGCGGAAGGGTGTGAAGTTCAGCGACGGGTCCGCGTTGAAGGCTGCCGATGTGGTGGACTCCTTCAAACGGTTCACCGGCCTCAAGGGGACGAACGCGGCGAACTTCCCCGGCTACACGATGACGGCGCCGTCCGACGACACCGTCGTACTCACGGCGACCAAGCCTGACGCCGCGATCCCGCGCAAGCTGGCGGTGTTCTTCGTGCTGCCGTCGGGTGTCGGCGCGAACGACACCGCGTTCTTCGACAAGCCGGTCGGGACCGGGCCGTTCAAACTGGACAAGTTCAGCCCGAACGAGATCGTCCTGGTGCCGAACGCGTCGTACTACGGTGGCGCGCCAAAGGTCACCAAGGTGACGATCAAGAAGATGCCCGAGCTCGCGGCCCGGCTGACCGCGCTACGCACCGGCGAAGCGGATGTGGTCTGGGGGATCCCGGACGACCAACTGTCCGAGGTGCAGAAGGACTCGACGCTGAACGTCCAGATCGTGCAGAGCTCGGCCGTCTACACGATGTGGTTCAACTCGTCGACGCCGGCGTTGAAGGACGCTGCCGTACGCCGGGCGCTGTGGCAGGCGGTCGACTTCCCGACCATCATCAAGAAGCTGTACCCGCAGACGGGCTCGCTGTCGGACTCCGTGGTGTCCAAGCAGACCCTCGGGTATGTCGCGCAGACGCCGGTCAAGTACGACCCGGCCGCGGCGAAGGCGGCGCTGACCGCGGCCGGCTTCGACTTCGGGACGAAGCTGCGGCTGCAGTTCGCGAACGCGGAGTTCCAGCAGTTCAACCAGGCGGTCGTGTCCGACCTCGCGAAGATCGGCGTACAGGTCGACCTGCTGCAGAAGGAGCAGGCCGTCTTCACCAAGGACCTGCTCGCGCTCAACTGGGACGTCAACTTCCAGCAACTGTCGAACCCGATGCTCGACGCGGCGAACACCGTCGGCCGGCTCTACCCGTGCGCGGCCAAGCGCAACGGCTACTGCAACCCGGCGCTGGACAAGCTGATCTCCCAGGCCGCGGCCAGCACGGACGAGCAGCAGCGGGTGAAGCTGTACGGCGAGGCGGAGAAGATCATCTGGGACGACGCGGTCGGCATGTTCCCGATGGCCGTGAAGTACGCCTACGCGTGGAACAAGCGCCTCAGCGGCTTCACCCCCGACCCGAACGGCCTCCCCGACTTCTCCAAACTGCAGGTCAACTCTTGATCCGCGACGACTTGTCCGTAGCCGCGCCGGACACTGCGACCGAAACCCTGCTGAAGGTGTCCGGGCTGGCCGTCGACCTGCCTGGGCGGTCGGGTGCGGTGCGGGTCGTCGACGAGGTGTCCTTCGACATCCCGTCGGCAACCACGGTCGGCCTGATCGGCGAATCGGGCTCGGGCAAGACAATGACAGCCAACGCGCTGATAGGCCTGCTCCCGGACGGCGCTCGGGTGGGCGGCTCGCTCAGTTGGCGCGGCGAGGAGTTGCTGACGGCAACTGCTTCTCGTCGCCGGGCGCTGCGCGGGCACGAGATCGCGATGATCTTCCAGGACCCGCTGGCCGCGCTCAACCCGACCCAGACCATCGGGCGTCAGGTCGGCGAGATCCTGCGCCGGTCCGGGCAGTCGCGGTCCGCGGTGCGCGATCGGGTGGTCGAGTTGCTCGACCGCGCGGGGATCCCTTCGCCGGCGGAGAAGCTTGGCAGCTTCCCCCATGAGTTCTCCGGCGGCATGCGCCAGCGCGCCGTGATCGCGATGGCCCTGGCCGGCAGTCCGTCGCTGCTACTCGCCGACGAGCCGACGACCGCGCTCGACGTGACCGTGCAGGCGCGGATCCTTCGGCTGCTCCGCTCCATCCAGGAGGACGCCGGCCTCTCGATGCTCCTGGTCAGCCACGACCTGCGGGTGATGGCACACGTCGCTCATCAGGTCGTCGTCATGTACGCCGGCCGCGTGGCCGAGCGCGGCGCGACGTCCGCCGTACTGCGGCAGCCCGCGCACCCTTACACCAGGGCATTGGTCGACAGCGTTCCCGCAGTACGCACGAAGACTGCGCTGGCGCATCCGTTGCCAGGCACGCCGGCGACGCCCGCGAACCGGCCGGCCGGGTGTGCGTTCCATCCGCGTTGCCCGCTGGCGCGTGAGCGGTGCCGGACCGAGCAGCCGGCGTTGCGGTCGGTTACACCGGGGCGTTGGACCGCGTGCCACTTCGCCGAGGAGGTGCTCGATGCTTGAGGTCCGGGATCTGCGCGTCACGTTCGGCCCGCGGCGCAAGCCGTTCGTGGCTGTGGGCGGCGTGAGCCTGACCGTTGGCGACAACGAGACCGTCGGGCTGGTCGGGGAGTCCGGGTCGGGCAAGACCACGGTGGCCCGATCGATCGTCGGCCTGGTCCGGCCTGCGTCGGGTTCGATCACGTACGACGGGCGCGCGGTGCCGCCCGGTACGCGACGGCCCGGAGAGCTGCAGCGTGCGATCCAGATGGTGTTCCAGGATCCGCGGTCGTCGCTCAATCCCCGGATGACCGTCGCCTCGATCATCGGGGAAGCCTGGCGCACCCACCCGGCAGCGACTGGCTCGGCCGATCTTGACCAACTGCTCGCGGATGTCGGACTCGACCCGTCCGTCGCCGGTCAGCGCGCCGGTCAGCTCTCAGGTGGTCAATGCCAGCGCGTCAGCCTGGCGCGCGCACTGGCCGTGAAACCGCGGTTGCTGGTCTGCGACGAAGCGGTCTCGGCGTTGGACGTCTCGGTCCAGGCCCAGATCCTCCGTCTCCTCGACGACCTCCGCCAGCGGCACAACCTCTCGATGCTGTTCATCTCCCACGACCTCGGCGTCGTACACCAGATCGCGGACCGGATCGCCGTGATGCGCCGCGGCGTACTCGTCGAGGAGGGCGCGGCCACCGACGTACTGGGCTCACCGCAGCACGAGTACACCCGGAGCCTGCTGGATGCGGCGTTGGAGCTGAACAGCTAGCTCCGCAGTCCGGCTGCCTCGTCGTAGTCGCGGCGCCAGTCGCCCGTGGGCGGCAGGATGATGCGCTCCACGCCGGCTGCTTCGTAGGCGGCCAGCTGTTCTGCTGGATCGGGGCCGAGCTGGGGTGCCACCACGGTCGCCTTCAGTTGCTTGCCATCGGCAAGTTCGTTGATGCGGTCCAGGTTCGCACGGACCTCGTCCGGTGTCGCCGCGATCGTTGCCCAGCCGTCGGCGTACCGCGCCGCCCGGCGATATGCGCGCGGACCGTTGCCTGCGACAAAGATCGGCGGCACCGGCGAGCCGGGGGAGAGCGTCACGTCCAGGTCCGGCCCGATCGTCGCGGACTTGCCGGCAATCAGATCGGGCAGTACGGCGAGTGCCTCGTCCGTCAGCCGTCCACGCTCCGCGAACTCCACGCCGGCCGCCCGCCAGCCGATGTCACCATGTGCCGGATTGCCTGTGCCCACGCCGACGACCAGCCGGTTGTTCGACACGAGCTGCAGTGTGTTGATCTCCTTCGCCGCCCACGCAACCGGCCGCAGCGCCAGCAGCATCACGTTGTACCCGATGGTTAACCGCTCGGTCACCGCGGCCGCGGTCGCGAGTACGACGGCGCTGTCGAGCAGCGGCGCACTCGCGACCAGATGATCCGTCGACCACACCGAGTCCAGCCCGACGCTCTCGGCGTACCGCGCGCTCTCCCGCACATCCCCGAGGATCGGGCGCTCGGGATCCGGCGTCGACGTCGGGAGGATGACTCCGATCTCAAGGCTCATACTTCGGGCCAACCCCGGCCCGGACGACCGTATTCCGTCAGGCGTTGGTCAGCGAGTGCACCGCCGGGCCGAGGAGCTCCACGATCTTGTCGGGGTCGGCGTCGGCGAGGTGGTCCAGTTTGAGCAGGTGGCGCCCGAGCACGACACCGATGAGTACGGCGCTCACCACATCGGCTCGGAGCGCGCCGTCGGGGCCAGGGATCGCCTTGCTGATGTTGCTCCCGCGGACCTGCGCGTTGCCTCGGACCTCGTCGGCCGCGTCGGGATGGGTCAGCATCGAGCGCAGCGCGGCGAGTGAGGCGACCGGCTCCTCGATCAGCGACTGCCGGAGGCGCTCGAGCAACTGCGCGGCGATCTCCTCGGGCGTGCCGCCGATCACCGGCCTGTTGTCCGTCTCGGCCGCACGCGCGAACAGCTGCTGCTTGCTGCCGAAGTAGTGCATCACCAGGCCCGGATCGACCTGCGCGGCCGCGGCGACGGCGCGGATCGTCGTGCGGTCGTACCCGGTCTCGGCGAACAGCCTTCGTGCCTCGGTGAGGATCCGCTCCTGCGTCTCGATGCGCCGGCGGTCGCGGGTGGTCTCGTTCACCGAATTCATTCTACAGGTGTTGAATGTCTGTGGCTTTCGTTCTACGGTCGTTGAATGACTCCTTTGGAAGTACTTGACCTCCGCCGCCGCCACCTCGTCGACCGCGACTTCGAATCGTTCGTGGAGCTCTTCGCGGAGGACGGCGTGATCGAGATGCCGTTCGCCGTCGCAGGCCTGCCCGAACGGTTGGTCGGCCGCGAAGAGATCCGCAAGTTCTCACTGCGCGCCGCCGAGCACCCCGTCGAGATCATCGACCTCCGCACTGTCCAGCTGCACGAGACTGCCGACCCGGAGGTCGTGGTCCTCGAGCTGATCACGGAGGCGCGGCACACGACTACTGGCGTGCCGTTCCAGGCCCGCTGCATCCAGGTCTTCCGGATCCAGGACGGCAAGATCAAACTCTTCCGCGACTATGTCGGCGCCCAGACCGTCCCCGATCTGAACTGATCCCTCGACATGCCGGCCGGGTTCGGGTTCGGTGGTCGGGTGAGTCTGACGATTCGGAACGTCGTGTTCGCGTGCCCGGGGAACACGCCGGAGAGCTATGACCTCGGGGCGCGGCCGGTGGCGAACTTCTATGCCGAGCTGCTCGGGATGGAGATCCTCCACGAGGACTGGTTCATCGTCGGCGGCGAGGCGTCCGCCCTGCGTCTCGGGTTCGGCGACGGGCCGATCGATTACCAGCCGCCGGGGTGGCCCGATGGGGCGCAGCAGATGCACCTCGACATCGCCGTACCCTTGTTCGTCGCGCCGCCTGGGGCTCGGCTGCTGCGGGACAGCGGTGAGTGGCAGGTGTACGCCGACCCGATCGGGCACCCGTTCTGCTTGTACGAGCAGCCGGTGGACGGTGCCCGCGTCGTACGCATCGTCATCGACTGCCCGGACCCGCCTGCGCTTGCCGCGTTCTACAGCGCTCTGCTCGACCGGCCGGAGCGCGAGCTCGACACTCCTTCCCGCGTAGTCCTCGCCGGGGCGCCTGGGTTGGCCTTCCAACGCTCGGACTCGCCGGCGCCACGCTGGCCCGACCCTGCTTATCCCCAGCAGGTGCATTTGGATCTGCTCACCACCGACGTACCCGCTGCCCGGGCTCACGCGATGGACGTCGGCGCGCAACCTCTGCAAACGACCGGTACCTACCACCACGTGTTCGCGGACCCGGCCGGTCATCCCTTCTGCATTTAGAGTCCCGTGGGTGAGTAGACGACTGGCGGCGTACGCCGTGTGCATCGAAGACGGGCGGGTCCTCCTGGCGCGGTACGTCTCGCCGCGCGGCAACGGCACCTGGTGGACGCTCCCCGGCGGGGGTGTCGAGCCGTGCGAGGACCCGTTCGACACGGTGGTCCGCGAGGTCGCCGAGGAGACCGGCTGCACCGCTGTCGTCGAGCGACTGCTCGGCGTCGACTCCCGGATCATCCCCGCCGCCGAGCGGAACCACCCCGGCCCCGAGGACCACCAGAACATCGGCATCTACTACGCCGCCCGCATCACCGCCGGCACCCTCCGCCCAGAACCCAACGGCGAAACCGCCGAATCCGCCTGGACCCCGGTCGGCGAGGTCGCCAGCCTCCACCGAGCCGCCATCGTCGACATCGGCCTGGCCCTCGCCCGAACCCGCCCACCCACGGGCCACGTCCCACCCGTCGCCGTCGGCGGTTTGATCGAACAATAGGCAGGTTGTCGATCCACGGACCGGTGAAGCATCGGACCATCGTGACCGACATCGTGATTGAGAAAGTGCTCAGACCGGAGCGGGTTCTCGCCGGGTCGTGGCTGGAGGTAATTGCCTCGAACCTCGACTACCACCGGGCGACGTTCCTGTGGAAGTGCGAGGGTCTGTCGGACGGTCAGCTGCGGCAACGATCCGTGCCCTCGTCTGACTTGACGCTGCTGGCTCTCATGCGCCACCTGCAGGGCGTCGAGCGCTACTGGCTGCAACATCGTCTCGCCGACGCCTCGCCGCAGTACCACCCCTACAAGATGTACGCCGCCGCCGACGGCTCCGACTGGTTCGACGAGTCGGATCCCACGCCGGCGAAGGAGGTGTACGCCGACTACCTGGCGGCCTGCGCCGACTCCAGGTCGTTGTTCCCACCGAGCAACGTCACGCGCATCGTCGCCAACCCCGAGTTCGGCAGTACCGACCTTCGCTTCATCCTCACCCATGTCATCGAGGAATACGCCCGCCACACAGGCCACGCCGACCTCCTCCGCCAATCCCTCGACGGCGCCACCGGAGAATAGTGCGATAGTCGTCGGTTGTGTATGAGCTTCCTGTGTTGAATACGGACGGGTCGGTGCTGCTCACCTTCGAGCCGCTGGATGAGGACCAGCTCGGCAGCTTGGATCCGTCCGTGCCGTTGACCGCGTCGCTCGTTGTGCTGTGGTGCGGCCACGAGTGCCTGATGGTCTTCAACCGGTACCGCCAAGCGTGGGAACTGCCCGGCGGCATGCTCGATCCAGGCGAGTCCGCGCGCGAAGCCGCAGTACGCGAACTCGCTGAGGAAAGCAGCCAACGCGCAGACTCCCTCGACTTCGCCGGCGTGGCAAAGATCCGGGTCGCACCCGACGACCGCCTCGAGTACCTCGCGATCTACCGCGGCCAGGTCGCCTCGCCCCAGCCCTTCACGCCGAACGACGAGATGTCCGACGCCGTCTGGTGGAACCCGAGCGAACAACTGCCCGACCTGTTCCCAATAGACGCCGCACTCGCCCACCTCTGCCCCTAGAACTTCCTTGCACCTCCTGCTCGTCGCGGAGTCCCCTGAGCGCGCGTCGGCCTAGCCTCGTTCCCAGAAGCTGTCGGAGTCGTCGAGGCCGATGTAGTACGCAATCCGCGGATCGTCGGGATCGCCGCCGTACCGCTCGACGAAAGAACGCGCCGCGGGCACGAGTCCGTACCGCGGATTCCGTCCATTCGCGAGGCTCTTGTACATCAGCGCGAGGTCGACGTACCTGTCACCCATGCCGAGCTTGCCCACGTCGAGCATGCCGGCGAACTGCAGGGTCTCCGGATCGAGGAAGACATTCGGCGCCGCATAATCTCCGTGCGTAACAACGTCGCGCGCGCCCGGAAACGGCGAGCCGAACGGCGAACTGGGCAAGGCGTGCAATTCACGGAGCCCAGTCGCGATCGCGGTCAGCACGGCGGGGTGGTCGGCAACCGCCCAGTCGTCGGACACATCCCGACCACGCAGCTCCGTCGTCAACATCCAGCCGTTGCCCCGGTCAACGATTCGCGGTGAGTTGGCCGACTTCTATCACCGGTTGCTGGGCTGGCCGATCGTCGACGTCGGCCCGAAGGGTGGCTGGGCCCAGCTGCAACCGCCCGAGGACGAGACGGGACCAACGATCAACATCGAGGAGGACCGTGCGCACAGACGGCCGATCTGGCCGAGCCAGCCCGGCCACCAAACCGCCACCATGCACCTGGACATCGGTGTCGACGACCTCGACGCCGCCGTCACCTGGGCCATCGAAGCAGGCGCAACCCAGTCAGAACACCAGCCGCAGCAGAACGTCCGCGTAATGCTCGACCCACACGGCCACCCGTTCTGCCTGTCCTGACCAAGAACGACCGGCCGACGATGGCCCCCTAGCACCGCCTGGGGAGGATTTGGTGGAGACGAGGGGACTTGAACCCCTAACCCCTGCCTTGCAAAGGCAGTGCTCTGCCAGTTGAGCTACGCCCCCGTGAGGGTGGTCAGCGACCCGGGGTTACCGAGTCGACGGCCTCGGCCCAGAGGTCCTTGTCGGCGCGGGACTGCTGGGTCTTCTTGTAGGCGAAGTATCCACCGATGCCGGCCAGCAGCACCAGCAGGAGCTTCTTCAGCACTGGAACTCCTCGGATCGCGCCACAACTGAGGCTGGGACATAAAGGTGAGGGTGGGCCTAACTGGACTTGAACCAGTGACCTCTGCCTTATCAGGGCAGCGCTCTAACCGTCTGAGCTATAGGCCCGCGTACTGCGGTGTCGAACCCGGGAGAGATTACCGCACCAAGTGCCCTACTCCCAAACCGGTTCCGGCCGGGCCGCACCGGGCCCGGCCGCAGCCGATCAGTCCTCCGACGCCAGCGTGACTTCGAGGCCGCCGAGCAGCGTGGCGGCGATGTTGTACAGGAAGGATCCGAGCGTGGCGAGCGCGGTGATGATGAGCACATCGGCGCAGGCCAGCAGCGTGGTGAAGCCCATCACCTTGCCGGTGTTGATGTAGTTCTCGACCCGGAACGGCTCGGCGGTCGGCGTGCCCAGCACCTCTTGCACCGTGCTGTTGATGTTGTCGAACACCCCGGCCGCGCCGATCGCGGACCAGATGATGAAGACCGCCACCCAGGTCACGATCCCGAAGGCGATCGACAGCAGGAACGCCGTCTTCATCACCGACCACGGGTCGATCCGGGACATCCGCAGCCGCGCCTTGCGGGTCTGTGGCCGACTCGAGGTCTTGGCGTCCTTCTCGGCGAGCCGGGACTGCCGGGCCTCTTCGCGATCCGCCTTGTCCGACTTCACCGCGGAGGCCTTGTCGACCACGGCCTGACGCGCCGCGCTCACCCGGTCACCGAACGACTCGGTCTTCGCCACGGGATTCTCGTACGGCGCGGCGGCCGCGGGGGTCGCCGTACCGGGGGAGGCACCTGGGGACCATGGCTCCGGGCGGCCCGGCGTGCTCGGGGCGGGGCGAGCCGCGGGCTGCTGGGGAAGCGACGGAGCGCCGGCGCTCGGAGTGGCCGGCCGCGGCTGCGGACGGTACTCCGACGAGGACGGGCGCTGGCCGTTCGGCGTCCTCGGCGGGCTGCTCGGCACACCGTTGGAACGACCGTTGGAGGCCGGGTTGGCCGGGGCAGCAGACGGCTTCCCACCCGGCGCCGTGCGCTGGGATTTGGAGCTGTCGGCCGCACCTTCAGGCCATGTCGGCCTCGCGCGGTTGGTCATCAGTCACCCTCCTGGCCGGCTTCGTCGTCTTCGACGGTAGCCGCGCCGTCCACGTCCGTCGAACGTTCGTCATCATTCTGGACGCTCTCAGAGGTGGTTTCGGTTGTCGATCCGTCCACATTCTGGGCACTTTCGGTGACGGTACCCTCCTCGGCCGCCTCCGATTCCTCCAGAGCGACGGTCAGATCGGTGTTCCGAGCGATCGCGACCACGGCGTCGGACTCGCCGACCCCGGCGAACCGGACGCCCATCGTGTCGCGGCCCTTGACCGGCACGCTGTCGACCCGGCTGCGGACGACCTGGCCGCTGGCCTTGATCGCGAGCACCTGGTCCTCGTCGACGACGATGATCGCGCCGACCAGCGAACCGCGCTCGTCGTTCAGCTTCACCGCCTTGATGCCGAGACCGCCGCGGCCCTGCTGCCGGTACTCCGACACGCGCGACCGCTTGGCGTAGCCGGCGTCGGTGACGGTGAAGACGAACTGGGTGTCCTCCTCGGAACCGGCCCGGATCACCGACATCGACAGCAGCTCGTCGCCGGAGCGGAACTTCATGCCGGTCACGCCAGAGGTGGCCCGGCCCATCGGCCGCAGCTGCTCGTCGTTCGCGGTGAAGCGGATCGACTGGCCCTTGCGGGACACCAGCAGCAGGTCGTCACCGGCGGTGGCCAGGTCGGCGCCGATCAGCTCGTCGTCCTCCTCGCGGAAGTTGACCGCGATGATGCCGCTCTGCCGCGCCGAGTCGTAGTCGCGCAGCGCGGTCTTCTTGACCAGGCCCTTCTTGGTCGCGAGCACCAGGTAGTCGGACTGGTCGTAGTCGCGCAGCGTCAGAACCTGCGCGATCTCCTCGTCCGGCTGGAACGAGAGCAGGCCGGCGACATGCGAACCCTTGGCGTCCCGGGCCGACTCGGGCAGCTGCCACACCTTGGCCCGGTAGACCCGGCCCTTGGTGGTGAAGAACAGCATCCAGTGGTGGTTCGTGGTGGCGAAGAAGTGGTTGATCTCGTCCTCGGCCCGCAGTGCCGCGCCGCGGACGCCCTTGCCGCCCCGGTTCTGCGTCCGGTACAGGTCGGTCTTGGTCCGCTTCGCGTAGCCGCCACGGGAGATCGTGACGACGACCTCCTCGTCCGGCACCAGGTCCTGCACCGACAGGTCGCCGTCGGCGGCGATGATCTCGGTACGCCGCTCGTCGCCGTACCGCTCGACGATCTCGCTGAGCTCGTCCTTGACGATCGTGCGCTGCCGCTCGGGGCTGGCGAGGATGTCCTCGAGGTCGGCGATGATCGCCTCGAGCTCCTGCAACCGCTCGATGATCTTCTGGCGCTCCAGGGCGGCCAGCCGGCGCAGCTGCATGTCCAGGATGGCCTGGGCCTGGATCTCGTCGATGTCGAGCAGCTGCATCAGGCCGGTGCGGGCCTCTTCGACGTCCGGGCTGCGCCGGATCAGCGCGATGACCTCGTCGAGGGCGTCCAGCGCCTTCACGTACCCGCGGTAGATGTGCGCGTTCTTCTCGGCCTCGCGCAGACGGAAGCGGGTCCGCCGCTGGATGACCTCGATCTGGTGGTCGATCCAGTGCTTGATGAACAGGTCGACACTCAGCGTCCGCGGTACGCCGTCGACGAGCGCGAGCATGTTGCAACCGAAGGTGTCCTGCAGCTGCGTGTGCTTGTAGAGGTTGTTCAGTACGACACGCGGCTGCGCGTCCCGCTTCAGCACCACGACCAGCCGCTGACCGGTCCGGGACGAGCTGTCGTCGCGGATGTCGGCGATGCCGTTCATCTTGCCGGTGTTGACCAGCTCGGCGATCTTCAGCGCCAGGTTGTCCGGGTTGACCATGTACGGCAGCTCGGTGACGACCAGGCTGGTCCGGCCCTTGGCGTCTTCCTCGATGTCGACCACCGCGCGCATCGTGACCGAACCACGGCCGGTGCGGTACGCGTCGTCGATGCCCTTGTAGCCGACGATCAGCGCGCCGTTCGGGAAGTCCGGGCCCTTGATGTTCTGCAGGCAGGCGTCGAGCAATTCCTCGCGGGTCGCGTCCGGGTGCTCGAGCGCCCAGTCGACCGCGGCCGCGACCTCGCGCAGGTTGTGCGGCGGGATGTTCGTCGCCATGCCGACCGCGATACCCGACGAGCCGTTGACGAGCAGATTCGGGAAGCGGGCCGGCAGGATCACCGGCTCCTGCGACTTGCCGTCGTAGTTGGGCCGGAAGTCGACCGTGTCCTGGTCGATGTCGCGGACCATCTCCATCGCCAGCGGCGCCATCCGGCACTCGGTGTACCGCATCGCGGCCGCCGGGTCGTTGCCGGGCGAGCCGAAGTTGCCCTGGCCCTGGATCAGCGGCGCCCGCATCACCCACGGCTGCGCCAGCCGGACCAGGGTGTCGTAGATCGCCGAGTCGCCGTGCGGGTGGTACTGACCCATGACGTCACCGACGACGCGGGAGCACTTGTTGAAACCACGGTCCGGCCGGTAGCCGCCGTCGTACATCGCGTAGAGGATGCGGCGGTGCACCGGCTTGAGGCCGTCGCGGACCTCGGGCAGCGCGCGGCCGACGATCACGGCCATCGCATAGTCGAGGTACGACTGCTGCATCTCGGTCTGCAGGTCGAGCGGCTCGACCCGGTCGTGGCCCGGCGAGGTGGGGGTCTCGGTCATGAATAAGTCCCGTTCAGATCAGTACGTCGGAGGGCAGCAAGATCAGATGTCGAGGAAGCGAACGTCCTTGGCGTTGCGCTGGATGAAGCTGCGCCGCGCCTCGATGTCGTCGCCCATCAGCGTCTGGAACGTCTCGTCGGCGCGGATCGCGTCGTCGAGGGTGATCTGCAGCAGCACCCGGTTGGCCGGATCCATCGTGGTGTCCCACAGTTCGTTCGCGTTCATCTCGCCCAGACCCTTGTAACGCTGGATCGGGTTCTCCTTGGGCAGCTTCTTGCCGGCCTCGGCACCGGCCTCGAGCAGGCCGTCGCGCTCGCGGTCGGTGTAGGCCAGCTCGTCCGGCTGGTTGCTCCACCGGATCTTGTACAGCGGCGGCTGCGCGGCGTACACGTGACCGCGCTCGATCAGCGGCCGCATGAACCGGAACAGCAGGGTGAGCAGCAGGGTCCGGATGTGCTGGCCGTCGACGTCGGCATCGGCCATGATCACGATCTTGTGGTACCGGAGCTTCTCCTCGTCGAAGTCCTCGTGGATGCCGGTGCCGAGCGCGGAGATGATCGCCTGGACCTCGTTGTTCTGCAGGACCTTGTCGATCCGCGCCTTCTCGACGTTCAGGATCTTGCCGCGGATCGGGAGGATGGCCTGGAACTTCGGGTCCCGGCCGCCCTTCGCGGAGCCACCCGCCGAGTCACCCTCGACGATGTAGACCTCGCACTCCTCCGGGTTGGTCGACTGGCAGTCGGCCAGCTTGCCCGGCAGACCGCCGCCGCCGAGCAGACCCTTGCGGTTGCGGGCCAGGTCGCGGGCCTTGCGGGCCGCGATCCGGGCGCTCGCCGCGGCGGACGCCTTGCGGATGATCTCGCGGCCCTCGGCCGGGTTCTGCTCGAACCAGGCGCCGAGCTTGTCGTTGACGACGCGCTGGACGAAACCCTTGACCTCGGTGTTGCCGAGCTTGGTCTTGGTCTGCCCCTCGAACTGCGGCTCGGCGAGCTTGACCGAGATGATCGCGGTCAGGCCCTCCCGGATGTCGTCACCGGTGAGCCGGTCCTCCTTCTTCTTGATCATCCCCTGGTCCTCGCCGAAGGAGTTGACCAGTGAGGTCAGCGCGGCCCGGAAGCCTTCCTCGTGGGTGCCGCCCTCGTGGGTGTTGATCGCGTTCGCGAAGGTGTGCACGGACTCCTGGAACGATCCGCTCCACTGCAGCGCGACCTCGAGGCTCATCGTGTCGTCGGCGGTCGCCGCCTCGAACGAGATCACGTCGCGGTGCACGGTCTCGCGGATGCCGGTCAGGTACTTCACGTAGTCGACCAGGCCGTCGTCGTACCGGAAGGACTGCTCGAGCGGGTTGCCGTCCTCGTCGAAATGGTCCGGGCGCTCGTCCCGGATCACCAGCTCGAGGCCCTTGTTCAGGAAGGCGTACTCGCGGAAGCGGGTGGCCAGCGTCTCGTAGGAGTACGTCGTGGTCTCGAACACGTCGGGGCTGGCCCAGAACGTGATGATCGTGCCGTTGGAGTCGGAGGTGCCGATCTCGGCCAGGTCGGCGTCCGGGACGCCCATCGTGAAGGTCTGCGTGTACAGCTTGCCGTTCTTCTTCACGTCGACCTGGAGCCGGCTGGACAGCGCGTTCACCACGGAGACGCCAACGCCGTGCAGACCGCCGGACACCTTGTACCCGCCGCCGCCGAACTTGCCGCCGGCGTGCAGAACGGTCAGCACGACCGTGACGGCCGGCTTGCCCTCGGACTCGACGATGTCGACCGGGATACCGCGGCCGTTGTCGTCGACGCGCACGCCGCCGTCGGCCATCAGCGTGACGACGATGCGGTCGCCGAACCCGGCCATCGCCTCGTCGACCGCGTTGTCGACCACCTCTGTGACGAGGTGGTGCAGGCCGCGCTCGCCGGTGGACCCGATGTACATACCCGGGCGCTTGCGGACCGCGTCCAGTCCCTCCAGAACCTGGATCGCACTCGCGTCGTACTCACGCTCGACGACGTTCGACGGGATCGCGTCGAGCATCGCGGGGAGTTCCTCGCCGGGTGCGGGGATGCCGATGGGGTCGGCGGACTGGTTGGCGTCGATCTCGATCGGCTCGTCGGTCACCGGTGGTTGTCCTCCTCGGACCCCGCGTTCGCGAGGCATCGCGGCACAGTAGAGCCGCCCTCTACGGTGGGAGTAGAGGCGCGGCTCGCCCTACGTCGTCCATTCTACCTGTCGACCGAAGCAGAACCTGCCACCAGCCGCCCGAAACTCGCATCAGGGCGTCTTTTCTCCCTCATCTCCATGTCCCCTCTCGCGGGAGGGGGTCAGAAAAGCGCTCACGGCCGCTCAGTGGCCTTCGGGTGTTTCGCGACTGACCGCTCCGGCGCCGACCGGTCCAGACCGGTTGACCCACTCCGGGGCGGCCCTGGAAGTCCCGTGGGCAAGCGGTGCCCGGCGCGCACCCACCGCCCCTTAGGATCGCTGCCGTGGAAAGTCTCGACGAGGTCATCGATGCGATGATCGCCGACCGGGTGATTCACCGGCACCGGCGAATCTGGCTGCTGGTGATCGCCCTCGTCGTGGTGGCCGCCCTGGTGATCCTGGCCACCGGCGGCTGGAAGGAGAAGAAGGGCCGCACGGTCCCGACCCTGACCGCACCGACGACAGTGACGGCCGGCCGATTCGAGTACAGCTTCACCAAGGCCGAGATCGTCCAGAAACCCAAGACGGAGTACGACGAGGCCGAGTCGAAGCTGAAGGTTTACTTCGACGCGAAGAACATCGACACCGAAGAGCACGAGAGCGTCAGGATCGACAGTCAACTGATGCTGTTCGTCCCGGGCCACGGTGAAGAGAACGTGGACTCGGACGGCGCCAGTTGCCACGACGACAAGATCGGCTGGGTCCTCGTCTACGGGCTGCCGCCGGAGAGTTGCAGTATGACGTTCAAGGTCGCGGCCGACTTCAAGGCCGACGTCGTCGAGATCGGCGTTCTGCAGGAGCACTACGAGTCCGACAACGAAGCCCTCGGTGCGAACGACAAGCCGTACTGGCACAACGAGGACGCGGCTGCGGTCGTCAGGCTCTCGCCGAAGGTCGTCATCGACGACGGGGAGAACAAGTGAAGCTCTACCGCCCCGCCACGATCCTCGTTGGTGTGCTGTTCGTGCTGATCGGCGGACTGACCCGGCTGGCGACCCCCGAGCATGTGTACGACGAGCAGAACATCAAGGTCGTGCACGGCACGATCGGCGAACCGCTCGACTACGAAGGCACCGGATCGACGGTGAAGGTGACCAGGATCAAGTTCGCCCGCTCGGTGCTCGACAGCTCGGACAGTGACGGCAAGAAGCCGCTGGAGACCAACGGTATCTACGTCGCGATCGAGTGGGACGCGATCCGCGGCGATCGCAAGCCGGACCTGACGAATGCGACCCTGCGGGCCGACGGCGGCAGCGTCTACATGCCGGTCGAGGGCCTCAGCCACAGCGGGCTCGACTTCCCGGACGCCGGCTACGCGAAGACCGGCACGGTCGTCTTCGAGATCAACCCGGCAGACATGACAGGTCTGACGCTGGAACTCCGCCCGACCATGCTCTTCAACGTCTACAACTCCGACATCACGGTCGATCTCGGAGTACCGACCGAGGCGATCGCCCAGCAGATGGTCGACGGCGCCGTCGCGCAGTACATCGTCGAGGACGCGATCACCCGGGTGGCGTCATGAGGATCGCGAGCAAGGCCTCCCGCCTCGCCGTTCAGGTCGGGCTGCTGGTGGCGCTGGTCGCCGCCGGCACGTTCGTGATGCTGCGGCCGTATCTGAGCGACGAGGAGCGGATCTTCGACGAGGGCCGGATCAACAAGGTCGTCAGCCAGGGTCCGGTCACGGTCGGGCACGTCGAGTGGAAGCTCGACTCGCTGAAGGCGTACACCACGTTGCTCGACAAGGACGGCGAGAAGATCAGCATGGGCGAGCCCGCCGGCTCGATCATCATTGTGGCCACGATGACGGTGACCCCACGCCCGGGTGTCTTCCTGAAGGACCGCGGGTTCACGTGCGACGCTCTGCTGCGGGACGACCGCGGGAACACGTGGGACACCGAGCAGCCGTTCGACTACCCGCTGCCGACGTACTGCGGCGACGACGACCACCCGTTCACGATGGACAAGCCCGCTCAGGTCGCGAAGGTGTACCTCGTACCGAAGTCCGCCGTACCGCACTTGACCGGCGTCACCGTCGAGCAGCTCGACGAACGCATGCGGGTCCTGATCACACCCTGACCGGAGCCGGCTGTTCGGCCTTCGGCTCCGCCTTGGCCTTCGCGGCCGCAGCAGCCTCGGACCGGCGCTGCGTGCCGACCGAGATGCACAGGTCGAAGGCCGCGGCCAGCAGTGCGATCCGCAACGGCTCGAAGAGGATGCTCCTGATCAGGTCGGCGATCTCGAAGTTCATCAGGCCCCAGTACTGGCCGTGGATACCGATCAGCCGCTGGACCGCGACGAAGGCCCAGTCATTGCCGAGCAGCCAGAACGTGTAGACCATGCAGACCACGCCGAGGAACACCGGCCCGACCCGGACCACGAGCCGGAACGCGTTGATCGCGGGGTAGAACTTCTCGCGCAGACCACCGAGCACCAGGTCCGGCGCCTTGTACGTCAGTTCGACCAATCGGCCCCGCTGTGGCGCCGCGGGCTGCTCGGCCTGCCCGCCGAGGCGGCGCTCCAGCCGGGTGCCGCGGAAGACCCCGCCGCTGGACAGCACACGGTGGCCGAACACGACCGTGGTGATCGCCAGCCAGGTCAGCGGTTCGGCGACGCCCAGCTTGAACAGCGGCCAGAGCGACTCCCAGAAGAAGCCCCACAGGAACTCGATACCGGCCGGCAGCGGGATGTGGATGCCGGCGAAGAAGTCCTTCAGGCCGTCCCACCAGTCCAGCGACCAGTACCAGAAACTGCGATCCTTGAACCAGACCTTGCCCTCGGCAATTGCATACGGCGTGATCACGAAGGTCAGAAGTACAAAGAACGCCTCGGCCCAGACCTGAGCAAACTTCACCGGACGGCTCGGCCAGCGGTCGTCGACGGCCTGCAGCAGCCGACGCAGCACCAGAAGAATCACCAGGGCCGGCAGATACCCGTGCCAGGCGTGGATGCCGAGCTTGAAGAACCCCGAGCCGGGCTGTGTCCCGTTCTGCACCAGGTAGGTCGCGCTGAGCGAGTTGACCTGCTGGTCGAAGAAGCCCCAGGCCGACCAGACCGCGACGAGTGGCAGCAGGGTGATGGCCAGCAGTTCCAGCAGACCGCGCTGCGTCGGGTCGGACGTCTCCTCGGACTCGCTGCTCGCCGCGTCACGCCAGCGGTACAGCGACATCGCGCAGGTGCGGATCATGCCCACGGCCGCGGTGATCTGGAGCAGTACGCCGACGGCGAACAGCCCGGTTCCGAGACTCGAGTGGGCGTGCTTCGCCAGCCAGATCGCGCCCTGCACGCAGACCGTGAATCCGACGAAGCCGGCCACCCACCACGTGGTCATGGGCAGCAGGTTCTTCCACCAGAGCCGGAACGTATCCCCGATCAGGTGGACCATCTCGCGAAAACCGTCAACGAGCGTGCGCATCGCGCCCGATCCTAGAGCTTGGCCGGGTCGCGGGCACAACCAGTGTCGTCAGCCGTAGGTGTCGCGGGGGCCTCGGCCGCCGCGGATGGTTCGGGGGCCTTTGCGCCAGGAGGGGGTGTGGGGGCCTTGGACGTTGACGCGGGTGACGGTGCCTTCGCCGAGTTCGGTGTTGAGGCGGCGGACGAGGTCGGGGGCGAGGAGTTTGAGTTGGGTCGCCCAGGCGGTGGACGACGTACGGACGGTGAGGACCGTGTCCTCGTACGACTCGGGCTTGCAGTGCTCGGCCATCTCGGCGCCGACGATGGACGGCCAGCGGGCCATCACGCCGTGGACAGCGACGTCGACCTCCCAGCCCTGGTCGCGCATCAGCCGTCCGAGGGTGTTGGTCAGCTTCTGCGGATCCCGGTCGTCCGGGCGGGCGCTGCTGATCTGGGCGCCGTCGATCCGCGGCCGGCGGCGGCGTTTGACCGGCATGATGCCGCCCTTGGCCGCCTGTTGCTTCAGCCGTCCCGCCAGAGACTTCGCGAGATCCAGCCCCTGCTTGTCGTGATCGACTTCGCTCTCAGGGCCGCTCTCAGAGGAATCCGGGGGTTCAGGCACGCTGAACGACCCCTTCGCCTACGGCGAAGCGCACACCGTTGAGCTCAGCGGGGACGTCGGCGCCGACGGCCGCGGTCACCAGCACCTGTTCGGCCGGCGCGACCAGCTCGGCCAGCCGGTCCCGGCGCTGGGTGTCGAGCTCGGCGAACACATCGTCGAGGATCAGCACCGGTTCACCCCCGTCCGCGCGGAGCAGTTCGTACGACGCCAGCCGCAACGCGAGCGCGAACGACCAAGACTCACCGTGACTCGCGTACCCCTTCGCAGGCAAGTCCCCGAGCCCGAGTACGACGTCGTCGCGATGCGGACCCACCAGCGAAACGCCGCGCTCGAGCTCGTCCCGCCGCTTGTCGTGAACCGCCTCGAGCAGTACCTCGGCCAAGTGCTCGCGCGAAGTCACGCCCGGCTCGAGCAGCACGGACGACTTGTACTCCAGCCGCGCATCACCCTTGCCCCGGGCAACAGCGTCGTACGCGCTGGACACCAACGGGCGCAGTGATTCCAGCAACTCCAGCCGGGTCGCAAGCAGTTCGGACCCGACGCGGGCCAGGTTCGAGTCCCAGACCTCGAGCGTGCGCAGCTGCCCTTCGGCGGCGCTCGTCCGGTTCTGCCGACGGGCCTGCGAGGCGCTCCGCAGCAGCGAGTTCCGCTGCTTCAGCACCCGGTCGTAGTCCTGCCGGACGCCGGCCATCCGCGGCGACCGCAGGGTCAGCAACTCGTCCAGGAACCGGCGCCGCTCGGACGGGTCGCCTTTCACCAGCGCCAGATCCTCCGGCGCGAACAGCACGGTCCGCAGCAGGCCGAGCACTTCCCGCGGTCGCGGGACCGGCGATCTGTTGATCCGGGCCCGATTTGCCTTCCCAGGATTGATTTCAAGCTCGACGACCACGTCCCGGTCGTACTGACTGCGGATCTCGGTCCGCACGATCGCCCGGGTGGCGCCGGCCCGTACCAGCGGTGCGTCGTTCGCCACCCGGTGCGAGCCGAGCGTGGCGGTGTAGTGGATCGCCTCGACCAGGTTGGTCTTGCCGTGGCCGTTCGGACCGACGAAGGCCGTCACGCCCGGGGTGAGCTCGACCTCCGCCTGCTGGTAGGACCGGAAGTCGAGCAGACCCAGGGCGGTGACGTACACCTCAGTGCTTGATCGGGGGCGTCGCGTACGACGGGTCGGCCGCCTCGGCGCCCTTCACCGCGTGGCCGCCGAACTGGTTGCGCATCGCGGCGATCGCCTTCATCGCGGGCGAGTCGTCCTGCCGCGACGAGAACCGGGCGAACAGCGCGGCCGCGATGGCCGGCACCGGTACGGCGAGGTCGATCGCGGCCTCGACCGTCCACCGGCCCTCGCCGGAGTCGTCGGCGTACCCGCGGATCTTCTCCAGGTGGTTGTCGTCGTCGAGTGCGTTCACCAGCAGGTCGAGCAGCCACGAGCGGATCACGGTGCCCTCGCGCCACGACTGGAACGCCTGCGGCACGTTCTCCACGATGTCGGACGCCTCGAGCAGCTCGTAACCCTCGGCGTACGCCTGCATGATGCCGTACTCGATGCCGTTGTGGACCATCTTCGAGAAGTGGCCCGCGCCGACCTTGCCGGCGTGCACGAAGCCGAACTCGCCCTCGGGCTTCAGCGCCTCGAAGATCGGCATCACGGTGTCGACGGTGTCCTTGTCGCCGCCGCACATCAGCGCGTAGCCGTTCTCCAGGCCCCAGACGCCGCCGGAGACACCGCAGTCGACGAAGCGGATGTTCTTCTCGGCGAGCTGTGCGGCACGGCGGGTGTCGTCGGTCCACCGGCTGTTGCCGCCGTCGATCACGATGTCGCCGGGGGAGAGCAGCTCGGCCAGCTCGGTGACGACCGGGTCGATGGCCTGCACCGGCACCATCACCCAGACGACCTTCGGCTGGCCGTCGGCGGTGAGCTTGCCGACCATGTCGGCCAGGTCCTTGGAATCGGAGATGTCCTGGTTGTGGTCGAACCCGACCACGGTGTGGCCGGCGTTGCGAATCCGCTGGCGCATGTTGCCGCCCATCTTGCCGAGACCGACAAGGCCGAGCTCCATCTGAATCCCCTTGTTCTGTTGGCTTTCAGCTGTTCAGGCGGACCGGCATCAGCACGTACCGGAACTCGCTGATGGGTTCGCCGTCGAAGTCCCGCACACCGGTCAGTTCGGCCGGCTTCGTCGCCTGCGTGAACGCCAGGTGCGCGACCGGCGTACCGATCGCGCCCAGACCGTCGAGCAGGTACGTCGGGTTGAAGCCGACCGTCACCGGATCGCCGACGACCCGGGCCTCGAGCGACTCCGACGCCTGCGCCTCGTCACCGCTGCCGGCGTCGAGCGTCACGCTGTCTTCCTCGAAGGTCAGCCGGACCGGAGCATTCCGCTCGGCGACCAGGGCGACGCGCTTGACCGCCTCGACCAAGGTCGCGGTGTCGATCCGCACCCGGGTCGCGATCGCGGAGTCGGTCGGGATGATGCCGCGGACCTTCGGGAACTCGCCGTCCAGCAGCCGGGTGGTGGCGCGCCGGTTGCCACCGGACACCTCACCCTCGAAGCCGACGATGCCGTCGCCGCTGCCAGGGGCGGCCAGCGACACGATCACGTCGGAGCCGGTCATGGCCTTCGCGGTCTCGGACAGCACCCGGGCCGGCACGAGCGCGGCCGCGGACGCGTCGGGGGACTGCGGGTTCCACTCGAGCTCACGGATGGCGAGCCGGTAGCGGTCGGTGGCGAGCAGGGAGATCGTGGAGCCCTCGATCTCGACCCGGACACCGGTCAGCACCGGCAGCGTGTCCTCACGCCCGGCCGCGGTCACCACCTGGGAGACGGCCTGGGCGAAGACGTCGGCCTTGACCGTCCCGCTGGCGGCCGGAAGCTCCGGCAGAGCCGGATATTCCTCTGTGGGAAGCGTCTGGAGCGTGAACCGCGAACTGCCACAGGTGACCTGTGCCTTCGCGCCGTCCACGGCGACGTCCACGGGTTGGTTCGGAAGACTCTTGGAGATGTCGGCAACGAGCCGGCCGGAAATCAGGCACTTGCCGGAGTCCGCGACCTGCGCGGGCACAGTGACCCGGACCGAGGTCTCGTAGTCGAAGCCGGACAAGGTGATCTGCCCGTCCTCGGCCTCGACCAGAAGGCCGGCAAGGATCGGAACGCTGGGACGACTGGGCAAGCTGCGCGCGGCCCAGGCCACCGACTCGGCCAGTACGTCGCGCTCGACGCGAAACTTCACCGCTGGGTGCCTCCTGATTCGGCTGTGTGCCAGGCAGATCCTGCCACGGACAAAGGTGCTGTGCGCCCATCGGGCCTGACGTGGCGCTTCGGGCGGGTCGCGTCGGCGTCGTACTCATGTTGCGTCAGATGGTGTTTCAGGTGCTTACGGGGACAGCCTGACAGGTCTGTCCAACCGGCGCGAGATCGGGGTTTTCCCCAGATCGGGCCGCCCGTTCGTTTTGTGGACTGGGACCTCTCTACAGATTCCATAGTGTTCTTCGCACCGGTGGATACTGTGGAAAAGCGGCGACTTCGCAGGTCAGACCCCATATTGGCCTGGGGACGGCGTGTGGACGAGTCTCGGTCGTGTTGGGGACGCCTGCGGATGACGGATTCTGTCCCCACAGCCAATCCACACGATCTGCCTGTGTGTCCACGGCAATACCCACAGTTTTCCACAGCTGTGTCCCCAGCCTGTGCGGTTCTTTTACTGCTGCTTCGCCTGGTGTTTGATCCGGTTCGTCAGCTCGGTGACCTGGTTGAAAACACTGCGCCGCTCGGACATCAACTGCCGGATCTTGCGTTCCGCGTGCATCACGGTGGTGTGGTCGCGGCCGCCGAACTGCTGGCCGATCTTCGGCAGGGACAGATCGGTGAGCTCGCGGCACAGGTACATGGCGATCTGCCGTGCGGTCACCAGCACCCGGCTCCGGCTCGAGCCGCACAGGTCGTCGATCGACAGACCGAAGTACGACGCGGTCTGGCCCATGATCATGCTGGCCGTCACCTCGGGCTTGCTGCCTTCGGGGATCAGGTCCTTCAGCACGATCTCGGCCAGGCTCAGGTCGACCGGCTGCCGGTTCAGGCTGGCGAACGCGGTGACGCGGATCAGTGCGCCCTCGAGCTCACGGATGTTGGTCTGCACCTTCGACGCGATGAACTCCAGCACCTCCGGCGGCGCGGTCAGCCGCTCGGTGGCCGCCTTCTTCCGCAGGATCGCGATCCTGGTCTCGAGGTCGGGCGGCTGGATGTCGGTGATCAGGCCCCACTCGAACCGGTTCCGCAGCCGGTCCTCCAACGCCTCCAGACGTTTCGGCGCCCGGTCGGAGCTGATGACGATCTGCTTGTTCGCGTTGTGGAGCGTGTTGAAGGTGTGGAAGAACTCTTCCTGGGTCTGGATCTTGCCTTCCAGGAACTGGATGTCGTCGATCAGCAGTACGTCGACATCGCGGTACCGGCGCTGGAACTGGGACGCCTTGTCGTCGCGGATTGCGTTGATGAAGTCGTTGGTGAACTCTTCGCTGGACACGTACCGGACGCGGGCCCCGGTGTAGAGACTGCGGACGTAGTGCCCGATCGCGTGCAGCAGGTGGGTCTTGCCCAGGCCGGAGTCGCCGTAGATCAACTGCGGGTTGTAGGCCTTGCCCGGCGCCTCGGCGACCGCGACCGCGGCGGCGTGAGCGAACCGGTTCGAGCTGCCGATGACGAAGGTCTCGAAGGTGTACTTCGGGTTCAGCCGGGCTTCGCCTTGTGCTTCGGTGGCCGACTGGGTCGGCGAACCGTTCGGCGGCGGGGCGACTGAACCGATCGGCTGACCGAACGACTGCTGCGGCTGCGGCGCCGGCTGCTGGTACTGCTGCGGTGCTGCCTCCGGACGCGGCTGGCCGTACTGCGATCCGTTGGCCGGGTCGGTCAGTGCGGACTGGATGGTCGGCTGGTACGCACCGTCGGTCTGCAGTGGCTCGCGTACGGGGGGCTGCTGCTGGGGGTGCGGCTGTTGGGGCGGCTGCTGCTGGATGTGCTGCTGTTGCTGCGGCTGTCCGTACGGTTGGGGCTGCTGCTGGGCGGCCTGCTGTTCGCGCAGTTCGGGGTCGAGGGACGGGTCGACGGTGACGGCGATCCGGATGTCCCGGCCGAAGCTCTCGGTCAGGATCCGCTCCAGGTCCGGGCGGAGCCGGGTCTCGAGCTGACCGCGGGTGAAGTCGTCGGGCACCGCGACGATGGCGGTGCTTTCGTGCAGCGTCACCGGGCGCGAGTTGGTCAGCCAGGCGCGCTGGTTCGGCGGGAGGCCCGCGAGTACGCGGGTCCAGGCATCACCAAGATCCGTCACCGGTGCTGCCACCTCCTGCTGAGCCACTTGCTGAGGCATCTGCTGGGACACCTGCTGGGACACCTGCTGCTGAGGAACCTGGTGCTGTGGTGCCTGCTGTTGAGGGGCCGGCTGAGACGCGTGTTGTTGAGGTGCCTGTTGTTGCGGAGCTTGCGGTTGAGGAGCGGGCGGTTGAGGAGCGGGCTGCTGGGGTGCGGGCTGTTGGGGCTGAGGTGCGTGGTGCTCCGGGGCCGGTGCCTCGGCCGGCCGGTGCTCGGTGGACGGCTGCTCGGCGCTCGGGTGGTCAGCTGCGTCCTGCTGAGTGGGCCGGTGGTCCGGTGACCACTGGTTGGCGGTTGCGTTGTCCGCACGTCCATCACCCTCGTTCGCTGCCGGGCCCGCTAGGTCTCTGCTGCCTGTACCCCATTCGGGAGCGCTGCCCCAGGTGGTGTTGTCACCGGGATAGCGGACATTGCCGATGGTCGGGGCCGCACCGAAGTACGTCGCACCCGCCGTGGGCTGTGGTGGACCGGCCGGAAGATCGGTCGCCGCGCGCTCGAGCTCGGACCGGTAACCGTACGGACCCGGTGGCGGCGCCGGCCGGTAACCGGGCGCCGGCTGCGCGGGCATCGGGATCGGCAGGGACGGACTGAGGTAGTCGCCCGGGTCCATCCGCGGAGTCGGTGCGGCCTCGGCGCGGGGTGTCTCTACCTGAGGTGCTGGGCTGGTCCCGGCTCGAGGAGCGCTCTCCGTCCGCGGCGCGGTCTCGGCCTGGGGCGCGGTCTCTACCCGGGGCGCGGCCTCCGCCCGGGGCTGCGGCTCGGGTGCGGGTGGGACCTCGGTGCGGAAGTTCGCCTCCGGCTCGGGGCGGAGGCCGGCGTCGGGCTCGGGGCGCAGATCCTGTCGGCGGTCCCCGCTGTAGTCGGTCCGGTACTCGGCTGACGTGTATTCCGCCGGTGTGACGTCCGCACTGGCGGAATGGTCCTCAACCACGCGTTGCTCCCCGATTCATCGCTGCGGTGGGCGCGTTCCGGGCGGACCCGGGTGGCGCGACCATTCGACCCGACACCGTGCGGCCGGTGAGTCGTCGTGCTGTTCGGCTCAGCGCGGTAGCTGACTCCGCACTTCGGCGGCCGCACTGTCCACACGGTTGTCCACAGTTGTGAACGACCGCAGGAGCAGGTTGGTTACCAATCGCGGGGTGTGGGACCTCTGGTGTGAGGGAGTGACGCTAACAAGTCGGAGTAGGCAGCTTCAAGCCGTCATCCACAGGCTATGAACAGGAAATTGGGGGCAACTTGCGGCGTGTCGGGTGGACGCCGGAGCGTAGTCATGGTTTGTCATCGCTCTCAGTGGCGGTCCGGGCCGGAGGGTGACGAGGACCCGGTGAAGCGGTTGCCCACTATCCTGTCCACAACCTTGTGGAAAAGTCTGGGGATACCTGGTTTGACCTGTCCACAGGGCGCCACGTACCGTGGATCAGTCGGTGTTGAGCCGGCCGTTTCGTGCTGCGCTCCCCGCGGATTCCTCCGATGGTGTGCAGGACAGCCACCTTGGACAGATCCAATCAGTGGATTTGTCGACATTCTGTGATCTCGAGTAACCGGAGTCATTCCAGTGAGCAAGCGGACGTTCCAGCCGAACAACCGTCGTCGGCACAAGAAGCACGGCTTCCGTCTTCGGATGCGCACCCGTGCGGGTCGCGCGATCATCGCCGCCCGCCGTGGCAAGGGTCGTCAGCGCCTCGCGGCCTGAGCGACCTGCTCGACGGTGACCACCTCGTGCTGCCAGCGTCGAACCGGCTCCGCCGGTCCGACGATTTCCGCCGCGCCGTCCGGTCCGGACGTCGCGCGGCGCGGCGCGCGGTGGTTGTCCACCTGTTGGCGGAGGACGGCTGCGCCGACCCTCCACGCGTCGGATTCGTTGTGAACAAGGCGGTGGGCAACGCGGTTCTGCGGAACCGGGTCCACCGCCGTCTGCGTGCTGTCCTGGCGACGCGTCTGGCCGATCTGCCGACCGGCAGCCTGGCTGTCGTCCGTGCCCTCCCGTCGTCCGCCTCGGCGTCGTACGACGAGCTGGCCGCGGACGTCGACGGCGCACTGACCCGGCTGCTGAAGTCATGATGCGGTTCAATCCCGTGCGGAGCGGGATCATCGGTTTCCTGAAGTTGTACCGCCTGCTGATCAGCCCGCTGTACGGGCAGGTGTGCAGGTTCTACCCCAGTTGTTCGGCGTATGCCTTGGAGGCGGTCGAGCGCCACGGTGCGGTGCGCGGTAGCTGGCTGGCGATGAGACGACTCATCCGCTGCCACCCGTGGAACCCCGGAGGCTACGACCCCGTTCCACCCAAAGATGTCGACCAGCGCGGAGAGCGTGAGGACCCCTGTGTTCACGACTCCGCCAATCAGCCCGGACCGTCAGCCGACGCCGGGCCTGTGCAGCGAGGTGCATGAGTGACTCTTCTGGCCATCCCCGGGCTCGCCGTTTGGGACGGGATCGTAGATCTGTTCAACACGGTCATGACGCCGCTGTACTGGGCCGTTTCGGCTCTGCTCGTCGGTTGGCACTGGCTGCTGAGCCAGGTGCTCGATCCGGACGGCGGCTGGGCCTGGGCACTGTCCATCGCCGGCCTGACCATCGTCATCCGGACCCTGCTGATTCCGCTGTTCGTCCGGCAGATCCGCTCCAGCCGGAACATGCAGCTGCTGCAGCCGAAGATGAAGGAGCTGCAGAAGAAGTACGGCCACGACCGGGAGAAGCTCGGTCAGGAAATGATGAAGCTGTACAAGGAGACGGGCACCAACCCGTTCTCCTCGTGCCTTCCGCTGCTGCTGCAGTCGCCGATCTTCCTGGCCCTGTTCCGCGTGCTCGACTACGCCGCGAAGGGCCAGGCGCACAGCTCGATCATGCAGCCGTACGTCTCGTCGCTGCAGCACGCCAAGATCTTCGGCGCTGAGATCTCGCAAACCTTCCTGAAGGCGAGCGGCCCGGGCGAGAACAACGTCAAGGTCGTCGCGATCGTGCTGATCATCCTGATGACGGCGACGATGTTCACCACGCAGCTTCAGCTGATGCGCAAGAACATGCCGAAGGAGGCCCTGACCGGCCAGGCCGCGCAGATGCAGAAGGTCATGCTCTACGTCTTCCCGGTCTTCTTCCTGATCGGTGGCTTCAACTTCCCGATCGGTGTGCTGATCTACTGGTTCGTCTCGAACCTGTGGACGATGGGCCAGCAGTTCTACGTGATCCGCCGCAACCCGGCCCCGGGCACTCCGGCGTACGACGCGATGCAGGCCCGCAAGCGCGAGCACAACGTGCGGCACGGCATGCCGGCCGACGACGGTGTTCCCGGTACGGCGGGCGCCGCGACCGAGACCGTGACCGACCGCCGGCCGGCCCAGCGCCAGCAGCCGAAGCGGCAGTCGCGCAGTGACCGCAAGGGCGGCCCGGCAGTGGGCGGTTCGGAGTCGACGGCAGTCAGCAACGGGCAGACGGCGAGTGCTCCGGAGGACACGCCGCGACCGCAGGATGCACCCAAGAAGACTCAGGCCGGTGCTGCCAAGAAGCAGCCGGCCGGCAAGAAGGCGACGGGGTCGAAGCGCCAGCCCGCGGCGAAGTCTGCCGCGCAGAAGAAGGCGGCGCAGAAGCGCTCCGGTGGTTCGCGCTGACCCAGGCGCACCGATTCCCTTCCTGCTTGTACGACGTGGGTCCCCGTGGGGCGGATCTCGATATCGCGAAGGAGTGGCCGTGACTGACGGCATGCAGAACACCGAGGCGGCGGAGCAGTCCGCCGGCACGAACAGCTCAGCCGACGATCGTCTGAAGGCCCTCGAGGCCGAGAGTGACATCGCGGCCGACTACCTCGAGGAGTTGCTCGACATCGCCGATCTCGACGGCGACATCGACATGGACATCGACGGCGACCGTGCCGCGGTGTCGATCGTCGGCGCGGAGCTGAACAACCTCGTCGGCGAGAACGGCAAGGTGCTCGAGGCGCTGCAGGAGCTGACGCGGCTGGCCGTCTACCGGGAGACCGGTGAGCGGTCGCGGCTGATGCTCGACGTCTCGAACTACCGGGCGAACCGGAAGGCCGAGCTCGAAGAGGTCGGCCGCAAGGCGGTGGAGGAGGCGAAGGCGACCGGTACCCCGGTGCGGCTGGACCCGATGACGCCGTTCGAGCGCAAGGTCGTGCACGACGTCGTTGCCGCCGCCGGCCTGACGTCGGAGTCGGAGGGCGAGGAGCCCCGCCGCCGCGTGGTGGTCCAGCCATGATCGCCCGGCCGTGACAGAAGACGTTTCACGTGAAACACCGCCGCTCGTGGAGAAGCTGTTTCCACGGGCGGCGGTCCGGCTTTCGGCGTACGCCGAACTGCTCGCGACCGAAGGCACACTGCGCGGACTGATCGGCCCACGGGAGGTCCCGCGGCTCTGGGACCGGCACCTGCTGAACTGTGCCGTGGTCGAGCGTCTGGTCCCGGAGGAGGCATTGGTAGCCGACGTCGGTACCGGAGCAGGCCTGCCGGGGATCGTGCTCGCGATCGTGCGTCCCGATCTCCAGGTGGAGCTCGTCGAGCCGTTGCTGCGGCGCACCACCTTCCTCCAGGAGGCGGTCGACGCTCTCGAGCTCGACAACGCGACGGTGGTCAGGTCGCGGGCCGAGGATCTGCCACGGGCGTCGTACGACGTGGTGACCTCCCGGGCCGTTGCTCCTTTGGGCAAACTAGCGCGGTGGTGTCTGCCGCTGTGTGTCGAGGGCGGCCTGATGCTCGCGATGAAGGGGTCGTCCGCAGAGGAGGAATTGGACGCCTCAGAACACGAACTGACGAAGCTCGGCGCAGAGCTTTGGCACATTCATCAACTCGGCGGCGATGAACTGGCCCTCCCCACGACTGTGGTGAGTATTGTGGCCGGACGTGCTGCAGGGGGATCCCGGCACGGAAGACATGGGAGGTGAGCGGGTTGGTGAGTCGTGCCCTCGGATGGCCCGAGAAGAGCACCGGTGAGCCGAGGTCGTCACAGGGCATCGGCTGGCCGACCGACCCGGAATCCGCCGTTCGTGTCGTCACCCAGGAACCGGCTCCCGATCTCACCCCTGCGCCGGCGGCTCCTGTTCAGACAGCTGCTCCCGACGAGTCCCCGGACCCGATCGTGGCGACGCCGCCGATCGACAGCTCTGGGCTTCGAGCGGTCGCCGCGGCGGGTCTCGACGTACCTGGGGACTCCGACGACGACGCCGTTTCACGTGAAACGCCACAGATGCGGGATGATGGTCCCGAGCCCGAATCGGCGTCACTGGTGGACGCCGAGCCGGGCCTCTCGGACTCTCCACCGCCTGTGGATGACCACCGCATGAAACTGCCCCTGCAGACGGGAATTCGTCCACAGCAGCCTGTGGACGGAGCTGGGGGTAGACCCGCCCCGACCCCTACAGACATCCTCTTCGGGCCAAGTCCCGCACCTATTGGAATGGGCGCTATGACTGCCGCACAGATCGCCGCGCGGGCCACGTCGGACGAGCTTCAGCGACGACTTCTCGAGACTCCGATCGCCGCCGCGACCGAACGGACCCTGCTGGTGAACGAAGGACGCACGATGGGCCGCGAGTTTCCGCTGCCCGACCAGACCCGAGTCTTCGTGGTCGCCAACCAGAAGGGTGGCGTCGGCAAGACGACGACAACCGTGAACGTCGCCGCGGGGCTCGCGTTGTACGGCGCGAAGATCCTGGTGATCGACCTGGACCCACAGGGCAACGCGTCGACCGCGCTGGGCATCGATCATGCCGAAGGCACCCCGGGTGTCTACGAGGCGGTCATCGAGGGCGAACCGCTCGGCAAGCTGACCCAGCCGTGCGCGGAGCACCCCGGGATCCAGGTCATCCCGGCGACCATCGACCTGGCCGGCGCCGAGATCGAGCTCGTCAGTGTCGTCGCCCGGGAGAGCCGGCTGAAGAACGTCCTCGACGCCTACCTGGCCGAGACCGAGGCCGCGGGGGAGAAGTACGACTACGTCTTCATCGACTGCCCGCCGTCGCTCGGCCTGCTGACCGTGAACGCGCTGACGGCCGCGCGTGAGGTCCTGGTCCCGATCCAGAGCGAGTACTACGCGCTCGAGGGTCTGTCGCAGCTCCTCCGCCATATCGACATGGTGAAGTCGCACCTGAACCCCGGCCTCGACGTGTCGACGATCCTGCTGACGATGTACGACGCCCGGACGAAGCTGGCCGGCGAGGTCGCGGCCGAAGTACGAGGTCACTTCAAGGACGCCGTACTGCGCACCGCCGTGCCGCGCTCGGTGCGGATCTCGGAGGCGCCGAGCCACGGGCAGACCGTGCTCGCATACGACCCGGCCTCGGCCGGCGCGCTGTCGTACCTCGAGGCATCTCGCGAGATCGCGATGCGAAACAACGCCTGATCGTTGGATCGGTGTGGCACCGTTTCACGTGAAACGAGAAAGCCGGCAGTAGCTCAGGATTCGACCTCGAGGGAGCGCGATGAACACCCGACTCGGACGCGGACTTGGCGCGCTGATCCCCAGCTCGCCGGCCGCCGGCACCACGACTCTCGGCAGCAAGTCGAGCTCGATCCCGGGAGCGCCGCCGGTCACCGCACCGACGCAGCCGCAGGGACCGGAGCTGGCCGCGGTGCCGGGCGCGTCGTTCGCCGAGATCGAGGTCGAGAAGATCACGCCGAACCCGAAGCAGCCGCGCAGCGTCTTCGACGAGGAGGCGATGGAGGAGCTCGTCCACTCGGTGAAGGAGATCGGGCTGCTGCAGCCGATCGTCGTTCGCAGGCTCGAGGGTGACAAGTACGAGCTCGTCATGGGCGAGCGTCGGTGGCGGGCGACGCAGCAGGCCGGGTTGACGACGATCCCGGCGATCGTGCGGGAGACGTCTGACGACGCGATGCTGCGCGACGCACTCCTGGAGAACCTGCACCGCAGCCAGCTGAACCCGCTGGAAGAGGCGGCGGCGTACCAGCAGATGCTCGACGACTTCGGCTGCACACAGGAAGTCCTCGCGACCCGGATCGGGCGGTCGCGCCCGCAGATCTCGAACACGCTCCGGCTGCTGAAGCTCCCGGCCGGGGTGCAGCGCCGGGTTGCCGCCGGGGTGCTGTCCGCCGGTCACGCGCGAGCTCTCCTGGGTCTGCCCAGTGGTGATGCGATCGAGCGCCTCGCCCAGCGGATCGTCGCCGAGGGCCTCTCGGTCCGCACCGTCGAGGAGATCGTCGCCCTGGGCGACATGAACGCCGAGGACCCCACACCGGCCCGCCGCCGCAACAAGCCGGTGGCTCCGCGCCTGGTGGACCTGGCCGACCGCCTCTCCGATCGTTTCGAAACCCGCGTCAAGGTGGACCTCGGCAAGACCAAGGGCAAGATCACCGTCGAGTTCGCCTCCCTGGACGACCTCGAACGAATCGTCACCCTCATGGACCCCAACAAACAGACCGACTAACGCCTCGCGTCCGAGGTGCCGCGTCCCGGGTGATGCGAGGTGCGTTGCGCCGGGGTGATGCGGTGTGCGGCGCGGTGTCGTCAGTGCCTGTGGTGTGGGTTAGCTGTGCACCCATCTCGGCGCTCCGTTGCGGCCCTGCCGGGTACGCCGCGTGTGGAGACCAGCCGCGCAAGCCGTCGCGGTGCGAGACAGGCCGCTGGCGTATGTCGTCGCCGTGGAGCGCCGGCGTGACGATGCCCCCGTGGAGCGATCCGGGCAAGGTGTGGTGCGAGGCGGGCGGTTATGGCGGCGGGGTCCTGAAGGGCTGGATTCCTCTGTGAGCGGGATTCTAAGCGTCCTCGGCGGATCTGCTCCGGACATCAACTTCGAGGGCGGCGCTCAGGGACGGCGGCGATTTGTCGACAAAGTTACTTGGGGACTTGCTGCAATGTTTCATGTGAAACATTGCGGGTGGCTTTGATGAGGTAGGTCGCGGGGAGCTGGGTGGAGGCGGGGCCCAGATCCGCGTACATCGCCGGGTCGGGGGCCTCTTGGAAGGTGGTGAGGGATAGGCCTGCCGCGAGTAGGGCGGTGATGATGTCGCTGGGGGGCCAGATGAAGGCAGTGAAGGGTGGGGTGACGGGGTGTCGCGGGCGCCGGTGGGGAGCTTGGTGTTTTCGATGGTGGCGCGTGGCGTGGAGCGGGAGAAGTAGTCGGCGGTGACCGCCAGATGGTTCGGGCCCTGGACGGCGAGGATCTCCCAGACCGGGTGATGCTCGGCGAGGAGGATCGACCCGCCAACGGCCAGGCGTGACGCGACCAGGGAGGCGAACACGGTGAGGTCGGGGACCCAGCAGATCGCGCCCCAGCTCAGGCAGATGAGGTCGAACTCGGTCAGCCTGGCCGGTAGGGCGAGCATGTCCGCGCGCTGGAATTCGACCGGGATGCCGGTGGCGGCGGACTTCGAGCGCGCCGTCGAGAGTGCGACCGAGGAGATGTCGACGCCGGTGACCACGGCGCCGAGTTGGGCCCAGGAGAGGGCCTCGTCTCCACACGAACAAGCGAGCTGGAGGATCCGGCGGCCGCGGACGTCGCCGGCGGCTGCCAGTTCCTCCGGGCTCAGCGTCGTACCGCCGGCCGCGAAGTACGACGCGGGGCGGCCAGGGCGCGCGTTGTGGATCTGGTCCCAGCTCGCGCGGTTCGACTCCGCGATGTCATGCAGCATGCAGCGACGCTAGGGCCGAAACCCCAGCGGTACAACGGGATTAGCGACCGAGCAGCTCGTGCGACGTCTTGCGCTCGGCGTAGAACGACAGGAACGGGATGGTCCCCGCCAGCGCCATCATCACCAGTCGCGGGAACGACCAACGAACCCGGCGGAACAGGTCGAAGGTGAGCAGCAGGTAGACCATGTACAGGAACCCGTGCGTCGGGCCGATCACGTTCATCGCGCCGGGGCTGTCCGCGAAGTACTTGAGCGGCATGGCGAGGAACACCAGCAGCAGGAGCATCACACCGACGACGTACGCGATCACGCGGTAGCGCATCAGCGCGCCGCGGATGGCCGGGGTCAACGGCTGCGAGCCGGCGGAGGTGGCGGGGTCGGCTGAGGAAGTCACGCTGAAACGGTACCGCTTGGCTCCACACGCTCTTCGGCCCGGTCTGAAGGGCCGCCGGACGAGGCGTCGTCGTCCGGATCCGGCTCGCCGTCGGAGCGATGCGCGTCGAACACCATCCGCCCCCACATCCACAACGTGAAGGCCGCGAAGATCCACCACTGGAAGGCGTACGCGATGTTTCGCAGTCCGGCGTGGTCGGTCGGCGGCGGAGGCGGCTGTACGACGGCCGGCGCCGGAGACGGCATGCCGCCCGACACGGACTCCTGTACGACGAAGGCGTCGTACACCCGGTAGTCGACCAGATGGACGATCGTCGGGATCCGCAGCGACGACAGCACCCGCCCCTTGGCAGCATCGTCCGAGGAGTCCTCCGCCTCGGACGCGATCACTGTCCCGGTCAGCTGCACTGGCCCGGTGGGCGCCTTCGCAGCGGGGTCGCTCACCGAAGGAACCCAGCCGCGGACGACCATCACGGCATCCGTGGACGAGAGCTTCACCGGCGACACGACCCACAAGCCGTCACGCGAGTCCTGCACACGGTCCGCGATGAACAGCTGATCCGCAGCCGGTCCCCACGTGCCGTCGACCGTCACGCGGCGACTGACCGCCTTGGCCGGCAGGCCCTCGTCGATCGAGAACAACGACTGCAGCGCGACCGGCGCAACCTCGGCTCGGTGGGCCGTCGCCGCAGCCGTCTTCGAGTGGTACACGCCCAACTGCCAGACGCCCATCACGGACATCCCCGCGGCGATCGCCAGCGCGAGCAGCAAAAGCGCCAACCAGCGCGGTGTCAGAACGGTCCGCCAGAAAGGCCGGCCGCCGGAGTCAGGCATCACAACCTTCAGCGGGCAGCTGCTGTCGCCAGCAGATCGCGGCACAGCACACCAAGCTCGATCCCAGCAGCCTCGGCAGCCAACGGGACCAGCGACGTCTCCGTCATTCCCGGCGCCACGTTCACCTCGAGGAACCACGGCACACCCGCCGCGTCGACCACGAGGTCCGACCGCGACAGGTCCCGCAGCCCGAGCGCCTGGTGCGCCTGCACCGCGGCCGCAGCGCACGCACCAGCGACCTCAGGTTCGAGCCGAGCAGGTACGACGAACTGCGTCGCCCCCGCCGTGTACCGCGCCTCGTAGTCGTAGAACCCCGAGTCGGGCCGGATCTCCACCGCAGGCAGGGCTCGCGGGCCGTCGCCGGTGTCGACCACGGTCACGGCGACCTCGGTGCCGTCGACGTACTGCTCGATCAACGCCACCGGACCGTATGCGTAGCAGTTCACCATCGCCGACGGCAGCTCCTCGGCCGACCGCACGATCGAGGCGCCGAGCGCCGAACCGCCACGGGCCGGCTTCACGACCAGCGGCAGCCCGATCTGGTGAATCACCGACTCCATCAACGACGCGGCGCCCAGCTCGCGGAACGTGTCGTGCCCGAGCACGACCGACGCCGGCGTACGCAGCCCGGCTGCTCCGACCATCGTCGACGCGACCGGCTTGTCGAACGCAGTACGGCAGGCGGCCGCATCGGCGCCGACATACGGAACGCCGTACAGGTCGAGGACCTGGCGGAGCGCGCCGTCCTCGCCGGTGACGCCGTGCAGGACGGGGAAGACCGCGTCCGGTGGATCGTTGCGGAGCCGATCGACCAGGGAGGCGTCGACATCACGCTGCTCGACCTCGACGCCGACGCTGCGCAGGGCGTCCGCCACCCGCCGGCCGGACCGGAGCGAGACGTCCCGCTCGTGCGACAGTCCACCGGCCAGAACAAGCACTCGACCCAGATCACTCATCACAAATATCCCGATCACTCGTGGGCGACTCCGGCACGGCCGCCGGTCCCGAGGCCCACTGGAACGGTACCGCTAGCGTGTCAGCGACCCACGGCCGCCCGCAGATCCATTGCGCAACCTTTGCGCTCTCTCAAGCTGCTTGGTCTAGCTCAGCTCCGGCCCCGGAGCGTCGTAGTCCCGTCCCGCACCTGGTGGCAACGGGCCGAACGTCTCGCGGAGCTCGAGCTCCTCGTGGATCACCGCGGCGAGCCGGCCGACGCCTTCGGTGATCCGCTCAGGCGTCGGATGGCAGTACGACAGCCGCATGCACTGGGAGCCGAAACCGTCGGCGAAGAAGGCCGTCCCGGGGACGTACGCAACCCGCGCGGTGACCGCTCGCGGCAGCATCGCCTTCGCGTCCAGGCCGTCGGGCAACGTCAGCCAGACATAGAACCCGCCGCGCGGCCGCGTCCAGGTCGTTGCCGCTGGCATCTTTTCGGTGAGCGCCGCGAGCATCGCGTCCCGGCGTTCGCGGTACATCTCGCGGAACTGCTTGACCTGCCCCATCCAGTCATGGCGGACCAGGTACGACGAGATCGCGAGCTGGCTGAACGTCGGCGGGCAGAGCGTCGCGGACTCCTGCGCCAGCACGAGTTTCTCCCGCACCGCGTGCGGTGCAACCGCCCATCCCACCCGGAACCCGGGCGCGAACGTCTTCGAGAACGAGCCGAGGTAGATCACGCCTTCGCGATCGTCGGCCCGCAGGGCGCGCTGCGGCTCACCCTCGAAGCCGAGCAGCCCGTACGGGTTGTCCTCGAGCACCAACAGGTTGGCCCGCTGACAGATCTCCAGCACCCGCGACCGGCGCTCGTCCGACAGCGAAACCCCGGCGGGGTTGTGGAAGTTCGGGATCGTGTAGAAGAACTTGATCCGCTTGCCGGCCGCCCGCACCGAGGCGATCGCCTGCTCCAGCGCCTCCGGCACCACGCCGTCGTCGTCCATCGCGACATGCACGACCTCGCACTGGTACGCACGAAATACCCCGAGCGCACCGACGTACGACGGCGCTTCGCAGATCACCACGTCGCCCGGATCGCAGAAGACCCGGGTGACCAGGTCGACGGCCTGCTGGCTGCCGACCGTGACCACGACGTCGTCCGGATGGGCCTCGATGCCTTCGAGCCGCATGATGTCGCAGATCTGGTCCCGCAGCGTCGGGTCGCCCTGGCCGGAGCCGTACTGCATCGCGACCGCGCCGTTGTCGATCACCAGGTCGCGGACCGCGCCGCCGACCACGTCCAGTGGCAGGCCGCCGATGTTCGGCATGCCGCCCGCGAGGGAGACCACTTCGGGGCGGCTGGCAACGGAGAACAGCGCCCGGATCTCGGATGCGGTCATGCCCTTGGTCCGGGCTGCGTACGCCTCGACGTAGTTGTCGAGGCGGGTCTGCCGGACATCAGGCACGTCAGCACTCACGAGGGCCACTCCAACGGTGATCGAGGGGGAAGTCACCAGGTTACGTCGACAGACCCGGGTCCGGGCTGTGGATCGGCGCGACCTCTCACTACCATGCCTTATAGGGGCAGGTTCGACCATGCCGCGATCTGGCTGCTGAGACAGCCGGGCCGGTGCGGTGCGGCCTGAGAGGTGGACTCGGAAGGCAGGATTCGGGATGAGCGTGGGCAAGACAGCCGGATGGACGCTCGGCGGACTGGCGCTGGGCGTGCTGGCCGGGTTCGCCGGCGAGCTGTTCCGGCGGCAACCCGCCGCCAAGGTGCAACAGCGGTACGTCGCCCCCGAGGCGACCCGTACTCCGGACGCGCGCACACCGGCACCGGAGCCCGAGCCGGCGACGGAGCCCGTCGCGCGGTGACACGCATCGTGACGAAGCTAACAAGCCACGATCGACCCGGCACCGCTGACCGGACACGCTGATGGCTCGACGGCTCGAACCGCTCACGCTCGCCAATCTCGACGAGCTGCCGGTCCCGTGCCGTGACTGCGTGTTCTGGGAGCTCGACCCGGTCGCCGCGCGCCAGGCCAAGCGCAACGGGGACACCGCGCTGGAGAAGGAAGCCTGGCTGTCCCAGTTGCTCCTCGACTGGGGACCGGCCGGAGTCGTGCTGTACGTCGACGACGACCCGGCCGGGTTCGCGCTGTACGCGCCGGCGACATACCTGCCCCGGATCCAGGCCTTCCCGACCGCTCCGGTCAGCCCGGACGCCGTCGTACTCGCGACCGGGCGGATCCAGCCGCGGTACCTGGGGCTCGGGCTGGGCAAGATTCTGGTCCAGGCGGTCGCCAAGGACGTGCTGAAGCGTGGGTTCCGGGCTATGGAGGCCTTCGGCGACTCACGCTGGGACGCGCCGGGGTGCGTCTGGCCGACCGACTTCCTCCGCGCTGTTGGCTTCGGGGTCGTCCGTGAGCACCCACGCAATCCGCGGCTGCGGCTCGACCTGCGTTCGGCGATCACCTGGCGCAGCGAGATGGAGGCCGCCGTCGAGCGTCTGATGGGGGCGATCCGCCCGGAGCCCTCGCCGTCGCGGCCGGTGACGGTCCGGGACGCGCTGAGGTCGGGGCCGGAGTAGGCGCATGATCTGGCGAGCGCTGGCCGACGTGGTCATGGTCGTGCACGCCGTCCTGCTGCTCTTCTTCGCGGTGGGTGCGTTCCTCGCCTGGCGGTGGCCCAAGCTGATCTGGCTCCACCTCGCCATCGTGGTGTGGAACCTCGTCATCGTCCTGGTCGACTTCGGCTGCCCGGTGACGGCGACCGAGAAGTTCTTCCGCCGGCAGGGCGGCGAGAGCGTCTACGCCGGCGGCTACATCCACCACTACCTCGAGGGACACCTCTGGCCGGAGGGCGCGACCCCGTGGGCGGAGCGGATCGGGTTCGCGCTGGTGCTGATCGGGTACGCCGGGTTCTTCGTCGTGCGGCACCGGCGGAAGACCAAGGTCAGGGGCGAGTCAGTGGGACCCCGGACGTGAGCAGGGGGCGGGCTCTCCATACTGGGAGGGTGCCCATCGACGACTACCTGGCCGCTTTGAGCAAAGAGCTCCGGGGACCGCGGCGCCGGAAGGCGGATCTGCTGGCCGAGGCCCGCGACCACCTGACCGACGCGACCGAGGCCTTCGAGGCCGACGGTTTCGACCGGTACGACGCGGAGAAGCACGCGGTCGCCGACTTCGGGGCGATCGAGGACGTCGCGCCGGGCTACCGGTCCGAGCTGGCGATCAGTCAGAGCCGGCGTACGGCGATGATGCTGTTGCTGGCGCTGATGATCCAGCCGATCGTCTGGCAGGGCGGCGCCTGGGTCTGGACCCAGGACCAGACCGGCTCGACAGCATTGAACGACCTGCTCCAGGTCGTGGTCCGGGACATCGGCGGCGTCGTGATCGCCGGCGCGGTGCTGGCTGTACTCGGCACCGGCATCGGGCAGCGGTTCCCGCTGGTGCGGGAGCACGTGAGCCGGGTGACCGCACTCTTCACACTGGCCGGTTCCGCGCTGATCGCCGCGATCGGCGTGACCATGACCGCGACCAGCGCCCACGCTCCCGGCCTGCCGGCCTACGGGGTCGTCGGGACGTTCGTCGTCCTGCCGCTCGCGTTCGTGAGTGTGCAGGCAGCCCGCGGGCTACGCCTGGCCCGGGCGTAGCACCCCTTCCACCACGGCGCGGAACGTCAGCCACTCCTGCTTGCCGGTGGCAAGCATCTTCGAGCCGGCGCTGGTGAGCTGGTACGTCCGGCGCTTCCGGCCGCCGACCGTGCTCCACTCGCTCGCCAGGTACCCGGCCCGCTCGAGTCGCCGCAGCGCCGGGTACAGCGTGCCGGTCGGCAGGTCGAGCTCGCCGCCGCTGCGCTCCAGCAGTGCCTCCATGATCGCGTAACCGTGCAGCGGCTCGTGCTCGACGACCGCCAGGATCATCGGGTCGAGGTGCCCACGCAGCGCATCCGCCTTCATGTAGCCAGTCTACTCATATGTCTGTTAGTGTCGAGAGGCAACATGTAGCCATTCTACACATCAAGCAGTGAGGAGGGCCCCGGCGATGACCGTGGACACCCCCGTACGACGACCGCCCGGCACGACACGACCGGGTCTGCTCCACCGGGTGTCCGGATGGGCCATGCGGCACGCCGGACTCGCGGTCCTGCTGTGGGTGGTCGTTCTGGCCGCCGTCACTGCCGCGTCGACGGTGGTTGGCGCCAGCTACAAGAACGACAACTCGCTCCCGGGCACCGACTCCCAGCGGGTGACGGACATCTTCCAGGCGCACCAGCCGAAGGGCGACACGGCGTCGGTGCAGATCGTCGTCCGGGCCGACGGCGGCCTCGACGCGGAGAAGAGCCGGATGGCGTCGATGCTCGCGGTTGTCCGCGACCTCCCGCACGTCGCTTCGGTCGCCGACCCGTTCACCGCGCCGGGCAGTATGTCGACAGATCGACGTACGGCGTACTCCACCGTCAGCCTGGATGTGGCGATGACGGACATGCCGGTGGCGGACGTGCGGACGATCATCGATCGCGCGCAGGACTTCGCGCGGACCGGCTTCCAGATCGAGGTCGGTGGGGATCTGGCGCGGAACGCAGCGGACAGCTCAGGCGGTGCGTCCGAGGGCGCGGGCATCCTGGCCGCGCTGGTGATCCTCGTGTTCCTGTTCGGATCGTTGCTTGCGGCAACACTTCCGCTCTTGACCGCGGTGTTCGCGGTGGGCAGTACGGTCGGGTTGCTGATGCTGGCGTCGCACCTGTTCACCGTTCCGGAGTACACGACGCCGGTAATGCTGCTGGTCGGGCTGGGGGTCGGCATCGACTATGCGCTGCTGATCTTCTCGCGCTACCGCCACGAGCTGCTGAAGGACGAGACGGATCGGGCGACGGCGGCGATCGTTGCCTTGGACACCGCGGGACGCTCGGTACTGTTCGCCGGCTGCACTGTTGTGATCGCCTTGCTCGGATTGCTTGCGCTCGGGCTCGGCTCGTTGCAGGGCGTTGCGCTTGGCGTCACGTTGACCGTGCTGATGACGATGCTGGCCGCGGTGACGTTGCTGCCCGCCCTGCTGACGTTGTTCGGGAAGCGGATCGAGCGGAGTGTTCGCAAACACGCGGCGAAACAGCGCCGTACGCCTGGCGACGGGTGGCGGAAGCTGGCCGCCTTGGTGCAGCGCGGGCCGTGGGTGCCGTTGCTGCTTGGGGTCGTCGCGTTGGTGGCGTTGTCGCTGCCGGCGTTGAACATGCGGCTCGGGTTCGCCGATGCGGGGACGGACGATCCGGCGAAGACCAGCCGGAAGGCATACGACCTGCTGGCCGACGGGTTCGGGCCCGGGTTCAACGGTCCGCTCGTCGTGGTGTCCGAGGGCGACCGGACCGCGGCTCAGGTGCTTGGTCAGACGTTGGCGGCGGATCCTGGCATCGCGGCGGTGACGCCGCCTCAGTTGACGCCGGACGGCAAGATCGCGACCGTACTGGCGTTTCCGAAGTCGGCTCCGCAGGACGCGGCGACCAGCGACCTCGTGCAACGACTGCGCGATGACACGTTGCCGAAGCTCGAGTCGCAGACCAAGGCGACGTACCTCGTCGGTGGGGCGACCGCGGCGGCCGACGACTTCGCGGCGGCGGTGAGCAAGCGGCTGCCGATCTTCGTCCTGGTTGTCGTCGGGCTGTCGGCGCTGCTGCTGATGGCCGTGTTCCGGTCGGTGCTGATCCCGTTGAAGGCCGCCGTACTGAACCTGCTCAGCATCGGCGCCTCGCTCGGCGTGATCACGCTGGTGTTCCAGCAGGGCTGGTTCGGCGCGCAGGCGGGGCCGATCGAGGCGTTCGTACCGGTGATGATCTTCGCGATCGTGTTCGGGTTGTCGATGGACTACGAGGTGTTCCTGGTGTCGCGGATCCACGAGGAGTGGCGGCGTACCAAGGATGCCCGGGCCGCCGTCCGGGAAGGACTGGCGACCACGGGCAGCGTCATCACCGCGGCCGCCGCGATCATGATCGTGGTGTTCGGCGCGTTCCTGCTCAGCCCGGACCGGATGCTCAAGCAGTTCGGCCTCGGCCTGGCGACCGCCGTACTGCTCGACGCCTTGCTGATCCGGTGCGTGATCGTCCCGGCGGTGCTGCGCCTCATGGGCAACCGAGCCTGGTGGCTACCCCGCTGGCTCGACCGCGTCCTCCCGAAGATCGCCCTCGAGAAGGACTGACCTCAGCCGTTGCCGGCGACGCCGATCTTGTGACCTTGTGCGTCGGCGAACACACCGAAGCTCGTGCCGGGGACCTGCTGGGCGGCCTGGACGATCCGTCCACCCAGCTCCTCGGCGCGGGCCAGCGTGGCCGCGACGTCCTCGACCGCGACGAAGAACAGCACCTCGTCCTCGGCGCTCTGCCGCGGACCGATCGCGACGTACGTCCCCTCCGGTGTCCCCGTGTCGATGAACGTGTAGCCCGGGAACGCGCCCTCGGACGCGATCTTCCACCCGAACAGCTCCGCGAAGAACTGCCGGGTCTTGTCCGGATCCGCCGATCGGATCTCGGCGTGGACGACTGGATGTGCCATGAGCCCCTCCTAGGTCAACTGATGCTCAACCAGTTGACGAACGGCTCATCCAGGAATCGACTCAGACGGTCAGTTGGCCGAAGCGGAGCATGCCGGTGGCGGCGTCCTGCTCCGGTGGGAGGTACACGCGCTGGATGGCGACCACGATGGCTTCGGCGATGACGTCGCGGAAGGCCGGGTCGGCCAGGCGGGCCGAGTCGTGGGGGTTGGTGACGTAGCCGATCTCGAGCCGGACCGCGGGCATCTTGGTGCGGCGGAGGAGGTCCCACGTCTTCGCGTGGGTGCGGCAGTTGAGCAGGTCGGTGCGGGCGACGATCTCGCGCTGCACCAGGCCGGCGAACTGCTCGCCGACGCTCGACGAGGCGCCGTGCAGGTCGTTGCCGTAGTAGTACGTCGCGACGCCCTGCGCCTCCGGGTTCATCGAACCGTCGGCATGCAGCGAGACACACAGGTTCGCGTCGGTCTCGTTCGCGAAGGCGGCGCGCGCCAGCTCGTCCGGCCCCTGATCGCGGCCCCGGGACAGATACGCCCGTACGCCGGTGGCGCCGAGCCGGCCCTCGATCCGGGCGGCCAGGTCGTACGCGATGTCGGACTCGCGCAGGCCGTAGCCCTCCCAGCCGTAGTCGAATCCGCCGTGGCCCGGGTCGATCACCACGGTCTTGCCGGACAACCGCGGCCCGGCGGCGCGAACTGCCTCCCGCGCACGCAGCGCATCCGGACGTCCGCCGGTCGCCATCGGACGGATCCGCTGCAGCGCCTTGAACGTCGACGGCCCACAGGTCCCGTCGCCGGGCAGCCCCATGTTCCGCTGGAAGTCGGTCACCGCGCGCTGGGTGTCCGCGCTGAAGATCCCGTCGATCCGCGCGACGGCGAACCCGAGCTCCTGCAGCTTCGCCTGCAGAGCGAGGACGTCGTCTCCGGACAGCGGGTGCGACGGGACGAACGTCAGCAGCCGGTCGCCCAGCCGCCAGCGCGCGTCGTCGATCGCCCGGTACGTCTGCGGGCCGACGACCCCGTCGATCATCAGCCCGCGTTGCTGCTGGAAACCCCGGACCGCGTGCGCGGTCGCCTCGTCGTAGACGTCGTGACCGCCGGCCAGCAGCCCCAGCCGCTGTAGCTTGCCGACGATCTCGGCGACCGCTTCACCGCTGTCGCCGATGCGGTACACGCCGTGCGGGCCAGACGGTGACACTGCCATGCAACTGCTCCTTGCCGTGGGCGGACGGGGCGTCCTCGGTAGATCTCAGGCGGTGAAGTCTGACAGCTCCCTGAGCAGCGCCGCCTTCGGCTTCGCGCCGACGATGGACTTCGCCAGTTCACCATTCACGTAGACGTTGATGGTAGGGATACCGGTGACCTTGTAGTTGCTCGGGGTGACCGGGTTCTCGTCGACGTTCATCTTCAGGAACGTGATCTTGTCGCTGTGGTCCTGCGCCAGCTCCTCCAGGATCGGGGAAACCTGGCGGCACGGGCCACACCACTCGGCCCAGAAGTCCACCAGCACCGGCTTGTCGCTCTTCAGCACGGTCTGGTCGAACTCGGCGTCGGTGACGGCGTTCATCTTCTCGCCCACGGGCGTATCTCCTTCAGTGGTTTTGAAATCAGGTCAGACAGAGACAGGCTCTGTGGCGGCCGCGGCGGCGTGCTCCGCGTCCTCCAGAGTGGCCAGGTAGCGCTCGGCGTCCAGAGCGGCCGCACAGCCGGTGCCGGCCGCGGTGATCGCCTGCCGGTAGGTGTGGTCGACCAGGTCGCCGGCGGCGAACACGCCGCGCAGGTTGGTCTCGGTGCTGTCCTGCTTGACCAGCACGTAGCCCTCTTCGTCCAGGTCGACCTGGCCCTTGACCAGCTCCGAGCGCGGGTCGTGCCCGATCGCGATGAACAGGCCGGTGGCCGGCAGCTCGCGGGTCTCGCCGGTGACGGTGTCCTTCAGCGTCACGTGGGTCAGCTTGTCCTCACCGTGGATCTTGTCGACCGCGGAGTTCCACTGGAACTCGATCTTGTCGTTCGCGAACGCACGGTCGGCCATGATCTTCGAGGCGCGCAGCTCGCCGCGGCGGTGCACCAGGTGCACCTTCTTGGCGAACTTGGTCAGGAAGGTCGCCTCCTCGACGGCGGAGTCGCCACCGCCGACGACCGCGATCTCGTGGTCGCGGAAGAAGAAGCCGTCACAGGTCGCACACCAGGACACGCCGTGCCCGGACATCCGGTCCTCGTCGGACAGCCCCAGCTTGCGGTAGCCCGAACCCATGGCCAGGATCACCGTCTTGGCCCGGTGCTCGGTGCCGGCGGAGTCGGTGACCACCTTGATGTCGCCGGTCAGGTCGACCTTGGTGATGTCGTCGGGCACCAGCTCGGCGCCGAAGCGCTCGGCCTGGGTGCGCATCTCGTCCATCAGGGCCGGGCCCATGATGCCCTGCGAGAAGCCGGGGAAGTTCTCCACCTCGGTGGTGTTCATCAGCGCGCCGCCGGCGGTCACGGAGCCTTCGAAGACCAACGGCTCCAGCGCCGCGCGGGCGGCGTACACGGCGGCCGTGTAACCGGCCGGGCCGGAGCCGACGATGATGACGTTGCGGACTGCGGAGTCGCTCATGCAGGCGTTCCTCGGGGAGTCGAGATTGATACGTCGTACTCAACGGATCCTAGAGGCCGTCCATTCCCCCTGACCGGGGCGGAGGGGTGGGGCCGTATCAATACGGTACCCACCCCGGTGGGGCGGGCCGTGAGTATCAACGCAGGGTGACCGTGGTGTCGTAGAACGGGCTGGCAACTCCGCTCGGCTCGCTACATCCGGTGACCGCGAAGACCTGGATGTCGCGCGCCGACTCGCCCTGCAGCCCGATGATCGTGGCCCGCTTGCCGTCGATCTTGGCGGGCTGGACCAGCCGGACGTTCGGATTCGGCTGCCCGGCCGCGAACGTCCGCGCGCAGGCCTGCTCGTCCGGCGAGCCGTGCATGATCGCGTTCGGAGTGTGTTCGAGCCACTGCTTGATCCGCGGCCCGATGTCGTTGGTCGTGATCGTCACCGCGTCCGCGGGGGGCGTGTTCTGGTCGGTGGCGGCGGCACCCTCGTTCGCCTGGTCGCGGGTGGCGAACACGACGCCGACGCCGATCGCGGCGATCAGCACGACGCCGGCGGCCGCGCCGAGCAGCTTCGGGAGGTGCCGGCGGGGCTCCTCGCGGATCTGGGCCAGCGAGTGCACACCGACCGTCGAGGCACGCAGTACCGACTCCGACACGATCACGGCGTCCAGGTGCTCGGCGACGTCGGTCGGCATCGGGATGTCGGCGCGACCCTCTTCGGCCAGGTCCTCGGACAGCTTCACGAGGGCGTCGTACGTCTGCTGGCACTCCGGACAGGCTTTCACATGCTCACGAGCGCGGTGCGCCTCGGCGGCAGGCAGCAGGTTCTCGATCAGGTCCGCGATCGTGTCCGTGTCCAGGTGCTCGAGGTGCTCACTGGTCGGAAGACCGGATTCGGTCATCGGGGGCTCGCCTCCTCACGGGAGGTATGCGGCGGCCATAGCCACATGGTCATAGAAAGCTCCGGGTCGAAGGCATCAGCAGTCCGGTCGCCAGAGGCAGGCGACTTCGCTTCGACGGGGTACCTACTCATTCGGTTCCCACTGCTTCCGCGGCGGATTTCTCCGGTACGTCGGACTCGCGGGTCGTCTGCCAGTGCCGCAGCAGCGGGAGGAGCTTGGCGCGGCCGCGGGCGCAGCGGGACTTGACCGTGCCGGGGGCGCAGTCGAGGATCGCGGCCGCCTCCTCGATCGAGTAGCCCTCCATGTCGACCAGGACCAGCGCGGCACGCTGGTCCTCGTTGATCTGTTTCAGGGCGTTGAGCACGTCGAGCCGGCGCTCCCGGACCTCGGCCGGGTCCTGCTCGGTCGGCCCGGCCAGCTCGGCAGCGCGGTCCTCGTCCTCGGGCAGCGGGTCGGCGGCGCGCACCTGGCGCCGGCGGATCCGGTCGAGGCAGGCGTTCACGACGATCCGGTGGAGCCAGGTGGTCACCTTCGCGTCGCCGCGGAACGAGTCGGCGCGACGGAAGGCCGAGATGAACGCCTCCTGCAGCGCGTCCGCCGCCTCCTCGGGCTCGCCGAGGGTGCGGATCGCGACCGCCCACATCCGGTCCCGGTGCCGCTTGACCAGGTACCCGAAGGAGTCCGGGTTGCCGGCCACGTGCATCCGGAGCAGCTCGTGATCGTCCAGCTGGTCGTAGCTCGTCGGCGCACCGGCATGGCCAGGTTGCGCAGCCTGCGGCACCGGATCGTCGGCGCCGATGCGCGGGACGTCCGGGCCGGGCTGGTCGCCCGAGTCCAGGTGAGCCGTCATTTCTGGATTGAGACCTCCGAGATGATGCCCCGGAAACCACCGTCGGCCTTAGGCAGCTTGGTCAGGTAGACCAGGACGTACTGCGTCTCGGTCGGCGACTGCGGAGTAAGGGTGACGGTACCCTCCGGCTGGTCCGCCTTGGTGTCCACGGCCGTCCAGCCGCTCACACTGGTCGGGGACTTGGTGGTGTCACCCTTCGGGATCATCAGCTGGACGCTCGTGTCGTCACCCTGCAGCGCGACCGCGACGCTCGAGATCGAGGTCTTCGCGCCGAGGTTGTAGACGATGCCCACACCGGGCTTCGTGCCGCCCAGGTTCGGCTTGTTGTGGTAAGTCTGCGTCTGCCAGGTGGTGCTGGCCTTGCCGTCGTACGTGTTCGGGACGTCGTCGCTGTGCTCTTCGCCGTTCCCGCCGTCGGCCTCCGGGTCGAAGTCCTTGGCGGAGACGATCTTGGCCGGCCCGCTGCTCGCCGACGGCGTGGTGCTGGTCTGCGGCGGGGCACTGCTCTTCGCGCCGCCGCCGTTGCTGTCCTGGTCGTTGTTCATCGCGCCCTTGAGCAGGAACTGCGCCATCGCGATCACCGACAGCAGCGCGAGGATGGCGAGCAGGATCAGGATCCGGCCGCCCCAGGAGCCCTTCCGCTTCGGCTCGTCGTGCCGGCGCCGGCCGTTCCCGTTCGACGGCGGGGGAGGCTGGCGGCGCACCGGCCGCGTCTCGGCCGCGGTGTTGTACGCCGACTGCGGCGGACGGTACCCGTTCGGCTCGGAGTCGTACGTCGGCTGCGGGGTCGGGTCGAGCGCCGGCGGCCCGGCCTGCGGCACCACCTGGGTGGCGTCGTCGATGCTGCCGTTCTGCCGGGCGACCTGGACCGTCTCGTCCATCTGGTTCGGCGGCTCGTGTGAGCTGCCGACGACTCCGGACAGCGCGGCGGACAGGCCGGCCGCGCTCGTGATCGGCGGGGCGTGGTGCCGCGGCGGGTCACCCAGCAGCCGGTCGCTGATGTCGTCCAGCGAGCGCGGTACGCCGGCTCGCACCTGACGCGGGCTCAGCAGCCGACCGTGCTCGACCGGGGCGGGCTGGAGTCCCCACGCGGGCGCCGGACCGGGCCAGCGGCCGGTCAGCGAGGCGAAGAGCAGCTCGCCGAGTGAATGGACGTCCTCCTCGGGCGAACCCGCTCCGGACGAACGCAGCGCCGCCTCGGTGGCGACACCGACGACCTTGATCGCACCCGCGTCCGTGATGATCACGGTCGCCGGGCTGATCGCTCCGTGCGCGTAGCCGGTGCGGTGCAGGTTCTCCAGCGCTTCGGACACCTCGCGGGCCAGCCAGCCTGCCTGCTGCCCGGTCAGCGGTCCGGTGCCGAGCATCCGCTCGAGCGACCGCCCGCCGGCCCACTCGCGCACGCAGTACGTGACGCCGTCGTGCATGTCGCAGTCGAGCACCCGCAGGAAGCGCGGGTCGTTGGCGGCGGCGGCCCGGCGCGCGGCGTCGAACAGCAGGTTCGTCCGCGGGTCACCGACCGGCAGCACGTCGACGACGACCGCCCGGCTGAGGACCTCGTCCACGGCCCGCCACACCCGCGCACCGTCGATCTCTGCCAGCAACTCGGCGATCCGGTACCGCCCGGCCAGCAGGGCACCAGGGGTCACGGTCTGGTTCGACACGGTGTCTCTCGCCCTCCTCGATGCCCCAGCGGCCCTTTCGCAGCCCCCATGCTAGTGCCACCGCTGACTAGACAAGTGGTGCACGAATGCACAAGCGTTCCGGTTCAGCGGCGTACAGGCAACTTCGATGTGACCATGGACACCACGTCGTTCACTTCGTGGATACGGAGTACCCGCGACACGGCGGCGTATATCGGCAGCATCACGACCGCCGCGATCGCCAGTTCGAGGATGGCTCCGACGGGTCCGGACCAGTCGACCGCCAGGCTCACCACCCAGAGCACCACACGTCCAGCACCGGCGCCGGCCACGGCGGCGATCACCATCGCCAGCAGCGGGAGCCCGATCCCGGCGCCGGGCACCCGCGGCACCCTCCGCCGCAGCACCGGGCGGGAGATCAGTACGGCGACCAGATAGGCGAGCGCGTACGCCGCTCCGAGCATCACGCCGCTGAAGCGCAGGTGCTCGGCGTCCAGCAGCACCCGGACCCCGATCACGGCCGCCGCGATGTTGGTCGCCGCGATCACGCACTGCAGGAAGAACGGCGTACGCGTGTCCTCGAAGGCGTAGAAGGTGCGCAGCTGGAAGTACTGCACCGTGAACGGCACGATGCCGAGGGCAAGCGTCATCAGCGTGTACGACATCAGCGTCAGGTTGTTCTTGCCCGAGCCATACCCGGCGATGATCGTGACGATCGGATAGGCGAACGCGATCATCGCGGCGGCCGCCGGTACGACGATCGCCAGCGTCTGCCGGATCGAACGCGCCGACAGCTGGGCCACCGCGGCGGTGTCGCCCTCGGCCGCCAGCGCGGACATCTGCGGCAAGGCAGCGGTCGCCAGTGAGACCGTGACGATGCCGTGCGGCACGAGGATGATCAGCATCGCGGTGCTGTACGCGAACAGACCGGCCTTCGCGCCCGGGTCGTCCGACGCGCTACCCGCGATGGCGAGCTGCGTGACCACGACGAGCGTCACCTGGTTCACGGCAACGAAAAGAACCGTCCAGAGGCCCAATCGGGCAGTGTGCCCCAGACCGGTACCGCGGAGGCCGAACTTCGGCCGATAGGTGTGCCCGCTCGCCTTCAGGTACGGCAGCAGCACCAGCAGCTGTACGGCGATGCCGACGGTGTGCCCGAGCCCGAGCAGCAGCTCCTCGCCGTGGCTGTACGTCGGAGGCGTGTCACCGACCCGGTAGATGAACAGGAAGACGATGATCGAGGCGCAGGCGACGATGTTGTTCGCGATCGGCGCCCACATCATCGGACCGAAGCGGCGCCGCGCGTTCAGCACCTGACCGACCAGCACGAACGCGCCGTAGAAGAAGATCTGCGGCAGGCAGAGCCGGACGAACATGATCATGTTCGCCTTCTCGGTCACCCGGGACGGATCGTGCAGCTCCTTCGGGAGGTACAGCTCGGCGATCGCCGGCGCGAGCATCACGCAGGCGACCGTGACGACGGCGAGGACGACGAAGCCGAAGGTGAGGACCCGGTTGGTGAAGTCCTGACCGTCGTCGTCGTGGTTCTTGATCGCGCGCACCAACTGCGGGACGAGCACCGTGTTGAACACGCCGCCGGCCAGCAGGATGTAGAGGCTGTTCGGGATGGTGTTCGCGGCGGTGAAGATGTCGCCACGCAGCGCGGTGCCGATGGCGGCGGCGAGCAGGGCGATCCGGACGAATCCGAGCAGGCGGGACAGCACCGTTCCGGCTGCCATCACCGCCGCTGATCGCAGGGTGCGGTCAGCCATCCTTCGAACCGACTCCTTCTTTCAGCGACGCATCCGGAGCAGAGGCTTCGGGTACGCCGTTCGCCTCGGGGCGATCGTGGGCGGGATCAGGGGTGTCGGCGGCTCCGGCGGCTCCGGCGGCCTCTGCAGCCTCGGCCGGCGCGGCCGGGTTGCGGCGCTCGGTGCGGACGCGGCGGTAGATACGGACGAACGACGTACCGAACAGGAGGGCGCAGGCGGCGCCGACCAGGATCCAGCCGACGCTGCCGTACTGGCTGGCCTGGATCAGCAGCTCCTGGGACTTGCCGACCGGCTGCCCGCCCGCGGTGACGACCTGGGCGTTGGCCCGGATCAGACCGTTCTGCTCGGCGCTCGCGGTGATCCGCGGGGTCCATTTCTGCCGGGGGCCGAGGACAGCGGTCTGCGGCTGCTTGATCTTCAGGTCGGGCCGGTTCACCGCGGTGACCTCGATGCCGACCCGGACCGACCACTCGGTGTCGTTGGTGATGGTCAGCGGGAACGTGCCCTTGCTACCGGCCAGGTTGACCTTGATCTCCTTGCGAAGCCCGCGCTGGACGCTGGCGTTCACCAAGGAGACCTTGCCGAGCTGCTGGTTGGCCGATCCGAGCTCCACCGCAGCGAAGTGCCGGGCCTCTTCCGGATAGCCGTTCCAGCCCAGTGAAGTGGAGCGCAGCAGCGCGTTGGACATCACTTCGGGCAGAGCGTTCTCGTCGACCAGCAGGTTCTGCATGGTGGTCGTCGCTGCGTCGAGCTCGCGAACGCCGTCCAGCTGCGCCTCGGTCAGCACGCCGTTGGAACGCGGCGCCTTCGGTGCTGCCGTTGCCTGCGGCTTCGGGTTGCTCGCCACGATCGCATCGACGTCAGTGGCCTTGATCCACGGCAACGACAGGCTCGCGGCCAGCTCCGCGGTGGCCGCGCCGTCGGTGTCCCAGCCGCGGGGCGGTAGTGCGACCACGGATGCGGCGCCCTTGCCGCTCGCGGCGATCAGCGCGGTCTCGGCTGCGAACCGCTGCCGCACCTGGAGCGGGGAGGCGGCGGTCTCCGGGTCCGGGCCGCCGTTGGTGAGCGAGGAGTTCGCAATGACGGTCCGTACGGAGCGGTCCGGGCCCACCGTCGTCACGTCGTACACGGGGGTCGTGGTCAGCACGGGCCGGGTCGCGGCGGACCACGAGGAACTGCTGACCAGGTTCAAGTCGTTCTCACTGGAACCGGCGAAGCCGACAGAGGCCGCGCCCAGGTAGCGGCTCGCTGCCGCGCCCGCTTCGAGCCACAGGCCGTTGGTGAACGCTGGTGGCATGTTCAACGAGGCTGTGCCCAAGGCATAGCCCTGAGTTGTCTCGCGGGCACCGGCGACCAACTTCTTCAGTGGGTCGCCCGAATCGAGAAGGCCGGCCACGTCTGGATCGCCGTACGGCAGGAGAACGACCTGGTTGCCCGCGATCCGGCTGGCGTCGAACTCCTTGAGCCAGGCCGCCGCGTCGGCCTGCCCGCTGCCGGGCGTGGTCTGGCCGTCGTCGCCGACGATGACGTAGCTCTTGGCCATCTGCCGGATCTCGTCGAGCATCGCGGGGTCGAGCAGCCAGGTGACCTTGTGCTGCTTGCCGAGCGCGAGCAGCCGGGTCAGCGAGCCCTTCGGCGCCAGTGCCTCCGCCAGCGAGTCGTTGGCGAAGTTCTTGCCGCCGAGCTGGGTCGGGCGGTGCCGCAGCGGGATGACCAGCGCCGTGTTCACGGTGCGGCTCAACGGTGTGGTGCCGGCCACCGGCATCAGCGTGCGGGCGCGGCCGGCCATGATCCGGGAGCTGTTCGGTGGTTCGCCGCGGAAGGTGACACCGACGACGTACACGCCGGTCTGGTCCTTGATCCGCCATTCCTTCCACGGCACCGTCAGCGTGAACGCGACCGTCTGCTTCGGCGCCAGCGGCTGCTCGAACGGCTTGAACGTCTGCGGATCGTTGGTCAGGTTGCTGCAGCTGTCCCGGTCGTTCAGGGGGATGTTCTGCTCGGTCGGGATCCGGTCCAGCGCGACCGTGCTGGCCAGCCGGGTCCGGTCGATACAGGCGAGCGCCTGCGGGTCGTTGAACGTCACCGAGCTGGTGTTGGTCACCCGGCCCTTGATCACCACCGGCTGGCCGGGCTCGAGCGCGACCGGGGAGAACGAGTCGATGGTGACCTGGACGGCCGGATCGTCGGCCGGTGCGGCATCGGCCGGAGCGCCCAGGGCCGCTGCCGAAGCAGCAACCAACAGGCACACCCCCATCACCACGGAAGGCCTCAGTCGCCGTCTGAACACGCCGTCACCGTAACCTAGTTCTCCGTGTCACCCTTTGCCGACCAGTCAGCCTCCGCCGGATCGTTGCCCGCAGTGCAGCGGCGAGCCGTCCAGGCGTTGCTGGAACTCGCTCCGGTCGTCGACGAACTGGGCTCCCGCTTCGATGCCGCCGGCCATGAGATCGCCCTGGTCGGCGGTCCTGTCCGGGACATTCTGCTCGGCCGGGGGAGCAAGGATCTGGACTTCACCACGTCAGCGCACCCCGATGTGATCGAGCGGTTGCTGTCCGGCTGGGCGGACCATGTGTGGGACATCGGCAAGGCGTTCGGCACCATCGGTTGTCGTAAGGGCGAGTGGGTCCTGGAGATCACGACGTACAGGTCGGAAACCTACGATCCCACCTCGCGCAAGCCCGAGGTCTCCTACGGCGACAGCCTGGAGGGCGACCTGGCCCGCCGGGACTTCGCGATGAACGCGATGGCGGTCCGGCTGCCGTCGCGCCAGTTCGTCGACCTGTACGGCGGGATCGAGGACGTCGCGCACAAGCGGATCCGGACGCCGGGCACGCCGGAGGACTCGTTCTCCGACGACCCGCTGCGGATGATGCGGGCGGCCCGGTTCGCCGCGCAGCTCGGGTTCACGCCCGATCCGGCGGTGGTGGCCGCGATGACGGCGATGGCCGAGCGGATCACGATCGTGTCCGCCGAGCGGGTCCGCGACGAGCTGGAGAAGCTGATCTGCGCCGACCAGCCGCGGATCGGGCTCGGTCTGCTGGTCGAGACCGGGCTGGCGGAGTACGTGCTGCCGGAGCTGCCCGCGCTGCAGCTCGAGGTCGACGAGCACCATCGGCACAAGGATGTGTACCAGCACTCGCTCACCGTCCTCGACCAGGCGATCGACCTCGAATCGCGTCTGTCTGTTCCGACGCCCGATTTCGTCATTCGGTTCGCCGCGCTGATCCACGACATCGGGAAGCCGAAGACCAAGCGCAACGAGGACGGCGGCAAGGTGACGTTCCACCACCACGACGTGGTCGGGGCGAAGCTGGCCCGGAAGCGGCTGAAGGCACTGCGGTTCAGCAACGAGCAGATCGACCAGATCAGCAAGCTGATCGAGCTGCACCTTCGCTTCCACGGGTACGGCGACGGCGAGTGGACCGATTCCGCCGTACGGCGCTATGTCCGCGACGCCGGCGACCAGCTCGAGCGTCTGCACGTCCTGACCCGGGCCGACTGCACGACCCGCAACCGGCGCAAGGCCGAGATGCTCCGGGCCGCGTACGACGACCTGGAGACACGGATCGAGCGGCTGCAGGAGCAGGAGGAGCTCGATTCCCTGCGCCCCGACCTCGACGGCAACCAGATCATGCAGATCCTCGGGATCGCACCGGGGCGCGAGGTCGGCGAGGCCTACAAGTTCCTGATGGAACTGCGCCTCGATCAGGGTCCTCTCGGCGAGGACCGCGCCCGCGAGGAGCTCCTGCGCTGGTGGTCCGAGCGCGGCTAGACCGCCTGCGCCGGCTGGGTCGCGTACGCCCGGGCGATGAGCTCGGCCGACTCCGGGTGGGGTTCGTACGTCGTGGTGTTGATCGCCGCGACCGGCAGCGCGGGGTCGATCGAGTTGGTGAGGTACGCCGCGTCGTACGTCGGGAGGTCGGCCAGCGGGATCGGCGCGGTCGTGTACGTGTCGAGGCCGCGCTGCAGCACCTGCTGGCGGATGCCGGGGAGGACCGGGGCGGCCGGGAACACGATCTCGGCGCCGCGGGCGAAGCAGATGTTCCAGATCGAGGCCTCGGAGATCTCACCGGACGCGGTGTGGAAGACAGCGTCGTCGTACCCCTCGCGCACTGCTCTGTGGGCGTAGTAGGTGAGGTCGAACGTGCCGGTGTGTTTGAGGTGCGGCACGGCGCGCTGGTGCTGGAAGGCTCGGAGCCGGACGGGTTCGGTGCCCGGAGCCACGGGCGGGCTGGTCCGCGTGAGCAGTTGGAGCTCGTCGGTCCAGAAGACGTTGATGCGGATGGACAGGTCGAGGGACTGAGCCAGGGCGGTCCGGAGGTCGGCGTGGACGCGCTCGGCCGGGAGCGGTTGGCCGAAGATCTCGCGGGTGCTGCGGTCGAGGCGGTCGAGGTGAAGGTCCAGGCCGTCGACCTTGCCGTCGCGGACCTGCAGCGAGGTGAAGTGGCCGAAGGTGGTTGCGCGCAGCAACGCCGGATCGACAGCCGGTAAGGGTGCGCCGTTGAGCAGCAGCGATTCACTCATCGGCATAGTCTCCCGCTGTGGACGTTTGGAGCATTATCGGGTGGGGCGGGTCCGCGCTCGTTGTGTGGTCGTTGTTGCAGTCGCGGATCCTGCGGCTGCGGGTGCTGAACCTGATCGGCTGCGTGATCCTGGTCGGCTTCAACGCCGCGGTCGGCGTCTGGCCGATGGTCGGCATGAACGCGGTGCTGGCGGTCATCAACGTCGTCCATCTGTGGCGGCTGCTCCGGCACCGGCACGACGAGGCGGCGTACCAGGTGTTGCAGGTCGACAGGACGGACGCGTACCTCGGCTACGTCCTGGATCGGCACGCGAAGGACATCACCAAGTTCAACCCCGGGTTCGCGGTCGGGGCGAGCCAATACGCGTTCCTGGTCCAGCACGACGACCGCACTGTCGGGGTCGTCCTGGCCCACGACGCGGGCGCCGGCCGCGCCCAGATCGATCTCGACTACGTGGTCCCGAAGTACCGCGACTTCACGCCGGGCGAGTTCGTCTACCGCCGCAGCGACGTCTTCACCGACCAGGGCTTCCACCAGGTCCTCGCCCCGCCCCGCATGCTCGATTCCACGCCGTACCTGAAGAACCTCGGCTTCCACCGCGACGGCGACCACGTGGTCCTGAACCTCTAGCGGCTGGTCCTCTCCGTGATCTGATGGCCGGGTGAGATCGCTTCAGGAAATCGCCACTGGGGTACGTGACGGGTCGCTCGACCCTGTGGAGCTGGTTGAAGACGCATTGGCGCGCGCCGCCGACGCTGCGGAGCTGAACGCCGTGGTGCACCTGGACGTGGAGGGAGCGCGCAAGGCTGCCGCCGCGCACGACCGGTCCGGGGCGCTGGCGGGTGTGCCGGTGCTGGTGAAGGAGATCGTCGAGGTCGAAGGTCTGCCGTACCGCTGCGGGTCCGCGGCCATGGATGAGATCGGCCAGCAGGACGCTGAGGTCGTACGGCGGCTGCGGGCGGCCGGTGCGATCGTCATCGGGCTGTCACACACCCACGAGTTCGCCTACGGCTGCACAGGTACGTCGAACCGCGTCGGACCCTGCCGGAACCCGCATGACCCGTCGCGGATGACCGGCGGCTCCAGCTCCGGGTCAGCTGCCGCAGTGGCGGCTGGTGTGGTGCCGCTGGCGATCGGTACGGACACTGCGGGTTCGGTGCGCATCCCCGCTGCGCTGTGCGGGGTGGTCGGCTTCAAACCGTCGTACAACACGATCCCGGCAGACAGAGTGTTCCCGCTGTCGCAGTCGCTGGACCACGTCGGCGTCCTGACTCGCACGGCCGCAGACGCCGCCTACGCGCTCACCGCTCTGGGCGGGCTGGAGGCCCTCGACCTGTTGGAGCCCCGGTTAGGTGTGGCAACCAACCCGGAGTACCTCCAGCTCACCACCGAGGCACGCCCGGCGTGGTCTGCTGCGTTGGAGTCCTTTGACGCGCTTGAGGTGCAGCTACCCGACTGGTCGCACAGCTTCACCACAGCAGCCAACCTGCAAGGGCCTGAAGCAGTCGCGAATCACGCAGGTCGTTCCCAGGACCGGTACCAGCCAGACGTCCGGCAGCGTCTCCTGGAGGCGTCGGCCGTGGAGCCGGCGGACTACACGCGGGCACAGGAAGACGCAGTACTCATCACTCGCGAGCTGGACGAGCTCCTGCAGCAGGTGGACGCGGTGCTCACGCCGACCGTCCTGACGACCGCACCGCTCATCACCGCAGCAGCTACGGCCGACGGCGGCCTCGAGGTGCGTAAGCAGCTGCTCAACAACACCCGCCTGGCGAACCTCACCCGGCACGCTGCGGTGAGCATGCCGCTACCGACCGACGGCCTCCCCGTCGGCTTGCAGATCATTGCTGCAAGCAACGAGAAGGCCGCCGCAGTGGCGTGCTGGATCGAGGCTCAGCGATAGACCCGCAGATCCGCCAGGCTCCACCAGTTGCCGGCGCTCCCGGTCGACGTGACCCGGACGTACCTTGCATGCGTCGACCGCATCCTGACCGTGGTGAGTTGCCCGGTGGAAGTGCCTGACGCAACGGTCTGCCAGCTGACACCGTCCTTGCTGACAGCAACCTCGTAGCCGCGTGTGTAGTCGCCGACGTTCCCGCCGCTGTCCAGTGCGACCTCGCGGAACGTCTGCGCCCTGCCGAGGTCCGCCTGTACCCACTGACCCGGTGCCTGCGCCTCCTTGCTCTGCCACACCGTCGACCCGTCCTGGTCGACCAGCAGACCGGCATCTGCTCCGTTCACGCTTGCTGTCGCACCTGCGAGCGGCAACTGCTGCGGTACGTCGACGTTGAGGCGGTCCCAGGTGAAGGTGGCGATCGATCCGCCAGGCAGCTCGTACTCGAAGGACTTCCCGCCGACCGCCACGGCGAACGATCGCGGGTCGTCGTTCTCGTTGTGCACCACGAGCGCTGTACTACCGTCCGGGTTGCGGAACGCGGCGGACATCAGCTGCCCGTTCCATCCCGTCGTCCCGTACGACGTACTCCCGATCCGCACCGCGCCCGGCTTCACGAACTTCGACAGGTGGCCGATCGTGTAGTACTCCGCGTCCGTCGTCACCGTTCCGTCCGGCTGCAGCGTGACCAGACCGGTGCAGGTGTCGCAGCCGCCGAGGTGCGGGCCGCCGGTGGAGTCGAGTGCGATGTTCCAGTTGACGACCGACTTGGCCCAGTTGCGCGTCGTACCGAGCATCAGCGTGCGGGCGTGCCAGGTGAGCGTGCCGCGGAAGATCTGCGGCGGGGTGTCCGTCGGCCCATGCGACCCGGAGCACTCGGTGAACCAGATCCCCTTCGACGGGAACGCGTTGTGCAGATCGGTCTGCTTCGACGGGTCGCCGGAGTAGCAGTGGTACGCCGTACCCGCGATCCACTTGGCCGCTGAGGTCTGGAGCAGCTTGTACGGGTAGTCCGTCTCCGGGTCCTCACCTGGCGGGGTGGAGGCGATGTCACCGGGATGCGTGGTCCAGTTGTGGTCGTAGCCGAGGATCTTCGTACGCGGACTGGTCTTTTGCAGCAGTGGACCCAGGGCGGTGATCACTGCTGCTTCCTGCCGGACCGGCATGTCCGTGCCCGGGTAAGCGCTCGGCTTGCGGTTCTGCGGCTCGTTCTGGATCGAGAGGAAGTCGACCGGTACACCGGCCTTCGCGTACGCCTGGACGAACTTGACCAGGTAGCGCGCGTACGCGTCGTACACCTTCGGGTCGTCCTTGAGCCGGCCGCCGACGAGTGAGTCAGCGGTCTTCATCCACGCCGGCGGACTCCACGGCGTCGCCATCACCTTGAGCGCCGGATTGAGTTGCTTCGCCCGGCGCAGCAGCGGCAGCACCTGCTGCTGATCGTGCGCGATGGTGAAGTGCTTCAGCCCGAAGTCGGTCTGGCCGGCCGGTACGTCGTCGTACGTGTAGTGCTCGGCCGCGGCGGTGAAGTCGGACGAGCCGACCGGCTGGCGCAGGAAGCTGACCCCGATCCCTTGGCGGGGATCGAAGAGCTTGCGCATCGTCTGCTCGCGATCGGCCGGGCTGAGCCGGTAGAGCACGTTCGCGGACGAGTCGGTGATCGAGGCCCCGAAGCCGTCCATGGTCTGGTACGACGTCCGCGGGTCGACCGTGATCGTGGTCAGATCGCTCGCCCCGTCGTGGAACGTGACCGGCGCGCGCTCGTGCAGGAGCTCGGCGCGGTCCGGAGTGGTGACCCAGACGCTGGCCTGGGTCGTCGGGGGATGGGCCCGGGCGGGACCGGTGAGTGACGCCACCGTGAGAGCAAGGGCGACGCCGAAGGCGGGTGTTCTCATCGCACTCCTCAGGGATGAAACAAACGGCCACAGGACACGCCCACGATTGAGCACTGTCAAGGTCTGGGAGCGTAGGTCTAGAGTGCTGAGCGTGAAACGTTCGGATGTAACAAATGCCTCGCACTAGGGCGACCGTCCGGGACGTCGCCGCGGCGACCGGGGTGTCCATCGCAACCGTGTCCCGGGTGCTCAACCAGCAGGGCAGCGTCGCGCCCGAGACCCGTCGGCTGGTCGAGCAGGCGATCGAAGAGCTCGGCCTGCGCGCGCCCGCCCCTCGCGGTGGTACGGCGAAACCGGTCGAGGGCGCCGTCTACGTGCGCTGCCCGTACGTGCTCACCGACTACTTCGGCCTGATCGTCTCCTCGATCGCCGAGACCTTGGACCGGCACGGACGACAGGTGATCCTCAACGCCGGCGAAGCTACGCAGGACGATCCCGTTCTGCCTCATCTGGCATCCCGGCGGGACATCGGCGGCGCCGTACTCATCCTTCCGCCGGAGCCACGCGAGGACCTGGTCCGGCTGAGCTCGCGGCGTTTCCCGTTCGTCGTGGTCGATCCGCGGACAGCATTGCCCCGCGACATCCCGTCGGTCTCCGCCGCCCACCACTCCGGCGCCCGCCAGGTCACGGCTCACCTGACCGCGCTCGGCCACACCCGCATCGGCGTCATCGCGGGCCCACGCGAATGGCTCGCCGCGGACGCCCGGCTCAGCGGCCACGCCGCCGCCCTCGCCGACGCCGGGATCCTGCCCGACCCGGCGCTGGTCCGCCACGATCAACCGACGACTGAGCACGGCTACCGGGCGGCTTTGGAGCTCCTCGACCGCGACCCGCGCCCGACCGCCTTGGTCGCGTTCAACGACAAGGCCGCGATCGGCGCACTTCAAGCCGCCGCCGAACGCGGCCTGTCGGTCCCGCGCGACCTCTCGATCGCAGGCTTCGACGACCTCGACCTCAGCCGCGCGACCAGGCCCCAACTCACCACGGTCCGCCAGCCGCTGCAGGAAATGGGCCGAATGGCCGTCAGCCTCCTGACCCGTCTCCTGGACCACCACGAACTCGAGGCCCTCCACGTCGAGCTGGCCACCGAACTGATCCCCCGCGCCTCAACCTCCTCCGCCCCTCCAGCCTCGGCCTGATTCCCTCCGTCGAGTCGTGAAAATCGGTCGGAAATCTTCACCGCGATCCACGACTCGCGGTTGGGGCGCCCAGCCAAACGCCACGACTCGGCGAGCTGTGTCCGGATGTGGAGTTGGGGAGTGCGCGAAACGGCTCGGTTGTGGCAGGTTTTAGTCATGAACCTTCGGATCGGCATTGCCGGGATCGCCATCGAGTCCAGTACGTTCTCGCCGCATCGGGCCGGGCTGGCCGATTTCGACGTACGGCGTGGGGATCACCTGATGGAGCGGTACGAGTTCCTCGGCAAGGACTGGGCGCAAGGGATCGAGTGGGTCCCGCTGCTGCACGCGCGGTCGCTGCCCGGCGGCGCCGTGCTGCCGGAGGTGTACGACGACCTGTCGGCGGAGATCATCACCCGCCTCGAAGGGGCCGGTCAGCTGGACGGGTTCTTCTTCGACATCCACGGCGCGATGAGCGTGGTCGGCCGGCAGGACGCGGAGGCCGATCTGGCCACGCGGATCCGGGCCGTGCTCGGTCCCGACGTACTCATGTCCGCGTCGATGGACCTGCACGGGAACGTGTCGCGCGAGCTCGGTACGGCGGTGGATCTGATCACGTGCTACCGGATGGCGCCGCACGAGGACGCGATGGAGAGCCGCGAGCGGGCGCTGCGCAACCTCGTCGAGCGGATGCGGTCCGGGCTGGGCAAGCCGGGCAAGGCGTGGATCCAGATCCCGGTGCTGCTGCCCGGTGAGAAGGCGTCGACCCGCCTCGAGCCGGCCAAGTCGATCTATCGGCGGGTCGCGGAGATCGCGGACGAGCCCGGGGTGCTGGATGCGGCCGTGTGGGTCGGGTACGCGTGGGCCGACGAGCCGCGGTGCCGGGCTGCTGTCGTCGTCACCGGGGACGACCAGTCACTGATCGTCGAGCGCGCCAACGAACTGGCCCGCCTGTACTGGGAGGCGCGCGACGGGTTCGAGTTCGTCGCGCCGACCGGGACGCTGGCCGAGTGCGTGTCGGCGGGTCTCGCGAGTACGGCGCGCCCGTTCGTGATCAGCGACTCCGGTGACAACCCGACCGCCGGCGGCGCTGACGACACGTCGTGGACGTTGGCCGAGCTGCTCAAGATCGAGGAACTCACCTCGGGGAAGGCCACCGCCATCCACGCCAGCATCGTCGACCCCGAAGCCGTCGCGGCCTGCGTTGCAGCGGGCGTCGGCAATCCGGTCGAGGTCGCCGCCGGTGGCAAGGTCGACTCCGGTCCGGCAGGTCCGGCCGAGATGTCCGGCACCGTCTTCTCCCTCTCGGAGGACCCGGTCGGCGGCACCGTCGCCGTCGTCCAGGTCGGCGGTTTGCACAGCATCCTGACCTCCCGCCGCAAGCCGTACCACCACATCGCCGACTTCACCCTCCTCGGCCTGGACCCGGCTGCGACGGACCTCGTCATCGTGAAGATCGGCTACCTGGAGCCAGAGCTCTACAACCTCGCCGCCGACTGGCTCCTGGCCCTAACCCCCGGCGGCGTCGACCAAGACCTCCTCCGCCTCGGCCACCACGGCGTACTCCGCCCCCTGTTCCCCTTCGACCCCGACATGTCCACCCCAGACCTCACCCCAGAGCTCCTCCCGTAGGTCCCACCTCTCCACGTGTCACGCAGGAGGTTCCCCGACCCTCCGCCGACGACCGCTAGTTACAGCTTGCGGAGGGTGTGGAGGGCTTCGATGGCGTGGTTGATCAAGTAGTCCGCGGTGTACGGGCGGTCTTCCTCCCGCAACCCGGACCACTCGATCGCCAGGTCCTCGGCGTACGAGAGCCACGCGTGGATCCGCAGATACTCGGGTGACTTGGGATCGTCAGCCACCTCGGGCGTGCCGATGTACGTCAGCACGCGCTTCGTCAGACCGGCCCGGGTCTCGTCGTACACCTCGACGGCGAAGTCGTCGCCACCTGCCGCGCCGCGGACGAACGAGATATACGCAGGACGCCGGCGCTCGATGAAGGCGACGAACTGGGTCAGCATCTCGCGGAGCTGCTCCTCGGGCGGGAGCGACTCGTCCGGCTTGGTGACGCGGAGGAGGCGGCGGCCGGCGGCGGAGATGACGGCGACGTAGTAGTCGCGTTTGCTCGGGAAGTAGTGGAACAGCAGGCCTCGGGAGATCCCGGCCTGGCCGGCGATGGCATCGATCGACAGTTCGTGGATCGGTTTGGTCCGCAGCATCATCAGGCCGATCTTGACCAGTTGCTTCTTGCGGTCGTCCGCCGACAGCCGGTGATCCATGCTATTGAGCATTGCTTAGAAGCTGAGCTACGGTCAAGGCGAGGAGAGGAGTCTTGATGGGGTTCGAACCTTCGGCCCGAGCTCAGGATCTGATCGCGCGGGTGGACGCCTTCCTGCGCAGCGAGATCGAGCCGGTCGAGGCGGAACTGCACAGCGCGATCCGATCCGCCGGTGATCCCTGGCAGCCGCAACCGATGGTCAAGGACCTGCAGGCGAAGGCGCGCGACGCCGGCCTGTGGAACCTGTTCCTGCCACCCGCCGAGCCGGGCAACGAGCAGTACGGCGAAGGCCTGAGCAACCTCGACTACGCCCCGATCGCCGAGCTGACCGGCCGGTCGTTCATCGCGCCGTACATCTTCAACTGCAACGCGCCGGACACCGGCAACATGGAGGTCCTGCTCCGCTACGGCTCCGACGAGCAGAAGAAGCAGTGGCTGGAGCCGTTGCTCGACGGCACGATCCGGTCCGCGTTCTGCATGACCGAGCCGGATGTCGCGTCGTCCGACGCCACCAACATGGAGGCGACCGCGGTCATCGACGGCGACGAGGTCGTGATCAACGGCCGCAAGTGGTGGAGCACGGGCGTCGGCCACCCGGACTGCCGGCTGCTCATCTTCATGGGCCTGACCGACCCCGACGCCCACCGGTACGCACGCCACACGATGGTCCTCGTCCCGCGCGACACCCCGGGTGTGAAGGTCGAGCGCCTGCTGCCGGCGATGAGCAGGTACGACGAACCGCACGGCCACGGCGAGGTCTCGTTCACCGAGGTCCGCGTCCCGGCATCGAACATCCTGATGGGACCGGGGCGGGCGTTCGAGATCGCGCAGGGCCGCCTCGGTCCGGGGCGCGTCCACCACTGCATGCGGCTGATCGGCCTCGCGGAGAAGGCGCTCGAGCTTGCGCTGAAGCGTGGCACCAGCCGTACTGCGTTCGGCAAACCGCTGGTGAACCTCGGCGGCAACCGCGAGCGGATCGCCGACGCGCGGATCGCGATCAACCAGGCACGCTTGCTCGTGCTGCAAACGGCGTACCTGCTGGACACCGAAGGGCTCGCTGGTGCGTTGAGCGAGGTGAGCCAGATCAAGGTCGCCGTACCGCGGATGGCGCAGGACGTCATCGACATGGCGATCCAGCTGCACGGCGGCGGCGGGCTGTCCGACGACTTCCCACTCGCGGCCGCGTGGACGAGTGCGCGCGCGTTGCGACTGGCCGACGGGCCGGACGAGGTGCATCGTGGGGTGATCGCGAGGATCGAGCTCGCGTCGTACCTGTCTGCTGCTCAGGAGGCCAAGTGAGCCGAGTCCTCGTCACCGGCGCCGCTAGTGGGCTCGGTGCGGCGCTGGTCGCCAAGTTCGTTGCCGAAAGCCACCAAGTCCTGTCGACAGATGTGGGCGAGGACGGCGAGGGTACGGCGTACCTCAAGCTGGACGTGCGCCGCCCGGAGGACTGGGATGCCGCGGTCGCGTGGTGCGAGGAGCACTGGGGCGGCCTGGACATCCTGGTGAACAACGCCGGGATCGCGACCGGTGGCCGGATCGACGTCGAGACGCTGGACGAATGGGACCGGGTCGTCGACATCAACCTGATGGGTGTGGTGCGCGGCTGCCGCGCGTTCGCCCCGCTGTTCAAACGCCAGCACTCCGGCCACATCGTGAACACCGCGTCCGCGGCCGGGCTCGTCCACCCGCCGATGATGAGCTCGTACAACACGGTGAAGGCCGGCGTGGTCGCGTTGTCCGAGACGCTGTCGCACGAGCTCCATCCATACGGCGTGACCGTGTCCGTGGTCTGCCCGTCGTTCTTCCGGACCAACCTCGCCGACTCGATCCGCGGCGCGGACAGTGCGATGGGAGTGACCGCGCGACAGCTGATCGAGAAGTCGCCGCGGTCCGCCGACGACATCGCGACCGCCGTACTCGCGGGGATCAAGAAGAAGCAGTTCCTGATCATCCCGGACCGGCCGGCCGCGATGGCGTGGCGCACCAAGCGCTTCGCGAGACCGCTGTACAACCGGCAGATGCGCAAGATCGCGGAGCGCGCCCGGCAGCGGGCCGAGACGTCGAATGGGTGATGGCGCGCGGGCGGTCCGCAGTGAGGATGCCTTCGACGTGCCGGCGGTCGACGCCTGGTTGCGGCAGCGGACGGAGCTGCCGGACGGCCTGCCCGAGGTCAAGCAGTTCACCAGCGGCGCGTCCAACCTGACCTATCTCTTGAGGTACCAGGGCCACGACCTCATCCTGCGCCGCCCGCCGGCCGGGACGAAGGCGAAGAGCGCGCACGACATGGGCCGCGAGTACCGGATCCAGGCGGGTCTGAAGCCGGTGTTCCGCTACGTCCCCGAGATGGTTGCCCACTGCAACGACGGCGGCGTGATCGGCTCCGAGTTCTACGTGATGGAGCGGGTCGCCGGCACGATCCCCGGGCACCACGAGCTGGGCGTCGACCTCACCCCGGAGCAGACCAGGCAGCTCGGCTTCACCTTGATCGACACGCTCTCCGAGCTGCACGCGGTCGATCCCGAGGCGGCCGGCCTGTCCGAGCTCGGCCGCGGCGTCGGGTACGTCGAACGCCAGGTCACCGGCTGGTCCGACCGCTACCGCAAGGCCAAGACCTGGAACGTTCCCAGCTACGAGCGGGTGATGGCGTGGCTCGCGGCGAACCAGCCGGCCGACGTCCGGACGTGCGTTATCCACAACGACTTCCGCCTCGACAACGTCGTACTCGCACCGGACGATCCGCTGCGCGTGGTCGGCGTACTCGACTGGGAGTTGGCCACGCTCGGCGATCCGTTGATGGATCTCGGCAGCGCGCTCGCGTACTGGGTGCAGGCCGACGACGACTGGGCCTTCCGCCGGTTCAGGCTGCAACCGTCTGACGTGCCGGGGATGCTGACGCGCGACGAGATCGTGGAGTACTACGCGAAGCGGTCCGGGCTCGTGGCGGACAACTGGGCGTTCTACGAGGTGTTCGGGCTGTTCCGGCTGGCGGTGATCGCGCAGCAGATCTACTACCGCTACCACCACAAGCAGACCCGGAATCCGCGGTTCAAGAGCTTCTGGCTCCCGGTCAACCTGCTCGAGCGCCGCTGCCGTCGCATCATCCGGCAGGCGTAGATGGCGGCCATCTACCTGATCCGCCACGCGCAGGCGTCCTTCGGCGCCCGCGACTACGACAAGTTGTCATCGCTCGGTGAGAAGCAGGCGCTACGGCTCGGCGAGACGCTGTCCGACGTGAAGCCGGACCTGGTGATCTCCGGCTCGATGCGCAGACATCAGCAGACGGCGACGCTCGCCGGATTCACCCCAGAGGTCGACAACGGGTACGACGAGTTCGACCACGAGCAGGTGATCATCGCGCACAAACCGGCGTACCGCGTGCGTGCGGTGATGGTTGCTGATCTGGCGCGGACCGGGAATCCGCAGCGGGCGTTCCAGGACATGTTCACCGCGGCCACGCAGTGCTGGATCGACGGTGGTGACGGATACACCGAGTCCTTCGAGGCGTTCTGTGAGCGGTCCGAGGCGGCGGTACGACGTACGGCCGAGCGACTCGGGAAGGGTGGAACGGCGCTGGTGTTCACCTCCGGCGGGCCGATCGCGGCCGTGGTGAGCCGGCTGCTGTCCGGTGGCAACGGGCTGTGGGCGAAGCTGAACCCGGTCACGATCAACACCGCGGTCACCAAGGTCGTGTCCGGGCGCGGTGGGCTGACTGTGGTGAGCTACAACGAGCACGTCCACGTTGGCAGCGAGATGCTCTCCTATAGATAGGACTGCGATGCGACGGAACATCCTGATCACGGGCGCCAGCTCCGGGCTCGGTGCGGAGATGGCCCGGCAGTTCGCCGCGAAGGGCCACAACCTGGCCCTGACCGCCCGCCGGACCGACCGGCTCGAAGCGCTGCAGGCCGAGCTGACCGAACGTTATCCACAGCTTCAGGTGGTTATCCACAGTCTGGATGTGAACGATCACGCTCAGTTGTTCGAGGTGTTCCGCAAGATCGACGCCGAGCTGCCGCTGGATCGGATCATCGTCAACGCCGGTCTCGGCAAGGGCGCGCCGCTCGGCACCGGCCGGTTCGACGCGAACCGGGAGACCGCGCTGACGAACTTCGTCGGCGCGCTCGCCCAGGCGGAGGCGGCAATGGAGCTGTTCCGGGCGCGGAACGCCGGCCATCTGGTCTTCATCTCGTCGATCTCGGGGCTCCGCGGCCTCCCGAAGACGGTCACGACGTACGCCGCGACGAAGGCCGGCATCGCGTCGCTCGCCGAAGGGCTGCGGATGGAGCTGCTCGGCAAGCCGATCAAGGTCAGCACGATCTACCCCGGGTACATCCGGTCCGAGATGAACGAGCGGGTCGCGCACACGCCGTTGATCGTCGACACCGTGCCGGGCGTGCGGGCGATGGTGGCCGCGATCGAGTCCGAGAAGGCGAAGGCGTACGTGCCGTCGTGGCCGTGGGCGCCGCTGGCTCAGGTGATGCGGTTCGCGCCGCTCGCCGTACTGAAGAGGATGCTGTGATGCGCTGGGGTCTGACTGTTCCGTTGACCGGCGTGCCGCTGCGGGACCACCGCTCGCTGATCTCCGAGTTGTTCGAGTTGGGGTACACCGATCTGTGGTCGGCGGAGGTGGCGGGCGCGGACGCGTTCACGCCATTGGTCCTCGCGTCCGAGTGGGACGCGCGGTTGCGGCTGGGGACGGCCGTCGTACCGGTGCACACCCGCGGGCCAGCGGCATTGGCGATGAGTGCGGCGGCGTTGGCGGACCTCGCGCCGGGCCGGTTCGTGCTCGGGATCGGGGCGTCGTCGGAGACCATCGTGACCGGGTGGAACGGGATCGCGTACGACCCGCCGCTGGCGCGGACCCGCGACGTACTGCGGTTCCTCCGGCAGGCGTTCGCCGGCGAGAAGGTGGACGGGTCGTTCGACAGCTTCACCATCAATCGCTTCCGGTTGGAGAAGGCGCCGGACGTGCCGCCGGCGATCATGCTCGCCGCGTTGCGACCGCAGATGCTGCGGTTGGCTGCCCGGGAGGCGGACGGGGCGATCACGAACTGGTTGTCGGCGGACGACGTACGACAGGTCCGCGCCGAGCTCGGCCCGGACAAGGAGTTGGCCGCGCGGATCTTCGTCTGCGTCACCGAGGACGCGGAGATGGCGCGCAACATCGGGCGCTTCCTGATCGCGACGTACCTGACGGTGCCCGGGTACGCCGCCTTCCACGACTGGCTCGGCCGCGGTACGGCGATGAAGCCGATGCGCGACGCCTGGGCCGCCGGCGACCGCAACGCCGCGATGGCCGCCGTACCGCTCGAGGTCCTGGACGCGCTCATCGTCCACGGCACTCCCGCCGAATGCCGCGCCCACATCAACCGCTACGTGGAGAACGGCCTCGACACCCCGATCATCGCCGCCCTCCCGACCGGCACCAGCCTGCTGGACACCGCTCGAGCCCTGGCCCCGAACTCAGCCTGAGGTTGTTCTGGTGGTGATGGTGAAGACCTGGACGCACATCGGGTCTGGGCCGAGTTTCTGGATGAGGAGGGTGCCGCTGACGGTTGCGCCCTTGGAGGTGCCGGACAGCGGGATCACGAACGAGGGTGCCTGGCCGAGGGGGGCGCCGGCGGTCAGTTTGGTCGGCGGACCGAGGAGGCTTCGCATCAGGAGAGGGATCAGTTGCTCTGAGCCCTTGCAGGCGTAGGCAGCGGCGCCCTTCGAGCTGTTGGCGTTGAGTTGGGCAACGAAACGGCGGCCCAGGTCGGCGGCGGTCGTCACCGGACTTGTTGCCGTGGTCGTCGGCGCGCTCGTGGGTTTCGCGGGGGTGGTGGGCGCGGGTTTGGACGGAACGGTCCGGGTGGATCTGGTCGCGGGCGGGGGTGCGACCGACGTACTCGGGGCGGGGCCGGACTTGGAGTCCTGATGGTCGGCGACGAGGCGGTAGGCGAGTACGCCGATGGCGCCGACGGCAACGACGATGAGGAGCACGATCAGCACGATGATCAGGCCGGCCCGGCTCTTCTTGGGCGGCCGGCCGTACGGAGGTGCCGATGTGAAGTTGCCGGGTTGAGGTTGCCAGCTGTAGTTCGGCCCCGGTGGCGTTGAGCTCACAGGAACAGTGTGGCAGCCAAGTCAGCTCAACCGATGTTCTTTCAGCCACGTCGTGGCTCGGCGGTTGGAGGCCCGGGAGAGCCATGCGTCCTGGATGATCTCGGCCAGCTCCTGCTTCGAGATCTCGCCTAGTTCGCTGCCGCGGATCAGGACCGATGGGTGGCCGTCGAAGTGGGGCGTGGTGAAGAACGGGTTCGACTCGTCCGAAACGAGGGCGAGCTTCTCGTCCTCGGATTCGACCCAGATCATGATCACGTCGTCGTACTTCTCACCGGTGACCGGATCGGTCGCGTCCGGGCGCGGCGTACGGAAGAACACGAACGACTTGCCGCCGACCTGGTACACCGGGCGATCGGAACCGTCGTCGCGCTCCCACTTGGTGACGTGCGGCATCGCCGACGCGATCTCGTGGACGTCGGCCACACGGGCCTTCCTCGGTGCCATCCCGATCAGGGCGCGAGCGAGGTCAGGCGGACGCAGAGCGGGAGGGACGGTGAGTCCATGATGTCGACGGTACCCGCGAGCGGGGCGCCGCCCTTCGTGGTGCCGGAGAACGGGACCGAGATCCGCGGGTAGTAGCTCGTCACCGACGCGGCGGGTCCGCTGACCGTCAGCCTGGTCGGCGGGTCGACCATCACCAGGAGCTGACCTGCCAGCAGGTTCTTGCTGTCCGCGCAGCCGAGTGCGGTGGCGTGCTTCTGGTCGTTCGCGTTGAGGAAGGTGAGGAACCTGGTGGCGAGCGTTGTGGCCTCGGTGAGGCGCGGGCCGCCGGGGGTCTCCGATTGCTGGGCTGCCGGTTGCGGTGAGCCAGCCGGCCGAGCCGCGGCCGGGGATGGTGCGGTCGGGCCGCTGCCCTGGTCGTCGTCGCCGCCCATCAGGCCCGGAAGAACCAGCGCGACGACGCCGAGAAGCACGATGACCCCTGCTGCGGCGAGCACCACGTACAAGGTCGTCCGCGACCGACGCGGCCCGCGCGGCTCGAACCCGGGCGCATACCCCCGTCCATCCCACGAGCCGGGTGGGGGCTGTTGCTGCCAGCCACTGTTCTGAGGTCCGGACGGGTGCGGAGGCTGTGTCACCCGGACAGTGTGGCAGCCGCAGGGAGCCAGATCGTGAAGGTGGACCCGGATCCCAGGCGGCTGGTGACGGCGATCGTCCCGCCGTGTGCCTCGGCCAGGTGCTTGGTGATCGCCAGTCCCAGGCCGCTGCCGCCGGTACTGCGGCTACGGGAATGCTCGGCCCGGTAGAAGCGGTCGAACACGTACGGCAGGTGCTCCTCGGCGATTCCGGTGCCGTTGTCGGTGACGCTCACGGTGTAGCCGTCGCCGACCCGTCGTACGCCGACCACCACGGTGCCACCGGGCGGCGTGTAGCGGATGGCGTTCGAGACGAGGTTGCCCAACGCCTGACGAATGCGTGCGCTGTCGACCGTCGCTGCGGAGGGCTCACCAACAGCAGTGACAGTCACGTCGGCAGCGTCGGCCGTCGGCCGGTGGGCGGCGACGACTTGCTGCGCGAGTTCGGTCAGGTCGCGGGGGGCCGGGTGCAGGCGGAGCATGCCGGCGTCCGCCAGCGCGAGGTCCTGCAGGTCCGCGACCAGGTGCTCGAGGAGATCTGTCTCTTCCAGCAGCGACGTGACGAGCTCGCTGTCGAGCGGCACCACGCCGTCCTCGGACGCGACGAGATATCCCTTGATGTTGGCCAGCGGCGTACGCAGCTCGTGCGCGACGTCGCTCACCATCGCCTTCCGCTGGAAGTCGTGCCGCTGGATGGATTCGGCCATGTCGTTGAACGCGTGCCCGAGCCGCGCGACCTCATCCTTCCCGCTCACCGGTACGCGGGCCGCATGGTCGCCGTTCCGCATCCGCTGCGCCGCGCCGGTCAGCGCCACGATCGGCCGTACCAGCCGCCGCCCGGCGAAGATCATCACCAGCGCCGCGATCAGCAGTACGCCGAGCGCGGTGGCCGCCGTCCGCAGCAGGCCCTCACCCGAGAACACGTTGAACGTGCTCTTCGCCCCGAGATACAGCTTCGCCGGCGGAGCGACGTACGGCGTCAACGCCTGCACCCGGGCCTGGGTCGCGCAGTTGTCGAACGCCTCTCCGGCGTCGCCCTCGGTCTTCGGCTCGACCGCCTTCAGGCCCTCGAATTCGTTGATGTTGTACGTCAGCCCGGCGGCGTCCAGGCACCCCGCCGCGCGCCGGATCTCGTCGTCGTTCACGATCTTCGCCTTGGCGCTCGGTGCGTTCAGCCCCGGCGGCGTGCACTCGTCCTTGGCCAGGGCGCTGGCCTTCACCTGAACCCCGGCCAGTGATTCCTTCGACTCGATCATCACCTGCGGAACGCCGCCGCCTGCCTGGATCACGGTCGCCGCCTTGCCCTTGGCGTTGTAGCAGTTCATCGACTGGCGGGCGAGCTGGTCGCGCTGCCGAGTCTCCTCCTCCGTCATGCCCCAGCCGGGGTAGCCGCCGTACGGCGCGATCAAGGCCGCGGTCGCGACGAAACCACCAGGCTCCCCGGCGGCGATGGTCTTGCGGGCGGAGTACACGTTCATCGCGCCCGCCAACTTGCTCACGGCAACGTTCCGGGCGTCGATGGTTGCTGCGGGCACCGAAGGGAGCTGGGGAGCGGCGCCGAGCATCCGGGCCGAGTCCGCGATCACCGAGCCGTCATCGGTGGTCACCGCGACCCGGCGGCCGAGTTTGCCGGCCAGGTCGTGCACCAGCTTGTCCACACCGGACCAGCTCGGATGGTCCGAGGCGTACCGCGACAGCTGGCTGTAGATCTCACCGTCGACCTGGAGCTGCCCGGTGTTCGCGTCCATCTCGCCCTGCAGCTTCTCCGACGTGCTGTACGTCGCGATCAACGCGGTCGCGATCACCGCGCCGAGCGCGACCGCGAGCGACAACCCCAGGAACCGGACCAGCACGCTACGACGCATGGCTGACCACCTTGTCGGCCAGCTTGTACCCGACGCCGTACACGGTCTTCAGGTACGTCGGAGCGGTGGCCGGCTCGATCTTCTTGCGCAGGTTCATCACGTGTACGTCGACCGTCCGGTCGAACACGTAGTGGTCGAACCCGAACGCGTGCTCGAGCAGCTGCTGCCGGGAGAACGCCCGCCCCGGCGACGCGGCCAGGCAGGCGAGGATCTTGAACTCTGCCGGCGTCAGCTCGATCAACTGCCCCGCCAGCCGGACCTCGTGCCGGCCCGGATCGATCTCCAGCTCGCCCACTCGGTACACCTCGCCCTCGGCGCGCACCCGGGTACGCCGCAGCACGGTCCGCACCCGGGCGACGAGCTCGCGCGGGTTGTACGGCTTGGTCAAGTAGTCGTCCGCGCCCAGATCGAGCCCCAGCAGCAGGTCGTCCTCGGTCGAGCGGGCGGTCAGCATGATGATCGGCACCCCCGAGTCGCCGGGGCCGTCGGCACGCAGTACCCGGCAGACGTCGAGACCGTCGACCTTCGGCATCATCACGTCGAGCACCAGCAGGTCCGGACTGCGCCGGCGGGCCTCGTCGATCGCGGCCCGCCCGTCGTGCACCACGACGGTCAGATGCCCCTCCCGCTCGAGATACCGCCGGATCAGCTCCGCCTGCTTCAGGTCGTCTTCGGCGACCAGGATCCGTGCTGGCATAGCCCTCAATGTCCCCGAACATGATGAGAATCCGATGAAGATCGGCTGAGAGCATCAGGTGCATACCGGTCCTTCACAGGTTCTTCACCGCCCCGGCGGCACGCTCGACCGCCATGAAGACCTCACGAACTGCGTCCGCTCTAGCCATCCTGGCCGTGCTCGCCGTGGCCGGCTGCGGGAACGACAAGGCGCCGGTCGCGTCCGGCGACCAGAACAGCGACAAGAGCCCGCTCGCGGAGTACATGGGCGACGGATTCGCGAGTTCGTCGGGCGGTGGGTTCAAGATCGCGGTCCGGGCCGGCGGTTCGCAGCAGCCGAGCGAGGAGGAGCTGGCCAAGCAGCGCAAGGTCGAGGACGCCACCGCCGCCTGCATGAAGGCGGCCGGCTTCGACTACGTCGCCGTACCGCCGGAGCAGAACGCGAAGAGCAAGTTCACCGACGCGTTCAACCTGCCGCCGGACAAGTTCGCGCAGCAGTACGGGTACGGCATCAGCACGATCGACTGGTCCAAGGCCGGGGACGACGACTCGAACCCGAACACCAAGATCCGTGCCGCGCTGTCGCCGGCCGCGCAGAAGGCGTACGACAAGGCGCTCAACGGGCCGAACGCGACCGGGAACGGCACCGTGGTGGTCCAGGGCAGCGGCGGCGGGCCCGCCAGCACCGGGCAGCAGGACCTGGGCTGCCGGGGCAAGGCGGTCGAGCAGGTCTACGGCAAGGGCGAGGACCGGGCGGCGGACTTCAAGAAGTTCGACAGTCTGTTCAAGGACATCCAGGCGCTGCAGAAGCGGATCGAGAGCGACCAGCGGGTCGTGGACGCGACCAGCACCTGGTCCGACTGCCTGGCCGACGCCGGGCACGCCGGCTTCAAGAAGGTGGATGATCCGCGCAACCAGGTCCAGCAGAAGCTGGACGCGCTGACCGGGAACAAGCCGCCGGCCAAGGGTTCCGGTCCCGCCAAGACGATCACCGGACCGCCGTCGTTCGACAAGGTCGACTCCGCCAAGCTGACGGAGCTGCGCAAGTTCGAGATCGACCTCGCGGTGGCGGACCAGAAGTGCAAGGCCAAGGGGTACGACGACGCGTACAAGAAGGTGCAGTACGACGCCGAGAAGGAGTTCGTCGACCAGCACAAGGCCGAGCTCGAGGCGTACCGCGACGAGATGGCGAACCGGTGACCGCTACGCCCAAGTCCCGGCGCCGGGTCCTGGTCGGGGTGGCCGGGGTCGCCGTGGTCTCGCTCGGTGTCGGCGTGGCCGCGGGCAGCCGGATCAGCTCACCGGAGGACGCGGCGGCCAAGACCGCGGCGCCGAAGGCCTCCCAGATCACCGTGCCGGTGGCGAAGAAGGCGCTGTCCAGCAAGGTGGTCGGCCGGGGTGACGCCTCGTTCGACGGCGCGGTGAACATCCGGGTCGAGACCAGCGGACTGACCACGCCGCCGATCGTCACCGGGAAGGTGCCGGCGGTCGGGTCGACGATCATCGAGGGCAAAGCGCTGCTCGAGATCACCGGGCGGCCGGTGATCGGGCTGGCCGGCGTACTGCCGATGTACCGGACGCTCTCGCCCGGGAGCAAAGGACCGGACGTGCTGCAGCTGGAGCAGACGCTCGACCGGCTCGGGTTCGACCCCGGCGACGTCGACGACGAGTACACCCTGGCGACGTCGGCCGCGGTCGAGGAGCTGTACGAGGAGGCGGGGTACGACGCCCCGGAGCCGGAGGAGCGGCTGACGCAGGCCGTCGACCAGGCGAAGAAGCAGGTCGACGCCGCGAAGAACCAGCTCCGGCAGGCGCAGTCCCAGTTGAAGGCGGCGAAGACCGCACACGCGAAGGACACCTCGGTGCAGCAGGGGGCTGTGGATGACGCGGAGGAGAACCTGTCGGACGCTCAGGATGCCCAGAGCGAGGCCGAGTTCAAGGCTGGTACGCCGCTGCCGGTGTCCGAGGTGGTCTACGTGAAGACGCTGCCCCGCCGGGTCGACGACGTGAAGGTGGAGCGTGGCGGGACGGTGAACGGCGTGGTGATGTCGGCCAGTGGTTCCTCGCTGGTCGTGACGCTGAAGGTCGACGCGGAGACGGCGCAACGATTGAAGGCGGGCATGGTCGCCTCGCTCGACCTCGACGGGACGGCGATCGCGGCGAAGGTCCGCCGGGTCGCGAAGAACGGCAGCACGTACGACGTCGTGGTCGCGCCGAACACGTTGACCGCGAGCCAGTTGGCGTTGCTGCGGGAGGCGAACGTGCGGGTGACGATCCCCGTGAAGAGCACCAGCGGCAAGGTTCTCGCCGTACCGCTGGCGGCGTTGTCGTCCGGGTCGGACGGCAGCTCGCGGGTCGAAGTACTGCGGGACGGTCAGGTGGAACTCGTGCCGGTCACGGTCGGGTTGTCCGCGGACGGGTTCGCGCAGGTCACCCCGAAGGGCGATGCCAAGTTGTCCGACGGCGATCAGGTGGTGGTCGGACGATGAGTGCGACAGCGGTTGCCCTGCCGGCGCCGGTGGTCGAGATGATCGGCGTACGGCGGTTCTTCGAGGGGCCGCCCGAAGTACGGGCGATCAACGGGGTCGACCTGACCATCGGGCCGGGCGAATACCTGTCGATCGTCGGTCCGTCCGGGTCGGGGAAGTCGACGTTGCTGCACCTGCTCGGGCTGTTGGACAACCCGACGGGCGGGGTCTATCGGCTCGACGGCGTGGACACGATGAGCCTGCGGGAGCGGCGTCGCGCCGTACTGCGCGGCGAGCGGATCGGGTTCGTGTTCCAGTCGTTCCATCTGCTCGACCACCGGACCGTGCTGGAGAACGTGGCGCTGTCGATGGTGTACGTCGGTGTGCCCCGCCGGGAGCGTCTCGCCCGCGCCCGGGTGGCGCTCGACCGGGTCGGCCTGTCGCACCGGATGGACTTCGCGCCGACGACGCTCTCCGGTGGTGAGCGCCAGCGGGTCGCGATCGCGCGGGCCCTGGTCGCGGAGCCGAGCCTGCTGCTCGCGGACGAACCCACCGGAAACCTGGACAGTGCCAACGCGGAGGCGATCCTGCAAGTGTTCGACGAACTCCACTCCGAGGGCATGACGCTGGCCGTCATCACCCACGACGCCCACGTCAGCCGCCGGGCCCAGCGCCAGGTCCGCATCGTCGACGGCACCCTCCAGTGGTAACTCAAGCAGGCCCCCCGGATCCCGCCGGCGGGCCGTCCACCAACCAGCCGGGAGCGGCGTCGTCCTCCACCCCGACCCGCTCCCGGCGCCGTCGGCTGAGATCTCGTCCCGCGATACGGGATCTTCTGGACGAAGCGCTGGCCGGTGTTGCTGCCCGTCCGACCCGATTGATCCTCACCACCCTCGGCACCGTGCTCGGAGTTGCGGCACTGGTGGGGACCGTCGGACTGGGGCAGACCGCGGCCGGGCAGATCACGCAGCGGTTCGACCTGGCCGCGGCCACCCGCGTCGTCGTACAGCCGGACGACAAAGGCGGCCAGGAAGGCGAAGCGGCCACGCAGTTGCCGTGGGATGCGCCCGACCGCATCAAACGGCTGAACGGCGTGGATGCGGTCGGTACCGTCAGCAACCTGGAGATCGGCGATGATCTGGTCCAGAACGTCACCGGCCTGGACAACGGCGCCGGCAAGGCCCTGCAGGTGATGGCCGGTTCGGCCGGGCTGTGGGACGCCGTACGGGCGACGCTCAGAACCGGCCGGTTCTTCGACGCGGGCCACGACCAGCGCGCCGACAAAGTGGTTGTCCTCGGCAAGCATGCGGCCGAGCGGCTCGGCATCAACCGGGTCGACTCGCAACCCGCGGTCTTCATCGGCGACGAGCCGTACACGGTGATCGGCATCCTCGACTCCGTCAGCGGTCGCGCGGAGCTCAACGATGCCGTGATCATGCCGAACGGTGCGGCCCGGAACGCCTACGACCTGGAGTCCCCGGACGCGGTCGAGATCCGGACGGCGGTCGGCGCGGCGCAACTGATCGCCGAGCAGGCGCCGATCGCGATCGAGCCGAACAACCCGAGCACGCTGCGCGTCGACGCTCCGCCGAAGCAGGGGGCGGTCCGCAAGGGCGTCGAGTCCGACCTGAACGCGCTGTTCCTGCTGCTCGGGGCGGTCGCACTCCTGGTCGGCGGTCTCGGCATCGCGAACGTCACGCTGCTGTCGGTGCTGGAACGCATCTCGGAGATCGGCCTGCGCAGAGCGTTGGGCGCGGCGCGAAGACATATCGCCGTGCAGTTCCTGGTCGAGAGCGTGATCGTCGGGTTCCTCGGCGGCCTGCTCGGTACGGCGGTCGGCGTGATCCTCACCGTGAGCGTGTCGTGGATCCGTGACTGGACGCCGATCCTCGACAACCGGCTGGCGTTCGGTTCACCCCTGCTGGGTGCGTTCATCGGTCTGGTCGCCGGCACGTATCCCGCCTGGAAGGCCTCCGCCATCCAGCCGATCACCGCGCTGCGCGGCACGTGAGCTGAGGCGTCCGTAGACCAGAGCGGTCATGGCGAAGCCGACCACGATGAACGCCAGTACTGCGTAGGACTTCCCGCTGTCGGGCAGGATCGCCGCGCCGAGTGCGGCCGCGGAGACCTGCCCGACGTTGAAGATCATGTCGTACAGCGAGAAGACCCGTCCGCGGTACACGTCGTCGATACCCGTCTGCACGAGGGTGTCGACGCTGATCTTGATGCCCTGCGCGCAGAACCCGGTGAGGAACCCGCCGATCACCAGCGCGGGCTTGGTGTAGAGCCCGATCGGTACTGCACTCACCACCGCGGCAGCCACGAACAGCCAGGTGATCCACTGGCGGAGCGCCATCACGCGAGTGCCCCACGGCGTGACCAGCGCGGCGACGAACAGCCCGGCTCCGACCGCGCCGGTCGCGATCGCCAGTGCACCGAACGCTTGATCGAGCTGTCCGGGTCCGTAGAAGTAGTTGCGGTACAGCAGGATCATCGCGACCGTCATCAACCCGAAGAAGAACCGGAGCGAGCCGATCGCGGCAAGGCCGAGTGCCGGTTGCGGGCGTGCCTTGAGGTGCCGGCCGCCGTCGATCAGGCCGGCCGCGATGGTCCGGAGCGCTTCGCCGATGCCGGGCTCGTCGCCGCTCAGGTCCGGGCCGAGCTGGTCGCGCCGCAGGCGGAGGGCCAGCAGCGCGGCGGCGGTGTAGATGACGACAGTCAGTCCGAGGACGGACAGATCCGAGTCGACGACCAGCTTCACCCCGGCGCCGACACCGCCGCCGATCAGGAAGGACGCCGTACCGCTCGTCGGCGTGACCGCGTTGGCCATCACCAACTCGTCGCGCTCGACGACGTGCGGCAGGCCGGCCGACAGTCCGGAGAGCAGGAAGCGGTTGACGCCGAGGGTGAGCAGTACGGCGATGTAGAACAGCACGCCGGCGTTGTCGGCCGCGACGATCGCTCCGACCCCGATGACGAGCACGGCGCGGGTCAGGTTCGCAGCGAACAGGATCTGGCGGCGCGACCACCGGTCCAGGAGTACGCCGGTGAAGGGTCCGAGGATCGAGTACGGCAGCAGCGCGACCGCGAACAGCCCCGCGATCGCCGCCGCGTCCGGCGCCCGCTCGGGCGAGAACAGCACGTACGCCGCCAGGGCAACCTGGAAGACACCGTCGCCGAACTGCGACGTCAGCCGCACCGCGAACAGCCGCCGGAAATCACGACGCTGCAACAGCGTCCACAAGTCCCGGATAAACCGCACGCCTGCACTGTAACCGCACTACATGGCGAGCTCGGCCTACTCGGTTTGGTGCAGGCGTTGGGCTGCTGTGTCGGTGCGTTGGCTGACCGGTTGGACGCCCTTGACGCGGCCCAGGCCGAACAGGGGCATGTTGCCGTAGATGGTTTCGGTGTTGCCGGCCGGTACGACGTACGTCTCGTGCCAGATGCCGACCGCGCCGCCCTTGAACGAGTTGCGGAAGAAGTCGACCCACGCGGGCCGGTGCGTCCGGTCGTTGTCGCCCGCGAACGCCTGGAGCTTCTCGATCGACTCCCAGTACTGGATCAGCGTGACCCCGCGCCAGGTCGGGAGCGTCCGGAAACCGAGCAGTCCGCTCTCCTTGTCCTTCATCAGCTGCTGCAGCATCGGGCCCATCGCCTTCGCCACCGGCATCCACTCACGCACCTTGAACACCGAGTTGACCCGCATCCCGATCAGGAAGACGACCACCTCACCGTCGTACGCCGCCATCTGCCGCCCCTGCACCACATCACCCATGACGCCCCCTCGCGTTTGAGACCCAGTCGACCGTCAATTCAATCCTCTGTAAAGCCCTGCCGCTGACGCGCCGGAGCTGATGGCAGGAGGCCGGGGAAGCGATAGTGTCGTCCTGCCGGGTGTCACAGTCCGTTGTGCACCGGTTACGATGGCTCTTCAGTTCTGAGCCGCAGCGCGGATGGGAATTTCATGGCTGAATCGCAGGATGCCGACGTCGACCCGCGGATGTACGAGCAGTTGAAGCTCGACCGGCCGCACGGCGCTCGGGTGTACGACTACTTCCTGGGCGGGAAGGACAACTTCGCGATCGACCGGCAGGCCGCCGAGCACCTGCTCCAGGCGTTCCCCGGCTTCCGCACCGCCGCCCTCTCGAACCGGATGTGGATGCACCGCGCGGCCAAGTACGCCGCGGAGCAGGGCATCACCCAGTTCCTCGACGTCGGTACCGGCATCCCCACCAGCCCGAACCTGCACGAGGTCGTCCAGAAGATCGCCCCGTCGGCGCACGTGGTCTACGCCGACAACGACCCGATCGTGCTCGCGCACTCCCGGGCCCTGCTGGTGAGCGACCCCGCGGGCAAGACGGCGTACCTCGAGGCCGACGTCACCGACCCGCAGGCGATCCTGGCGTCCGACGAGGTCAAGGAGCTGATCGACTTCAGCCAGCCGGTCGCGCTGAGCATCGTCGGTGTCTTCCATTACCTGCCCGACGCCCTCAAGCCGTACGACCTGGTCCGCCAGCTCGTCGAGCCGCTGGCGCCCGGATCGCTGCTGATCTTCTCGCACTGCACCCCCGACTTCGCGCCGGAGTTGTGGGAGCGGGCGATGGTGGTCTACAAGGCCGACGGCGGTGACGCGCAGGTCCGCTCGAAGGAAGAGGTCACCCGCTTCTTCGAGGGCACCGAGCTGATCGAGCCCGGCGTCGTGTCGCCGTTCCGGTGGTACCCGGACGACGAGACCCAGCGCCTGGTCGACAAGGGCGAGTTCACCGACATCATGTGCAGCCTGTGGGTGGGCGTCGGCCGCAAGCCGTAGTTCTCGATGGACCGCGGCGCGTATCCGCACCACCTCGCGATCACGCTGCGGTGGAAGGACAACGACGTCTACGGGCACGTCAACAACGTCGAGTACTACAGCTTCTTCGACACCGTGATCAACGACTTCCTGATCCGGTCGGGTGAGCTCGACATTCACGGCGGCGACGTGATCGGGCTGTGCGTGGACTCGCAGTGCACGTTCAAGCAACCGCTCGAGTTCCCGGGCGTCGTGGATGCGGGCCTGCGCTGCGGTCAGCTCGGCAACTCCAGCGTGCGGTACGAGATCGGCCTGTTCCGCGAGGGATCGGACGAGCCGGCCGCGACGGGGCGGTTCGTGCACGTCTTCGTCACGCGGGAGGATCGCTGCCCGGTGCCGGTCCCGGACCACATCCGGGCGGCACTGGAAGGGATCACGGGATGATCGTGCGCGGCGCCGTACTGCGGGAGATGGGCCTGCCGGCGCCGTACGCCGCGTCGCGTCCGCTGCGGACCGAAGACGTGGAGCTGGCGCCGCCCGGTCCGGGCGAGCTGCTGGTCCGGATCCGGGCCGCTGGGTTGTGCCACTCGGACCTGTCGGTGATCGACGGCTCGCGTCCGCGGGTGATGCCGATGCTCCTCGGCCACGAGGCCACCGGCGAGGTCGTGGTTTCCGAGGCGGCCGGCTTCGCTCCGGGTGATGTGGTCGCCTGCGCGTTCGTCCCCGCCTGCGGCACCTGCGCCCCCTGCGCCGAAGGCCGCCCCGCCCTCTGCGAGCCCGGCGCCACCGCCAACACGGCTGGCACCCTGCTGTCCGGCACCCGCCGCCTGACCGACGTACATCATCATCTGGGCGTGTCCGGGTTTGCGGATCATGCTGTGATCTCGGCGCATTCGGCGGTGAAGATCGACCCGTCGCTCCCGCCCGAGATCGCCGCGCTCTTCGGCTGCGCAGTCATGACCGGCGTCGGCGCAGTGGTGAACACCGCGCAGGTCCGGGCCGGCCGCAGCGCAGTCGTCTTCGGCCTCGGCGGCGTAGGCCTGTCCGCACTGCTCGGCGCCGTCCTCGTCGGAGCGCATCCGATCGTCGCGGTGGACGTCGTGCCCGCCAAGCTCGAGTTGGCGCGGGAGTTGGGTGCGACGGTTGCTGTGGACGCGCGCTCGTCGGACGCCGTCGACGCGGTGCGGGAGGCCACCGCGGGCGGAGCCGACTACGCCTTCGAGACCGTCGGCAACGCGCAGGTGCTCGAGCAGGCGTACGCCGCCACGCGCCGCGGCGGGACCACGGTCACCATCGGGCTGCCACACCCCTCGCAGTCGTTCAGCGTGCCCGCGGTCAGCCTCGTCGCAGAGGAGCGCACCGTGAAGGGCTCGTACCTCGGCTCGTCGGTGCCGTCCCGCGACATCCCGCGGTACGTCGCCCTGTACCGAGCCGGCCGACTCCCAGTCGACCGGCTGCTGACCGCGACGGTCGGGCTCGACGACCTCAACGAGGCCTTCGACGACCTGGCCGCGGGTACGTCGATCCGTCAGGTGTTGCTCTTCTGAAGGTTCTCGGCGGCCTTCTCGAAAGTGTGTTCGTTGCGCTCGCGCGCCTCGTCGGTGTAGTTGTCACCGAAGAAGTCGGGGGTCGGGACCGGACGGATCTCCAGCTCGCCGTCGGTGCGGCCGTCAGCGGCCACGCAGCGCCAGCCCCACTCGATCGCCTCCTCGCGGGACGCGACCTCGATCAGGCAGAACCCGGCGATCAGCTCCTTGGTCTCGGCGAACGGGCCGTCGATCACGCGGCGCTCCTTGTCGTCGTCGAACCCGAGCCGGAAGCCCATCGAGCTCGGCAGCAGCCCGTCGCCCGCGAGCAGCACGCCCTTCTCCGCCATCTCGGCCATCACCAGGCCCATCGCGGTCAGGCTCTCCTCGCTCGGCAGCCCTCCCGCCTCGGACTCCTCGCTTGCCTTGAACACCATCATGAAGCGCACTGCGACCTCCCCAAGTAGGCGTTAAATCCCGAGACGAATCTATACAGGGCGAGGGACCTTCGGGCAGGCTACGCACAGTGCGTGCCCACGCACGAGATGTGAGGCCGCCCGGAGTCCCTGAGGAGGACCCCCAAGCATGCACACCCGCCCCCGCCGGATCGGTGCCCTCGCCGTCGCCGGTGCAGTTGTCTTCGGAGCCCTGGCCGTCGTCGTCAGCAACCAGGCCGACGCCGAACAGCCCGCTCCGCTCCCCATCGACCAGTTGCTCGGCCAGGATCTGCAAGGCAGGTCCGCTCTCGGCCGGGTCCAGTCCCGGCTCGCCGAGGTCGCCGGCCAGAACAAGCTGTCCACCGATCACCTGCGGCAGATTCTTGCGACCGACAGGACCGCCTGGCTGGACCGCGGCGGCAAGCTGTTCTACCGCGAGCCTGTCGCCACCCGCGTCGAGCGGCAGACGGCCGCCGCACATTCCCCGCGCTGGGCCGCACGCGCCGTCGCCGGTGCGACCGGTCCCGCCTTCGAGCTGCACAGCAAGCCTGGCTCGAATCGAGTCATCTACCTGGACTTCGACGGCCAGACGATCACCGGTACGGCGTGGAACACCGGCGGCAAGCCCGCCACCGTCAACGTCACGCCGTACGACACCGACGGCAACCCGAACAGTTGGAGTACCGCCGAGCAGGACGTCGTACGCGACGTCTGGGCCCGGGTCGCCGAGGACTACGCGCCGTTCGACGTGGACGTCACCACGCAGCAGCCGACCGCCGCGGCGATCGACCGGACCGGCGCCTCCGACCAGCAGTACGGCACGCGCGTGCTGATCGACCCGACCACCTGGTACCAGTCCGGCTGCGGTTGCGGCGGGGTCGCGTACGTCGGGGTGTACGACAACACCAGCCAGCACTCCTACTACCAACCAGCGCTCGTGTTCACGAAGGGCGTCGGCACCGGCGCCAAGAACATCGCGGAGGCTGCGGCGCACGAGGCCGGCCACAACGTCGGGCTTTCGCACGACGGCACGGCGTCGGTCGGGTACTACGCCGGGCACGGCGCCTGGGCGCCGATCATGGGCGTCGGCTACTCCAAGGCGATCAGCCAGTGGAGCAAAGGCGAGTACTCCGGGGCCAACAACAAGGAAGACGACTTCGCGGTGATCGGCCAGAACGGGCTGGCACTGCGGGCCGACGACCACGGCAACGGCACTTCGGATGCCACCGCGCTGACCCTCGGGACCAGCGTGAAGGGCATCTACGCGAACGACTCGGACGTCGACACCTTCCGTATCGACCTCGCGGCCGGCACCTTCACCTTCGCTGCGTCGCCGGCCGCCTCCGGCGCAGACCTGGACATCAAGCTGCAGCTGCTCAACTCGTCCGGCGCGATCGTCGCCACCGCCGACCCGGCATCCGGGCAGTCGAACGCGGCTACGCCGACCGGCCTGGGCGCGAGCATCAGCCGGCAGGTCACCGCGGGCCGCTACTACCTGCGGGTCGACAACACCGGTTACGGCAACCCGCTGAATACCGGCTACTCGACGTACGGCAGTCGCGGTGCCTACTCGGTCCGCGTCACCGCGGGCTGACATCCGAACCGCCCGGGGCCGTCGATCCCACCGAGATCGACGGCCCCGGGCACTTAGAGGAACACAGCTTGGGGGGGAACCGCCCAAGACCGGGGGGAATCCTGTGAGGAGGATTCCGAGTGACCAACTTCCGCCGTACCGGTGCGCTCGCGTGCGTCGGTGCTGTCGTACTTGGTGGCCTGGCTGTCGCTGCCGGCAACCAGGCCGATGCCCAGCAGACGCCCGTCGATCAGCTGTTGTCGCAGCCGTTCGTGGGTGGCGCCGCTCTCGGCAAGGTCCAGTCGAGACTCGCCGACGTTGCCGACCACAACCGCCTGCCCGCGGACCAGTTGCGGCAGATCCTTGCCACCGACAAGACCGCATGGCTCGATGCCGACAGCAAACTCTTCTTCCGCGAGCCAGGACTGACCAGCGTGCAGAAGGCTCCCGAGGCGTCGCCCCGCTGGGCGAGTAGCGCCGTCGAGGGAGCGACCGGTCCGGCGTTCGAGCTGCACAGCAAGCCTGGCTCGAACCGGGTGATCTACCTGGACTTCGACGGCCACACCATCACCGGTACGGCGTGGAACGCGTCGAAGGGCATCGACCCGGTGAACGTCTCGGCGTACGACACGGACGGTGACCCGAACGGTTGGAGCACCGCCGAGCAGGACGTGGTCCACGAGGTCTGGGCGCGAGTCGCCGAGGACTACTCGACCTTTGACGTGGATGTGACGACGCAGGAGCCGCCGCAGTCCGCCATCGACCGGTCAGGTGCGGCGGACGAGCAGTACGGCACGCGTGTGCTGATCGACCCGGACACTTGGTACCAGTCCGGCTGCGGGTGTGGCGGGGTCGCGTACGTCGGCGTGTACGACAGCACCAGCCAGCACGACTACTACCAACCGGCGCTGGTGTTCACGAAGGGCGTCGGTACCGGCGCGAAGAACCTCGCCGAAGCCGCGTCACACGAGGCCGGTCACAACGTGGGGCTCTCCCACGACGGGACGTCCACGGTCGGGTACTACCAGGGTCACGGCGCCTGGGCTCCGATCATGGGCGTCGGCTACTACCGCGGCATCAGCCAGTGGAGCAAGGGCGAGTACGCCGACGCGAACAACAAGGAAGACGACTACGCAGTCGTCGGAACGCACGGTCTGGCCCTGCGCGCCGACGAGGCAGGTGACACGACTGCCGACGCTGCCGCGCTGACCCTCGGTACGCCGGCGGCCGGGATCATTGCGGCAGAGGACGACACCGATGTCTACCGCGTCGACGTGAGTGCCGCTGGCAACTACACCGCGACGGCGAGCCCGGCGCCGACCGGGGGCGACCTCGACATGAAGCTCGACCTGCTGGACAGCTCTGGCGCGGTCGTTGCCTCGAACGACCCGGCCTCCGGACAGAGCGACGCCGGCACGCCGACGGGTCTCGGCGCGAGTGTTAGCGGTGCCCTCCAGCCGGGTACGTACTATCTGCGGATCGACAACGTCGGTTACGGCGATCCGCTCAACACCGGCTACTCGACGTACGGCAGTCGCGGCGCCTACACACTCAGCGTTTCGCCCTCCTGATCCCTGGGGCTGGTCGGTCTCTGGCGGACTGACCAGCCCCAGGCTTCGCTTTGCTACGCCGGGATCAGGTGATGCGCGGCGAGCTGCGCCAGCGCCGCCGCTTGGTCGCTGAGCACGGCGTCGTCGAACCGCACGATGCTCGAATGGTTCGACGGCGCCTCCGCCGCGGAGACGTCGTCGGGCCGTGCGCCGACCATCGTGAACGTCCCCGGCACCTCGTTCAGCACCATCGAGAAGTCCTCGGCCCCCATCAACGGGTTCTCCAGCCGCTGCACGCGGTCCGCGCCGAACAGGCCGGTGAGGATCTCGGACGTCTCCGCCGTACGGCCGGCATCGTTCAACGTCACCGGGTACTGCGGGTTGAGCCGCGCGTCCACGGTGCATCCGTGCGCGGCGGCGATCCGTTCCGCCAGCGCGGGGAGCTCACGCGTCAACTGCTCGAGCGTTGCATCTGACAACGTCCGCACCGTCGCGCCGAGGCGGGCCGTGTTCGGGATGACGTTGATCGCGACGCCGGCCTCGAGCTGAGTCACGGTGATGACCACCGGATCGAACACGTTCACCCGCCGCGTCGCGTACGTCTGCAGCGCCAGCACCAGCTCCGCCACTACCGGCACCGGGTCGATCGTCCGATCCGGCATCGACCCGTGCCCACCCTTGCCGCGGACCGTGATGTGCAGCTGGTTCGAGCTGGCCATCATCGTGCCCGGCCGCATCTGGAAGACGCCCTTCCCAGCCTGCGCCCAGACGTGCAACGCGTACGCCGCGATCGGCTTGTCACCTGTTGCCTGCAACAGACCTTCCCGCAGCATGTAGCCCGCTCCGCCGAGCCCTTCCTCGCCCGGCTGGAACATGAAGATCACGTTGCCCCGCAGCTCCTCGCGATGAGCGCTCAGCAATTGGGCCGCTCCGACGAGGCCCGCCGTGTGCAGGTCGTGGCCGCAGGCATGCATGTTCCCGTTCTCCGCCGCGTACTCGAGCCCCGTCTCCTCGACCACCGGCAACGCATCCATGTCGCCGCGCAACAACACCGTCGGCCCCGGCGCCCCACCCCGCAACACAGCCACCACGGAGGTCAGCTCTTTCCCGGCCGTCACCTCCAACGGCAACCCGGCGATCGCGTCGAGCACCATCGCCTGAGTCCCCGGCAACTGCAACCCCACCTCAGGCTCCCGATGCAAAGCCCGCCGCAACCCAACCAACCCCGCCGCAATCCCCGCACCTTCCCCAACAAACTCCACCAAAACCTCCACTCACCACACCCACACACCCAACCCCCGCCACCGTACCCACCCAAACCCCCACCCACCCCGCAGCACCACCACCCACCACCGACCACACGCACCGGCTGGCGTCCAGCGTCGGCAGCCATCGCGCGGCACCGACCGCACCTGCCGGCTAGCACCGAGCGTCGGCAACATCCCGCGAGTGCCCGCATCGACGATCGCACCGCCTTGCATTGGCAGCCACCTCGGCACGGGTTCAGCGATCGGGTTCGGCTGGGCGTGGGGGGTCTCGGTGGGCTTGGGGGTGGTTGGGGGAGCGGCGGGGCGGTGCTGTGGCGCCGGAGGTTGGGGACTGTGTGTTCTGGAGAGGTGGTGTCGCGCCGAGGCCGGCGTCCAGAGTTCGGCGTAGATCCTGGTTTGCGGACCAGTGCTCGGCGAGCTTCTGGATCTCCTCACTAGCCTTGCGGACGGCACTTCGTCCCGCCAGGGCCGACACCCGGACATCCGAGGGGTCCTTCGGGTCGTAGTCGTACACAGTGGCGAACGGGCCGTGCATGGCCTCAGCGATGCGACTGATGGCGTCTGCCTTCGCAACCTCCGGAACCAGTTGGCTCAGATGCTTCGTGTACAGCAGCTCCGCGGCCACCGGGAACTTCTCCGCGGCATTCACCACCGCCATCCGCTGGATGACCTCGGCAGCTTCCAAACCGACCTCCGCGCCAACAGCCTCAAGGAACGCATCGACGGCAGGAACGTACGCGCCGTACGCATGCGGAGCCTGCACCGCGCTGACACCGGGCGCGATCTTCTCGAGACCGAGCTCATCGATGTACTTGTTGAGTTCGTTCTGCGTCGTGCGCTCTGTGACAGCCTCCTCGAAGACCTTGTGGGCCTTGCCTTCGTACGCATCGAGCGGGAACGTCAACGAAGTACCCGGGCCCGCCAGCAGATGGATGTTCTCGTGGAACACGGTGCGCAGAGCTTCGCGGTACCTGTCCAGCGTCTCGTTGTCGTGCTGCAAATAGGCGCGATCGAACATCTCTTGCAGAGGCTCGATGACATCCTGCGGGTGGTACAGGATCGTGCCGTCCCACCGCACCTTGGACACCTGGTTGCCGCCGTGGGGGAGCACTTCGTAGCGCTTGTTCCAGGACGAGTGGTGCGCGTGCATGACCGCGACCGTGACGTCGGCCTGGACCTGCATCAGCTCGGCGAGACTCGAGACCATTGGCACGGTCCTGCTAGGCGCTTCCGGGGGTGCCTCGGTGGTCGGGGTCGCTGGTGACGCGGATGGCTTCGAGGTCCATCGCGAGTGGTTCGCTGAGGTTGCGGATCCTGGTTGCCTCGGCTCCCGACACCGTGCTGGCTATCTGGCCGATCTCGGCGATAGCAGCCTCGAGGAGCTCGAACCGTTCCGCCGGGGCGCCGTTGCCGGCCATCGCCCGAGACTGGATCCGGATCGCTGCTGCCAGCTCGTCGGACATCGGCGGGACCTGGTAATTCAGCGCGTACTCCAAAGAGGCGAGACTCCGCTCGGCCCGCTCCCGATCGGCGGCCGGCTCGATCGTCGGAACCAGGCTCCGCAACCGCTCAACCTCAGTCCACAGCCTCTCCTCGGGGATCTCCTTGGCCGTCACCGCCTCGACCAGCCGCTGCTCCTCTTCGTCGTACGCCGCGTAATCCATAACCCTCAGTATCCCGTGCGCCAACCGACCCGGTGAAGCTGCTCACACCTCTCAACCGACCTCCCTCGCCGCCGACCCAAACCTCCACCCGCGGCCACGAAGCGAAGTCAGTATCCCGACCGCCAGGGCCACGCCGAACACCACCGCGAGCACGCTGTCGGTGCCGTGCACGTCTGCGCCGCCCACGTCCGCCCGATCGGGGAACGCGTGGTCCGAGGTCGGGCCGTCCGAGGTCGTGTCGTGGGAGTCGAGCCGACGGAAGAACACGCCGTCCGGTGTCGAGGCCGAACGGCGAAGACGCCGTCCACGTCCGCCCAGTCGCGGTCGCGTGGTCCGCGTCCGTGCCAGGTCCGCGTCTGCGCGCGGACCACCTCCGCCCTGGCCGGGCTCGTGTGGTCCGAGGTCGTGTCGTCTGGGGTCGGGCCGACGGAAGAACATGCGGTCCGGTGTCGGGGCCGAACGGCGAACACCCCGTCCACGCCCGCCGGTCCAGTGTCGTGTGGTCCGCGTCCGCCGGTCTGGTCCACAGCCGCCCGGTCCGGGAACGCGTGGTCGAGGTTGGGGCGTCCGAGGTGGTGTCGTCCGGGTCGGGCCGACGGGCGAACACTCCGTCCGAGGTCCGGGGCTGACCGGGGGTACGTCCCTCCACGCGTGGTCGTCTGCGTCGCGGTGGGTGGCGGGTCAGGCGCTCCGGACGCGATGCAGGGGTACGCCGCGTGGGCGCGGCGTCGGTGTCGCTCGTGAGGCTGGGGAATGCGGTTGTGGGGATGGGGATGCGGTGGTCGGGGGCGCGAGGCCGGATAGCGCCACTTGGTGGGCGGAGCGGTTGGGGGTCGGTGGCGGCAGGGTGCAGGCGTTGGGATGGGGTTGGGCGGGCTTGTTGGGCTGGGTTGGGGTGAGGGTGTGGGTGGGCTCGTCGGGCTGGGTTGGGGTGAGGGTGTGGGTGGGCTCGTCGGGCTGGATTGGGTTGACGGTGCAGGCGGGCGCCGCGGACTGGGTTGGGGTGAGGGTGTGGGCCGACTCGTGGGGCTGGGTCGGGGTCGAGGTGTGGGCGGGCTCGTTGGGGTGGATCGGGGCGAAGGTGTGGGCGGATTCGGCGTGGGCGATCTCGTGGTGGAGGTGGGTCAGGAGTTGGTTGGCGGTGGTGAGGGACTTGGTGGTGGCGAAGCCGGGGGCGGTTAGTTCGTAGGTGTCCAGGTGGTCGAGGCCTGCGCGGAGGATGGACTCCAGGCGGGAACGGGTGTCTGCGCCGGTGGGCTCCAGGTCGGGTAGGCGGGTGGAGTTGTAGACGAGAGTTACTAGCAGGGGGAGCTGGCCGGCTGCGGTTTGGCGGTTGAGGAGGTTGAGGACCTCGCCAGGTGGGAGGTCGTTGCGGGACTCGAGGTCGGCGGTGAGTTTGCGGACGGCGGGGACGAACGCGGCGTAGTACCCACCGGCCGGGACGGATTCGATGCCGGGGGCAAGTTTGTCGACGCCTAGTCGGTGGATGTACTCGTCGAGGTGGTCCTGCGCCCAGGCTTCGGTGACACCCTCCTCCAGCTCGCGACTGCCGGGCTTGACGAATCCCTCGCGGGCGGCCTCCTGGGTGGAGTCGGACGGGCCGAGGAAGTGGGCGTGCTCGTGGAGCAATGTGGCGAGGGACTCGCGGTACCGAACGAGCGTCGAGACGAGCCGCTTCTCGCCGGCGTGCTCATACAGGTGACGGAGCGGATCGAGGATGGTCTCGCCGTCGAGGTAGAGCGTCCCGTCCCAATGGGCGAGGCCGAGCATGGCGCCGGATGACTCGACGATCTGCCCGTTCCACGCAGACTGGTCCGCTGCGGCGAGGACTCGCGCGGTCTCCCCGCTGGCAGCCAGCAGCTCTTCGACTGATGTCGGTGCGGACGCCGCCACCGTGATGGTCACGAGCGGAACGCCGCGGACAGGCGGACGAGGGAGTCGGCCGTCCGACGGAACCGGGCACCGTCGCGTGGATCGTCGGCATCGGCGGCGAGGCGGCTGAGCTCGGTGATCAGCCAATTGGCCCGTGCCTGTCGCTCGGCAATCGTTGCGGTCGGCCTGCGGCGGGCGGCATCAGCCGAAGTGTTGCCGAATGTCGAGGAGTCGCCGACGGGTGGGGTCGGGTCGAGGCTGGATGGGTGCTCCATGGGTGTCCTCCCGAGATGTGAAGTCGGCGGAGAACATATGGAGATCGGCGCGGAAATCGGCCGCGAGTTTGAAGCTGTGGATAACTAGCCTGTGGATAACTAGAAGAGCGTCGGCGGTTCGGCTTCGACGGGCTCCGGCAGCGGGGCCAGCGTCGGCACGGCGGCGGCGACGGTCGCGTAGAAGTGCCGGGCCAGGTTGAGGGCCTGGGCGTTGTCGGGCGTGTGCAGGAAGATCGTCGGGGAGCGGCCCTCGGAGAGCCAGTGCACGACCAGTTCGACGAGGTACGTCCAGCCGTCGACGGTCTCGGCCACCGAGTCGCGGCCGATGTAGCGAACGATCGGGAACGCGGTCAGGGCGCGAGTACGACGGGCCACGCGCGGCTTCTTCATCCACGCGTCACGCTCGGCGAGGCTGGTCGGGCGTTGGCCGAACAGCGTGCCCGTGTCGAACGGGATCCACTCGGCGTCGACGCGGGCGAGCACCCGCTCGAGATTGGCCGCGGCATCCGGCTCGTCGAAGAAGGCGCGGTGGCGGACCTCGACGGCGTACCGATAGTCGCGGGGAACCTGGTGGAGAAAGGCGGCGAGAGCGCCGAGGTCCGTTGGGGAGAACGCAGCCGGCAGCTGAATCCAGACGGCATGGTTGCGTGGGCCGAGCGGCTCGATCGCGCTGAGGAAGTTGCGGAACTCGGCCTCGACGTTCGTGAGCCGCCGCTCGTGCGTGATCACCTGCGGAAGCTTCACTACGAAGCGAAAGTCAGCCGGCGTCTGAGCCGCCCAGTTCTCCACAGACGCACGCGACGGCGTGCCGTAGAACGTGGTGTTGCTCTCCACCGCGTTGCACCACGTCGCGTACGAACGCAGCTTGTCCCGCGAAGGCTGCGGCCACGCAGGATGCGTCCACTGCGCACAACCGACGTGCAACCTCATAGCGACCGGACGTACTGCCGGCAGACATGGACCCGCGAGAAGCGCCGACGCAGAGAAGCCTCGAGCGAGATCGGCGCGTGCATGAACGCGGTCACCGGTTTGCCCAACCCCTCCGGCGTCTCGAAGCCGTCGGCATCGTCCTGCCCCGACTTGTAGACATGGAGATACCGAAAGTTCTCCGTGAACCCCGACCGCCGGTACCACTCGTTCGCCGACGCATCCCCGCGCGTCCACGCATCGAGTACCCCGCCCTGCAGCCGAGGAATGACCGCGTCGAGCAGTTGCGTCGCCAACCCTCGGCGTTGGTGGTCGGGATGTACGGCAAGCACGTCGATCGTGGCGCGGTCCGCGAAGATCTCGACGTCCGTCAGGCCGATCACCGCATCGTTCTCGACGGCCACGAGGCGGTGCGCCGGGTTCTCGAAGACCGGGCGATCCACCACGATGTCGTCGTAGTACTCCGTGCCGAAGAAGCTGAGCAGCCGGCACCGCAGCCAACTGGCGGCATCGGCGTCACGGTAGTCGCGGATCTCGGTCATCCGGCGACATGATGGCACGCCGCCCCGCCACCCGGAACCGGGTGACGGGGCGCGCGTCATCGCGGTACAGGGGTCAGCGCTCGACCTCGCCGCGGATGAACTTCTCCACCAGGTCGCGGCAGACGTCGTCGGCGTACTGCTCCGGCGGGGACTTCATGAAGTACGACGAGGCGGACAGGATCGGGCCGCCGATGCCGCGGTCCTTGGCGATCTTCACCGCGCGGATCGCGTCGATGATGATGCCGGCCGAGTTCGGCGAGTCCCAGACCTCGAGCTTGTACTCCAGCGACAGCGGCACGTCGCCGAAGTTGCGGCCCTCGAGCCGGATGAAGGCCCACTTGCGGTCGTCCAGCCAGGCCACGTAGTCCGACGGGCCGATGTGCACGTTGCGGGGCTCGATCTCCTCGCGCAGCTGCGAAGTGACGGACTGGGTCTTGCTGATCTTCTTGGACTCCAGCCGCTCGCGCTCGAGCATGTTCTTGAAGTCCATGTTGCCGCCGACGTTCAGCTGGTACGTCCGGTCCACGGTGACGCCGCGGTCCTCGAACAGCTTGGTCAGCACGCGGTGCGTGATGGTCGCGCCGATCTGCGACTTGATGTCGTCGCCGACGATCGGCACGCCGGCCGCGGTGAACTTGTCCGCCCACTCCTTGGTGCCGGCGATGAAGACCGGCAGCGCGTTCACGAACGCGACACCCGCGTCGATCGCGCACTGCGCGTAGAACTTGGCCGCCTGCTCCGAACCCACCGGCAGGTAGCACACGAGTACGTCGACAGCCGCCTCACGCAGCGCCGCCACGACGTCGACCGGGTCGGCGTCGGACTCGGTGATGGTCTCGCGGTAGTACTTGCCGAGGCCGTCGAGGGTGTGGCCGCGCTGGACGGTGACGCCGGTCGGCGGTACGTCGCAGATCTTGATCGTGTTGTTCTCGCTGGCGCCGATCGCATCGGCGAGGTCCAGGCCGACCTTCTTGCCGTCGACGTCGAAGGCGGCGACGAACTCCACGTCGCGGACGTGGTAGTCGCCGAACTGGACGTGCATCAGACCGGGGACGCGCTCCTCGGGCTTCGCGTCGCGGTAGTAGTGCACGCCCTGGACGAGCGAGCTGGCGCAGTTGCCGACACCGACGATCGCTACGCGGATCGAGGTCATCTGGAATCTCCTTGGGTAGGCGGTTGGTGCTGTTCAGGGGGCCGCTGTTGCCGCCGCTCGCCGTCGATCAGCTCGTTCAGCCAGCGGACCTCGCGCTCGGCCGACTCCAGGCCGTGCCGTTGCAGCTCGAGGGTGTAGGCGTCGACCCGCTCCGCCGTCCGGCTCATCGCCGCCCGGAAGTTGGCCAGCCGCTCCTCCATCCGGGCCCTCCGGCCCTCGAGGATGCGCAACCGGGTAGCCGGATCGGTCCGGCCGAAGAACGAGAAGCGGACGCCGAACGTGTCGTCCTCCCACGCCGACGGACCGGCCTCGTGCATCGCGTGCGCGAAGTAGTCCTTGCCGTCGGCGGTGATCGTGTAGACGATCTTGGGCCTGCGACCCGACTCCGGCGTCCCGGGGTCGGCCGTGATCAGCCCGTTGCGGAGCATCGCCTTCAGACCCGGGTAGAGCGAACCGAACGACAGCACGCGTCCCCAGCCGAACTGGGCGTTGACGCGCTTGCGGAGCTCGTAACCGTGCATCGGCGCTTCGTGCAGCAGACCGAGTACGGCGAGCTCCAGGACCCCACTGCGGTTTCCCATGAGCCACCTCCCTCGGTCCAGTTTGTCATGACCTGATGTATCGGTTCGATACATCGCCTCGCCACTGTAAGCAGACCCGTGGGCTGTGGACAACTCATGACAAACGCGGCCTTTGTCACCTTCGCCGTCCGGCGCGCCGGGAAACCTGTTACGTCAGGCGCAGATCGGCGTTAATCGAATGACACGCAGAGTCGCACGCCAAGAGCGGAGGGTCATGGCCGACAGCCATGGGAAGCACGCCAGGTCCGAGGTCGAAGCCGACGGCGCGCTTGCGCGGCTGGCGCTGCGGTTCACCGCGTTCACGGAGAAGTGGCTGCCGGACGCGTTCGGGTTTGTCCTGGTCGGCACCTTCGTGGTGCTGGCGTTCGGGCTCGTCACCGGAGAGCCGCTGCTGAAGCGCCCGGACGACCCGGCCGCGACCAAGGGTTTCGGGATGGTCGATGCCTGGGGCATCGGGTTCTGGTCGCTGATCACGTTCACCCTGCAGATGGCGATGATCATCATCGGCGGGTACGCCGTCGCGACCAGCGGACCGGTCGCCCGCCTGATCACGCGGCTCGCGCGGATCCCGAAGGACCCGCGTACCGCGGTCGCGTTCGTCGCCGCGGTCGCGATGCTGGCGTCGTACCTGAACTGGGCGTTCAGTCTGATCTTCGCGGCGATCCTGGCGCGCGAGGTGGCGCGGAACGTGCCGAAGGCGGACTACCGCGCGCTCGGAGCGATGGCGTTCCTCGGCCTCGGGACTGTGTGGGCGCAAGGGCTGTCCGGCTCGGCCGCGCTCCAGGTGGCGAGCGCGAACAGCAGTCCGCCGCCGGTGCAGGAAGTCATCAAGGCCAGTGGGCACGCCAGCGGTCTGATCCCGCTCAGCGACACCATCTTCACCTGGCAGGCGATTGTCGCGACGCTGATCGTGTACGTCGTCGGCGTCGGGATGGCGTGGTTCATCGCACCGGGCGAAGGCAATGCGCGGACGGCCGAGCATCTGGGCATCGAGCTCAAACCGCTGATCGGCCGGGGATCGGCGTACAACGGTCAGCGTCAGGAGGCACGGAGGCCTGGTGAATGGCTCGAGCATTCACCGGTGTTCAGTCTGCTGATCGTGTTGCTCGGTGCGGTCTACCTGGTCCGCTACTTCAGCGGCAAGAGCTTCTTCAACGCGCTCGACCTCAATACGGTCAACCTCATCCTGTTCCTGCTCGCACTGCTCCTGCACTGGCGGCCGTGGCGGATGGCTCGCGCCGTACGTGACGGTGCACCGGCGGCGGCCGGCGTACTGCTCCAATTCCCCTTGTACGGCGGGATTTTCGGCATGATCGCCTACACCGGCGTCTCCGGACGGCTGGCCGGCTGGTTGGTGCAGGCAAGCAACCAGTTCCTGTTCCCGCCGCTGGTCGCGATCTACTCCTGCATCCTCGGCGTCTTCGTGCCGAGCGGCGGGAGCAAGTGGGTGATCGAAGCGCCGTACGTGCTGCAGGCGGCGAACGAACTGCAGGTCGACGCGGGCTGGATGGTCGTGGTGTACGACCTCGGCGAGGCGAGCGCCAACCTGCTGCAGCCGTTCTGGATGTTGCCGACGCTCGCGATCCTCGGACTGAAGGCGCGCGACATCATGGGCTACACGTTCACGATGTTCCTGGCCTGCTTCCCGGCCGCCCTGATCGCCGTGACGCTGCTGGCACCCCACGTGACCTCGTGAGAGTCGCATCACAACACGCATCGGGAAGCAAACCTTCCAACGATGTAAGGCGTCAGCGGAAGAGTCCCGGTGGACCGTTTTCACTTGGACGCACTGTGGTTGCTAGCATCCGGAGCGGATTCGGGCGCGTTACCACACCCACCGTAGTCTGTGGGGCAATGACTCCAGCTAGATCGTCGAGGATTGCAGAGTGAGTGAAGCTCGTAGAAAGGCCGCACCGGCACGTCGCAGGCAGAAGCGGCACTGGGCGGTCCGCGTTCTCGGCTGGCTGGCCGCGCTCATGTTCCTCGGCATCATCGGCGCGGTCGCGACCTTCTTCATCGTGTACCAGACGACCAAGATCCCGGACCCGAACAAGGAGTTCGCCACCAACACCACCACGGTGACGTACGCCGACCAGCGGAACAACCTCGGCACGTTCTTCGAGCAGAACCGGCATTCGGTGCCGTTGTCGCAGATCCCGAAGACGGTCCAGGACTCGGTGATCGCGGCCGAGGACCGGACCTTCTGGACCAACCCCGGCATCTCCCCGTCGGGCATGGTCCGGGCGGCGGTGAACATCGCCCGCGGTGAGCAGTTGCAAGGTGGTTCGACGATCACGCAGCAGTACGTCAAGATCATGTATCTGACCCAGGAGCGGACGGTCGGCCGCAAGCTCAAGGAACTGTTCATCGCCACCAAGCTCGGACGGCAGCAGGACAAGAGCAAGACGCTCGAGGGCTACCTGAACACGATCTACTTCGGCCAGGGCGCGTACGGCATCTCTGCGGCGGGTGGCACATACTTCAAGCAGCCCGACCCGAACAAGTTGTCGGTCCAGCAGACGGCTCTGCTCGCGACCGTGCTGAACAACCCGACCCTGTTCGACGTCACCGATCCCGATCCGCGAACCAAGAAGCGGATCATCGACCGGTATCACTACGTTCTCGACGGCATGCAGCAGATGGGCACGATCACGCCGGCCCAGGAGGCGCAGTACGCCAAGTCGCTGCCGAGCCTCGAGAACCTGAAGAAGAAGAGCAGCCGCTACTTCGGTCCGAATGGCTTCCTGCTCGACATGGCCCGCAAGGAGCTGGCGCAGCGCGGCTTCGATGAAGACGCCATCACCGGCGGCGGTTTGAAGGTCACCACCACCTTCAACTACACGCAGCAGAAGAAGATCCTGGTCGCCGCGCAGAACGAGCTGCCGAAGAAGCGAGGCGGCTTGCACGTCGGGATGGCCGCGGTACAGCCGGGCACCGGTCAACTGCTGGCGATGTACGGCGGGCCGGACTTCCTCAAGAGCCAGCTGAACTGGGCGACGACCAAGGCGCGGCCGGGTTCGTCGTTCAAACCGTTCGCGCTGGCGGCGGCACTCCAGGACGGGAAGTCGATCTACGACATCTTCCAGGGCGACAGCCCGATCACGGTGCAGGGCCAGAAGTTCGGCAACGAGCTCAGCACCGACTACGGCGACGTCACCCTGCTGAAGGCGACGGAGGAGTCGGTCAACACTGCCTTCTACGATCTGGTCGACAACCAGATGGACGACGGTCCGGAGAAGGTCACGGCCGCGGCCGAGGCGGCCGGCATCCCGGCGTCGAAGGCTTTGGAGAACGACAAGTCGAACCCGTCCACGGTGCTCGGCCCGAACGCGTACGCGTCGCCGGTCGACATGGCGAACGCCTACGCGACCTTCGCCGCGGGCGGCATCTACTCGCCGCTGCACGTGATCAAGGAAGTCCGCGGTCCGGACGGCAAGGTGCTGTGGTCGGACGCCAGCCTGCAGAAGCAGCAGAAGAAGGCCTTCACCCCTGAGATCGCCAACATGGTGAACTACGTTCTGCAGAAGGTAGTCACGGATGGCACCGGAACGGGCGCCAAGGATCTCGACCGCCCGGTCGCCGGTAAGACCGGCACTGCTGGTGGTGTCGCCGTGGAGGACCGGGCCGAGAACAAGAAGTGCGACGGCTGCAAGGAGGGCTCCGCGACGCTGACGTCGTGGTGGAGCGCCTACACCCCGCAGCTGTCGACCTCCGTACTCTACCGAGCCGGCGCCAGTGGCGAGTCGGACCTCGACCCCTACAGCGACGACCCAGCGTTCTTCGGTGGCAACTGGCCGCTGAAGACCTGGCTGGCGTTCATGAAGGCTGCCCTCGACGGTGTGCCGACTGCCGACTTCGTCGCGCCGGACGCGGACCAGGTCAAGGACACCACCACCCCGACGTTCACGCCGCCGACGAACACACCCACGACTACGCCGACCAACACCCCGCCCCCGAGCACCCCACCGCCGAGCACACCGCCCCCGTCGACGCCACCGCCGAACACTCCGACGAACACGCCGACGAAGACGAAGCCCACCAAACCGACCAACACTCCAGGTTGGCCCTCGTTGCCGACCGGCGGCACGACGAGCGAACCGACGAAGACGCCGCAGAAACCCGGCGGCGGCGGTCAATAGCTTCAGACGGCGGCACCCCATCGGGGTGCCGCCGTCGTTTGCGTGCCAGGTCCCGACATGGGAGACGATAGAGGCGTGACTCGGGCGGACTGTGGTGTGCGGTGGTGTGCGCGTGTTTGAGCGCACGGCTGCCGATGATCCCAAGCCAGGCCGGGCCAGACGAGCCCGGGTGGACGGGGTCGGCTGGCAGCGGTGGATGCCGACGGCCCAGGCCAGGGAGGTGCTGGGGTGGTGGCTGGTCAGCCGGATCGCGCTGTTCGTGCTGTCCGTCTCGGCGCCGCTGCTGTTCAACCGGGGCAACGACTACCCGAACGTCTGGCACGCCTGGTTGCAGTGGGACGTCTGGCACCTGAAGGCGGTCGCCGAGTTCGGCTACAACCACGGCGAGCCGTCCGGCGCGCCACTGGCCGCGTTCTTCCCGGGCTTCCCGTTGCTGGTCCGGCTGGTCAGCTACACCGGCATCGGGTACGTGGCCGCAGGCATCGTGGTGTCTGCAGTCGCGAGCGCGTTCGCGGGCGTGTACCTCGCTCGCCTGGCGCAGTACGAGTTCCCGGAGCTGAAGGGCATCGGCCCGAACGCGGCGATGATCTGGTACGGCGCTCCGGTCGGCGTGTTCCTGGCGGCGGGGTACACCGAGGCGCTGTTCTGCGCGTTCGCCTTCCCCGCGTGGCTGGCCGCGCGGCAGGGCCGCTGGGCGCGGGCGGCCGTCTTCGTCGCACTGGCGTCGACCGTGCGCGTGTCCGGGATCTTCCTGATCTTCGCGCTGCTCGTCGAGTTCATCACCTCGAAGAAGCGTGACTGGTTGTCGCTGCCTTGGTTGGCGTTGCCCGCCGTACCGGTGCTCGGCTTCATGGCGTACCTGAAGCAGATCCACGGCTCGTGGTTCGCGTGGCAGGAGGCGCAGGAGAAGGGCTGGGCGCGCGAGTTCACCTGGCCGTGGATCTCGCTCGAGCACACGTTCCAGGCCGCGAGCAAGGGCCACTTCTCGGCCGACCGCAGCGACTGGACCTGGATGTTCCGGGCCGAGCTAGTCGCGCTGTTCGTCCTTCTGCTGCTCCTCGTCTGGCTGTTCTGGCGCCGGTCCTGGGGCGAGGCCGCCTGGGTCGCCGCCACCGTCGGGGCATTCTGTACGTCGTTCTGGATCTACTCGCTCACCCGGGCCACCCTGCTCATGTGGCCGCTGTGGATCGGCCTGGCCGTCCTGGCCCGGCGGAGACCGTGGATCGGCCGGCTCTACCTGGCCGTGGCCATACCGCTGGCCGCTATCTGGGCGGCGGGTTTCTTCACCGGCCGCTGGTCCGGCTGAGTAGTTCTGCTCAGGCACTCCGCCCGCCGCGTCCTTAGCGTGGTCCTATGGATGGCCGGACGGTCGGCAAGGTCACAGTGCAGGCGGCCTTCGTCGGTGTGGTGGCAGGTGTCGCGTACGCGATGATGCGGCAGTTCGGTGCCCCGCTGTGCCCACCGACGGCGGTCAGCTGCGCTGCCGAGGCCGGTGGCGTGCTGTTCGCCGTACAGCTCGGCGGTTTGGCGACCGCACTGGCGCTGCCGGTGCTGGCGCTGCGGGCGGGGCTCGGGTGGGTCTTCACGGTCCTCGCCACGGCTGGAATCGCGGCCGTGGATCTGGTCTGGTTCCTGACAATGTCCGACATGTGGACAGTTTGGGGCTGAGGCAACCCTCGCGAGCCTTCGAGCGTCGTTAGGGATGAAGGGGTGGCAGTCCGGGCGGGGACCGCCACCCCTCATCAACTTCTCTCGACAAGTGCTCCGGCGGAACCTTTCAGGGGCAGGCTCCGCCGGGTAGTCCACCCGAGGGCGATGGCATCAGCCGTCGCCCTCGCGTCATGATGCAACCTCCTCGCGGGCTCACCCAGTAGTTCCAGGGTGGAGATCACCGACAAGGGAGGGGCCGATCGTGAGCGATCGCGACGCGGAGTACCTCGAGTACGTGACGGCGCACCGGGGCCGGATGCTGCGGACCGCCCGGCTGCTGACCTCGGGGGACACGTACTGGGCCGAGGACCTCGTCCAGGTCGCCCTGACCAAGCTCTACGTGCACTGGTCGAAGGTACGCAGGGAGGACGGCGCCGCGCCGTACGCCGACCGGATCCTGGTGAACGTCTTCCTCGACGAGCGCCGGCGGATGTGGCGCCGACGGGAGTCGACCACCGAGCAGATGTACGACGCCGCGCCGCCGCCCAGCCAGGACCCGGCCGAGCGACTGACTGTGCTCGGCGCCCTCGCGAAGCTCCCGCGCCGCCAGCACGCCGTCGTCGTCCTGCGGTACTTCCGCGACTTCGACATCCATACCACCGCCCAGCTGATGGGCTGCTCGGAAGGCACGGTGAAGTCCCAGACGTCGCGAGCGCTCTCGACGATGCGCGATCTCCTGCACGATTCCCTCGAAACCATGGAGAGCCTGCGATGACCGACCTCAGAGAACTGCTCGACGACGCCGCCGGTCCCGAGCCCGCGGTCACCGACACCGACCTGTCCGGCGACCTGACCCGCGGCAGGCATGCCCTGCGTCGCCGCCGTATCGCCGGCATCACCACCGGAGCGGTCGCGACCGCCCTCGTCATCGGCGCTGTCTGGTCCGTCCTGCCGTCCGGTACGACGAACGGCGCACCGCAGCCGGCTGCCCTGACCACCAAGACCCCGAAGCCGGTCAAGACGACGCCCAAGGAATACCGGCCGATGCAGCAGGACACGCGCAAACCGCCGGTCATCCCGGCTACCGCGGTTCCGCTGGTCGCCAACACCACCCAGTTCCCCGGCGTGATCACCTGCGACCTGATCCCGAAGGGCTGGGCGGTGCGGACCACGATCCCGGCCGCCAAGGGCGGGGGCTGGGAGCAGCAGGAGCTCTACGACCCGAATCTGCGCAACCCGAAGCAGTACCGCGACGCGACATACACGGTGGTCATCCGCCAGACAGAGCTGATGAACGAGGGTGAGGGCCTGACCGTCGACAAGTACTCCACGCCCTGGACCAAGCTGCCGAAGGTGCGCGCCGGCAAGTACGACGCGGTGACCAGTGGCGTGCCGGGCAGTCCGTACGGCCGCCAGGAGGTGTACATCAAGCCCGACAAGAGCAACAGGATCGTCGGCGTCAGCAACAGGGCGTACAACCTGGCCTGGGACATGGACACTCTGCTGAGGTTCGCCGGTTCCTGTCACTACAAGTTGTGACAGGAACCGGCGAGACGGGGATCAGCCCCAGTTGCGATCGATGGACTGCGACGGGGTCGGGCTCGGCTTCGTCTCGGCGACGCGCTTGTCGCTCGGGTGCGTGCCGGTCTCGACGCCCTTCAGCGTCCCGAGGAGCTCGACCTCGGCCAGCGTGACGCCGTCAGCGCCCGCCGCCGGGGTCAGCACCAGGCGGTACTGCGTGTACGCCTTCGGGGACGAGATGCTGAACGACCTCGTGTACGACGCCCACGCGAACGTCTCGCCACTGCGGCGATCCACCGTGGACCATGTCGTACCGTCGTTCGATCCCTCCAGCGTCCACGCGGACGGCGCCGTACCGGTGGTGCCGCTGGTCAGCGTGTACATGCCGACCGGACGGCCCTGCGGCAGAGCGACCGTGACGGTGGGCTGAGCGCCGGTCAGCGTGACCTGCGTCTTCGAATCGTTGTCGATCAGCGCCGAGACATCCGCGCCGCCCGCACCGATGACCGCACCGGTGTCGGAGGTCGAGTCCCGCCACGTCATCGGGTCCTCACCTGGCTTGGTGATCGACGGCGGGGCGTCGTTGCGGCCGGTGCCCCACTTGGTCGGCTGGTCGGTCATCTCGAACTCGATCTTGCCGCCGTTCGCGATCAGGTCGTGCGGCAACGCGGTCGACGTCCACGGCTTCCCGTTGACGCGAACGCTCTTGACGTAGATGTTCTTCGACGAGTTCTGCGGTGCGCTGATCACCAGCTTCTTGCCGCCGGCGAGCCGGACCGTCGCCTTGGTGAACAGCGGCGAACCGATCGCGTAGGTCGGCGAGCCGACCTGCAGCGGGTAGAAGCCGAGCGAGCTGAACAGGTACCACGACGACATCTCGCCGTTGTCCTCGTCACCCGGGTACCCCTGCCCGATCTCCGAGCCGGTGTACAGCCGGGACAGCACCTCACGCACCTTCTCCTGCGTCTTCCACGGCTGTCCCGCCACGTCGTACATGTAGGTGATGTGGTGCGACGGCTGGTTGCTGTGGCCGTACTGGCCCATCCGAACGTCGCGCGCCTCGAGCATCTCGTGGATCGTGCCGCCGTACCCACCGGTGTGCAGCGCGTCCTCGGGGATGCTGAAGAACTCGTCGAGCTTCTTGGCCAGTCCGTCACGACCGCCGTAGATCGCGGCCAGGCCGGCCCCGTCCTGCGGCGTCGAGAACGCCATGTTCCACGCGTTGGTCTCGGTGTAGTCGTGACCCCAGTCCTGCGGGTCGAACGTGCTGGGCGAGTTGCCCCAGACGCCGTCCGGGCCCTTGCCCTGGAAGAAGCCGACGGTCGGGTCGAACAGCGTGACGTAGTTGCGGGCCCGGTTCAGGAAGTACTTGTAGTTGTCCAGGTACTCCTGCTTGCGCGGGTCGTTCTTCTTCGCCTTGTCGTACAGCGCCTTCGACATGTTCGCGATGCCGAAGTCGTTGATGTAGCCGTCCATCGACCAGCTGAAGCCTTCACCGGTGCTGTTGGCCGTGTAGCCGTTGAACGTGGACAGGTCCATGCCCTTGCGGCCGACGTTCTGCGACGGCGGCACGACGGAGGCGTTCTTCACCGCCGCGTCGTACGCCGCCTGGACGTCGATCCCCTTGATGCCCTTGAGGTACGCGTCCGCGAAGGCCACGTCGGACGACGTACCGACCATCAGGTTGGCGTAACCCGGTGACGACCAGCGGGAGATCCACCCGCCGTCCTTGTACTGCTGGACGAACCCGTTCACCAGCGCGGCCGCGTCGTCCTGGGAGAACAGCGAGTACGCCGGCCACACCGTGCGGTAGGTGTCCCAGAAGCCGTTGTTCACGTACGTCTGGCCGGCCACGATCTTCGAACCGGTCGTGGTCGGCGTGTCGGAACCGACCTTCGGCGAGGTCGGCGACGCGTAGGTGATCACCGGCTTCGTCGCGGTGCCGGTGTTCTCGGAGCCGTTGTTCGGGTAGAGGAACAGCCGGTAGAGGTTCGAGTACAGGGTGGTCAGCTGGTCCGCCGTCGCGCCCTCGACCTCGATCGTGGTGAGCTTCTTGTCCCACTGCGCCTGCGCTGCGTCCTTGACCTTGTTGAACTTCGATCCGGCCGGAAGCTCCAACTCGAGGTTCTTGCGGGCCTGCGCGGTGCCGATCAGCGAGGTCGCGATCCGAAGCTGGACCTGGGTGGTCTTCGCGTCGAACTTGAAGTACCCGCCGACGTCCGCACCGCCACCGTCCGAGAGCTTGCCGGAGGCAAGCACCTTCTGGTCGACGACGCCGTACACGAACAGCCGGCCGGCGCCGGTGGACAGGCCGCTCTTGATGTCGGTGAACCCGGTCACCACGCCGGTCGCCGGATCGAGGGTCAGACCGCCGCTGTTGTTGACGTTGTCGAAGATCAGCGACGCCTTGCCGGCCGGGAAGCTGAACCGCAGCATCGCCGCGTGGTCGGTCGGCGCGATCTCGGCCGCGTTGCCGTTGTCGAAGGTGACGCCGTAGTAGTACGGCCGCGCGACCTCGTTGTCGTGACTGAACGACCAGGCCCGTGCCTTGCGGTCCGCGGTCGGGGTGTCGGCCGTCGACGGCATCATCTGGAAGGTCTGCCGGTCACCCATCCACGGGCTGGGCTCGTGGCTGATCGACAACGCCTGCATGGTCGGCCTGTTGGCCTCGTTGTTGCCCTTGGCATAGTCGTACAGCCAGGACGTCGAACCGGCGTTCGTCACCGGCGTCCAGAAGTTGAAGCCGTGCGGTACGGCGGTCGCCGGGAAGTTGTTGCCCCGCGAGAAACCGCCGGTCGCGTTCGTGCCGCGGGTGGTCAGCGCGAGGTCCGACGGGTGCTTGGCCGCGGTCTTCTGCGCCGCGCGGTCCGGGTTGATCGCGGCGGCGATCCGGATGTCGTCGAGCCAGCCGCGGAACTCGGCCGGCCCGGTCGGCTTGTCGTAGCCGATCAGGATCCGCTTGATCGTCTTGCCGGCGGCGACCTTGCCGAGATCGGCCTCGATGTTGTTCCACTGGTTCGTGTAGAGCGCCTTGGAGTCGCCCTGGCCGCGAGGGCTCAGCGTGAACCCGTGGTTGTCCTTGGCCTTCAGGTCGCTCAGGTAGGTGCCGTCGTCGAACGCGAGGTCGAGCGCGGCGTACGTACTCGGATAGCTCAGGTCACCCTCGACGTGCTCGGGGAAGATCTTGTACGACAGCCGGGTGTCCTTGCCTACCTTCAGGTCGACGTCGGAGATCTTGTTCCACGTGTAGCCGCGGCCGGTGCTGTCCTGGTGCCCGGCGTACCGGAAGGACTTGACGCCGGTGAAGCCGACGCGGGCACGGGCGTTGTACGCGCTGGTGGGGCCGGAGTCCAGCCGGGACTCGGCAACCGGCCCGGGTGGCGGCAGCGGGGCGCCGTTCGAGAGGTACCAGTCGGCGAGCTGGACGATGTCCTCGCCGTGGTTGAGCGTGACGTCCAGCTTGAAGAACTTGTACGCCGTCTCGTTGGAGAAGCTGTACTCCTTGGTCTGGAACCGGTTCTCGAAGCTCTGCCCGGTCTGAGCGTCCAGCGTGGTCCAGGTCGTGCCGTCGTTCGAACCGGAGAAGGTCCAGTTCTGCGGGTCGCGGCCGTCGGCGTCGTTGGCCGAGGTCAGCGCGTACTTACGGATCACCACCGGGGCCGAGGTCTCGTAGACCAGCCAGCCGGTCGGCTCGAACACGAGCCACTTGGTGAACTTGTCACCGTCGGCCGCGTTGGTGGCGATCTCGCCGCCGCCGGTGTTCTCACCGCTCGCGGTCACCTTGGTGACCTTGTCCATCTCGCTGCCGCCGATCCCGGTCGGCGTCGGGCCACGCACCCCGTCGGTCCGCGGTTTCCCATCCGGTCCGGTCTCGACGGCGTCGGTGTAGCCGGGCTGTGGCTGCCCCGGCTCGAAAGAGGTGAAGAACGAGGACCCGGAAACCACCGGCTGATCCCCGGACGTGGGTGAGACAGCACGCGCTGGCGTCATGACACCAGACATTGACACAACAAGCCCTAGAGACGCGACGAGCCCCAATGGGCGGCGGAGATCCATACACGCTCCCTGCACGGCCGGCCGGCGCCACGGGACACCCCCGCCCACCGGTATGAGTACGCGGCCCCGATGACAAGGTTGTCAGCCCGCGCCCGGCCGGAATCGTCTCCCGATCGTCACCGCGGGTCAAGGCTTCGTCGCACTCGGTCCGCCACGGCCGAGCATTTCACAGCCGGCGCCGTCGGCAAGCAACGACAGGCGGAGGTGCTACTTGGCAGGAGTCTGTGGGCGCTGCGCGCGGGCGCCCGAGTCCACGGCGCCTGTGCTCGTGCGGCCACCGGGATCCACTCCCCGCGTAGCACGGGCCAGGGGCGGAGTCGCTCCGAGTGCGGCACCCGCTGACTGCTTGAGCTGGTCGGCTTTCACCTGGTCTTGCAGCCAGGCGGCGATACCGGCGTCCCGGGTCGCCGAGATTCCCGGATCCCCAGCTCCGCTCTCGGCCTGCAGCGAGTACGGGTCCCCGGCCTGGACGAGCTTGGCCTTGATCTGCGTGACCGCCTCGGCCTCGTGTCCCTCGGCTGCGAGCTTCACGACCTGGTCGCGCCAGCCCTCAGGTACCTCCTGGTTATAGGGGTCCACAAGCCGGCCGACTGACCCCTTCCAGTGCTGGATCCCGGCGTCGTGCGGTACCTCGACCATCTTCACTCCCTCCAGAGCAGCTACGGGCACCGATTACAGCACCGGAGCGGCTCACCGCTGAGGCATTGCAGGTAGGTTGGCCGCATGGATGGACGTGTGCTGGTCACTGGGGCGGCCGGATTCATCGGGCGGGCCGTGGTGGCTGCACTGCGGGAGCGGGGAGTGCCCGTGACCGCGGTGGACCGGGAGCCGCCGGAGCCGTCGTGGGACGAAGGCGTGCACGTGGTGACCGGGGATCTGGCCGACCAGGAGACGTGTGTCGCGGCGTTCGAGACGCGGCCGACCGCGGTGGTGCATCTGGCTGCGCTGACGTCGGTGCTGCGGTCGGTGGACGCACCGATGCAGACCTTCGCGCAGAACGTCACCATCACTCAGGTGCTGCTCGAGCTGGCGCGGGGCAGTGGTGTGGATCGGTTCGTGCTGGCGTCGACGAACGCAGTGGTGGGGGACGTGGGTACGTCGACCATCACCGCGGACCTGCCACTGCGGCCGCTGACGCCGTACGGCGCGACGAAGGCCGCGGGGGAGATGCTGCTCTCGGCGTACTCCGGGAGCTACGGGCTGGCGACTGCGGCGCTGCGGTTCACGAACGTGTACGGCCCGGGGATGTCGCACAAGGACAGCTTCGTACCGCGGATGATGCGGGCTGCGCTGACCGGGACCGGCGTCAAGGTGTACGGCGACGGTGCGCAGCGGCGGGACCTGGTGTTCATCGACGACGTGGTGAGCGGGATCCTGCTCGCGCTCGACAGCAAATACGACGGGCGCGCCATCATCGGGTCCGGCCGGTCGGTGTCCGTGCTGGAGATGATCGAGACTGTGCGTGCCGTCACCGGGCGTCCGGTGCCGGCGGAGCACATCGAGGCACCTGCCGGTGAGATGCCGGCAGTGGTCGTGGACATCGCCAACGACCTTGGCTACAAGCCGACGGTCACCCTGGAAGAGGGCCTGGAACGGACGTGGCAGTACTTCAAACAGCAGTGAGACGCCACTGGCTGCTCGCCGTCTTCCTGACGCTTGGTGTTGTGCTGCGGGTGCTCGCGGTCATCGCGTATCGGCCGGCGATCATTTATACGGACTCGGTGCAGTACCTGACCAACATGGGGAAGCTGAGCCCGGACCAGCTCAACCCCATCGGCTACGACTTCGTGCTCGGGCCGCTGGTCTGGATCGGTGGCCTGACCTTCGTAGTGATCGTCCAGCACCTCGTCGGACTGCTGCTTGGCGTCGCGATCTACGCGCTGGCCCGCAGGCTCACCGTCTACCGCTGGCTGGCCGCCGTGGCGGCCGCACCCATCCTGCTCGACGCCTACCAGGTGCAGATCGAGCAGAACATCATGGCCGAGACCGCCTTCGACGTGATCCTCGTGGCCATCCTCTGGCTGCTCCTCGGTCGGGTGCCCGGCTGGAAGCGCGCAGCAGTCGTCGGCGTACTGATCGGTGCCGCCTTCTCGGTCCGCGCGATCGGCATGGTCCTGCTGATCGCCGTGGTGCTCTACCTCGTCGTGGTCGGCAACGCCTGGCGCAAGCGCCGCATGGACGTCGTACGGCGTACTGCAGCAGCAATAGCCGGATTCGCTGTCGTCTTCGCGGCGTACGTCGGCTACTACCACGGTGAGACGGGCCGGTGGGGTTTCACCGGCGCCGAGAACCAGATCCTGTACGGGCGGACCGCCACGGTTGCCAACTGCGCGAAGCTGCCGCTCAACGACGGCACGCGCCTGTTCTGCCCCAAGGAGCCGCTCGGCCGGCGCCTGGGCGTCGACAAGTACGCCCACAACCACTACGGCGACCCGAACTGGCCCGGCCCGCTCCCACCCGGTACGACGAAGCGCCAGCTGGCCACCGAGTTCGCACACCTCGTCATCACGCACCAGCCGGTCGACGTGACCTGGGCTGCGCTGAAGGACTTCGCGAAGGGCTTCGCGCCGACGCGGACCAGCTCATCCAACGACGTGCCGCTGGACCGCTGGCAGTTCCAGCTCACCTATCCGAACATCCAGGACCCCAACACCGCACAGGCCGCGGTGAAGTGGGGCGGGTCGGAGCCACACGTCACCCACGTGCCTGCGGTCATTCTGCGCGCGTACCAACTCCACGGCGGCTACACATCCGGCACGCTGCTCGCTCTGTACGCACTGATCGCCCTGGGCGCAGTAGCCGGGCTGGGGCGTGCGAAGACCTCAGGTCTCCGCTCGGCCGCACTGTTGCCGGTTGCGGCTGGTGTGATTCTGTTGCTCGGGTCAGCGGCCTTTGAGTTCTCCTGGCGTTACCAACTGCCCGGACTGGTGCTCTTCCCGCTCGCAGGCGCCATAGGTCTACGTGCAGTGCTGGGCAAGGACCAGGCCCGCCCTGCGCTGGCCGACTACCCGGATGCCGTCGATTCGCCTGCAGTAAAGGACTTCGGCAAGCAGGAGTTCGCGCCGGTCGTCGTAGTCATTGCCGCGTACAACGAGGCCGGCGGGATCGGCCCGGTGCTCACCAACATGCCGCGGACCTGCGCCGGCATGTCCGTCGACGTACTCGTCGTCGTGGACGGCTCGACCGACAACACCGCCGAGATCGCCCGCGAACACGGGGCTTTCGTGTGTGTTGCCCCGAGCAACCGTGGCCAGGGCGCCGCGCTCCGGCTCGGGTACCACCTCGCCGCCGAAGGCGGAGCGCAGTACGTCGTCACCACCGACGCGGACGGGCAGTACGACAACAGCGAGCTCGCAGTACTGCTCGAGCCGATCCTGCTCGACCGGGCCGACTTCGTCACCGGGTCGCGGCGGCTCGGGGCCGAGGACGCGGACAGTCGGCTGCGCTGGGTCGGCGTACGGGTGTTCGCGGTGCTCGCGTCGATCCTGACCCGGCGCAAGCTGACCGACACGTCGTTCGGGTTCCGCGCGATGCGGACCGAGCTGGCGACCGCGGTGACGCTGCGTGAACCGCAGTACCAGTCGTCGGAGCTCCTGCTGGGCGCGCTCGCACTCGGCGCCCGCGTGGTGGAGCTGCCGATGACGATGCGCCGCCGCGGCGACGGAAGCAGCAAGAAGGGTCCCGGGCTGGTGTACGGCGCCAACTACGGGCGGGTGATGACGACTACGTGGCTACGGGAGTACGTGCTTCGACGGGGTCGGCGGCGGGCGGCGCAGGCTTGGCGAACACCAGCCGATCGAACAGCACGAACTTCACGATGAACAGGACCGCGTAGGTAGCCAGGTACGAGCCGGTCACGAGGAGTGTCTTCACAGCGTGTGACTCGATCGGCTGGACCAGGTGGTCGGTCACCGAGGTGACCACCGCGGCGGTGACCGCGGAACCGATCACGATGATTGTGTACGGCAACTTCTGACCGCTGCGGCCCCAGGTGTAGCGGCGGTTCAGCACGTAGTTCGGGACGGCGCCGGCGAACCAGGCGACGACGGTCGCGACGATCGCCGCGGTACCGAACCAGTAACACAGAGCGAACGCCAACTGGCTGACCACGGTCGCGACCACGGAGGATGCCGAATACTTCGCCCACAGCAACCATCGGCCGCGGGAAGGTCCGGTCTTGGTGAGAACGCGCATCGGGCCCTATTCTGCACCCCCGCACCGTCCGGCGGCACTCCGGCGGAGATTCTCAGCCGATTGCCAGCGAATAGATGACTCCCGTCACGTTACTCGCGGGGGTACTCGGGATAGGAAGGACTGTGACGACGTTCCCTGACGGAAGGCGGCCGAGCCGTGCGCGTACTCGTCCTGGGCGGTGACGGCTACCTAGGGTGGCCGACTGCTTTGCACCTCTCCGACCGCGGCCACGACACGGCCGTGCTCGACAACCTGGCCCGCCGCGGGTACGACCGTGAGCTGGGCGTCCAGAGCCTGGTGCCGATCGAGGATCTCGAGACTCGGGCGGCAGCCTGGGAGGAGGTCTCCGGCAAGCGGCTACCGACGTACGTCGGCGATCTGCTCGACGCGGACTTCATCTACCAGGTACTGCGTGAGTTCGAGCCGGACGCGATCGTGCATTTCGCCGAGCAGCGCGCCGCCCCGTACTCGATGATCGACCGCGAACACGCTGTGTACACGCAGCACAACAACGTAGTCGGCACCCTGAACCTGATGTACGCCGTCGCCGAGACCAACCCGGACATCCACCTGGTCAAGCTCGGCACGATGGGTGAGTACGGCACGCCCAACATCGACATCGAGGAAGGCTGGCTGGAGGTCGAGCACAACGGCCGCAAGGACCGGATGCTCTACCCGAAGAAGCCGGGCTCGTTCTACCACCTCAGCAAGGTGCACGACTCGCACAACCTCGAGTTCGGCTGCCGGATCTGGGGGATGCGCGTCACCGACCTCAACCAGGGCGTGGTGTACGGGCAGCAGACCGACCAGACCGTGCTGGACGCGCGGCTCGCGACCAGGTTCGACTACGACGCCGTGTTCGGCACCGTGCTCAACCGGTTCTGCATCCAGGCCGTCCTCGGCGAGCCGCTGACCGTGTACGGCGCCGGCGGCCAGACGCGCGGCTTCCTGGACATCCGGGACACCGTCGAGTGCATCCGGCTCGCAGTGGAGAACCCGGCCGACGCCGGGGAGTTCCGGGTCTTCAACCAGATGACCGAGAGCTACTCGGTCTCCCAGCTCGCCGATCTGGTCGCGGAGTGCTTCCCCGGCCCGGTCCAGGTCGAGCACCTGGACAACCCACGGGTCGAGCAGGCCGAGCACTACTACAACGTCAAGCACACCGGTCTGGTCGGCCTCGGCCTCCAGCCGCACCTGCTCTCGGAGACCCTGATCGAGTCGATGTTCGACATCGTCTCCGCCAACAAGGACCGCGTCGACCCAGCAGCCCTCCTCCCGACAGTCCGCTGGAAGGGCCACGTCAAGGAGCGCTGAGCTTCGACCTCACCAACTCGGCGAACCGTCGCGCCTCGGTCGATCGTGGATGGAGCGTGAAATCCAGACCCTGCCGTGCTTGTCGCGGCAGGGCTGGCGGGCGGCGGAGCCGGCCTGAACAAGCAGAGGACGTGACTAGCGGCGGGCACCGACAAGCAGTGTGGGGATCGCGGCCAGGAAGCGATCCCGGCGGGCCCGGTGGGACTGTTCGGCCAGCCAGTCGTCGGCGTCCTCCTTGGTGATCAGGGCTTTGTCGACGGCGGCGGCCGCTGCTGCCTTCAGTTGCTGGGCCATCTGATGGTGGTCGGTGATGACCTCGGTGTGTACGACGACCTCGACGTCGTGGAACTTGGCGTCGAGAAGCACGTCGCGGAGGGTTCGGGTGGCGCGTGGGGACACGGTGTGGGATTCGAGGCCGAGGCGGATCACATCGGTCAGGTCCTGGTCTGAGCTGGTGATCATCACGAAGCCGTAGTCCTGGCCGCCGACCACGATCCGCCCGCCGGGACGCAGGACCCGATGCGCCGCGGCGATCGTCGGGACCGGGTCCTCGAGCAGGTGGAACAGCCGCATCGCGCGGTACCCGTCCATCGACCCGTTCTCGAGTGGCAGGTCGTCGGAATGTGCCACGTGAAACATCGCCCCGGGCGCCCGCTCCCGAGCAGCCTCGACCGCGTCCGGATCGGCGTCGACGCCGGTCACCTTCAGACCCTTCCGAGCCAGCTCCGCGACCGCATGCCCCGCGCCGCACGCCACATCGACACAGGTCGCGCCGCGCTTCAGCCCCAGCAGCCGGTACGACGCCGCGCGCAGCTCGGCCGCACCGGGCCGTTCCTCGATCCGCTCCAGAAACCTCATGAACCCACGCTGCAACTTCAGGTGCACCTGAAGTCAACAGGGCTAGTCCATCGACACCTTGTCGAACGTCGTGGTGGTGTACCGGACGTCGAGGTCGACCTCGTCGCCGACCGCCGGCGGCGCCACCGACGACGGCAGGAACAGCATGCTGGCCTGCATGTGCGGCGGCTCCGCGAACCAGCGCTGCTTGCCCTCGATGCTGAACGGCGACAACGCCATCCCGGCCGCGTCGAGGCTGCCCTTCGCCATCGCGATCGCCCGCTGCCGGACGCTCGCCGCCGCGGTCGGCGCCTCCAGCCCGACGCCGTGCGCCGTACCGCCGGAGACGATCAGGATGTGCCCGTCGCCGCTGACCCGGCGCTGCCGGTAGCCGACGCGCTCGCCGCGCCGGACCGAGTGCACGTCGAGGACGGTCGCTCGGACCGTCAGCGCACCGCGGTCACCCAGCCACAGCCCGGTGCCCATCCGGAGCTTCACGTCGGGACCGATGTCGGCCAGCTTCTGCGCCGGCACGTGCGACACCCACAGCGGGCTCTTGCGGACGTCGAGCGCCGCCTTCGCCAGCTGCTGGGCTTCGCGCAGGTTCGCCGAGGTGCCGCCGGCGCCCATCGGGAAGTGCAGCGACCAGCCCTCGAACCGGATCCGGTCGAGCGCGTTCAGCAGCATCGTGTGCCGGAGTTCACGGGCCCCGATGCCGTGGCGGCGCATCGAGGTCATCACCTCGATCAGCACCCGGCTGCCGGCCGGGATCGAGACCAGGTCGGCCAGCCGGCTGACTGTGTGGATCACGTTCTTGCTCTGCGGCACCTCGAGGAACGGCCGCCACGGCGACAGTACGACGATGTCCTCGCGCGGGTCCGGCGGGACTTCGAAGTACGTCCCGACCGCGACCGTCCGCGCGCCGAGCGCGCGGGCCTCGGCCAGCAGCCGGTGGTTCCCGAACCCGTACCCGTTGCCCTTGGCGACCGGAACGATGTCGGGGTTCCAGGTGGAACGCAGGTGATCACGCCATCGATCGGAATCGACGTGCAGGACTAGGGGCATGGTGTCAACGCCGTCTCATGTAGAGGTCGAATGCGGTGTAGAGCGCCTTGTTCAACGGCAGATCCCACTCACCGACGTACTCGACGGCTTCGCCGCCGGTCCCGGTCTTGAACTGGATCAACCCGACGTGCGGGTCGTTCGGGTCCAGGGTGTCGGTGATGCCCCGTAGGTCGTACACGGACGCGCCCGCCGCGAGCGCGTCCGTCATCATGCGCCACTGGACCGCGTTCGATCCACGCACGTCTCGCTTGGCGGTCGAGCTGGCACCGTAGGAGTACCAGGAATGACCGCCGACCCGGACCCAGATCGTCGACGCGACCAGGTCGCCCTCGTGATGGGCGTTGTAGATCCGGAAGTCACAGCAGCCGGACGGCTGGTTCGCCATCGCGGCGTACATCTTCTCGAAGTACGGCAGCGGCCGCGGCGTGAAGTGGTCCCGCTGCGCGGTCTCGACGTACAGGCCGTGGAAGGCCTTGATGTCCTCGGGTCCGCCCTGCGTCACCTCGACGCCGAGCTTGTCCGCCTTCTTGATGTTGCGCCGCCACAGCTGGTTCATGCCCTTGAGCAGGTCGTCCTCGCTGCGCCCGGCCAACGGCACCTGGAAGACGTACTGCGGCTGTCCGGCGGCGAACCCCTCCGCGACCCGCGGCGCCTTCCAGCCCAGCTTGCGCAGCTGCTCGGTGACGGTCGCGCCAGACGGCTCGATCACATCCGGCCGGACGTCGCCGAGCTTCGGCTGCTGGCCGCCGGCGATGGCGTCCTTGATCGTCTTCGCGGTCCAGCGGCGGGTCGCGATCGGCGGACCCATCCGGATGCCGAACGCGCCACGCTCCTGCAGGTGCGCGGCCAGCGGGCGGAGGTAGCTGCCGAGGTCGATCGCGTCCCAGTCGATCACCGGGCCCTCCGGCAGATAGGCGAGGTACCGCTTCACCTTCGGCATCTGCCGGTAGAGCACGAGTCCGACACCGACGAGCTCGGCCGGGTCGGCCGCGTCGTACCAGCCGAGTGACTCCGCCTTCCACTCACTCTTCACCGCCGCCCACCCAGGGGTCTGCAGGAAGCTCGCGGCCGGCTGCGCCGCGATGTACGCGGCATGCTCGTCGGCAGAGATGGTCCGAATGCTGAAGTCACTCACGGGGGGTCAGAGTACCGGCCCGACCACGGGAACCGTAGCTGAGCCGGTTTCTGATCAAACCTGTGCGAGCAGCTTCTCGGAGAGGTCCCACAACCGAGTGGCCGACTCCGGATCCAGCGCGTACGGCGCGACGCCGGTGTTCTCACCCGCAACGTTGGGCAGTGCCTCGTTGCTGTCCTCGAAGTACCTGCCCGTCACGCCCTGCACGAGCGGTGACGCGGCCAGTAGTACTGATGTCGCCGCACCCTGCTCCACGGTCTTCCAGCGGTACTGGTCCCACTGCTTCTGCATGTCCGCTGGGACGTGCCGCTGGAGCGCGGTCCGGATCCCACCGGGCATCAGGGCGTTGGTGACGATCCCGTCGGCGGCCCAGCGCTCGGCTGCCTCGACCGCGAACAGGATGTTGGCGGTCTTCGACTGTCCGTACGCCGCCCACGGTTCGTACGGCCGGTGCTCGAAGTGGAAGTCGTCCGGATGTACGTCGGAGCGCAGGTGCGCGCTCGAGCTGACCGATACGACGCGGGCGTCCCCGGCCGCGGCGAGTGCGTCGTACAGGCCGAGCGAGAGGCCGAAGTGGCCCAGGTGATTCGTGGCGAACTGGTGCTCCCAGCCTTGCGGCGTACGGTTCAGCGGCTCGGCCATGACGCCGGCGTTGTTGACCAGGATGTGCAGCGGCCCGGTCCAGCTCCCGGCGAAAGCGCGCACCGACTCGGGGTCCGCGAGCTCGATGGGAGCGACGAACACGTGGTTGTTGCCGGTGCTCTCGATGATCTGTGCGGCGACGCGTTCGCCGGCCGCCGTGTTCCGGACCGCCAGCGTCACCTCGGCGCCCGCTCCGGCGAGAGCGCGGGCGGTCTCGACCCCGATCCCGGACGCGCCACCGGTGACGACCGCGCGGCGGCCGGTCAGGTCGACCCCGGCGATCACCTCGGCCGCGGTGGACTCGGATCCGAAAGGAGTGGTGAATCTGCTCATCAGCGTCTGTCCTGTTCTGCGAGCTACGCTTAACCGGAGGAGCCTCCGGTAACTCCAGTTAAGCGGAGGTGCCTCCGGTTATCAAGGTCCGCTAAGTTTGACGCCCGGAGGGAGGGGACATGAGTGGCATCGGTGAGCGTCCGCTGCGCGCGGACGCACAGCGCAATCGCGGCCAGATCCTCGACGCCGCGGCGCGTTCGTTCTCCAAATGCGGTCTGGAGGCGACGCTCGAGGGCATCGCGAAGGACGCCGGTGTCGGCATCGGCACCCTCTACCGGCACTTCCCGACGCGGGAGGCGTTGATCGAGGCGGCGTACCGCAGTGAGCTCGCGGCGGTCTGCGATGCCGCGGCGGAGCTGCTCGCGAAGCTGCCGCCGGCCGAGGCGCTGCGGGCGTGGATGGACCGCTTCATCGACTACATGGCTCGGAAGATGGGGATGGCCGATGCGCTCCGCGCGGTGATCGCCTCCGGCGCGGATCCGTACGCCCAGAGCCGCGATCTGCTCGTCGGCGCGATCACACCGATCCTCGAGGCAGGTGCCGCCGCCGGCGATCTGCGGCCCGATGTCACGGCTGACGACGTACTGATCAGCCTCAGCGGGGTCGGACTGGCCGCGTCCGGTCGGCGCGACCAGGCCGACCGCATCCTCAATCTGCTCATCGACGGCATGCGGTACGGCGCGTGACGCGCAAGGTCGCGCTGGTGACCGGCTCCACCTCCGGCATCGGAGCGGCCACGGTACGGCGGTTGGCAGCGGACGGGATGACCGTCGCAGTGCACTCGCGATCGAGCTACGAGGCCGGGAAGGCGCTGGCCGCCGAGCTGGGCGGGTCGTACCACCAGGCAGATCTGTCCGACGATGTGGCGGCGCAGGCGTTGGTCCCGGAAGTGGTGAACGAGCACGGGCGTCTCGACGTACTCGTGAACAACGCCGGCATCAGCTGGCCGGTCCCGCACGCCGCACTCGACGGGCTGACTGCGGACGACTGGCGTCGACTGCTCGACGTCAACCTGATCGCGCCCTGGATGTTGTGTACGGCGGCCCTCCCGGCGCTGCGTGAATCCGGCGGTTCCATCGTCAACGTGACGAGCCACGCCGGCGTACGTCCGAAGGGCAGCTCGATCGCGTACGCCGCGTCGAAGGCCGCACTGAACCACGTGACGAAACTGCTGGCCGCGGCGCTCGGACCTGAGGTTCGCGTCAACGCCGTCGCGCCCGGTCTCGTCGACACACCGCTCACCGAGTCGTGGACAGACGCGCAGGAGCTGTGGAAAACCGCGAGCCCGATGCGTCGCGCCGCGCAGCCGTCAGATGTCGCGGACTTGATTTCCGCAGTTGTCCACAACAGCTACCTGACCGGTGAAGTCATCCTGCTGGACGGCGGCCTGAACCTGCGCTGATTCTGCGCTGATTCTGTCGGTGCCCGCTTCTACGATCGCGGGATGTCTTTGGGTCGGGACTTCCGTCGGTTGTGGGTCGCGTTCACGGTCAGTGCGTTCGGATCGGCGGTCGGTCTCGGCGCGTTGCCGTTGGTCGCGGTCCTCGTGCTGGACTCGAGCACGTTGCAGGTCTCGATGCTCGCCGCGTTGTCCGCGCTGGCCGGCGCGGCGATCGCGTTGCCGATGGGGGACATCATCGAGCAGCGGCGAAAACGGCCGGTGATGATCGCGGCGGACCTGGTGCGGTTCGCCGCTCTCCTGTCGGTGCCCGTCGCGGCGGCGTTCGGCGTACTGACCTATGCACACCTGTGTGCGGCGGGTGTGGTGCAGGCTGCCGGGACGATCGCGTTCCAGGCCGCCGGCGGTGCGCATCTGAAGGCGCTGATCCCGCCGGCCGGCCGCGCCGAGGCGAACAGCCGGTTCGAGCAGACGAACTGGCTTTCGCTGAGTGTCGGCCCCGCGATCGGTGGCGGGCTGGTCAGCCTGGTCGGGGCGACCATCACGCTCGCGGTCGATGCCGTGTCGTTCCTCGGGTCGGCGATCGGGATCCGGCGGATCCAGCAGCCCGAGCCGGAGCCGGTGAAGCGGGAGGGAAAGGCGGACATCACCGCGGGCTGGCGGTACATCCTGCGGCACCGCGGACTGCGGGCCTTGTTCTGGAACTCGCAGCTCTTCGGCGGGCCGGTGATGATGACGTCGCCGTTGCTGGCCGTCTTCATGCTGCGGGACCTCGGGCTCGCGTCGTGGAGCTACGGCGTGTTCCTCGGCATCTCCTGCATCGGCGGCGTGATCGGTGCGCGGATGGCGCCTCGGCTCACCAGGCGGTACGGACTGCACTGGATGCTGCTGGTGTTCGGCGTACTGCGGGCGCCCTGGCTTCTCCTGTTCCCGTTGGCACCGCACGGGATGGGCGGGTTCGTGCTGCTCACCCTGGCGGAGATCGGCCTGCTCGTCGGCGCGGGAGCGTTCAACCCGTCCTTCGCGACCTACCGGATGGAGCAGACCGAGGACGGGTACATGTCGCGGGTGGTGGGCGCGTGGTCGATCAGCTCGCGGTGCGTGCAGCCCGCGTTCATCGCGCTCGGCGGGGTGCTCGCGACCGTGATCGGGATGCGGGGCGCGTTGTGGGTGGCGGGGATCAGCTGCACGCTCAGCGCCGTACTGCTGCCGTGGCGGGCTGCTAGACCAGCTGTCGTGCCTGAGCCAGCCTGACGATCGGGCCCATGACACCGCCGGGCTGGCCGTCGAGGTAGTCGGCTGCCTCGCCCGGCGGCAGCACCAGCACCTCCGTGACCTGCTCGCCGTCCTCGGGGTTGGTCGGCTCGTGCTCGATGACGACATCGGCGACGAAGTTGGCCCAGTACGAGACCGGGTGCGGCAGGTGCGGACGGTACGGCGTCGGCCGGCGATGGTCGGCGCGGTGGGCGCCGAGCCAGGTCAGCGGACCGGTCAGCCGGGCTCCTGCCTCCTCGATCAGCTCTCGCCGGACGAGCTCCTCGATCGTCTCCCCGGGCTCACGGGTGCCGCCGGGCAGGAACCGCCAGCCCATATCGTTGCCGCAGACAACGACCCCGCCAGTGGTCCGGCAGACCACGTGGACGTTGCTGATCAGCTCGTCCGGCGGTTCGTCGACGGTGAACCGGACATCGAGGTCGCCCCACTCCCAGTAGCCGGGTGCGAACAGCTCGGGGAACCGCTCTGGCCAGGCCTGCATAACCTCATTCTGCGCTACCGTCGCCGCATGGCGCAGTCAGACCCCGAGCCCGAGCCGGCCCCCGACCCCGAGGCGGCCCCGGCAGTTGAGCCCGAGCCCGGGACGACGACCGAGTCTGAGGCCGATGTAAACGCCGACTCGGGGGATGAGGCGAAGGCCGATTCCGATTCCGAGGTTGAGGAGAGTCCCGAGGCCAAGCAGCAGCGGACGATCCATCGCTTCCTGTGGACCTGCTCCTGGCTGACGGCCCTGGCCGGCGTGTTCCTGATCTCCGGGATGACTCAGTCCCACCGCAGCTACAACGGCTTCGCCTGGCTCGGTGCGGTGGTGGCCGTCCTCTGCCTGCTCGCCCTCATCGCCGGGTACGTCGCCTGCGCACGCGGCCGGCTCACTCTGCGGACCCGCCTGCTCGGCCCGCTGGACGTCTTCCAGACGAGCACCCTGGTGATGGTGGTCGCAGTGATCTGCGGCCTGCTCGCACCGTCGAGCAACTCCTCGGCACTCGCACTGCTTTTCCCATGGGCCCTGACCTACTGGATGTACGGTCTGGACCGCACGAAGACGCCCGCGAGCTGAGACACCTACTTGAGGTGCGCCCGGAGGTAGTCGAGGTCGGCCTTCTGTCCGTTGTTCGCGTTCGGGGTCTCGACGACGACCGGTGCACCCGCCGCCTGCACGACGGCCACGATGTCGGCCGGGTCGATATGCCCCTCCTCGAAGTTGCTGTGCCGGTCCGCGCCGGAGCCGAACTCGTCGCGTGACCCGTTGGCGTGCACCAGGTCGATCCGCCCGGTGATTGCCTTCACCTTCTCGACGATCGTCGGCAACTCCTCGCCGGCCGCGTGGAAGTGGCACGTGTCGAGGCAGAACCCAACGTTCTCCAGCCGGTCGTTGCCCGAGGCCTGCACCGCCTCCCAGAGCCGCGCGATCCGCTCCAGCTGCCGGGCCATCGCGTTCTCTCCGCCGGCAGTGTTCTCGATCAGCAACGGCACGGGCAGCTCGGCCCGCTCGATGCACTTGCGCCAGTTGTCGAACCCGGCCTCGGGGTCGTCCTCGTCACCGACGTGGCCGCCGTGGACGATCACGCCCTTGACGTCGATCTCGGCCGCCTTGTCCAGCGTCTGCTGCAGCAGCTTGCGACTCGGGATCCGGATCCGGTTGTTCGTGTTCGCGACGTTCAGCCGGTACGGCGCGTGCACGTAGAGGTCGACCCCAGCGGCGGCGGCGCGGGTCTTCAGCGCCTCCTCGCCATCGGCGTACGCGAGCTTCGGCGCCTTGTAGTCCTGCGGGTTGCCCAAGAAGAACTGCACCAGGTCGGCGCCCCGGTCGGCCGCCTCCGCCAGCGGGTCTTCCTGGTCCACATGCGCACCGAGCTTCACAGTCATGACCACAGCCTAGGACTCCCCACGGACAGTTCAGGAACCCCATCCGGCCGACCTCGTCACGGTCCGCTCGTCGTCGGTCGGGGGCTGCACCGGCCGACCCTCGAACTCCGTGGAGAGGACGATGTGGGTGTTCATCTCGCCGTGCTCGCCGAGTCGCTCGAACAGCCCTTCGAGGTGCCGCATCGACGTCACCCGCACCCGCAGCATCGAGCACGAGTTGCCGCTGAGCTTGTGGATCTCGAGCACCTCGGGGAAGTCTTCGGCGCGCGTGGTCTTCAGCAGGCAGCGGCCGGTCGTGCAGCGCATCTGGACGAACGCCGACAACGGCTGCCCGGCGCGCGCCGGGTCGATCTCGGCGCGGTAGCCCTTGATCACGCCGGCCTCTTCGAGGCGCCGCACCCGGTCCGCGACCGCCGGCGGGGACAGGTTGACCCGCTTGCCGAGCTGGTTGAAGGACAGGCGGCCGTCGGACTGCAGGGCGGCCAGGATCTGCCAGTCGGTGGCGTCGAGCTCGCGCTCCTGAAAGGTCATGACCCCAGAACACCTTCGAGATCGGTCCTCCACAAGGGCAGACGCCTTGTTTCGCGCATTCTTCGAGGCGTCCGGCTTTCCTAGCGTGGAAGGCATGCTGCTTCCTGTCATTCTCGCCGCCGCCCTGATGAACGCCGCGATGGTCGCCGCCAGCGCGGTCAGCGCCATCCTGATCGCCGACGACCTCGGTCCGGCGCTGGCCGGTCTCCCCAACACCGCAGGTGTACTCGGCACAGCTGCGGGAGCTATGGCGGTCGGACGATGGACTGCACGGCTCGGACGCGCGCAGGCACTCCGGTCCGGGTACGGCGTGGGGGTCGCCGGGGGAGCGCTGACAGTACTGGCGGGCGTGGGTGCACCGGTCGCCCTGCTGTTCGTCGGCATGTTCCTGCTCGGCGTCGGCAACGCAGCGAGCCTCCTGTCCCGCTACGCCGCCGCCGACGCGGCACCGCCGTCTCGACGTTCCTATGCGATGAGCACAGTCGTCTGGGCCAGCACCATCGGTGCCGCAGGAGGACCGTTCCTGATGGCACCGTCCCAGTCCTTCGCTTCCGGCTTCGGTCTTCCAGCGATCGCCGGCCCGTTCCTGCTGGCCCTGGGCGCAGTGTTCTCCGCACTGGTCGCGTCGACGTACATCCGGCGTACCAAGGCGACCGACGCGCCTCAGGTACGCCGAGCGTCGGGCGGCCGGTCGGTACTACTCGCGGCTGGCGTCATGGTCGTGGGCCAACTGGTGATGGTGTCCGTGATGACGGCTGTCCCGGTCCACACGCACCTGCACCACGACGGACTCGGGCTGCTGGGCGTGATGCTGTCCGTCCACACCCTGGGGATGTTCGCCCTGTCTCCGTTGACCGGCTGGTGCATCGACCGGTTCGGGCCCCGCGTGGTGACGCTCGCCGGCCTGATCGGGCTGCTCGTGGCCGCAGTACTTGTCACCCGGACCGGACTGGTCTTCACGCCGACGCTGTTCCTGCTCGGCTATGCGTGGAACCTCTGCTACCTCGGCGGCAGCGCCCAGCTGGGATCGGCCGAACTGGAGAGCCGGGTGGAGTCGTCGATCTGGACCGTCTCGGCGCTGGCCACCGCCACCTCGCCGTGGCTGTTCACGCTCGGCGGCTTCCCGGTGCTGGCCGTGATCTCGGTGATTCTCGCCGTACCGTTGCTCGTGCTGGTACTCCGCCGCGGTGAGCGCATCGTCGTCTTGCGGTGACGCAGAGTCATCGGAACAGGCCTGTGGATATGGTCAATAGGCCGTCCGGACGCTGGTATTCTCTTGATGTGGCCCGGTCCATCGACCGGGCTCGCTGCTTGGCGCCGACGGCAATTGCCGGCGCAGAGCACACCCGCATCGCCCTCCTGCCACGGAGAGACCGTGGCCGCCAAGTCCGAAGGAGGTGGAGTTCGCGCATGCGTCGTTATGAAGTCATGGTGATCCTCGACCCGGAGCTCGATGAGCGCACCGTGGAGCCGTCCATCGACCAGTACCTGAACATCGTCCGCAAGGAAGGTGGCACGGTCGAGAAGCTCGACATCTGGGGTCGTCGCAAGCTTGCCTATGACGTGAAGAAGAAGTCCGAAGGCATTTATGCCGTCGTCGACCTGACCGCCGAGCCGGCGGTGGTGAAGGAGCTCGACCGTCAGCTCACGCTGAACGAGTCGATCCTGCGCACCAAGGTCATCCGGCCGGACCAGCACTGACCCTGGGGTCGTCAGCAGCCATCGGTACTGTCGGCACCAGCCGGTACCAATAGCTGTAGACACAGCCACACCCGATAGCAGGAGGAACGGCAATGGCAGGCGAACCACCTATCACCCTGATCGGAAACCTGACGGGTGATCCGGAACTGCGCTTCACGCCCTCGGGCGCCGCGGTGGCGAATTTCACCGTCGCGTGTACTCCGCGGACGCTGGACCGCCAATCCAACGAGTGGAAGGACGGGGAAACCCTCTTCATCTCGTGCGCGGTGTGGCGCCAGGTTGCCGAGAATGTTGCCGAGTCCCTGACCCGCGGTTCCCGGGTCGTCGTGCACGGGCGCCTCAAGGCGCGCAGCTACGACGACCGCGACGGGAACAAGCGCACCGTTTTCGAGTGTGACGTCGAAGAGATCGGCGCGAGCATGCGTTACGCGACGCTGAAGATCTCCAAGACCTCGCGCTCCGACGGTGGCGGCGGCGGTTTCGGTGGTGGCGGTGGTGGCGGCCAGCAGTTCGGTGGCGGCGGCAACCAGGGGGGTGGCAACCAGGGCGGCGGCTACGGCGGCGGTCAGGGTGGCGGCCAGCAGAACGACCCCTGGGCGACCCCGCAGGGCGGTGGCGGCCAGTCCGCCCCGCAGAACGACCCCTGGGCCAGCCAGGGCGGCGGCTCGATGGAAGAGCCCCCGTTCTGATCGGCCCGCAAACCCGTTAGGGACCATTCCGGCACGTGCCGGGCTCTGGAAATAGGAAGAGAGCACCACAATGGCCAAGATCATTCGGAAGCCGAAGAAGAAGGTCTGCGGCTTCTGCAAGGACAAGGCGACGTACGTCGATTACAAGGACACCGCGCTGCTGCGCAAGTTCATCTCGGACCGCGGCAAGATCCGCGCCCGCCGGGTGACCGGGAACTGCGTGCAGCACCAGCGCGATGTCGCGACCGCTATCAAGAACGCTCGTGAGGTGGCCCTGCTGCCCTACACGAGCACCGCTCGCTGAGGGAGGCGCGAACCATGAAGCTCATCCTGTCTCAGGAGGTCGAGGGCCTCGGGGCTCCCGGCGACATCGTCGAGGTCAAGGACGGCTACGGCCGTAACTACCTGGTCCCGCGCGGTCTGGCCATCGGCTGGACCCGTGGCGCCGAGAAGCAGATCCAGACGATCAAGCGGGCGCGTGACGCCCGGGCGATCCAGGGCAAGGAGCACGCGAGCGAGGTCAAGAACCAGCTCGAGCAGCTCAACGTGACCCTGGCCGTCAAGGCCGGCGACACCGGCCGCCTGTTCGGCTCGGTCACCCCGGCCGACATCGCCACGGCGATCAAGTCCGCCGGCGGTCCGCTGGTCGAGAAGCGTGCGATCGCGATCGCGTCGCCGATCAAGACCACCGGTAAGCACCAGGTCGCGGTCCAGCTGCACCCGGACGTGGCCGCCACGGTCCGCCTCGAGGTTGCGGCCGGCTGACCACAGCACCACACAGCACCACCACGAAGGCCCGCGCTCCCGGAAGGGACCGCGGGCCTTCTGTCTGCCGCCGCCGGTCGCTCGGCCGCGGGTCGCTCAGCCGGGGGTCGCTCAGCCGCCGGGTTGTTCCTGGACCGTCGGCCACTCGACCGGAGCGGGTTCGGTCGTGCTGTCGCCGTCGTCGTCCGACTTCGCCACTGCGGGCCATTCGACCGGCGCCGGCTGTGCCGCCTCGCCGTCGTCGTCGCCGGGCACGGCCACCGTCGGCCACTCGACCGGCGCCGGTTCGTTGTCGTCGGCAAGCGCCTGGGCCGTCGGCAGCAGCAGGACGCCGACCGCCGCGAGCCCGGCCAGCACGCGAACCGGCCGGCGGGTCGCGCCACGCATCGGCCGGCTCATCGTGCGGCCGGGTTCAAGGCGTAGAGGACCGAGTTGTAGACGATGATCGCGTGATTGCCGGCGATGCCCCACGGGCGGACCGGAGCTGGATTCAGCGGGTGCTGCGGCTTGCCGGGCGTGACGGCGTACATCTGGCCGGCGATCGTCCCGTAGATCAGTGATCCGGTGATGGACAGCGGGCTGAAGTTCTCGATGGTGGCGATCAGGGGAGTCGAGAGGTTGATCAGGCACTCACCCCAGGCAGCGATCCTGCGGTTCGGGTCCGGAACCCAGGCCCAGGCCTCGGCATCCGACGCCGACGTCGGCCGGCAGACTGCCACGACCTTGCCGCTGGCGGTCGAGTGCACCGCCGGGATCACCTTCTCGGGATCCTTCGTCTGCCACAGCGCCAGCGCGTAGTCCGGACTCGCGGAGAGCACCTGCTGGGGCTTGTCCGAGATCGCGCCGCCCGGCTTCTGCGGCGTGACCGTCTGCAGCGGCTTGTCCGGCGCACTCCAGAACAGCGGGCCGTGGTACTGCGCCATCAACGCGCGATCGCCTTCGGCCAGCAGGATCGTCGACAGGCGGCGCTGGTTCGGCACGGCCTTGAGCGTGCCGCCGGACATCACCATCGCGCCACCCGTCCCGCTCAGGACGATCAGCGGGGACTTGCCGAAGAACTGCACCTTGGCTTCATCGGGAAGCCCGACCTTCTTCGGCTCCGCGCCGCCGCCGGCCCAATAGATCAAGGTGTCCGGCGTCGCGATCGCCAGCACCAGCTTGCCGTCGATTGTCGTGTAGACCGGGCTCTCCGCGTCCTTCGGCACCTGGTCCTGCCACAGCACCTTGCCGTTGCTGTCGAAAACCGCGACCTTCCCGTCGGCGGTCAGGATCGCGACCTCGGTGCCGTCGGGCTTGATCGCGGGGTGGGTGTCTTTGGCTATGTCGACCGTCCAGCCCGCGTGGGTGGTGAAGCCCGGCGGCACGTTGCCCGGTGGGAACTCGTCCGGGGTGACCTGCGGTGCCGGCAGGGACGGCAGCAGCGGTGACGCGGTCGAGGTCGGCTTCTTGTGCAGGTTGGGTTTGATCACCGCGACGAAGACGACCGTGCCGATCACCAGGACACAGCCCACCACCATCGCCACGACGATCGGCCAGATCGGCTTCTGACCGCTGCTGCTGCCGCCGCCACGACCGGAATCGGGCTCGAGCGCGTCGACCTGGCCGTCCGGGTGGATGATCAGTGGCCAGGAGGCGCCGTCGGACTCGACCGCGGTCGCCTTGACCGCCCGCCCGAGCTGGGCGGCCCGCTCGCTGACGAGCTGGATCGCAGCCTGCCGTGGGTCGTGATGGTTGACCGGGTGGCTGCGGCCGGCGATCTTCACTTCGGCGTTGTGGTCGTCGTACAGCCGAATCGTGACCTTCGGCCAGGAGGGGATCTTCTCAGCCACGATGTCCTCTCATTCCCGCCACAGATCTCCCTCGCTCATCCGACTACGACGTCCTCGTTCTAGCATGTCCCCCGCACCAGGCATGCCAGGGATTCCGGGCAGGCAGAAACCACGCGAGCCCGGCGGCTCGACTGACCCCGACAAGGGGGTAGAAACATCCTCGCCTGTGGATGGGTCACGAAAGTACACCCGGAAAGCGAGAGAATACTGTGGGCGACAGCCTGTGACGCACCGCGAGAGGAGGGGCCATGACGCAGAACCCGTGGACACGAGAGCAGTCTCCGGGTCCGCAACAGCCGTCGCCGGTCCCTACCCAGCCGGACATCACCCCTCGGGGGCCGTCCGCCCCGCAGCACGGGGTGCCGGCGCCCGCGGAGGATCAGCGCCTGCCCAAATTCGCTATCCCGGTCGCGGACACGTTGTGGTGGGTCGGTGTGCACGGTGGCGCCGGCGAGTCCACGATGTCGCTGCTGCTGCCGGGCACCCGGGCGGCCAACCACCGTTGGCCGATTCCGCCGCCACCCGTGCCGACCCCGGTGATCCTGGTCGCACGCACCCACGGGTCCGGCCTGCGCGCCGCGCAACGAGCCGCGATCGAGTGGGCCTCGGGTGTCGTCCAGGGAGTGGCTGTGCTCGGCCTGGTGCTGATCGCGGACGCCCCGGGCCGGCTGCCCCGCGTGCTCGACGACTTCGCCGACATCGTCGGCGGGGGTGTGCCGAGAGTCTGGGACATCCCCTGGATCGAGGAGTGGCGCCGAGGGGAGGCTCCCACGCCTGACAACACCCCGGACGAGGTCTTCGAAGTCCTTGAATCCATCTACGCTCTTCGCGCGTCAAACCCAGCGGACTACCCCGCCCCGTACTGAAAGGTATTCACCATCATGATGCTGATACACCACATGGTCATGGAGCTCAACACCATGACGCTCCCTCTCGATGCCCCTCCCGGCGTGCAGACCAACCTGGACAAGGTGCTCGGCTGGGTCCGGTGGATCGCGTACTCCGTCTGCACCCTCGGCATCCTGATCGCCGGCGGCATGATGGCTGTCGGCCAGCGCCGCGGTGAGGGCGGCGAGCACGCAGCCCGTCTCGGCTGGGTCCTGGCGGCCTGCATCGTGATCGGCGCGGCGACCGCGCTCACGCAGGCCCTGGGTGGCCACGGCTGACAGTCAGGAAGTGATCGTGGTGTCGCGCGACCTGTTCGGAGGTGAATCAGAGGGTGGGACTGTTCAGCAGTGACCGGGACGCCGACGGCGATTCCGACGGCGAAGGGACCAGCGTCTTCGCCGAGCGTGGGTTCATCGCGTCGGCGATCGTCATCGGAGCTGTGCTCATCTGCCTGGTGGTCTGGTTCATGTTGGGTGGTCGTTCGGACAACCCGACGGCCGGCCCCAGCCAGACTCCGAGCACCCTGGTCCCTACCGGCCAGCCCACCGACACCGGGCCGACCGGTCCGCCCGCGACACCGACCGAGCAGCCGACCGCCACGAAGACGGCGCCGCCCCCGCCGAACAGCCACACCGGCGGCTGCCACGACCACAGCCCGGATCAGGCGATCCCCCGGGTCGCCGCGCCGGTCGGGGTGAGCTGGCAGTTCGAGGCCGAGATGCTGATCCCGCTCCAAGCGGCGGGCGGACCGGCGACCACCAGCCCGGACGGAGTGCGCTCCTGCTTCGCGCACTCGCCGACAGGTGCGGTGCTGGCGGCCATGGTCCTGCTCGGCCAGATCCAGAACCCGGCCGTCGGGATCGCCGCGCTGCGCAGCCGGGTGATCGCCGGCCCGGGCAAGACCGCGGCGCTCGCCGCGGCCAAGGACGACCGGGCGACGCCGCCGACCATGGCCGGTGAGCTCCAGTTCTCCGGTTTCAAGGTGCTCGACTACACCACGACCCGGACGATCATCCAGGTCGTCGCCAACCTGGAGAACAAGGCGTACGGTGCCATGCCGGTCACGATGCAGTGGTCGCACGGCGACTGGTACGCGGTGCTCCAGGACGACGGCACCTTCAACGGCTCGGTCGAGCCCGACATCCTGTCCAGTCTCAGCGGCTACGTGAGGTTCAGTGGTGCATCATGATCGCCCTTGAGTGCGGGGGCTGGCCCTGGCAGTGGGACGACTGCTTCAAGGACGGCCTGAAGACCGCGCTCGAGTGGACCTTCGGCAAGTTCGCCGACTTCATCTTCCAGGCGATCGCCGACATCGTCGTGAAGGCTGTCGAGGCTGTGATGAAGGCCGTCGGCCTGCTGTGGGTCTACATTCCGACGCCGGCCATCGAAGGCAACACACCGGCGCTCTGGATCCAGCAGCACACCAACTTCATCATGATCTTCATCGCCTCGCTCGCGGTGATCGCGTCCGCCGTCCAGATGGCCGTCTCGCATCGCGGTGAGCCACTGCGGGACATCCTCCGGTCGTTGCTGACCCTCGTCGTGGTGACCGCGTCGGCGACGGCCTTCGCCGGGACGCTGATCTCGGCCGCGGACGGGTTCTCGAGCTGGATCATCAACAAGGCGCTCGCCGCGAACGGGCACAGTTTCGCGAAGAACCTCGCAGACCTGATGACCGAGCCGCTGAAGAGCCCGCCCGAGCAGTTCGGGTTCGTGCTGGTGATCCTGGTCGGCATCCTGATGGTGATCACCTCGATCATCCAGCTGGGGCTGATGATCATCCGCTACGGGATGCTGGTGCTGCTCGTCGGCGTACTTCCGCTGACCGCGGCGGCCACCAACACCGAGATGGGCATGGCGTGGTTCAAGCGCGCACTCGCCTGGCTGGCCGGATTCATCATCTACAAGCCGGTCGCGGCGCTCATCTATGCCACCGCGCTGTACCTGATGTCGACTCCGAACGTGAAGGACGCTCCGGCCGGTACTCCGCAGACGCTGAAGATCCTGATGGGCGTGACGATGATGATCGTCGCTGTCGTCGCGCTCCCCGCAATTCTCCGCTTCGTCTCGCCGAGGACGTCTTGACATGATTCCGATGAGCGTCCTCTCCTGGGCGATCGATCTCATGGAAAAAATCCTTGAGCCGATCTTCAACCCCATCCTAGAAACGGTGATGAGGTTCGTGTTCGAGCCAATTCTCAAAGCCATCGCCTCAGCGGTCGGGACTCTGATGAGCACGATCGCGACCTTCTGGATCTACGTGCCGACGCCGGCCGTGGCAGGCGCCGACGGCAGGCCGGCCAACGACACGGTCAGCTGGATCTGGGAACACACCCAGTTCATCACGATCTTCATCGCGGCGATCGGACTGCTCGTCGGCGCGCTCCAGATGGCCTGGACCCAGCGCGGGGAATCGGCTCGCGAACTGCTGCGCTCGCTGCTCACCCTCGCCATCGCCGCAGCTTTCGTGATCGCCGTCGCGCAGGTCCTGATTACCGCGGCCGACATCTTCTCCAGCTGCATCGTCAGCACCGCGCTCGACTCGGGCAACGCACCATGGGTCGACGGTTGCCAGAAGATCGGCTCCGGAGATTCCGAACACTTCGGGACGGTGATGGGGACGGTCCTGGGCTTCGGTGCGGTCGCCGCGCTCGCCGGTTCACCGCTGCTGATCGGGATCATGATCGCGGTCGGCATTCTCACCGTCATCGCGAGCATCATCCAGATCGTGCTGATGGTCGTCCGGAGCGCGATGCTCATCCTGCTGCTCGGCGTGCTGCCGATCGCGGCCGCCGCGACGAACACCGAGATGGGCCGGAACTGGTTCAAACGAATAATCGCCTGGCTGCTCGCGTTCATCCTGTACAAGCCGGTCGCGGCGATCGTCTACGCCACGGCGATCCGCCTGGTCACGAACAACGGCGCCCCGCTGCACTTCGATATCAAAGACCCCCAGCAGACCGGCAGCCTGGTGATGAATGTGATCACCGGCCTGACGATGCTGGTGCTCGCGCTGTTCGCGTTGCCGGCCCTGATGCGGTTCATCGTGCCGATGGTCTCGGCGACCGCGGGCGCGGCCGGCGCCGGCATGATCGCGGCCAAGATGATGCCCGGCATGGACAAGCTCGGCGACATGGCGAACAAGCAGGCCAGTGAGGGCAGCGACGGCGGCGGCAGCGGAGGCGACGGTCCGTCCGGCGCCCAGAACGTCGGCAGAGCACCGCAGCAGGCCCCGAGCAGCAGCGGCGAGGGTGCGGCCGGCGGCGAAGGCGCAGCCGCGGGCGGTGAAGGCGCGGCAGGAGCTGCGGCCGGCGGTGAAGGCGCAGCAGCCGGCGCGGCCGGTGCCGGAGCTGGAGCCGGCGCTGCAGCGGCCGGACCTGCCGCGGCAGTAGCTGCCCCGGTCGTCATCGGGGTCGCAGCCACCAAGATGGCTGGTCAAACGGCCGCGGCCGAGACGCTCGACAGCGGCGACGCCGCCGCGAGCAGCGGTGGCGGTGGCGGCGGCCCGAGCGGCAGCGGCGGTGGCGGCGGTGGCGGCGGCGGTGGACAGCAGAGCGGCGGAGGCAACCAGCCTCCACCTCCGTCTGGCCCGAGTGGCAGCGGAGGCGACGACCAACCGACACCGGACGGACCAAGTGGCAGCGGCTGAGAACGTACGACGCGCACCTCGCACCTACGGCAACTGGCGGCAGCCCGCGTCCGCGGGCATCGCCGGCCTGGGCATGCTCGGCACGGGCATCATGATGGGTGGCCTGCTGCTGGTCGTCATCGCGACCATGTCCGGCGGCATCCCGGCCGCGATGATCACCCTCGTGATCGTCGGCGTCGTGCTGCTGCTGCTGATGACGAAGGACAAGCATGGGCAGTCCACCCTGCAACGGATCTCGACCCGTATTGGATGGCAGCGAGCAAAGATGGCAAAGCACAACATCTACCGATCCGGTCCACTCGGCCGTACCGCGTGGGGCAAGTTCCAGCTCCCGGGTCTGGCCGCGTCCTCGCAGCTGAGCGAGTACCAGGACTCGTACGGACGTCCGTTCGCACTGCTGTTCTACCCGAGCACGCGGCACTTCACCGTCGTCATCAACGCGGAGCCGGACGGCGCCTCGCTGGTGGACGAGGAGCAGGTGGACATCTGGGTGGCTCACTGGGGTCAGTGGCTGGCGTCGCTCGGCCACGAGCCGGGCATCGTCGCGGCCTCGGTGACGGTCGAGAGCGCGCCCGACACCGGCATCCGGCTGCGTCGCGAGGTCGGCAACAACATGATGGACGGCACCCCGGCGATCGCGCGGGCGATGCTCACCGAGGTCGTGCAGACGTACCCGGAGGGCTCGGCGCTGGTCTCGGCCCGCGTCGCCCTGACTTTCAAGGGCACCGACCGGAGCGGCAAGCGCCGCAAGGAAGACGACATGGGCCGCGAGCTCGCGGCCCGGCTGCCAGCGCTCACGCAGAGCCTGAACGCGACCGGTGCGGGCGCCGCCCGGCCGGTGAGTGCCCAGGAGCTGTGCGAGGCGATCCGGATCGCGTACGACCCGGCGTCCGCCGTACTCATCGACGAGGCTCGTGGTCAGGGCATGCCGCCGGAGCTGCAGTGGACCGACGTCGGCCCGTCCGGCGCCCAGTCGTTCTGGGACAAGTACCGGCACGACTCCGCGTGGTCGGTGACCTGGCAGATGTCCCAGGCGCCGCGCGGTGAGGTGTTTTCCTCGGTGCTGTCGCAACTGGTGGCGCCGCATGTCGACATCGACCGCAAGCGCGTCACCCTGCTCTACCGCCCGCTCGACGCGGGTACGTCGGCCCGGATGGTCGAGGCCGACAAGCGCAACGCGTCGTTCCGCGCCACCACGTCGGCCCGGCCGTCGGCGCGCAGCCTGGCCGAGGCCCGCGCCGCCGAGCGGTCCGCGCAGGAGGAGGCGCGCGGCGCCGGTCTGGTCAACTTCGGCATGGTCGTCACCGGCACGGTGATGACCGTCGAGCAGATCCCGGACATGATCGCCGCGATCGACAACCTGGGCGCCACCGCCCGCGTCCTGCTCCGGCCGGTGTACGGCTCGCAGGACTCCGCGTTCGTGGCCGCGTTGCCGCTGGGCGTCGTACTGCAGAACCACCTGGCTGTCCCGGCGGGTCTGCGAGAATCTCTATGATCGGAATCCGCACGGTGACCTCTGGGGAGTCACAGTGAGCCCTAAGCAGAAGAAGCCAGTCGATCCGACCCGTCGCGGCAAGCGGCCGATGCCGCGAGGCTGGCCGGGACCGGGCGCCGGCTACTCGACGTACGTGCAGGCCGCGCCCGAGTGGCGCGGGACGACCGTGCAGGTGTGCGGCATGTGGCCGTTCGCGGCCGGTACCGGCAGCCCGATGGTCGGCGTGCCGATCGGGCGGAACATCCTGTCCGGCGCGACCATGTGCTGCGATCCGATCAGCTGGTTCATGCGGGCCAAGCTGATCTCGAACCCGTCGATGTTCGTCCTCGGCAAGCCGGGTCTGGGCAAGTCGACGATCACCCGGCGGATGGCTCTCGGCCTGGCCGGGTATGGCGTGATGCCGCTGGTGCTCGGCGACCTCAAGCCTGACTACAAGGACCTGATCGAGGCGCTCGGCGGCCAGGTCATCCAGCTCGGCCGCGGCCGCGGGCACCTGAACGTGCTCGACCCGGGTGAGTCCCGCGAGGCCGCGCTCCGGCTCACCGGCAAGGCGCGCGAGGCGATCCAGGCCGACGCCCACGGCCGCCGGCAGACAATGGTCTCGGCGCTGATCGCGATCATGCGCAACCAGAACCCGAACGACCGCGAGGAGACCATCCTCGACGAGGCGCTCAAGGTCCTGGACGAGCGATTCCAGGGCACGCCGGTGTTGAAGGACCTGCTCCAGGTCGTCCAGGACGCTCCGGACCGGGTCCGCAACGTGGCCCTGGACCGCGGCAGCCTGGACCGCTACCGGCAGATCACCGAAGGCCTCGAGGCCTCGCTGATCGGTCTGGTCGGCGGCGGACGGCTCGGCGAGATCTTCTCCGCGCAGACCGACAACCCGATCCAGATGGATCGTCCGGTGGTGTTCGACGTGTCCAACGTCGACGACTCCGAGACCAGCCTGCAGGCCGCCGTACTGCTGGCCTGCTGGTCGTACGGGTTCGGCGCGGTCGCGGTCTCGCAGGCGCTGGCCGATGCCGGTCTGGAGCCGCGGCGGCACTACTTCGTCATCCTCGACGAGCTCTGGCGGGTACTGCGGGCCGGTAGCGGCCTGGTCGACCGGGTCGACGCGCTGACCCGGCTGAACCGGCAGCGTGGTGTCGGCATGGCGATGATCTCGCACACCATGTCCGACCTGCTCGCGCTGCCGAACCCGGAGGACCGGATGAAGGCGAAGGGCTTCGTCGAGCGTTCGGGCATGGTGATCTGCGGCGGTCTGCCGCGCGCCGAGATGGAGAACCTGACCGAGGTCGTGGCGATGTCGCAGGAGGAGCAGAACATGCTCGTCGGCTGGCAGGACCCGCCGGCCTGGGACCCGGCCACCGGCAAGGAGGCCGCGCCTCCCGGCCGGGGCAACTTCCTGATCAAGGTCGGCGGCCGCCCGGGTATCCCGGTGCACGTCGGACTGACCACGGTCGAGCGCGAGATCAACGACACCAACAAGCTGTGGAAGACCGGCGACGACGGCAAGCCGCTGAAGGTGGAGGTCGCACCGGACGGCACCGAGGCCGTCGTCGGTGAGTACAGCCTGGACGACCCGGCGATGCTGCCACCGCCCGACCCCACCACCCGAGTGGTCGCCCGAACGGGAGTTGACGAGTAATGGCCCAAGGCAGGAAGAGCACCGGACCGGGAGGCTTGTCGCCCGAGTCGATCATGATCTTCGTCGCCGTCGGTGTGCTGGCGCTGGTGGTCTTCTCCCTGTGGGGCGCACTGAAGATCGCGGGCGCGATCAACGGCACCGGCGTCGCCGGGAACCCGTTCGAAGCGGTCGTCGATCTGGCCAAGGGCAATGCCGAGTGGTCCGGCGCGGCCACCGGCGTCCTGATCATCGAGCTGGTGGTGCTGTTCGGCCTGGTCGGCACCGGCTTCTGGTACTTCCGGAACCGCCAGCAGTCGGTCGGCCGGGTCGACCGGCAGGCCCAGCTGATGTCGAAGCGGTCCGAGATCTACAAGCTGACCCGCGAAGGCGCGCAGGAGAAGGCGAACCAGCTCGGCGCCGGGCACGCGGGTCCGGGCATCCTGATCGGCCGCACGGTCCGGGACAACCTCGAGGTCTTCGGCAACTGGGAAGACATGCACGTCGACATCTGGGGCCCCCGAACCGGTAAGACCACCTCGCGCGCGGTGCCGGCGATCCTGGACGCGCCCGGCTGCGTCATCGCCACCTCCAACAAGCGGGACATCGTCGACGCGACCCGCGGGCCGCGCTCGGACAAGGGGCCGGTCTGGGTGTTCGACCCGCAGGAGGTCTGCGAGGAGCCGAACACCTGGTGGTGGAACCCACTGAGCTACATCACCGACGAGACCAAGGCGCGTGAGCTGGCCGAGCACTTCGTCGCCTCGCAGCGCCAGGTGGGCGCCCAGACCGACGCCTTCTTCGATGCCGCCGGCACCGATCTGCTGGCCGGTCTGCTGCTCGCCGCCGCGGTGGCGAAGCGCCCGATCACGCAGGTCTACAGCTGGCTCGCCGACCAGCGCAACGACGAGCCCGAGCGGATCCTGCGCAACACCCCGGGCCTGCAGCTGTCCGCGGACGCGCTCTCCGGCGTCATCAACGCGCCGGACAAGCAGCGCGCGGGTGTGTACGGCACGGCGCAGCAGAGCGCGCAGTTCCTGGTCAACCGCAAGGTCACCCGCTGGGTGATCCCGAGCGGGCCGAACGACAACCGCCCGCAGTTCAACCCGCACGAGTTCGTCCGCAAGGGCGGCACGCTGTACAGCCTCTCCAAGGAAGGCGCCGGTACGGCGGGCCCGCTCGTCACCGCGCTGACGGTAGCGGTCGTGGAGGCGGCGGAGCAGTTCGCCCGTGGCTGCCCGATGGGCCGCATGCCCAGCCCGCTGGTCGGCGTCCTGGACGAGGCGGCGAACGTGTGCCGCTGGAAGAACCTGCCCGACCTGTACTCGCACTTCGGTTCCCGCGGCATCGTGCTGATGACGATCCTCCAGTCGTGGGCGCAGGGCCAGGAGTGCTGGGGCGACCACGGCATGCAGAAGCTGTGGGGCTCGGCGAACATCCGCGTGTACGGCGGTGGCGCGGCGGACGCGTCCTTCCTGGAGAACCTGAGCAAGATGATCGGCGACTACGACATCAACTCGAGCTCGGTGTCGTACAACGAGGGCAAGCGCGGCACCAGCTCGCAGGTCCAGCGGCACAACATCATGGAGGTCTCCGACCTCGCGTCGATGCCGCCCGGCCGCGCGGTCGTGTTCCCGTCGGGTATCCCGGCGACGCTGGTGAAGACCGTGCCGTGGTTCACCCGGCCCGACGCCGCTGCGGTGAAGGCGTCGCTGGCGAAGTACGATCCCGGAGCGGCTGCGAACGTTCCGGTGAGCAACAACCCGTGGGTGTCCGCCGGCACCGGCGGCCAGGCGCCCCCGCCGCAACGCGGCCCGGACCGACCGGTCTGGGAGCAGAACGAAGGGGACAACCGAGGTGGATGGTGAACAGGAGCTCTTCTATCCACACGTCGCGGCGTTCGTCGAAGACCGGCTGATCTACCTCTACACCCGGCGGCTCGGGCAGCAGTTCGTCTGGTGCCCCGAGTGGTACCGGCACGCGGAGGCACTCAGCCGGCTCGACTCGATCTGGCGTGCGTGGGAGCACCTGCGGCTCGACCCGGCGACCGGGATGTCGGTCTGGTGGCGTGACCACGCGGACCCGCACATGATGGCGCTGCTCGACCCGGACGGCCCGTTCGCCGCCTGCCGGAACAACGTCCACACCGACTACCCGATCCCGCCGCTGCCGGTGCAGGAGCCGCCGGCCGGGCTGTTCTTCGACCAGCGCCAGCCGAACATCCGCGGTATCTGAGATCGACTGTGTTCAATCTCTGGAAGTGGGGCAACCTGCTGCTGGCGTTCCTGGTCGAGCTGGTTGCCCTAGGCATCTTTGCCTGGTGGGGCTGGGACGCCGGCGGCACGACACTGACCCGATGCCTGCTGGCCATCGGGCTTCCGCTGGTGACCGCGGTGGTTTGGGGACTCTTCGCAGCACCGACCGCCACCCGTGGTACGCCGGTGGTGCGGTGGATCGTGAAGGTGCTGGTGTTCGGCCTCGCGGGTGCCGCCCTGTGGAGCCTGGGGCACCCGCTGCTCGCCGTGGTGTTCGTCGTCGTGGTCGCGGCGAACCTGCTGATCATCCAGACGCAGAAGCTGCAGCCCTAGCGCGCTACAGGTCGAGGTCGAGGCCGTCGTTCTGTTGCTGCGGCTTCCTGCGCTGAAGGTTCCGCTGCCTGCTCTTCGGTCCGCGGACATGGCGGCGGGCCTGGGGGAGCTGTGCCTCGGGGGTTTCACCGGGCGGCGTACGGACGGCCTCGACGGCGTCGGGCTGCGCCTGGCGAGCCTCGCGACGGTGCTCCTGCGCAGACGCGTCGTACCCGTCGGCGATGCGGTCGTCGGACTCGGCCCGCCGGGCCTCGATGCCACTGGCCCGCTCGTCGCGCCGGCCCCTGGCGGCCAGCTCGGCCGAGCCGTGCTCATCGGGGTACGCCGCTGCCTCGTCGAGCTCGTGCCGGCCGCGAGCGAGGTCGCCGGTGGACCGTTGCGTCTCGGTCGTGGCGTAGCCGCGGTACCGGTCGCGGGCGGCCTCGTCGGCGTACGCGAGCTCGAACGCGCGCGTGGTCTCCGCGGTGGCGTCGAGGAGCTGCTCGCGGTCGCGGAGCTCGTCCAGCTCGTGCTGCTCCGCAGCGGCGAGCTCGAGACGCTCGGCATGTGCCGCCTCGTCCTCTTCCTCCACCTGGAGGGCGTGCTCCTCGTCCGCTCGACGCTCTACGTCCTCGTCGGCCGTCAGATCGGCGACTGCATGCCGGTCGGATTCGGCTCGCGCCCTCGTGGCACGCCGCTCACTCGCGGCCTCAGTGTCGTCGTCGCCCTGCTCCCGTTGCACGGGGTCGAGCTCGACGGACTGGTCGTCGTCGGTGTCGGGCATGCCGCTCCTCTCATTCCCGCTCCACGATGCCGCACCGCAGGGTCAGCGGGTAGCCCCGGTGACCAGCCAGCCGTCGCGGCGCTCGCGGGTGGTCAGAGTGAGGAACCGCAGCAGCATGTACCCGCCGAATGCCCACCAGAGCGCCACGATCCCACCGCCCAGCCACAGCACGGCCAGCGCGAGCGGTACGTACAGCACGAGCGCGACGACCCCGGCCGCGGCGAGGTACCGTCCGTCGCCCGCACCGATGAGCACACCGTCCAGGACGAACACGACACCGTTGACCGGCTGCCACAGCGCGGCGACGATCAGGACGGCCGCGAGCGTACGACGTACCTCGGGATCGCTGGTGAACCACGGGACGTAGATGTCGCGCAGCCCCCACAGCGCGAGGCCGCCGATCAGACCGGAGAACAGGCCCCACCACATCATCCGCCGAGTAATCGTGCGGGTGCCTTCGACATCGCCGGCGCCGAGCGAGCGACCGGTGAGTGCCTGTGCGGCGATCGCGATCGCGTCCAGAGCGAGGGCGAGGAACGACCAGAGTGTGAAGGCGACCTGGTGCGCGGCGACCGACGTCGTACCCAGTGCCGTCGCGACGAACGTGAGCAGAATGATTGCCGCACGCAACGTCAGCGTCCGGACGATCAGCGGCACGCCCATCTGCGCGGACGCGAGGATGCCGGGGCGGTCCGGCCGAAGTTTGGCGCCGTCGCGGCGGGCGCCGCGGACGACGACCACCACCAGCGCGACGCCCGCGCCGGTCTGTGCCAGCGCCGTACCGAGGGCGGAGCCGGCGATGTTCAGGCCGATGCCGTAGACGAGCAGGACGTTCAGGCCGATGTTCGCGAGGTTGGCGGTGATGGCGACGACCATCGGGGTCCTGGTGTCCTGCAGCCCACGCAGTACGCCGGTCGCGGCGAGCAGGAGCAGCATCGACGGGATGCCGAAGCAGGAGATCCGGAGGTACGTCACTGCGTAGTCAGCCACCTCGGGCGACGGGTCGAACGCCGCGATCGCCTGCGGGGCGAGCGCCAGACCGAGGAGCGCGAGTACGACGCCGAGCAGCAGCGCCAGCCAGAGTCCGTCGATGCCCTGCGCCAGCGCGCCCTTGTGGTCGCCCGCACCGATCCGGCGCGCGACCGCGGAGGTGGTGCCGTAGGCAAGGAACACACAGATGCCGACGAGGGTCTGCAGGATGGTGCCGGCGACGCCGAGCGCGGCGAGTTGCGGCGTACCCAGGTGGCCGACGATCGCGGAGTCCGCGAGCAGCATCAGTGGCTCGGAGACCAGGGCGAAGAACGCCGGAACGGCCAGCCGCAGGATCTCCCGATCCTGCTCGGCCGCCCATCGTCTGCGTCTCACCGGAGCGAGGTTACCCACGTGGGGTGGGGACTCAGGAAATTCGTCTCAGACTTTTTCTTCTCCACAGTTGTGCACCGAAGAAACCGCAGGTCAGAGCGATGTTGTGCAGACCGGTCCACAGATATCCACAGGGTTGTTCGCAACCTGTGCACAGCCCTTCACGGAGTTTCCCACAGCTCGTCCACACCCCCTGTGGACGGCCAGGTGGCTTTGGGTGACGGGAGCGGCGTACGGTCGCGAAGCCTGCTGCCGGAAACTGTCGGCGGGCCGGGCTACGGTTCGATCAGGTGTTCGAACCGGCCGCACCGGCCGGGTGGCGGCGACGAGGAGGTCGGGCGAAGTGAGCGTGGCGGAGTTCCGCGGGGGCCAGGACGGCGGCCACGAAGAGCGCAGTCCGGAGATGGGCTTCGACCGCACCCCACCGCAGGACCTGGCCGCCGAGCAGTGCGTGCTCGGCGCGATGATGCTGAGCAAGGACGCGATCGCCGACGTCATCGAGACGCTGCGCGGGACGGACTTCTACCGGCCGGCGCACGAGAGCGTCTTCGACGCGATCACCGACCTGTATGCGCGCGGTGAGCCGGCCGACGCGATCACCGTCGCCGCCGAGCTGAACCGGCGCGGCGAGATGGCCCGGATCGGCGGCGCGCCGTATGTGCACACCCTGGTCGCGTCCGTCCCGCTCGCGGCCAACGCCAGTTACTACTCCCACATCGTCCGGGAGAAGGCGATCCTGCGCCGCCTGGTCGAGGCCGGGACCAAGATCGTCCAGCTCGGGTACGCCGGCGAGGGCGAGGTCGACGATGTCGTCGACGAGGCGCAGGCGGAGATCTACTCGGTCACCGAGAAGCGGACCGCCGAGGACTACGCCCCGCTGAAGGACATCATGGAGGGCACCCTCGACGAGATCGAGGCGATCGACTCCCGTGGTGACGCGATGGTCGGCGTGCCGACCGGGTTCACCGACCTGGACGAGCTGACCAACGGGCTGCACCCCGGCCAGATGATCATCGTCGCCGCGCGTCCCGCGATGGGCAAGGCGCTCGCCCTCGACACCGCGCTGCCGACGCCGACCGGCTGGACCACGATGGCCGAGGTCGCGGTCGGCGATCAACTCCTGGACGCAGAGGGGCTGCCGACCACGGTGGTCGCGGCGACCGAGGTGATGGTGGACCGGCCGTGTTTCCGGCTGTCGTTCTCCGACGGCAGCACGATCGTCGCCGACGCCGAGCACCAGTGGCGCGTCGAGGATGGCGGCCGCCCGGTGATCTGCACGACTGCCGACCTGTACACGGCGATGTCAGCGAGTCCCGGACTGACACCGCCGATCCCCGGGTCGTCGCCGCGGCAGATCACCGGGCACGGCTACCCGGCCGCGCTGTTCGGCGAGGACGAGCGGCGGCTCGAGTGGGTCGACCCGGTCGACAGCGTGCCGGTGCGTTGCGTCGAGGTCGACAACCCCGACCATCTGTACCTGGCCGGCAAGACGATGATCCCGACCCACAACTCGACGCTGGGTCTGGACTTCGCCCGCTCCTGCTCGATCAGGCACGGCCTCACCTCGTGCATCTTCTCGCTGGAGATGAGCCGCAACGAGATCACCATGCGTCTGCTCTCCGCCGAGGCGAAGGTGCCGCTGCATCACATGCGCAACGGCAAGATGACCGACGAGGACTGGGCCCGCCTGGCCCGCAAGATGGGCGAGGTCTCCGAGGCCCCCCTCTTCATCGACGACTCGCCGAACCTCACGATGATGGAGATCCGCGCCAAGGCCCGCCGCCTCAAACAGCGCCACGACCTCAAACTCATCATCATCGACTACCTCCAGCTGATGACCTCGGGCAAGAAGGTCGAGTCCCGCCAACTCGAAGTCTCCGAGTTCTCCCGCTCCATCAAGCTCCTCGCCAAAGAACTCGAACTCCCCGTAGTAGCCATCTGCCAGCTGAACCGAGGCTCCGAACAACGCTCCGACAAACGCCCCATGGCCTCCGACCTCCGTGAATCGGGGTGCCTGACCGCAGACACCCGGCTGATGCGGGCCGACAACGGCGCGGAGATCTCGCTCGGTGAGCTGCTCGCGACAGACGCTCGCGACGTTCCGGTCTGGTCGCTCGACGACCGGCTGAAGCTGGTGCCGCGCACTCTGACGCACGCCTTCCCGAGCGGGGTGAAGGAGGTCTTCCGGCTGAAGCTCGCCTCCGGCCGAGAGATCAAGGCCACGGCGAACCACCCGTTCCTCACTCACGACGGGTGGAAGCCGCTGGGAGAGCTGTCACCCGGAGCGAGGCTGGGATCGCTCCGGCACGTCCCGGCGCCGCTCGACGTGACGCCGTGGGACGACGACGAGCTCACGTTGCTTGCTCACTTGCTCGGTGACGGATCCTTCGTGAAGCGACAGCCGATCCGCTACGCGAGCATCGACGAAGCCAACCTGGCCGCGGTCGATGAGGCGGCTCGGCGCCGCTTCGGCATCACCCCGATCCGCGACGAGTACGCCGCCGCGCGGGTCACCACGCTCCGCCTGCCCGCGCCGTACCGACTGGCCCGCGGCAAGCGCAACCCGATCGCCGCCTGGCTCGACGGCCTCGGTCTGTTCGGGCTGCGCAGTCATGAGAAGTTCATCCCGTCCGGCGTGTTCGCGCTTCCCAAGGAGCAGGTCGCCCACTTCATCCGCCACCTCTGGGCCACCGACGGCTCCGTCCGTTGGGACGCGAAGGCCGGCCAGGGTCGCATCTACTACGCAAGCACCAGCCGCCGCCTGGTCGACGACCTGGCCCGCCTCCTCCTCCGCCACAACATCTTCAGCCGGATCAAGACCGTGAAGAAGACTGGCTACCGCGACGCCTACCACTTGTACATCTACGGCGCCGAGAACCAGCTGCGGTTCTGCGATGGCATCGGCGTCCACGGTCTGCGTGGTTTGAAGGTGCTCGAGGTTGCGACGGCTCTGCGCGATGTGAAGAGCAACACGAACCTGGACACCGTGCCGAAGGAAGTCTGGTCCAAGGTCCGGGAGGTCCTTGCCGCACGCAACGTCTCGCACCGCGAGTTCGCCGCCGCCATGAGCACCCAGTTCTCCGGCTCGACGATGTGGAAGCACGCGCCGAGCCGTCAGCGCTTGGCGAAGGTCGCAGACATCCTCGACGACGCCGACCTCGAGGTCCTCGCCACCAACGACATCTTCTGGGACACCATCACGACGATCGAAAGCCTCGGCGAGCAAGAGGTGTACGACGCTACGGTTCTGGGCACCCACAATTTCGTTGCCGAGGGCATCGCTACACACAACAGTCTGGAGCAGGATGCCGACGTTGTGATTCTGCTTCACCGTGAGGATGCTTACGAGCGGGAGTCGACTCGGCCCGGTGAGGCTGACTTTATTGTTGCCAAGCACCGTAATGGGCCTACTGCCGATGTCGTCGTGGCGTTCCAGGGGCATTACTCGCGGTTTGTGGATATGGCGCACGACGGGTGATCAGTGCGGGTCCTCCGGGGCGGGTAGGAGGACGTGGTAGGCGACTCGGCGGCGGCGGTTCTTGGTGGGTTTGTTGGTGAGCCGGGCGCGTAGCAGCGCCGTGAGGTCGCTGAGGAAGTCGGCGTACTCGGCGTCGGTCAGCCACATCGCGCCTACGCGGTAGTCGGCGCCGTCGTGGCCGGGGGCTGGGTGGTGGGCCAGATAGCGGTCGAAGTCGCCCAGGAGGCCGGCGATGTAGGCCATGAAGGCCTGGGTGTGGTCGTCGAGAGACATCGCTTCGACCTCGTCGGGCTGTAGCCGTGCGGCCAGCAGGCGCAACGTGTACGTCTTCTCGACGCTGCCACGACCCTGCCGCTCGGCGACGACCTGCAGTACGCCTGCCTTGGTGAGGGTCGCGATGTGCCGGTACAGGCTGGGCGTCGGTACGTCGTCGAGCTCGGCGGCGATCTGCGCCGTGGTGAGGGCGCGATCTCCCAGGAACGTCTTGACGATCCGCAGCCGCACCGGGTGCAGGAGAAGATCGGCGCTGCTCACCTGCTTACCGTACGACATTGTTCTCAATTCTGATAACATTCTGGTCCATGACGGCACATGAGGTGTCCTGGGAGCTCGACGGCATCACGATGTACGGCACGCTGGTCAGGCCGGACGGCGCCGGCCCGTTCCCCGCCGTCGTGCTGGTGGCCGGCAGCGGACCGACCGACCGGGACTGGTGCTCCCCGCTCCTGGCCGGCAGCAACGGCAGCGGCCGCCTCCTCGCCGACGCGCTGGCCGAGGCGGGCATCGCGTCACTGCGGTACGACAAGCGCGCGTCCGGTCCGCACGCGGCCGAGAACGTTCCACAGCTCATCGGCAAACTCAGCATGCAGTCGCACCTCGACGAACTGGTGGCCGCGGTCGCCACCCTCGCTGCCCAGGAGTACGTCGACGCCTCGCGCATCGTCGGACTGGGAAACAGTGAAGGCACTCTCCACGTGCTCCACTACGCGATCACGCCGCAAGACGTCGCCTTCGCGGGCCTCGTGCTCGCTGCACCGCCGGGTCGGCCGCCGCGGGACATCCTGCTGGCCCAACTCGCACTCCAGGCCACCCAGTTGCCCAACGGCGACGAGCTCATGGACCTGGTCCGCGCCGCAACCGACCGCTATGAAGCAGGCCGGCCGATGGAAGCCGACCCGCAGCTACCCGAGCAGGTCAGGATGGTGCTGGCCAGCTTCGAGACGCCGGCCAACCTTCCCCTCGCCCGGGAGCTGTGGTCCGAGGCCGCTACTCGCTCCCTGTCGGAGGTCAAGATCCCGACGCTCGTGCTCATCGGCGCTCACGACCTGCAGGTCGACCTGCACGCTGACGGCGAACCGTTGCAGGCGGCCGCCGCCGGCATGCCGAACATCAGCTTCGCCTTCCCGCCGAACGCCAACCATGTCCTCAAGCACGAGACCCGCACCGCGGCGGAAGTCATCGCGACCCCAGGCAACGGCTACAACGCCGACGGCACCCGCCTGGACCCCGAAGCGCTGCAAACCATCCTCAGCTGGTTCAGGACGGCGGTCAGCGGATCCCGAAGATCTTGACGAACATGTTGGTGTCCAGGAGCGTGTGCGGGGCGATGGCGTGGTACGCCCAGACGTGCGTCCAGGCGTTGGCTGTGCGGATCGTGATGAAGGCCTTGAACATCCCGGGCCCGGTGTAGAAGAGCAGGACGAACAGCACCGACAGCAGTGCGTCGACCGGCGAGCGGAAGGACGTCCAGCCGTCGAAGACGTGCAATGCGGCATAGGTGAGACCACCGAGAATGACCGAGGCTGGTACGGACCCGGTCAGTTTGAGGTAGCGCGGCGTCAGTACACACGCGACGAACACCATCGTCGGCAGGACGGTGCCTGCGAAGGACAGCAGGAACGTGAGCGGTGCGCCGATCAGAATCTGCCGGCCTGTCAGGTGGAGGATCGCGGCGTTGAGTGACAACTGGACGGTGGATTCGATGACAAGGACGACGATGACGACGAGCAGGTCGGCGCGTCGGTCGGCCGAGCGCAGGTTGAGCTGCTCCCGGGAGTAGCGGCGACGGAAATAGATGAGTGGCAGGACGGCGTACGCCGTGAGGTTGTAGGCGGCCCAGGTGATGGCCTCGACCGGCACCACCGGCTGTCCGGTCCGCACGACCATTCCGTCGAGGTGGAAGCCGATGGCGTGCCAGCCGAGGCCACGACCGAGCAGGTAGCCGCCGGCCATCGCGAGAAGCCCGTACCCGATCATGAGTCTGGTCTCGCGGGCCGCGACTGCCTGGCTCGGCACTCTGCTCGCGACATCGGGGACAACGCGGCGACGCGTCAGCAGTTGGACGATCGCCATCAGGCCGAACACCTCCAGGAACATCAGGTCGGTGCGCGCGATGACTCCGGGCGCCGGGGGATCGGCGAGCGTGGACGCGTGGAACGGAAGGTGGCCGCCGCCGATCGCGAGGAGGGCGAGATTGGCCGATGCCCACCCGGCCGCGCCCAGCCAGAGGCTGCCGCGACGGAGCAGGCGCGTCGGCGGGTCGATCACCTGGGAGTCCTCGGCTCGGGTCATGCCGGCGACTATACGAGTGTATGGTGCATCTGTATAGTACGTTCGTATGAGCCCACGGACGGCGGTCGCGCCGGAGCCCCTGAAGGACCGGTTGATCGCGGCGGTCCTCGCCATCGCTGCCACCCGCGGCATCGACCAGGCGACTATGCGCGAGGTCGCCAAGGAGGCCGGGGTGTCGGTGGGTAGCGTGCAGTACTACTGCCGCACCAAGGACGAGATGCTCCTGATCGCCTGTCAGCACGTGGTGGACCGGATCATGAAGCGGGGCCAGGCGGTACCTCGGGACGGTTCTGTCGGCTCCGCGATCCGCGCGTACGCCGTCGAGTTCCTGCCGCTCGACGACGCCCGGGCAGCCGAGCAGCGGGTTTACCTCGCGTTCGCCGCCCGCGCGTCGGTGACTCCGGCGCTGGCCCAGATCCAGCACACCCTGACGGCGCGACTCCGCTCGGACTGCGCGGCTGCGTTCCGCCTTGCCCGGGAGCGTGGCGAAGGCCACGGAGAGTTCGACGCCGAAGCTGCCGCCCGCGCCACGGTGGCGATCATCGACGGACTCGTCCTTCACCTGTTGACGGACCCGGCGGGGATGTCAGCGGCTGAAGCGGTGGAAGTCCTCGACAGTCATCTGTCCCGATATGTCGACATCGGCCGCGAAGCCACGGATTGATCGCCGCGGTCCGTCCTGGGTGACCGTCGCCGGCGCTGATCAGCGGCTCTTCCAGCGGTCGGCGGAGATCGACTCCTGGGCCAGTAGGCGCAAGGAGGAGATGAGGGTTTCGCCGAGGATGGTGCCGATGACAACAGATTCGGCGAGTTGGTCTCGGGTGGGGTTGGCGGTGACGGCGTCGATTTCCAGGGTGGTGAAGCGTTCGACGGCTTCGGCGTAGGTGTCCAGGTGGGCGGCCAGGGTGGGCTGGCCGAGGGTGTGCAGGGCGGCGATGGTGTCAATGAGGGTGGCCAGGGCGGGGGCTTCGGGGTCGACCGTCCAGCCGCGGGTGGCGATGAGGTCGGTGACCTGGGCGGTCGCGGCGGCTCGGGCTTCGTCGGTGGCGGTGAGGCGGCGGGTCGGGGTGAGGGCGCGGTGGGCGCGGCCGATCTGTTCGTGCAGGGGTTCGGTGTCGGAGTCGAGTGACTCGAGGATCTCCTTGACCTGAGCCACCGGGACCTGGGCCAGCTCGATCAGGGCGCGGATCAGGCGGAGCCGCCGGAGGTGCGCCTCGCCGTACGACGCCTGGTTCGGGCTGCTGAGTTCGCCGGCGGGCAGCAGGCCCTCGCGCAGGTAGTACTTGATCGTCGGCACCGGTACGCCGGCGGCCCTGCTGAGTTCCCCGATTCGCATTTCCCTTGCCTTCCTGTCGCCTGTGATGGATAGTATCAGTATCCATAAACGGATACTTCAACTATCTATTAAGGAGGCGACCAGGATGATCCCCCTGGTGCTGATCCTCGGGACGCTCGGGTTCCGGGCGCTGGGCGCGCTCGGGGTGCGGCGGTTCGTGACCTGGCCGGCCGCTGCCGCGCACGCGATGGCCGTGATGCTGCTGTTCACCGCGAGCGCGCACTTCGTCCCGGCCGATGTCACAGTGATGCCCAACCACGCCGACATGGTGCGGATGGTGCCGCCGTTCCTGCCGTACGCCGACGCGCTCATCTACCTCACCGGCGTACTCGAGCTGCTCGGCGCCGCCGGCCTGGTACTCACGGCGACCCGCAAACCAGCCGGCTACGCGCTGGCCGCTCTGTTCGTGGCACTCCTCCCGGCCAACATCCACGCCGCGGTCGCGCATGTACCGTTCGCCGGCGGCGAGGCGACCCCGCTCTGGCAGCGCATCCCGGAGCAGATCCTGTACCTCGCCGTCGCGCTCTGGGTGGCGCGTACGGCGCACCTCCGCACCACCACTCCAGTCAAAGAGAGCGTGCACGCATGACCGACCACTCCCGGACCATCGCCGGCGTCATCCTGCTGACCATCGTGACGATCCAGTTCGGTGGCTACTTCATGACCAAGATCGTCCGCGGCCAGGTGCCGATGACCGGATTCCAGAAGTCGTTCGCGCGGGCCGGCCACGCCCACGCCGGCGTACTGGTCATCCTCAGCCTGGTCGGACTCCTGTACGTCGATCAGACGAGCCTCACCGGGTTCTGGCTGTGGGTCGCGCGGCTGGCGATCCCGATCGCGGCCGTCCTCATGTCCGGCGGATTCTTCGCCTCGTCGGCCGGCAAGGACCGCACCCAGCCCAATCAGTTCCTGTGGGTCCTGTGGCTCGGCGCAGCGTCCCTGGCGATCGGCGTACTGACGCTGGGCATCGGACTGATTGTTGCCTGAGGCATCATCCGAAGGACTGCTTCAGGCGCTCGCCCACCCGGGCGATCAGCGCAGCCGTCTCCGGCGTCGCGTGGTCGACGACAAAGGGACCGAGCGCCGCGATCGCGGCCACCTGCGTCAGCAGCATCGCCGATGTGTCCACGCTGAAGCGGACGACGCACGATGACGGGTCGACCGGCTCGACGATCCCGCGGACCACACCCTCGAACGTCGCGGAGACGGTGGCCGCGGGGGCCTGCACGGTCAGGTGGACCGAGTGCTGGTACTGCGCCGAGGTGAACGACTCGACCAGATAGGTCGGCGCGTCCGGCGCCGGAAGCACCCGCGGGGTGAAGCGGTGCAGCGCCGGCGCGACCTCGGCGATCCGGTCGACCCGGAAGATCCGCCAGTCGTCGCGCCCGGGATCGAAGGCGAGCAGGTACCACCGCCACCCCAACGTCAGCAGCTGATGCGGCTCCACCCGGCGGCGAGTCACCGAACGCGCCCGGCCGTCGTAGTCGAAGGCAACGATCTCGTGGTTCCGGCAGCAGCGCGCGAGGACCGCAAGCACCCCGGGTGAAACCTGCGGTATGCCGGGCCGCGGGATCGCCTCCGCCGACGAACCGACCGCGGCGAGCTGCGGCCGCAGCCGCGCGGGCAGGACCTGCTCCAGCTTGGCCAGCGCGCTCATCGAACTCTCCGCCATCCCGCTCACCCCGCCGCCGGCCGCGCCGACCAGACCGAGCGCGACCGCGATCGCCTCGTCGTCGTCCAGTTGGAGCGGCGGCAGATGCGTTCCGGATCCGAGCCGGTAGCCGCCCGCGGTGCCGGTCGTTCCGATGACCGGGTAGTCGAGCGACCGGAGCCGGTCGACGTCGCGGCGTACCGTTCGCTCGGTGACGCCGAGGCGCTCGGCCAGCTCGCGGCCGGACCACTCACGGCGGCTCTGCAGCAGCGACAGCAACCGGAGCAGTCGGCCAGGCATCGTATTCATCATCACCAGAATGCCTTGAGGACAACATCTGTCCGCAAGGGCCTCTAGCGTGAGGTTCATGATGCTGACGACGACAAGCACGGGGTACGACGAGGCGCGCCTAGGCTTCCAGCGGCAGGACCCGCATCGGCCCGAGGTGATCTTCCCGGTCACGAGCACAACCGAGATCGAGGAAGCGGTCCGCTACGCGATCGACCACGACCTGCGGATCGCAGTACAGGCATCCGGCCACGGTCTGATCAAGGGCATCGACGGCGGCGTGCTGATCGCGACCGGTGACTTCAACGGCGTCACGGTCGACGCAGGCGAGAAGACGGCGTGGATCGAGGCCGGCGCGACCTGGCAGGACGTGCTCGCCGCCACCGCGCCGTACGGTCTCGCCCCGCTGTCCGGCAGCTCGCCCGGCGTCGGCGCGATCTCGTACACGCTTGGTGGCGGGCTCGGGCTGATGGCCCGGCGGTTCGGTTACGCCGCGGACCATGTCCGGCGGATCGAGGTCGTGACGACGGACGGCGTACGGCGGAATGCCGAGGAGGACCCGGAGCTGTTCTGGGCATTGCGCGGTGGCGGCGGGAACTTCGGCGTGGTGACGGGGGTCGAGGTCGAGCTGTTCGACGTGCCGACGCTGTACGGCGGGAGCCTGTACTTCGACCTCGCGGCAGATCCGACCGTGCCGGAGGTGTGGCGCGAGTGGACCCGATCAGTACCTGAGGAGGTGACGTCGGCGATCGCGATCCTGCCGATCCCGGACATCCCGCAGGTGCCGGCGCCGGTGCGTGGCAAGTACATCGCACAGGTTCAGCTGGCGATCCTCGGTGACGGTGGCGAGGACCTGATCAAGCCGCTGCGGGCGATCGGTGAGCCGGCGCTCGACACGGTGGGGGAGATGCCGTACGTCGACTCCGGGCAGATCTTCGCCGAGCCTGAACGCCCCGACAGCTACAGCTCCCGCAACGTCCTGGTGAGCGATCTCGACGCGCTGGCAACGCTGCCGGAGCTCGCGGGTCCCGGCGCGGAGAGGATGCATGTGATCGGCATCCGCCATCTCGGCGGTGCCCTCACGCGCGAGCCCGAGATCCCGAACGCGGTCGGTCACCGCGATGCGGCGTACTCGCTGACCGTCCTCACGCCGGGCAAGGCAGGCGGTGAGCAAACGATCCTCGAGCCGTGGCGGGCGTCGACGGTCGGCCGCTTCCTCAACTTCAGCTTCGCGACGCTGACTCCTGACGAGATTGCCGACGCCTACGACCCGGGCGACCACACCCGGCTCACCGAACTCCGTCGCCGCTATGACCCCCGCCGCCGCCTATGGGCCAACCACCAGCTCTGACGATCAACGATCACAGTGCTGCGGTTACGTCGATCTCGACGAGTTGGCCGGGGAAGCCGAGTTGAGCGACGCCGAGGAGGGTGCTGGCGGTGGTGAAGGCCGGGCCCAGGGGAGATGCGTTGAGTTGGGTCCAGACCGCGGACAGGTCCTCGCGGTCGGGGCTGGCGACGTAGATAACAGTGCGGACGACATCCGACGGTGTCGCTCCCGCTGACTCCAGCGCGGTGAGGATATTGGTGATCACCTGCGCGGTCTGGCCTTCCAGACCACCTGCGGCCAGCTCACCGGACGGCTGCAGCGGGCACTGCCCGGCCAGATAGATCAGTGTGTCCGCCTGGACCGTAGTGATGTGGTGATAGCCGGGGGTCTGGTGCAGTCCGCTGGGGTTGGTCCGCTCGATGCTCACGCCTCGAAGCCAACGCGAGAGCTCAGCCCCGGGTCAACAGATTTAGGACGTAGCGCTTCTGCCACGGCGTCTCCACAGCGTGCCTGTCGTAGTGGCGACGTACGTACTCGACCGCCTGGTCGGCAGGCACACCATCGAGTACGGCGAGACACGCGAGCGCCGTACCCGTCCGTCCCCGCCCACCGCCGCAGGCGAACTCGACCCGCCCGCTCCCGGTCCGCTCGAGCGCCTCGCGGAACATGACCAGCGCGGCAGCGCGATCCGTGGGCAGCCGGAAGTCCGGCCACTTGATCCAGTGCGTCTCCCACGGCACGTCAGGCGGCTCCGACCCGAGCAGGTAGACGCCGTACGTCGGAAACGGCGCTGCCGCCGGGCCTCGCCGCAGACCGCGTCCGCGGACGAGCCGACCCGACGGCAGCTCCATCACACCTGGTGCGTCCTTGTCCCAAAAGCCCACAAGGCAAAAACTACAAGCCGAAGGCGGGGGAAGGATCAACCTACAAGGCGCTCCTCCGTAGAAGTCGAGAAGAGGTGCAGCTTGTCGGGGTCCGGGGCGAGGTAGACCTCGGTGCCCTTGTCGTTGTGCAGGCGGGTGCCGATGCGGGCGATGATCTGCTGGTTCTCGGCGTGGTCCGCGGAGCCGTACAGGAAGGCATCCGAGCCGAGCTCCTCGATCACCGACACCTTGACCGGTAGACCCTTGTCGGACAGGTGCAGAGCCTCCGGCCGGACGCCGAGGGTCAGCGTCTTGTCGTCGCCGGCCTTGGCCAGCAGCTCACGGGCGATCGGTACGACGTAGTCGCCGATCTTCGCACCACCCTCGACGATCTCGGCGGTGATGAGGTTCATCGCCGGCGAGCCGATGAAGCCGGCAACGAACTTGTTGCGCGGCCGGTCGTACAGGTTCAGCGGTGTGTCGACCTGCTGCAGTACGCCGTCCTTCAGTACGGCGACGCGGTCGCCCATCGTCATGGCCTCGACCTGGTCGTGGGTGACGTAGACGGTGGTGACGCCGAGGCGGTGCTGCAGCTCGGCGATCTGGGTGCGGGTCTGGACGCGAAGCTTGGCGTCCAGGTTCGACAGCGGCTCGTCCATCAGGAACACCTTCGGGCTGCGCACGATCGCGCGGCCCATCGCAACGCGTTGACGCTGACCACCGGACAGGGCCTTCGGCTTGCGCTCGAGGTACTCCTCCAGGCCGAGCAGCTTGGCGGCCTCCATCACGCGCTTGGCGCGCTCGTCCTTGTGGATGCCCTGCATCTTCAGGGCGAAGCCCATGTTGTCGGCGACCGACATATGCGGGTAGAGCGCGTAGTTCTGGAACACCATCGCGATGTCCCGTTCCTTCGGCGGCGCGTTGGTGACGTCTTTGTCGCCGATGTAGATACCGCCCTCGTTCACCTCTTCGAGCCCCGCCAGCATCCGCAGCGCGGTCGACTTGCCGGAACCCGACGGGCCGACGAGCACCATGAACTCGCCGTCGGAGATGTCGAGATCGAGCTTGTCCACCGCGGGGAGGTCGGTGCCCGGGTAGACCCGGGTGGCTCCCTTGAACGAGACAGTTGCCATGTCGCGCTTCCTCTCCTTCGCCGGCAGGAACGTGCCGGACGATCCGTAGCAAAGGCCCCCAGGTCTTGGGTGTCTGGTTGTTGGTGATGCATCACCAAGCACTTCTTACAACGAGCGACCCTCGATTTACATTCCCCAGTGATGTAAATCTCGTGATTGACAAAAGAGATTTTTACGTACAAAGTTCTTTGTGTGATGAGAGACGTGATGCATCTGGAGCAGCTCGAGCAGGCGGAGGCCCTGTTCAAGCCGCAGCGGATCGAGGTGCTGCGACGGCTGGCCGAGCCGGCCACCTGCAGTGAGGTGGCCGAGCAGCTCGGCCAGACTCCGCAGCGCGTCTACTACCACGTCAAGCGCCTTGTCGAGGCGGGTCTGGTGACCCAGGTCGACGAGCGCAAGGTGCGTGGCATCCACGAGGGCATCTACCAGGCGACCGCCCGTTCGTACTGGCTGTCGCCGACGCTCGTCGGCCGGATCGGCGATCTGCGCCGGACCCGCGACGAGCTGAGCCTCGGCTACGTGCTGGACCTGATGGAAGAGGTCCAGACCGACATCGCCGCGCTGGATCGGTCGGCTCCGGAGCTGCCGTCCATCGGGGTGTCCGGTGAGATCCGGGTTCCACCGGACCGGCGGCGGGAGTTCTTCGAGGACCTGCGCGGCACGCTGCAGGACCTCTTCTCGCGCTACGGCGGCAGTGAAGGCGACGCCTTCAAGCTCGCCGTGGCCTGCTACCCCAAGGGAGATCAAGACCATGACTGAACCGCTTGTCCTGCAAGTGCGCGCCAAGGCCGGCATCGACGCCGTCCGGCAGGCGCTGACCGACCCCAAGGCTCTCAATCAGTGGCTCGGCGAGCACTCGACCGTCGACCTGCCCGGCACCTTCGAGTTCTGGGGCCGCTACATCCCCGAGGGCGACGCGCCGCACCAGCGCGTCGTCGGGTACGACGGAAGCACGCTGACGCTGGCGTGGACCCTCGGCGGCGAAGAGACCACCACCGAGATCACACTGAGCGCCGACGCCGACGACGCGACCATGATCAAGCTGTCGCAGACGCACTTCGACTTCGCGGACGCGATCAGCGGCGCGAACATCCGCGGCGTCCTGCAGACCTTCTGGTCGCTCGCGCTGGCCAACCTGGTCGACCACATCGAGGGGCGCGAGCTCACCACCCGGCCGGACTTCACCTCGCCCGTGTTCGAGGGCGAGGCGCTGATCGATGCGCCGATATCCGAGGTGTACTCGGCGCTGACCGAGTCCGAGAAGGCGTCGGCCTGGTTCGGGTTCCCGGTCGGCATCGACGCCCGGAAGGGCGGCCGGTTCGTGATGGGCGGCTTCGACGCCGGCCCGGGGGTCGAGATCGTCGACCTGGTCGAGGGCCAGAAGATGGCGATGGACTGGGGACCGGCCGGCATCAGCTCCTGGGAGCTCGCCGAGTCCGACGGGAAGACCCGGCTCACGTTCGTGATGAGCGGGTTCGACGAGTCCAACCCGCCGTACGGCGCCTGGACCGGCTGGCTCAGCGGCGTCGCCGCGCTGCGCCGGTTCGTCGAGCTGGACGACTGGCGGATCCGGGCCGACTAGAAGTACGGGCGGGTGTTTTCGCCGATCAGATCGAGCAGGGCGGTCACCGCCCTGCTCGGTCGTCGGCCGGCCGCCGTTGCCACCGACAACGTCCAGGTCAGCTCGGTGCCCGTGATCGGCACCTTGGCGACATCAGGCTCCTCGGCCAGCTCGATATCGGGCACCACCGCGACACCGAGCCCGGCTCGGACGTAGTCCGGAATCGTCATCAGTTCGGGGACCTCGACCTGAATCCGTCGCGGCCTCCCGATCGCGTCGAAGGCGCGATCGACCATCTTCCGGTTGCCGAAGCCGGGCGGCATGTCGACGAACCGCTCACCGGCCAGTTCCTCCAGCCGGACGGAGGGCATACCATACGGTTTGGTATGGCTGGCCGGGTCCAGCAGTGGATGCGACGCCGGCAGTAGCGCGACGAACGGGACGCTCGCGAGATCCCGGATGTCGAGCCCGTTCAGCTCGGGTTGAGGCAGCCCGAGCAGAGCGACGTCCAACCGACCATGTCGGATGTCGTCCGCAAGGCCGGTGGATCCGGTCGGTGAGGTGGCGACGTGGACCTCGACCAGCGGGTACTTCCGATGGAACGCGCCGAGGAGCTCGGCCATGTCGACCATGCTCAAGCGCGCGAGCGTCCCGATCCGGAGGTTGCCGCGAAGGCCGGTCGACGCCTCTTCGACCGCGGCCCGCGCTCGGTCGAGGGCTTCCAGCGCCGCCTTAGCCTCGGGCAGCAAGGCCTGCCCGGCGGTCGACAACATGACCCGCCGGGTCGAGCGATCGAACAGCGTCGTCTTCAGGTCGGTCTCCAGGGCCCGTACGGCGGCCGAGACAGTGGACTGCACCGTGAACAGCCGCTGCGCCGCCCGGGTGAAGCTCAGTTCCTCGGCGACGGCGACGAAGTACTCGAGTTGTCGGCTGTCCACAGCTCGAATTATCGGATCTGACGATAAGAGCGTGCAAGAACTTTCGTTGGACTCGATAGATCTCGGGCGGCACGCTGGAAACATGTCCACCATGACGTCTTCGCGGACCGGCGCACGGATCCGGTTCGCTCATGCTCCGGGGTTCTGGGTGATCGCGGCGGCCTTCCTCACCACGATGGCCTTCTCGACGATCCCGACTCCGCTCTATGCGATCTACCAGCAGCGGGACGGGTTCCCGACGTACGTGATCACGGTGATCTTCGCCAGCTACGCCGTCGGTGTGATGGCGTCGCTCTACCTGGCCGGTCATGTCAGCGACTGGCTCGGTCGCCGTCGGGTCGCCCTCCTCGCCGTACTAGCCGAGGCGTTGTCGGCGGCGATCTTCCTGATCTGGCCGGCTGTCCCCGGTCTGCTGGTGGCGCGCTTCATCTGCGGGGTCGGCGTCGGCGTACTGACCGCGACCGCCACCGCGCATCTGTCCGAGCTGCGGCAGGTCGCCCGGCCGGGCGAGGATCCGAGCCGGTCGGCGTTGATCTCGAGCATGGTGAACCTCGGCGGGCTCGCGTTCGGTCCGCTGATCGGCGGGCTGCTGGCGCAGTACGTGTCGGCGCCGCTGCAACGTCCGTACGAGATCTTCCTGGTGCTGCTGCTGATCAGCGCGGTGGGGATCGCGCTCGTGCCGGAGACTGTGGAGCGGTTGGAGGAGCGACCGGCGTACCGCCCGCAGCGGGTGGCGTTGCCGTCGGCGGCTCGTCCGCTCTTCTTCGCGTCGGCGATCGGCGCGTTCGCGGCGTTCGCGATCTTCGGGTTGTTCACGTCGCTCGCGCCGACGTTCCTGGCCGGCGTACTGCATCACACCTCGCGTCTGCTCGCCGGTGTCGTCACGTTCGCCGTCTTCATCGCGGGCGCGGTGAGCCAAGCCGTGTTCGTCCGCCTGTCCCGCCCGCATCAGTTGCGGCTCGGGCTCGTCGCGATGTCCGTCGGCCTGGTCGGCGTCGCGACCGGCGGTCTCATCCCCAACCTCTGGCTCTTCATCATCGGCGGCGTTGTCGCCGGGGTCGGCGTCGGCCTGGTGTTCCGCGGTGCTGTCGCCACTGCCGCGTCGCTCGCCGATCCGAGTTCACGCGGTGAGGTCCTCGCGGCCTTGTTCTTGATCGCGTACGCCGGACTGGCGATCCCGGTCCTCGCCATCGGGCTGGGCATCGCGCTCCTCCCCGCCCAGGTCGCGCTGCTCGTCTTCTCGGTCCTCATCCTGATCCTGGTCAACGCCGCCGTACTGCGCATGCTGGCAGCCCACGCGTGATGTGATGCGGGAGTGGATCTCGAACGCGACTACGGCCTGACCGTCTCCTCGCTCCAGCCGCACGCCGGTGGGTTCGCCACCGACGGCTGGGTGGCGGACGAGCTGTGGTTCGTGAAGATGTGGAAGGAAGGCGAGCCGCCGACCGGGGTGGAGCTATTGGGAGAGTTGCGGGCGCTCGGACTTCCGGTCGTGGAACCGGTTCGGACCGTGCAGGGCGAGTTGTTCGCGATGGACGGCGGACGGGCGTATGCCGTTTTCCCTTACATACAAGGGCGAACGGCGAGTTGAGACGACTGGTGCGTCGCCGCGCGGGCATTGCGGCAGGTGCACGAAGTGCCGCTGAAGGTGGAGTTGCCGGCCGCGGATACGTCCGAGCCGGCGATCCGCGAGCTGGGTCGGCAGCTGCAGCACCCGTGGATTGTGGATCGTGCGGATGAGATCGTCGCGGCGATCGCGCGACTGGACCGGGTGCGGACGCGGCTCGAGCCTGTGCGGGACGTCGTGTGCCACACCGACATGCACGGCCTGAACCTGTTGCTCGACGACGCGGGCGAGGTCGCCGCGATCCTGGACTGGGAGAATGCCGTCATCGGACCCCGCGAGTACGACGTCTGGGTCGGAGCCGACGGGAACGAGCTCGCGGCGTTCCTCGACGAATACGGGGCCCGCGACCTCGACCTCGACCACCTCGAGTTCGCCCTCCTCGCCCGCGGGCTGCGCGACCTGGCGGCACGCGTGCTCAGCAACACGGACCGGCCAGGTGTCGACACCTGGGGCTTCGACCGGATCGCCCGGCTGGACACCGACCTCGAGGTATTCCGCCCGTACTGCGCCTAGGCCGCGGCGCCCGGGCCGGGCAGCACGTCGATGTCGTCGGCGTGCATCGGCTTGCCGCAGTGGGAGCAGCTGAGCTCGACGTGGCTGATCTCCCCGCAGGCGTGGTGCCGGTACAGCACCGGCGGGCCGGCCTCGCCGGCCAGCCATTTGTCGCCCCAGGCAACCATCACCATCAGTACGTCGACGAGTTCCAGGCCCTTGCCGGTCAGGACGTACTCGTACCGCGGTCGCTTGTCGTACGGCCGGCGCTCCAGCACGTCCCGAGCGACCAGGTGGTTCAGCCGCTCGGTCAGCACCTTGCGGGAGATCCCGAGATCCGCCTGGATCTGCTCGAACCGCGACATCCCGACGAAGATGTCGCGCAGGATCAGCGGCGACCACGGCTCGCCCATCACGTCGAGCGTGCGCGCGATCGAGCACGCCATCTCACTGAAGTCTGTGCGCTGCATGGCAACAGTCTAGCAATTGGGGTTCCCTGAGGGAACTCCGATATGTTAGCGTTCCTTCAAGGAACCCCGAACTGAAGGCGGAACGATGAGCAAGGTATTGGCAGCCCTCGCGGTCTCGGTCGACGGATACATCACCGGTCGCGACTCCGGTCCGGACCGCGGCCTCGGCAACGCTCCGATGCTGTTCGACTGGTACTTCGACGGCGATACCCCGAGCGAGGTCTTCGACGGTTTCAAGCTCAGCGCGCCGAGCGCCCGCGTGTTCGACGGGCTCGCCGGCCGGGTCGGCGCCGTTATCGCCGGCCACAAGACGTACGACGACTCCGGCCACTTCGGTGGCGGCAGCCCGCACGCGAAGGCGCCGCTGGTGGTCCTGAGCCACGGTCCGGTGCCGGAGATCAGCGAGCAGCAGACCCTCGCCAACACCATCGAGGACGCGGTCGCTGCTGCCCGCGACATCGCGAACGGCAAGGACGTCGGTCTGATGGGCGGCGGTGCGGTGACCGCTGCGCTGAAGGCCGGGCTTGTCGACGAGCTCGTCCTTCACCAGGTGCCGATCCTGCTCGGCGGCGGCCGGCCGTTCTTCCAGGAGCTGCCCGAGCATGTGCGGCTCAACCTCGTCGAGGCCGTGCCCGCGCCCGGCGTCACCCACCTCCACTACGCAGTCGTCCGCTGAAGGAGGGCAACCATGTTGAAGCCCGCCGTACGCCGTGCCGTCGAGAGCAACTCGATCGCTCATCTGGCCACCGTCCTGCCGGACGGGTCGCCGCACTCGATTCCGCTGTGGGTCACCACGCTCGACGACCGCATCATCTTCCTGACCGGTCCCGACTCCCAGAAGGCCCACAACCTCCGCCGCGATCCCCGCGTCGCGTTGTCGCTCGCACCCGTCGACAATCCGTACGAGCCCGTCATCGTCCGCGGCCGCGTCGTCGAGTGGATCGACGGCGACGCCGGCTGGGCCCTCGTCGACGAGATCGCGATGAAGTACGTCGGCCAGCCGTACGGCCGCGACGTCGACCGCATCATCGGCGTCATCGAGCCGCACCACCAGACGGTAGGAGTTTAGGATGCGCGCATGGGTGTGACTGTCACGGTTGGGGAGCAGGACGCTTATCTCGCGCGGGTTGGTCGGGCCGGCATGTTGTTGTTGCCGATGATCACGGGCATCGGCGAGCAGGTGCGGGCGTGGGCCGATGAGTTGGCGGGGGAAGGGATCACCGCGCTGGCGTGGGATCCGTTCAAGGGACGCAGTACCGACAACACCAGCCGGCAAGAGCTGAGTGGGTTGCTGCGCGAGATGGACGACGACACTGCCCTCGCGGAGCAGAGCGCGCTGCTGGATTACCTCGTCGACGAGCTCGGATGCAGCAAGGTCGGCGTCATCGGATGGTGTCTTGGTGGACGGTTCGCGTTCCTGCTCGGGGCGCGGGACCAGCGGGTTGCGAACGTCGTTGCGTTCCACCCGACCGTTCCGTCCGACCGGCCGGCGCACCACACGTACGACGCGATTGCCGAGGCAGCCGCGATCACGGCGCCGGTGCTGGTGAGCTATCCGAGTGCGGACGCCGCCGTACCCAACGCCGACTTCGAGACGCTGCAGACGGTCTTGCAGGCGCGCACGGCCGGGGCGACGTTCACGCAGTACTTCCCAGGTGCGGACCACGGCTTCTCGGACAAGTCGCGGCACGACAAGGACGTGAACGCCGACGCCTTCCGGCTGGCGTGGCCGCAGGCGCTTGCGTTCATGAAGGCGACGGTCGCCTGAGTTCGGTCTCCAGGCGGCGGTGCAGTTCGCCGAGTCGACTGCGGCCAGGCATGCCGTTCGGGTAGCGCCGTAGGACCTCACGGACGACGGGTGGCACTCGCTCGATCGCCCAGCTCAGAGTGGCCTCGGCGTCTCCGGTCGCCAGTTCGTGTGCGTACGCCGCGTACTGTGCCGCACCCACGATGTGCTTCACCTGAGTGGCTGCGGCCAACGGATGCAGGTACGCCGATCCCGCTGCCGCCAGCGCCGCTCTCGCGGCAGCCTCAGCGGCCGGATCGTCGACCTCGCCCGCTGCCTTGAGAGCTGCCCAGGCGGCCGTCCGGATCGCCTTCGTTCTGTTGCCTCCGGCACCGAACTCGCGGACGACCTCGATCGCGTCACGCGGCCGCCGATCGTCGGGGGCCGCTGCCTCGTAGAAGGGCAACGCCCGCTCGGCGCAGTCCGCGCTCCACAGACTCAACTGCCGCAGTTCGTCGAGGCTCAACGCGATCTCCATGAGCCTCAATCGTATCGTTGAACCTCGGCGTTTAAGCTTTCACGCCGCCCGGCGATGGTCGGTAGGCGTGATCCCCCGGACCCGCTTGAACGCAACGCTCAACGCGAAGGCATTGGCGTATCCGACCCGCCGGGCGATCGTCTCGACCGTGTCCCGGGTCGATCGCAGCTGATCCGCCGCGAGCGTGATCCGCCAGCCGGTCAGGTAGCTCATCGGCGCCTCGCCGACCACGGCCGTGAACCGCCGGGCCAGCGAGGCCCGCGACACCCCGACCCGGTCGGCCAGATCCGTGACGTTCCACGGGTGCGCCGGGGCCTCGTGCAGCAGCCGCAACGCGGTGCCGGCGACCGGATCGGTCTGCGCCTGGTACCACCCCGGCGCATGCGAGTCCGGCCGGTCGAACCACGCTCGCAACGTGGTGATCAACGCCAGGTCGAGCCATCGATCCAGCACCGTCTGCTGTCCGACCGCGTCCCGCTGGATCTCGCTCGTGATCATGTCCATCACCGAACCCGCGACGTCCGCGGCCGGTACGACGAGCACCGGTGGCAAGGCGGTCACCAGCCGCCGGCTGACATCCCCGGCCACCTGGTAGGTGCCGCTGGCAACCATCACCTCGCCGGACTTGCGACTGCCGTAGGTCCGCACGCCCAGCCGGGCCGAGTAGTCAGCTGGTGCCCCGGGCAACGGTTCGCAGATGCCGCCGGGATGGATCCGCAGTTGCGGTGCGGTCTGCACGCTGTCGCCGACGACGTACGGCTGCGGACCGGTGAAGATCGCGACATCGCCCTGCTCCATCCGCTGCGGCGCACTGCCCTCGCGGGTCACCCAGCCCGAGCCGCGGACCAGGGTCGCGAGCGCGAGCGGGGCCTCGTCCCGGATCTCCAGCGCCCACGGCAGATCCAGGATGGTCAGATTGAAAACCCCGTCCTGGGCGCGGGTCCCGGCCAGCAGTTCGTCGAGCACGTCCATGCGACGAGAGTACGTCAGATGAGTGCCTCGAACATCGAATTGCGCCACATAGCCATGGTTTGTCTCATCGAGGGCCGCTGAACTAGAGCCATGACACCGATTCTGATCCTCAGTGGCAAAGGCAAGACCGGCCGTCGCGTCGCGGCGCAGCTCGACGCACGGGACGTCCCGTACCGGCTCGCATCGCGCTCCAGCGAGCAGCGGTTCGACTGGTACGACGAGAGCACCTGGGCGGCGACGATCGCCGGTGCCGAGACGGCGTACCTCGCGCCGCCGGTCGGACCGACCGGGCTCGCGCAGGCCGGCAAGTTCATCGAGCAAGCCGATGGGCTGCGGCGCCTGGTGCTGTTGTCCGGTCGTGGGGTCGGCAGCCCCGGCCGTGACTTCGCCGTGTACGACGGGCAGCTCGAGCTGGAGAACGTGGTGAAGGCGAGCGGACTGGACTGGACGATCGTGCAGCCTGCCTGGTTCGTGCAGGGTTTCAGCGAGGACTTCCTTCGGTACCACGTGCTCGGTGGCGAGATCCGGCTGTCGGCCGGCACCGGCGGCGAGGCCTGGATCGACACCGACGACGTCGGCGATGTCATGACCACGGCCCTTCTCGATGAGTCGTGGGTCGGCCGGACCCTCGAAATCTCCGGCCCGCGCACGCTCACCATGACCGAGATCGCGGAGGAACTCACCGCCGCCATCGGCCGCCCGATCGGGTACGTCGACCTCGAGCCCGAGGCACACGTCGCCGAACTGATCGAGCAAGGCCTCGTCCGGGAAGACGCCGAGGCGGTCCGGGACCTGTTCGCCGTGATCCGCAACCACCGCTCCGAGTACGTCTCAGACGGCGTTGAGCAGGTCCTCGGCCGTAGGCCCCGCGACTTCACCGACTGGGCTCGCGACACCGCGAAGTCTGGGGTGTGGGACGGGTGAGGTCCGGACGCCCAGCACTCAACAACTGCGCCGGCGCGGGCGATCGCACGCTCAGCCGCTCGGTTCGAAGGCACTTGTGAAGTGCTGGCGGTCCGCCTCCTCGCCCACCTGAAGTGCGTGGAGGCGAACCAGCCGGTCAGCGGTGCTGCATCTCGGTCCACTCTGCGTGGGTGAGCTCCTGCAGCTCCGACGCCGGCGTCTTGGTGCGGGGCGTCGTGCCCCCACCGACGGCGCCGCCGCCGAAGACGATGTTCGCCCAGTTGTTCTGCGCGATCAGGATCGACGTGGTCTTGTCGCCGTTGATGTCGGCCGCCGTGGTGGTGTCGGTGGTGTCGCCGTCGCAGTTCCAGTCGATCGGCTGGTTGGCCGCGCCGGCGGTGGTCCGGGTCGATCCGTTCGGGCACTTCCAGCTGGTCCGGTACCCGGCGCCCGAGCTGCCGAGCCCGACGGTCTCGTCAGGCCGGGCCTCGTTGATCGAGGTCGGCTGGACGTTGGAGTAGCCCCAGTACTTGCTGCCGTCGGCCTTGATCACGCCGCCTAGCTGGAACGAGTAGTTCATCACGCTGAGGTAGTTCGGTTTGTAGTTGAGGTTGTCGGCGCCGCCGTGCTTCAGGCCGATGTTGTGGCCGAGCTCGTGGACGAACGTGCCGACGTTCGTGTCGTCGGTCGCGTTCCACCCGCACTTCGGGCCGACCGTGACGATGAACGTGTCGTTCGGGATGTTGAACGCCTGGCCGCTGCTGCAGCCGCCGTCGTAGCTGTCTGCCCAGATCATGTAGTGGAAGACCGCCTTGCGGACCGCCGCGAAGTTGGCCGCCTTGATCGCGTTGGTCTGGGTGGCCGAGGGGTTGAGGTCGGCGTCGTACGTGACCTCGTTGCCGCCGCCCAGGTTGTACGTCGCACCGCGGGCAGAGCCGGCATCGAGGTGGATCTTGACGCCGGTCGTGCCGTCCGGGTTGCTGACCGGGGCGCTCGCGAAGACCTGAACGATCCGGTCGAGCGCCGCCGTAGTGGCGAGGCGGCCAGACATGTAGTCCATCTCGACGAAGAGGTCCTTCTTGTTCGGGTTCGCGCCCATGGCCGGCAGGTCCACGTCGACGACGCCGTCACCGTTGGCGTCGTACCCGTTCGTCTCCCACGCGTCCGGCAGTGAGTCGCCGTCGGTATCGGTGGCGGCGACGACTGTCGTCGCGCTGTCGACGGATGGGGCCGGAGCCGCCGCCGCGCTCGAGGTTGCGAGCGCGGCGGCGGCCAGCGACATCAGGACGGCGAAGAAGGCGGGGCGGGGCCTCATCAGATCTCCTAAGGGGCGGTGGGTGATCTGAGCGCTACCGTAGGTGAAATTCATCGCAGAGAACGGCCCAGCCGGGTCATTGACCCAATTGGGTCACGCGGCCGAGCGGAGCATCGCGCGGATGCCGACGGTCAGTCCGAGTATCGCGGTCACGATCGCCGCGACCCAGCCCCAGAGCACCGCGCTCGACCAGACGTCGCCCGAGAACAGGGTCCGCTCGGCGTCGACGAGGTACGACAACGGGTTGAACTTCGATGCCACCCGCATCCAGCCCGGACCGGTCTCCAGCGGTAGCAGCATCCCGGACAGGATCATCAACGGGAACAGGAACGTCTGCTGCACGACCCAGAACATCCAGTCCTGCTTGCGGACCGCGATCGCCAGCGCGTAGCTGAACGAACCGAGTCCGACGCCGAACACCGCGAGCAGCGCCAGCCCGACCAGCGCACCACCGACGTGCAGATCGAATGCGAACGGCGTCATCACCGCGATCACGATCACCGCCTGCCCGAACAGCGGCACCATCTCCTTCAGCGCGCGCCCGATCAGCAAGGAGGAGCGGGACAACGGCGTGACCAGCATCCGCTCGTGCGCGCCGGTCTGGAACTCGAACAGCAGGTTCGCCCCGGTGGTCGACGTACCGAACAGGGTCGTCATCACCAGGATCGAGGGCACGAACCACTGCCAGACACCGTCGCCGAACGTGCCGCCCATCGAGCCCGACAGCAGCGGTCCGAACAGGGCGAGGAACACCAGCGGCTGGATCATCCCGAACAGCAACGTGAATGGATCACGCAGTACCGGCTTCAGCTCGCGCGTCATCACGATCCAGACGTCACGCACCAGACTCTGGGACGGCTGCTCCACTGTGAGGGCCGGCGTGGAAATAGTGAGGGTGGTCATCAGGCTGCCTTTCCGTTGGACTCTTCCCGCAGGCTGCGGCCCGTCAGGTTGAGGAACACGTCGTCGAGAGTTGGGCGGTGCACCTGCGCCGAGGCGATCGGTACGCCGTGGTGCTGGGCGGCCGCGATCAGTTCGGGGAGTGCTGCCGGGCCATCGGCCACTCGGACGCTGAGCTCGTCGCCGACGGCAACCACTTCGCGGGCTCCGGGCAACTTCTCGGCCAGGCCGGTCAGTTGTGGAATGTTGCTATGAGCAACTGTCAGCGCAAGCCGGTCGCCGGCCAGCTCGGCCTTCAGTGCACTCGCGGTGTCGTCGGCAATCACCTCGCCGTGATCCACCACGACCACCCGCTCGGCCATCGTGTCGGCCTCGTCGAGGTAGTGCGTGGTCAGCACGATCGTCATCGCGTGCTCCGCACGCATCCGGAGGATGTGGTCCCACAGATTCGCCCGGTTCTGCGGGTCGAGGCCGGTCGACGGCTCGTCCAGGAAGAGCAGGGACGGTGCGTGCACGAGACCCATCGCGACGTCGAGCCGCCGGCGCTGGCCGCCGGACAGCTCCGACACCTTGCGCTGTGCGAGCTCTCTCAGCTCCAGGGCGTCGAGCAGCTCGCCGGTCCGTAGCTTCGCGGCGCGCCGGTCGAGGCCGTAGATCACGCCCTGACCGAGCAGCTCGTCGCCGACCCGTTGGGCATGGCCCGCGCCGTTGCCCTGGCCGACGTACCCGATCCGTCGCCGGACCTGGCTGGGCTGCGTCGTCACGTCGTACCCGGCGACCGTCGCGGTGCCCGAGGTCGGGGTGATCAAGGTGGTGAGCATGCGCAGCGTGGTGGTTTTACCGGCGCCGTTCGGGCCGAGGACGGCGACCAGCTCGCCGGGTTCGACGTCGAGGCTGATGCCGCGGACGGCGTGCACGGTCTCGGTACGGCTCACCACGAAATCCCTGGTGAGCGCTCGGGTGCTGATCACGGGTAGCTCCTTCGGTCGACTTGATGAGCCCGACATTTCCAGGAGTAGCGGTCAGGTTCTGTCCCTTACTCGTGCGAAGCTGAAGTCATGTCCGAAACCTCTGCTCGACTCCTCGCGCTGCTGTCGCTGCTGCAGGCCCGGCGCGACTGGCCGGGCATCTTGCTCGCCGAGCGGCTCGAGGTCAGCCCGCGGACGGTCCGTCGCGATGTCGATCGGCTGCGCGACCTGGGCTATCCGGTCCGCGCGACCAAGGGGCCCGACGGCGGCTACCGCCTGGACGCGGGGGCCGACCTGCCGCCGCTGCTGTTCGACGACGACCAGGCGATCGCGGTCGCGGTCGCCCTGCAGACCGCGACGACCACAGTCACCGGGATCGAGGAGGGCGCGTTGCGTGCGCTCGCCACCGTTCGTCAGGTGATGCCGGCGCGCTTGCGGCAGCGCGTCGACGCGCTGCAGGTGACCACGGTCGACCGGTACGCGAACCGGCGTACGACGGTCGACTCGGAGAAGCTGATCGCGATCGGTATGGCGGTCCGCGCGCAGGAGGTACTGCGGTTCGACTACGCGTCACCTGGTGCGTCCGAGGACGAATGGGTGCCGCCGCGGAAGGTGGAGCCGCACCACCTGGTGACGTGGGGCGGCCGGTGGTACCTGGTCGGCTGGGATCTGGAGCGGAAGGACTGGCGGACGTTCCGGGTCGACCGGATGACGCCGAAGACTCCGACCGGGCCGCGCTTCAATCAGCGCGAACTGCCGGCGCCGGACGTGGCGACGTACATCTCGAGCCGGTTCCACGGCCAGGACCAGAACCCGTGCCGGGGCGAGGCGATCCTGCAGGCGAAGGCGTCGGACATCGCGCAGTGGGCCGGGCGTGGTGCGTTCGTCGAGGAGGTCACGCCGACGAGTTGCCGGCTGGTCCTCACCGCGTGGTCGTGGACCGGGCTCGCCGCGACGTTCGGGATGTTCGAATGCGATCTGGAGTTCGTCGGGCCGCAGGAGTTGAAGGATGCCGCGGCCCAGTTGGCCGCCCGCTACCAGGAGGCTGCGTCGTGAGCACGGAACTGATCGTTGTGGACGCCAGTGCCTGGCAGATCTGGCTGCACGAGCATCACAGCACGTCGGACGGTGTCTGGCTCGTGCTCGCGAAGAAGGACGTGACGACGCCGACGAGCCTCACATACGCCGAAGCGCTCGAAGAGGCGCTCTGCCACGGGTGGATCGACGGGCAGCGCCGCAGCCGTGACGAGCTGACCTTCATCCAGCGCTATACCCCGCGGCGCGCCCGGAGCATGTGGTCCAAGCGGAACGTCGACCTGGTCGCGCGGATGGAGGAGGAAGGCCGGATGCGCCCGGCCGGCCGCGCGGAGATCGAGCGCGCCAAGTCGGACGGGCGCTGGGACAAGGCGTACGGCGGGGCGAGCGCACGCGAAGTCCCGGAAGACCTGGCCGCGGCGCTGGCCGCGAATCCCCGGGCACAGGCGATGTTCGAGATCCTGACCAGCGCGAACCGGTTCGCCGTCGTCCATCGGGTGAACAACGTGAAGAAGGCCGAGACGCGGGCCAAGCGGATCGAGCAGTTCGTCGAGCAGCTGGCCCGCGGCGAAACGATCTACCCCCAGAAGCGGACGCTCTAGATCAGGTCGAGCGTCGCGTCCTGGCCCGCGGTGAGCGGGAAGTAGGCGAGGAAGGTGACGCCCTCGTCCTCGGTGTCGAAGCGGGAGATCCGGTCGACGGCCGGCTCGTAGAACACGTCGCCGGCGTGAAGGACCTGCACGTCGCCGTCGGCGGCCTGCTGGTAGATCGCGGAGCCCGACACGATGTTGCCGAACACGGGACCGTTGTGGACGTGGGCGCCGAGCGCGGTGTGCGGCTCGATCGTGATCCGGCGTACCTCGACGCGCTGCACCGGGAGCGCCTCCGGCAGGTGCTGGTCGAGCACGACGACGCGGCTGATCGGTGACTCAGATGGGTTCATGGCAGCATCGTACATACCAATAGGTACAGAAGTCGCGCGAGTTGATTCGACGGGGGAGCGGGGTGGTTCAGTACAGGACCGGGTTGAGCGGGGACGAGACGGTTTCGCCGGGCTGGTTGCCGGGCATCCAGCTGGCCAGGTCCAGCTTCTGGTTCTCGTTGACCGGCGGGGAGATCTCCATCGCGGCGTCGACGTAGATCACCGTCATCACCCGGCGCGGGATGTCGGTGGTGTTCGGCGGCGCGTGGTGGAAGGTCCAGCCGAGGTGGTAGCTCACCTCGCCGAGCTCGAACGGCTCGGAGACCTCTGCGAACTCCTGCTCGGCCAGTGATTCCTGCAGCACCTGCTCCGACTCGTCGCTGATTGGCAGGTCACGGCCGTGCTCGAAGGTGTGACTGCCGGCCGCGAACGACAGCGGGCCCATCTCCATCGGGGTTTCCTGCAGCGGGATCCAGACCGTCACGCAGCGGTCGGTCGCGAACGGCCAGTAGTACTGGTCCGCGTGCCATGGGGTGACGCCGCCGCCGGACTCCTTGTAGAGCGCCTGGTCGTGGTACAGCCGGACCGACTGCACGCCCAGCAACTGCGCGGCGATCCGCGCCAGCCGCGGTGACGACACGAACTCGAGCACCCGCTCGCTGTCCTGCCAGAGGTTCGTCACCTGCAGGAACGCCTTGCCGTAGGTGTCGCGGTCCTCGAGCGGCAGGTGCTGGGTGTTCAGCTCGATCACCTTGCCGGTGATCTCCGGCTCGTACGCCGCGATCGTCTCGGGACTCAGCACGTTCTTCAGCTTCACGAAGCCGTACTCGGCGAAGTGCCTGATGTCGGACCGGCTGAGGGTGTAGTCGGTCTCGAGCTCCGGGCGGGTCAGAGTCATGGGACCTAAGGGTTCCTGCGCGGTCCATCGCTGTAAAGATCAGTGATCAAATCTTTTCCCTGCGTGCACGTGCACGTGCAGCAACTGGAGCCGGCGGGAAAGCGGTCAGGGCCGTAATGCGAAACGGTCCAAAGCTCCGAGAATCAGCTCGCGCGTGCGGTCGCCGCCCGCACCGTGGCCTTCCTGCTCCACGAGGTGCAACTCGGCATCCGGCCAGGCTTGAGCCATCCGCCAAGCGACGTCCGGGGGGCTGCTGATGTCCAGCCGGCTATGGATCAGCACACCCGGAATCCCTGTCAGCTTTCCCGCCTCGCGCAGGAGAACGCCCTCGTCCAGCCAGGCGGCGTGGCCCCAGTAGTGCGTGACGAGCCGCGCCAGCCGCAGCCTGAGCACCGGGTCTTCGTAGCGTGAGTCAGGCCGCCAGTTCGGGTGGGTGCGGACGTGCGTGTCCTCCCACGCGCACCAGCTCACGGCAGCCCGGTCACACACCGCCGGATCCGGATCGTGGAGGAGACGGCTGTACGCGAGCGCGAGGTTGCCGTCGCGCTGATCCTCGGGTACGCCGTCGCGGAAGCGAGACCACTCCTCGGGGAAGACACGGCCCATGTCGCGGGTGATCCACTCGACCTCACGCCGCGTCGTGTTCGTGACGCTGAACAGGACGATCTCGGAGATCGCCTCCGGGTGCTGCTCGGCGTACGCGAGCCCGAGCGTCGCGCCCCAGGACGCGCCCAGGAGCAGCCACTTCTCGATCCCGAGCTGCAAGCGGAGTTGCTCGAAGTCCGCGATCAGGTTTGTCGTGGTGTTCGCGCTCAGGTGCACGCCTGGCTCGGCGGCGTCCGGAGTACTGCGGCCGCAGTTGCGCTGATCGACCAGGACGACCTTGTACTTCGCGGGATCGAAGTACCGCCGCCACCACGCGCCGGCGCCGGATCCCGGACCGCCGTGGACGACGAGGGCCGGCTTGCCGTCGGGGTTGCCGCAGGTCTCCCAGTAGACGTGGTTGCCGTCGCCCACGTCGAGCAGGCCGTGGTCGTAGGGCTCGATGTCCGGATACATCTAGAGGACTCCGGTGTAGGTGAGAGCGAACGTTCCGCACGGAAGGAGGAACAGGGCCGAGAGGACGATGATGCCCTTGAAGGATTGCCCGGGGCCAATGAGTTTGCGGTAGGCGGCGACCAGGACAGGGACCATGACGAGCTCCAGCGGCAGCATGCTGCGCGGGATGATCGTCGCGGTGGCGGCCAGGATGACCGACAAGGCCGCGGCAGCGATCCAGGCGGCGTACCCGATCAGGTACGTCGTGCGGGCGCCGAAGCGGACTGCGATGGTGTGGTAGCCGGCGGCTCGGTCCGCGTCCAGGTCGGCGAGGGTGGTCGGGAGGTAGAGGCCGATCGCGGCGAGCGTGCCTTGGAGGCCCATCAGCCAGGGGAAGTCGCTCAGGTCCGGGTTGATCGCGGCCCAGCCGGCCAGTGGGCCGAAGGCGCCGAGGGCAAGCGCATTGACCGCGACGTCGAACCCGGCGCGGGTCTTCAACCGCACCGGCGGGACGGAGTACGCGTAGCCGAGCAGAACGGCCAGCAGGACGCCGAGCGCGAACACGATCCCGACATTCAGGCTCAGCCCGACCGCGGCGACGGCGGCCGCGAAGGCAAGCCGCTTCGCGGCACGGAGGGTGATGCGGCCGTCGAGCAGTGGCGACTTCGCCTTGCGCGGGTTGAGCCGGTCGCTCGGCAGGTCGTACGCGTCGTTCACCGCCAGCACGGCCAGCCACACCAGCGGCCCCATCACCACCGCCCCGACGACCAGCCGCGGCCACTCTTCCACCGGCGGGATCAGTCGGTGCGTGGCGAGCAGGATCCCCGTGTAGTAAGGCACGATCGAGACCACCCAGAACGCCGGCCGCCCCACCGCGATGACGTCGCGAACTCGCGCGGTCGTTCCCCGGACCTGCACCAGCGTGCTCACCTCACCACTGTCCACCCGCCCGGTGCCCGCCGTCCTCCCTCCGACGGGTGAACCTCCTCACCCTCACGGCTGGATGTGAGCCACGGAACCCTTCTCCAGAGCCACCCACACCCAGTCGCCGTCGATGGCGAGGCCGTGCGGCTCGGAGCCTGTGCCCAGGTCGTACTGATCAGTGATGTTGCCCTCGGCATCCAATCGGGCGAGCGCACCGGCTGCCCACAGAGTGACCCAGCACCCACCGTCGGCGGCAGCCGCCACCGCATGCGGCTTGCAACCAGCAGGCAGTGGAAACTCCTCGATCTTCCCGTCCACGCTGATTCGTCCCACCCGGTCGGCCTGGATCTCGACGAACCAGACGGCCTCCGGGCCGGCGCTGATACCGACCGGACCGGCAGCCTCGGTCGGCAGGGGACAGGTCGTGACAGCCCCGCCGGTCGTCATCCGCCCGATCGCGTTCCCCTGGTTGAGCGTGAACCACAGCTCCCCGCCGTACGACGCGATCATCGCCGGAAACGCCCCGGCCGTCCCGATCGGGTACGTCGACACCTCGCCGTCGACCGTCACCCGCCCGATCGCGTCGGCGCTCATCAACGTGCACCACAGCGCACCGTCCGGGCCGACGCACAACCCGTACGGCGCTCCGGCTAGCTCGACCGCCGACACGACCCCGTCGTACCCGATCCGTCCGACCCGATCGTCCCCGTTCCGCGTGAACCAGACCGCGTCATCAGGCCCGTCGACGATCACGCTGGGACGGGACTCCGCGGCGTCCAGGTCGACAACGCGACCCGAGCGGGTGGCGATGCGGCCGGCGTGGACGAGCGTCGTCCACACCTCACCGCCGGCCACCACGACGCCGTACGGACCATCACTCTCGACACCGATCGCATATTCAGTGACTGACATAGGTGTTCTCCTTCAACTCGATGACGAGGCCGCGCCAGCGGGACACGAAACGCCGGTCATGGCTGACCACGACAAGTGCGCCGGCGTACCGGTCGAGCGCCGATTCCAGTTCCTCCACCAGCACGAGCGACAGGTGGTTCGTCGGTTCGTCCAGCAGCAGGACGTCGTACGGCGTCGTCAGCAGCCGCGCCAGCGCAAGCCGCCGGCGCTGACCGGTCGACAACGCGTCGACCCTTGTCTGCAGCTGGTCCCGACGGAACAGCCCCAATCCCGCCGCGCCAGGGTGTCGCGTGAGCGCCTGCCGCAACGTCTCCGCCGGTCGCGCCTCGGACACCTCCTGCTCGAGGTAGCCGATCCGCCCGCGGCGCTCGACGTACCCAGCGGATGGCTTGAGCGCGTCGGCCAGCACGTCCAGGAACGTCGACTTGCCGACTCCGTTCGGTCCCGTGATCAGCACGCGAGCACCAGCCGGTACCTCGAGCGACATCGGCAACAGCCGGTCCTTGACCGAGACGCCGACCGCGTCCAGCCCGGCCGGCTCGCCGGTCGTACGGATCGACGCGGTGAACCGGAGCGGCTTCGCCGGTACGGGCGGCGGGTCCTCCTCCAGTCGACGCAGGCGTTCCTTGGCGTTGCGGATCTTGCTCCGCTCCGCTTCGTTGACGCGACCACCTTTGCGGTCGTACGCGACCTTGTTGTTGTCCGTCATCGGCCGCCCGTACGCGACCCGGTCCGCAGTGGTGCGAACCAGGACCCGCGCCTCCGCGACCTCGTCCTCCCACTCCTGCCGGGCCTGCTCGATCCGCGCCCGCTCGGCCGCCTTCTCGTGCAGGTAACCCTGGAAACCGTTGCCGTACCGCGTCACGCGGTGCGTGTCGCCGTCCACCTCGAACAGCGTGGACGCAACCCGCTCCAGGAACGCGCGATCGTGCGACACGACAATCGTCGTACCGCGCCGCGACCGCAGGTGGTCCTCCAGCCACGTCGCGGCCGACACGTCCAGGTGGTTGGTCGGCTCGTCGAGCAGCAGGATCTCCGGGGACGACGCGAGTACGGCGGCCAGGTGCAACCGCGCCAACTCGCCGCCGGACAGCTCGGACAGCCGTCGATCACCGGGCAGCGTGCTCAAGCCGAGCCCGTACGTCGCACGGGCGAACCGCGCATCGGCGTCGTACCCCTCGCGAATCTCGAACACCGTCTGGAGCTCGCCGTACTCGTCCAGGACATCCGTGCGCCCGTCGGCGAGCATGCCTTCCAATGAGCGCATCCGGGACTCGATCCGGCGGAGGTCGGCGAGCGCGTGATCGGCGAGCGCGTCAACGTCGAGGTCGAGCGGCAGCGGGTTGTCCTGCGCCAGGAAGCCGATGCTCCCGGCGGCCGTCGCCGCACCGTCCGTGGGTGGCTCGAGGCCGGCGAGGATCCGGAGCATCGTCGACTTGCCGGAGCCGTTCTCGCCGATCAGGCCGCTGACCTGCCCGGGCGGGAAGGCGCAGGTGACCTGGTCGAGCACCAGGCGGTGATCGTAGGACTTGGTGACATCGTGCAGGGACAGCTGGGTAGACATGAGGATCCTCCTGACGCACGCGGGGTTCGGGGTTGGCGAACGGCGGGTCAGAAGATCACTGGGCTGCTCCCTAATGCGACGAATGTTGCGTTAAGATGATGACATGCTGACGACCGATCGCGCAAGCAGACCGGGTGGACGGACTGCCCGGGTGCGGTCCGAGGTGCTCGCCGCGGTCGAGGCCGAGCTCGCGGAGCACGGGTACGACGGAGTCACGATCGACGCCGTCGCGGCGCGGTCCGGAGTCCACCGCACGACGGTGTACCGCCGGTGGAAGACGGTCGCCGGGCTGCTCGTCGATCTCCTGCAAGCCGGCGCCGACGACTCCTGGGAGCCCGCCGGCACAGGTTCGCTCGAGGGCGACCTGATCGCCGTCAACCGCGAGGTGCACGCAGCCCTGACCGCGCGCCCATCCGTAACGCAGGCCGTCATCGCCGCCTCCTTCCGTACGCCGGAAGCCGCCGACGCGCTCACCCGGTTCTGGGTCGACCGCTACGAGCGCACCGCGGTCGTCGTACGCCGGGCCGTGGCGCGCGGGGAGATCCCTGCCTCCGTGGACGCCCACCAACTGCTGCTCACCGCAACCGGTCCGCTCTACCACCAACTCGTCCTGCTCCGTCGGCCGATGAGCCGCGCTACGGCGGATCACCACGCCAGAGTCGCCGCGGCGTCGGTCGGCTAAATCTCTTTGCGGCGCTCGTTCCGCCCGAAATACGGTGGTATCTCCGGCGGATGGGAGTCCCGAGATGAGCGTCCAGATCCATGCACTGTCCTTCGACGCAAAGGATCCCGTGGGGTTGGCGCGGTTCTGGGCCGGCGTGCTCGGCCGGGACATGGGCGCGGACGGGACGTCCGTGCTGCCGGACGACGACCTCGGATTCATCCTGCGGTTCCTGCCGAGTGATATCGAGAAGGAGTTGGCGAACCAGATCCACTTCGACCTGCCCAGTCAGACGCTCGAAGCGCAGCAGGCGATGGTCGATCGGGCCTTGGAGCTCGGCGGGCGGCACATCGACATCGGGCAGAAGCCCGAGGAGGAGCACGTCGTACTGGCTGATCCCGAGGGCAACGAGTTCTGTGTGATCGAGCCGGGCAACAACTTCCTCGCCGGCACCGCGGTCATCGGCTGCCTGACGTCCGACGGCAGCCAGGCCGTGGGGTACTTCTGGAGCAAGGCGCTCGACTGGCCGCTGGTCTGGGACCAGGACGAGGAGACCGCGATCCAGTCCCCCCGGGGCGGGTCGAAGATCAGTTGGGGCGGTCCGCCGTACATCCCGAGGGCGCCCAAGAACCGGCTGCACCTCGACCTCGTGCCGTCCGGCGATGCCGAGGCGGAGGTCGAGCGCCTGATCGGCCTCGGCGCGAAGCGGCACGAGAGCGGTCAGGCACACACCGACGGGATCGAGCTGGCCGACCCGGACGGCAACGAGTTCTGCATCCTGACCGGACGGTGACACGATCGAGCGCCTCGGCGTCCGGTGCGCCTAGCCGGGAGGACCGGGGTTGTAGGCGCAGCTCGAGGCCAGGTCGTCGGCGCCGGGCTTGGGTGTGGTGCGCGGCTGGGCCGCGTTCGAGGGCTTGGTCGTCGTGGTCTTGCGCGGCACCGGCGTCGTGCGGCGAACCGGGTTGAGCGCCTGCGCGACGATCTCGCGCATCCCGGCGTAGTTCGGGTTGCGGCCGTTCGGGAAGTTCTTCTTCTTGTCGAGGTCGATGTTGGAGATCTTCGCCGTCTTCACCCGTTGGCCGAGGGTGACGAAGTCGCCGAGCAGCTTCTGCGGGATGTCGGTGCGGATCAGTTGCTCGCCCGCCGCCGCGATCGACTGGTAGTTGGCGAGAACGTTCTGCGGGGTCGCGCGTTCGACGATCGCCTCGACGGTGCAGTGCTGCCGGGTCTGCCGGGCGAGGTCGGCCGTCGGCACCCTGTACCTGCCGCGGGCGAACCACAGCGCGTCGGTCCCATTCAGCTTCCGGTTCGGTCCCGGCTGGAGGTACCGGCTGGGCGGGATCAACTTGTCGTCGTTCCCGCCGACCGGCACCGGGTAGTTGATGTTCACGACGATCCCGCCGAGCGCCTCGACCAGCTTCGCGAACCCGGCCAGGTTGACCTGTACGTAGTAGTGGATCTTCAGCCCCAGCGCCTCGCCGACCGAGAGCTTCAGGATGTCCGCGCCCTCGTTGTCGGACGGTCCGATGATCCCGGGATGCTGTCTCGGGATGTTGCGGTACATGGCGTCCAGGTAGAACTCCGACTGCTCCTTGCTGGGATCGATGCTGGGGTCCCAGAACCCGGTCGGGTAGATCTTGTGCAGCGGCGAGTCGGCCGGGAACGGCATCCGCATGAAGTTCCGGGTCAGCGAGATCAGCGAGGTGTTGCCGGTCTTGGTGTCGATGCTCGCGACCATCACCGTGTCGGTCCGGGTCCCCTGGCGTCCCTCGCCGTCGTCGGCGCCGAGCAGCAGCACGTTGACCCGCGGAAGCTGGTCCCAGACGTTCTTCTTGGTACTGATCGTCGGCCGGGTCTGGCTCTTCGACCCAGGGTCGGCGAACACCTTCTTCACCAGGCTCCGCTGCGCCAGCAGCGTCTGCGCGCCGCTGGCCGTACCCACCGTCATCGCGAAGCAGACGACGCCGATCACCAGCGCTCCGAGCAGCCGCGGCCCCGGTCCCGCGGTCAGCGGCCGGAGCATCTTGTACGACGTGACCAGCACGATGATCCAGACGAGCGCGATCGCGCCGAGCCCGGCGATCATCCACAGCAGCAGCGCTGGATCGAGCGCCCACGAGATCACCGCGTCCCGCTTCCGCAGGCCGACGTACGCCGCGGCGCCGTAGAGCGCGAGGCTCGCCACGATCAGCGTCGAGCCGAGCCGGATCCGGCGGGCGACCAGGTACGCCGTACCCGGGAGCAGGATCCCGAGGACGGAGATCGCCAGCGCCGTGAACGCCGAACGTCGCCGTGGTCTCACTCTTCGTGCTCGGTTGCCACGCGACGCTCGCTGCGCTCTGCTCGGGGCCATGCCCCCTTCGATTCATTGACTTGGCAAAAAGTTGGCAAGATGTACCGCGTGAACGACATTCAGGTACGACGAGCCGGGGCGGACGACGCGGAGTCCCTGGTCCGTTTACGCGGGCTGATGCTTGCTGCCATGGGCAACGACATCGACGGACCCTGGCAGGAGAGCGCCGTCGAGTGGTTCGCCGGACAACTGGCGTCGCCGGACACGTTCGCGGCGTACGTCGTCGAGGACCCGGAGGCCGGTGTCGTCGCCGCGGCGGCCGGCAACGTGTTCGACCACCCGCCAGGTCCGAACGACCTGACCACGGTCCGCGGCCACCTGTACAACGTCAGCACCGAGCCCGCCTTCCGCCGGCGCGGAATGGCCCGCGCCTGCGTGATCGCGCTGATGGACTGGTTCGAGAACGAGACCGGCGTCGGGCAGGTCGAGCTGCACGCGACCGACTACGGCATCGAGCTCTACCGCGAGCTCGGGTTCATCGAGGCGAAGTACCCGTCGCTGAAGTTCCGGACCACCAAGGCGTAGCACCGCTGGTGTCGCGGAGCGCATTGGTCGCGCAGTGCACCTCACCGCCGCCGAGGTGGGCCCAGAAGAAGTCCTCGACCCAGTGCACGCGGATCCCGCTGAGCGCTTGGTCGGCGGCCTGCCGGAACACGTCGCGCCCGTTGAGTCGCGGGCCGTGCGGATCGGGCAGGGCGATCTCGCGATCGGTGAGCGAGAGCCCGTTGACCAGGTCGGGAGTCATTGCCTTGAGCAACCCGAAGCCCGGCGCCCGGTCGAAGAGCACCGGCAGGCGGACGAGCTCGTCCGCGCGCAGACCGGTGGCTTTGAGCAGGACCTTGAGCTGGTCGTCGATGTGCCGGGCCGCGGCCTCGTTGTCGGCCAGCAGTTGCCTGTCGACGTGATGTTGCACGTCGCGCAACAGTCGCGCCGCGAGCCTCGGATCGGCCACGGCGAGAGTCCAGCCGCGGGCGTTGTCCGCGCGGACCACATGAGTCGTCTCGTCCGCGTGGCCGACCATCAGCCAGGACGTGTCGATCACGACCGGCGGCTGGTAGCCCTGACTCGTCACCATCTTGATGAATCCGCGGTCGGGGTGACGCTCGCCCGATCCGTAGACGATCCGCCCGTGCGGATAACCGTCGTACGGCGGGAGCGATTCGATGTTGCCGCCCATGTTCAGCAGGTCGTCGAGGCCCGGCGATGCGGTGTTGCCGAGCTCCTGCACGATACCGATGTCCGGGCCCCGCAGGTCGCGGTACAGCAGCCGGCCGGCTGGGCGAGGTGTGTCGGCGGACGGGAGGTCCCAGACGTTGCCGGAGCGGATCAGGATGCGCATCGTGTGCGGACCGCCGACGGCCGGCATGCTCGCGGTCGCGGGCTCGAACGTGTCCTGCAGCCACATGTCCTTCCAGCCTTCCGGCGTACCCTTCACGAACTGCAGGCGGGCACCGGCGGAAATGGTTGCTTTGCGCAACGTTTTCGCGAACGGCTGCCACTCGCCCGGAGCGCCGTCCTGGTACGGCGGAGTGCCGCCCCACCAGCCTTGTCCCTTGTTGGGCTGCGCGGCGAGCACGGTCTGCGCAGGCTGGAGATCGTTCTGCAGCATGAGCGGGGCAACGCGCATCCGGACGTTGTCCGTACCCGTCCGGCCGTGGTCGGTGACGGACAGCGTGACGGTGATCCGGCCGTCCCAGCGGGCCGGATCGCGGACGATGTCGCGACCTTCGAGCTGCAGCCGGACGCCGTGGCGCAATTGATCCGCGGTCAATGTGGTGACGGGACGGCCGTTCGCGAAGATCCGGGCCTTGCCGGCGGACGAGATCGCGATGCTGCCGGTCGCCTGGTTCGAAAGGTTGAGTTGGGCATCGATCGTGAGTGGGGCCAGGTCGGCTGCGTCCCGGGGCCCGTTGATCCGGTCGTCGGCGGAATCGTTGCAGGCGGCAAGTTTGTCGTCGACCGCTCGGCCGGGTGCGTCCAGGTCGGCCGGGTCGACCGTGCAGCGGTGCTGGTCGTCGTCCAGGTTGGGCAGGAAGATCGCGCCGCGTCCGTCGGTCCAGCTGTGCTTGCCGGCGTCGTCGGCGCGGGTCAGCAGGCCGTCGCGGTTCACATCCGCGGTCAGTCGGGGTGCCGGCGATGCCGTCAACGCGGGCGTCGCCGGCGAGGCGGTCAGCGCGGGGGTGACGGCGGTGAGCACGGTCGCGATGCCTGCGGTCCAGCGTTTCATCGAAGGCTCCTTATTTGATACAGGTGTGCTTCTTCGAGTGAAACTAACACGGGTGTATCAGAACCCGGCAGGTGGAAATCAGGGCTCCACCCGTGGGCGGAGAAGGGTTTGTGGGCACAGTGGCAAGAAGACAGTGAGGACGCGCCCGACCGGGCGCGGTGTGAGGAGCTCACCGGAATGCGCCGCTGGACTGTTGTCAGGACGATCGGGCTTGCGATCACGGGAGTGGTCGTGGTCGGGGTGCTGTACGAGTTGCCCGCCAGCCCTTTCGCCCGCCACGAGATTCCGGAGCGCCACGTCGTACCGGCCTCGGCGGAGTCGACCCAGCCGCCACTGGAGTCCCCGGCTGCCGCGCCACGGACGAGTCGGCCCGCAGTACCGGCCAAGCCCGCCGAGGTGATCTCGTACCCGGTCGCCGGCACGCAGTCGTACGCCGTACTGCCCGGAGATCCCGCGGTGATCGGGCGGGGCGGCAGGCTGATGAAGTTCCAGATCGCGATCGAGGGTGGGATCACCGGGGTCGACCGGACCGCGTTCGCGCGGTTCGTGCGGACGACGTACGGCGGGGCGCAGGGGTGGGCCTCGCGGGGGAAGTGGCGGTTTCAGCAGGTCGGGCCGGGGACGAATCCGGACTTCACGCTGATGCTGGTCACGCCGCAGACCCGGGACGTGATCTGTGGTGCGGCGCCGGACCGGTATACGAGCTGCCGGATCGGGGATCGGGTCGTGCTGAACGTGGCGCGCTGGGCGCACGGCGTACCGAACTTCGGTGCGTCGCTGACGACGTACCGGCAGTACATGGTCAACCACGAGACCGGCCACCGGCTCGGCAACGGCCACGAGCTGTGTCCGGGGCCGGGCCAACCGGCCCCGGTCATGCAGCAGCAGACCCTCGGCCTGCACGGCTGTACGGCGTACGCCTGGCCGTACCGGAACGGCACCCGCTACTCCGGCCGCCTAGGCCAGTACGACGATCCGGTACCTCACACCTGAATGATGGAGAACACGTTGCCTGCTGGGTCCTTGAACCAGGCAATCAACGGGCCCTGGCCGCGGTAGATGCCGAGGTCGTCCTGATCGTTGTTGTAGTGCTCGAAGGTGACGCCGCGCTTGGTCAGCTCACGTGCGGTCGCCTCGACATCGGCGACCGGGAAGTTGAGCACGGTGAACTCCGCCGGCACGTGGTTCGGCTTCGGATACACCAGGATCGCGGCGCCACCCGTGACGTCGAGGCGCAACATCCCGTTCTCCTCGCCGACCTCGATCCCGAGCGTGTCGGTGTAGAACGCCTTCGCCTTCTCGATGTCGTCCACCGAGAACCCACTGAACGCCTTGCTGTCCTTCAACATCTGATGTCCTCCTTGATCGCCTGACACCAGCTACGTCGAGACCCACCGTGGGATTTCGACACTAACTGTGCGAGACGACCTGCGGGAGTGCGTCATTGACGGCGGCTGCGACGGAGGCGGACTCGAGGCCGTCGGCGACGGTGTGGAGGAGGCGGACCAGGTGGGCGGCGTCGGTCGGGCCGAGGATGCCGGTGATGACATCGAGGACGCGGACGGTGAGACCGTCGAGCTGGGAGAGCCGGGCCTGACCCATCGAGGTCACGGCCAGCGCCGGCGTGGTGCGGACCATGCCGAGCGCTTCCAGGTCGGCGATCGCGAGCTCGGCCTCACCGGGTGTGATGCCGACCTGCTGGGCGACCTCGTCGGCGGTGGTGCGGCCGTTGGCGATCGCGTTGAGCACGAGGGCGGCCGGCATCTTCATCCCGACCGCTTGCTGCAGGCCGAGGATCAGCGGGTGGGCGTGGCCGCGGACGCGCTCCACCGCGTCGAGCAGCCGGAGAGCGTCGCCGATGTCCCCGATCAGGTGCTCGGTCTGGACGGCCGCGATTCCTGCCGGCCCCGGCCGGACGGGTGACGGTACGACGCCGCCGATGACCCGCTCCGGCACCACAAGGGCGTTTGCCACGACCCGCTCGTCGGCGGATCCCTGTGGCCTGATTCCAGCGTCTTCGATGGTCACCTCTCCAGCGTACGGAGCCGTTCCGACAGCTTCGGCGTGTCTTTCCTGAAGAAAGACTGTGAATCTCATGACGTTGCTGGCTTACGCTCCGGCCATGCGGCTGAACGGGAAACGAGCACTGGTGATCGGCGGCGGTGGCGGCGGGATCGGTCGTGCGACAACCGAGGCCTTCGGCAACGAAGGTGCCGCGGTGGTGGTCGCGGACCTCGACCTGGCCCGAGCCGAGGAGGCGGCCGACGCGGTACGGGCGCGCGGCGGTACGGCGTACCCGGTGTCGGGCGACGTCCGCTCGGCGACCGACATCGAGGCGATGGTCTCGACCGCGGTCGAGAAGCTCGGCGGACTCGACGTGCTCGTCACCGTCGTCGGCGGGCAGGTCGCGTTCGTGCCCGCGGTGAAGCTGCACGAGATGGCCGACGAGGACTGGGACACCATCTACGAGGTCAACCTCCGGTACGTCGCTCGCGCGGTCCGGGCCGCGCTCCGCGTCTTCCTCGGCCAGGGCACCGGCGGGACGATCGTCAGCGTCGGATCGGTCACCGGCTTCATGGCAGCTCCCGAGCAGGCGGCGTACGGCGTGATGAAGGCGGGCATCCTCAGCCTGGCCCGCACGGTCGCCGCCGAGTACGCCCGCGACGGCATCCGGATGAACGTCGCCGCGGCCGGCGCCATCGCCACGGCGGTCGCCAACGCGAACGTCGACGCGGAGGTCGTCGAGGAGATCCCGGCCGGCCGGTTCGGTCGGTCCGAGGAGGTCGCGCAGGCGGTGGTCTACCTGGCTTCGGGCGCGTCGGCGTACGTCACCGGACAGCAGATCGTGCTGGACGGCGGGGTCTCGGTCCGGGGCCCGTTCGGGTAATCGAACATACCGGCGAAGAATTGGGTTCCGGCCGGTTCCGAAAAAGCTGGGAATTTCTGAATTCGGGCGTGACCTCGGCTCGCCGTTCTCCGTTGGATCTGACGTGACGGTGAACACAACACGGCGCACCGGCACCGCGCTCGCCCGCGTTTTCCAGGCCGTCCACCCCTCGAAGTGTCAGCCAGGAGGACCAGTGACAACCGCCACCGCCATCCAGACAATTGAGCGCCGACGCGTCCGTGTCTGGTTCGGTGAGCACGTCATCGCCGACTACAACGCCGAGCCGGCGTTGGCCGAGCGGTACGCAGACGCCATGAGCCGTCGGTTCGCCGGACTGCGGGTCACCAACGACCCGATGCCCGCCGTCGACAAGCTCCCCGACCCCCTGCCCGGCGAGCGCATGTGGGACGTAGCACCCCGCTGAGAAGCCTCCGGCGCCTTCTACGTTCCGTATCTCACCAGACAACCCACCCGGAACGTGCCCAGGTCGAGCACCTCACCTCGATCACCCGAAGGCACCGGTGTTTGGGCGGCAAGCGAGTGAGGGCGTTCTGCCCCTCGCTTGCCGCCATTTCTCTCAATGAGCACTGCTCCTCTGCACAATGCGCCTGACACAACTGAATAAACCTCATCGTTCGCACCGGATCCCCCAGGTCCGGTGCGAACTCATTTGTTCGCGTAATACTCCGGTTTCATCTGGATGAGCTGGACGTAGTTGCCGTCCGGGTCGATCAAGGTCGCGAACCAGCCGACCCCGCGGTCCTCCGGGTGCACCAGCCAGTCGACGTCGAGCGTGCGCAGGTGCGCGGCGGCCGCCTCGATGTCCTCGACCGCGAAGTTCACGATGTGCCGCCCCGGCTCGGCGGTCTTCGCGGCGACGTCGTCGCGCTGCTCGATCACCAGCCCGAACCCGCCCAGGTCCAGATTCCCGTACCCGTCGACCTCCGCCTGGAAGCCGTCCCGGTACCACGCCTTCAACCGCTCCGCGTCGGTGCTTCCGATCAACATGCTGTTCAGAACCACGATCTCTCCCTCTCCACTGATCTCTGACGCCCGGTACGTCGGAACCAGCGCGCCGGTCTCGACATGGCCTGGTGGACTCGGATGATGGTGAGATGAAGTTCACCGCCGAACTGCTGTCCACCGGGACGAACACCGCCGGCTTCGAGGTGCCCGAGAGTGTCGTCGAGGCGCTCGGAGGCGGCGGACGGCCGAAGGTCAGCGTGACCGTCGAAGGATTCACGTTCCGGACGTCGATCGCGCGGATGGGCGGGCGGTACCTGCTTGGTTTCAGCGCGGAGCGGCGTGCCGAAGCGGGAGTCGCGGCCGGCGAAGTACTCGAGGTCGAGGTCTCGCTCGACACGGCTCCGCGGGAGCTCGAGGTGCCGGAGCCGTTGGCTGCCGCGCTCGCGGCCGATGCGAAGGCGCAGGCGTTCTGGGAGACGTTGAGCTACAGCAACCGGCAGTGGCATGTGCTGCAGGTGACGTCGGCCAAGACCGACGCCACCCGCGAGCGACGTGTCGAGAAGTCGATCGGCATGCTCCGCGAAGGGCGGCCCCGCTAGTAGACCTCGATGTCGTCGAGGAACACCCCATCGGCCGCCTTGGTGAACGTGCGGGTGAAGGCCACCTTCACGTGCTGGGCGCGGACCGGCGCGAAGCGGACCTCGAAACGGTTGCCTGAGGCATCGTTCGGCCGGGTCACGCCGCCGCGGTCGGTCCAGCGCTCGCCGTCGTCACTGGTCAGCACCCGCACCGTGTCGGGACGATAGCCCGAGAACTCGACGTACCCCTGGACGTCCACCTGGCGAACGGTCTTGCGGGCGCCGAGGTCGAAGCCGACGTCGAAGGACTTCGTCTCGCCGTCGGCGCCCTGGATCACGTACGGCCGGCCGTCGCCCCAGTTGTCCGAGATGACGCCGTCGGTCGACTCCAGCCCGGTCGAGTCCGGGAACCCGGCCGGCGGCGTCCACGACTTCGTGTACGTCCGTCCGGCGACCAGATTCTGCTGCGGGAGCTTGGCGCCCGCGACCTTGAAGCTGATCAGCCCGTCCGACTGCAACCGGATGTACCGCGCCTTGGCGTTCAGCCCGACGAAGTCCTCGCCGCCGTTCGCCGCGGTACGACGAGCCGCGTCGACCCAGTTCACGCCGTCGTAGGACGTCTGGATCGTGTACTCCGCCGGATGCTGAGCGCCCCACTTCAGGAACACGCCGTCGACCTGGTACTGCGAGCCGAGGTCGGCGCCGGCCCCGACCTGAGCGGCGAGCTCGGGCGCGTGGATCGGACGTCCCGCGGCGGCGTCGAGCACGAGTGAGCGGATGCGGTCCAGGTAGGTGACATCGCCGGTGAACGTGCCCGGCGTACTGGCCAGGGCCTTGGCCAGGTCGGTGGCCAGATCCGGGTGGGTCTTCTTCAGGATCGACACGACCTCCCAGTCCTCGATCCCGTCGCGCATCGACTCGAGGCGGATGGTCCGCTCCAGGAGGTTGTGCTCCTTGTCCGGGTTGACCACCCAGTAGTCGCCCTTGACGTCCTCGTCGTCCATCGCGATGTTCCAGTTGTTGAACGCCCAGTGCAGGTGGCCGTTCGCGTTGCGCGCCGCGGCCAGCCAGCCGATCAGCCGCTGGTAGTACTCCGGCTGGTCGATGAACCGGTTGAGGAAACCGAGGGTCGGGATGTTGCAGTTGTACAGCCACAGATCCTTGCCCGCGGCCCGTGCGTCGTCGAACGGCTTCGGGTTCGACTCGTAGTTGAGCAGGTTGGGGATCGTGATGTCCTCGCGCTGACTCACCTCGGACGCGACCGGGTCGTGGAACGTGGCGTCGCCGATCTTCACCTCCGGCCAGACGGCCTTCACCTTGTCGAAGATGCCGTTCCAGCCCTCACGGCCGGAGTCGCCCTGCGGCTCGTCGCCGATGTGCATCCACCACTTGTCGGTCCAGCCCATCTGGTGGACGTGATCCCGCAGCGCACCGACGTACTGCTGGATCCAGCGGTCTGCCTCGGGGGAGGTCCACGGGACGTACTTCTTCACGGTCTTGCCGTCGGCGTCGCGGGCCAGGGTCTCGACGTCCCAGTGCGTCCAGTAGTTCGGGCCGCCGTTCACCCAGAAACCCTCGAGCCGGCTGACCGTGCCGCGGTCGGTGAAGAACTTCACCACCTGGTCGACTTTCGACCAGTCGAAGTGCACCGTGCCGTCCGGGTCCACCGTGGTGTTGCCTGCCTCGAGCAGGGTGGCCATCGGCAGCGTCAGGTTGTTGTTGCGGTAGTCGCGGCGGAGATTCGCGTAGTCCTCCATGAGCTTCCACCACTTGGGCGTGAACGGCGAGAAGCCGTAGTTCGCCAGCATCGTCTCGACCGGTGGCTCCTGGTACGACACCGTGCCGAAGAACAGCGTCCACTCGACGTCGGTGAACCCGCTGTCCTTCGCATCCGGGATCGTCACCGGGCGGACGTCGATCGAGAGCGGGAGTACTTCGGTGCCGCGGTCGGTCTCGATCCGGACGAGGCCGCGGTAGACGCCGCCGTTGACGGTCTTCGGCACGTGGATGCGGACCCAGATCGGCTGCGTGGTGTTGGCGGGGACCGTGGTCGACGGCGAATTGGACAGGCCGTCCGGGAAGTCGTCCGGTGCGGGGCGGCTCGGCGCGTAGACGTACTGGTTGCCGCCGAACACCGAGTTGTGGTTGAGCGACGTGTACTTGACGAAGTTGTAGGTCAGGTTCGCCGTGGGGATCAGGCCGACGGTCGAGATCAAGGGCGTGAACGTGACGCGCTTGATCGTGAACTTCTGGTCCCGCCGGATGACGACCTGCCCGGCCTCGAACTCGTTGCGCGCGCTGTCGAGGGCGAGCGCCGTACTGCCACCGGTGTCGGACGGGAGGGAGTCTTTGAAGACGTGGGTCGACGCGCGGGCGGCCCACACCTGGGTGTGCGGTGCGGCGCTCTGGGCGACGGACGGGATCTGCGAGGTGGCCATCGCGGCCGCCACCACGGCAACAAGCATTCTGGACGGTTTCATGGCGGAGAAACCTCCTGCGATCGGGTGGTCCCTCATTCTTCGACGCTGGATCGCTGCGGCCAATCAACCTGACTAGACCACTGGTGTTCAGCAGTACGAGCGGCATCCGCGGTCTACGCCGTACGCGCGCCGGGCGACCCCGACCGTCTTGACGGGTGAGAGTTGGCCGCCGTGGTGCCAGCTGTTCAGGAACTGCTGCGGCGCGACGGCACCGCGGCGGATCCACCAGCTGCCTGGTTTGGTCGGCCAGCTGATACCGAAGTGCAGATGCGGCGGGGTGACGCGGGCGCTGCCGGTCTTCCCCGTCCGTCCCAAGGTCTGGCCGGCGTGGACGGTCACTCCGGGACGGATCCCGGGTGCGATCGCCGACAGGTGCGACCCGTAGTACCGGACGCCATCGACCCCAACCACAGACACCGAAAGGCCACCGCGATCGGGTCCGCGGTTGGTCTTCGGGTCCCAGTTGTCCACGCGAGTGACCTCGTCAACCCTGCCGTCAACAGGCGCAACGAAGAGACAGCCGACCTTCGCGAAGATGTCGGACGCGGGGTAGTCATGGTGACTCTGCGAGGCGTCTGCTCTACAACCCCCAACAGGAAATACATACCGCTGAACCACCGACACAGGCTGCGAACGCACCGGCTGAGGAGGTCGAACACTCGGCCCAACGCTGCGAGTCACAGCTGGGCTACTCGGTGGCTGAGAGCCTGTGGACGGTGTCGTTGGCTGTGGTGTGGGCGCGGCGGTGGGTTCGGCGCGGTCGAAGACGCCGGCCGCCGACAACGCGAACAACCCACCACCGGCGACAACCACCACCGCCGCCAGAAAGACCACCCAGACCCGCCCCGTCACGGATACCAGAACGAGTTGACCGCCACCGATGAGTACACGGTTTCACACGGTATCCCGTTCTTGTCGGCATCCATCCGATCCGGCATGCCGTAGTACCACCAATACCGGACGGCCTCCGCGTAGGAAGCACCTCGCGCGGCCAGGTCCCGGCAGTACAGCCCGGCCGACCAGAACACGACGCCGCTGATCTCACGGCCGTTCCAGTAGGCGGCGACATCGCTGCGCGGATACACGGTCTCGCACGGAATTCCGTTGCGGTCGGCATCCATTTGGTTCGGCTGCCCGTGCAACCGCCAGTAGTCGATCGCGGCGACGTAGCTGTATCCCTTGGCATTCAGGTCCCGGCAGAACAACCCCGCCGGCAGCGACCGGACATCCCCGGCCGCCGGGGCCGGCGCCGACGTACCTTGCACCGACGGCTTCGGTACGACGGTCCGCGTCGTTACCGGCGCCGGGACGGCCGGCGCCGAAGCCGCCGCGACCGGTGTCGACGGCGGCGTGCTCGTCGCCCGCGTCGCCGGATCGTCCTTCGTCATCAACACCACGAGCCACGCCAGCAGCACCAGGATGACGCCGACCGCCACCCCTCCCAGAGCCGCCAAGGTCGCGTTACCGCGCTCGTTCCACCGGTGACAATGCGTGCGTGTATACGGTTCTCCATTCATGATTCCCCCCGCAAGCCATTGAAGCCTCGTCACTCTGCGTCGTCCACAGGTCGAGGCGGAATGCGCTCGTCCACTTGTGCGGGTGGGCGGCGTTGCGGAGGCGTCAGCCCCAGGCGGGTGAGTAGCGGAGGGTGTCTGGGAGGGTTCCGATGACGCCTAGGCGTTGGGTGCAGCGGGTGAGGGCGACGTAGAGGTCGCGGAGGCCGCGGGGGGACTCGACGACGATGCCGTCGGGGTCTACGACGAGGACCGAGTCGAACTCGAGGCCTTTCGCCTCGCGTGCGGTCAGGACGGAGACGCCGCTGAGGCCGTCGACCGCCTCCTCGATCAGTTCCAGGCGGTTGCGCGACGTGATCACCCCGACCTCGCCGTACGCCGTCTCCTCGGCCGCCATCTTGTACACGTACAGCGCCTGCTCGGCCGCGGGTACGTCGGCGTGCCACGGCTTCACCCCGGTGGAGCGAACCGATTGCGGCGCCCGCGCCGACGGGTCGACCTCACGCAGTACGTCGTTCGCCAGGTCCATCACCTCAGCCGGCGTGCGGTAGTTCAGCGTCAGCTCGGCCAGCCGCCAGCGATCGCCGAACGTCTCGCCGAGCGCACTCGCCCACGAAGTCCCGCCGCCGATCGAGCTCGTCTGCGCCACATCTCCGACCACCGTCATCGACCGCAGCGGGCACCGCCGCGCGATCGCCCGCCACGCCATCGGCGACAGCTCCTGCGCCTCGTCGACGATCACGTGACCGTAGGTCCATCGCCGGTCCGCCGCGGCCCGGTCGGCCAGCGTCCGGTCGTCGTCGGCCTCGTACCGCTCGGCCAGCGCCTCCGCGTCCAGCAGGTCCTTCGCGGTCAGGATCTCCGCCTCGTCATCGTCGTCCCAGTCGGTCGAACCCGAACCGCTCAGCACGTCCAACGCCCCTTGCGCATAAGCGATTGCGCGCGCCCGAGCAGCTCGCTCCCGCGCCGCCTCGGTGCCGTCGTCACCGAGCAGCTCCGCCGCTTCGTCGAGCAGCGGTACGTCGGCCGGACTCCAGTCGTCGCCGTACCTCAACAGGTGTTCGCGATCCAGCTCCGACAACTGCGGCGCCGCCGACGCCAGCCGGTCCTCGTCGCCGTACAGGTCCTCGAGCAGCTTCTGCGGACTGAGCAACGGCCACAGCTGCTCCAGCAACGCCTGTACGCCGGGCTCTGCGAGCACCTCCGCGCGCAGCTCAGCTAGGTCATAGTCGTCGAGCAGCTGCTCACCGTCGAGCGGATCGGTGCCGATCAGCTCGGCGTACTGGTTGGTCAGGTAGTCGGTGAATTCGTTCAGGATGAACGGCCGAGCCTGGTTGTGCGTCAGGCCGCGATTGCGCACCCGCGCGTGCGTCTCCGCGCACACGGACGGGTCGAGCGTCAGCTCGGTGCGCTCCACCGTGACGCGAACCGGCTGCTCCGGGATCCACTGCCGGTCGGCGACCGCCTTCGCGATCACGTCGGCCATCACCGTCCGGCCCTTCACCTCGGCGCTCTCCGGCGGCTCCGGCCGGGTCGCGTTCAGGCCGGGGTACAGCTCGGCGATCGTCACCAGGCGTACGCCGTCCTCACCGAGCGAAGGCAGCACCTGCCCGATGAACCGAAGGAACGCCGCATTCGGCCCGACGACGAGAATTCCGCGCTTTTCCAGCTGCTCACGATGCGTATACAACAGAAATGCCGCCCGGTGCAGCGCGATCGCGGTCTTACCAGTACCTGGACCGCCCTGAACAACGAGGATTCCGGGCAGTTCGGAACGGATGATCCGGTCCTGGTCGGCCTGGATGGTCTGGACGATCGACTCCATCCGGCCGGTGCGGCGCGCCTCGAGCGCCTTCATCAGCACGGCCTCGCCGATCACCCCGGTGCCGGGCTTGGACGGGTCGGCCGCCTCCCGGCCCAGATCGAGCTGCTCGTCCTGTACGTCGACCACGCGGCGCAACCGGGTCTGGATGTGCCGGCGGCGGACGACGCCGTGGTTCGCCACCGCGGTCGCGATGTAGAACGGCCGCGCTGCCGGGGCGCGCCAGTCCACCAGCAGGGGTTCGTAGTCCTCGTCGTGCAGGCCGATCCGGCCGATGTGCAGGATCTCGTCGTCGGCGGTGTCGAGGCGGCCGAAGTACAGGCCTTCCTCGGCGGAGTTCAGCCTGGCCTGGCGGAGCTTGAGGTCACGGATGCGTCCGTCGCGCTGGTGCAGGGCCTGCGCGTTGCGGGTGTGGACGAGCTGCTCGTCGTCGGTCCGGGCATCCGTGCGCTCGCGCTCGCTGTCGAGCGCGGCGTAGAACGTGGTCAGGTAAGCCTGTTCGGCATCGACCGGATTCGGCAATTCAAACCCCTTGTGTTAAAATGCGTCCGGTTGGCTTTCAGGCCGCATTTCGGTGTTTCTGGAAATGACGCCGCGCGCGGCAGCCACAAATCCTTGAGTTTATCCCTTTGCGGGGTTTTCCTGTAGTGGTGTTCCACTCGATCATCCCGCCGTACCTGCTCGAGCAGCTCGAGCGGTCCGCGAGCGACCCCAGTCTCCGTGCCCGGTTCCGGCAGTCGTTGCAGCACGACGCCGTACTGCGAACGCGGCCCGCCGCCCGCCGGGAGGCCGTGACGGAGGCCGCGGACGGCCGGCAGCGCAAGGTGTACGACGCCGAGCACGGCACCGACCTGCCGGGCACGCTGGTCCGCTCCGAGGACGACGACCCGGTCCAGGACAAGACGGTGAACCAGGCGTACGACGGCACCGGCGCGACCTGGACGCTGTACAAGGAGTGCTTCGGCCGCGACTCGATCGACGACGCGGGGCTCGCGCTCATCTCGACCGTGCACTACGACCGCGGGTACGACAACGCGTTCTGGGACGGCTCGCAGATGGTGTTCGGCGACGGGGACGGCGAGGTGTTCGGCAACTTCACCGCATCGATCGACGTCACCGGGCACGAGCTGACCCACGGCGTCACGCAGTACACGGCGAACCTCGCGTACGACGGCCAGTCCGGCGCGCTGAACGAGAGCATCTCCGACGTGTTCGGATCGCTCGCCAAGCAGTACGCGGCGGGTCAGAGCGCGGCGGATGCCGACTGGCTGATCGGCGCGGAGCTGCTCCTGCCCGGCGTCCAGGGGGTCGCGCTGCGATCGATGAAGGCGCCCGGCACGGCGTACGACGATCCGCGGCTGGGCAAGGATCCGCAGCCGGCCGACATGTCCGGGTACGTCGACACCGAGGACGACAACGGCGGCGTACACATCAACTCGGGCATCCCGAATCGTGCGTTCTACCTGGTCGCGACGGAGATCGGCGGCAACGCGTACGACGACGCCGGCAAGATCTGGTACGGCACGCTGACCTCGGGCAATCTCTCGGAGACGGCGTCGTTCAAGGAGTTCGCCGAAGCGACCCAGGCCACCGCCCGCGCCCTCTTCGGCGACGACTCCGCCCAACTCGCCGCGGTCACCAAGTCCTGGCAGACCGTCGGCGTCCTCGAAGACCAGACCACGCTCATGAACGCCGCCCAGTCATCGCTCGAGCCATCTGCCCCACCCTCCGCGCCACCATCTGTCCCGTCCCCGCCCGGAACAGATGAGTAGAGCCTGGCTCTGGCCTGCCAACGCGGTCGCGATGTCCGCAACCATCGCGGCCGCCGTCGTCCAGCCGATCGTCGTCCTCTCGGTGCCGTGCGATGCGTCCGTCTGCGATGCCCACGGCTACTTCACGATCTTCGCCACGGTGCCTGCCGCCGGTGTCGTGGTCGTCGCCCTGGTCGCGCTCGTCCTTCTGGTGATCAGCCGCCGGGCCGGCTTCGGCGCTGCGCTGGGCGCGGCAGCCGCGTGTGCGGCGTTGTTGTTCTGGAACGGCGACTACGTGCCGGGCGGGGTGCGTTGGCCGATCGCCGCGTTGACGGCGGTGGTCGCCGTGCTGGCCTTCGCCGGGCTGCGGCTTGCGCCGGACCGGGCGCGGCGGCAGCAGCCGGGGCTGGAGGAACCGCCGTACCCGTCCCTCGGGTGAGACGGTTTGACCTGAAGTCTTGTTGAGGTATTAGCGTCGTTGGTGTGACCGTTCATCCGCTGCGCCTCGTCGTGCTGACGCGCAATCTGGACAGTGGGCGGTTCGGGACCGCGGTGACGCGTTGGTTCGCGCGTGAGGTTGACCGGGCGGACGAGTTCAAGCTCGATCTCATCGATCTGAGCGCGACTCCGCTGGCGGAGCTGCCGAAGCGGATCGACGACGCGGACGCGGTCATGATCGTCACGGCGGAGTACAACCACGCGTATCCGGGCGACGTGAAGACGGCGATCGACGCCGTACGGCGGCCTTGGTACGCGAAGCCGGTCGGATTCGTGGTGTACGGCGGACGGTCGGGCGGACTGCGCGCCGCCGAGCAGCTCAGACTCGTCTTCGGCGAGCTGCACGCGGTGACGATCCGCGACAGCCTCGGCTTCCGCGAGGAGGACTTCACCGCCGAGGGCCACCCCACCGACCCGACCACCTCGGCCGCCGCGGCCGCGATGCTCCGCCAGCTCGCCTGGTGGGCCCGCTCCCTCCGCGACGCCCGGGCGAACACGCCGTACCCCGGCTAGGCGGATCTCCACGCCATCACAATCGCGGTGGTCTGCGCGGTCCACGCTCAGCCGGCGCCGGCGCGGCAGATTGAGATGGGCTGGGGATCCGGAGGAATAGGTCGCCCACGGCGGGGGTTGCCCATGGACGTGAGCGCCGAACCGATGCCCCTGTCCGTGCTCGACCTCTCGCCGGTGCCGTCGGGCACGCGGCCGTCGGAGGCACTGCACGAGACGCTCGAGCTGGCCCGGACCGCGGAGGCGGCCGGATACGACCGCTACTGGCTGGCGGAGCATCACAACATCCGCAGCGTGGTGAGCACGAGCCCCGAGGTGATGATCGCCGCGGTTGCCGCCGCCACCTCGAGCATCCGGGTCGGATCCGGCGGGATCATGCTGCCGAACCACTCGCCGTTGAAGGTCGCGGAGACCTTCCGCGTCCTTGGCGGGCTGTACCCGGACCGCATCGACCTCGGCATCGGCCGGGCGCCGGGCACCGACCAGCGCACGGCGCTCGCGCTGCGCCGCAGCCGTGAGGCCCTCGGTGCTGACGACTTCACCGAGCAGTACGCCGAACTCCGCGCGTACGTCGAGGGCTTCCCGGCCGGGCATCCGTTCGAGCCGATCAGCGCCCAGCCGGACGACGTACCGCTCCCGCCGGTGTGGATCCTCGGCTCGAGCACGTACGGCGGTCAGGCGGCGGCCGCGCTCGGGACCGGGTTCGCGTACGCCGGGCACTTCGGGACGCTTGACCCGGCCGGCGTGATCTCGGCGTACAAGGAGAACTTCCAGCGCCTCGAGCACGACGGTGAGCCGCAGGCGATGCTCGCCCTGGCCGCGATCGTCGCCGAGACCGAGGAACGCGCCCAGGCCCTGGCCCGGGCGAACGCCCTCTCCATGCTCCGCCTCCGCTCCGGCCGCCCGGGGCCGCTTCCTTCGCCCGAAGAAGCCGCGTCCTACCCGTGGTCCGAGGCGGAAGAGGCCGCGGTCGAGGAGTGGGCCGGCCTGGTGTCCGTCGGCACGCCCGACCAGGTGGCCGCCGACCTCCTTCGCCGGGCCAAGTCGGCCGGCGCGGATGAGCTCATCATCACCACGAACATCCACGACCCTGCCGAACGCCGCCGCTCCTACGAGCTGCTGGCGGCGGCCTGGGGGCTGAAGCCGCGCTGATCGCGGACCTCCAGCACTCATCAACCCCGCGTCGAGCGGGCCGTACCCGCTCGCCTCAGCCGCACGCTACCGGTTCGGGCGAGGTTGGTCAGTGGTGCGCGTCCGGCATCCCTCGGATGTGCTCGAAGATCAGGCTGGTTTCCGCATGGGAGACGGCCGGGTCCGCCGTCAAGTGGTCGAGGACGAACTCCCGGAGCGCGTCCGGGGTGGCTGCGCTGACGTGGAGTAAGTAGTCGTTGGCTCCGCTGACATGGAACAGCGAGAGCACGCCCGGAAGCGTCGGCACCTTCGTCCGGAAGCGGTCGATCTCGTCGCGCGAGTGGGCGCCGATCCGGATCGCGATCAGCGCCTGCAGCGGCTGACCCAGCGCGCCCAGATCCACGTCGGCATGGAAGCCGCGGATCACCCCGCGCTCGCGGAGCGACCGCACGCGGGTGAGGCACGTCGACGGCGCGATCCCGGTCGCCTCGGCGAGGGCGTTGTTCGCCATCCGCCCGTCGGCGGTCAGCAGTCGCACCAGCTTCCGGTCGACCTCGTCGAGCCCGCCCGGAGCCGGTCGCGGAGCCGGTCCAGGGCTCCGACGATCCTTCGGCATGCCCTCACTCTAGGGCCCATCCACAGAATCCACAGGCTGTGGATGACACTGTGGACGAATTTTCTTCGGAACTATTGCACTAATCCCGCAGAAGATTCCAAGCTCCCGGTGAGGAGGCAGCCATGACCCAGCTCGACACCCGTTCGGTCCACGCCGGTCGCGACGACCTGGCCGCTCTCGGCGTCCACGTCCCGCCGATCGACCTGTCCACCACGTATCCGCTCCCCGACGTGAACACCGGCGGAGCGTCGTACGACGCGCTCGCGGAGGGGCGCGGCCCGGACGGCGGCAGCCTCGTCTACCAGCGCCTGTGGAACCCGACCGTCGCCCGCTTCGAGGAAGCTCTTGCCGAGCTCGAGCACACCGACGGCGCGGTCGCCTTCGGCTCGGGCATGGCCGCACTCGCCGCCTGCCTGCTCGCGAGTGTCGCCGCGGGACGTCCGCACGTGGTCGCCGTTCGGCCCCTGTACGGCGGCACCGACCACCTGTTGTCCACAGGCCTCCTGGGGACAACCGTGACTTACGCACAGCCGGGCGAAGTCGCCGGAGCGATCCGCCCCGACACGGGTCTGGTGATCGTCGAGACGCCGGCCAACCCGACCGTGGCCCTCGTCGACATCGCCGCCGTCGCGTCGGCGGCCGGCGGCGTACCCGTGCTTGTGGACAACACCTTCGCGACGCCGGTCCTGCAGCAGCCGGCCCGGCACGGGGCGAGCCTGGTGTTGCACTCGGCAACCAAGTACCTCGGCGGTCATGGTGACGTTATGGGTGGCGTCGTCGCGGCCGGCGTGGAGTGGGTCGGCCGGCTCCGGCAGATCCGCGCAGTAACAGGGGGCCTGCTGCATCCGTTGGCGGCGTACGAACTGCACAGGGGACTGCAGACGCTGCCGGTGCGGGTACGGGCGCAGCAGGCAACCGCAATCAAGGTCGCGGACTGGCTGTCCGCCCAGCCGACGGTCGAGCAGGTCTACTACCCCGGCCTGACCGACTCCCAGCACCTCATCGGCCGCCAGCAATCCGGTCCTGGGGCCGTGCTCGCCTTCACCCTGTCCGGTGGATTCGAGGCCGCGTCCCGGGTGGCTCGCCGGTTGCGGCTCATCACCCATGCGGTCTCACTGGGCGGCGTTGACACCCTGATCCAGCACCCCGCCGCGCTGACGCACCGCCTGGTGGCCGCCGAGGCCAAGCCGTCGGACGGACTGCTCCGCCTGAGCCTGGGCCTGGAGGACCCTGAGGACCTCACCGCCGACCTCGAGCAGGCGCTCACCTGGTGAGCAGGAATCTGCTCAGGGCATATCTGGCGCGGAGGACCCACAAGGGATGGCACACTCGGTATAGGACATCCGGAGGCGAGGAGGGCCAGACGTGTTGCTACGCCAGGTGATCGGGAACGTCTTCCGCCGCTTGCGGCGCGAGCGGGGGATCACCCTGCGCGAGCTCGCCGAGCTGGCCCAGGTGTCGGTGCCCTACCTGTCCGAGATCGAGCGCGGCCGCAAGGAGCCCTCCTCGGAGATCCTCGCCGCGATCTGCCGCGCGCTCGAGCTGGAGCTGTCCGACCTGCTGGCCGAGGTGCAGTTCGACCTGGCGACCGCAGTACGGTCCACGCTGCCGGTCCGGCTGCAGACCGCCGCGATCCGGGTCGAGGACCGGTCCGTGCAGCGGATCCCCTCGGGGCCCCGCGCGTACTCCGCTACGGCCCAGGCGTTCGCACTGGTCGCGTAGTTGGCGCACTGGTACGACAACCCGGCCGCAAGGTCCTGGCGTACGACGCCTGCCCCGGCCGAGGTGCTGGCGTTCCACCAGAGCCTCCCGGCCTACCGGCCCACCCCGCTGACCCCTGTCCCGGCTCTGGCCGCCGAGCTGGGGGTCGGGCGCGTGCTCGTGAAGGACGAGTCGCATCGGCTCGGGCTGCCCGCGTTCAAGGCGCTGGGTGCGTGGTGGGCGATCCATCGCGCGCTGCAGGATCGCCCGGGCGCTTCCGAGCTGGTGACCGCGACTGACGGTAACCACGGCCGCGCCGTCGCGCGCCGGGCGGCGATGCTCGGCCTGGCGGCTCACGTCTTCGTTCCGGACGTGGTGAGCGATGCGTCCGTGGATGCCATCCGGTCCGAAGGTGCAGCGGTGACCGTCGTGCCCGATTCGTACGACGGTGCGGTCGCCGAGGCGGCGTCGTACGCGGGGGAGGATCGCCTCCTGATCCAGGACTCCGCCTGGCCCGGGTACGAGGTGATTCCGCAGTACATCGTCGACGGGTACTCGACGCTGTTCCGGGAGATCGACGTCCAGCCTGACCTGGTCGTTGTCCCGATGGGCGTGGGCTCGATCGCGCAGGCGGCCGTGACGCACTACCGCAGTGGTCCGGTGACGCCCGCCCTTCTCGGTGTCGAGCCGGCCAGCGCATCTTGTGTGACCACCAGCCTGCTCGCCGGTGAGTTGCTCTCGATCCCGACGGGCAAGACTGTGATGGCCGGCCTGAACTGCGGTACTCCGTCCAGCCTCGCTTGGCCCGTACTGCGCTCGGGTCTGGACTACTCCATCACCGTCGAGGACGACGCGGCGCTCCAGGCGGTCGACGACCTGCAGACGGCCGGCATCTCGTCCGGACCGAGCGGTGCGGCCACCCTCGCCGGGCTGCGGGTGGCGCGAGATCGGCTAAATCTGATGGAGGACAGCACGGTTGTCCTGATAAGCACTGAGGCGTGCGTACTCACATAAAGCGGCGAGAGCCTGCCGTCCCTGGCTCGATTCCGGACGTCTTGCAGATGTTCGAATCCGAGGTGCGGTTCTATCGGGAGATCGCGCCGGTCGTCGGCGTGCGGGTGCCGGAGTGCTATCAGTCGGAGTCGGGGCCCGAGGGGACTCTGCTGGTGCTGGAGGACCTGTCGGACTGGGCGGCTGGTGCAGAGCCTGGCGCCGCGGCGTCGGTGCTGCGCGAGTTGCACGACCGGTGGGCAGGACGGGCGCACAACGAGTGGGGATGGTTGCGTCCGCTCGGTGCTGGGGAACAGTTGGTTGCCGAGCTCTATGACCGGAGCTGGCCCGAGTTGGCTGGGCGGTCTGATCTGTCGGCTTCGGTGCGTTCGTTCGGCGAGGGCCTCGTTGGCCGGGTGGTTGAGGTCGAGACGGCCGTGGGGCAGGCGGGGGCGCTGACGTTGGCTCATGGTGATGCCTCGGCGCAGAACATGCGGACCGGGCCTGACGGTGTGGTGGCCTTGCTGGACTGGGAGGACGTGTCGGCGGCGCCGGGGATACTGGATCTCGCCTGGTTCCTGGTCTCGTCGGTGGAGCCCGAGCGCTGGCAGGAGGCGTTGACCGCCTACGGGACCAGCGACGGGCTCAGTGCGGTCATGCCGTCTGTGATGGTTCAGGGGTACCTGAGTGCGTCTGACCTGCCCGATGGTGAGGCTGTGGGCTGGAACGCTCGCCTCGAAGCTGCCTTGGAGCTTCTGTGAAGTACGTCGTGCGGTTCCCGGTGGACGACCAGGAGTTGTCCGCGCTGCACGCAGCGGCGTTCGAGAGCGAGCCCGAGGTGGACGCCTGGGCGGAGCGGTTGGAGCGGTGGGCGCTGACCTGGGTCGGTGCCTTTAGCAACGAGCAGCTGGTCGGGTTCGTGCAGGTGTGCTGGGACGGCGGTGCGCACGCGTTCGTGCTGGACACCGCCGTACACCCGGACCACGGCCGGCGAGGTATCGGCAAGCAGCTCGTGCTGACCGCTGCCGAGGAGGCGCGCAGAGCCGGCTGCGAATGGCTGCACGTCGATTTCGAACCGCACCTGACCGCGTTCTACCTGGACGCGTGTGGCTTCCGCCCGACCGACGCGGGGCTGCTCAAGCTCCGGTGACCGTCAGGCCCTCGGTGGAGATGCAGGAGGTCAGGCAGCGTTCCTTCGCGTCGCCGAGCAGGTCCGCGGTCCACGTGGTGAAGCCGCCGTCGCCCAGGCCCGCGCCGGCGCGGTCGATGCCGAGCGCGGTCCCGGCGTAGTAGCTCCCGCTCTTGGTCCGGTCCGTGTCCTCGGTGAACGCGACCCCGAGCGCCGGCCGGACCGTGTCCTCGATCCGGTCCCGCAATGCGGACTCCTTGAACGCCGTGAAGCTGAGCTCGGCCTTGTCGCCAAGTACGTCGTGCCAGAACCGCAGGTGGTCGATCAGCAGCTCGGCCTCCGTCCGGCACGAGCCCGTGTCGCGGGCACTCGACACCAGCACGAACAGCTCGAAATGCGCGGACATCCCGGGCCCGTCGAACTGCTGCGCCCGAACCACCCGCTGACACGCCGCCAGGTGCACACGATCCTGCCCGGCCCGACGGCGTACGGCGGCCTCGATCGCCAGCTCGTTGGTCGGATCGCTCGCGACCTCGGTACCGCGGATGGTGCTGACGACCTGGTGCTGGTTGATCGTCGCGATCGCCGAGCACGTGCCGAGCGGGGTCACCGGGGACAGCTGGACACCTTCGAACTTCTCCGGCAGCGACGCCCACAGGCGTTGCTGCGTCTTCACCAGCTCGCGCGGGTCGATGGTCGACGGTCGCACGAACCGGTCCTGCTGCCAGCGCTGCAACAGCCGCGCCGGTGTCACCTTGGCGGCCCGCGCGCGGGTCACGTCGAGCAGCACCGACTGCAGCTCCGACTGGCTCAATCCGTTGACGAGGGCGTCGCGGCTGCCCTCCGGCAGCTTCGCCCAGAACCGTTCGCTGACCTGTCCCATCGCCCTACTCTGACCGATATTTCAGCTGATGCGCGCGTCATTTTCGCGTATCTTCGCTGTATGAGACTGCCGAGTCCGCACCTTTGACGCACTGATCGAAGTCTGTTCGCCCGGGTCATTGCCTTCGAGGCGCTGCACGACTTCATCCCGCTCTACCCGCTGTACCAGTTGCTGTTCGCCGATCACGGACTGTCGGCTGCCCAGATCTCGACGCTGTTCGTCATCTGGTCGGCGACCGGCTTCGTCCTCGAGGTGCCGTCCGGCGCCTGGGCGGACACGTACTCGCGGCGCAAGCTGCTGATCCTCGGCGCTCTGATCAGCGGCCTCGGGTACACCGCGTGGATCACGCTGCCGTCGTTCACCGGCTTCGCGCTGGGCTTCGTCCTCTGGGGCACGTCGTCCGCCCTGATCTCCGGCACGTACGAAGCGTTCGTGTACGACGAGCTTGCCGCGCGCGGCCGCACCGAGCACTATGCGACTCTGCTCGGTCGCGCCCGCTCGGCGTCCTTCGTGATGAACCTGGCGGCGACCGCTCTCGCGACACCGCTGTTCAACCTCGGCGGCTACGTCCTGGCCGGCGTGGTGAGTGTGCTCAGCTGCCTGGCACAGGCAGGTGTGGCCTGGTCGTTGCCTGAGGCGCGCGCCGTCGAGGACGCCCGCGAGTCGGACGAGCCAGGTGCTCGGGCGGCGTTCGGCAACTACCTCCACATGCTGAGGTCGGGCGTGGCGGAGGTGCTGACGAGCCGGCTGGTGCGGCGAGCCGTTGCGCTGGTGGCCTTGCTGGGCGGATTCCTCGCGTTCGACGAGTACTTCCCGTTGCTCGCCCGGGAGACCGGTGCGGCGACCAGCGTGATCCCGCTGCTGATCGCCGGAACCGTTGCTGCACAGGCGATCGGTGGTGCGCTGGCCGGTTCGGTGTACAAGTTGCCTGCCGCAACCTTCGCGGTAGGACTCGCGGCCACTGCGGTGCTGATCGCGACCGGAGCGCTGAGCGGGTCGGCGTGGGGATTCCTGCCCATCGCTGTCGGCTACGGACTGATGCAGTTGGTGATCGTGGTGTCGGAATCGCGGTTGCAGGATGCGATCACGGGTCCGGCGCGGGCGACCGTGACGTCGGTGTCGGGCTTCTTCGCGGAGATCTTCGCGATCGCGGTGTACGGCGGGTTCGCGCTCGGGTCGATCTGGTTCACGATGTCGGTGCTGGTCGCGGGACTGACGATCCCGGTCCTGCTGACGGCGTTCGTCGTACCCTTCGCGCTGCCGGCGCCGCGTAATTCGGCGGACGCCGAAGTGTCCGGGTCCTAACCTCACATCATGAGCAGAGACGGCGTTACATCAGTATGAGGAAACAGGGCGCGCTGGCTGCCGCGGCGGTGACGGTGGTGTTGTGGGCGTCGGCGTTCGTGGCCATCCGCCATGTCGGCCAGGAGTTCTCGGCCGGTGCGCTGTCGCTCGGGCGGTTGCTGGTCGGCAGTGTGCTGCTGGGGATCTTCGTGTTCACCCGGCCGCGGCGCTGGCCCGCGAAGGGTGACTGGAAGTTCCTGCTGGCGTGCGGCCTGCTCTGGTTCGGTGTGTACAACCTCGCGTTGAACGAGGCCGAGCGCCACCTCGACGCCGGTACGACGGCCATGCTCGTCAACATCGGACCGCTGCTCATCGCGTTGCTGGCGGGTGTTCTCCTCCACGAGGGCTTCCCGCGGCAGTTGGTGATCGGGAGCGCGGTGGCGTTCGCCGGGGTGGTTCTGATCGGGCTCTCGTCGTCCAGCGGCAGTGCGGAGACGTGGGGCGTCGTACTGTGCCTGGTGGCCGCGGCGGCGTACGCGATCGGTGTCGTCTCCCAGAAGCCGCTGCTTGCGCGACTGCCTGCGCTCGAGGTGACCTGGTTGTCGTGTGTGATCGGGGCCGTCGCGTGTCTGCCGTTCGGGCCGACGCTGGTTCATGAGGTCGGCGACGCGCGGCCGTCGACGATCTGGTGGGTCGTGTTCCTGGGGGCCTTCCCGACCGCGATCGCCTTCACCACCTGGGCCTACGCGTTGGCTCGGACGACTGCGGGCCGGATGGGCGCCACGACGTACCTCGTCCCGCCGATCACGATCTTCCTCGGCTGGCTCCTGCTCGGCGAGAGCCCGGCGCCGCTCGCCTACGGCGGTGGGGTGCTGTGCCTGGTCGGTGTCGCGATCTCGCGCTACCGGCGCCGGGCCGTGGTCGCGATGCCCGCAGTCAGCGTGGAGAGCCCGGACTCGAATCCGCTGTCGAAGTCGTAGGCGAGACCCTCGACGCCGAGCCCGCCGACGATCCGGCTCAGCGTCGGCGCCTTGTCGGCAGGCAGGGCGCGGACCCGGGTGAGCAGGTCGGGCGCCAGCTCGAACGTCTCCGAACGCACGGACGCCTCGCCGAGGCTGAACCCGTGGATGAAGTCGATCAGCGTGTTGGCCGCCTCGAAGATCTGCCGCGGTGACAGGCCGGCCCGGTCGAGCGCGCGGTAGAACGGCTCCATCGTGACCACGACGACGTCCGAGACCGCGGACGTGTCGGACAGGACCTGCAGCGCCAGATTCGGGTGCTGGCGGAGGCCGTTGCGGTAGGCCCGGGCGGCCTCTTTGAGCTGCTCGTCCCACGGCACGGCGTCGCCGGGATCCGGTAGCTCGAGCCCCGCGAACACCAGCTCCGCGAGGCCGGCCAGTACGGCGGCCTTGTTCGGCAGGTGGTGGTACAGGGACATCGGGTTGACCTTCAGCGTCGCCGCGAGTCGCCGCATGGTCAGCGCGTCGATGCCCTCGTCGTCGACGATCCGCAGCGCAGCGGTCAGGATCGCCTCCCGGCTGAGCCGCTCCTCCCCGGCGCGGGGGCGCCCGGAGCGCTTGCCGACGGTATTCATACGCCGTATGGTACATAATCGTACAGCGTATGGATTATGGAGGCGTGATGAAACCGTTGGCGGGCAAGGTGGCGCTGGTCGCCGGGGCGACCCGGGCAGCCGGACGCGGGATCGCGGTCGAGCTCGGTGCGGCCGGCGCGACCGTGTACGTGACCGGCCGGACCACCCGGAGCCGGCAGTCGGAGATGAAGCGGCCGGAGACGATCGAGGAGACGGCCGAGCTCGTCGACAAGGCGGGCGGGCGCGGCATCGCCGTACCGGTGGATCATCTCGATCCGGCCCAGGTGCGTGAGTTGGTGGCGCGGATCGAGGCCGAGCAGGGCGCGCTGCACATCCTGGTGAACGACATCTGGGGGCAGCACGGCGAGCCCGATTGGGACAAGACTGTCTGGGAGAGCTCGCTCGAGAGCGGTCTGCGGTTGCTGGAGCTGGGGGTGAACACGCACGCGATCACCAGTCACTTCGCGCTGCCGTTGCTGATCAAGACGCCTGGCGGGCTGGTTGTCGAGATGACGGACGGCACCAACGAGTACAACGCCTCGAACTATCGCGTCTCGTTCTTCTACGACGTCGCGAAGGGAGCGGTCAGCCGGATGGCGTTCGCGCTGGCGCACGAGTTGAAGCAGTACGACGCGGCCGCCGTATTGCTCACGCCGGGGTGGTTGCGGTCCGAGGCGATGCTCGACGGGTTCGGCGTACGCGAGGAGAACTGGCGGGACGCGACATCGAAGGTCCCACATTTCGCGATCTCGGAGAGCCCGTCGTACGTCGGCCGCGCGGTGGCGGCGCTCGCCGCGGACCCCGACTTACGACGGTGGAACGGCAAGTCGACGTCGAGCGGTGAACTCGCGCAGCTCTACGGCTTCACGGACCTCGACGGCAGCCGGCCGGACGCGTGGCGCTACATCGCCGAGGTCGAACAGGCGGGCAAACCCGCCGACACCACGGGCTACCGCTAGAGGTTGTACGGCTAGAGGTTGTACGGCGGGCAGACGTCGTCGCCGGTGCCCGCGGCGGCGACTGGCATGGCGTCGGCCGACAGCGCAGCATGCGGATGCGCCGCCGCGATCGGGATGCCCATCGCGGCCGCCATCGCCAGCACCTCACGCCGAGACGTCACGGCTGTTGCCGGATCCCGCTCGTACACATACGTGAGCTCCGGCCACCGAGCCTGCGCGGGATGCACCAACACGTCACCACCGAGCACCGCTCGATCCGTCACCACCGACTGATGCCCGGGCGTATGCCCCGGCGTAGGCACCAACCGCATCCCGCGCAGCGCAGTCTCACCCTCCACCACCCGCAACTGCCCAGCCTCTTCAATCGGCCGGATCCTGCTCAGGTACGTCGACCCGCCGCGCACGTGCTCAGCCTCGTCCCGCTGCACGACATACTCCGCCCGCGGAAACGCCGGCCGCACCCCATCCGAAGCCCACCCCACATGATCCAGATGCACATGCGTCAAAACGACCGCATCCACATCCGCCGCCCCGACCCCCACGCGCTCCAGCAACCCCGGCAACCGCCCACTAACCCCCAACCACTCAGCAGCCTCCCCTCCCGCCGGCCCAACCCCCGCATCCACAAGCACCACACCCGCATCCGACCGCACCAAATAGCTATGAAAATGCAGCAACCACCCACCCCCACGAACATTCCCCGGCACCACCTCCCCGGTCCACTCCGCCTGCCCCACCCCCCAACCAGGCAAAGCCTCCGAAACCCCCTCCGGAAACACCGCCACCGCATCACACAACACCGTCACGTCCACGGCCAACACCCGTCCCACCCGACCGGAAACCCCATCTCCGACAAACTGCGCCCACACCCAGGCACCTCAACCCCCACCAACTCCCGCAACCCCACAACCCAGTCCCCCCGCCCAACCCGCTCCAATAGAAACGCGAGGACACACAGCGTGGAGTAGATCCGGTGGTGGGACACCTCAGGCCGGCTGAGGTGCCGAAGCTCAGAGATACTCGCGAGCTGTCGAGAACCGATCTTGTTGACCATGTGCCGGTTCCAGAGCCGGGAGTGGTGTGCACAGATGTTGCGGACGTAGTTCAGTACTCGCAGCCAGTTGCCCAGGGTGTGTCCGTTGCCCTGTCCGGCCTGATCGACGATGTCGAGCTCGCGTGCGATCGAGTTGCGGTCAGCGGCTTTCAGGCCGCGGTACAGATGTGCTGTGGAGCCGAAGTCGAGGATCTCGGTGACAACCCAGACCGGCAGACGGCCGTCGTACTTCCGCTGGAAGTGCACGACGAAGTCCTCCGACGATCGTCCCTGCGCATCCAGCACCTTCGCGATCCACGCGTCGTACATGCTCCGGCGTCCGCCGGCGGGCTGGGTGAACTGGCCGTCCAGGTTGGCCGGGTCGAGATGCGCGTACGCGCCGCGTTTGCCCAGGGTGAAGCCGATCATCACTCGAAGCGCGATCTCGACTCGCTCGATCGCATCAAGGACATGCAGTTTGAGCCGCCGGTCGGCGTCGTACAGCCGGACGACCGTGGCGAAGTTGGTGCCCGCGACGAATTGGTCGTCGCGTTGTCTCGGACCGAGCTGGCGACGGTACGGGTACCAGTAGCCGCTGAGTCGGTAGTAGCCGATTGCGCTCAACAGCTGAGCGGCAGCGGCAGGATCGTCGATGACCATGCCTCTGCTCTGAAGTAGCTGGACCTGGGCATCGAAGGACAGGTGTGGCTTGACGTAGGAAGTCACGTGAATCCCCCGGAAAAGACGACCAGCCCGTGCCCGAGCGGGCAGAGGGGCTGGTCTTGCTACGCATAGTTTATCCGAGAGTGCGGGTGGCTACCAACTGAGATCTGGGCCTGTGGATATCAGGGGAGGAGCATCCACGTCGCCAGGGTGGCCATGATGAGGGCTATTGCGGTGTCGAGGAATTGCCAGGCTCGTGGGCGGGCGAAGGCTTTGGTGAGTTTGCCGGAGGAGAAGCCGAGGGCGAAGAACCAGGTGAAGCTGGCGGTTACGGCTCCTAGGCCGTAGAGCCAGCGGCCGTCGGTGCCTCGTTGGTTGGCCAGGGAGCCGAGCAGTACGACGGTGTCCAGGTAGACGTGCGGGTTGAGGTACGTGAAGCCCAGGCAGGTGAGTACGACGCTGCGGAGGGCGGCGGGGGCGTGGTCGGCGGGGGTGATCGCGCCGGGGTTGAAGGCACGCCTGGCGGCCAGGGCGGCGTAGGTGTAGAGGAATGCGGCGCCGCCGAACTTGGCGATGTCGAGGGCGAGTTGGCTGCGGGTGAGGAGGGCGCCGAGGCCGAGGATGCCGCTGGAGATCAGGAGTGCGTCGGAGAGTGCGCAGGTCAGGACGACCGGCAGGACGTGTTCGCGGCGCAGGCCCTGGCGGAGGACGAAAGCGTTCTGGGCGCCGATCGCGACGATCAGGGATATCGACGTGGCGAATCCGGCGAGGAGGGGCATGTCTTCGACGGTAGGTAATCGGGCTGCTTCAAACCAGCTAAAGATTCTGAAGTGGCATTAGGATTGCTTCATCATGCAGTTCGACTCCGTGCAGCTCGAGACGTTCGTGGCGGTCGTCGACGAGGGCAGCTTCGACGCCGCCGCCCGGCGGTTGCGCGTCACGCCGTCCGCGGTCAGCCAACGGATCAAGGCCCTGGAGAGCCGTCTAGGTCAGGTCGTCGTGATGCGCGGCAAGCCGGCCAGAGCGACCGCGGCGGGTGCGGCGCTGCTCCGCCTGGCGCGCCAGGTCTCCTTGCTCGAGCTAGAGGCGATCGCCGCCGTTCGCGGCACGGTCGACGCGCAGCGGATCCCGCTCGCCGTGAACGCGGACTCGCTCAACAACTGGTTCCTGCCGGCGATGCTCGACCTGTCACGGACCCACGACGCCCGGTTCCTGGTGCACCAGGAGGACGAGGAGCACTCGGCGGAGTACCTCCGCAACGGCACGGTCCTGGCCGCGGTGACCGCCGATCCGCGACCGGTCCAGGGCTGTCGGGTCGTGCCGCTCGGCAAGATGCGGTACCTGCCGCTCGCGACCCCGGAGTATGCCGAGCGCTGGCTGACCGGGAAACCGTTGCCGGAGGCCCTTGCCGAGGCGCCGATGGTGGTGTTCAACGAGAAGGACGTGCTGCAGCACCGGCTGGTGCGCAAGGTGACCCGGCGCAAGCTGGATCCTCCGTCGCACGCGATCCCGGCGTCCGCGCCGTTCCACGAGGCGGTCCGGATCGGCCTCGGCTGGGGGATGATCGAGGACCAGCTCGCCGGCCCCGAGCTGGCCGCCGGCCGTCTGGTAGAAGTTGCTCCAGGCAAGTACATTGACGTGCCGTTGTACTGGCAGCACTGGAAGCTCGAGTCCGGCATCCTCGACGCGCTCACTGACGCCGTCCTGCGCGCGGCCGTGGCCGGCCTCCGGACGAATCCTCGTACGTCGTGAGCTCGATCGCGTTGCCGACCTTCAGCGACATGTCCCGGATCACGTTCCGCCATGGCAGGTACGGCATCGCCCGGAAGGTCAGGTTGCGCAGCTTCATGAACCACCTGCTCGCCGGGATGAACCACATTGCCCCGTCGACCGCCTGCTTCTGACAGGCCACCACGAAGTCCCTCATCCGCACGTCGTACGCCGCGAACGCCCGCTCGTGATCCCCGCCGGCCGCGTGCAGCTCACCGGCCAGCACGTACGCGCCCACGACGGCCAGGCTCGTACCCATCCCGGACAGCGGCGAAGCGCAGTACCCGGCATCGCCGACCAGCGCGATCCGGCCGCGTGAGTAGCTGTCCAGCTTGATCTGGCTGATCGAGTCGAAGTAGAAGTCCGGCGCGGTCCGCATCCCCTCGAGCAGCGTCGGCACCTCCCAGCCCAGGTCCCTGAACTGCTCCTCGACGATCGCCTTCTGCGCCGGCACGTTCCGCCGGTCGTACTTCAGGTCCGAGGAGGTGAAGTAGAACAGCGCCTTCGCCTCGGTGTTGTTGCGGGCACTGTAGGTGCCGACGGTCTTGCCTGGCACGTTGAAGATCTGACCGTTGTGGTCGAGGTCGAGGTGGTTCGCGACCGTGCAGACCGAGGCGTAGTACCCCAGGTCATGGATGTACGACGACTCCGCGCCGAACGCCAAGCGCCGTACGTTCGAGTGCAGCCCGTCCGCCCCGATCACGAGGTCGAACCGCCGACGTAGCCCGCTCTCGAACACCACGTCGACCCCGTCCGCGTCCTGGTCCAGCGACGCGATCGAGTCGTCGAACAGGTACTCCGTGCTGCCGTTCGTCAGGTTGTAGAGGATGTCGACCAGATCGCCGCGGAGGATCTCCAGCTCGCCGCTGAACGCCTCGGACGAGGTGGTCGCGGCTGCCTTGCCGGACTCCTTCACGTACGTCATCGTGCCCATCCGGGTCGCCTTCTCCTCGACCTCGGCCAGGATGCCCATCCGCTCGAGCACGGTCATCGACGCGCCACGGAAGTCGACCGCGTAACCGCCGGATCGCGGCGCCGCAGCGCGCTCGACCACGGTCGGGGTGTAGCCGTACCGCTGCAGCCAGTACGCCAGGGCCGGACCCGCCACGCTCGCGCCGGAAATCAGAACTGTCGTCATCGGAACCCTCCAGAAGTAGTTGCTGTGCCACGACTGTACGACGGTCTTAGACAAACGTGCAAGACATTTGTGTGAGACGGGCGTGTTAGAGTGCTGGCATGGGTAACCGCGAGGCGCTGGTCGAGGGCGCGAAGGCGTGTCTGCTGGAGAAGGGCTACAGCCGGACGACCGCGCGCGACATCGCGACCGCCGCCGGGGTGAGCCTGGCCGCGATCGGCTACCACTTCGGGTCCAAGGAGACGCTGCTCAACGAGGCGCTGCGAGCGTTGCTGACCGACGAGTGGGCGACCGCGGTGAGCGGTGGCGAAGGCTCCGCAGATGTCCGTGCGGTCCCCGGCGGCCCGCACGAGCAGTTCGTTGCGACCTGGCGTCAGGTCATCGACAGTCTGTCCAACCCGCGGCTGCGGGCGTTGTGGGCGACGCAGTTCGAGGTCCTCAGCCTCGGTGCGAGCATGCCCGAGCTGGTGTCGGAGCTGACGAAGATGCAGGGTGAGGCGCGCGAAGGTCTGGCGCACATGTTCGGCGGCGTCGATCCGGATGCCGACCCCGAGGAGGTCCAGGCGATCGGCTCACTACTGCAGGCGATGCTGCTCGGAGTGGTCGCGCAGAGCATGTTCGATCCGGACAGCGCACCGACCGGCGACCAGCTCGCTCAGTCGCTCCGCACGCTGGCCGACCGGATCAGTCCCAGCGCATAGCCATCGGGTTGTCCGCCGGGATCAGCCCGGCCGACATCAGTACGGCGCTCATCGGGCGTACGGCGTCGTGCAACTCGCCGGTGAGGTCGTCGCCCAGCGCACGCCAGCCCTGATCGGCCAGCGCGTCCGTCGTCTCCTCCACCTGCTGTCGCAGTGCCCGCCCGGCGTCGGTGAGCGTGCCATCAGCGTCGAGCAGTCCGCGGCTCGCCAGATCGTCCGACGCGGCAGCCCATTCCTCGTCGCTCCACCGGCGGTTGAGCTGGAAGACCTCTTTGGCCGGGCCGCCTGCGGCGGAGATCGTCACCAACGCCTGACACGGACTGAGCTCGGCCGCGACCAGCGCTGCGACATGTCCGTCCCCGCGAGACTCGCGCAGGATCGTGGTCGCGTGCCAGAGCACGAGATGCGGCTCGTCCGGCCACTCCAGCGCGGCGTTGGCCGCCGCGATCGGCCGCCCGGCGACCGGCGCGAGTTCGGCCGCCCGGCGAGCCAGCTCGGCCGCCCGCTTGACGGCTTCACCAGACCATACGGTTTGGTATGGCGGCGCGTCGGGGAACAACCGGCGTACCGCGTTGTCCACAGCCGTCAGGCGTGCGTCGAGGAGCTGGGCCGGGGTTGCGTAGGTCCACGCGTCCGGCAGGGAACGGGCGACCATCGCCGGGTGGAAGTTGTAGAACACCGCGGCGACGAACTCCGGGCCGACCGCGCCGAGAGGCGCCGCGCGGCAGCCGAAGTAGCTCATCCAGCCGCCCTTCAGCCCCAGCGCGTCGGTCGCCTTCCGCGTCTCCGGGGAGAAGTACGTGACCGCGTGATACGGCTCGAGCGCCTTCCACATCCGGCGCGCCCTGGTCATGGCAGTGGACGGTACATGACATGCAGGCCGACGTACCCGAGGGTGGGATGGTCGAAGGCTTCGGGAACGGTGCCGGCGATGCGGAAGCCGAGTGCCTGCCAGAGGTGTACGGCGCGCGCGTTCGTCTCCACGACCGCGTTGAACTGGATCGAGCGGAATCCGGATCGTCCGGCCCACGCGATCATGTCCTCGCACAGCAGCCGGCCGACGCCCTTGCCGCGAGCCTTGCCGTCGACCATGAAGCTCGCGCTGGCCACGTGCGCGCCGGGACCGGGACGGTTCGGGTACATGTTCGCGCTGCCGAGAACGGTGCCGTCGGCATCGACCGCGACCGTGGTCCGCCCCAGCGGGAAGCTCATCGGCGACATCCACATCGCCCGGGCGTCCGCCTCGGTGACGTCGGGGTCATAGGTATACGTCTCGCGAGCGGTGACGATCTCGTGGAAGAACGGCCAGATGGCCGCCCAGTCGGCGTCGGTCGCGTTCCTGATCTGCACAGTCATCGTGGGAGAAGCATCACCTGATGTTCCCGGGATGCCAAGGGGAATCCCGATAGACTGTGTGGGGATGACAATCTCTGTGATCCAAGGGTTGCCGCGCTGGACGTTGGCCGTGCCGCCGCTCGCTTTCGTTGTCCTGCTGGTGACGTGGCATCGCGACCTGGGCGCGTTCCTGCTGATCCTGGTCTGCCTCGGTCTCGGTGGCGCGGTGATCGCCGCCGTCCACCACGCCGAGGTCGTCGCACACCGCGTCGGTGAACCGTACGGCACGCTGATCCTGGCGCTCGCGGTGACGATCATCGAGGTCGCGCTGATCGTCACGCTGATGGCGTCGGGCGGCGAGAAGGCCGCGCCGCTGGCCCGCGACACGGTGTTCGCCGCCGTGATGATCACCTGCAACGGGATCCTGGGGTTGTCCCTCGTTGTCGGCTCGCTACGGCACCGGGTGCAGGAGTTCCGCGTGCAGGCGTCGTACTCCGCGCTGACGGTGATGACCGCTCTGGTCACGCTGAGCCTGGTCCTGCCGACGTTCACGACGAGCGCGCCGGGGCCGCGGTTCAGCTCGGCGCAGCTCGCGTTCGCCGGCGTCATGTCCCTGGTGCTGTACGGCGTCTTCGTGTTCATCCAGACGATCCGGCACCGGGACTATTTCTTGCCCGTACGTTCGGATGGTGACGTCGACGAGGACGAGGATCATCACGCGGCGGCGCCGAGCGGCAAGACCGCGCTGCTCAGCCTCGGATTGTTGTTCGTCTGCCTGATCGCGGTGGTCGGTCTGGCCAAGACCGTGTCGCCGAAGCTCGAGTCCGCGGTGGAGTCGGCCGGTGCACCGCTGGCCGTGGTCGGTGTCGTGATCGCGCTGCTGGTGCTGCTGCCGGAGACAGTTGCCGCAGTGCGCGCGGCACTGCGGAACCGTCTCCAGACCAGCGTCAACCTGGCCCTCGGCTCAGCGCTCGCCAGCATCGGACTGACCATCCCCGCGATCGCGGTCGCGTCCATCTGGCTGAGCGGACCGCTCGTCCTCGGGCTCGGCGGCAAGGAGATGGTGCTGTTCGCGCTGACTGTCGTGACCGCCATGCTGACTCTCGCTACCGGGCGCGCCACCCTGCTCCAGGGAGCCGTTCACCTCGCGGTGTTCAGTGCGTTCCTGTTCCTTGCGGTAAGCCCCTGAGGTAGTCGATCACCGCCTGCTGGTTGGTGTGCTCCGCCCAGCCGAGCGCGTTCCCGTTGTAGTTGGGATCGCGCAGCTCCGGGTCGGCGCCCAGCTCGATCAGCTTCTTGACCGTGTCCAGATGGCCGTTGATCGCGGCGCGGTGGATCGGCGCCGAACCGCCGGAGATCCGATTCAGGTCGAACCCGAGCCGCTGCAACGGTTCCATCGCCTCGGTACGGCCGATCTCGGCGGCTCGAACCGGCAGATGACCCTGGCGAGCCACCGCACGTGCGGCTAGTCCGGCGTCGACGTCCGGTACCTCGCCGCGCATCGCCGCGGCGTACACCTCCTCGATCTCGTCCAGCGGCGCCGCACCCCGCGCACGCAGCAGCTCCGCGATCTCCGCATGCCCTTGGACCGCCGCCAGCACGTACGGTCGACTGCCGCCGAAGACCGGGTGCCTGGTGCCGGTGCCTTCGGGATCGGTGCCTTGGGCAAGCACCAGCTCCGCCCGGTGCAGCAGACCGGCCCAGGACGCGAACACCAGTTCGTCCTCGAGGAGTTGCTGCGGAGTCGGGTGCGCGGTCGTCATCCGTTCGTGCCACGGACCGCCGTCGCCGCGACCCAGTCCATACTCGAGTAGGAGCTCCAGGTGCAAATCGTCGTACGGCGGGGGACAACCGGGACCGCAGTTGTACATGGTCTGACTGTCGTTCGGGTCAGCGCCCGCGTCGAGCAGGACGCGGGCCAGCTCGACGCGTTCGCGGTGTGGCGGCTGGTCGCCCTCGCCGCGGCCGAAGACCCCGGTGATTGCGGTGAACGGTGACGGCAGGCCCTGCCAGAGGTAGCCGGCGTTCGGGTCGGCGCCGTTCTCGAGGAGGAGACGCGCGATCTCGACCTGATCAGGTGCGTCGAGGCGGCTGTAGGTGAGGTAGAGCAACGGCTCCCAGCGGTACGGTCCGCCTTCTGTCGCCGCCTCGGACAGGTCCGCGCGTACGGCGGCCAGGTCGCCGGCCACAACCTTCGTGTAAATGTTGCTCTGGGCAATCTTTGGGAACTGGTCCAGGAGGTCCCGCGCGGATCGTTGCCGGGCCGGATCGTCCTGCCCGTAGTGCAGAGTTGCGAGGCGGAGGAACTCGTCGGCGCGCTGCTCGGGGGTGTCGAGTGGTCCGCCGACCGACTGCCGATGGGGTGAGCGACTGTAGCGCGCGACAAGCTCCAGGTGGCGTACGATCCGCGGCCAGCTGGGGAATCCGTAGCTGCGGGCAATCACCAGCTGTGCGTCGGCCAGCGTCCGCACAGGATGGAACTCCTCCGCGAGTGCGGTTGCCTCGCGGTCCCCGGCGCGGACGTCCTTGAGCAGCGCTTTGGACTGCTTGCGAAGGTGTTCGAGGTGTGGGTCGTCCGGAAGATTTCGGGTCGGCATCACCGACCTCCTCTCTACGAGCCCGCTGTCCGCGTCGTCGGGCGAGAAAGGAGGTGAACAACTGCCACAACCGTGCTCATGTCAGGTGGGCTGAGCCCTTCCCGCGGACCGGTGGCACCCTGAGCGCCTGTCCGCGAGGGTAGCTCACAGCGGCTTTTCCATCCACCATTCGGTGAACTCGTGCGCGCGGTCGCGGTCCAGCCGGATCACCCACAGGTTGCTGAACTCGCCCGGCGGAGTGGTCAGGTACGTCGTCCAGCCCCGGACGAACCCGACCCCGTCGCCGAACCCCAGCACCTCGTACTCGAACGTCGTCTCGCCCGGCCCGTCCGCGATCTCGAGCCAGGCCGCCACGATCGCGTCCCTCCCCAGCACCGGATCCTCGTCCGGTCGCCGGTACCAGGCGGCGTCCTCGGTCCAGAGCGCGGCGATATGCGCGGGATCGTTGGTCTCCCAGGCCTTCCGGTACCGCTCGACCCACCGATCGAGGTCCTTCTCCTTCATGAGATCCGGCGGTGGTTCAGTACGACGGCCGCCGGCTGCGTGAGTACGTCGGGGTGTTCGCGCGGGTCGGCCTCGTACGTGACGAGGTTGCCGGTGCCGGTCAGGCCGAGGAATTCCTGGGCGCCGGTCGAGGCGGCGGTGAGCGCCTGCTCGACGGAGAGCCCGTGCTGCACCAGTAGGTCGATCTCGGCGGCGACGGTGCCGACCACGTCGGATCCGGTCAGCACACGGACGCCGTACTGCTCGGTGAGCGGGAGAAGCGTGGCCACGTGCTCGGAACGTGCCTTCCGGCGGGCCGCGGCCTCGGGGGTCTCGTTCGGGCCGGGGGTGAGTCCTGCGCTCAGCGTTGGCGTCCACGCGCCACCGCGAGCGCCCAACGTCTCCAGGTCTTCCTCGGTGAGCGACGTACCGTGCTCGACCGAGTCGATGCCGAGCCGGATCAGGTCGGTCACCCGGTCGCTCGTGACGTGCGCGGCGACCCGGGCACCCCGAGCATGCGCGAGGTCGACCATCGCCTCGATGACGTCGAGGTCGTACGTCGGCCCGACCTGGCTGCCGCGGATCGAGCCGTCCGGGCCGACCTCGGGGAAGTCGCCGACGAGCTTCAGCCAGGTCGCGCCGTCGGCGATCTCGGCCTCGACCGCGGCGAGCAGCTCCTCCGGGGCGACCGGCGTGTACATCTGCGGGAAGTAGCGGCCGCTCGGTGCCAGGAACCGGCCGGCCGCGAGCACGAACGGGCGGTTGTCGTCCTCGGTCCGCGCCAGCTTCAGCGTGACGTCGCGGTTGCCGCCGACATCACGGACCGCGCTGACGCCGGCCTCCGCGAGCTCACCGAGCCGCTCGTTCGCGAACTCCTCGCCGAGCATCGCCGGTCCGGTCTCGGTGTAGCCCATGGTCAGGTGGCAGTGCGAGTCGACGAAGCCGGGTACGCCGTACCGGCCGGGCAGCAGCTCGCCGATCTCGCCGGGGCCGAGCGTGACGCGGGCGGTGTCGCCGGACGGGAGCACGGTTCCTTCGAAGACCCACGTCGGCACAGTCGTCATGGTTGCCATCCTGCCGCAGGGGAGATCCACGTCACGTGATCTCTCACTTGAACATGTTCAAAAAGACGGCGTACGGTCAGAGCTGTCAGAGATTTGAACGTGTTCAAGAAGAGTGGGGATGAGATGGACATGACGGTGACGACGTACCTGGTCTACCTGGCCATCGCGGTGCCGCTGACGATCTGGGTCGCGCGGACGCTGAGCCGGAACGGGCGGATCTTCCTGGTCGACGTGTTCCACGGCAACGAGGACTTCGCCGACGCGGTGAACCGGCTGCTGGTGGTCGGGTTCTACCTGGTCAACCTCGGGTTCGTGACGCTGTTCCTGCGCGGCGGGAGCGCGGTCGTGGACGCGCGCGGGGTGTTCGAGCAGCTGAGCGTGAAGCTCGGGATCGTGATGCTGGTGCTCGGGGCCGTGCATCTGACGAACGTCTGGATCTTCAACAAGATCCGCACCCGGAGTCAGCTCGACACCATGAGCCGCCCGCCGGTGCCGCCGAACGAGACCGTCCAGCCGTTGACGATGACCGAGCAGGCCGCCCGGTACGGATATTGAAGGCCACCGGGCCGTGCGTGAGTTGACGGTGCTGTACGACGCCCGCTGCGGACTGTGCCGCCGGTTCAAGGACTGGCTGGCCGCGCAGCGGCCGGCGCCGAACGGGGAGGGCGGGGTGGTGCGCCTGCGGTTCGTCGCGGCGGGGTCGACGGATGCGCGGGCGCAGTACCCGACGCTGGATCACGAGGCGACGCTGCGCGAGGTGACGGTGGTCGCCGACGACGGATCGGTGTACGTCGGGGATCGCGCGTGGATCGTCTGCCTGTGGGCCACGGGGGAGCACAGGCACACCGCCGTACGGCTGGCGAGTCCGGCGATGCGGCCGGTGGCACGGGCGATGGTGCAAGCAGCCGCGGGACTGCGGCGGTTGAGTGGAGGTGACTACGCTGACGGATGTGACGGACAGTGCGACCGCGAAGGGTGAGCAGACGCGCGAGCTGATCCTGTCGACGGCGCTGCGGCTGTTCCGCGAGCAGGGGTACGGGAAGACCACGATGCGCGCGATCGCCGCCGAGGCCGGCGTGTCGGTGGGGAACGCGTACTACTACTACGGCTCCAAGGACCACCTGATGCAGGCGTACTACGACCTGCTCCAGGACCAGCACCGCTCAGCCGTCGAGCCACTCCTCGCCGCGGAGAAGGCGTTCGTACCGCGTCTGAGCGGCGTACTGCGGACGTGGCTGGACGTGGCCGCGCCGTACCACGAGTTCGCCGGCACGTTCTTCAAGACGGCGGCCGATCCGAAGAGTCCGCTGTCTCCCTTCAGCGACGAGTCCCGCCCGGCACGCGACGCCAGCGTGGAGATCTTCCGGCGGGTGGTCGAGGGGTCGGACCTGAAGGTCCCCGCGGACCTACGCGCCGAACTCCCCGAGCTCCTCTGGCTCCTCCAGATGGGCATCGTCCTCTTCTGGGTCCACGACTCCAGCGAGGACGTCCGCCGCACCCACACCCTGATCAACCGCGCCGTCCCGCTCGTCGACCGCCTCCTTCGCCTGACCCGCATCCCCGGCGTACGAGGTGTGGTGGCAGACCTGGTCGGCTTGATCCACTCGATCAAGCCGTAAACGCGCCCGCGCGCGGGTTATTCGCCGGTGGTGCCGTCCAGGCGTTCGCGGAGGAGGTCGGCGTGGCCGTTGTGGCGGGCGTATTCCTCGATCATGTGGATGTAGAGGTAGCGAACGGAGTACGGGCCCTCGTAGCCGGGGCGGACGAAGGTGTCGTCCAGCGAGTAGGTGCCGGCGAGGGTGTCTGAGGTCCTCACGATCTGGCGGAAGTCTTCGACGTCTTGCTCGGCCTGCGCGGGATCGACCAGGTCGAAGTCGCCGTCGGGGTGTTCTGCGGTCCAGTACTTCGGGGGCGAGTCGTGGCCGGCGAGCGCCCGGTGGAACCAATACTTCTCGACCTCGCTGAGATGCCGGACCAGTCCGATCAGCGACATGCTGGACGGATCGACGGTGCGCTGGACCAGCTGTTCGCCGGTCAGCCCGGACACCTTCCACAGCAGCGTGCCGCGGTGGAAGCCGAGGAATCCTTGCAGGAGCGTGCGCTCGTCGGCGGCCGTGGGCGGATCCACGCGGAACTCTGTCGTCACCCGCAGAACCTAACCCGTGTGACGAGGGTCCTGTGAATATCCGGGACGATGTAGGCCCTCAGTGCCGTAGACTGTCTGTGACGGCCCGCCCAGTTCTGCCTCGGGCCGGTGCGCGCAACTACTTTGCGCCAGCAGTCGACCACCACGCGCCGCGGCCCACCAGGCCGCGCCGGGCAGGACGACCCCCGACTTTTGGAGTACTTCTATGGCGGCCCGCCGCCCCACGTCTACAACCACGCCCACGCAATCCACCTCCCCGCGCCGCAACCCGAGCGCAACCTCGCAGGGCCCCGCCGCGTCCACGCGGCCGCGCCGCCGGCGCCGTTCAGGTGCCGCGCGCGACAACCAGGCGACTCCCGGCCAGTCCGTGGTTGCTGAGAGCAACGATGTTGAAACAGTTGCCCTTGACAACGTCACGGAGCTTGCCCCGGACAACCGCACGTTCGCGGAGCTCGGCGTGCCGGCTCCGCTGGTCGCCGCACTGGACGCATCCGGTGTGACGAATCCGTTCCCGATCCAGGCGGCCACGCTGCCGGATTCGCTGGCCGGCAAGGATGTGCTCGGCCGCGGCCGGACCGGCTCCGGCAAGACCTACGCGTTCGTCCTGCCGGTGCTGGCGCGACTCGCCGCGAGCGGCACGAAGCGCCGGCCGAACCAGCCGCGCGCCCTCATCCTGGCGCCGACCCGTGAGCTCGCCACCCAGATCCAGGCCTCGATCGCTCCGCTCGCGGACACGCTCGGCCTGCGTTCGATGACGATCTTCGGCGGGGTCGGGCACGGCCCGCAGATCACCGGCCTGCGCAAGGGCGCCGACATCGTCGTCGCCTGCCCGGGCCGGCTCGAGGACCACATCCAGGCTGGTCACGCCAAGCTCGGCGCGGTGGAGATCACCGTGCTCGACGAGGCCGACCACATGGCCGATCTCGGCTTCCTTCCCGCCGTACGCCGGATCCTCGAGGCGACACCGTCCACGGCTCAGCGGCTGCTGTTCTCCGCCACGCTGGACGCCGGCGTCGACGTTCTCGTACGCCGTTTCATGACCAACCCGGTCACGCACAGCGTCGACTCGGCGCGCTCGCCGGTCGCCAACATGACGCACCACGTGCTGCACGTCCAGGCGGACACGCGGCTCCCGGTGCTGGTCGACCTGACCGCCGCGCCCGGGCGTTCGCTGGTCTTCACGCGGACGAAGTACGGCGCGAAGGCGCTGACCAAGAAGCTGATCGCCCAGGGCGTTCCGGCTGTCGAGCTGCACGGGAACCTGTCCCAGGGCGCGCGTACGCGGAATCTCGAGGCGTTCGCGGACGGCTCGGCGAAGACGCTGGTCGCCACCGACATCGCGGCGCGCGGCATCCACGTCGACGGGGTCACGCTGGTGATCCACGCCGACCCGCCGATCGAGCACAAGGCATACCTGCACCGCTCCGGCCGTACGGCGCGCGCGGGGGCCGAGGGGACCGTCGTCACGCTGATGACGGACGAGCAGGTCCGCGACGTCCGCGACCTCACCCGCAAGGCCGGCATCGCCGCGACGGTCACCAAGCTCACCACCGGGGACCCGCTGCTGACCGAGCTCGCCCCGGGCGAACGCACGTACGTCGAGCCACCGGCAAAGCCGTCGTCCGCAGAGGCCCCGCGTGGTGGTCGCTCATCCGGCTCGCGCCGCCGCTCAGGTGGAGCAGCCGGTCGCACGGCGAACTCTGCCGGAGCTGCAGGGCGGACGAGCGCAGGCGGTTCGAGCCGAGGCTCGGCCGGATCCGCGGTTCGCTCGGCCGGCTCCACACCGGGTTCGACCGGTTCAAGCCGCCGGTCGTCCAGCCGCGGCCGGCGCCGCCGAGGCCCAGGCAAGCAAGCCGCCTGAGTCGAGCGCGCTTACTTGCCCGCCCCCGCTGAAGCCGGCGGGGTCCGGGCAATGAGCCGGCTGGGCGCCGTTCACTCAGTGAGATCCCGCCGAGAGCCGGGCCTTCTTGGACGCTACGTTGGTCGTGTGATTCGTACTGTTCTGGGGGATCTGCGGCCCGAGGCGCTCGGGATTACTGACTCGCACGACCACCTGTTCTTCCGCTCGGTTGCACTGCCCGGGCAGGAGCTGGACGACGAGGCCGCCGCGGTGGCCGAAGTACGGGCGTTCGCGGACGCGGGTGGTCAGGCGATCGTGCAGTGGACACCGTACGGGCTGAACCGGCGTGCCGACCTCCTGCCCGGGATCTCAACCAGCACAGGTGTGTCGATCCTCGCGGCGACCGGTCTGCACCGGCGCGAGCACTACCCCGACGGGTTCGTCGACAAGGTGCAGGACCAGTTGGCGGAGATCTTCGTCCGCGAACTCAGCACCGGCATCGGCGAGACCCAGGTACGCGCGGGCCTGATCAAGGTGGCCGGCGGCTTCCATGTTCTCGACGCCCACGCCGAGCTGGTGATGCGGGCGGCGGCCGAGGCGCATCATTCGACGAACGCCCCGATCGCCATCCACCACGAGCTGGGCTCCGCGGCCGACGCCGTACTCGATCTGCTCGTCGACACGCTCGACGTACATCCGGATGCCGTTGTCCTCGGCCACCTCAACCGCTTCCCGGACCATCGCGTTCACCTCGAGTTGGCGCAGCGGGGCGCGTGGCTCGCGTTCGACGGGCCGTCGCGGGCCAACAACGCCACCGACCCGCGGATGATGGACTGTCTGGCCGCGCTGATCGACGCCGGGTACGCCGACCGGCTGCTGCTCGGCGGCGACACGACGACCGCTCGCGCGCGGGCCGCCACCGGTGAAGGCCCGGGCATGCCGTACCTGCTGACCCACCTGCGACCACGGATCACGCGGCACTTCGGCGCGGACGTCGCGGACGCCATGTTCCGGAACAACCCAGCGCGTGCCTTCACCACGGATTGGCGGGCGTAGCGGTACGTTCCCCGCATGAGTCTGATCGCGCAGGTCTTCGTGGTTGTTGCCGGCGTGTTCCATGTGTTCGTGTTCGCCATGGAGAGCCTGCTGTTCCGCAAGCCGGGTATGTACCGGCGGTTCCTGGTCAAGGACGACACCGAGATGGCGACCGCGCGGCCATGGGCGTTCAACCAGGGCTTCTACAACCTGTTCCTGGCGATCGGCGCGCTCGGCGGTCTGGTCTGGGGTGGCGACAAGGGCCACGCCATCGCCTTGTTCGCGTGCGCGTGCATGGCCGGTGCGGGCGTCGTACTGGTCGCCTCCGACCGCCGGATGATCCGCGCCGCCGCAACCCAGGCCGTCCCGCCGATCGTTGCGCTGGTACTGGCGGCCTTGACTTAAAGTGCACTTGAGGACGGAACCTTCTCGGCATGACCACCCTTGCCGAGCCGGCCGCTGACACCAGCGGCGTCCTCTCCCCGCAGTACCGCGCGCTGACGATCGGGATGGTTGCCCTGATCACCCTCGTCGCGTTCGAGTCACTGGCTGTCGCGACGGCGATGCCGACGGTTGCGCAGGCGCTCGACGGCCTTCGCCTGTATGCGCTCGCGTTCGGCGGGCCGCTCGCGTCCGGTGTGGTCGCGATGGTTGTCTCCGGCACCTGGAGTGACCTGAAGGGCCCGACCCGCCCGCTCTGGCACGGTACGGCGTGGTTCCTGGGCGGGCTGGTCATCGCGGGGTTCGCGCCGACGATGGAGGTTCTCGTCGTCGGCCGGATCATCCAGGGCTACGGCTCCGGGCTGCTGACCGTCGCGCTGTACGTCGTCGTCGGGCAGCTGTACCCGGCCCGTCTGCGTCCGCGGATCTTCGCCGCCTTCGCGACTGCGTGGGTGGTGCCATCGTTGGTCGGTCCCGCAATCGCGGGGCTGGTCGTCGAGCACGCGAGCTGGCGGATCGTGTTCCTGGCCGTACCGGTGATCGGGATCCCGGCGGCGCTGGTGATGCGGCCCGGCCTGGCGCGCGGCATCGAGCACGAGTCGCGGCCGGGGAAGCTGTGGGACAAGCGCGCGATGTGGGCGGTCGCCGCGGCGGTTGGTGTCGGTCTGCTGCACTACGGTGGACAGCAGCACGGCGTACTCCAGATCGCCCTGCTCGTGATCGGTCTGGCCGGCGTGATCGCGTTCGGGCCACGATTGCTGCCCTCCGGGACCTTCGTCTTCGGGCGTGGGCTTCCGTCGGTGATCGCGCTGCGTGGGTTGGTCGCGGCGTCCGGGTTCGGCGCCGAGGTTTTCCTGCCGCTGATGCTGACCCGGGAGCGCGGTCTTTCGCCGGCGCTGGCGGGTCTGGTACTGACTGTGAGCGCGTTGAGCTGGTCCGCGGCGTCCTGGTACCGCGGCCGGCCGAACCAGCCGTTCTCGAACGCGGTGTTCCTGCAGGCCGGGATGCTGTCGATCGTGCTCGGGATCGTGACCGCGGCCCTGACCTTGAATCCGCAGGTGCCGGTCCTGGTCGGCATCCTCGGGTGGAGCCTCACCGGGCTCGGCATGGGCACGGTGTTCCCGACGCTGTCGGTGCTGGTGCTGGAGTACTCCGAACGCGACGAGCAAGGCGCCAACAGCTCCGCGGCGCAGCTCAGCGACTCGTTGTCTACAGCAACGATCCTGGCGATCGGCGGATCACTGTTCGCGGCGATGGAGCCGCACTCCGCGGTGCTGGCCTACCTTGTCGCCTTCGGGTTCCCGGCGCTGCTCGCGTTGCTCGGTGTGCAGGCGGGTCGGCGTACTTAGAGGGCGACTGTTCTTCGAGCCCGCTATTCCTTCGAGCCGGTCACCGCGATGCTGGCGCCGAGGCCGATGATCATCAGGCCGCCGGTGCCGCCGACCAGCTCGAGCCGGCGCGGCGAGCGGGCGAACCACTCGCGCGCCGTACCGGCCACGACCGCCCAGACGCTGTCCGAGCAGAGCGCGATGAGGATGAAGATCAGCCCGAGAATCAGGATCTGCGTCCACGCCGGGCTGCTCGCGCCCTTGTCCACGAACTGCGGCAGCACGGCCGCGAAGAACACCGCGGTCTTGGCGTTCGTCACACCGACGAGGAACCCTTGCCGGACGGTCTTCCGGCTGCTGCCTGGCTTCACGCCGGTGGCGAGCGCCTCCGCCAGGGATTTCCGCGACCGGAACGCCTGGACGCCGAGATAGATCAGGTACGCCGCTCCGCCGAGCTTCACCACGGTCAACGCGATCGCGCTGGCGGCGATCAAGGTGCCGAGCCCGAGCGCGACGAGCACGAGCATGACGGCCGCGCCGAGGGTATTGCCGACCATCGTCAGCACCGCCTCCCGCCGCCCCACCGCAAGCGCCCGCCCCACGATGAACAACACAGACGGCCCCGGGACCACGATGATGATGAACGCAGTAATCGCAAACGCAACCAAATGATGACCGGACGGCATCCCGCCAGGATAGGTGCTGACAGCTGGGCAGTCAGCCCACGCGTGGGGTCGAGCGTGGTGGGTGGGATAGATCACCGGCGCGCCGTGGCGCGTTGACCTGCGTCTGTTCTGGGCTCTACGGTTCGGGGGACAACCTGCGGTGTCATGAGGGAAGCCGGTGAGAGACCGGCACGGCCGCGCCACTGTGAGCGAGTTTCGGCTCGTGAGTCAGGATGCTCGGGCACCAGCAGCCTTTCGACGGGAACGCGCTTTTCCCCAGGAGGTTCAGTTCAGATGGCAGCTCCTGCCCAGTCGGTCGCCGTACCGGCCCTTTCGCCCAGGCTCCTCGTCGCCGCGATGCTCAGCGTCGGCTTGATGCTGCTGCTCGCTTATCTGGTCGGGTTCGACCAGGGCGCGGTCTCCCGGTCCGGGATGTACCTGCACGAGCTGATGCATGACGGGCGCCACCTGCTCGGCGTGCCCTGCCACTAGACGACATGCGCACCTTCGGATCGCTCCTGGTGCGCGGACTGATCGTCGGACTCTTCGCCGGCCTGCTGGCCGGAACGTTCGCCTACGTGATGGGCGAGCCGCGTGTCGACGCGGCGATCGCGATCGAAGAGTCCGGCGCCGCGCACTCACATGACCATGAAGAACACGCCGCAGAAGAAAAGCCCCTCGTCAGCCGAGAAGGCCAGAAAGCCGGCTTGTTCCTCGCCACCAGCCTGTACGGCGTCGCGCTCGGCGGCCTGTTCGCCGTCGCGTTCACGCTGCTGAGGCGCAAGCTCCGGACCGGCAACGACGCGTACGCCGCGCTCGGACTCGCCGCGGCCGGGTTCATCGGCATCGTGCTGGTCCCGTTCTTCAAATATCCACCGAATCCGCCCGCGGTCGGCGATCCGGACACGATCACGCGGCGGACGGTCACGTATCTGCTGACGCTCGTGATCGGCCTGCTGGCCGTCTGGACCGGCGTCTGGCTGTCCCGCTGGGCGGCCCGGTACGGCGACGTCGCGCGCCTCGCGGGTGGTGTGGTCGGACTCGTCGCGGTCGTTGTCGCGGCGTACCTGATCCTGCCGCGAATCAACGAGGTTCCGGAGACGTTCCCCGCTACGCTGCTGTGGCAGTTCCGGTTCGCCTCGCTCGGTACGCAGGCGACGCTGTGGCTCCTGCTCGGATTCGGGTACGCGGCCGCGGTGGACCGCCGGCCGATCCGAACGAAGGTGGCTGCCGCTTGACGGCTCTCACAGTGGTCGCGCACGCCCTGACACCCGCGCTGCGTGGGCTCGTGCTCGGTGGAGACACCGAGCCGGATCCGGCGAGTGTCGAGGCGGTGCGCGAGCTGAAGCTCTCGGCCGACGCGGTGTATGCCGGGCCTGAGTTGGCCGCCGTACGCACCGCCGCCGCGATGGGGTTCGACCCGGTCGTGGAGCAGGCTCTGCGGGACCGTGAGTACGGCGAATGGGCCGGTCGCGAGCTGGAGGACCTGCTCGCGACCGACCCGACGCGGGTGGCGGCGTGGCTCGAGCGGCCGCACACCGCGACGCCTGGTGGCGAGACCGAGAACGACGTGCTCGCCCGGGTCGCCGATTGGCTGGGCGACCTGAACGAGCGCCATGGCGATCGCAGCTCGTTGGTTGCGGTGGTCCATCCGGCGGTGGTCCGGGCGCTTGTGCTCTATGTCGTCGATGCCCCGGCCGAGTCGCTCCGGCATGTCGACGTACGACCGCTGGCCACCGTCAACCTCTCCCTGCACGTCGGGTCCTGGTCGCTCGCACTCCACTGAGCGCTCCGCGAAAGTCCACAGGTCACGGCCTGACGGGATGCGGGGGACCTTGTCGACTGGCAGACTGCCGTCAGTCCGGTCTCACGCCCAGGTGACCGGCTGTCACGGGGAGTCACGCCATGGACGAGCTGGCTGAGCGGTATCGCGCCAATCATGAGCTGCTCGAGGCTGCCCGCGACCGTCTGCAGGCAGCAGCCGACGCCGGTACCGCGGACGACGCCCAGCGGAAGCGGCTGGCGACCGTCCAGGAACTGCTGACGCCGGTCAGCACCACCGAGGTGGATGCCGACGGCAACGTGGTTGAGGTGAAGCGGCCGCGCCAGTTCCTCAAGGTCGATCCGGAGGGTCAGGGCCGTGCGGTCGAGGTGCTCGGCCGACTCGATCAGGCTCGGAACGTTGCGGTGCTGGTTCCCGGGATGGGGAACAGCCTGGACACCTTCCGTGGGCAATCGGACCGAGGCGACCTCATCCGGCAGGAGGCTGGTCCCTCGGACACGGCAGTGGTGGTTTGGCTCGACTACGACTCGCCCCACGGGGTGGTCGAGGCCGCGAGCAAGGACGCGGCGCTCGAGGGCGGCCCGCGGCTGGCGGAGTTCCTCAACGAGCTCGACGAGTTGAAAGCGCCGAACGCCGAGGTCACTGCGGTAGCGCACTCGTACGGCACCGACGTACTCGGGCAGGCGCTGCTCGACCACGGACGGGCGAAGCGCGTGGTGATGACCGGCTCGCCCGGAATCACGAAGTACGTCGATGAAGCCGCCGACTTCGTCCAGCCGCCGACCCGCCTGTACGTCGAACGCGCGCCGGGGGACTACGTCGCGTACACCGAATGGCACGGGCCTGATCCGGCGACCTTCCCCGACGCGATCCGGATGGCGACCAACGATCCGATCGCCAACGACGAGGCGGTCTCGGTGCACTGGCACAACGAGTACTACCGGCCGAACAGCGAGGCGCTGCGCAACATCGGGCGGGTGGTGCGCGGCGACCTGAGCTCGATCACGACGACCGGCACCAGCCGATCCGCCGAGACCAAGCTGGCCCTTGGTGCCTCGTGGGGCGGTCCGCTCAACGAGGTCGCCGGCGCCGCGTCGAAGGTGTACGACGGTGTCGTGGCTCTCACCAAACCGTCCCAGGCGTCCGCTCGAACCGCCGTCGAATCAGGTGCCGGCGGGCGGTCGGGTGCGGATGACCTGGGTGCTGCCGCTGGCGGCGAAGGCGCTGCTCGTGTGACCGGCGTACCGCGCGGCCGGCGGGCGCAAGGACCGCGGCGATGACGGGCGGGCGGGAGTTCTTGCGGGATGAGTTGGTTGCCGTGGCGGCAGCCGTCGTACCGGATCAGCAGCCGGTCGTCACGCACGATCCGGGGCCGGTGAACCCGGCGGTGCTGTCCGACGGCCGTGGCGCTGCCACCGTCTGCCGGGTCACCGTGGAGACCGGGCACCCGAAGGCACCGGATCCGTCGGCCGCCGTCTCCGCCGCGGCGGGCGTGTTGCGGTCTCGCGGGTGGAATGCAGAGGTGGCGGTGCCCGAGAACGGGCATTACCGCGTCGCGGCGTCTCGTGACGGTTTCGAGGTCGCCGTACACGCGTGGGCGACGGACTGGCGGATAACGTTCACCGGGGAGACACCGCTCGTATCTTGACGGCGAAACGCGGCGTGGTCTCGCGAAGCTTGGTCGCACGGTGTATCACGGATACCGTGACGCTGACCGAAGCCCGCAACTTCCTCCGCTCGGAGCTCCTGGCGGTGGCGGCTATCGTCGTGCCGGACCAGACACCGAGGGTGACCCAGGACGTCGGCCCTGCCGACCGCGGCGCCCTCGCCGACGACCGCGGTCGCGAGTCCGTCTGCACGATCACCGTCGAGACCGGTGATCCCACCACCCCCGACCCGGTGGCGAAGATCACCTTCACCGCCGAGACCCTCGAAGCCCGCGGCTGGAAGGTCACCGTCTCCGACGTGACCGACAACCACCACCAACTGACCGCCCGCCGCAACGGCTACGACCTCACCGTCGACGCCCACACCACAGACTGGCGCCTGACCCTCACCGGCCAGACCCCATACGTCGACGACCTGTAGAGGATCGCCGACGTACGTCCGGGCGGGCTACCGCCAGGGGGTCAGGTCGAGGGTGGGATAGCGCTGGGCGATGCCGGTGAGGGTTTGTTCGGTCCAGTACGGGTGGCCCGGGGGTGGGAAGCCGAAGAGTTCCAGTTGGCGCGGGGTGGCTCGGTGGACGAACTCGTACCAGGCGGGCTCGTGGCTGCGAGCTGCCCAGGCCATGCGCTGGCCCCAGTCGGCCTCGGCCGGGCGGTAGATGAGCTGCATCGAGTACCGCGCGCCGAGGGACCTCCGCAGGCCCGTGCCGCGGTGGAACGTGCGGGTGTTGAACGCGATCACCGTTCCGGCCGGGCCCGCACCGGACTGTTCGGCGTCGTACAGAGCGCTGTTGTCATCGGTCGAGACGAAGTCGCCACTGCCGCCGGATCGTGGGTAGAAGTTCGGCTTCATCGGCAGGTCCGCCGTGTGTTCGTAGGACACCAGATGGGGCGGTCCGAGTTCCTCGGGGACATCGACGAGGAGGACGAACAACTCCAGGTGCTGGTACCGATCCTCGAGCGACGGCACGAGGATCGTCTGGTTGAGGTAGTCGCGGTGCAGCTCCTGGTCGTACGACGTCGCACCTGTGTACTTCGCCCACGCTTCGGCCGACGAGAGTCGCAGATCGGACTGCCCGAGCAACGTCTCGGCGAGTCCCACGATCTTGGGGTGCACGGCGAGCAAGCTGAACGCGGGGCTGGTGAACGGAAACGCGTCGATCCCGTCGAACTCGTCCTCGACGTACCGCGACCGACGCTCATCCGTGCCGCCGTGAAAGCCCTCCGGAGTCGGGAACATCGCCGGTAGCTCACCCAGTGCCGGCTCCAGATCCTCCCCCGACAGGAAACCAGGCAGCACGACAAATCCCCGCGTCCGCCACTCGTCCGCAATGTTCCCGTTCATCAGCCAGTCCCCAGCTCAACTTGTGGCGTCGCGTTCGGCCTGGCTTCGGAGGATGCAGAATTCGTTGGCTTCGGGGTCGTGCATCACGACCCAGCCGGTGCCGTCGGGGTTGCGGTGGTCGGCGGCGATGGTGGCGCCGAGGGCGAGGACGCGCTCGACCTCTTCGTCGCGGGGGATGTCGGGCTCGAGGTCCAGGTGGACGCGGTTCTTAACGGCTTTCTCGTCGTTGTTCTGTTCGAAGAGCAGCGTCGCGGAGTCCGTCACCACCGCCGCGTAGGGGTCGCCGGGGTGGTCGTCGTCGGGGCGCGGGGCGTTCAGCACCTGCAACCAGAAGCCGGCCAGCTCGTACGGGTTGTGGGTATCGAACGTCACGGATCGCACGCGGGAAGTCATGCGCAGAGGCTACTTCCGGAAGAGCAATCGGTCCTCGGGAATTTCCGTCGCCAGGTACGGCGCGAAGCCGGCCGCGACCGCGAGCTCGGTCAACCCGGCCGCCGTCCAGCGGTGGACGTAGATGTTCATCGGATGGCCGCCGTACCCGGACGTCTTGTGAGTGGACTCCGAACCGACATGGAAGCCCATCAGCAGCACGCCGTCGGGGGCAAGGACGCGGTGGAACTCCGCGAACGCCTGCGGTACGACGTCGCGCGGCAGATGGATGATCGACCACCAGGACACGACGGCGGAGGCTGACTCGTCAGGCAGGTCCAGCGCGGTCATCGTGCCGACGCGCAAGTCGAGATCCGGGTGGTCGCGGCGGGCGACTTCGACCATCCCCGGTGAGAGGTCGATCCCGATGACCTCCAGATCGCGCGCGGCCAGCAGGCCGGTTGTCCGTCCCGGACCGCACCCGACATCGAGCACTACCCGTCCGGAGCCGGCGACAAGCTTCGCCAGCAGGTCGAAGCACTCCGACTCGGCGGACGCCCCATCCTGGACGAGTTCGGCGTACGAGACGGCGACGTTGTCGTAGGAGCTGCTGATGTCGGATAAGAAGTCGGTCACCCGGCCGACCCTAGAGCCGGCCGGGGACAGTTTTCAGGCCTTGCCGAGGGACTGCTTCTGCCGGCCCAGCCCGTCGATCTCCAGCTCCATCGTGTCGCCGGGAGACAGGTACGGGAACCGGCCGGACAGCGCCACGCCCTCCGGCGTACCGGTGTTCACGATGTCGCCGGGGCTCAGCACCATGTACTGCGAGAGGTCGCGGACCAGCGCCGCCACCGAGAAGATCATGTCCGCGGTGTTCGAGTCCTGCCGCGGCTCACCGTTCACCCACGACTTCAGCGCAAGGTTCGTCGGATCCACTTCGGAGGCGGGCACCAGCGCAGGCCCGAGCGGGTTGAACGTCTCGCAGCACTTGCCCTTGGACCACTGCCCGCCGGACACCTCGATCTGGAAGGTGCGCTCGGACACGTCGTTGGAGACGGTGTACCCCGCCACGCAGGCCAGCGCCTCCTCGTCGGTCTCGACGTACCGGGCTTGCTTGCCGATGACGACGGCGAGCTCGACCTCCCAGTCGGTCTTGGTGGAGCCGCGCGGCACGAGGACGTCGTCGTTCGGGCCGACGACCGTGTTCGGGTGCTTGAAGAAGACGATCGGCTGCTTCGGCGGCTCGGCACCGCCCTCGGCCGCGTGCGCCGCGTAGTTCATGCCGATGCAGACCACCGCGCCCGGCCGGGCGATCGGCGCGCCCACGCGCAGGCCGTCAGTCTCGACAGCGGGCAACGAGCCGGCCTCGAGCGCGGCGCGGGTCCGGGCGATCCCGTCGGCGGCCAGGAAAGCGCCGTCGATGTCGGTGGTGATCGGGGTCAGGTCGTGGACGGTGCCGTCGGCGGCGCGCACGTACGGGCGCTCCTCACCGACCGCACCGAGGCGGAGCAGTTCCACAGATGTCTCCCTGAGTCAGCAGATGTCAGGCCTGGTCGAACATGGGACGCAACCGGGCGCGCGAGGCCTCGATGTGGGACCGCATGGCCGCGGCCGCCTCCTCCGGGTTGCCCTTGCGGACCGCGGTCACCACTACCTTGTGCTCTCGCAACGCCTTCGTCGCGATGCCGCCACCGTAGTACAGCCGGAACAGGTGGAGGTGGCAGTGTGTCCGCTGGAAGGACAGCCGGGCCGTCTCGTTGCCGGACAGCTCGAGAACCAGGTCGTGGAACCGCTGGTCGTGCGCCGCCATCGCCCGGTAGCTCTCGTACGACGGGCGGTCCGGTACGTCGGTGTAGCTGAGCATCTCGGCCTTCAACCGGGCCAGGTCCTCGGAACCGGCCCGCTCGGCGGCCCGCCCGGCTGCCCATGGCTCGACGTGCAGGCGGTACTCGAACAGGTCCTCGAACTCCTCGCGGGTCAGCCGGGACGACACCCGGTACCCGCGCAGCGGCTCCTTGATCACCAGACCGTCGGACTCGAGCCGCGCCAGCGACTCCCGGATCGGGGTCTGGGAGATGCCCAGCTCGCGGGTCAGCGCGTCGATGTTCAGCCGGGTGCCCGGCTCGACCACGCTGTCCATGATCAGGCCCTTGACCGTTTCGTACACGTCGTCGCTCAGCACCTGTCGCTGGGGCAGGCGGGCGAGCTGCCCGGCCAGCCCAACATGCGCATCCGTCACTGTCACTCCTCCCGGAACGCTCATTCTGCCCCACACTTGACGGCTCCAGTGTGAAGCGGGAGCATCAGGTACGCAATATCCTATAGGATCTGGAGCCGCCCCATGATCGTCAGATTCCGCCGGACCGCGGTGTTCGTGGCCGCCGTCGCGCTGGTTGCCGGTTGTACGACCAAGAACTCGAACGACACCGGCGGCGCCACCGCCGGCGACGACGCGTCCACGTCGACCTCGTCCGGACCGGTGACGCTGAAGGACGGGTCGAAGGTGAAGCTTGCCCTCATCCCGGGCGGCGCGCACCCGTATTTCCAGCCGTGGAAGACCACCGGCCAGCAGGACAAGACCGAGTTCAAGCTCGGCGACGTGACGTTCAACGAGACCGGCGAGTGGGACCAGGGCAAGCAGAACAACGTGATCAACTCGCTGGCCGCGCAGGGGTACAACGCGTTCGGCATCTTCGGCGTGTCGCCGACCGACATCAACTCGACCTTCGAGGATCTGAAGGCGAAGGGATTCGCCGTCGGTTCGCTGGCGTCGTGCCCGGCCGGTGACACCAACTCGGCCGACTTCTGCCTGTCCACCGACGTCGAGACCGCGGCGTACAAGGCGACCAAGGCGACGATCGAGGCGATCGGCGGCTCAGGCACGATCGTCCACCTGACCGGCAACAACGTCGACTCGAACACCCAGCGCCGGATCGCCGGCGTGAAGAAGGCGATCGCCGAGACGAACGGCAAGGTCACCGAGCTGCCCGTCATCACCGACATCGACAAGGACCTGTCCACCGCGCAGAAGGCGGTCGCGGACCTGCTCGCATCCAAGGGCAAGGACATCAAGGGCATCGTGACCACGGCGTACAACCCGGCCGTGGCCGCCGCCGACGGTGTTGCCAGCAGCAAGCTTCCGATCAAGGTGGTGGCGATCGACGACGACGCGAAGATCCTGGCCGGTATCAAGTCCGGCGGGGTCGCCGCGACCGTCACGCAGAACCCGGTCGGCCAGGCGTACGTCGGCGGCTGGCTGCTCGCGCTGCTCCAGTCCAAGCAGTGCACGATGAAGGACCCCGGCGTGATCGTCGACTCCGGGTCCTTCGTGGTCACCAAGGCCAACGTCGACACGTACGACCAGGAGCGGCAGGCCAAGACCAAAGAGCTCCAGACCGAGTTCGTCAAGCACCTGAGCTGCCAGTGAGCACGATCACCGAGGCGGAGGCGTACCTGGTCGATCTCGAGGTCGAGACGGTACGCACCGACGCCGTACAAGCGTTCCTGAAGCAGGAGACGATCTTCGTCTCTTTGTCGACAAGTGACGGGCTCACGGGTCTCGGGTACTCGTACACGATCGGCACTGGCGGCACCGCAGTACTAGCGCTGTTGCGGGACCACCTGCTGCCCAGACTGGTCGGCAAGGACGCACGGAACGTCGAAGAGCTCTGGTCCGACCTCTTCTGGTCCACGCATGCCACCACTGTCGGTGCGATCACGTCACTCGCGCTGGCGGCCGTAGACACCGCATTGTGGGACCTGCGGTGTCTACGGGCCAGTGAGCCGCTCTGGCGGCTGGCTGGCGGTTTCCGGCAGCAGGTGCCGCTGTACGACACCGAGGGCGGTTGGTTGCACCTGACAACCGACGAGCTGGTCGCGGGCGCACTGGCGTCGCAGAAGGCCGGCTGGCCCGGTGTGAAGCTCAAGGTCGGCAAACCGCGGGTGCATGAGGACCTGGAGCGGCTCCGCGCAGTACGAGACGCTGTGGGGCCGTCGATGGACATCATGGTCGATGCGAACCAGTCCATGACGTACGCCGAGGCGAAGCGCCGGGCTGCCGCGTTCGAAACGGTAGACCTCTCCTGGTTCGAGGAACCGCTACCGGCTGACGACGTGACCGGGCATGTGCGGTTGGCCGAGTCGACGTCGATCCCGATCGCGGTAGGGGAGTCGCTGTACTCCGTGTCGCAGTTCCGCGAGTACGTCGCCTCCGGTGGCGCCGGGATCGTGCAGGTGGACGTGGCGCGGATCGGTGGGATCACGCCGTGGCTCAAGGTCGCGCATCTGGCCGAGGCGTTCAACCTCGAGGTCTGTCCGCATTTCCTGATGGAGCTGCACGTCAGTCTGACCGCTGCGGTGCCGAACGGACGGTACGTCGAGCACATCCCGCAGCTGCGGGCGATCACGAGGTCAGAGATGGCTGTGGTCGACGGACATGCGGTAGCTCCCGACGTACCCGGTCTGGGGATCGACTGGGACCAGGGCGCGATCGACGAGCGGCGTGTCGGATGAGCGTCTCCTCTACCGCCACGGAGGCGCTGCAGGAGGACGCTCCGGCTGCGGAGGTCCGGCGTACGCCGTGGTGGGCCAATCAGCGGATCGGACTGCTGCTCCTGGTGGTGTTGCTGTCCGCACTGTTCGGGGTGCTGCGGCCGGCGTTCTTCAACCAGCAGCTGGTGGTGTTCCCGCTGCTGCGGGACATCGCGATGTTCACCGTGGTCGGGCTGGCGCAGCTGAGTGTGCTGTCGATCGGCCACATGAACCTGGCCGTCGGGCGGATGGCCGCGTTCTCGATGATGATCACCGGCATCTCGTACGACCTGTGGCACTTCGGGCTGTACGCCGGGTTGCTGGTCGGACTGATCGCGGGTACGGCGATCGGCGCGCTCGCGGGCTGGGTGATCGCCCGTACCGGGGTGAACTCGTTCGTGGTGACGCTGGCGCTGGACTTCCTGCTGCTGGGACTGATCCCGCTGGTGTACACGGCGTTGACCGACAACGCGGCGTTCGTGACCAAGCCGGCGGGGATGCGGGAACTGCGCAACTACTCGCTGGCGGACATCTGCGTCGGGAACCTGTGCGGCTCCCCGGCCGTGCCACAGTTGGCGATCTTCGCGGTCGTGGCGATGGCCGTCGTCGGGTGGATCTTCGCCCGGACGCGGCTCGGTCGCGAACTGTTGATGACTGGCTCGTCGGTCCGTGCCGCTGAGCTGTCCGGCATCCCCACCGCTCGCCGGGTGATCGTCGCGCACGCCATGTCCGGCTGTCTGGCCGCCCTGGCCGGGTTCATGCTCGCCGTCTCCACCGGCTCGATCAAGGCCACTATCGGCGAGGAGTTCATGCTCCCGTCCTTCCTCGGCCCCATCCTCGGCGGCACCCTGCTGGCCGGCGGCTTCGTCTCCATCTGGGGCACCCTGCTGGGCACCGCCCTGACCACAGTCATCCGCAAAGGCCTCGACCTACTGGGCGTAGGCCTGGAAAGCCTCAACATCTACCTCGGCCTGATCCTGCTGCTCGCCCTGTCCACCGACCGGGTCCGAACAGTCCTGTCCGAGCGACAGGAGGTGCGACGACGATGAACCGTTTCGTGCGCTCCACCGAGATGACCTTGCTCGTCATCTGTGTGGTGTTCTTCGTGTTCTTGGTGATCGCCTCGAAGGGTGAATTGGTCTCGGCGAATTCCTTGAGAGTGCTGCTTCAGTTCCTTGCGGTGCCGGTTCTGATCGGGTTGGCTCAAATGGTGGTTCTGGCAGTGGGACAGCTCAACCTGGCCGTCGGCGCGATCGGTGGATTCGCCGCGGCCGCGATGGGCGTGCTCATGGCCGACCACGGCGTTCCGGTCCCGCTCGCGCTCCTGATCGGCTTCCTGCTCGCGGCGGTCGCCGGCCTGATCAACGGAGTACTCGTCGTCCTCACCCGCATCAACGGATTCATCGTCACACTGGCGACGATGACCGTCCTGATCGGCGTGCAGTACCGCCTCGTCGGCACGCGGACGGTCGACGCCTATCCCCAAGGGCTGAAGGACTTCGGGTCGTCCGCGCTCTTCGGCGTACTGCCGTGGATCTTCATCGTCGCCCTGATCGTCGCGGGCGCGCTGTCGGTGCTGCTCCGCCGAACCGTCCCCGGCCGGCAACTGCTGGCCTCCGGCGGCAACCCGATCGCGGCCCGGCTGTCCGGCATCTCGAACGACCGCTCCGTGATCATTGCCCACACTCTCTCCGGCGCGGTCCTCGGCATCGCCGCGATCCTCACCGTCGCGTCCTCGCCGGGCGTGAACAAGAGCATCGGCGGCGACTGGCTGCTGCCGTCGTTCGCGGCGCCGATCATCGGCGGCGCGTTGCTCACCGGCGGATCCGTCGTCGTGCTGGGGACCGTGCTCGCCGCGTTCATCGTGCGGTTCGTGGACACGGCGCGGGCGCAGTTCTCGCTCGAGCCGTCCTGGGTGAACTTCGTCGTCGGCGCGGTTGTCCTCGGTTCGGTGGTTCTGGGCCAGGTCAGGACCCGCCGGCAACAACGCCGTACGGTCGTGAAAGCGCCCGACGCCACGGTGGCGGGGGGTGTGTCATGACGCTGTTCCAGGCCGAGAAGGTCGATAAGGTCTTCCCCGGCGTGCGGGCGCTGGACCGGGTCCATCTCGCCCTCGAGGCGGGATCGGTGCACGCGCTGCTCGGTGAGAACGGCGCCGGCAAGTCGACGCTGATCAAGGTGATCACCGGCCTCTACCGTCCCGACGGTGGCCGGTTGCTGCTGGACGGGCGCGAGGTGTCGTTCGGCTCGCCGCACGAGTCGGCCTCGGCCGGCATCGGTGTCGTCCACCAGGAGCGCAACCTCATCCCCGGCTTCACGGTCGGGGAGAACATCCTGCTGCAGAAGCTGCCGACGTCCAATGGCCTGGTCGATCGTGCCGCGATCCGTTCGGAGGCGTCGCGCTGGCTGGGCGAGCTCGAGCTCGACATCGATCCGGACCAGCCGGTGACCGAGCTGTCCGTCGCACAGGCGCAGCTCGTCGAGATCGCCAAGGCGCTGTCGGTCGAGAGCCGCGTGCTGTTGCTCGACGAGCCCACGGCCTCGATCACTCCCAACGAAGCCGCATTGCTGTTCCGCGTCGTCGAGAAGCTGAAGAACGACGGGCGGGCCGTGCTCTTCGTCAGTCACAAGCTGGAGGAGGTCTTCCAGATCTGCGACACGGTCACGGTGCTGCGCGACGGTGCATCGGTGCTGTCCGGCGGTGCGCTGGCCGACCTCACGCGTGACCAGGTCGTCGATCTGATGGTTGGGCGGACCCACGAGGCGCTGTCGTTGCCGCCTCGCTCGGTCGACGTGGACGTCGCCCCGATCCTCGAGCTGTCGGGCGTGAGTACGGCGACCGGTCACGTCCACGTGGATCTCGCCGTACGGCCCGGTGAGATCGTCGGGCTGTACGGTCTCGTCGGCGCCGGGCGGAGCGAGCTGGCCAAGGCGCTGCTCGGCCTTGATCGCATCACAGCCGGCGTGGTCCGGGTGCGTGGCTCGGCCGTGCGGATCCGCAACGTGCGGGACGCGCTGCGGAACCACAAGATCGGGTACGTCACCGAGAATCGCAAGGAAGAAGGCGTCTTCCTCGAGCAATCCGTCAGCCGGAACATCGCCGTGACGATCTGGGACCGGTTGCGCAAGGCGCTCGGCTACGTCCCGGCGAAGGCGGAGACCGCGACCGTCGCGACGTACGTCGAGCAGCTCGGCATCCGGATCGCCTCGCCCGAGCAGCACGCCGGCACGTTGTCCGGCGGGAACCAGCAGAAGGTCTCGTTGGCGAAGTGGCTCGCGGCGCGGACCGAGATCCTGATCATCGACGAGCCGACCGTCGGCATCGACGTACGCACGAAGGACGCCTTCCACACGCTCATCTGGGACCTCGCGGCCAACGGGTTGGCGATCCTGCTGATCACTTCCGACCTGCCGGAGATGATCACGCTCGCCGACCGGGTCGTCGTCATGCGCGACCACGCCGTCCAGGGCGAGCTGCCGAACGACCACGACTACGACAGGATGAGCCAGCAGGTCATCCGACTGATCCACGCCGAGGGGACCACCGCAGCATGAGCAGAGTCGACGCGCATCACCACGTCTGGGACCTCAGCGTTCGGGAGCAGACCTGGATGGTAGGCCCGGAGATGGACCCGATCCGGCAGAGCTTCTCGATCGAGGACCTTGCGCCGTTGGCGGCGGCGGCCGACGTCACGTCGACCGTGCTGGTCCAGACGGTCGGGCTGGTCGAGGAGACCGTCGAGTTCCTGGAGCTTGCCGCTGGCAACGACCTTGTTGCCGGGGTGGTCGGCTGGATCGATCTCACGGCCGAGGACATCGGTGAAGCTCTCGACGGTCTGCTGTCGCGCCCCGACGGCTCCTACCTGAAGGCGATCCGCCACCAGGTCCACGACGAGCCGGACAACGACTGGCTGCTGCGCGCCGACGTACAACGTGGTTTGGCAGCCATTGCTGACGCCGGGCTCGCCTACGACCTCCTGACGAAGACGCCCCAGCTCCCTGCCGCGATCCAGACCGCGCGGGAGCTGCCGCAGCTCAGCTTCGTCGTCGACCACATCTCCAAGCCGGTCATCGGCGAGCCGCTGGACCCCTGGGCTGCCCAACTCCGCGAGCTCGCTGCTCACCCCAACGTCACCTGCAAGCTGTCCGGCATGGTCACCGAGGCTCCCTGGACCACCTGGAAACCCGCGGACCTCCAGCCGTACGCCGACGTAGTGCTCGATGCCTTCGGCCCCGACCGAGTCATGTTCGGCTCCGACTGGCCGGTCTGCTTGCTGGCCGCCTCCTACGACCAGGTCGTCGAAACCGCAGCAACCCTCACCTCCAACCTCACCCCTGACGAGCGCTCTGCAATCTTCAGCACAACCGCCACCCGGACGTACAAGCTGTAGCTGGAGAGTCCTCACTCAACAGCGTCAGGAGGGACGAACTCGACGCGGACGCCGAGTAGGCGGATCGGGCGGCGGATCTCGAACTTTTCCAGGAGTTCCAGGGCCGTGGTCGCGATGACTTCGGGGTCCTGGGTCGGGGATTTGAGTTTGCGGCTCTTGATCGGTGTGTAGAAGCTGATGAAGCGGAGCTTCACCCAGACGCGCTGGATGGTGCGGCCGTCGGCGACGACCTCGCGGGTGACCTCTTCGGCGATGCGACGGAGTTCGCGTTGGATGTCAGCGAGCTCGACCAGGTCGGCGGGGAACGTCTCCTCGTGGCTGCGCGAGACGGGTTCGCGCGGGACGTCGGTGACCTGGGTGTCGCCGAGCCCTCGGCCGAGGGCGGCGTACCAGGCGCCCATCTTGGGGCCGAAGCGCTTCTTCAGGGCCTCGACATCGGCGGCGGCGAGGTCGGCGACGGTGGTGATGCCGAGCTCGTTGAGGTTCTTCTCCATCCGGCTGCCGATGCCCCAGAGGTCGCGGATGGGACGATCGTCCATGACGGAGCGCCAGTTGGCGGCCGTGAGGCGGTAGATGCCCGCCGCGGACCCTTCGCCGGCGCCGACGAAGGGTTCGGCGTGCGAGCGGGAGTGCTTGGCGAAGTTGGTGGCCAGCTTGGCCCGGGTCTTGTTGTCGCCGATGCCGACCGCGCAGGTCAGCGAGGTCCGCTCCTCCACGGCGGCGCGGAGCGAGACGGCCAGCGCCTCCGGATCGTCGGTCTCCGCGCCGACGAAGCACTCGTCCCAGCCCCACACCTCCACCACGACCGGGAACGAGCGCAGCACGTCCATCACCTCGGTCGAGGCCGCGTCGTACGCAGCCGGGTCCGACGGGAGGAATACCGCCTGTGGGCACTTCTTGTACGCAGCCCGCACCGGCATCCCGGAATGTACGCCGTACTCGCGCGCCTCGTACGACGCGGTGGCGACCACCTGCCGTGGTTGGGTCGGATCGCCGGACCCGCCCACCACGACAGGTAGCCCACGCAGCTCAGGCCGCCGCCGGATCTCCACGGCCGCGATGAACTGATCCATGTCCACGTGCAGGACCCACCAGCTCATACCGCACAGGTAACCACATCAGCTCGACGCACTGGAGTAGGTCAGCAACCCGCGCCGCCACACCAAGCGGACTAGTGACATTGCCACTATGGCCAGCCCGACGCCGAGCGCAACCGGTCCCCAACCCAGATCGCCGGCCAACGCGCGGATCGGGAACGTCGTCGCGAACGCCACCGGGAACGCGAACGTCAGGAACGTCCGCACCGCGACCGGGAAGAACACCAACGGGTACCGCCCGGCCTCCACCATGCTCAGGTAGACCACCCCGATCGGGTTCACCGACTGCAGCCAGAACGCCAGGAACGACATCGCCGACCAGACCGCGGTCAGCAACACCAACCCGCAGGCGACCAGCACGACGGCCTTCAGCACCTGCCCCGCATCAGGACCGAGATCGGACTGCACCAGCCCGATCACGAGCACAACGATGCCGCTGGCAACGTTCGTCAGTTCGGCGACGTTGATCCAGCGCAGGGTCAGGTAGAACTGGCTTGACACCGGCCGCAGCAGGACGCCGTCCAGCTCGCCCTCGGTCAGGTACGTCGTCATCCGGTTCAGGTTCGGCGCGACGAACGTGGCAATCAGCCCGGTGACGATCTGGTACACGCCGACCAGCGCGATCACCTCCGCCCGCGACCACCCGTGCACCTCCTGGGTGAAACCGAACAGCAGCAGCGTCGGCACGATCCCCAGGCCCAGTTGCACGAGACCCACGAGCAGCGTGGTCAGGAAATGCGCGCGATAGTGCGTCTCGCGGACGACCGCCTGCGCGAAGAACCGCCGCCACAGCCGGACGTGCCGCCACTGCTTGCGCAACCAGTTCGCATCGAGCGGCTGCAGCTCCTCGGCGTATGTGCTCATGCGCCCACCGCCGAGTAGGTGCGGATCCCGGCCGCCCAGACCAGTCGGGCAACCACTCCGAGCACGACGACGTACCCGAGCTGGATCCCCAGCCCGGCGGCCAACTCGCTGCCGGTCAGCTGACCGGCGACGATCTCGACCGGGAACGACACCGTGTACCGGAACGGCTGGTGGTCGACGAAGCCTCGCGACCAGGACGGCATCAGCGCCAGCGGTACGACCGCGCCGGACAGCACACTCGCGATGATCACCCGGGCCTGCACGAGCGCGCCGACGTCGTCCATCCAGAACGCCAGCGCCGCGATCAGGATGTCGATCGTGAACACCAGGATCGCCCCGAGGCCGATGCTCAGCGCGAACAGCATCCACCGGCCGGCGCCGGCCGGGATGTTCATCGAGTCGCGGAAGATCCACCAGACGATGCCGATCATCGGCACCAGCGCGAACAGCTTCAGGAACTTCTCGGACAGGTTGTTCGCGACGAACCCGACCAGCAACGACGCCGGCCGCACCATCCAGCTGGACAGCTTGCCGAGTCGGATGTCGTTCGCGAGGAACGCCGCCATCCACGACGACGTCGCCATCGTGACGAAGCCGAGCAGTACGAAGTACGTCGTGATGTACTGCTCGTCGACCGGGAGCTGAGCGCCGTTCGCGAGCGCGGTCCGCCAGATGAGCAGCGAGATGATCGGCATGCAGATGTTGGCCAGCATGAAGATGATCCACGCGCCGCGGTACACCGACTGCTGCGCGATCTCGGCCGCCGTCATCCGCCGGACGACGCGGAGGTTGCGGGTGAGCGTGCTCATGACGCCCCTCCCAGCGTGCTGCGGCGGAGGAACAGGTCGCGCATGATGTCCTCGACATCCGCGTCCGCGACGTCGAGATCGACCAGCGGGCCGAGCCGGGTCAGCTGCTCCATCACGAAGCCGGCCCGCTCCCGATCGGCTTCGAGCTTCACCGTCTGGCCGTCGACGTCGACCCCGGTCACACCGTCCAGCCCGGCGAGGCGCGCGCCGTCGACCGGCGTCGCGTACGTCGCCCGCACGAGCTTGCGCGGCTGCGCCGTCCGGACCAGGTCGTCCAGGCCGCCGTCGAACTGCAGGCGGCCGTGGTCGATGATCATCACCCGCGAGCAGAGCGCCTCGATGTCGTCCATGTCGTGGCTGGTGATCAGGATCGTCGTACCGCGGAGCCGGTTGACGTCGGCGAGGAAGGACCGGACACGGGCCTTGGCGACCACGTCGAGCCCGATCGTCGGCTCGTCGAGGAACAGGATCTCCGGGCCGTGGACCAGCGCGGCCATCAGCTCGAGCTTCATCCGCTCACCGAGCGAGGTCTTGCGGACCTGGACGTTGAGCAGATGCTCGACCTCGAGCAGCTCCGCGAGCTCGGCGACGTTGCGATCGAACTCCGCGGTGGACAAGCCGTACATGTCCTTGTGCAGCAGGAGGCTCTCCATCGCCGGCACGTCCCACCAGAGCATCGTCTTCTGGCCCATGACCAGCGCGATCCGGCGCAGGTAGTCGTGCTTGCGATCCGACGGCGTGTGGCCGAGGACCTCGAGCTCACCGGAGGTCGTGTAGAGCAGGCCGGACAGCATCTTCAGTGTGGTCGTCTTGCCGGCGCCGTTCGGCCCGAGCAGGCCGACGACCTCGCCGCGGTTGATGCCGAAGGTGACCCGGTCGACCGCGAGCCGGGTCTCGTACTTGCGCTTCACCAGGCTTTTCAGGGCTCCGCCGAGGCCGGCGGTCTGCTGGTGGAAGGTGTAGGTCTTGGTCAGATCTTGTGCCGCGATGACAGGCGGCAAGGCAGAAACAGGCGTCACGAAGGAACACCGCTTTCGAAGGAGTCAGTTGACAGGACCGGGCAGCGCCACCGCGCAAACGCGCAGAGCGCAGGACGAGCACTTCGCCAGGAGGATTCGGCCGGGGGACTCCGAGGTCCGTCCCGGCTGCGCGATCCGGTCCGATCGCGGAGTTCGCTAACCCATATCCAGGCGGCGTGTTCTCGACATCGCTCCCTGTGGTCCTTTCGATGCGGCTACCACCGACCACCGTATGACGGCCGGAAAGCGTCGTCCAACACATTTTCACCAAATATCGAATTGATATAATATGCTTCTCATATGAACGAGATCGAGCTGTCAGCCGGAACGGTGCAGTACGTCGACAGCGGGACCGACGGCCCGGTGGTCGTCCTCCTGCACGGACTGCTGATGGATGCATCGCTCTGGGACGGCGTGATCGCCGATCTGAGCGCCGACCATCGATGCATCGCCCCGACGCTGCCGTTCGGGGCGCACCGGCGGCTGATGACCGCCGGCGCCGACCTCTCGCTGCGTGGGATCGCCGATCTGGTCGTCGAGTTCCTGGATCGGCTCGATCTGAGGGACGTCGTACTCGTCGGAAACGACACCGGAGGAGCCGTCGTGCAGCTCGTCCTGGGAGGCGACTCCAAGCGCGTCGCGCAGGCCGTGCTGGCGTCGTGCGAGGCTTTCGACAACCTGCCGCCCGGTCTGACGGGGCGCGTCCTCGCATTGTCCGGGAGGTTGTCGCCGCGGTTGTTCGGAGCGTTCATGCAGCAGCTGCGGCTCAAGGCCGTACGCCGGTCGCCGCTCGCCTTCGGGACGTTGACGAAGCGCGGCGATGCGACCACGGCGCAATGGATCAGGCCGTTGCTCGAGCAGCCCGAGCTGCGCGCGGAGACGGTGCGGATGCTCCGGGCGGTGTTCGCGGATCGAGGTGTGTTGACCGACGCTGCGGAGGACCTGCATCGCTTCGATCGACCGGCGCTCGTCGTCTGGGCTGCCGACGAGCGGGTGATGCCGGCGGACCACGGCCGTCGGCTGGCCGAGCTGTTGCCGCAGGCAAGGTTCGTGGAGGTTGCGGACAGCTACACGCTCATCGCCCTGGACCAGCCGGGGGAGTTCGCCCGGCTGATCAGAGAGCTTTGCGCATCTGCTGGGAGGTGACCGTGTAGCCGAGCGAGTCGTACAGGCCGATCGCGGTGGTGTTGTCGCCGAAGACGTTCAGGTCCAGCTGCTTGTGGCCGAGGCGGCGGCACTCCTCCTCCGCCGCGAGCATGATCGCCCGGCCGTAGCCCTTGCCGCGCTGGCTGCTGTCCACCTCAACGGCGTAGATGAACGGCACCCGCGATCCCGTGCTGATCCACAGGTTGCCTACCGGTTCGTCGCGGACCAGCGCGATCCAGATCCGCTGGTTCTCGGTGGCGGGGCCTTGCGGGAGCAGCCGCTTGGTCTCCTCGCGTGCGAACTCCAGCGCCTCGTCAGCGGTCAGCCCACGGGCTGGGCCGATCCAGGCCGCGAACGTTTCGGCGGCGCGCTCCGACCAGCTCGGGTACTCGGAATCGGTGATCGGGCGGAGCTGCACCGGTGGTGTGGTCACGCCCTGACGATAGACCCGTGCAGACCGCCGTTCACGATGCTTTGCAGCTAGTGGCATATCGTGCGGCGCGTGACGGAATTGACCCTCGAGGACGCTCAGAAGCTGTTGGCCGCGCAGCCGTTCAGTGTGCTGGTCGGGGCGCGGGTGACCGCGTTCGGGGACGGCGGCGCCACGCTGGAGCTCGACATTCGCAAGGATCTCCAGCAGCAGAACGGGTTCCTGCACGGCGGCGTCCTCGCGTACGCCGCCGACAACGCGATCACCTTCGCGGGCGGCGTCGCGCTCGGCCCGGACGTGCTGACCGGGGGATTCACGATCAGCTACCTCCGCCCGGGCCGGGGCGCGATCCTGCGGGCCGAGGCGAAGGTTGCCCACTCGGGCCGGCGTCAGGCGACGTGCACCTGCGAACTCACCACGATCGACGCCGCCGGTACACCGACGCTGTGCGCGATTGCCCAGGGCACGGTCATCGCCCGCTAGTCGAAGAGCTCCTCGAGGAAGGACTTCTTCTTCTTGCGCGGGTGCTGGTTCCCGTACCGCCGGTCGTCGTACCTGCGGTCCTCGTACCGCTTCTTCTCCTCGTAGCGAGGCTGCGGCGACGGCGAGTTGTACTGCAGCTCGGCATCGACCAGCCGCTCGAGCTCACCCCGATCGAGGAAGATCCCCCGGCACTCTCCGCACTGGTCGACGGTGACACTGTTGCGCTCGTACGACCGCATCTCGCCACGACACTTCGGACACGTCAGGCTCTCCATCCAGCAACCCTAAGTGACGATTTCCACCCGAAGGCCTACTCTCAGCGAACTCTCAGCAAGTCCTCATTTGAAGCTGGAGAGGAACGTCTTGAGGATCGGGCCGGCGGTGTGGGAGCCGGACTCGCCGCCTTCGACGATGACGGCGAACGCGACGTCGCCGCGGTAGCCGGCCATCCAGGCGTTGGTGATCACCTTGCCGCCGGAGACGAGCTCCGCGGTGCCGGTCTTCGCCGCGACCGCGCCGTTGCCGGCCAGCACCTTCGCCGTACCGCCGGTGACCGTGGTCCGCATGAACGTCCGCAGCGACGCGACAGTTGCTGCAGGCAACGGAGAGGCGGCCGCGCCGGCAGCGTCCTTGCCCGGTACGAGGACCGGCTTCATCGCCGTACCGTGGTCGACCGTCGCCGCGACCAGCGAGATCGCCAGCGGGCTCGCGGTGACCGTGCCCTGGCCGATCATCGACGCCGCCTCGGCCACGTCGTCCTTCGGCAGCGGCACCTGACCGCCGTACGCCGAGATCGACAGGTCCAGGTCCCGGCCGATGCCGAACATCGCCGCGGCCTTGGTCATCCCGTCCTTCGGCAGCCGTGCGTGCTGCGAGATGAACGCCGTGTTGCAGGACTCGTTGAACGCCTTCTGCATCGTGCCCGCGCCGTAGGCCGCCAGGCCGTCGTAGTTCTTGAACGTCTTGCCGAACACGTTGATCGTGTTCGTGCACGGCAGCGCGGTCGCGCCCGTCTCCCCACTGCCGATCAGCGCCGCCGACGTGACGATCTTGAACGTCGAACCCGGCGCGTACCGACCCTGGAACGCCCGGTTGTAGCTCGCCACGGTCGGCCCGTTCGCCGCCGCCAGGATCTGGCCGGTCGACGCCTGGACTGCGACCAGCGACGCCGGCAGCTTGCTCGTCGCCAGCGCGGCCTCGGCCGACTTCTGCATCGCCGTGTCGAGGGTGGTCTTCACCGGCTTGCCGGCGGTGCCCTTCTGGCTGAAGACGGTCTTGATCGACAACTTGGTCTTGCCGTCCCGCAGCGTGACCGTGCCGCCCGGCGTACCGGCGAGCTGCTGCTGGAACGCGTACTGCAATCCCGTCGTACCGACCTGGTCCTGCGCCGACGCGGTCGGGCCGGCGTTCTTCAGGGTGTCCGCGGTCGCGGTCTTCATCGTGCCGATCAGCGACTTGGCGAACGTCGCGGTCGGCGGCAGCGACTGCGTGCCGCCCATCGTCAGCACGCCCGGCAGCTTGCCCATCGTCGGCCGGAGCGCTTCCCACTCCTCGGCCCGGATCGTGATCGCGTCGACGAACTGCCCGGCCGGCGCCGCCTTGGCGCGCGCGGCGAGCTTCGCGCCGTCGACATCGAGGTACTTCGTGAACGCGGCGTACGTCGCCGGAGTCGCCGTCGCGCCGGAGGCGATGCCGACGATCACGACCGGCCGGTTCGCGGTCAGGGCGACGCCGTTGCGGTCCAGGATCGAGGCTCGCGCAGGCAGGGCGCGGACACGCTTGAGGTAGTTGTTGTCGCCCAGGCCGGGGTAGATGGTGTCGCCGGAGGCCTTGATCTTCCACGCGTCGCCGGTCTTCACCGCGGTCGCCGTACTCGTCCACTTCATCGCGCCGATGCCGCGCAGCTGCGCCTCGACCGCGAGCTCCTGCGTGCAGTTGTTGGCGTCGCTGCATTTCGGGTCGCCCTGCGGGGCCACCGTCACGGTGCTGGCGACCAGCGCGGTGTCGGTGTCGTCGAGCCGCTTCGCGAACACGGTCGGGTTGTCGGTGAGCGCCCCGGCCGCGTCCGGCTTCCCGTCCGGCGCCCACGCTTTCACCCACGCGTCGGCGAATTGCTTGATGACCGCGCCGGAGGCCTGCTGCTCGTCGTTGCCGGACTTCCCGCCGCCGGACTTGCTGTCCGAACAACCAGCGGTGATCAGCAGACTACTCAGGCAGACGATCGCAGTGGTTCGCTTCACTTTCCCAACTCTCGCACGACGACGGGTGGACACCGGGCACAGTCTTCGGCGTGTGGCCTCTCTGCCACGAGGGCGAAACTACTCAACCCGCCCAAGTACGACGCCGGTCCAGGCTCAGGAGTTGGCGTCAGTGGCCGGGTGAATCAGGGGCAAGTGGAAGCGCGAATCGGTCCACGGTGATTTTGGAACCGCGTTCCAGGTCTGCCGTCCGCGGCGTATTCTGCTCCTTTGTGACCCGCCTTGCGCTGCACAGCCGCCTGATTCCCGGTACCGAAGAGGCCTACGAGATCGAGCACGCTCGCGTCTGGCCGGAACTGATCACCGCGATGCACGCCGCCGGCATCAGCGACTGGTCGATCTGGCGCAGCGGCCGTGACCTCTTCCACCTGGTCGTGACCGACGACTTCGAGGCCGCCGTCGCCTACCTCCGCAACGACCCGACCGACCAGCGCTGGCAGCAACACATGAGCCAGTTCGTCGAAGGCTTCGCCCAGAACCCGGAGGGCGTCGCCGGCCAGTCCCTCCGCCACGTCTGGACGATGAGCGAACAGGCCGGCTAGGGCAGGACGGTCGACGCCAGCCCTTCCAGCTGGTCGACGGTGGCGGTGAGATCGGCCGCGAGCGGATGGATCAGCACGTGATCCGCGCCGGCGTCGAGGTGCTCGCGCACGCGTTCGGCGATCGTCGCGGCGTCGCCGTACACGAAGAGGGCGTCCAGGACCCGGTCGGCGTCGTCGGATCCGTAGCCGAAGCGGCGGAGATTCGTCACGTACGGCGAGCCGCTCGCCAGGCCGAGTAGTGGCCCGAACATGGTGCGGATCATCTCGCGCGCGGCCGTCCGGTCGTCGGTGAGGACGACGGGCTGATGCGGGATCAGCAGTTTGTCCGGCCCCATTTCCTTGCGGGCAAAGGCCGTGTGCTCGACCGGGACCATCCAGGGGTGTGCGCCGTCGGCCAGCTCCGCGGCCACGCCGAGCATCTTCGGCCCGAGAGCTGCCAGGACCGTGGGGTATGTGCCGTCCGGTGCGCCTTCGACCGCTGCCATCCGCTCCAGGTAGTCCCGCATCCGTGCGAGCGGCCGGTCGTACGTCGCCCCGACCCGCTCGACGACGCTCGCAGTACTGGCGCCGATGCCGAGAACGAACCGGTCCGGATACAACGACGCCAGTGTTGCCGCGCCGCCTCGCATCGCCTCGGGGACGCGGGCCCAGATGTTGGCGATACCGGTCCCGGCCACGAGTCGCGTGCTGCTCGCCAGGAAGTGACCGTGCCGCGCGAAGGCCTCCGCCCCGACCAGTCGTTCGCCGGTCCACAGCGATCCGTACCCCAGCGCGTCGATCCGGGCGACTTCGCGAGTCACCACCTCACCGGCGGTCGCATCCAGCGTCGTCGGCGGTACCCAAACCCCGACCCGCCCGGCCCGTCCGGGGAACTCTTGTGTTGACATGCGTGGAGTTTAGCGGAGGCGCCCTCCGTTTTGTCTAGCCGGTCATCTCCCAGACCAGCAGCTCGGCGCCGTCCGGGCCGGCGGTGACGCGATCACCGTCGGAGTCGGTCAGGCGTACGGCGTCGGCGGTGGCCAGCTCGCCGGCGCCTTCGAGGGTTGCCGTGCCTGTCGCTACGAACAGGTGGACGTACCGCGCGGCGGGCAGCTCGATGGTCCGGCCGGGGGCGAGGCGGGCGACGGACATGCCCGCGGCGGGCTGGTTGAGGTGGATCGCGGTGCTCGCAGCGTGCCTCGCCAGCCCCGACGCAACCGGGATCAGCTCGCCGGTGGAGAGGTCGAGCTCCGTCTGCTCGTACGACGGCGGCAGGTCGAACCGCTCCGGCCGGACCCACATCTGGATGTAGTGAACGGGCTCAGCCCCGTCGTTCCACTCCGAATGCCGGATCCCCGACCCGGCACTCATCCGCTGCGCCAGCCCCGGGTAGACCAGCCCGCTGTTCCCCTCCGAGTCCCGATGCGCCAGCGCACCCCGCAGTACCCAGGTCACAATCTCCAGATCCTGATGCGGATGCGCCCCAAACCCGGTGCCCGGAGCAACAGTCTCGTCGTTGTGCGCCACCAGGAACCCGAACCCCACGTTCGCCGGATCGTAGTGCTCCCCGAACGAGAACGAATGCCGCGAGTCCAGCCACCCGCTCGCAGTCCGAAACCGCTCACCCGCCCGCAGGATCTGCACAGTCATGACACAAGTAAAAGGGACTGCGCCGCTCGGTGGGCGGCGCAGTCCCGGTTCTGGTATGACGGTTTGTCAGCCGGTGGGGTTCCCGTTGTCGGAGCCGAGGGTGGCTTTGATGGACTGGGGTTTGCCGTTGCGGGTGACCGTGAGAGTTACTTGATCGCCCGGGCGGTGCGAACGGACTGTGGCGACCAACGCGTCCCCTGACGCGATCGCCTTGCCGTCTACAGCAGTCACCACATCACCTGACTGCAGACCGGCTTTGTCCGCCGCACCGCCGGACGTGACCTCGCCAAGGCGTGCTCCGTTGGTGAGCCCGTCGGAAGCCTGCGCGTCGCCGACCGTCACACCGAGCCGCGCATGCGTGGCCTTGCCCTTGGCCACCAGCTCGTCGACGATCGGCTTGGCCTGGTCGATCGGGATAGCGAACCCCAGGCCGATGTTCCCGCCTTCGGATTGTCCCGATCCGCCGGCGGTTTTGATCGCGCTGTTGATACCGACCACCTGGCCGGCGAGGTCGATCAGAGCGCCGCCGGAGTTCCCCGGATTGATCGCGGCGTCCGTCTGGATTGCTGGGAAGACTGTCGTGCTGTCCTGCTGCTCGTCGCCCGACGTCACCGGGCGGTTCAGCGCCGAGACGATACCGCTGGTCACGGTCGCCTCCAGGCCGAACGGCGAACCGATCGCCACCACGCCCTGCCCGACCGCCAGCTTGCCGCTCGAACCCAGCGTGGCCGGGGTCAGGTCGGTCGCGTCGGCGTGGATCACGGCGAGGTCGGTGAGCGGGTCGGTGCCCTTGACGGTGGCGTTGACCGTGCGGCCGTCGTTCAGCATGACGGTGATCGTGGCGCCCTGGCCGGCACCCGCGACCACGTGGTTGTTGGTGACGATCAGGCCGTCCTTGCTGATCACGATGCCGGACCCGGTCGCGGCGCCCTGCGAGTTGGCGACGGCGATCTTCACCACGCTCGGCAGCACCTTGGCCGCGGCGCTCTGCACCGAGCCGTCCGGCGCGGCCGCCGGTGCGGCCTGGTTGCCGCTCAGCGGCGCTGTCACCGACGGAGTGTTCGTGCTGTGGTCGTTGGTCGCGGAGTACACCGCCGCACCGCCGACGCCACCAGCCAGACCGACCAGCAGCGCCGTCAGCGCCACCAAGGCCAGACCGGCCCGCTTCTTCGGCTTCTCCGCGGTAGCGGTGCCCGGCTGCGGTCCGAAGGGCCAGTTCGGGCCCGGAGACGTCCCCTGATGCGTCCCCGGCGCCCCGAACTGCGGATAAGCACCCCCACCTGTGGGGTACTGTCCCGGCCGCTGCCCCTGCGGCCCCGATTCCTGCCTCTGCTGACCCGGCTGACCACCCTGCGGCGCGAACTGCTGTTGCTGGTGCTGCCCGTACATCGGCAACTGCTGCGTACGCTCCGGCCCCTGCGGGCCTGGCGGGTTCTGGCCGGGCTGGTTCTGCGGCGGCTGGTTCTCGGTCATGACGAGTACTCTGTCCGCCGGACCTGAGAGGGCCCTGAAGATCCGCTCGGAGTGACCGAAGAACTCCATGAAGATCCTCTGAAGGACCTGTCAGGAATCCTTCAGCGGGTCTGGGTCGCCGCGTGGGGCAGCCACAGGGTGAACTGGGCGCCGGCGCCGGGCAGGTTTCGGGCGTAGATCATGCCGCCGTGTTGTTCGGCTGCGTGTTTGACGATGGCGAGGCCCAGGCCTGAGCCGGGGCGGCTGCGGGCCTCGCTGGAGCGGTAGAAGCGCTCGAAGACGTGCGGCAGGTCGGCCTCGGCGATGCCTGGCCCGGAGTCGGTGACTGTGAGTACGCCGTCCAGCAGCCGCACTGTCACCCGTCCGACGGGCTGCCCGTCGCTACGCTGCTCGGCGCCCTCGGGGAGGCTGTACTTCGCTGCGTTGTCGAGCAGGTTCGTCACCGCGCGGCCGAGGAGGCGTTCGTCTCCCCAGACCGGGAACGGCATGATCTGGACGTCCCACTCCAGGCCGGGGGCGCGGCGCCGTACCTTCATGACCGCGTCCTCGACGACGTTGGAGAGCTCGATCAGCTCCGCGTTCCGCACCTGGGGTGTGTCGCGGGCCAGCTCGGTCAGGTCGCCGATCAGCGTGGTCAGCTCGTCCATCTGGGCGCGTACGTCGTCCAGCAGTTGCTGGCGATCCTCCGGGCGGAGCCCGCCGCGTTTGTCCGCCTGGGCGAGCAGATCGAGGTTGGTACGCACGCTGGTGAGCGGCGTACGCAGCTCGTGGCCCGCATCGCCGACCAGCCGGCGCTGGCGGTCACGGGACTGCGCTAACGCCCCGAGCATCGCGTTGAACGCCATCGCCAGCCGGGAGATCTCATCCGTCCCACCGACCGGGATCGGCTTCAGGTCCTCGGTCCGGGCGACATGCTCGGCCGCGCCGGTCAGCCGCGCCAACGGACGCAGACCGGACCGCGCGACCGCGTTCCCCGCGAGCGCCGCCCCGATCACGCCGATCAGCCCGAAGGCCCACAGAACGATGCCGAGGTTGTGCAGCGTCTGGTCGATCGGTCCCAGCGACTGCGCCACGACGAGCGCACCGGGTTGCAGGAGGTCCTGGTCGATCTCGCACTGGCGGCTGTAATCGACCGGACAGAAGCGAGCGGGCACCGCAACCACGCGGAAATGCGAGCCGCCGTTGCGGATGCCGACTGTTCGCAGGCTGGCCTGCTCACTCTGGTTCTGGGCGACCTGCATCTCGTCGACGCCCATCGGCGGCAGCGGACTGTTCACCGGGGCGTACTTGTCGCCGTTCGCGCTCAGCACGCCTACGCGGATGTCGCTCAGCCCGAACGCGTCGGCAGACGCGTGCTGCAGGTTGTCGAGGTTGGTCAGGACGCCCTTCTGAGACGCCTGGACAGCTCGCTGCGTGAGGCTGTTGTCGAGGTTCTGGTACATCTGCTGGCGCACGGTGATGTACGCCGCCACGCTCACGATCGCGACCGCGAGGCCGACCGCGACCGCGGCGAGCAGCGTCACGCGCGCGTGCAGGCTGAGCTTGTGGAGGGTCTCGTTCCACCAGCTCTGGGTGCGGGCAGCGGTCGCGGCCACACGGTTTCCGTTGCTCTTGGCAACAGGTTGTGCGGGTGGTTGCGGCTGCTGCGTTCGTCCGGCGTACGTCGGGAAGTCGTCGGGGTGTTGCTGACTCACGGCGGGGTGTCCCTCAGCACGTACCCGATGCCGCGGACGGTGTGGATCAGGCGGGGCAGGCCGTTGACCTCGGTCTTGCGGCGCAGGTACCCGATGTAGACCTCGAGCGAGTTCGCTGTGGTCGGGAAGTCGTAGCCCCAGACCGCGTCCAGGATGACCGCGCGCTCGAGCACGCGGCGCGGGTTGCGGATCAGCAGCTCGAGCAGCGAGAACTCGGTCCGGGTGAGCTGCATCGCGACATCACCGCGGTGCACCTCGTGCGCGTCCACGTCGACCACGAGGTCGGCGTACTGCAGCACCTCGCCGCGCTGGCCGCCCTCGCCGGGCGTCGTGCTGCGGCGCAGCAGCGCGCGCAGCCGGGCCAGCAGCTCCTCGAGGGCGAACGGCTTGGTCAGGTAGTCGTCGCCGCCGGCGTCCAGCCCGTCCACCCGGTCCGCGACCGCGTCCCGCGCGGTCAGCACCAGGATCGGCACATTGTTGCCCGCGGCTCGCAGAGCCTTGGTGGTCTCCAGGCCGTCCAGCCGCGGCATCATCACGTCCATCACCACGACGTCCGGCTCGACGTTGCCGATCACCGCGAGCGCCTCGGCGCCGTCGGAGGCGGTCACCACCTCGAAGTCGTTGAACTCCAGCGAACGGCGCAGCGAGTCCCGGACCGCCCGGTCGTCGTCCACCACCAGTACCCGCATCGTCTGCCCCGCTCCGCTCGAAGTTCCGCTCAGGCGAGCGTAGGTCGCTTCATTGAGAATCGCCTGAGAACCCGCTGATCGGTAGCCCAATACCTCCTGGACACCTTAGGTTTCAGAGGTGGACGTCATCGAATTCACGCCTGAACCCGCCGAGTACGCCTGGACCTTCGGCGGCGTGCCGCCGATCCGCCGGATCCGGCCGGGGACCGCCCTGCGGTTGTGGACCGAGGACGCGTACTGCGGCACGCTCCGGAGCACGACGGATCTCGCCAGCGCGTCGCTCAAGATGCCGTACGTGAACCCGCAGACCGGGCCGTTCTACGTCGAGGGAGCCGAGCCGGGCGACACCCTGGTACTGCACCTCGTCGAGCTGACCCCGGCCCGGACCTGGGGGGTGTCCGCGACCATCCCGTACTTCGGCGGTCTGACCAGCACCGACCGGACGGCGACGCTGCAGGACCCGCTGCCGGAGCGGACCTGGATCTACGAGGTCGACTCGGACAAGCAGACCGTGGGGTTCCAGGCGCAGGCGAGTGATCTGGAGATCGCGCTGCCGCTGGAGCCGATGCTGGGCACCGTCGGTGTCGCGCCCGCCGCGGGCGAGGCCCGGTCGGCGCTGGTCCCGGACATGTTCGGCGGCAACATGGACACTCCGGAGATGCGCGCGGGTGCGACGTGTTACCTCAATGTCAACGTCGAGGGCGCGCTGTTCTCGGTCGGTGACGGTCACTACCGCCAGGGCGAGGGTGAGTCCTGTGGGACCGCGGTCGAAGGCGCGATGAACGTGGTGCTGATCGTCGACCTGCTCAAGACGCCCGGACCGGTCTGGCCCCGGATCGAGAACGACGAGTACCTGGCCGTTGTCGGGTCGAGCAGACCACTCGAAGACGCCTGGCGGGCCGGCCAGGTGGACATGGTCCACTGGCTCGGCGATCTCTACGGGCTCGACAAACTGGACGCGTACCAGTTGCTGAGCCAGGTCAGCGAGGTCCCGCTGGCCAACGTCGTCGACGTCAACTACAGCGTGGTCACCAAGATCCCGAAGCGACTGCTCCCGGCCGTGACCGTGTACGACGGCATCCACCAGCACCTGCGCTCGATGCCGGGAGTTACAGCACCATGACCCGCCGCGACGGAGTCGTGGCAGCCAATACCGCGTTCAGCTGAACTGCGGTACGACCTCCTCGGCGTACCGCTGCATCGGCTCGTGGTCGTACGCGACGCCGGGGATGTACGAGATGACGTAATCGATCCCGGCCTCGGCCAGCTGCTCGATGCGCAGGCCGAGCTCCTTCGTCGTGAGCACGTCCGCCAGCACGTCAGGCGTGCCGCCGGAGCCGATCTCCAGGAACTCCTCCAGGCTGAACCGCCCGCGGGCCTTGGCTGTCGCGGTCTCCGGATCGGCACCGGACTCGATCGGGAACACGTTCAGGCTGGTCGACTTGGTGATCTCGCCGTAGTCGCGGCCGACCTCCTCGCAGTGCCGGCGGAGGATCGCGAGCTTGCGTTCGATGATGTCGAGGCGTCCGGTCCCGAAGTTGCAGGCGTCTCCGTACTTTGCAACTAGTCGCAATGTAACGCGCTCACCGCCGCCGCCGATCCAGAGCTTGGGTTTGCGGCGCGGCTCGACGAACGGCTTGTCGGCCGAGTGGTACTTCCCCTCGAACACCACGTCGTCCTCGGTCCACAGCCGGTGCAGCAGCTCGATCGACTCGACGAACGAACCCATCCGCTCCTTCTGGCTCGTCCACGGGTAGCCGTACGCCTTCCACTCGTGCTCCGACCAGCCCGCGCCCAGTCCGGCGTACATGCGCCCGTGGCTGGCCACATCGACGGTGGCGGCCATCTTCGCGACGAGTGCGGGATTGCGGTACCCGTTGCAGCCGACCAGTTGGCCCAGGTTCACCCGCGAGGTGTCACGCGCCAGAGCGGCCGTCGTGGTCCACATCTCGAAGACGGTCTCGCGGACGGGCTCGGGGACGGTGTGGAAGTGGTCGAACAGCCAGATCGAGTCCCACGGACCTGCGTCGGCGGCCTTGGCTACGGCAGTCATGGCCTCCCATTGCTCGACCGGGTCATGCAGCTCGACCAGATCCATCCGCCAGCCCTGCGGTACGAACACTCCGAACTTCATGCGGTCCTCCGGGAGATTGCGACTCCGGTCAGGCAGAGCGCTCCGCCGGCCAGCGCAAGCACAGCAGGCGTCTCGCCCAGGAACAGCCAGCCGAGCACGATCGCGACAACCGGTACGGCGTACACCGTGACGCCCATCCGGCCGGCACTGGTCCGACGGAGCGCAAAGGCCCAGGTGGTGAAGCCGAGAGCGGTGGGAAAGGCAGCCAGGTACACGACCCACCAGATGGTCGCTGCGTCGGCAGTGCGGAGCTCATCGACCAGCGTGGGTGCGAACGGCAGGCAGACGACCGCTCCGATGGTGCAGGCGAGCCAGGTGACCTCGGCCGCAGGGAGCCGGCTCAGCAGCGGCTTCTGCGTGACCACGCCGACGGCGTACGAGATGGCAGCGACGACGCAGAGTACGACGCCCCACGTCTCGGCGCGGCCGCTCGAGGTCGACGTACCGATGATCACGATGCCGGCGAACGCGACCAGGCCGCCGATCACCAGTTGCCGCGGGAAACCTTCACCGAGGCCGAGACCGGCGAGTACGGCGATCAGTAGCGGGGCGATGTGCACGAGCATGGCCGACGTACCCGCGTCGAGGCGGCGCTCGGCCTCGTTCAGCGCGATGTTGTAGACGCCGAACCAGAGCACGCCGCACGCGATCAGCGGCAGCCAGTCCCGCTGGGCCGGCCACCGGCGGACGGTTGCGGCCGGCCGGGGACGGGTGAAGAGGAGAGCGCCGAGGAAGATGCTGCCGAGCCCGAGCCGGGCCAGCGACAGGGCGCCGGCGGAGATCTCGGTGCCGACGTGCCGGATGGCGACGAACGACGAGGCCCACAGGACGACGGTCACGGCAGCGGCGCCGGTGGCGAGACCGGCCCGGGGCGGGGCTTCTGCGAGAGTTGTCACCTCACTACAGTAGGAACAGAGTCTGCGCGTCTCCATGACCGATCGGAGGCTGGGAGGCAGTTTTGCTTACCGAAACGAGAAGCCAAGTGCTGGACGACCTCAATACCCGGATCCTGGAGGAGCTGATCGCGGACCCTCGGCTGCGGACCACCGAGCTGGCTCGCCGGCTGGGCGTGTCCACGCCGACCGTGCGGGAGCGGGTCGCGCGACTGGAGGAGTCCGGGGTGATCCGCGGGTACCGCGTCGACATCGACCCGGGCGCGCTCGGACGGCCGGTCGCGGCCTGGGTCCGGCTGCGGCCCGGGCCCAACCAGATCCCGAGGATCATCGAGCTGGCCGGTCGTACGCCGGAGGTGGTCGAGTGCCACCGGATCTCGGGTGAGGACTGCTTCCTGATGCGGGTCCAGGTCGCCGAGATCGCCGCCCTCGAGGACGTCCTGGACAAGTTCCTGATGCACGGCCAGACCACCAGCTCGTTCGTCGTCTCCACCCCGGTCCCGCCACGCAGCGTGCCGCTGTCCGCTGGGTGAACCCCAACCACCGCTGAGAGTGGTCTGCATCACTAGTCTGGTGCCGACTTCAAGAGACGTCCCGGAAGGACCCTGGCCCATGGCTGCCGACAAGTCTGTCCGCAGAGTTGCCCTGCTCACCGCCGGCGGGCTCGCGCCCTGCCTGTCGTCCGCCGTCGGCGGGCTGATCGAGCGCTACACCGAGGTGGCGCCCGACGTGGAGATCATCGCCTACCTGAACGGGTACCACGGTCTGCTCAGCGGCCGGTTCCTCGACGTGACGCCGGAGGTGCGGGAGAAGGCGTCCGTGCTGCACAAGTTCGGCGGCAGCCCGATCGGCAACAGCCGGGTGAAGCTGACCAACACCGCCGACCTGGTCAAGCGCGGCCTGATCCAGGACGGGCAGAACGCCCTCCAGGTCGCCGCCGAGCGGCTGGTCGCGGACGGTGTCGACGTACTGCACACCATCGGCGGTGACGACACCAACACCACGGCCGCCGACCTCGCGGCCTACCTGCACGAGCACGACTACGACCTGACCGTGGTCGGTCTGCCGAAGACCATCGACAACGACGTGATCCCGATCCGGCAGAGCCTGGGCGCGTGGACCGCGGCGGAGCAGGGTGCGCTGTTCGCCCGCAACATCATCGCCGAGCACAGCTCGAACCCGCGGATGCTGATCGTCCACGAGGTGATGGGCCGGAACTGCGGATGGTTGACCGCGGCAACGGCCCGGGCGTACCAGCAGTGGGTCGACGAGCAGGAGTGGAACCCGGGCATCGGCCTGGACCGGGCAAGCTGGTCGGTGCATGCGGTGTATGTGCCGGAGGCGACGATCGACCTCGACGCCGAGGCCGATCGGCTGCGCAAGGTGATGGACTCCGAGGACTGCGTCAACATCTTCCTGTCCGAGGGTGCCGGGGTGCCGTCGATCGTGGCCGAGATGGAGGCCCGCGGCGAGGAGGTCGGCCGCGACCCGTTCGGGCACGTGAAGCTGGACACGATCAACCCGGGCGCCTGGTTCGCCAAGCAGTTCGCCGAGCGGATCGGCGCGGAGAAGACGATGGTGCAGAAGAGCGGGTACTTCAGCCGCTCGGCCGCGTCCAACGACCGGGACCTGGCGCTGATCAAGGAGTGCACCGACTACGCCGTCGACGCGGCGCTGCGCGGTGAGAGCGGAGTCGTCGGCCACGACGAGGAGCGTGGCGACGAGCTGCGCGCGATCGAGTTCCCGCGGATCGCCGGCGGCAAGGAGTTCGACCCGACCGTCGACTGGTTCGTCGGCCTGAAGTCGGAGATCGGCCAGGGCTAGGAGCTGGAGCTGAGGCGGCCGACCCACTGGTCGGCCGCCTTCTCGATCTGCGCGAGGACCACGTCGAAGCCGTCGTCCTCGCCGTAGTACGGATCGGGTACGTCGTCGGCCGCGAACAGCTGCGCCGCGGTGCCGAGGCGGCGGAGTTCGGCGAGATGTCCTGAGTCCATCGCGAGCACGAGGTCGGCCGCACGGTCGAACTGACGAGCCCGGTGTGCGCTGCCGTCGTACCCGCGTCGGCGCAGCGCGGCCGCCGCGCGTGGGTCCATCGGGTCGCCGACGTGCCAGCCGCCGGTACCCGAGCTGGTCACGTCGACGCCGTCGATCCCGGCCTCGGCGAGCTTGGCCCGCAGGACCACCTCGCCCATCGGCGACCGGCAGATGTTCCCGCTACAGACGATCTCGACGTGCCGCACTAGTGGACTTCGGCCTTCTCCGGCAGGACGAGGTTGATGATCATGCCGACGACCGTGATGATCAGCGCACCGAACAGCGCGGACCAGAAGCCGTCGACGTGGAACTGGACGTCGAGCTTGCCGGTGATCCAGGACGTCAGCCACAGCATCAGCGCGTTGATCACGAAGGTCAGCAGACCGAGCGTGAGGATCAGCAGCGGGAAGGACAGCACCTTCACCACCGGCTTCACGATCGCGTTCACGACGCCGAAGATCGCGGCGACGATCAGCAGCGTGAGCACGCGCTTGCCGGTGGTCGCGCCCTGCAGGGTGATGCCGGCGACGAGCCAGCTCGCCACCGCCACCGCGACCGCGTTCGCCAGCAGCCTGATGATCAAGTTCTTCATGTCGTCGATCCTCCCACCCACCCGGTAGCACGACGCTCGGTACACACCCTGATCCGACCCTGGGTCTTGACAGCGAAAATGACCAAGTGATCTGATCATTTTTATGTCACGCCCACTGGTAGCCGTTGTCGCGTTGTCTCTCACGGCAGCGGGCCTCGGTATGCCTGCCGCCTCCGCCGCCCCGTCGAGCTGCAGCGCGGTGAGCACGAACTGGACCGCCCGGACCACCCCGCACGCCGCGCCCGAAGGGCTCCTGAACGCCTACAGCGACACCGGGAAGGGCTGGACGGGTGCGGACAGCACGTACTCCGTCGCACTCCCCGGTGGACGGACGGCGTGGATCTTCTCCGACACGTTCCTCGGACCGGTGAACCCGGACGGCAGTCGCCCCACGACGGCGCCGTTCATCAACAACTCGTTCGTGATCCAGCAGGGCACGAGCCTGAAGACGGTCACCGGCGGTACGCCGACCAACCCGACGGCGCTCATCCCACCGCCGTCCGACGGCTGGTACTGGGTCGGCGCCGCTCAGACCAGCCACGCCGGCCGTGACCTGGACGTGGTCGCGCTGCGCTTCGTCAGGACCGGCACGGGGCAATGGGACTGGCACTGGGCGAGCAACTACCTCGCCCGCTTCGACAGCAAGACTTTCAAGCTGAAGAGCCTCACGCCGATCCCGTCCGCGGCGAACGTGCAGTGGTCCGGCTGGCTGCTGCGCGACCAGGGCTACACCTACATCTACGGAGTCGAGGACCTCGGCTCCTCGAAGTACCAGCATGTCGCGCGGGTCCGCGGCGACGATCTGACCGCCAAGCCGTGGGAGTACTGGACCGGCTCTGGCTGGTCTTCGGACGAGACCGCGTCCGCCCGGGTGCTGGAAGGTGTGGCCAACGAGCACAGCGTCACGAAGTTCAAGGACGGCTACCTGCTGGTCACGCATGACACCAAGGAGCTGTTCAGCAAGCGCGTGGTCGGGTACTTCTCCTGCTCGCCGACCGGTCCGTGGGTGAAGCCGGTGGAGCTGTACCAGACCCCCGAGACCGGCGGGAACATCATCACCTACAACTCCCACGAGCACCCGGACCTGCGCCGCGGCAACGAGCTGCTGGTCAGCTACAACGTCAACAGCCTCGTCAGCGACGACCTGTACGCCGACGTGAGCATCTACCGGCCACGGTTCCTCGCCGTGACGCTGGCGGCCGCAAAGTGAGTACTCCGGGTGGCGTCGTACGCCGCAGTCTGCTGGACGATCTGGCGACGTCGATGCTCTCGCTGATCGCGGACCGGAAGCTGTCGGTCGGTGACCAGTTCGAATCCGTCCGGTCGCTGGCGGAGCGGTTCAAGGTCGCCGTACCCACCGTCCGGGAGGCGCTGCGCCGGCTGGAGGCAACCGGCGCAGTGGAGCTCCGGCACGGCTCCGGTGTGTACGTCGGTCCGAACGTCGGCCGTCTCGTACTGGCGAACCCCCTGGCGCTGGCACCGAGTGCGGACCGGTTGGTCGAGCTCCTGCAGGCTCGCGCACTGATCGAGCCACCTGTCGCCGCACTTGCCGCGGCGACGCGTGACGAGGCCGCACTCGAGCAGATGGAGCAGGACCTCGCCACTGCGGCCGAGCTGATCGCATCCGGCGACCATGCCCGGCTGGCCGAGGTGAACATGGACTTCCACCGCTCACTGGCACAGGCGTCCGGCAACGCCACCCTCGCCGAGGTGGTCGAGTCGGTGACCGTCGTGAACGTACGCGAGCAGCTGGAGATCCTGCACATCCACGGCGACCGGCAGGCCGACCTGGACGAGCACCGCGCCATCTACGACGCGATCCGGTCCGGCGACTCCGACCTGGCCGAACTGCTCACCCGCGAGCACCTGGACGGCGTACTCGCCGTCATCAACCAACGACTTCAGCACCCCTGAGCTGGAAGGACGCACCATGCAACGCAAGACCAACCGGAAGGCGCTGGCTGCCCTGGTGATCGCCAGCGCGCTCGCGCTGTCCGCCTGTGGAGGTGGCGGTGGAACCGCCGCTCCGAAGAAGGGTGACGACAAGCCTGTCGACTCGCTGAAGTTCTACAACGACAAGGGTGGCTGGAAGGACGCGTTCACCCAGGTCGGCGCGGCCAGCAAGAAGGACATCGGCGTCGGCATGGAGCCGGTCGGGTACTCCGACTCGAACACGTACACCGCGTTCATCCGGTCGTCGTTCCGGACCAAGGAGAAGGCGGACCTGTTCACCTGGCACACCGGCAAGGAGCTTCAGGATCTGGTGGACCAGAAGCTCGTCGCCGACACCACCGACCAGTGGACCAAGGCGATTGCCGACGGCAACATCCCGGAGCAGCTGAAGCAGTACTTCACCTACGGCGACAAGCAGTACTGCGTGCCGCTGAACGCCGGCTACTGGGTGATGTACTACAACAAGGCCGTCTTCAAGAAGGCCGGCATCACCGCCACGCCGACGTCCTGGGCGGACATGATCAAGGACGCCGACAAGCTCAAGGCGATCGGCGTGAAGCCGTTCTACCAGACCAACATCCTGTTCTCGTTCGTCTGGTTCGAGACGCTGCTCGCGGGCAAGGACCCGGACCTGTACGACAAGCTCGCCGCCGGCAAGGCGAAGTACACCGACCCCGGTGTGGTCGACGTGATGAACGAGTGGAAGAAGATGATCGACGCCGGGTACTTCAGCGACCCGGGCTCGAAGACCGAGCCGCAGGCGCAGCTGAAGAACGGCGACGTGGCGATGATCAACTTCGGCACCTGGTTCAGCGGCAACCTGAATACGCTGAAGATGAAGGCCGGCACCGACTACGACTTCTTCGTGATCCCGAACGTGAACACGTCGCTGCCGAAGACCTCGATGATCTTCGAGACCGGCCCGGTCTGCTCGGCCGCGGCCAGCGACCACGCCTCGACGGTGAAGAAGTGGACCGACTGGTGGGTCACCCCGCAGGCGCAGACCGCGTGGGCCAACTCGCGCGGCGACCTGTCGTTCAACCCGAAGGCCGAGGTCAAGGACCCGGGGCTGGCGAAGCTGAACAAGGACGTCGGCGGTGACGGGTACCGGCTGATCAACCGCTGGTTCGAAGCGACGCCGGTGCCTGTTGCGAACAAGGCGCTCGAGGTGTTCGGCGCGTTCGTGACCAAGCCGGGTGACCCGATGCCGGGCCTGCAGAAGATCCAGGCCGAGGCGGACGCGTACTGGGCCAAGCAGAAGTGACTTCCACGATCGAACGGCCACCGGTGAAGGTCCGGGCGAGCAGCCAGCGCCCGGACCGGACCGGTGCCCGGATGGCGCCGCTGTTCGGCCTGCCGGCCGTCGGCGTGGTCGCACTGCTGCTGTACCTGCCGTTCCTGTGGACGACGTACGTCAGCTTCACCGACTACGACGGCCTGGCATCGCCGGTGTGGTCCGGGCTGGCGAACTACAAGGCGATGTTCAGCGACCCCGATCTGGTCGGGGCGCTGGTCAACACGCTGCTGTGGGTCGTCGGGATGGTGACTCTGCCAGTAGTACTCGGACTGCTGATCGCAGTACTGACCTACGGGCACAAGTGGGGCACGTGGCTGCGGCTGCCGTTCCTGCTGCCCTACGCGATCTCCGGTGTAGCTGTCGGCGTCATCTGGGGCTTTGTCCTGCAGCCGGACGGCGCACTGGGCCAGGTGCTCGGGTTCTTCGGGCTGCCTGGTGCGCACACCGGTTGGCTGCAGGCAGGCCCTGGCAACACGCTGATGATGATCGTGGCGGTCACCTGGCAGGCAGCCGGTGTGAACGCGTTGCTGTTCGTGGTCGGGCTTCAGTCGATCCCGGGCGAGCCGCTGGAGGCTGCCCGGCTGGACGGAGCGGAGGGGTTCAGTCTGTTCCGCCATCACCTCTGGCCGCAGCTCCGGCCGATCACCACGGTCGTCATCGGGCTGTCGATCGTCGGCAGCCTGAAGACGTTCGACGTGGTGTGGGTGATGACGCAGGGCGGTCCTGGTACGTCGTCCGAGACCCTGGCGCTGTCCATGTACAAGGAGACCTTCGTGCTGAACGACTACGGCCAGGGTGCGGCGATCGCGCTGTTCCTCAGCCTGGTCACGTTTGCTGCGTCGATCCTGTACCTGCGCTACCAGTTGGGAGACGCCCGTGAGCAGGGTTAAGACTCCCTTCCTCGTCGTCCTGGGCCTGATCTGGCTCGCGCCGGTCTATCTGCTGATCGTCAACGCGTCCAAGTCGGTCGACGGGTACGACGCCAAGACGGTGTGGAAGCCGGCCGGCTTCTCGCTGTTCGCGAACTTCGGCGACGCGTGGAGCAAGGCAGCGCTCGGCGACACATTGGTGGCGACCACGATGTACAGCGTGATCGCGCCGGTCCTCGCGGTGCTGATCGGCGCGGCGGCCGGGTACGCGATCGTCGTACTGCGGTTGAAGCGCGGGTTCCTGTGGTTCGTGTTCATCTTCGGCGGGACGATCTTCCCGCTGCAGATGATCCTGATGCCGCTGTTCTCCGGGTACGCGAACTCCGGGCTGTACGACACGCGGGTCGGGATGATCATCGTGTACACCGCGATCAGCGTGCCGTTCTCGGCGTTCGTGATGCGCAACTTCTTCACCGGGATCGCGCGCAGCGTCTTCGAGGCCGCGGTGGTCGACGGCGGCGGGCTGTTCCGGATCTTCCGCAGCATCTACCTGCCGATGGCGGGCTCCGCGCTGGCCGCGATCTTCATCCTGCAGGCGACCTTCGTGTGGAACGACCTGCTGCTCGGGCTGACGCTGAGCCAGTCGGACTCGGTCCGGCCGATCATGCCCGCGTTGACGGGCCTGCAGAGCACGTACGGCGGCGCGTCGCTGCCGACCGTGCTGGCCGGCGGACTGCTCGTCTCGCTGCCCACCGTGATCTTGTTCCTCGCCGCCCAACGCTTCTTCTCCCGGGGCCTGGCCCTGGGTCAGTTCTGAGAGGACATCTATGAGTAGCCGCACAGTCGTCGTCACCGGCGGGGCCGCCGGTATCGGACGAGGTGCCGTCGAACGATTCTTGGCCGCTGGTGACCGCGTAGTCGTGCTTGATCGCAGTACTGAATCTCTGGACGAGCGGGTGACCGGCGTTCAGGTGGATGTTTCGGATCGGGCCGCGCTCGCTTCCGCCGCGGAGGAGATCGGCGCGGTTGACGTGCTGGTGTGTGCGGCGGGTGTTCAACGCTATGGAACCGTGGTTGATACGCCCACAGCCGTGTACGACGAAGTGATGGCGGTGAACGTCGGCGGGGTGTTCTTCGCCTGCCAGGCGTTCGTGCCCAAGTTGCCGCGCGGCGGGAGTGTTGTGGTGGTCGCATCCGTTCAGGCGTACGCGGCGCAGAAGAGCGTCGCGGCGTACTCGATGGGGAAGGGCGCACTGCTCAGCCTCGTGCGGGCGATGGCTGTCGACCACGCCGACGACGGCATCCGGGTGAACGCGGTCTGCCCGGGATCGGTCGACACGCCGATGCTGCGGACGTCCGCCGCGCAGTTCGGCGGTGGACGATCGACGGATGACGTGGTCGCAGAATGGGGGCGATCGCATCCGCTGGGACGTGTCGCGACCCCGGGAGAAGTTGCCGAGGTCATCTACTTCCTGTCGTCCCCGGCCGCGTCGTTCATGACCGGCGCGGACGTGAAGGTGGACGGCGGACTGACCGCCGGCCTGCCCGTCGTACTGCCGGAGGACGCCAAGTGAAGATCGTCGACGTACGCGCGACCACGGTCACGATGCCGCTCGAGGCACCGCTACGGCACAGCAACGGGGCGCACTGGGGACGCTTCGTACGGACCGTGGTGGAGGTCGAGGCCGACAACGGGCTGATCGGCCTGGGCGAGATGGGCGGTGGCGGGCAGAGCGCCGAGGCCGCGGTCACCGGCCTCAAGCCGTACCTCGTCGGCCACGACCCGGCGCGCACCGAGGCCTTGCGCTGGATGCTGGCCAACCCGACCGCGAGTCTGTACAACAACCGCACTCAGTTGCTCGCGGCCATCGAGTTCGCCTGCCTGGACCTGCAGGGTCGCGAGCTCGGCGTACCCGTGCACGAGCTGCTCGGCGGCAAGGTGCGGGACACGGTGCCGTTCGCGAGCTACCTGTTCTTCCGGCACCCGGCCGACGACGGCACCGGCGAGATCCGGACCGCCGAGCAGTTGGTGGCGCACGCCCGCGAACTGGTCGACGAGCACGGGTTCAGCGTGCACAAGCTCAAGGGCGGGGTGTTCCCGCCCGACTACGAGCGGGAGTGCTTCCGCGCGCTGGCCGAGGCGTTTCCGGGCCATCGTGTCCGGTTCGATCCGAACGGCGCGTTCAGCGTCGAGGAGGCGATCCGGTTCGCGCGCGGCATCGAGGACCTCGACAACGACTACCTCGAGGACCCCACCTGGGGTCTGAACGGGATGCGCCGCGTTCGCGAGAACACCCCGATCCCACTCGCCACCAACACCGTGGTGGTCAACTTCGAGCAGCTCGCCTCCAACGTGCGCGATCCAGCCGTCGACGTGATCCTGCTCGACACGACGTTCTGGGGCGGGATCCGGCCGTGCATCAAGGCGGCCGGCGTCTGCGAGACCTTCCAGCTCGGCGTGGCCGTGCACTCGTCGGGCGAGCTGGGCATCCAGCTGGCCACGATGCTCCACCTCGGCGCCGTCGTACCGAACCTGTCGTTCGCCGCGGACGCGCACTACCATCACCTGCGCGACGACATCATTGCCGGCGGCAAACTTCCGTACGTCGACGGCGCGATCGCCGTACCGGAGGCGCCCGGCCTAGGCGTCGAGCTGGACCGCGACAAGCTGGCCGAGTACGCCGAACTGTTCCGCGAGCTCGGCTCCTATCCGTACGACCGCGATCCGTCCCGGCCGGACTGGTACCCCCTGCTCCCGAACACCGATTGGGCCGACCCGTCATGACGATCCCGCGCTCCGCCGACCTGGCGAGCGACGTTCTCACGCACACCTACGACGACATGTTCAACCCGCCGGGGCTGACGAACTTCCTGGGTACGGCGCAGGTCGACCACGACGTCGTCGCGATCCGCAGTGTGAACTTCCCGCCGTACTCGCACGGCGACACCATCACTGCCCAGTTGTACGTCGACGGCCGGCTGGCCCGTTCGTACGGCGGGACAGTGGAGGTGGTGTGGCGCCCGGACTGCGTGATCCGCTCCACCACTGTGGACGGACTGGACATCCGCACCACCACAGCCTGCGCCCCCGGCCGACCGGCTGTCGTCGTGCGTCTGGAGGTGTCTGGTGCGGCGCGCCGCTCCGTCAGCCTGGGCTTCGCGCTGGAGAGCACTGCAACGAGCTCGGGGAGTGGGTGGCTGCGACCGGAGCCACCATCCGAGCCGAACACGCTGACCGCTGTTGACGGTCGAGTGGTCGGCACCGGCGAGTCCGGCTCCGCCGTGAGCGTGCAAGGCCTCGACGTGCCCAGCACTGTGGACAGGGCGATGCTGGAGGCGACCGTCGTACTGGACGAGTCGGGGCAGGGAGTTCTGTCGTACGTGCATGTGCTGGCCGGATCGTTGGACGAGGCAACCGAGCACTTCGACGTCTGCGTGGCTGACGTGCCCGCGGTGATCGCGGTGGCCGAGAGCATGTGGGACGTGGCGCTGGCTGACGCGTTCGACCCATCCAGTGAAGGCTTCAGCGGGTCTCTGCCCGTACTGGAAACGTCGAACGAGGCGCTGCAGAAGCTGTACTGGTGGGGCGTGCTCGGTGTCATCTGGTTCCGGCGCGACAACCCGGCGAGCGTGCTCGGGCGGACGTACGACACGTTGATGCCGCGGTACTGGCAGACGACGACGTTCATCTGGGACTACAGCCTGTCGTCGTTGACGCATGCGCTGCTGGACCCGGCTCCGATGCGCAAGCACATCGAGCACTGGATCGGCCTCGATACCCACAAGCACTTCGGCACGGAGTGGCTCACCGGCGGACCGGTCGGCTACTGGTACTCGGTCAACGACTTCGCCATGACCAGACTGGTGCGCGACTACGTCCGCTTCACCGGTGACGAGACGTTCCTGGACGCTACGGTCGGTCCGAAGGCTGTCGGGGAGCACGTGCACGACTGGGCGACCGCCTGGCGTGGTCTGCGCGGAGAGCACGCGCTGGCCGACTACGGCGGCATCGACAACCTGATGGAGTGCGTGAGCAGCTACGTGCACGAGGTAGCCAGCTTCAACGCTGCGAACGTGTGGTGCATGCGGGTCGCTGCGGAGATCGCAGACCGGTCCGGTGACTCCGACCGTGCTGCGTTGCTGCGCAAGGAGGCGTCCGCGCAGGCAGGCCACGTCAACGAGCTGTACGTCGAGGGCAAGGGCTTCTGGCACGCACGGCAACCAGACGGGTCGCTAGTACCGGTGCGCCACTGCTACGACTTCAACATCATCGGTACGACGATGCCCGACGACCTGTCGGAGTCGCAGTGCGCGGAGATGGTGTCGTTCTTCCAGCGAGAGCTGCAGACGCCGACGTGGATGCGCGCGCTGTCGCCGTACGACGCTGACGCCGCGTTCAGCGTCCGGCCGGACCACCAGTGGAACGGTGCGTATCCGGCGTGGCCCGCGGACGCGGGCCGGGCGCTCTTCGCGCTCGGTCGTGGCGACGTGCTGCTGGACTGGCTGCCGGGCCTCGCGAAGACCGCCAACCAGGGTCCGTGCGGACAGGCGCACTTCGTCGAGGAGGCGCAGCCGGCGATGGCCGGCGGCGCTGCCAAGTCCCCGCCGCAGTTCCCGTACTTGATCGACTGGTCCTGCTCGTCCTCCGGCGCCTGGGTCAGCCTCGTCCTCGAGGGCGTCTTCGGTATCGAGGTAGCTCTCGACGGCACAGTCACGGCGAACCCACAGGTCGCCGAACTGGACCCCGACGCCCGCCTCACCGGTCTCCGGGTCGGTTCGAAGACGTACGACGTGACGGCGGACGGACTGGTCTGAGTCAGCCGGGCGGCATCGCGATGGCTTCGAGGAGGGACTCCTCGGCGCCCGCCAGGTGACGGCGAAGCTCCTCGACGCACTCCTCGAGCTCGCCGCGCTCGAGCAGCCGGATGAGCTTGCGGTGGGACGCGACCTGTTGGCGCGCGTCCTGCCGCAGCGCGTCCACCCGGGCCAGTGCGAGTCGCGCCTCGCCGGTGATCGAGTCGGCGGTGGCGATCAGCCGCTCGCTCCCGGTCAGCGCGACCAGGCTGCGGTGGATGGACAGGTGAGTCTCGGTCAGGGCCTCCGGGTCGGCGCCGTCCTTGGCGGTGGCGGCGAACACCCGCATCGCCTCGCGGACCCGATCCCGGGCCGCGTCGTCGGCGTCGAACCACGCCCGGATCCCGGCCGACTCCAGCACGAACCGGGCCCGGCAGATGTCCGCCACCGCGTCGGGGTGCAGGATCGCGACGCTGACGCCCTTGTTCGGCTCGCGGACCGCGAGGCCCTCGGTGACCAGCATCGTCATCGCCTCGCGGATCGTGCTCCGGGCGACGCCCAGCGCCTCGGCGAGCGGTTGCTCGCGCAGCGGCGTACCGGGCTCGAGGTCGCCGGCGAACAGTGCGGCACGCAGCGCGTCGACCACCCGGTCCACCGTGGTCGAGCGGTCCACCCGCAGCCGTTCGTACATGGTGTGATTCTCGTCCAGACCCGGTCCGTTGTCGCGCGCGACCCGGCCGGCGGACCACCCCGATGCCCGGCCTGTGGATAACTCGCGACACGATGACCCGGTTTTCGGGCACCATTTTCCCCAAGTGGCCGCCCCTCTTCGCGGATCGGCGCGGAGTCCACTCGAGTGAGCGAGGAGTCGATCGTGGGAGGCAAGACCCTGCAGGCCGGTGCGGCCTTCGTCGGGCTGTGTCTGGTGCTTCCGCTCATGATCATCGTGGTCATGCTGATCGTCGTCTTCGGCAGCCTGGACAGCGCCGAGGCGCAGTGCGCGCAGTCCGCCGGGAACGAGAGCATGTTCGGGTACCCGACCGACTCGCACAAAATCGACACGAACTGGACCGCCCCGGCGCCGAACTTCCCGGGTCACGCCGGCTACGACTTCAAGGTCGACGAGGGCAGCAAGGTCTACTCGTCCCTGGACGGCAAGGTCTTCCAGGCGTCGGGCGACGAGGTCCGGATCCGCAGCGAGAACGTCGAGATCCGGTACAGGTACCTGAAGACGATCAGCGTCCGCGCCGGCGCCGAGGTCAAGCGCGGCGCCCAGATCGGCACGTCCGGCACCGGCAACGAGGGCGCCTACGGTCTCTACGGCCCGCACCTGCACTGGGAGCTGTGGGTCGACAAGGACAGCAACAACAAGTGGTCCCAGCAGAAGCCCGACACCAACCCGTTCGAGGCCGAGGCCGGCGACGACTCCGGCGGCGGGTGCTCGTGCCTGAACGGCGACCTCAACGGGGCGAACAACCAGCAGAAGGCCTTCAACTTCTTCGTCCAGAACGGGTACAGCAAGGAGCAGGCGGCCGGCATCGTCGGCAACATGATCAGCGAGTCCAGCGTCGAGCCGGGCCGCAAGCAGGGCACCGCGCCCGGAGTCGTGACCAAGCCGGCCGACGTCCTCGGCTATTCGGGCGGCTGGGGCATCGTCCAATGGACGCCGGCGAGCAAGATGATCAATCCTGCCCGTGACGAAGGGGTCAGCGACGACGACATCGGCTCGCTGGCCTACCAGTTGCAGTTCCTGCAGAAACAGCTCCTCGGCAAGCCGCCGCTGTCCGAGAAGACGGCCGGCGACGCGGTCAAGCGTGCCAAGACCGTCGACGATGCCGCGGTTGCCTTCGGCGGCCAGTTCGAGCGGTTCGCCGGGTACGAGAGCCCGAACAACCCGCGGTACGCCGAGCGCAAGGCGAACGCCGAGCATGTGCTCAAGACGTTCGGCGGCTCGGCCCCGGCCACCGGCACGGGTAGTGACGCGGGCAGCGACGCGGGTGGGTGCGGCGCCGGCAGCGGCAACATCGCTCAGGTCGCGAAGAACCTCGCCTGGCCGGACGACAAGCACGACCACTGGGGCACCGACCCGAGCCTGGCGAAGCCCGAGTACGTCAAGGCGATCGCCAAGTACGAAAATGTCACGCTGGACAACTACAGGTCACTCCAGGACCCGTACACCGACTGCGGCCGCTTCGTCGCCACCGTGATGCGCATGAGCGGCGCCGATCCGAAGTTCGTCGAGGTGAACACGGTCGCCCAACGGAGCTACATGCTGAGTCACCCCGAGAAGTACGACCATTGGACGTCCGAGCCGCCGGGCGGCGTGAAGCCCGGCGACATTTTGAACGGCCCCCATCACACGTACCTGTACGTCGGTCCGTGGGGCGGCAAGGACAACAAATCCTTCAACTCGGCCGCCGGGTCGCTCGGTGACCACGTCCCCACAGGGGACAACCTGTACGGCGTAGGCCCGGACAATTTCTGGGTCTTCCGGGTAAAGGGTGGCGCAACACCGACGACGACGCCGAAGAGCTGAGCTGAGTTGAGTAAGGACGGGTGCAGCGATGGATGAGGAGAACCGGCGGCCTTTGATGATCGGCGTGGTCGCGCTGGTGATCGTTGTCGTGCTGGTCGGCAGCATCTTGCTGCTCCGCGGCGGCTCGGAGACGAGCATCGCCGTGGAGTCGGTCCCCGACGACCTGACCCTGACCCTGGACGGCCACCAGGTCCCGGCCAACGGCGTGATCAAGGTGAAGCAGGGCCAGCACACGGTCGAGGGCAAGCGGAACGGTTTCCAGACGTACTCGATGACCTTCACCGCCGAGGGTGATCGGCAGAGCCTCAAGATGTACCTCTTCGCGAACAGCGCCGAGGGCCGGGAGTGGGCCGTGAAGCATCCCGAGCAGGAGCTGAAGCTCGAGGCCGAAGCCGGCCGGAGGTTCGACGAGATCCAGGACCGGCTGCGGGAGAAGTACCCGATCATGAACCAGCTCCCGTACGTCGGCGACGGCTTCGAGGCGACGTACACCAAGTCCAAGACCGACCCGACGAACCCGGAAGCGATCTCCGTCGTCATCGAGGTCTACGGCCCGCAGGGCAGAGAGAAAGCCATGCAATGGATCCAGGGCTACGGCTGGGACCCGAACACCCTTGACCTCGTCTGGACGACGGGCAAGTAGTTCGTGGGCCGGCTCGACCACCGGGATGTCGAACGAGACCTTCTCGCGGCCGGGTGGACCCACTGCGGTGTTGGTGACTGGGCGATAGCGCTCCAGTCCCCGGACGGTACGACGGTCGCACGCATCAGCCCGTTCGACCCAGCGGGCCCGTATGTCGCCGCGCTGTACCGCGAGGCGTCGTACACCCGCCAGGTCCCTCGACTGTTCGGCCACCGCCGCCTGACCGGCGGCGGTGACCTCCAACTGATGGAACGCCTCCAGCCCGCCTCCGAGGGTGAGGCCACCGCCTTCCACCGCGCGATTGCAGCCCGCGCACCGGAGGTCGCCGACCTCGCCGAAGTGGTGCATCGCGTGCATGCGCGCGCTCAGAGCGAGTTGCCCTGGTGCGGCCCACTGGACCACAACCCGGACAACGTCATGCGGGCCGCCGACGGGAGGCTGGTCGTTGCGGACCTGTTCTCCGCCGACGGCCCGAATCTCTACGCGACCGTGGTCTCGGATCCTGATCTGGTCGTCGCCCGGATCCCCGAGGCCGAGCGGCGGTTCATGACCGACATACCGCTGGCCAACACCGGGCCGTGGGAGTCGGCCGTGCGGGAGAAGATGCGTGCCGCTCTCGCGGTTGCCGACGCGCGGTCAGGCGGGTAGGACGAGTTCGCCGCCCGGGCTTGTGATCTGGGTCAGCGGGAAGTCCAGAGGATTGGTGAGGCAGCGGGCCGAGCCGCCACCCTTGTGGAACTCGGACAGGTCCAGGACGACGACCCGCAGGCCAAGCCCGGTGAAGAGGTCGTGGAGGCGGGGTGAGCAGGCCGGCATGATGATCGTTTCGTTGACGACGACGGAGTTCGCGGTGAAGGCGAAGGCCTCGTCGTCGGTGAGGACGATCGGGTCAGGGACGATGCCGGACAGTTCGGCCTGGCTGGCGGCATCGAACGCGGGTGGGTAGACCATCGCGTGCGTGCTGTCCACCGGGCAGAACGGCAGGTCCAGGTGGTACATGCCCTCGTGCGCGATCCGCAGCCCGCGGACGCGGATGTCCCACTCGGTCGCCAGGTGCTTCAGCGCCTCGGCCTCGGTGCGCGGCCCGTAGCCGACGACCAGGCTGTCGCCGAACACGAAGGCGTCCCCGGACTCGAAGTGCGGGCCGACCCCCTCACCACCGGTCCGATCGAGCCGGAACCCGTGCCCGGTGAACCACTCCGCCGCGGTCAGCGACTCCTTGCGGCGCGGCTCGAAGCGCATGTGCGAGAGCATCGCGCGCCCGTCCGCGGCCGCCAGCCCGAGGTTCATCGCGTAGACCATGTCGGGGGAGTCCTGGCGCTGAGCCAGTACCTCGACCTCGCCGCCGGCGTCCACGATCGCCTGTCGCAGCGAGTCCCACTGCTTCAGCGCCAGCGCCGGGTCCGGCTGGTCGTGCGTCGACATGTACGGGTTGATCACGTAGTCGATCCGGAAGTGGTCCGGCCGGACCATCAGATAGCGACGACCCCACTCCAACGGCTGCCCCATGAACACCCTCCCTGACCCGGCGAGATCCAGTGTCTGATCTCCTGATTGTCCGACAATCAGTCAGTTTGAGGCTCGGCGTACCCGGAGTCAAACGATGTGCGCCAGCTCGCTCCGGGGAGGGTGGTTCCGCGCTGGGGTAAGGACTAACCTGCGGGCATGACCCCTGACAACGAGGTTCGCTTTCGCGCCTGCCTGGACGACGTCGCGGCTTACAAGCCGGGCCGTCCGCCGGCGCGTACCGACGGCCGGCCGACGTACAAGTTGTCCAGCAACGAGAACCCGTACCCGCCGCTCCCGGGTGTGCTCGCCGCCGCGACCGAGGCCGCGGCCCAGATGAACCGCTACCCGGACATGGGCGCCGTCGAGCTGCTCGAGGCGCTGTCCGCGCGGTTCGGCGTACCGGTGAGCGATCTCGCGGTCGGGACCGGATCGGTCGCGCTGCTCTACCACCTGCTGCAGGCGACGGTCGCGGACGGTGACGAGGTGGTGTACGCCTGGCGCTCGTTCGAGGCGTACCCGATCGCGGTCCAGCTGACCGGCGCCACGTCGGTCCAGGTGCCGCTGACCGCCGACGCCCGCCACGACTTCAAGGCGATGGAGGCCGCGATCACCGACCGCACCAAGGTCGTCCTGGTCTGTACGCCGAACAACCCGACCGGACCGGTGGTACGCCGGGACGAGCTGGTCGCGTTCCTCGACGCCGTACCGTCCAACGTCCTGGTCGTGGTCGACGAGGCGTACCGCGAGTTCGTCCGGGACCCCGAGGTCGTGGACGGCGTCGACCTGTACCGCGACCGGCCGAACGTGCTGGTCCTGCGGACGTTCTCGAAGGCGTACGGGCTGGCCGGGTTCCGGGTCGGGTACGCGATCGGGCACCCGGAGGTCGTCGCCGCGATCCGGAAGTGCGCGCTGCCGTTCGGCGTCAGCTACGTCGCGCAGGCCGCGGCGATCGCGTCCCTTGCCGTTGAGGACGAGCTCCTCGAGCGGGTCGACGCGCTGGTCGTCGAGCGGTCCCGTGTCGTCGGCGAACTGCGTGCCGCCGGCTGGGACGTGCCGGAGTCGGAGACCAACTTCGTGTGGCTCGAGCTCGGCGAGGACACGGTCAAGTTCGCCGAGGCCGTGCAGGCCGAGGGGGTCTCCGTGCGGCCGTTCCCCGGCGACGGCGTACGCGTCACCGTCGGCGAGCGCGAGGCCAACGACCTCTTCCTCGGCGTCGCCTGCGCTTGGCGCCAGTGAGTGCGCTCGTCTGGATCTCCGGAGCATCGGCCGGGATCGGCGCTGCCCTCGCCGCGGCGGTGCCGTTCCCGGACGCTCGGGTCATCGGCATCTCCCGCAGAGGCGGTACGCCGAACCACCTGAAGGCCGACCTCTCGGATCCCGCTGACTGGGCTCTCGTCGAACAGCACTTCACGAAAGAGCTGGCGGAGTACGACGGGGACCGCGCGATCTTCATCCACAACGCCGGCACCATCACCCCGATCGGCCCGGCGGCCGGAGCCGACCCGGACGCCTACACCCGGGCGGTGCTGCTCAACTCGGCCGCACCGCAGGTCCTGGGTGCTGCCTTCCTCCGGGCATCGGCTCACCTCAGCTGCGAACGCCACCTGGTCATGCTCTCCTCCGGAGCCGCCAAGACCGCGTACGCCGGCTGGTCGTCGTATAACGCCGGCAAAGCAGCCGTGGAGCACTGGGTCCGCACCGTCGGCCAAGAACAACCCGCCAACTGCCACGTCATCGCCGTAGCCCCCGGCGTGGTCGACACCGCCATGCAGTCCGAGATCCGCGCCACGGACGAGGCGGACTTCCCGCCGGTAGGCCGCTTCCACGACCTCAAGCAATCCGGCGCCCTCGCCACCCCCGAAGCCGCCGCCACCGGCATCTGGTCCCTCCTGACCCGAGACCTCCCCAACGGCTCCTCCATAGACCTCCGCCACCTCTAAGCCGCCCACCCCTCCACCGAGTCGTGGCGTACGGCGGACGCCTCATCGGCCGAGTCGTGGATCCAGGCTCCTCCAAACAACCCCGATCCACGACTCGCGAGAACCATCACCAGCCAATCACCACGACTCGAGTGGGGGCGAGGGGTCGGGGGTGGGTGGGGCTTCGTGGATCCGGCTGATGGGCGACCTGGGTGGGTGGGGCCTGCCTGCGGCGAGTCGTGGGGTTTGGCTTGGGGCGGTTCGGCGAGTCGTGGATTGGGGTTGTTTGGAGGAGCCAGGATCCACGACTCGGCGTGCGGGGCGGCGCAGGGGCCGGACAGCAAAGAGCGGCGCCGGGAGGAGTGAGGCTTGCTCCCGGCGCCGCGGTTGTTGCGTGTTGCTCCGAATCAGTCAACCCACCGAGGTGGCTGGTTCGGGTCCTGCATCACTGACCAGGGAGGGTCAGTTGTTCTGCTCGTTGCTCTGCTCGCAGGTCTTCAGCGAGTCGATGGAGTTGCCGTCGTTGTCCAGGCCGAGGATGCCGGTCGGGTTGGTCAGCGGCACGGTGCCGCCGATGCCCGTGGCGTCGATCTCGTTGTGGCAGACCTGCCACGGACCGACCTTGTTGTCGCTCACCGAGACAACGCCGTTGCCGTCGGCCTTGTACCACTTGCGGTTCTGCTCGTTGCTCTGCTCGCAGGTCTTGACGGCGGTGATGCTGTTGCCGTCGTTGCCCCAGCCGATGATGCCGGTGATGTCCTCGGCCGGCACAGTGCCGCCGATGCCGGTGCCGGCGCCGAAGTTGTGGCAGGCCTGGACCGCACCGAGGTCGTTGCGGTCAAGGGCGACCAGCGAGCCGTCCTTGTGCATGCCCCACCAGCGAGCGTGGCCGTTGTCGTAGCCCTTGCTGGCCGCCGACGCCGCGTCGGCCAGGCCGGTGTCCTGAGCCTTCTTCTGGGCGTCGTCCAGAACGTTGGCGCTCACCATGGTGGCCAGGCCCAGGGTGGCGACGGTCGCCACTGCCGCAGCCGCGACGATCTTGCGAGTTACCTGCATTATGCCAGGTTTCCTTTCGGGTTTGACGGATTCGTCTTAGTGCTAACGACACCTGGCAGCACCGGTTACAAACTTTTTCGTCGAATTTTCTGCCGTGAGCGGCCGCACGACCGGCCGGTGGTGATTTCCCTGACAAAGCAATCAATCCCGTGCTGACCAGGCAACTTACCAGCAACAGGACGGTTGGAAGAGCGAGCGGAAGTTGAAACAGAACCACCCGTAACCGACGTCGGGGTGCGTCGTTGAGTCAGCGCGGGTGACGGATGCCCGGTGAATCAGGAGATTGTTTCGGCGGGCTCGGTGGTCGCCGAATTGGCAATAGCATGATCCGCCGGAATATCGTTGGAACCATTGCCGAGTTTCGCGCCGTGTTTTTCGGGGCAGGGCGCGACCGGTGCCAGACCCGCTGCCGCGCGCATCGGCAGCGGTGGGAGACCCGGGTCCCTCGTGGGCCCGGGTCTTTCCTTATTACTAGGTCACCCGCGCGTACGACGTGGCCCGGGCGTACGGGGTCACTTCCGCCGGCGCTCCGACGTGACCACCAGGGCGACGCCGACGATGATCACCGCGCCGCCGAGCAGGATCTGCCAGGTCAGGCTCTCGCTCAGGATCAGCCACCCGAGGAACACCGCGACCGCCGGGTTCACGTACGCGTACGTCCCGACGAGCGAGATCGGCGCGTTCGCCAGCAGGTACGAGTACGCCGTGTACGCGAGCAGCGACCCGAACACGACCAGGTACGCCAGCGCGATCCACCCCGACCCGTCCACGCGATCGAGGTGCAGTCGCGCCGGCTCGCCCCGCAGTACGCCGATCAGCACCATCGCCGTACCGCCGAAGACCATTTCGTACAGCGCGGTCACCAGCGGGTCCCGGGGCAGGCCGAGCCGGGGCGCGAACCGCGAACCGGTCGCCCAGCAGATCGTCCCGACCACGAGGATCGCGACCGACAGCGGCTTCGCGCTCGTGTTGCCACCTGACAACGCGAGCAGTGCCGCCCCGCCGAAGCCGATCAGTACGCCGACCCACGTCATCGAGCGCGGCCGCTCGCCGCCGCCGACCCGCAGCAGCATCAGCCACAACGGGATCGCCGCGACCAGCAGCGCCGCCAGGCCCGACGGCACCGTCTGCTCCGCGATCGCCACCGCGCCGTTGCCGAAGGCAAGGAGCAGTATGCCGACGGTGGCCGCGCCGATCGCCTCCTGCCGGGTGATCCGCAGCCGCTGCCAGCCGGACTTCAGGGCCAGCCCCGCGGCCATCAGGACCGCGGCGATGAGGAAGCGGGACGCCATCCCGAGCATCGGCGGGATCTTCGCGTCCACGACCACCCGGATCGCGAGGTACGTCGAACCCCAGACGACGTACACGACCCCCAGCGCGGTCCAGATCATCGCGCCGGAGGGCGTACGGGAACCGGTCTCGGCCACTGTGGCCGGAGCGGAAGCGGCCATCGGGTGCTCCTCGAGGCGTCAGGGGTGTCATGCAAGAACGATGCTTACGCTATGAGCCGCCGATCCGCCGCGCAAGGCGGTATCCGGCCAGCGATCCACTGTTTCCCGCCAGGCCGTCATCGATACGGATTTGTGACACATGCCGTCGACGCGCCGGATATCTGTAATATGAGCGCTGGGATGGGACCAGCGGATGGACTGGTGTCTCATCCTGAGACCGTTTCCGGTACCGCCGTACCCGCTGGAGTCCAGACAGTTAGCGGATCAGGCACCTGGTCGGTACGGTGTCCGGCAAGATGGGAGTGAGACCGGTGAGGAGGTCCACTGCCAGCAGTGCATCAACCCCTGGAATCACGCGGACCAGCCTGCGAAAGCCTCATCCGGCGAAACGGGCCGGCCCCGTGCAACGTTGCGGTCGCGGCGATCCCGCGCTCGAACCCGAGGAGTGCATGTGAGTGAGTCGGTGCCGGGGACTCCCCCGGAAGTGTTCGCGCCCGTGGAGGCGCCGGTCAGTCCGCCCCAGGCCTCCGAGGAGGTCGAGTTCGTCCAGCTGCTGACGCCCGAAGGTGAGCGCGTCCAGCACCCGGACTATTCGTTCGACCTCGACGACGAGGCGATCAAGGGGTTCTACCGGGACATGGTCCTGGTTCGCCGGATCGACGCCGAGGCGACGGCCCTGCAGCGCCAGGGCGAGCTCGGGTTGTGGGCGTCCCTGCTCGGTCAGGAGGCCGCGCAGATCGGCTCCGGCCGGGCGTTGAACGACAAGGACATGGTCTTTCCGACGTACCGCGAGCACGGTGTCGCGTGGTGTCAGGGCGTCGACCCGCTGCGGCTGCTCGGCCTGTTCCGCGGCGTCGACCAGGGCGGCTGGGACCCCAAGGACAACAACTTCCACCTGTACACGATCGTGATCGGCGCGCAGACGCTGCACGCGACCGGGTACGCGATGGGCCAGCAGCGCGACCACGCGGTCGGCGACCCCGACAACGGCGAGGCGACGATCGCGTACTTCGGCGACGGCGCCAGCAGCCAGGGTGACGTCAACGAGGCGTTCATCTGGTCCTCGGTGTTCAACGCGCCGGTGGTGTTCTTCTGCCAGAACAACCAGTGGGCGATCTCGGAGCCGATCGACCGGCAGACCCGGATCCCGCTGTACCAGCGCGCCGCGGGCTTCGGCTTCCCCGGCATCCGCGTCGACGGCAACGACGTCCTCGCGACGTACGCCGTCACGCAGCAGGCACTCAAGCGGGCCCGCGAGGGTAGCGGGCCGACGCTGATCGAGGCGTACACGTACCGGATGGGCGCGCACACCACGTCCGACGACCCGACGAAGTACCGGCTCAACGAGGACCTCGAGCACTGGAAGCTCAAGGACCCGATCGAGCGTGTGCACGCGTACCTGACCCGGCATGCCGGCGTCGACCACGACTTCTTCGACGAGGTCGAGGCCGAGGCGGACAAGATCGCCGCCGAGCTCCGGGCGGGCTGCCTCGCGCTGCCGGACCCGGTGCTCACCGACTTCTTCCAGAACGTGTACGTCGAGGAGACGCCGCAGCTCGCCGAGCAGCGCGAACAGTTCGCCGCGTACGCCGCGTCGTTCGAAGGCGAGGGCTGAGCGATGACCAAGATCACTCTCGGCAAGGCCATCAACGCGGGTCTGCGGGCCGCGATGGAGAAGGACCCGAAGGTCGTCGTCATGGGCGAGGACATCGGCAAGCTCGGCGGAGTCTTCCGCGTCACCGAGGGTCTGCAGAAGGACTTCGGCGAGGACCGGGTGATCGACACCCCGCTGGCCGAGTCCGGCATCATCGGGACCGCGGTCGGCCTGGCGCTGCGCGGGTACCGGCCGGTCTGCGAGATCCAGTTCGACGGCTTCGTGTTCCCGGCGTACGACCAGATCATCAGTCAGGTCGCGAAGATGCACTACCGCTCCGCGGGCCGGATCACGATGCCCGTCGTCATCCGGATCCCGTACGGCGGCGGCATCGGCGCGGTCGAGCACCACTCGGAGTCGCCGGAGACGCTGTTCGCGCACGTCCCCGGGCTCAAGGTGGTCTCGTGCGGCGATCCGGTGGACGCGTACTGGATGATCCAGCAGGCGATCTCGTCGGACGACCCGGTGGTGTTCTTCGAGCCGAAGCGGCGCTACCACGAGAAGGCGGAGCTGGACGAGTCCGTGCCGCCCGTGCAGCCGCTGCACCAGGCGAAGGTGGTCCGTGAGGGCACCGACGCGACGCTGTTCTGCTACGGCCCGATGGTGAAGACCTGCCTGCAGGCGGCCGAGGCCGCGGTCGAGGACGGGCGGAACCTCGAGGTCGTGGACCTGCGGACGATCGCGCCGCTGGACCTCGCGACGATCTTCGCGTCGGTCAAGAAGACCCGGCGCGCGCTGGTGGTGCACGAGGCGCCGCTGTCGCTCGGCACGGGGTCGGAGATCGCGGCGCGGGTGACCGAGGAGTGCTTCTACCACCTCGAGGCGCCGGTACTGCGCGTGACCGGGTTCGACACGCCTTACCCGCCGTCGCGGATGGAGGACGACTACCTGCCGGACCTCGACCGGGTGCTGGACGGCGTCGACCGCGTGATGGGGTACTGATGGGCATCCAGCAGTTCCGCCTCCCCGACGTCGGCGAAGGACTGGTCGAGGCCGAGATCGTCAGCTGGAAGGTCAAGCCGGGCGACACGGTCAAGCTCAACGACACGATCGTCGAGATCGAGACCGCCAAGTCGCTGGTCGAGCTGCCGGTGCCGTTCGCCGGCGTGGTCAAAGAACTCCTGGTTCCCGAGGGCGAAACGGTCGACGTCGGCACCCCGATCATCGCCGTGGAAACCGATTCGCCGGCCGAGGCCCTGGCCGACGACATGGTCCCCACCGTCCCCGAGCCGGCCGAAGAAACCAGCGGCCGCACGGCGGTCCTCGTCGGCTACGGCCCCAAAACCACCGAAGCCAAACGCCGGGCCCGCAAGCCGGCTGGTCCGGCTCCGGTAGCTGCTGCCGCACCGCCTCTTGCACCTGCTCCCGAGCCGGTTGTTGCTAAGAGCAACGAACAGGCCGGGTCGGTGCACGTACTGGCCAAGCCGCCCGTTCGCAAGCTGGCCAAGGATCTGGGGATTGATCTGGGTGCGGTGACCGCGAGTGGGCCGGGTGGGATCATCACCCGGGCCGATGTCGAGGGTCACGTGGCGGCTCCGGTCGCGCCCGCTTATGAGGCAGCACCGGTGGTGAGTGCGCAAGGTGACACCCGCGTCCCGGTGAAGGGCGTGCAGAAGGTGATGGCGCAAGCGATGGTCGCCAGCGCGTTCACCGCACCGCATGTGACGGAGTGGATCACCGTCGACGTCAGCGCCACCATGGAGCTGGTCGAGCGGTTGAAGGGTGACAAGGCGTTCCGGGACCTCCGGGTCTCGCCGCTGCTCATCGTCGCGAAGGCAGTCACCCTCGCGGCCCGTCGTACGCCGGTCATCAACGCGGCCTGGGACGAGCAGGCGCAGGAGATCGTCTACAAGGGCGCGGTCAACCTCGGCATCGCCGCGGCCACTCCGCGTGGGCTGATCGTCCCGAACATCAAGAGCGCCGACTCGCTCATCCTGCCCGACCTGTGCCGGGCGCTGAACGACCTGGTCGCCACCGCCCGCGAGGGCAAGACGCAACCGGCGGACCAGGCCGGCGGTTCGTTCACGATCACCAACGTCGGCGTGTTCGGCGTCGACGCCGGTACGCCGATCATCAACCCGGGCGAGGCCGCGATCCTCGCCTTCGGCGCGGTCCGCAAGCAGCCGTGGGTGGTGGACGACGAGATCGTTCCGCGCTGGATCACCACGCTCGCGCTGTCGTTCGACCACCGCCTGATCGACGGCGAGAAGGGCTCCACCTTCCTCGCCGACGTCGCCGGCATCCTCGAGGACCCGGCGCGCGCACTGATGTTCTGAGCACAAAGGCCCGGGCGGGATCGCCCGGGCCTTCGTGTTTGACCTCAAGCGCTTGAGGTGTGTGACCGTGGCGGCATGACGGTTTTCACCATTCAGGAAGTCTCCCGGCGGAGCGGCCTGAGCGAGCCGACGCTGCGGTACTACGAGGACGCCGGGCTCGTCGGTCCGATCGACCGCGACGCGCAGAGCGGTCATCGCCGCTACCGGGACGCGGACGTCGACACCCTCGAGGCACTGGCGTGTCTGCGAGCCGCCGGGGTCGGCATCGGCGATATGCGTACGTACTTGGCCAACCGCGCTCGCGGCCGGGAGGCTGCGGCCGAGCAGCGTGACCTGCTGCTGCGGCATGCGGAGCGGATCAAGACGGAGATCGCCGCGCAACGGGTGCGGCTCGAGTACCTCCGCGAGAAGGCCGCGCTCTGGGACGCCCGCGACCGCGACGACGCCGCCGCGGAGGCCGCGACCATCGATCGCCTCATCGGCGTCGTGGAGGTACTGCGATGATCCTGGTCACCGGAGGCTCCGGCTACCTCGCCACGCACCTCATCGCTCAGCTCCTGCGCGACGGCCAAGAGGTCCGTACGACGGTCCGCTCGACGTCGCGCTCCGCCGAACTGCGTGCCGCCGTACGCCGAGGTGGTGCGGACGACACCGGCCTGGAGATCGTCACCGCGGACCTGATGTCGGACGACGGCTGGCCGCGCGCGGTGGAGGGCTGCTCAGAAGTCCATCACGTCGCGTCGCCGATCCCGGTCACGCAGCCGGAGGATCCGGACGAGCTGATCGTCCCGGCGCGCGAGGGCACGTTGCGGGTACTGCGGGCGGCGCGTGACGCCGGGGCGCGGCGCGTCGTACTCACCTCGTCGTTCGCTGCGGTCGGGTACACGCCGAAGCCGGGCGCTGAGTTCACCGAGGACGACTGGACGGATCCGGATACGCCGGGCCTCGCGCCGTACCCGCGCTCGAAGGCGATCGCGGAGCGGGCCGCGTGGGATCTGATGCACGGTGCCGACACGGACCTCGTGGTCGTCAATCCGACCGGTATCTTCGGGCCGACGCTCACCGCCGACCTGCGTTCGTCGACCCAACTGATCAAGATGATGCTCGACGGCACGATGACCGTCGCGCCACGGGCACGCTTCGGCGTGGTCGACGTGCGCGACGTCGCCGACCTGCACGTGCGGGCGATGTCCGCACCCGATGCCGCAGGCAAACGATTCCTTGCCGTAGCCGACGGCCCGACCGTCAGCTTCCTCGAGATCGCCCAGATCCTCGGCCCACCCGCGCCCACCGAGGAGGCGCCGGGCCCTGACCTACCGCGCCCGATCATCCACAACGACCGCGCCCGAACCGACCTCGGCTGGCAACCCCGCGAGGTCAAGACCACCATCCTCGAAACCGCCGAAAGCCTCCGCGACCTGGGCGTGCTGCCATCGACGGTCAGCGAACGGTGAGCACGAGTTTCCCCGTGACCCGGCCGGTTTCGCCCAGCCGATGCGCATCCGGTGCGTGCTCGAGCGGGAACGTCTGCGCGACATGCACCCGCAGTTCGCCGGCCTCGACCAGTCCGGTCAGGCCGAGCAGTCCGATCCGGTCCGGCTCGACGAGGAGGCGACCGGACCGCACGCCGCGAGCCTTGGCCGCCTCCTCGAGATCGTCGGGCACACCGCTCAGTACGCCGACAAGGATCCCCCCGGGCCGCACGAACGCCAGCCACCGGCGGTCGCTCTCGTCACCAGCCAGCCCGATGACCACGTCGAGCTCGCCCGGGTCAGCGCTCGGATCGTGATAGTCGAGCGGCTCGTCGACGCCGAGTGACCTCAAGAAGTCATGCTTGCCGGAACTCGCGGTGCCGACGACGTACGCACCTCGCGACTTCGCGATCTGGACGGCGAGGTGGCCGACCCCGCCGGCGGCCGCGTCCACGAGGACCCGCTCGCCAGGTTGTACGTCGGCGACGTCGACGAGCGCCTGCCACGCCGTCAGTCCGGCAAGGGGCAGTCCGGCGGCTTCGGCGTACGTCAGGTTGGTCGGCTTCCGGACGAACTGGCGTGACGGCGCCGTCACGTACTCCGCGTACGCCGCGGCCTCGTGGGGAAACCACGGCATGCCAAGGACCTCGTCGCCGACTGCTACCCCGCTCGCTCCGAGCCCGGCCTCGACCACCACGCCGGCGACGTCCCAGCCGACCGTGTACGGCGGTGCGCCTAGGTACACCTCCTCTGCGCGGCTGTACCAATCCACCGGATTGACTCCTGCGGCGTGGACCTCGACCAGTACCTCGGTCGGTCCTGGCACCGGTCGATCCACCTCGACCGCCCGCAGTACCTCAGGCCCGCCGAACTCCTCCTGCCGCACAAGTCGCATGCGATGAACCTACTCAGCCATCGGTCCGCGGCCGGCGTAATCCGGCTGCCATGTCGGCCGGGTGGTGAGAAGGTGTTGCGGTGGTGGTGATCTTGGTGGTCCTGGGGGCGGCGGTTCTGCACGCCACGTGGAACGCGATGGCGCACGGGGCACCGGATCGGGTCGCCGGCCTCGCGTTGTTCGAGCTCGCGGCCGGGGTGATCGGGCTCGTCGCCGTGCTCGTGATGGGCCTGCCGCCGGCCGGCACGTGGGGCTACATCGTTGCGTCGGCGCTGCTGCATCTTGCTTATCTGGGCGGATTGCTGGCGTCGTACCAGCTGGGTCAGTTCAGCCAGATGTATCCGCTTGCTCGCGGTACGTCACCGTGGGTGGTGGCTGTGGTGTCGATCGTCCTGCTGCATCAGCACCTGGCAGTCATCGAGCTGGCCGGTGTGTTGCTGATCTCTGCCGGTCTGATCGGGCTGGTGTTCATCGGACGCCCAGGCCGGAGTCAACTGCCGGCTCTCCTGGCCGCATTCGGCACCGGTCTGATGATCGCGTCCTACACCGTGGTCGACGGGGTCGCGGTGCACAAGATGCCAGTTGCCACCTACATGGGCTGGGTGTTCATGCTCCAGGGCTTCGCGGTCCCGCTGGCCGTCGTGTTCTGGCGCGGTCCGCAAACCTTCAACCTGCCTCGCCCCGCGATTCTCTCCGGCCTGACCGGCGGCGTCGTCTCCATGGCCGCCTATGGCCTCGTCCTCTGGGCCCAAACCCGCGGCACCCTCGCCGCCATCGCCGCGCTCCGAGAGACCAGCATCATCTTCGGAGCCCTCATCGGCGCCCTCTTCTTCGGCGAGCGCTTCGGCCCCAAACGCGCCGCAGCCGCGGCGGTGGTAGTAGCCGGCATCATCCTCATCACCACGAGCTAGCCGACCGCACTGGATCTGGGAGTGAGTGGGGGCCCCGGGCGGTGGACCCCCACTCGGCTTAGCGGTGTACGGCGTCCAACGCGTCGGCGATGCCTTCGCCGTAGAAGGCGTTGTTGGCCGTGGTGCCGGTGCAGCGGGCGTCAGGGGTGGTCGGGCAGGCGGTGTCGTCGGCCTCGCGCTGCAGGGCGCGCTCGAGGTCGCGCGGGCCCCACCACGGGTGTGTGGACTTCAGCAGGGCGGCGATGCCGGTGACGTGCGGCGACGCCATCGACGTACCGCTCATCGAGCCGTAGCCACCGCCGGGCAGCGTCGAGAGGATCGAGCTACCGGGAGCCGCGACGTCGATCTTGTGCAGGCCGAAGTTCGAGAAGCTGCTCTTCGCCCGGTCCTGCGTGGTGCTGGCGACGGTGATCACACCGGGCAGCTCGGTCGGCATGTCGAGGCAGTTGTTGTCGATCGTCCGGGCGACCGGGGTCGAGTCGTTCGGGCTGGTGGTGTCCGTGGTCTTGTTGGACAGGTCGTAGTTCGAGTTGCCGGCCGCGGCGACCGAGAGCGTCCCGAGGTCAGCGGCCCACGCGTACGCGCGCCGCACCGCTTCCTGCACCGCACCCTGGTCCCCGTTGTCCTTGCACCAGAACTGGAACGGGTCGATGAAGTAGCTGTGGTTCGTCACGTCCATGTGGTGCTCAGCGGCCCACACGATCCCGCAGATCGAGTACTCCGGGTAGATGAAGCCGTCGTCGTTGACCACCTTGACCGATGCGATCCGCACACCCGGCGCGACGCCGACGATGCCGACACCGTTGCGCGCTGCGGCGACCGTGCCCGCGACGTGCGTCCCGTGCGGGCTGGTCGTCGGCCGCCAGATGCCCGGCGTCTGGTCCGGTACGCCGTTCTTCACGCAACTGACCGAGTCGCGCGCATCGAAGTTCGGCGCGAGGTCGGGGTGGGTGTCGTCCACGCCGCTGTCGTTGATGCCGACCAGCACGCGCCGCGAGCCGTCGGTCACGTTGTGGGCCTGGTCCGCCTTGATCTGGACCATGTCCCACTGCTCGCTCTCGCGCGGGTCGGGCACCGGCGTCGCTGTGGTCTCATCGACCGAGTCGACCGAGCTCAGCCCGCTCGCCCCCTCGCTGACGGCCGCGGTCCGGGTCGCGCCGACGGACTGCACCTCGCGCCCGTTGCGTCCGGCGCGCACGTCGACCTTGAAGTTCGCGTTGGTCGACTGCGCGACGACCACCCCGAACTCCCGGTACGACGAGAGCACCGTCCCGCCGGCGTGCTGCACCGCGTCCTCGACCTTCCGGACATGTCCCGGCGAGGCCTTGGCGTTGATCACGTAGTTCATCAGCGGGCCAGGCGCGGCGTCGTCGAGCGGTGCGGCGTACGCCGTCGCGGCGCTGAGGGACGTCAGCGCCAGCGTCGCGGCGGCAAGGCTTGCGGACAGCCGGCGGGGACGGGAAGTTCGGGACACGCTGCCTCCTCGGGGCTCGGCCCTGGGCGGACGGGCCCGGGCCGTATCCGGAGACTCTAGAGCGGTTTCCGGACAGACGGAGTTCCTTGTCCACAACGCAGGGGAAACCCTGCATTCGTCACTACCGAGCGTCCGGCAGTTCACGCTCAGTTGCCCACATCCTGTGGATCTGCCTGTGGATAACTCGTGGACAAGCTGGGGAATAACCCGCCGAACCGGTGGATTGGGGTGTGTGTAAGATAGATACAACAGAGATACCAGTCGTATGGGTTTGGGGAGTTCAGTGGTGAGCGGGGCGCCGGAGCCGGCGAGTGAAGCGTTGATCCTGGGAGACGAGACCGCGGAGATCGCCCGGGTGGTGGTCGAGGCCGCGCCGGGGGTGGAGAAGATCCCCGCGGCCGAGCGCGTGTACGCGTACGTGAAGGCAGCGATCCTCGACCGGGTCTACCCCGGCGGCGAGTTGCTGACCGAGGGCGAGCTGGCCACAGCGGTCGGCGTGTCCCGTACGCCGGTGCGCGAGGCGCTGCTCCGCCTGGAGGAGTCCGGCCTGGTCAAGCTGTACCCGAAGAAGGGCGCGCTCGTCCTGCCGGTGCTGCCGCAGGAGATCGAGGACGTGCTCGAGGCGCGCGAGCTGATCGAGACCCACGCCGCCGCCAAGGTGTGGCCGCGGCGCAAGCAGCTGATCGAGCGGCTCACCCAGCGGGTCGACGAGATGCGCGCGCACCGCAAGGCGGGCGACGCGAAGAGCTTCCTGGAGGCCGATCGTGCCTTCCACGAGGCAATTGTCGATGCCGCCGGCAACCAGATCCTGGCCAAGCTCTACAACAGCCTGCGCGACCGCCAGGTCCGGATGGGTGTGCCCGGCATCGAGGTGCAGCCGGCCCGGATGGACAAGTCGATCACTGCCCACCAGGAGATGATCGACGCGCTCGGCGGCAACAGCGTCAAGCGGTTCCGTGACCTTGTCATCGCGCACATCGCCGAAGCCGCCAATGATCTGCGGGGCACTCGGTGACCGAACTCCTCTTCCCCCTGGGCGGTCGGCGAGCCTGGGCGGTGTGGACCACTGCTGTCCTGACGTACCTCGTCACCGTGCTGCACCGCGGTTCGATGAGCGTGGCCGGCCTGCAGGCCGCTGAGCGCTTCCACATCTCCGCATCCGCACTGGCCAGCTTCACGGTCGTACAGCTCACCGTGTATGCCGCCATGCAGGTGCCTGTCGGCATCCTGCTCGATCGGTACGGCTCCAAGCGTTTGCTGATCGCTGCGTCCGGACTGCTGTTCGCAGCGCAGTCCGCGTTCAGCCTGGTCGATTCGTACCCCGCTGCGCTCGCTGCACGCGCAGTACTGGGTGTTGGCGACGCACTGGTGTTCATCAGTGTGCTGCGCGTGGTCATGTCTTGGTTCCCTGCGCTGCGGCAGCCGGTGATGTCACAGGCGACCGGAATGCTCGGCGGGCTCGGAGCAATCATGTCGACCGTTCCGATGGCTGCTGCGTTCCATGCCTTCGGTTGGACGCCGACGTTCGCCGGTGCGAGCGTGCTGAGCCTCGTGGCCGGCGTACTGGTGCTGTTCCTGATCAAGGACACGCCGTACGACGAACCGCTCCGCCGTGCGAAGCAGCCGCTCCACGAGGTCAAGAAGAACCTGCGTCGCGCCTGGAAGGAGCCGGGTACCCGGCTGGGGCTGTGGACGCACTTCACCACCAGCTTCTCCGGCAGCACGTTCGGACTGCTCTGGGGCTATCCGTTCCTCGTGCAGGGCCAGGGCGTCGCGCCGACGACCGCTGCGGCGATGCTGATCGTCCCGGTGCTCGCGGGACTCTGCTACGGCCCGCTGGTCGGTCGGTCCGCCGCCAGATTCCCGTTCTACCGGTCGTGGATCGTGCTGGCGGTGATCTCGGGCTCGGTGCTGATGTGGACCGTCGTACTGCTCTGGCCGGGCCGTGCGCCGATGCCGGTGCTCCTGCTGCTGATCGTCGTACAGGCTGCCGGTGGTCCGGGTTCGATGCTCGGACTGGACTATGCGCGGACGTTCAACCCGGCCACGCGCTTCGGTGCGGCCAACGGGATGGTCAACACCGGCGGGTTCATCGCCACGCTGCTCTGTATCGGAATGGTCGGCATCCTGCTCGACACCTCGTCCGGTGGGGCGCCGCAGACGATCGAGGACTTCAAGTTCGCGCTGGCGTTCCAGTACGTGCTCTGGGCGATCGGCACCCGGCAGATCCTCAAGTACCGCCGCAGGGCGCGCGGTCACCTGGCCCGGTACAACCCGGAGGCCTACCAGGCGCTGCTGGCCAACCAGATCGTCCCGCTGAAGGGCTGAGACAGCACGCTGGCACGGGGTGTCAGGCAAGTGCCAGGTCGGTGACAGGGCCGCGCGCCACTGTATTCCCAGTGAAGTAAGTCCACTGGGAGGAACCGATGACCACAACGAACCAGGTCGCCATCGAGGCGGTCGGTCTGGTCAAGAAATATGGCAACACGACCGCGCTTGCCGGCGTCGACCTGAGCGTGCCCACCGGCACGGTCCTCGGGGTCCTCGGCCCGAACGGCGCCGGCAAGACGACCGCGGTCCGCATTCTCGGCACGCTGCTCCGGCCCGACGCCGGCCACGCCACTGTCGGCGGGTACGACGTCGTCCGGGAGGCCGGCAAGGTCCGCGGCATCATCGGGCTGACCGGACAGTACGCCTCGGTCGACGAGGACATGTCCGGCCGCCGGAACCTGATCATGATCGGCCGGCTGCTCGGATTCTCGCGGGAGCAGTCCCGGGCCCGGGCGGACCAGTTGCTGGAGCGGTTCGAGCTCACCGACGCGGGTGAGCGGATCGCGAAGACGTACTCCGGCGGTATGCGTCGCCGGCTCGACCTGGCCGCGAGCCTGGTCGGCAACCCGAGCATCCTGTACCTGGACGAGCCCACCACCGGACTCGACCCACACGCCCGCAACGGCGTCTGGGAGACGATCCGCAACCTGGTCCTCGACGGCACCACGGTCCTGCTCACCACGCAGTACCTGGAGGAGGCCGATGCGCTGGCCGACTCGATCGTCGTGTTCGACAAGGGCTCTGTGGTCGCCTCCGGCCGGCCGGCCGAGCTGAAGGCGCAGGCCGGCAAGCAGTCGCTGGACGTCCGTCCGGCCGAGCCGGCGCATCTCGAGCGGGTCGCCGCGATCGTCGCGGAGTCGACCGGTACGCGTCCGAGCGTCGACGTGGTGAACACCCTCGTCAGCGTTCCGGTGAGCGACGGCTCGTCGATGCCGGTCGTCGTACGGCGGCTGGACGAGGCGGGGATCGCGGTCACCGAGCTGTCGCTGCGGCTGCCCAGCCTGGACGAGGTCTTCCTCGCCCTGACCGGTCACACCGCCGAAGAGAAGAAGCCCGACGCCGTACTGGAAGGAGTAGGCCGATGACCACCGCAACTCTTGAACCACCTGCCCACCTGGGTCACCGGTCACGGCCGTTCGCCTGGGTGTCGCAGAGCCTGACGCTCGCCTGGCGCAACATCGTCCGGATCCGGCAGAACCCGGAAGCCCTGGCGGACGTGACGTTCCAGCCGATCATCTTCCTGGCGCTGTTCCTGTTCGTGTTCGGCGGAGCGATCGCGGGCGGTGGCGGCTGGCGCGGCTACCTGCCGGTGCTGCTGCCCGGTCTGCTGGTGCAGACCGTGGTGTTCGCGACGATGGGCACCGGGGTCGGTCTGAACGACGACTTCGCCAAGGGCGTGTTCGACCGGTTCCGCAGCCTGCCGATCGCGCGGATCTCGCCGCTGATCGGTGCGGTCCTCGGCGACGCGGTCCGGTACTCGCTGTCGATCGTGATCCTGATGACGAGCGGGTTCGTGCTCGGTTTCCGCTTCCACAACGGCGTCGGCAACGGCCTGCTGGCAATGCTGATCGTGCTGCTGTTCGCGCTGTCGATGTGCTGGATCTGGGTCTGGCTCGGCCTGACCATGAAGACCGCCCAAGGTGTGCAGGGCATCGCGTTCCTGGTGATGTTCCCGCTGACCTTCGGCAGCAACATCTTCGTTCCGACGAGCACGCTGCCGGGCTTCCTGCAGGCCTTCACCAAGGTCAGCCCGATCACCTATCTGGTGAACACCGAACGGGCCCTGATGGGCGGCGGCGCGCTCCAGAAGCCGCTGCTGATCACGCTGGCCTGGATGGTCGGCCTGGTCGCGGTCTTCGCCCCGCTGGCGATCCGCGCGTACCGCCGCCGTACCTGAAACCTGTCGGTGGTGAGCGTCAGAGTGGTCGTATGACGACGAACTGGACGCTCACCATCGACTGCGCCGACCCGGCCGTGGTCGCGCGCTTCTGGTGTACGGCGCTGGGCTACACCGAGTCGGATCCACCCGCTGGCTGGGACAGCTGGGAGGACTGGCTGACCGCGATGAACGTGCCCGAGAGCGAGTGGGACGACGGGGCCTCGATCTCCGACCCCGACGGCGTGCTCCCGCCGATCTCCTTCCTCAAGGTCCCCGAGCCGCGCACGGTCAAGAACCGCCTCCACCTCGACCTCCAGGTGGCCGGCGGCCGGACCGAGCCCCAGCACGTCCGCGAAGAACGCATCCGCACCAAAGCCGAAACCCTGATCGCCGCCGGCGCCACGCTGATCCGCGAAGTTCCGATGGACAACTCCACCACCCTCGACCACTTCTGGATGCAGGACCCGGAGGGCAATGACTTCTGCGTGGTCTAGCCGGGGTTGATGTCGGCGAAGGCCAGCGGTTCGCGGGTGCAGAGATAGGTTGCCCAGTGCAACTTTATGGGAGTGCCGGAGGGGTCGCGGGTGATCTGGAGGAGTTCGCCGGTTTCGCGGCCGGAGATGGTCCGGTAGGTGTCTTCGGCGATCTTTTCGAAGACGGCGGGGGACTGCCACTCCGCAGCCGCGGGGGACTTGGCCTGGAGCACACCGTCCTTGACCGTGAACGCGAACGGGCTGCCTTCGGTGAACCAGGTGCCGAGCACACCGGCCACCTCGGCCGGGACGTCGGTGCCGGGGACCCACGGCTCGGCCGGGAGCGGGTCCTCCTCGAGGACCTTGATGATCAGGTCGGTGGCCAGCGCGCTCGGTGCCGGGGAGGACGTGGCGCCGAAGAGCGCGATCCCCGCCGTACCGGACTCGCGGTGGACGAACGTCGACGTGATGTGACCCGGCAACCCGCCGTCGTGGCCGACGAACAGCCGGTCACCGCGGCGCAGCAGCATGAACCCGAGCCCGAACGCGAGCTGCCAGCGGTCCACGTCGGCCATGATCTGGACCTGACACATCTCGTCGATGGTGTCCTTCGACAGCACCTCGTCCACCGGGTCCGCGATGAACATCGCCCACTTGGCCAGGTCCTCGGCCGTCGATGCGAGCCCGCCGCAGGCGTCCATCGCGCCCATGTCGAGCAACGGCTCCCGCACCGGTACGTCGGTCCACGGCGGCACGTAGTACCCGGTCTGCGCCGGTCCGCCGTCCATGCCGACCGTCGTACGGCGCATCTCGAGCGGGTCGAGGATCCGTGCCTTGACCGAGTCGTACCAGGACCGGCCGTCGATCCGCGCGACGATCTCACCGAGCAGGGCGAACACCAGGTTGGAGTAGTGGAACCGGTTGTGCGGCTTGCCGATCCGCTCCGCGTCGTTCCATCCTTCGACCAGCTCGTCGCGGGACGGGAACTTCATCAGGTCCCAGACGTCGCCGACGGGCTCGCGCTGCATGCCGCTGGCGTGGCTGAGCATCTGGCGGACGGTGATGCCTTCGTGCCTGCTGCCCGGGATCAGCTTGTCGACGGTGTCGTCCAGGCTGAGCTTGCCCTCGTCTCGCAACGCCATGATCGTGACCGCGGTCAACGTCTTGCTCTGCGACGCGATCAGGAACTGCGAGTCCGCGGTCGGCGGCACGCCCGGATTCCCCAGGTCGGCCGATCCGGCGCCGGTCGACCAGGCCAGTTTCCCGGCGCGGGCCACGGCGCCCACCACCCCGGGAACCCGTCCCTTGGACTGGCGTTCGGCGACGATACGAGTAAGTGCGTTCTGCGTCTGCTCGGCGATATGTGTCACGGGTTCCGACCTTAGAGGAGCTGAGTGACAAAAGGCAGGGGGGTTTGGTCGGTGCGATGTGCGAGGCTGGGGGAGTGCGCATAGCGGTGCTTGGGCCTCTCGCGATGTGGGCGGCTGACGGGACTCCGCTCGACATCCGCGGCGCCCGCCTGCGCGGATTGCTGGCGCGTCTCGCGCTGAGCGCCGGGCGGCCGGTCAGCGTCGAGACGCTGGTCGACGGACTGTGGGGCAGTGAGGCCCCGAGTGCCAACGCGCTGCAGTCGCTCGTGTCCCGCCTGCGCGCCGGTCTCCCGGCGACCGAGTCCAGCATCTCGGTCCAGTCCGGCCCGGCGGGCTACACCCTGACCATGGGTCCGGACTGCGTCGACGCCCTCCAGTTCGAAGACCTGGTACGCCGCGGCCGCGCGCTGCTCAGGTCCGAGCCGGAGCAGGCCCACACGCTCCTGACCCAGGCCGACAAGCTGTGGCGCGGCGAAGCCCTCACCGACCTGCGCGACCTCCCGTTCGCAGCAGTCGAGGCGGACCGCCTGGCCGAGCTCCGGCTCGCCGCCGCCGAGGACCTCGCGGAGGCCGCCGTGACCTGCGGCCAGGCACGGGACCGGATCGCCGACCTCGAGCAACTCGCCGTCACGCACCCACTCCGGGAGCGCGTCCACGAGCTCCTCATCCGCGCCCTGTACGCCGATGGCCGCCAGGCCGAGGCCCTGTCCGCGTACGAGAGGGTCCGGACCACGCTGGCCGACGAGCTGGGGGCCGACCCTGGCATCCGCCTCCGCGACCTCCACGTGTCAGTGCTACGCGGTGACACAGTCGACCCGACCGCGAAGTCCTCCACCGTGCCGGTGCCGGCGCCGATAGCGCCCCGGAGCAACCTGCGTGCGCCGCTGACCAGCTTCGTCGGCCGCCGGGAGGACGTGGCCGAGCTGACCCGTCTGATGAGCAATGGGACCCGACTGGTGACCATGGTCGGCCCGGGCGGCGCCGGCAAGACCAGACTGGCCACTGAGGCCGGCCGGACGCTCGTGGACCAGAGCGGCGACGGCATCTGGTTCGTAGAGCTCGCGCCACTCGGTGACGCAGCCGACGTGGCACCAGCAGTCCTGTCGACCCTCGGCGCCAGCGAGTACGTCGACGTACAGCCGGCCAGCTTCGCGCCGAAGCACATCCCGACCAGCCGTGCCGCAACGCTCCGGCTAGTCGAGGTGATCGGTGACCGCCGGGTCCTGCTCGTGCTCGACAACTGCGAGCACCTGATTCAGGAGGTCGCCGGACTGGTCGACTCCCTGCTGGCCTCCTGCCCGCGGCTCCGGGTGCTGACGACCAGCCGCGAGCCCCTCAGCATCCCCGGTGAGCACCTGCACCCGGTCGGCCCGCTCGCCATGCCGCCCGAGGACGAGCACAACGACACCGACGACTACCCCGCGATGCAGCTGTTCGTGGATCGGGCGCGCGCCGTACGCCCCGACTTCGCGCTGATCGACAAGAACCGGGACGCGGTCGCCGAGATCTGCCGCCGGCTGGATGGGATGCCGCTGGCGATCGAGCTGGCCGCGGCTCGGTTGCGGGCGCTCACTCCGCCACAGATCGTGGACCGGCTCGCGGACCGGTTCCGGCTGCTGACCAGCGGCTCCCGGACCGCCCTGCCCAGGCACCAGACCCTTCGCGCCGTCGTGGAGTGGAGCTGGGACCTGCTCGATCCGGACGAGCAGGCGGTCGCCCGGCGGCTCTCACTGTTCTCGGGCGGAGCAACGCTGGACGCGGCCGAGCAGATCTGCAGCGACGACCACATTCCGCCCGAGTCCGTGCTCAGTGTCCTGGCGTCGCTGGTGGACAAGTCTCTCGTGGAGGCCGCGGCCGACGAGCGATCCGTGCGCTACCGGATGCTGGAGACGGTCCGTGCGTACGGCGCGGAGCAGCTGAAGGCCTCGGGTGAGTACGAGCACTTCCGGCGCAAGCACACGGCGTACTTCAGCCGGATGCTCCGCCAGGCCCGACCGAAGCTGCGGACCGGTGAGCAGATCCAGTGGATCGCCCGGCTGACCGCCGACAACGAGAACCTGCTCGACGCGCTGCGTACGGCGATCGACATCGGCTCGGCGCGCATCGCCGTACAGATGGTCGCCGTGCTGGGTGAGTACTGGACGATGAGCGGCCGCCCGGCCGAAGCGGTCAACTGGATGCGGGCCGCCCTCGCCGTCCCCGGGAAGAGCCTGCCGCTGGACAAGGCCGAGGCGCTGTACCTGCTCGCGCTCGGGCAGATGTCGAGCGGCGAGGACCAGGTCAAGTCGTTCCAGCAGATGATCCGCGGGCTGGCGACGGTCCGCTGGATGACCCGGCGGCACCAGCAACTCGTGGACGCCGGGATCGGCCTGTTCACCAACGCGGTCTGGGCGGCGATCCGGCGGGACAAGGCGACCTGCTTCCGCGAACTGGAGGCAGCCGGCGAGCATCCGGATCCCTGGGTCCGGAACATGGGCATCATGATGGGCGCGATGTTCCGCGAGAACGAGGGCGAGGTCGAGCAGATGGCGGCCAACCTGACCGTCGCGCTCGACGGCTTCCGCCAGCTCGGCGACCGCTTCGGTACGTCGATGGCGCTGCGCGGACTCGCCGGCTACCAGGCCGCCGTCGGGCAGCATGCCGAGTCGCTGGAGTCGCTGACGGAGGCACTCCGGCTGATCGAAGAGCTCGGTACGTCGGAAGGTGTCGCGCAGTTGCTCGGCGGGGCGGCGATGAGCCGGATCGAGCTGGGCGACATCGACGGTGCCCAGGCCGACCTGGAGCGTGCGTTGCGGCTGTCCGAGGAAACCGGATCCCGCGGCGGTCAGGCGATGGCCTACATGGGTCTCGCGCGGGCGGCGTACCGGACCGACCGGCTGGACGAGTCGAGAGACCTGGCCGAACGCGCGTACGGGATGCTCGACCTCGACGCCGAGCGGATGGCGCCGCACGGACAGGCCAGCATGCTCGCGCAGCTGAGCCGGACGTATGCGGCCACCGGCGACCTGGAGAAGGCGAAGCAGCACAACCGCGAGGCGGTGCGACTGGCGCTCACCACCGAGGACATGCCGCTGGTGGCGGCCGTCGTCGAGACCGCGGTGGATGTGGACGTGGCGGCCGGCGAGACCGAGCAGGCGGCGCGGACGCTCGGGATGGCGAACGTGCTGCGCGGGATGCGGTCGGTCCCGGACGGCGACGTACAGCGGGCCATCGATCGGCTACGTGATGCCTTGGGCAACGAACAGTACGACGCGAGCTACGACGCCGGCGCCGCACTCACCCGCGACGAAACCCTCGCCGAGCTACGGAAGCGCTACAGCCCGGACTAGGCGGTGATGAGCTGTACGGCGAGGTCTCGCAGTGACTTCTGCACCTTCTGCTCCGGCGGGCGTGGTTCGGCCAGCATCCAGTCGTAGACGACGGTGTTCACCGCGCCGAAGAACGCCAGCGCGAGGAAGCGGAAGTCCTTGCGCTTGATCTCACCGCGCTCGACCGCGGTGTCGCCGAGGTCGCGGACGCTGCCGATCAGCAGCTCCCGGAACGCGATCCGCTGCTCCTCGACCGCCGGGCTGGTGCCGACCACCTCGACGAACGAGATCCGGGCCCGGCGCAGGTCCGCCATGATGGTCCGCAGGTACGAGTCGACGGCCGCGGTGATCCGCTCCCGGACCGGCCGGTCGGCCGTCCGGCGGAGCGCGTCCCCGGTGCTCCGGACCGCCAGTTCGATCACCTGCGCGTGCACCGCGAGCAGGACGGCTTCCTTGTTCTGGAACTCGTGGTAGAAGTGCCGGGTGGACACTTTCGCCTGTGTACACAGGCGTTCCACGGATGTCGCCGGATATCCTTCGGTCCCGAAGAGTTCGAGCGCGGCGGCCAGCAGCCGTTCCCGGCGCGCGGCCTTCCACTCCTCGACTGACCGCCCGGAATAACGGCGTACGGAGGGTTCCCTCATCACACCTCTTGTCGCTACCCCGTGCCAGATGCCGGACATCCTATCCACCCCTCGGCGCAGGTGTAACCGGGTTTGGTCTTCGCGCGGAATGTCCGCGCGAAGACCGCCCCCGCAACGCTCAGTTCAGCTTCTCGTAGCCGGTCGCTCCGTCGAGCAGTTCCCGGATGATGTCGAGGTGGCCCAGGTGGCGCGCGGTCTCCTCGATCAGGTGGCACAGGATGTACCGGACGGACGCCTTGCCGGAGTCGCGGACCTGCTCGGCCCGTTCCACGTCGCCGAGGTCGTCGAAGCCGGCCACGATCTCGCTGGACCGCGCGCATTCGGCGTCGTACTCGTCGAGCAGTTGGGCGAGCGGTACGTCGTCGACGAACATCTCGGCGTCGACGTGACCGTCGTCGGTCCACGGGGTCTGGCCGGTGTCCGGCGTACCCAGAAGGTTCATGCTGAACCAGGAGTACTCGATCCAGCGGAGGTGAGCCACGAGTCCCGCCACCGTCATCAACGGCGAGGTCGGCAGCACCTGCCGGTGCGCGTCGGCTTCGCTCAGGCCATCGCACTTGGTCCGGACGAGCGACCGGAGGTGATCGAGCCAGCCGGTCAGCTGGGTCCGCTCGTCGGCGGTCAGCGGCGGCCTCATGCCGGGCTCATCTTCGTGTAGCCGGTGTTGCCGTCGAGAAGCTCTCGGATGATGTCCATGTGTCCCACGTGGCGGGCGGTCTCCTCGATCATGTGGCAGAGGATATAGCGGAGCGAGGCGGCCTCACCCTTGGCGGCGTACGGCCCTTGCTCGACGGTGTCGAGCGGCAGTACGGCGATGGTTTCGTTGGATCGTGCGCATTCGGCGTCGTACTCGTCGAGCAGTTGGGCGAGCGGTACGTCGTCGACCATCATCTCGGCGTCGGGGTGGCCACCCTCGGTCCATGGGCTCTGGCCGGTGTCGGCCACGCCCATCAGGTTGAGCTGGAACCAGGACCACTCGTTCCAGCGCAGGTGCGCGACCAGTCCTGCCAGAGTCATCAGGGGCGAGGTCTCCAGAACCTTGCGGTGGGCATCTTCTTCGGCGATTCCTTCGCACTTCATCCGGACGAAGGAACGCTGCAGGTCGAGCCATCCGATCAGCTGGACGCGCTCGTCGGCGGTCAGCGGCGGACGTTGTACTTCGGTCATTCGAAAGCTCCTGTAGCGATGAGGAGCCACCCGGTCTCAGCCGCGGGTACGGCGGACGGGCAGCACGACAGTCGGACTCGACATCGCGCTCACCTCCTCTCCGCCGCCGGCGGTGTCGTCCACCGGCAGCAGCACCGTACACCCCCGCCTTGTGCACCCGGCAACCACATTTCCGGCCGCGAAACGGTCGGTGGGTGCCCAAGGTGCGATCCGCGGATGGCATGCTCGGGATCAGCACAGCGCCCGCACCGCGCGATGAGGTGAGACGTGGACCCACGATTCGACCTGCCGCTCTACACCCGTGCCGAGGTCGCGCTCCACCTCGGACTGCCCGCCACCACGCTCGGCGACTGGTTGCGCTCGGGTGCGCTCGAGGCCGGCACCGCGAGCCGGGGTGAACCGACGATCACCTTCGCCGGGCTGGTCGAGACTCACATGCTGCGGCACCTGCGCCGCTCCGGTCTGTCGCTGCAGGCGATCGGCGAGGCCGCGGTCGCCCTCCGCTCCCGGGCCGGCCGGCACTACCCGCTCGCCTGGTCCGGCCTGGCATACGACGGGCGCGACCTGCTCATCGAGATCTCGAACGAGGGCCGCGAGGCCGGATGGGAGCGCATCCGCGACAGCCAGGGCGGCTTCCCCGGCGTACTCCGGCGTGGCTCGGCCGCGATCGGCTGGTCCGACGACGGGTACGCCGCAATGCTCCGGCTCGTCATCTACCACGACATCGACGTGATCGTGGACCCGGAACGCGCCTACGGCCAGCCGCTGGTCGACGGCTCCGAGGTCCGCGTCGAGGATGTGATCGGCGAGGTCCGCACCGGTGCGTCGTACCGCGAGATCGCCGCGAAGTTCAACCTCGACGACTTCGAGGTCGAGGCCCTCGTCCGTCCCCACATCCGCCCACCCGCCTTCCGCAAGACCCGCCACCTGGAAACCCAGGCCGAGTCCCTGCTTTAGGTGCGATCGTCGCGGATGCGTTTCGCCTTGCCCAGGGAGCGTTCGAGGGCGTGTGGGGGCAGGACTTCCACCGCCGCGGTTACGCCTACTCGGTCCTTGATGCGGTGGGCGAGGGTGGTGGCGGCGGTGGTGTGGTCGGACAGGTCGGGGGCAGCTTCTACCTGGACGGTCAGTTCGTCCAGGCGGCCGGGGCGGGTGAGGACGCAGAGGTAGTGGGGAGTGAGGCCGTCGACCAGGAGGATCTGTTCTTCGATCTGGGTCGGGAAGACGTTGACGCCGCGGACGATCATCATGTCGTCGGTACGGCCGGTGATCTTCTCCATCCGGCGCATTCCGGGGCGGGCGGTGCCGGGTAGCAACCGGGTCAGGTCGCGGGTGCGATAGCGCAGTACGGGGAAGGCTTCCTTGGTCAGCGTGGTGAAGACCAGTTCGCCTTCGGAGCCGTCGGGAAGTACCTCGCCGGTGACCGGGTCGATGATCTCCGGGTAGAAGTGGTCCTCCCAGATGTGCAGGCCGTCCTTGGTCTCGACGCATTCCTGCGCCACGCCCGGCCCCATCACCTCGGACAGGCCGTAGATGTCGACCGCGTGGATCCCGGTCCGCTCCTCGACCTCGGTGCGCATCGCCTCGGTCCACGGCTCGGCGCCGAAGATCCCGATCCGCAGCGAGGTGTCGCGTGGATCGAGGCCGCGGGCGGACATCTCGTCGACGATCGAGAGGAAGTACGACGGGGTGACCATGATGATCCGCGCGCCGAAGTCGCGGATCAGGTCCACCTGCCGCTCGGTCATGCCGCCGGACACGGGTACGACGGTGCACCCGAGCCGCTCGGCTCCGTAGTGCGCGCCGAGCCCGCCGGTGAACAGACCGTAGCCGTAGGCAACATGACACACATCGCCCGCACGACCGCCCGCCGCCCGGATCGACCGCGCCATCAGGTCGGCCCAGTTGTCGAGGTCCCGCTTGGTGTAGCCAACCACCGTCGGGCGCCCCGTCGTACCGGACGAGGCATGCACCCGCGCCACCTCGGACCGCGGTACGGCGAACATCCCGAACGGGTAGTTGTCCCGCAGGTCCTTCTTCGCGGTGAACGGCAGCCGGCTCAGATCCTCGAGCGACTGAAGGTCTCCGGGCTTGAAACCGGCACCGTCCAGCGCCGTCCGGTAGTGCGGCACGTTCTCGTACGCGCGCCGTACGGTTGCCTGTAGCAACGACAACTGCCGGGACCGGAGCTCGTCGACGGACAGCCGTTCGCCCGCGTCGCGCAACTCCGAAGGACAAGCCTCACCGAGCATGAAGAACCCCTAGGGACGAGTGAGAAGGGTCGCGATGCCCTGTCCGACGCCGATGCACATGGTGGCCAGTGCGTACCGGGCGTCGCGGTGGCGAAGCTCCATGGCCGCGGTGAGAGCGAGGCGGGCGCCGGACATCCCCAGCGGGTGGCCGAGGGCGATGGCGCCGCCGTTCGGGTTGACGTGCTCGGCGTCGTCGGGCAGTCCGAGTTGCCGCAGTACGGCGAGGGACTGGGACGCGAACGCCTCGTTCAACTCGATCACCTCGATGTCGGACAACGCGACGCCGGTGCGATCGAGCAGCTTCCGCGTCGCGGGCGCCGGCCCGATCCCCATGATCCGGGGCGGTACGCCGGCCGCCGACGTACCCACGATCCGGGCCAGCGGCGTCGCCCCGGACTGCTCGACAGCCTCGCCGCTCATCACCAGCAAGGCGGCGGCCCCGTCGTTCACGCCCGACGCGTTGCCTGCCGTGACCGTCCCGGCTGATCGGAACGGCGTCTTCAGACTCGCCAGCGCTTCGAGTGACGTCTCCCGCGGATGCTCGTCGGTGTCGACCACCGTCACCGCACCACGCTTACCCGGTACGTCGACCGAGACGATCTCCTCCGCCAACCGGCCATTGGCCTGTGCCTTCGCGGCCCGCTGCTGGGACCGCAACGCGAACAGGTCCTGGTCCTCACGGGAGATCGAGAACTCCGCCGCGACGTTCTCCGCCGTCTCCGGCATGGAGTCGATCCCGTACTGCTCCCTCAGGGCCGGGTTCACGAACCGCCACCCGATCGTGGTGTCGAAGATCTCCGCCTGCCGCGAGAACGCGGTCGTTGCCTTGGGCATCACAAATGGCGCCCGCGACATCGACTCGACCCCACCGGCCACCACGATGTCGTTGTCCCCGGCAATGATCGAGCGGGCCGCGTAGGCGACCGCGTCCAGGCCGGATCCGCACAGCCGGTTGATCGTCGTACCGGGCACCGAGTCGGGCAGGCCGGACAGCAGCACGGCCATCCGGGCCACGTTCCGGTTGTCCTCGCCGGCCTGGTTCGCGCAGCCGAGGATCACGTCGTCGATCAGCGCCGGGTCGAGGGCGGTCCGGTTCAGCAGCGACGAGATCACGTTCGCCGCGAGGTCGTCCGGCCGGATGCCGGCGAGCGCACCGCCGTAGCGCCCGATCGGCGTCCGGACGCCGTCCACCAAGAACGCTTCACGGGTCATGACTGCTCCTCAACGATCGTCCCGGACAGTTGGCGGCTGCGGCCGCGGAACTCGGCGATCACCTCGGCGCCGCGGGTGACCGTGACGTCGTAGATCGCGTTCCGGCCGAAGGCGGTCCGCTCGTGGGCCTCGGCGACCAGCAGGTCCCCGCGCCGGGCCGGGGCGACGAACACGATGTCGCAGGCCTGCGCGACCGTCACCTGGTTGCGCGAGTTGCAGGCGAACGCGAACGCCGAGTCGGCCAGACTGAACACGAATCCACCATGCGCGATCCCGTGCCCGTTGACCATGTCGTCGCGCACGGTCATCTCGAGCCGCGCCGTACCCTCGCCGACCGCCACCAGCCGCATGCCGAGCCCGGCGCTGGCGGTGTCCTCCGCCCACATCGCCGCGGCCACCCTGGCTGCCAAGTCCATCCGACCTGCCCCATCGAGAAGAAGGTTTATGACACTCTAGTCCCGGTTGCGCCCACGACTGTAACATCGCAGTCATGACCGATCTGCTCGCCGCTCATCGTGACCGACTCGACGCGGCTCTGACCGCGATCCGCAGCCGCGGCTACCACTCCGCCTTCCCTGAGTCGCCGAGCCCACGGGTGTACGGCGAGAACGCGGCAGCCGACGGCAAGGCGGCGTTCGAGGCCCACCTCGGTACGACGTACGCCCTGGACATCCCCGGTGCGCGCGGCACGGTCGTCACCGAGCAGTCGCCGTTCGGGATCTCGATGGACGTCTCGTACCCGCGGGTCGTCGAGGACGGTCTGGACGAGCTGCTCACCGGGGCCCAGCAGGGTCTGGCGGACTGGCGCCGGGCCGGGATCGACGGGCGGACCGGCGTGGTGCTGGAGATCCTCGACCGGCTGCACAAGCGCGTGTTCGAGCTCGCCAACGCGGTCCAGCACACCAGCGGGCAGGCGTTCGTGATGGCGTTCCAGGCCGGCGGCGCGCATGCGCTGGACCGGGCGCTGGAGGCGGTCGCGTACGCACACGAGGAGATGCACCGCTACCCGGCCACCGCGACCTGGGAGAAGCCGGCCAAGGGCGACCCGATCCGGATGGAGAAGACGTTCACCGTCACCGGACGCGGCGTCGCGCTGGTGATCGGCTGCAACACCTTCCCGACCTGGAACTCCTGGCCCGGCCTGTTCGCCTCCCTGGTCACCGGCAACGCGGTCGTCGTGAAGCCGCACCCGCTCGCCGTCCTGCCGCTGGCGATCACCGTCGACGCCTGCCGCGAGGTGCTGGCCGAGGCCGGCTTCGACCCGAACCTCGTGACCCTGGCCACCGAGCGGGCCGGCGACGGCCTGGCCAGGCCGCTGGCTCAGCGGCCCGAGGTGAAGCTGATCGACTTCACCGGCGGCAGTGAGTTCGGCGAGTGGCTCGAGCAGAACGCGACCCAGGCGACCGTCTTCACGGAGAAGGCCGGCGTCAACGCGGTCATCGTCGACTCCACCGACTCCTTCAAGGCGCTGTGCAACAACCTGGCCTTCACGCTCTCCCTGTACTCCGGCCAGATGTGCACCACCACCCAGAACCTGTTCGTCCCGGCCGGCGGGATCGAGACCGACGAGGGGCACAAGTCCTTCGACGAGGTCGGTCAGGGCATCGCGACCGCGATCAGCAAGCTGCTCGGCGACGACGCCCGCGCGGTCGAGATCCTCGGCGGCATCGTCAACCAGGCCGTGATCAGTCGCCTCGAGCTCGCTCCGGAGTACGGCGACGTGGTGCTGGAGTCCCGCGCGATCGAGCACCCGGCGTTCCCGGATGCCGTCGTACGGACGCCGCTGCTGGTGGCGATCGACGCCGAGGACGCCGACGTCTACGGGCGGGAGTGCTTCGGGCCGGTGTCGTTCCTGGTCCGGACCGCGGATACCGCCCAGTCGATCGATCTCTTCAAGTCGACCGTGACCGAGGACGGCGCGATGACCGCCGGCATCTACTCCACCGACCCCAAGGTCCTCGACGAGGCTCGCGACGCCGCCCTCGACGCGGGCGTCGCCCTGTCGGAGAACCTCACCGGCCAGGTCTTCGTGAACCAGTCCGCCGCCTTCAGCGACTTCCACGGCACCGGCGCGAACCCGGCCGCGAACGCGACGTACACCGACGGCGCGTATGTCGCGAGCCGCTTCCGGGTGATCCAGTCACGCCGCCACGTTGGGTGACAGTAGCCGTGCACACAGGGTGAGATTGACGTTAAAAAACAACTCAGCGCTACGTCTTGCGTTTTCGCACCCCAGTCCCGATACTCTCGGTTAGTTGAGAGCGTAACAACTGGTGGCACGGGGGATCTGGGGTGGAACTGGGGGGACCGTCGCGCTGGCCACGGGGGCCGGCGCGGCGACCCAGACCCTCGCCTTGATGGTGGCCGGGTTCGCACTGTTGTTCGCCGGACTCGCCCTACTGAAGTTGCTGCCCAAGCGTCGTTGAGCGGACCCTGATGCGGAAGGTATGACTGACACACCTCCATCCGCCGCCAGTCCAGGAGACCGACCGTGACCGAAAGCCTGAGCGAAGCACTCGCCTACTACGACAGCTGGCTGGGGTTCAACCAGCGCTATCAGCGGGTGCCTGGCATCCAGGTCGCGGTGTACGCCGAGGACGCGATCGCGTTCTCGGCGGCCTACGGGCTGGCGGACGTGGAGAACGACGTACCGCTGACCGAGCAGCACCTGTTCCGGATCGCGTCGCACTCGAAGACCTTCACCGGGACGGCCGTCCTCCAGCTGGTCGAGCAGGGCCGGCTGCGGCTGGACGACAAGGCGGAGCAGCACGTCACCGAGATCGTCGGTACGCCGCTGGGCCAGCGGACCGTCCGGGAGCTGCTGGCGCACGCCGGCGGCATCACCCGGGACGGACTCGACGCGGACTGGTGGCAGTTGTCCACCAGCTTCCCGGACCGCGGCGAGCTGCTCGAGGTACTGCGACGCGAGGCGTCGGTGGTGATCCCCGAGAACGACCGTTTCAAGTACTCGAACATCGGCTACGGCCTGCTCGGTCTCGTCATCGAGGCGGCGTCCGGTACGCCGTACAACACCTACGTCCAGACCGCGATCGTGGACAAGCTCGGCCTCGCCGGGCTCGGTCCGGAGCTGGACCCGGCGCGGCTGACGGAGTACGCCGTGGGCTACAGCGCGCTGGCGTACGCCGACCGGCGGGTCCCGATCGAGCATGTCGACACCCGGGCGCTGGCGTCGGCGACCGGATTCTTCGGCAACGCGCGCGACCTGGTGACGTATTTCTCCGCGCATCTGCCCGGCGACGACCGGCTGCTCTCGGACAAGTCGAAGCGCGAGATGCAGCACCCGTTGTGGACCACGGGCGCGGACGACAAGGCGCGGTACGGCCTCGGTCTCTCGGTGACGAAGGTGGGTGACCGGGACGTGTTCGGCCACGGCGGCGGGTACCCGGGCCACATCACCAGGACCCTGGTCGACTCCGAACGCCGACTCGTGGTGTCGGCGCTGACCAACGCGATCGACGGTCCCGCGTCGCAGCTCGCCGAGGGCCTCCTGCGGCTGCTGGACCTGGCCGACTCCAAGGACCGGGTCGAAGAAGCGGGTCTGGGCCGATTCACCGGCCGCTTCGCGAACCTCTGGGGCGTGACCGACTTCATCCTGCTCGGCGGCCGCCTGTACGCGACCGACCCGTCCGGAGCGAACCCGGCCGAAGAGCCCCAGGAGCTCGAAGCCGACGGCGACACGCTGCGGGTCACCGGCGGCAACGGCTACGGCTCGTACGGCGAGTCGTACCGCTTCACCTTCGACGCCAACGGCGAGATCGAGACCGTCCGCGGCTCCAGCGGCCTCACCCTGCACCCCATCGACAAGTTCACCCTGCCCGAGCGAGTTACCGTGGCCAAGTGACAGTACATATGCCGCGACTCCGTCGCGGCGGGTCATGGGGCTGTGACTCCCGGCCTTCCCTCGTCGCTCCGGTCGCTTCGCTCCCTGCGCTCCTCAGTCCAGGCCGGGAGGCCCCATGACCATCCACGGCGACCATCCGTTCCTTCCGCCGGAGTCCGAGCGGAGTCCGGTGCGGCGGTTTCGCGGGCGGTTGCCGTCGCCGGTCGGGCTGTGGACGACGGCGTACGACGGGAAACGGGCCGGGCTCACGGTGTCGTCGATGCTTGTGGCCGACGGTGAGCCCGGGTACGTGATCGGGCTGATCGACCCGGACTCGGACCTGTGGGAAACGTTGCGGGAGGCAAGGACCGCGGTCGTCTCGCTGCTCGGCGAGCCGCACATGCAGCTGGCCGACGCGTTCGGGTACGTCGCCCCGGCCCCGGGCGGACCGTTCCGGTTGATCGACTGGACGGACACCGCCTGGGGACCGGCGCCGGTCGGCGTCAGCACCTGGGCCGGCTGCACGCTGGTCGACCAGGACCCGCCCGAGATCGGCTGGGGCCTCCACGTGCAGCTGGAGATCGTCCACGTGGAGTTCAGCGGCGAAGAGCTCCCTACGCTGGTCCATCGACGCGGCCGGTACACGACGATCTAATGTGGGCCGTATGCGTGCCACAGTGATCCATGCGCCGTTCGACGTACGGCTGGAAGAGCTTCCGGACCCGAAGATCGAGGGGCCGGGTGATGCGGTCGTCAAGGTCGTTGCCTCATGCATCTGTGGCTCCGACCTCTGGCCGTACCGCGGCGAGCCCCCGGTGAAGAAGCCGCGGCCGATCGGGCACGAGTTCGTCGGCATCGTCGAGGAGATCGGCTCGGAGGTCCGCACGGTCAAGCCGGGCGACTTCGTGGTCGCGCCGTTCGTGGTGAGCGACGGCACCTGCCCGAACTGCCTGGCCGGCTACCAGACCGCCTGCCAGAACATCGTCGGCTACGGCCAGGGCAAGGCGGACGGCGGCCAGGGCGAGTACGTGAAGCTTCCGTACGCCGACGGCACGCTGGTCGCGACACCCGAGGTGCCGGACGACTCACTGGTGCCGTCCCTGCTCACGTTGTCCGACGTGATGGGCACCGGCTGGCATGCGGCACGCTCGGCGCGGGTCAAAGCCGGCGACACGGTCGTTGTCGTGGGCGACGGCGCGGTCGGCCTGTGCGGCGTACTCGCGGCCTCGCGGATGGGCGCCGAGCGGATCGTTGCCTTGTCGCGGCATGAGCCCCGGCAGAAACTGGCGAAGGAATTCGGTGCCACGGACATCATTTCCGAACGCGGCGACGCGGCGCGGGACGCCGTACTCGAACTCACCAAGGGCGTCGGGGCCGACGCCGTACTGGAGTGTGTCGGCACCGCACAGTCGATGACGACCGCGGTCGACGTCGCCCGGGCCGGGGCCACGGTCGGCTTCGTCGGCGTACCGCACGGGGTCGAGGTGCCGATCGGGACGATGTTCAGCCGCAATGTCGGGCTGAAGGGCGGCGGCGCGCCGTGCCGGGCGTACCTGACGGACCTGATGGCCGACGTCCTGGCCGGCGAGATCGACCCCGGCAAGGTGTTCGACTCGCAGATCCCGCTGGCCGACGTGGCCGACGGGTACGTCGCGATGCACGAGCGCCGTGCGATCAAGGTGCTGCTGCGGCCCTGATTATGCGCAACCCGACTGCGCACAGTGCCCTGTCCTGCGATGAATGTGCGCGCTCTCACACTGTCGAGGTGCGCGGGGTCACGGCTGCGCAACGCGACTGCGCGGAACGTTGACACCCGCCGGTAACCGTCCCAGAGTTGGGCCGTCAAGGGGGCATCGTTGTCACAGGCGGCTCCATCAACTGATCGGAGAGTGAATCATGCGTGGTGGTCTGAGTAAGACCCTGGCGCTGGTGGGTGCGGCGGGTCTTCTCGCGGTGAGCGCCTGCGGTAACAGCGACGACAGCGGCGGCGGCGGGGGCAACTCGTCCGCGACCAAGGACGTCACTGTCTTCACCTGGTGGGCCGATGGTGGGGAGAAGGCCGGCCTGGACGGCATGGTGTCGGTGTTCAAGAACGACTGCAAGGACTACAAGTTCGTCAACTCGGCCGTTGCCGGTGGTGCCGGTTCGAACGCCAAGCAGGTGCTCGCCAACGACCTGCAGGCCGGCAAGCCGCCGTCCACCTTCCAGGCGCACGCGGGTGCCGAGCTGAGCGACTACATCAACGCCGGCCAGGTCGACGACATCAGTGATCTGTACAAGGAGTTCGGCCTGGACAAGGCCTTCCCGCAGAACCTGATCGACAACCTGACCATCGACGGCAAGATCTACTCGATCCCCGCCAACGTGCACCGCGCCAACATGGTCTGGACGAACCCGGCCGTGATGAAGAAGGCGAGCCTGGACGCTGCAACGGCGCCCGCCAGCGTGGACGCGTGGATTGCCGACATGGACAAGCTGAAGGCCGCCGGCGTGAAGGCGCCGCTGGCCATCTCCAAGGGCTTCGCCCAGGAGATGGTGATGGAGGTCGTACTGCTGGCCGAGCTCGGACCGGACAGTTTCAAGGGCCTGTGGGACGGCAAGACCGACTGGGCCGGCGCGAACGTGACCGCTGCGCTGAACAAGTACAAGAAGCTGCTGTCCTACACCAACACCGACCGCGAGGCCGTCGACTGGCCGGACGCGCTGGGGTACCTGAACAAGGGCCAGGCGGCGTACTTCGTGATGGGTGACTGGGTCGCCGCGCAGCAACTGGCCGACAAGGTGCCGGACACGGCGTACACCTACTGGCCGGCGCCGGGCACGGCGGGCAACTTCCAGTTCCTGTCGGACTCGTTCGTGCTGCCGACCAACGGCCCGGACCCCGACGGCACGAAGTGCTGGCTGAAGACGGTCGGCTCGGCCGACGGCCAGAAGGCGTTCAACACGAAGAAGGGCTCGATCCCGGCCCGCTCGGACGCCGACCCGGCCGACTACCCGAAGTACCAGCAGTCGGCGATGGCGGACTGGAAGAAGGACAAGATCGTGCCGTCCTGCGCCCACGGTGCCGCGTGCACGCTGGGGCAGAACAACGACATCCTGTCCGCCCTGAGCCAGTTCAGCGGAAGCCAGGACGTCGCCAAGCTGCAGTCGGCGCTCGGCACCGCGATGAAGACGAGCTGATGCGGGTCGAGTTGCGGAACCGCTGCGAGACGGAGGACTGAGCGTGCACGGAAGAATCCGCACCTGGGGACCCGGTGCCCTGGTGCTGCTGCCGACCGTGCTGCTGCTCGGGTACTTCGTCTACGGGCTGATCGCGTGGTCCTTCAACACCTCGCTGACGGATCGGCACACCGGCCGTAAGGGCCCTGCGTCGTACGTCGGGTTCGAGAACTACGGGAACCTGTTCACTGAGGAGCGGTTCCTCAACTCGCTGAAGAACCTCGGCGTGCTCACGGTGGCGTTCATCGTGGGCACGCTGATCTTCGGGCTGATCTGGGCACTGCTGCTGGAGAAGGGCGTGCCCGGCGAGTCGGTCTTCCGGTCGGTCTACCTGTTCCCGATGGCGATCTCGATGATCGCCTCGGGCGTCGTCTGGGGCTGGTTGCTGAACCCGTCCCAGGGCGAGGACGCGCGGGGACTGAACCGGTTGTTCGAGATCCTCCACCTGCATTTCCTGGAGAATCCCTGGTGGACCGCGGGCAGTCGATGGACGACGATGGCGTCCATCGCGCTCCCCGCGGTCTGGCAGATGTCGGGCTACATCATGGCGCTGTTCCTGGCCGGCTTCCGGGGGATCCCGCCGGAGCTGCGCGAGGCGGCCCGGGTCGACGGTGCGTCGGAGTTCAAGCTCTACCGGCACGTGCTGTTCCCGCAACTGTCGCCGATCGCGCTGTCCGCGCTGATCATCCTCGGCCATATCTCGCTGAAGCTGTTCGACCTGATCTACGCGATCACCGGGCCGAACCAGTTCCGCACCGAGGTGCCGGCCATCCTGATGTGGAACACCCTGTTACGCAGTGATCTGGCCAAGGCGTCCGCGATCGGGATCGTCATGCTCGCGGTCGTCGCCGTACTCGTCATCCCGTACCTCGCGTGGACCGTCCGGCAGGAGAACGAGCAATGACCGCCGTCGAGGCCGCGACCGGCCACACTGCCGCAGCGATCCGCCAGAAGCCGCGCCGCGGTGCAACTGCCGACGGCACGACCCGGCGCAGCCGGACCATCCGCTATCTCCTGCTGCTGTTGTTCCTGCTGTTCGTGCTGATCCCGGTGTACGTCGTACTGATCACCAGCTTCAAGACCTCCGGCGACACCACCGCGGCCTCGCAGTGGAGCCTGCCGAAGACCTGGACGCTGGAGCCCTGGCGCAAGGCGTGGGACGTCCTCCAGCCGTACATGATCCGGTCGCTGTCGCTGGCGATCCCGGCCGCGATCATCTCGTCGCTGATCGGGTCGGCCAACGGATTCGTGCTGGCCCGCTGGCGGTTCCCGGGCGCGAACATCGTGTTCGCGTTCATCCTGTTCGGGATGTTCATCCCGTACCAGGCGGTGATGCTGCCGCTGCGTACGACGTTCACCGAGCTGGACGTGACCCGGGGCGTGCCGACGCTGATCATCGCGCACTGCATCTACGGCATCCCGATCTGCACGCTGATCTTCCGCAACTACTACGCCACGATCGTGCCGAACGAGATCATCGAGTCGGCCCGGGTGGACGGCGCCGGGCTGGTCCAGACGTACCTGCGGATCATCCTGCCGATCTCGATCTCCGGCTTCGTGGTGACGTTGATCTGGCAGTTCACCTCGGTCTGGAACGACTTCCTGTTCGCGCTGTTCCTGACCCAGCAGAACAACGGCCCGGTCACCTTGGGCCTGGCCGCGCTGGCCGGCGGCCAGAAGGTCGACTACGCCGCCAGCATGGCGGGCGCCCTGATCACGTCGTTCCCGACGCTGATCGTCTACATCCTGCTCGGCCGCTGGTTCATCGGCGGCCTGATGGCCGGCGCCCTCAAGGGCTGACCCCCCGCACCCCCGCACGCCCTCGCGCGACCCGAGCTCGCTCCGAGCCCGGGCCGCGCGCTCTTTGGGCACGCACCAACCATCTCGCGTCGCGCGAAGTGGTTGGTGGATGCTCAAGGTGGTGGAGGGGGTTGTCCACAGGACGCGCGCACGGGACTGCGGTGGACCGGCTCCGGACGGTAATCTCACGAAGGTGACCAAGTCTCCACGTGGACGGGACGGACGGCGCAGCCACTTGCGGCTCGTCGGCTCCGATCCCGGCGAGTCGCACGGGCCGACGGTGGGTGTCGATGTCGACACCACGCCGAGCGTCGCCGTGCTGGAGACCCTGCTCGAGACGCTCGCCCTCGACCTGGCCGCGGTGCCGGCCGCGCTGCATCCGGTGATCGCCGAGGCGTCGGTGGCCCGCTCGGCCGCGATGCTCGCGGACCAGCTCTGGCCGGCCGGGCGTCCGGACGAGATCGGCGAGGTGGAGCGGTTCTTCTGGGCCGACGCCGCGCGGGTGCTCGGCGAGCGCCGTGACCTCGAATCCTTCGTCCTGCTGACGAGTCTGGCCCGGACGGTCGGTCCGGCCGGGCGGCTGCCGTTGCAGCGGGCCCATGTCTCGCGCCTGCGGACGCAGGACTCGGTGCCCGAGTGGGTGACCAGGATCGCCGGGTTCCGGCTGACCAGCGCGATCGTGTCCGAGGACATCACCGGCGACGGCCTGAGTGTCGTGCTGGACTACGACGACGAGCAGCATCCGCACACCGTGGTGGTGTTCATCGACAACAACCTCGGCGCGATCGTGAAGGACGTGTTCGTCGGGCCGCCGGTGGACCGTGTGCTCGAGGCGTACCAGCGCGGCGGCCGGGTGACGATCCGGACCGTGCGGCCGTCGACCGCGGCCGGGATCATCCTGCAGGCGCTGGGGGAGACCCGCGACTACGACGATCCGCCGGTCAGCGAGGACTTCGAGTTCTTCACCGGCCTGTTGGTGAATCGGCTGACCCAGTTGCCGGAGCGCCCGATCCGCCCGCCGATCCGGGCGTTGCTGTCCCCGCGACAGCGCGACGGACTCGTCGAGGAGTTCCTCGGGTCCGCGCCGCCGTTGCCGGCTGACGCTGCGGACATCGCCCGCCTGTGGATCGACCACGCGGTCGACCACACCGTCGGCGGCCCGCTGCGCGTCAGCGCCGTGCTCGTCGAGCTTTTCCTTGCGCATTGGTTGCCTCGCAAGGTCCTTGCCGACAGCACGTATTTCGACGCGGTTCCCGTTGTGGTGAAGGCCTGGCTCGCATTCGCCGGTGAGCAGACACAGTTGCCGCTGGACGCCGTCGACGAGGCTGTCGACGCCGTGGACGTCTGGCAGCCCGCTCTGGAAGCCGCGGCGATGATCGACCCGGTCGGCTCGAAGCCCGGCGAGCGAGTCTTTCTCGACGACACGACGAACGACTTGGAAGACGCTTACCGAGCCCTGGCGGGCCTAGGTTCCCCACCCCAACCGGACCTCCGCGGCCTGGACAATTCCCAGGCCGCCACGCTTTCCGTCCTAGCCCCGCATGCCTGGCTGATGGCCGGCGAAACCCTGGGTACGGCGTACGCGCCGGACGCGTTCGACATCGCCGAGCGCCTGGTCCGCGACGCCCCCGACCTCCTGGCCAAAGCCCGCCTCTCCACCTGGCCTCGCGCCATCGTCTGGCTGCTCGCCCACCGCCACCGCCTGGTCGGCCCCGGCGAGATCCTCACCCCCTACGCCCTGGCCACCGACCTCTCCTCCTCCCCGGCAACCCTGCGAAAGACCGCCAAACTCCTGACGGACACGCTGATCCTGCCGCTCTGATCTCAGCCGCCGGGCCCGTGGCGGACCGTGTTGAGCGGCGGCGGACAATGGGGCCATGCATGTGCGCGCGCCGGAGTTGCGGGGTCGGGGTTGGTTGAACACGGGTGGTCAGGAGTTGTCGCTCGCTGACTTCCGGGGACGCTTTCTGTTGCTGGACTTCTGGGCGTTCTGCTGTATCAACTGCCTGCACGTGCTGGACGAGTTGCGGCCGTTGGAGGAGAAGTACGGCGATGCGCTGGTGATCGTCGGGGTGCACTCGCCGAAGTTCGCACACGAGGGCGAAGAGGCTGCGGTCCGGGCTGCCGTCGAGCGGTACGAGGTGGGGCACCCCGTGCTCGACGACCCGGAGCTGATCACCTGGCAGAACTACACCGCCCGCGCGTGGCCGACCCTCGTCCTGGTAGATCCGAACGGGTATATCGTCGCGCAGTACTCCGGCGAGGGGCACGCGCACGCGTTGGACGCCCTGCTCGCCGAGTTGGTGGCCGAGCACGAGGCGGCTGGGACCCTGACCCGCGGCAAGTCGCCGTACGTCGCGCCCGTACCCGAGCCCACCGACCTGCGCTTCCCCGCGAAGGTCGTTGCTCTAGACAACGGGTTGCTCGTCGCGGACGCCGGCAATCACAGCATCGTGGAGCTCGCCGCGGACGCGACCACCGTCGTACGGCGGATCGGGACCGGTGAGCGTGGTTTCGTCGACGGTGCCGCCTCCGTTTCCCGGTTCTCGGAGCCGAACGGGTTGGTGGTTCTGCCGGCCGACGTCGCTGGCCGCCTCGGGTACGACGTGGTGGTGGCGGACACCGTCAACCATGCGCTGCGAGGGATCTCGCTGTCCGATGGTCAGGTGCGGACGCTGGTCGGCACCGGCAAGCAGTGGATGGACGGTGACGGCACCGACGTACTCAGCTCGCCGTGGGACGTTGCGTGGTGGGGCGACAAGGTGTGGATCGCGATGGCCGGCGTACACCAGCTGTGGACCTATGACCCGTTCACACAGGTGACCGAGGTTGCCGCGGGTACGACCAACGAGGGGTTGAAGGACGGGCCGCTTGCGGAGGCATGGTTCGCGCAGACGAGCGGGCTCGCGGCGGACGGCGAGCGGCTGTGGCTGGCCGACTCCGAGATCTCCGCGCTGAGGTGGATCGACACTTCCGTGCACACTGCGGTCGGGACCGGGCTCTTCGACTTCGGGTTGCGGGACGGGAAGGCGAGCGAGGCGCTGCTGCAGCACCCGCTCGGGGTGACGGTTCTCCCGGATGGGTCGATCGCGATCGCCGACACGTACAACGGCGCCGTCCGCCGGTACGACCCGCGCGCCGAGGTGGTCGAGACGATGGCGACCGGGCTGGCCGAGCCCAGCGGTGCTGTTGTCGTGGGCAACGAACTGCTGGTCGTCGAGTCGGCTGCCCATCGCCTGACTCGCGTGCCGTTGGGCGCGTCGGCGATCGCGGACGAGTTCAGTACGCAGACTCAGCGCCCGCCGATGGACGTGGCGGCCGGCGAGGTCACGCTGGAGGTAGTCTTCACCCCGCCGCCGGGGCAGAAGCTCGACACCCGCTACGGCCCGTCCACCCGTCTGCTGGTCTCCGCGACCCCGGAGAGTTTGTTGCGCGAGGGCGCAGGCGACTCCACCGAGCTGGGTCGCCGGCTGGTCCTGGATCAACACGCCGGCTCCGGTGTCCTCCACGTCGCCGTACAGGCCGCGTCGTGCGACGACTCCGCCGAGGTCGAGTTCCCGGCGTGTCACATGCACCGGCAGGACTGGGGTGTCCCGATCCGTATCACTCCCGACGGGCCCGCGCGCATCGAACTGGTCCTGTCCGGAAGCAAGTAGTTTCTCGAGCCGGCCGTCGCCGGTTCGGGCGGTTTGGTGTGGGTACAGAGACGTGGTGGCGGAACAGACACTCGCCACGATGGGGTCCGGCGCCAGAACCGGGTAGCGTCGTAGGTGCAGAACGACTGACTGGGAGGCTCAGATGAGCATCGGTGTCGGGATCTTCTTGATGGTGGTCGGCGGCGTACTCGCGTTCGCGGTCCGTGACACCTGGGACGCGGTCAACCTGCAGGTCGTCGGCTACATCCTCCTGCTGGCCGGCCTCGCCGGTATCCTCCTCTCCTTCTACATCACCAACCGCCGCCGCCGCGTAGAAACCGACGCCATCGACCCGGCCATCGAAGAGGAATACCGCGTAGTAGAAGAACACCACCGCGACATCAAGGAATAACCCCCGCCCGGCTCCTGAGCCGCGGAGGCTGCACCCGGCCGCGCCGACGGCACACACCCATGCCGGCGACGAGCCAACCCGACCTCGGACATCCCACGGGGACCTTGAACAAGGCATAGCTTGTTCAAGGTCCCCACTGCCCGTGCCCAAGGGCGCCCGAAGCTGGCGCCATGGGGAGCGACTCGTAGCACCCGCGGTTAGCGGGATTGGAGTTCTATGTCGCCTGAGGTTGTGGTGGCGGTGATGGTGTGGGGGGCGTTGGTGTTGTTGCCGAGGTTGTCTTCGGTGTCGCCGGTGCGGGTGCTGGTGGTGACCTTGTAGTCGCCGGTGGGGGCGGTGATCTCGATGTCGCCGCTGCTGCCCTTGGCGGAGATGTCGTTGGGTTCGGAGAGTTGGAGTTCCATGTCTCCCGACGAGGTCTCGACGTTGACGGGGCCGCCCTTGAGGTCGGCGGCTTCGATGTCGCCGGAGTTGGCCTTGACGTCGAGTTTGCCGGTCAGGGCGCTGATGGAGACGTCGCCGGAGGTGACGTCGAGGTTCACGTCGCCGTCGATCTCGCGGAGTTCGACCTTGCCGGAGCGGGACTTGGCGTCGACGCCGGCGACGCCGGTCAGGTCGAGGTCGCCGCTGCCGTTCTGGCCGGTCACCTTGGTACCGCGCGGGACGGTGATCTCGAAGTCGGCGCTGCACTGCCAGCCGCAGTCGCCGTCGAGCTTGAGCACGCCGTCGTTCACGGAGTACGCGTCACCGTGCTTCCAGAACCAGTACTTGCGCTGCTCCTGGACGGTGGTCTTGTCGTCGTCGGACACCTTGATGGTGATGTCGGAGTGCTCGGCGTCGAGGTGCACCGCAGTGATCTTGTCGTCGATCTTGTGCGTGTCGTCGGAGTCCTTGTCCCCGAACTGCCAGAACGCCAGCCCGGCCGCCACCACCAGCAGGATCACGCCGAGCTGCTTGTTCTCCGCCATCGTCCGCCTCTTCTCGAGCCCACCCACGTTGTCGCCTCGACAGTAGGTGGCGCGGCCCGGTCCCAGGATCAGGCAGATCCCCCGACGTGTCCCTGAGCCTCACTCAGGGACGGTCAGCGGTGGAGCTCGCCGCGGGAGACTGCTTCGGCCAGGTCGTCGCCGGTGGTGCCGTAGAAGGTGCGCGCCCAGAGCGTGTCGTCGTACCAGTACGGCCCGTCGTCCCCGGGCAGCGAAGCCGGCGCGGTGCCGCGCTTGAGCGCGCGGCGGCAGTCGGTGCACAGCGGCAGGGTGAGTGTGGTGCCGTCGGCCTCCACCTGAGTGGGTTTGCCGGACGACCGTCCGTGCAGCGGGTTGAAGGCGCACAGATCCGGTACGGCGTCAGCGCGGCCCGTCGCCGCCACGTCGTACTCCCGGCGGGCCTTGTCCAGCAGCACCATCGCCCCGACCAGGTCCACCAACGACGTCGAGGAGTCGAGCACCTTCCCGGCCGCCGCGTGGTCGTCGAGGGCAGCCTGCTGATGCTGCAACCCAGGCCCCTCAGTAGTGGGCAACGCCGCCAGCTTGGTGCCCAGCGTCGTCAGCTCGGCCGTCGTGTCGCGCTCCAGCCGCCGGCGTCGCTCGGCCGCGACCGTCGCAGCGACATGCGGCGGGATCCGGAACGCCTTCGAACGTTCGGGCCCCCGGCGCCGCAGACCGATCACAAGCCCCAACAGAACCAGTACGACGAGCGCGCCGACGATCGACACCGCAACGACCCAACCATGCCCACCCGAGCCCGCATCGGGGGCGGAAGACCGCGTCGGCTCCGAAGTCGGACGAGGCGAGGTCGACGGAATTCCCGGCGCCGCCAGCAGCTCGTACATCCGGGCCAGTACCTCGGTCGGCCCCGCGTCGTACCCTTCGTCGTCCAGCGCACGCTCGCGCGCCGCCTGCAGCTTGTCCTCGCTGACCTGCGGCACGCCGCGCGCCTCGTACCACGGGAAGCGATCCCCGCCGTCGACCACGACGAACAGGCCCGGCTTGCGTAGCGCATCCATCACCAAGGTGAGCACCGTGCTCTCCTGGCCCTGGAACTCGTCGCTCGGCGTCAGCGGCAGGACGATCGTGTACACCGGATATCCGAGCGCCTTCGCCTTGGTCCGTACGTCGGCCCGCAGCTTCTCCGGCAGCGCCGACGCGTACGCCGGATCGATGTACAGCGGGTCCTTGGTCAGCGCGGTCGCAATCTCCTGAGCCCGCTCCGCCGGCGTCCGCGCCGCACTGGCCTCGGCCGGGACCGCGACCATCAACACCAAAGCCGCCAAGCAGCTCAAGAGGCCCTTCACGAGGTTCCCTTCCGACGTCGGGCGGCGATCGCCGCCACGATCAACACGAGTCCGGCGAGGATGCCGCCGCCGATCATCCCGAGCGCGCCGCCGCCGAGACCGTTCCCGATCGCCTTGCCGACGGTGAACCGTTCGTCCGGGTACGACGACTCCGGCTCGGTCGGCACTGGCTCGGTCCGGGCCGGCTCGGGCGAGTAGCGCGCGTCCAGCTCCACATTGGAGAGGTACGCCGAGAGCTGGGCGCTGAGCGTCTCGTCCTTCTCCCGCCATGTGTCGTCCGGTGCGTACGCCGCGACTTCGTGCGCGACCCCGTACGTCGTGTCGCCGTCCATCACGACGTACACGCCCGGCTTCCCGTTCGCGGCAGCCAACCGGCCGGCGAGGAGCGTGGCGTCGTCCTTCTCCGGGAACCAGTCCCCGGTCGGTACGACGGCAACGTAGACAGGCATCTTCGCCGCCGAGATCACCCGCAGCATCTCGTTGCCATCGGCAATGGAGACGAAGTCGGGATCGACGTACAGTCCCTGCTTCGCCCAGGCGGCCGTGGCCGCGGCGACCCGGGGATCCGTCGGCGTTGCCGCCCGGGCCGTGCCGGTGAGCGCGAAGACAGTTGCCAGAAGCAACAGTACGAGGCGCCTCATCGGACCGCGATCCGCTCGGCCAGGTCGTCGGACAGTGCGCCGAAGCCGGTCGCGACCATGGGGTTGTCCTCCGGGTCGAGCGTCCAGTACGGCACCTGCTTGCGGTCGTGACCGAGCAGCCCGGACTTGCTCCACACGCGCAGACCGATCGGCGTCCGGCCGCGCCGGATGACGCTCACACACGACTGGCACGCGGGTACTTCGACCTCGTCCTCCCAGTCGACTGTGGTCGTCCCGGGATTGTGCGTCGGGTTGAAGAAGCACGGCGGCTGCAGGGCAGCTCCCGAGGCGACGCGCTCGGCCTGCCGGGCGAGTACGAGCGCGCCGGCGGCCGCGAGCAGATCTTCCGGCTGATCCGCGCGGAGCGTCCGCGCCGCGTCCAGCCGGCGGTACGCGTCGTCGCGCTGGTCGAGCTGCTTCGTGGACTTGTTGCTGCGCTTGTCGAGCCGCTCGAGGGCCCGCTCGGCCTGCTTGATCTTGTCGTCCGCCTTGAGTTCCACGTCCCACGCCTCGATCGGTGGGTCGTCGTCGCGGCGCTCCCGCCGCACCCTCTTGGCGGGCCGCCGGCGGCGGAGGCCGAGGAAGAGAACCAGCGCGAACCCCAGCACCGCGCCGGCCCCGAGTCCGACGTACGCGGACCGGTCCTCCTTGTCCGTCACCGACAGACCGCCGTCACTCCGCGGCGGCTCCAGGTCACCGGCCGCCACCTGCGGGAGCGGGCGACCGTCGTACGCCGTCGAGGCCTGCTGGATCGTCCGGACGACCTGCGGCGCCGGGCGCTCGTTGACGACCTCGGAGTCCTGCTTGTCGTCGGCCCTGACGCTGTAGAGGTCGCGGCCACGCAGCCCGGCCGGCCGGAACAGCTCCGCGTTGTCCGACCAGTAGTTGTCGTAGACAACCGCGACGATGTACACACCAGGCTCGCCGATGCGCGCGTGCAACAACGTCGGCAGGTCGTAGCCGTTGGTCCGGATGTACGGCGACTGCGGCACGAGCGCGACGTACACCGGGAGACCCGCGGTGCGGATCGCGGCACGGATCCGGTCGAGCTCGGAGGCCGGCATCGTCGCCCGCAGTCGCTCGTCCACGGAGAGATGGTCGGTCCGCCAGGCCGCGGCGATGCGGTCGGGCAACTCCGGGGTATCGGCGTGCGCGGGCAGCACCGGCAGGAACGCCAAGGCCGCGACCAGGGCGCAGATGAGACGGGCGGACATCGCCGACAGCCTACGACCACCCGACCTGGACACACTCACACGGACGCCGCATCCCCCCAATTGGTTCCGGATCAGACAGGCCCTAGACGCGGCCCTGGCTCGGACAGGGGAGACCAAGCCAGGGTCGCGGTGTTGCAGGGCAGAAACGTTGCTACAACACCCCGCTGTACAACAGGGCAGATCGCGGGGCATCCCGGGGCAGATCAATCTGCCCCGAGCTGGAAACCTCCGGCTCGGACCGCGCAAGCACCCGAGCCGGAGGGGCTCAGAAGGCCGTCTCCGGCAGGTCCATCACGTCGAGGTCGGTGAGCTCGGCCTTGATCCGCTCGGCCCGGACCGACGGCATCGTGCTCCGGACGAACCATTGGGCGGCCGCGACCTTGCCGGTGTAAAAGTCCTGGTCAGCGGGGGAAAGCTCGCCGCCGAGCCGCTCCAGCGCGACCTCCGCCTGGCGGAGCATCAGCCACGAGCAGACCACGTCGCCGAGGACGAACAGCAGCCGCGAGGTGTTCAGGCCGACCTTGTACACGTTGCGCGGGTCGCCGTTCTCCGCCTGCGGGTTGCTGGCCATCAGGGCCTGCCCCATGATGCCCAGGATCTTCTGGGTGTCCTCGAGCCCCTTCGCGAGCAGCCCGCGCTCCTCCTTCAACCGGCCGTTGCCGGCCTCGGAGGCGACGAACGCCTGCACCTTCTCGGCGAGGTGGCCGAGCGCCGTGCCCTGGTCCTTGATGATCTTGCGGAAGAACAGGTCCTGGCCCTGGATGGCTGTCGTGCCCTCGTAGAGCGTGTCGATCTTCGCGTCCCGCACGTACTGCTCGATCGGGTAGTCCTGGAGGAAGCCCGAGCCGCCGAACGTCTGCAGCGACTCGGTGCCGAGCAGCGTCCACGACTTCTCCGAGCCGTAGCCCTTCACCAGCGGCAGCAGCAGGTCGTTGACCCGCTCAGCGAGGTCGTCGTGCTCGCCGGCGTACCGCGCCTGCTCGGCCCGGTCCTGGTACGTCGCCGTGAACAGCACCAGCGCGCGCAGCGCCTCGGCGTACGCCTTCTGCGTCAGGAGCGAGCGCCGTACATCGGGGTGGTGGGTGATTGTGACGCGCGGCGCGTCCTTGGCCGGCTGCGTCATGTCCGCGCCCTGCACCCGCTCCTTCGCGTACTCGAGCGCGTTCAGGTAGCCGCTGGACAGCGTGGCGATCGCCTTGGTGCCGACCATCATCCGCGCGTACTCGATCACCTGGAACATCTGGGCGATGCCGTCGTGCACCTCGCCGAGCAGCCAGCCCTTCGCGGGCACGCCATCGCCGAAGGTGATCTCGCAGGTCGTCGAGACCTTGATGCCCATCTTCTTCTCGACGTTCGTGACGAAGGCGCCGTTGCGCTCACCCGTCAGCTCACCGGTCTCCAGGTCGAAGTCGTACTTCGGCACCACGAACAGGCTGAGGCCCTTCGTACCCGGACCGCCGACACCGTCGACGCCCTGCGGACGGGCGAGCACCAGGTGGATGATGTTCTCGGTCAGGTCGTGCTCGCCGGAGGTGATGAACCGCTTGACGCCCTCGAGGTGCCAGCTGCCGTCCTCCTGCAGCGTCGCCTTGGTGCGACCGGCGCCGACGTCGGAGCCGGCGTCCGGCTCGGTCAGCACCATGGTGGCGCCCCAGCCGCGCTCGATGATGTGGTGGGCGATCTTCTTGTCCCGGTCGATGCCGTTGCGCCACAGGACGTGGGCGAAGTTCGGGCCGGCGGCGTACATGTGCACCGCCGGGTTGGCGCCGAGCACCAGCTCGGCGGCGGCCCAGCGCAGCGACGGCGGCGTCGGCTGGCCACCGAGCTCGGCGGGCAGCTCGAGCTTGAACCACTCGGCGTCCATGTAAGCGTGGTAGCTCTTCTTGAACGCCTCGGGCATCCGGACCTCGTGCGCCTCCGGGTCGAAGACCGGGGGATTCCGGTCGGCCTCCGCGAAGGACTCGGCCAGCTCGTGCTTGGCCAGCCGGTCGACCTCCGCGAGCACCTCACGCGCGGTGTCGACGTCCATGTCGGCGTACGGGCCCTGACCGAGCACCTTGCCCCGGCCCAGCACCTCGAGCAGGTTGAACTCGATGTCCCGCAGATTCGACTTGTAGTGACTCACAAGGTTCCCCTAAGCATTGTACTCACGAGTAACTTGAGTATATACCCGCCGGTAATGAAGGCAAAGCGGGTTAGCTGTGACCTGTGACCAGGCTGATATACGAGACCCACTCGACCACCGTCGACAACGAACGAGGGATCGCCACCGGGTGGCTGCCCGGTGAGCTGTCCGAGCGAGGGCGCAGCGAGTCGCGCGAACTGGGACTGCGGCGGACCGGCGTCGACGTGGTGTTCAGCTCCGACCTGCATCGCGCGGTGCAGACGGTCGAGTTGTCGGGACTGGCCGTCCCGCGCGCCCAGGACTGGAGGTTGCGCGAGTGCAACTACGGCGAGCTCAACGGTGCTCCGGTGGATGCGCTCGAGCCACGGGTCGACCGGGTCCACACCCCGTTCCCGGGCGGTCAGAGCTACGACGACGTGCTCGAGCTGACGCGGTCGTTCCTGGCCGACGTCAAGCGGTGGTACGCCGACGCGACCGTCCTCGTCGTCGCGCACTCCGCCAACCGCTGGGCGTTCGAACACCTACTGGGCAACGGCAAGCCGCTGACCGAACTACTCGTTGCCCCGTTCAACTGGCAACCAGGCTGGGAGTACGAAATCTGAACTCGGGAGGAACCGGCAACGACCTCTTCGCGTCCTAGGATCGCAAATCAGCAGGAGGTCGCGAAGGCCTCACACGTAGGAGAGGGAGCTGGCATGGCTTGGGGTAAGGCGAAGGACGACCTGGCTGCGGACAAGGCGTTGGCGGACCAGCGGAAGGTCGCGAAGGTCATCGACCGGCTTCGGACGAACGGCCAGACCGCGGCCGCGAACGCTGTGACCAACGGTGCGGGCCGCGCCGATTCGCCGGAGGTGCTGGAGGGCCGTGTGCAGGCCGCGGCGGACAACCGCAAGGGCAAGGGCGGCGGCCTCAGCAAGTGACTGAACGGGATGGCCGACCTGTGGGGGTCGGCCATCCCGTTGTTTTCAAGGTGTGTAGACCGTGGCGCTGCCGTACAGCTTCTGGGTGAAGGCGGTCATGTACGACGACGTGTCCGACTCGGTGAGGTTGTACGTGAGGAAGACGCCGTACCCCTCGCTGACCGTTCGCTGGGCCAGGCTCGCGGCGGTCGAAGAGCTGGTGTCGGTGTAGGAGATCGCGGCCGGTGAGAGGCGCGACTTCTCGCTCGGTCCGGCGGGGACGCCCCACGTGCCGTAGTACGGGTTCCAGGCGTAGTTGAAGGTCTCGGCGATGCTTTGGCCGTTGTAGGACAGGCGGTCCGCGGCCGGGCCGATGTCGTACAGCGTGATCAGCTTGTTCGGGAGCTTCGCGCGCAAGGCCTGGACCAGGTAGACGAACGAGAAGTCGTTCGGCTGGCTGGTGCCGTTGTTACCGTACTCGGCGTATTCGTCGTCGAAGTCGATGCCGTCCAGGCCGTACTGGTTGACCGCGTCGGCGAGCTGCTGCGCGAACGCATCCGCGGCAGCCTGGTTCGGGAAGTTCGCGAAGCCGGCGCCCTGGTGGTTGCCGAGGATCGACAGCAGGACCTTGATGCCCTTCTGTTGCAGCGGGCGGACCTGCGTGGCGACGTTGTCGAGCACGCTCTGGACCTGCTGGTTGAAGGACAGGTACGCCGCCGTGCCGTCGTAGTTGATGTTGGCCGCGAAGATCACCGCGATGTCGATGACCTGCGCACCGCCGTTCGCCAGCGTGTACTTGCCGGCGCTGAGCATGCTGTGGTCGTTGACCTCGATGTAGGCGACGGTGACCGGGCCGGTCTTCTGCGCCCGGCGGCGGCACGCCTGAGCCTCCGCGGGCAGCGCGGCACCGGTGGCGGCCGCGGCGGTGCCGGCGGCCAGGGCTGACAACAGGGTCCTTCGCTTCATGAGCTGTGAACTCATCCGATCGACTCCTCGTCAAAGGTGGGCGGATCGCTATATCGGTTAAGTACCCGTCGCCGCCTGGGCAATAACCAAGGCGGCGACTGGAGATAAACCGGTATAGCGACACCGATCATCGATCGGGGGAAACCCGGTGTCAAGAGGTCGGCAGGCTACCTCGCCGGGAGCGGACTGATGTATCCATGGGTGATCACAGCGGCCGGAACCTCTGCCACGGCGACACCGTCCGTGAAGACGAACGGCGTGGTTTTGTCGGGCGACAGGCCCCAGCCAAGCCGCTTGCCCATGCTGACGACGACGAAGAAGTTCGGCTTCCCGGGATCCCGGATCTCGAAGTAGGGGAAGCCGGTGTCGTCGTAGGGGACCACGAAGCCGGCGAACTTCGGCCGGCCCTGGTCGTCGTCGCGCAGCATCGCGACGGCGGTGTGGATGCCGTTGAACGCGTACTTGGTATCGCCCTTCTGGCGCGGCGCCTGGTAGTGCTGCACCACGATCGCGATCCGGCCGGCCGGCGAGTTCCCGGCCCAGTAGATCCTTGGTTCGCCGCGCAGCGTCGCCCAGATGTCTCCGGCGATGGGATCGATGAGGTGGCCGCGTTGCTTGACCTGTGTGTCGTGCCAGGTCGCGCGGACCTCCTTCAGGTACGCGCCGTCGCCGGCCAGGTCGCCGCCGGTGGACTTTGTCATCAGCGGCGCGTAGCGATCTGTCGGGTTCGGGGTGATCGGGTCGGTCCACTGCGTGGTGGTGGCCGGAGTCGGCGTCGCCACCGGCGGCTGGTCTGCCCGGTCGCGAACGCCAGATACGGCGACGGCCAGGACGGCGATCGCGGCGACGGCCAGCGAGCTCCCGGCGACTGCGGTCAACCGGAGCCGTCGCAGCCGACGAGCGCCGCCGACGCGGGCACGGTCGACGAGGTCCGCCGGGGCTTCGACGTCGTCGACGTCGGCGGTCAGCCGCTCCTTCAGCTGGGTCTCGGTCATCGCAGTCCCTCCAGGATCGCAGGTTCGGTGATCAGGCGGAGCCGGTCCAGGGCGCGCGAGGTCTGGCTCTTCACGGTGCCGACCGAGCATCCGAGGACCTCCGCGGTCTGTGCCTCGGTCAGGTCGTCGTAGTACCGGAGCACGATGACGGCGCGCTGCCGTGGCGCCAGCTCCTGCAACGCGGCGAGCAGCTCGCGGCGTACGGCGTACGCCTCGGAACCGTCCGGCGTCGGGCGGTCGTGGTCGTGGCCGTCGATCAGCGTGACCTCGGTCGGGCGGCGCTGGCGTTTGCGCCAGCGGTTCGCCGCCAGATTCGTCAGGGTCTTGCGGGCGTACGCCTCAGGTGCCCCGGTCCGGATCCGCGGCCAGTGGACGTAGATCCGTTCGTAGGTCTCTTGCACCAGGTCCTCGCCCACTCCCCGGTCACCGGTGAGCAGTACGGCGGTCCGCAGCAGCCGTGTCGCGCTGCCCCGGACGAAGTCGTCGAAGTCCTCGCCACGTGTGGCCATTCACCCTCCCCGATCCATCATCGCTCTACGAAGCAGAACACCGCCGGTACGCAGAGGGTTGCTTCCCGGGTTCGCGGAGCCGGGCGGCATGGACGAAACTGGAGGCTGCGACCGCCATCGACGGGAGTTGGTATGCGAGTGATCGGGCTGATGTCCGGGACGTCGTACGACGCGATCGACGCTGCTGCCGCGGATCTGCGGCTGGACGGCGACGTGCTCGTACTGACCCCGCTGGGCATGCTCAGCCAGCCGTATCCACCGGACCTGCGGGCCGCGGTCGCGGCCTCGTTGCCGCCCGCATCGACGACGGTCGAGCAGGTCTGCCGGCTCGACACCGGGATCGGGCAGGCGTTCGCCGCCGTGGCCCAGCAGGCGGTCGAGCAGCTGTGCGGTGGGTACGCGGACCTGATCGTGTCGCACGGGCAGACGGTGTTCCACTGGGTCGACGACGGGGCGGTGCGCGGGACGCTGCAGCTCGGACAGCCGGCGTGGATCGCGGAGGCGACCGGCGTACCGGTTGTGTCCGATCTGCGGGCGCGGGACGTCGCGGCGGGCGGACAGGGTGCGCCGCTGGTCAGCATCATCGACGTGCTGTGGCTGCGCGGGCGTCCCGGCGTACCGGTGGCGCTGAATCTCGGCGGGATCGCGAACATCACCGTCGTCCACGGCGAACCGGTTGCCTTCGACACCGGTCCGGCGAACGCGCTGATCGACGCCGTGGTGACGGAGCTGACCGGGCGCCCGTTCGATGCCGACGGGGTGATGGCGGCGCGGGGTCAGGTGCACGAGGAGCTGCTCGGGCGGCTGCTGGCGGAGCCGTACTACGCGCGGCCGGCGCCCAAGTCGACGGGGAAGGAGCTGTTCAACCTGGCGTACGTGGCGAAGGCGATGGAGGGGCTCCCGGAGGTCTCGGCGGAGGACCTGGTCGCCACGGTGACCACGCTGACCGCCCGGACGGTCGCCGACGCCGTACGGCGGTACGGCGGGACGGAGGTGGTCGCATCGGGAGGCGGGATCCAGAACCCGGCGCTGATGCACCTGCTGGCGGACGAGCTGGAGATTCCGGTCCGGACCACCGACGAGCTGGGTATGCCGTCGGCGGCGAAGGAGGCGTACGCGTTCGCCGTACTCGGGTTCCTGAGCGTGCACGGGCTCGGCGGGACAGTGCCGAGCTGCACCGGCGCAGCGCACTCCAGCGTCCTCGGATCGGTCACCCCCGGCCTGAGCGGACTACCCACGATTACCGGCGAGGCACGACCTCCCATGCGCCTTTTGGTGCAATGACCGCACTGAGTGTCGCGCGACTGGTCACGCTTGGCGCTGCTGCGCCCAGGCACGCCCCTCAAGCACCCCGATGCACGCACCTGGACACCACCATCGCTAAAGCGTGACCACTCGCGCGACACTAGTGCTGTGACGAGGATGTTCGTGGTGACAGGGGCACCTGGGTCGGGGAAGTCGACAGTGGTGCCGGAGCTGGTGCGGCTCAGCCCGGGGAATCTGGTCGTGATGGACATGGACGAGCTGCTGGACGACAACGGACGGCTGCTCGGGATCGACATCGCGAGCCCGACCGCGGCGCCGATCTGGCCGGCGTACAACGCGCTCTGGTTGCGGATCACCGAGCTGATCCGGCGGTCCGGCATTCCGGTGCTGCTGCTCTCTCCGCTGCTGCCTGCCGAGCTCCCCGAGGGCCGCTGGCTGCACCTCGACTGCCCCGACGCCATTCGCCGCAAGCGCCTCGCGCTCCGCGGCTGGGCCGAGGACCAGATCGCCGACGCCCTCGCCGACGCGGCCGAGCTCCGGACCCGTGTCCCGCGCTCCGTCCGCGGCGACCTCTCGCCGGATCGCGTGGCCCGCGGCATCCTCGACTGGATCCGCGGTGAACGCTTCGGCAAGACCCTCAGCCTGTGGGGCCGGCTCCGGAGTTGACCTTCGAGTTGCTTCAGGGATCAGGGTCGGGCCCATGAGGCTGACGATCAGTGAGTTTGCGCGGGTGGTGGGGCTGGCGCCGAGTGCCCTGCGGTTCTACGACGACTGCGGGGTTCTGCAACCCGCGGAGGTCGACGCGGCGAACGGCTACCGGTACTACGACCGGTCCCAGCAACCCCGAGCCCGCCTGCTCCGCGACCTCCGCGAGATCGACCTTCCGCTCCCCGAGGTCCGCATCGCACTGGACGCCGACCCGGCCGACGTCGCGGAGCTGGTCCGCGCCCACCTGCGCACGCTGGAAGCCAAGTCCACCGCCACCAGGACAGCCGCCAACCGGCTGCTCACCCAACTGCTCTCGCACCGAACAACCGCGGTACTGGGAGGCCCTGAGCTGGCCAGCGCGATCCGCCAGGTAGCACCGACCGCGGCCGCGACGGATGAGTACGCCGGGCTGGACTGCGTGCTGATCGAGTTGTCGCCCGACGAGATCACGTTCGTTGCGACGGACCGGTATCGATTGGCGGTGCGGACGGTTCGGCCAGTGGAGTTCGGCGGGGTGGCCGGGCGGGTCTTGGTGAGGGCGGACGAGCTCGCGCGGGTCAGTCGGTGGGCCGCGGCGGGGGACGTCGTACGCGTGGAGGTTGACGGCGGGCTCGTGCTGGTGCGGGGCGACGAGTCGCGTGAGTTGGCGGTGGTTGATGCGGAGTATCCGGCGTACCAGCAGATCCTGGACGGGTTGACGCCGCCGGTCTGCCGGGTGGTGGTGGATCGGACCGGGCTGCTGGACGTGCTCGTCGGGCGGGATGTTGTTGCCTTCGACATCGACTCTGAGAGCCTGCGGATCGGTGCGGAGGCGAAGCTCGACGCGATCGGTTCGGGTTCGGTGCGGATCGGGTTCACCGCGAGTATGCTGGCCGCCGCGCTGGAGGCGAGTGTCGGGCCGGACGTGCTGCTCGAGATCTGCGAGCCCAGCCGCCCGGTCGTCGTACGGTCGGCTGATCAGGGCACGTTCACCACGCTCGTCATGCCTGTCCGGCTGGACGGGTGAACCGGGCCTACTACGGCTGGCTGGCAGGCTCCACACTCTCGGTCCTCGGCGACACGGCGCTGTTCTTCGCGCTCGGCTGGGCGGCGACGGGCATCGGGCCGCGGGTCGCCGCGCTCGTGCTGACCGGATTCACGCTGCCCCGCGCCGTACTCCTCCTGCTCGGCGGCGTCCTCGGCGACCGGATCGGTCCGCGCCGGCTGCTGCTCGCGTGCGGCGCGACCGTCGGCACCGCCTGCTTCCTGCTGGCGGTCGCGGTCGGGATCCGCGGGAGCTCGGCCGGTCTGCTGCTGACGATCGCGGTGGTGGTCGGGACGGTCGACGCGTTCGCCCTTCCGGCCGCGGGCGTGCTGCCGCGACTGTTCGTGCCCGACGATCAATTGCCCAGGGCAATGGCTCAGCGTACGTCGGCCACCCAGCTCATCACGCTCGCGGGCGGACCGCTCAGCGGGCTGCTCGTCGCGACGATCGGGCTGATCGGGGCACTCGTGCTCGACGGGCTGACGTTCGCGGTGCAGTTCTTCGTACTGCTCGTGCTCAGACCGCCGTACGACGTGAGCCCTACGCAACGTGATCGCCAGTCCGTCGTCCGCGAGGCCCTGGACGGATTGCGGGTCGCCGTCGGAGATCCCGTACTGCGGATGGTGCTGGCCGTTGTCGCGCTGGTCGCGGCGTTCGTCCTACCGGTGACGTCGCTGTGCGTGCCGCTGCTGGCCCGCTCGAACGGTTGGGCGGCCGGCCAAGCGGGATTTGTTGTGGCGGGCAACGTTTGCGGCGGGCTGCTCGTGACGGTCCTCGTCGCCCGCTTCGGGACATTCGACCGCCCCGGCCTGACCGGCGGTATCGGCTGCCTTGTCGCCGCGATCGGCATCGCGGCCCTCACGGTCGCACCGTCGGTCCCGCTGGCCGTCGGCGCCACCCTCACGCAGGGCGTCGGCGTCGGACTCTTCACGTCACACCTCGCGCCGGTGTTCGTCCGCAGTACGCCGCGATCCCACCTGACCCGGCTGCAATCCCTGCTGTCCCTGGTCCAGACCGTCCCGCTGATCGCGTCGACGAACCTCCTCGCCGCCCTTGACATCCACCACGCCCTGCCCCTCGCCGCCGCCGCAACCGCCCTCGCCGGCCTCACCCTCCTCCGCGTCGAACCAGGACGGGACTACTTGCCGAAGTCGATCTCGAAGGTTGGGTAGTCGGGCTGGGGGCACGGTTGGCCGTGGTAGCCGAGGGCCTCGTAGAACGGCGCGGCTCGTTCGTGGTGGCCCTGCCATTCGAGGTGGCGCACGCGGGTGGAGGCCCAGTCCGCGACCGCTTCCATCAGAGCGCGTCCGACTCCGGTCCGCCGGCGCGTCGGCAGGACATACAGATCGTGCAACCGCCCGTGGTGCCGTCGGCCTGCCCGTAAGTGCGTTCCGTAGTTCTGTACCGCGGCGTACCCGATCAACTCACTGCCGTCGTCGTACCCCAACGCCACCCAGAGCGGATCCCCGACCAACTCCTCGAAGTACCCCCGCGACTCCACCTCCGAGAACTCGGTGCCGAAGCCCTTCACCAACGGCCACAACCCGGCCCAGTCGTCCAACGTCAACTCACGCACGCCCATCACCCCACCCTCCCAGGCCCAGCCGTCCGCAGGCCTGTGATTTCTGGGTTCGTAAGACAAACGTCGACTCTCCCGCCTGAGGGGGATCGGCTACTGTTGACAACATGTTGTCTTTATGACAATATGTTGTCTATGAGGACAGCTTATGTGGCGGTTTACGAGACGTTGGCGGACTGGGAGATCGGGCATCTGGCGGTGGAGTTGCGGACCGGGCGGTTCACCGGGGTGCCGTGGACTGTGGTGACGGTGGGGGAGTCGCTGGAGCCGGTGCTGACGATGGGTGGGATGCGGATCGTGCCGGATGTGACGATCGCGGATGTCGAGCCGGATGCGGGTGATCTGCTGGTGCTGGCCGGTTCGGGGCAGTGGGACAACGGCGGCGGGGATTCGTTCGCGAAGCTGGCGGCGCGGTTCCTCGAGGCGTCGGTGCCGGTCGCGGCGATCTGCGGCGCGACGGCGGGGCTGGCTCGGGCGGGGCTGCTGGACGAGCGCAAGCACACGAGCGCAGCGAAGGAGTACCTGCAGGCGACGGGGTACCAGGGCGGCGACAATTACGTCGACGAGCGGGCGGTCGTCGGTGGGGATCTGATCACGGCAGGGCCGGACTCGCCGGTGCAGTTCGCGCGGGCGGTGCTGCAGCGGCTCGAGCTCGCGGACGACTCGAAGCTGGACGCGTACGAAGGCGTGTTCCATCGCGCGGACCAGGCGGCGTACCCGGTGCTGGTGGGATGAAGCAAGACCGGCGTACCCGATGATGGTCGGATGACGGTTCCACCCCGGGAAGAGTGGCCGAGGCCGACGAAGCAGTCGGAAGGTGGTGCGGTGTTGACGGATGTCGTCCTCGCCACCTTCCGGCTGAACGCGCGACTGATGGAGGCCGCTCAAGGTCTTGCCGCGCACGGCGGACTGACTGCGGCGTGGTGGCAGGTGCTCGGCGGCGTGCTGGACGAGCCGCGATCGGTCGCCGATGTCGGGCGGATCATGGGCGTGAGCCGCCAGGGGGTGCAGCGGATCGCGGACCTGCTGGTCGAGCGCGGCCTCGCGGAGTACCGGCCGAACCCGGCCCACCGCCGCGCCAAGCTGCTCGCCTGCACCGAAGCCGGCTACTGGGCGATCCGCCAGATCGCGGTCGCCCAGCACCCGTGGACCTCCGAGCTCGCGAAGACCGTCGACCTCGACGAACTTCGTACGACGCTCGCCACCATGCAGGCGCTGATCACCAAGCTGGAAGAAGCTTGATCGCCAGACTGCTCCCGTAGGTGTGGCGCGTGGTGAAGGTCAGTCGCGTCCCGGTGAGCGTCCGCGTCACCTGCACGCCCGGTACGGCGGATGCGGGGCGGAGGTACTGCGCCCAGAGGTTGACCGTGATGCTCTCGCGCTGCGTCGTCGGATCGGACACGGCAACCTGCACGCTCGACGATTGACGGCGCAGCAGCAGTGAGGCCGGACCGTCGATGGTGAGTCCCGGCAGAGTGTGAGCGCCGGGAGTGAACGTGTTGGCGGCAGTCAGGCGGAGTCCGAGGTGCTGGATCGCCTGCATTTTCACGGTATTGGACAGCGGCAGGACCCGGCCGTGCTGGTAGGACTTCAGCGCGGATTCTGTTGCGTTGGGCACCAATGCGTAGGCCAGGGTCTGTGGGGCGCCGGCGGCGTGGGTCGCGGTCAGGGCGAAGACCTGTTTGGTGATCGGGGTGTCCGCGTTCGACGTACGGACTACTCGGCGGCTCCGGGTGACTGCCTGCAGGTCGACCGACAGCTGAGTCGGCTGGAGGAAGTGGTAGCCGATCGACGCTGTGCTGTTGCTGTAGCGGAGCCATCGCGGGTCGACTGTTCCCGGGCCGGTCCACGCGCGGCCGTCGCGGCGTACACCGGTGATCGTGACGGGATCGGCTGCCCCGGCGATGCGGGTGTCGAGGGTCGTCGTGACGGCGCGGGTCGCGTCGCCGACGCCGGCCGCGAGTACGACGATCTCGTCGTCGAGCAGGAACCACGACTTGGTCGCCGACGCGTTCTTGTAGACCACGAAGTCGTCCGGCAGGGTCGCCCGCGAGGCGTACGCGAAGTCGTCCGACTGCACCCAACCGACAGCGCCGTACGAGTCGAGGGTCGCGCCGCCCGAGTGCACGTTGGTCCCGGTCGGGAAGTAGACATAGGTGTTCTGGTCTTCCGACGACGCGGTGAACCTCGGCGGATTGTCGTAGTACGCCGTCCCGTACAGCTCGGGCACCGACTTCCGCGTCTCGACCGGCGCGGTCACCCCGCCGAGCGCGTACGGCGAGACCGTCGTGACGTAGTCGATGCCGAACGACTGCGTCTGGTCCTCACCGGCCAGGTACAGGTAATGGGCGCCGTCGCCCTGGAACCACGGCAGCAGGTTCTCGCCGCTCATGTACTCGTACTTGCTGATCCGCTCCGAGTTCCGCGCCACCGCGAACGCGTACCCGGGCCGGCGGTGCACGGTCCGGTCCATCGCGTTGAAGGCCGTCGTACTCGCCGCCGGGTTGAGGTCCGCCGGGATGATCGCGGGATCGTTCTTGAGGTCCGCGAACCGGCCGATGCTGACCGGCGAGACGAAGGAATTAACGTTGATCGTCGGCCGCGCGGTGAACTTCGCGAACGCCTTCAACCGGGCCGAGTCCGCCGCGACGGCGTAGTCCGCCAGGTCGACGATCGCCTCCACGACGACCGCCACGTCGTCGTACCCGGTCGCCGTCCGGGACACCGCTCGGCCCTTGACGATCTCCATCATCCAGCCCTCGAAGATCAGCGGCGCGAACCCGTGCTCGACCCAGCCCTGCACCACGCCGACCAGGTCGTCGCCCTGCGCGTACTCCGTGCCGTCGAGCACCTTGATGGTCTGGACGACCCGGCTGAGCAGGCCTTTCCCGTACGAGCCCGTGTACGCGACCGATGCGTGCTGGATGAACGAACCGTCCGCGTAGTACCCGTCGGTGACGTCGTGCTGGAGGTTGTAGGGGTCGATCGTCGCGAAAACGGTGAACTGGTCCTGCAGCGCCTTCCGGATCCGGGCGTCGTCGTTGAGCAGCGCGCCCTGGAGCACGCGGTTCGCGGTGATGTCGACGAGGTTGGCGCCGGTGTGGAAGCGCGAGTCGAGGTCGACGTCGCCGTTCTTCCCGTTCCGCAGGTAGGCGTCCATCGAGGCGACGTACTGCGTGATCAGGCCGGTCGGGGCGTCGATCAGCGCGAGCGTCTTCGACACGAACGTCGAGATGCCGATCTCCCAGGTGAACCAGTTGCCGTAGTACCCCTTCGACTGGTCGCCGTAGTAGTTCTCGTGCAACCAGAGCAGCTTGTCCGCGACGCGTGCGCGGACCTGCTCGTTGCCCTGCAGGTCCGACGCCGGTCCCGGCCGGCGGTAGGCGAGGGCGATCTCGTAGAGGTGCTGGTACGACGAGCTGAGATTCGGATCGCTGGTGCCGAGGGGCAGGCCCGCGAACAACTCGCCGGCGCCGGCGCGGTCGAGCGCCGACAGCCAGGTGCGGGCGGTGTTGTCGATCGCTGCGACCTTCGCGGCGACCTCGGGGCGCACGTTCGACTCCGCCGTACCGGCATAGATCGCGATCGCGTTGGCCAGCAACTGACCGGGGTCGGCGCTCACCGCACCCATGGTGGCGTGCGCAGCCGGCGCGGGATTGACCGCGGTCAGCAGTGCGGTGGCGGGGACGAAGGACAGCAGGCGGCGACGGGTGAGATCCACTGGTGCTCCCGGGCGGATGGGAAAACCTAACCCCGAGAGTCAATCAGCCGGAACTATCTTCCGGCAAGCGCTTGCAGCCTGTGACTTACTCCCCGCCGGCGCCCACGAGCTGCGGGTCGATGGACAGGACCCGGATTGCGTCGCCGCTGGACTTGGTCGGGATGACCAGGGCGACCTGGTGGAGGTAGTCCTGGTGGAGGGTCTGGGTGTACTTGACCATGCTGCTGAAGGCGGTCGCCTCGCCGCTGGTCCAGTACGCGTTCGAGCCCGGCTCGACCCGCTGGAGGTACTGCTCGGTGAGGGAGAGGAACACCAGCGCGTCACCGGACGACGTGATGAACGTCAGCGGCTCGCCGGACGGCAGGAACGCGTCGGTCACGCTCGCGATGTACGGCTCCGCGGTGTCGTTGACCTTCGACGTCGCCCGCAGCTTGACCAGGCTCGACAGCCCGGGGGTCGGCGTGAACAGCTTCGACTGCGGGGCGTTCGGACCGCCGGTCAGGTACGCCGCGAGGTCCTTGGCGACCGTCGCCGGCTGACTCCGGAGCTTGTCCAGGTCGCTGGCGGCCGGCGTGCGCATCCCGTCGACCGACGGCAGCTCGACGCCCTTCGGCGGGTAGACCGAGTGCGTCAACAGCCACGGGCTGCCTGCGTTCTCCCGCTGCCAGACGCCGAGCTGACGGTTGCCCGGCGCGTCGGAGATACCCGAACTGACCACGAACCGCATCGGGTACGACGCGAACTGCGGCGCGCCGATCTCCGGGTCGGTGTAGCTGAACGGCTTCGAGATGTCCTTGCCGGCGGCGTCGAGCTTCCGCCCGATCACGAACCCCGCCTGGGTCTGCGCCAGTGTTGGGTTGCCCTCGATGGTCGCCGAGAGTTTGGCGTCGCGAGTTTGGTTCGCCTGGTTGTTCAGCTGGTTGTAGCGCTGGACGACGGCCTGCGCGTCCGCGAGCGTGACGGCCGGGCGGCTGTCCGGCGCGGTCAGGCTGTTCTTCGGCGGCATCAGACCGCAGCTCGTTGTCGTCAGCAACAGGGCGCCGCTGGCGAGGAGGGCCGCCGTACGGCGGACTGCCTCGTCGCTCTTCTCGAACTCCGGCGAGGCCGCCAGCGGAACGGTCTCCGGCTCGACGGCCTCGGCGGGCTCGGCGGTCTTCGCCGGCTCGTCGTACGGCCGCTGCTCGGGCTCGTCGTACCGCTGGGAGGCCCCGGCGCCGATCAGGGCCGGCGACTTGGCCCGGGCGACCGCGGCGGCCGACATGAACATCGGCGCCGCCGGCACCGGCGCAGGCAAAGGCTTGACCAGGGCAGGCCTGACCGTCGGCAGGGCGGTCCGCGCGGTCCGCGTCGGGGCGAACGGGCTGATGCGCTCAGGTGCGAACGGCGAGACCCGGTTCGCCGGGGCGTTCTCTTCGTCGTCCGACGTACGAGCCGTCACCGGGACCAGGACCGGAATGCGGGCCGCGACCGGCACCGGGATCTCGGTCGTCGCCGCGTCGGCCGCCACGGCCGTGACCTTGCGGCGACGGAACATCAGCGCCAAGCCCAACGCGAGCACCAGCACGCCGGCGCCCAGCACCAGCAGGCAGATCCCGAACAGCCGGTGCACCTGCACCCCGAAGCTGACGTCCGCCCCGACGGCCGGAGTGCCGTCCGCGTTCATCACGACGACGTCGTACCGACCGTCCTGGATCGGCCAGCTCACCGCCTGCGATCCCGGCGCGGACTGCGCGACCCACCAGTCCAGGCTGCCGGGCGGCGTCAGCTTCGCGCTGCGTCCGCGCAGGTCCTGCGTGCCGAACGTGCCCGGCGGTTCGAAGCGGATCAGCCGGGTGTGCGCGGACCCCGCGAGGTAGTTGCGAACGTCGAGGTCCTGCCCGATGCCGACGAACAGCGGCTTGCCGCCGGACGCGGTGACGTGCAGCGTCGGGCCGTGCCGGTCGAGCAGCGTAGGCGCCGAGACGACCGCGAGGCCCGTGCTGGCGAGCTGACGGTCGGGGGTCGAGATCGTGTTGTCCGGACCGACCAGCCAGAAGGCGGCAACGGCTCCGGCTGCGGTGGCCACCAGACCTGCCAGCGACAGCAGCAGGCCCAGGGTGATGCGGGCGAAACGCATGAAGAGGCTCCCGTTGTACGACGAGCCCGGCGACGGACGGGTGCACCGGACGGCGGGGCTGGCTGGTCCGGAGCCCTCTCCAGGTATCCGGAAGCTCACCCGTTGTTACTGAATAACTGAGCCAACAAGGATCTGTTACGGTCCGGGCCCAGACCGGTGACGCCGGCGTCTGTGGCGGTCGGCAACGGGTTCGCCGCCTCAGTGCAGGTACGAGGCGCCGTTGAAGTCGAGGACCGCGCCGCTGGCCCAGTTCGCCTGGGGTGAGGCGAGCCAGACGATCGCGTCGCCGACCTCCTCGACCGTGGCGACCCGGTCGAACGGGCTCTGCGCGCGGATCGCATCGCCGCCGGGACCGTCCAGGAACGTCTTGGTCATGTCGGTGGCGATGAATCCGGGCGCGATTGACGTCACGCTGATGTCATGTGGCGCCAACGATGCCGCCAGCGACTGCCCGAGGGAGTGCAGTCCAGCCTTCGAGGCGCCGTACGCAGGCACGTCCGGCTCGCCGCGGTAGGCCCCACGCGATCCGACGTTGACGACCACGCCCCGCCGTACGCCGTCTGCGGGGTCGGTGCCGAGCATCTGCCGGGCCACGCACCAGGTCACGTGCGCCGCGCCCTCGAGGTTGACGGCCAGCGTACGGCGCCACGTCGAGACCCAGTCGTCGTACGACGTCTCGGCCAACGGGTGGCCGATCCGGCGCGAACCGCCGACCGGCTCGTCGACGAACATCGCGGCGTTGTTGACGAGCACATCGATCCGGCCGAGCGCGGCGGCCGATTCGTCAACCAGGGCAGGGATTGCGGCCGGATCGCCGAGATCCGCGGCGATCACGGCGTGACCATCGCCGGGGAGTCCGGCGCGGATCTCCCCGGCCCGGTCGACCGCGCCGCGGCAGTGCAGCACGACCCGGTCGCCGGCCCGGGCGAACGCCTGCGCGGCGGCCGCGCCGACACCCCTCGACGCGCCGGTGATGAGCACACCTCTGGGCACTGTTCCTCCTTGGGTCTGACTGCACGTTGACTGCACGCCATTGTGCCTGTGCCACCATCCTGACGGCGATGTGACATCAGAGGGGGTTGACAGTGACGTCATGGTGACGTCATGATTACTGCCATGGAACTTGACCACTATCTCGAGTCGGTCCGGCGGAGCGTTGAGAACGCCACCGCCCTGGCCGACGAGCAAACCCGCTCCGTGGCCCAGCGCCTCGGGGCCACGCTGGATGACGCGGGCCGCCTGGCCCTCATCTCAGCCCTGTCCGACGCCGCCGGGGAGATCAGCCGTGAGCTGTCCCCGGGCTCGGTCGAGCTACGGATGGCCGGTGGCCGTCCTGAGTTCGTGGTCACGCCGGCGCCCAGCCAGCTGACCGGTCCGGACGAGACCGACGACGACATCGACGAAGAGGCCGACGCGGAGGCGAGCGAGCAGTTCGTGTTCGACGCCGACGAGGCGACCGCCCGGATCACCCTCCGGCTGCCGATGTCGATCAAGAACAAGGTGGACGAGGCCGCGAATGCCGAGGGCATCTCCTCGAACGCGTGGCTGATGCGCACCGTGATGACCGAGCTCAGCGATCGTGGCCGCCGCGGTGGCCCGCGCCCGCCCCGGCCGCCGCGCCCGCCGCGGGGTCCGGTCTTCGGTCCGGAAGGCCCCCTGGGCCCGAACGGCCCGCTCGGCCCCGACGGCGTCTTCGGTCCGAACGGCGTGTTCGGCCCGAACGGACCCTTCGGCGACGAGGGCGTCTTCGGCCCGGAGCGTGGCGGACGCCGCGACCGCGACCGGCGGCGTGACGACCGCGACCGGCGGCGCGAGGACAAAGAACGACGCAAGGGCGGACACGGCCCGGGACAACGGATGACGGGGTGGGTCGAATGAGCGGGTTCAGCCAGCAGATCAAGGACGACGAGAACGACCGGATCGAGCGGATCCGGATCGAGATCGGCTCCGGTCTGGTCGAGCTCAAGGCCAACCCGGACGGCGACGGGACCGCGGTCGCCATCGACGTCGACGAAGGCCGGGAGGAGGACGTGATCGTGGAGGTCGTCGATGGTGAGCTGATCATCGAGGGCCCGCGCAACGTCCGCCGTGGACCGGAGATCCTGGTCCGGATCGCCACCTCGGCGGTCCTCGAGGCCCGGGTGAAGACCGGCTCCGGAGACATCAGCTCCGAGGTGCCGCTCGGTCCGGCTCGACTGTCCACCGGCTCCGGCGACGTACAGCTGACCCGGGTCGAGGGCGAGCTGGGCGTCAACACCGGTAGCGGTGACGTCAAGGTCGAGTCCGTCACCGGTGCGGTCAAGGGCAGCACCGGCTCCGGTTCGATCGACATCGACGAGGCCGGCGACGCGCTCGGCCTGAGCACCGGCTCCGGAGACGTCACGGTCGGCGAGGCGAACGGTCCAACCTCCGTCAAGGTCGGCTCGGGAGACATCACCATCGAGCGGATCCGCGACCACTCGGTCGCCACCTCCGGTTCCGGCGACGTCAGGGTCGAGATCGCCGACGGACCGAGCGTCCAGGCCGAGACGGCCCGCGGCGATGTCCAGATCGGGGTGCCCGAGGGCCTCCCGACGTACCTCGACCTGAAGACCGTCACCGGGCAGATCAGCTGTGATCTCGAGCCCGGCGAGAAGCCGGCCGAGGGGGAGCGCGCCCTGATGCTGCGGGCCCGCACCGTCTCCGGCGACATCACGGTCTACAAAGTCTGACCCCAGATAACGCCGCACGCGTCGGATCGGCGCGGTCGGGTTCGTTGGGTTGATGTAAGCGATCGAGGTCCCGCCGACCGGGCGGGACCCGGGCGAAGCATTGCCGAAAACCACTACTGCACCGGAATTGTCCGAAGGGGAGCACCATCATGATCACCGAACGCCAGGAAGTTGCCCGCTACCAGGTCGCCGAGCAGTTGCGCGCCGCCGAGGCCCGCGCCCAGCGCCACGACCGCAAGGAGAACCGCACCCCGCGACAGGGGCTGGCCAGCGCCCTGCGCCGGCTGGCGGACCGGCTGGAGCCCCGGCGGCTGGCCGAGCCGGCCACCCGGGTCCTGACCGACCAGCAGCCGAGCCGCCGCGGGACCGGGCTCTCGATCGTCCGATGAACGGCGTACCGATGAACAGCACGGCCGCCGCGCTCTACCACCTGCTGCAGCGTCTGGGGCTCGCCCGGACCAGCTGAGCGATCCCCGGACGCCTGCAGCTTGGTGCAACGCCTGTGGATAACTGCCGGGCCGACCCATGGACACTGCTAGCGTTCAGTCGATCATTCTCGGTCGACCTTGGGGAGAGTAACCAACGATGTTGCGCCCGATGGTGGCAACTACAGCCGTCACCGCCGCTCTGATCCTCGTGGCCGGTTGCGGCGGCAACGACAAGAAATCCGATTCGGGCTCCGACAACGGCGGTCAGTCCACCACCTCCGCCACCCCGTCGACTCCGACGGTCCCGTCCTTCGACCCGCCCAAGGCGCTCAGCGTCGCAGCAGCGTTCCCGTCGGCAGACTACGGAGGCCGCTCGGCATCCGACGAGGCCCAGATGGGTATTGCCGGCCAGGTCGCGCTGATCGGCGGCTTCGCCGGCCTCAGCGGGCATGACGTCGTCAATCCGAGCAATCAGTGGATGATCCCGTCGAAGTCCGCCGACACCACGACGGTCAGCGGCGCGACCAAGCCGATGGCGGCCAAGATCGACGGCAAGGACGTCGCGGTGGTCGCCTACGCCGAAGCCGACAAGGGCAACGGCACCCAGAAGCCGAGCGGACTGATCCTCGTCCAGTGGATCGACGTCATGACCGGCAAGAAGATCGCCGAGGTCTCCACGCCGGTGAGCACTCTGGAGGGCACCGGCAACGACGCCGTCGGTACCCCGAAACTGACGAACACGGCGTACGACCCGGAGACGGGCCAGGTCGCGGTCGGTGCCAGCACCACCGGAAACTCGAGCGTGCCGAGCAAGACCCTGGCGGTGTTCGCGGACCCCAAGACGCAGAAGTCGACGATCATGCCGGCCGTCACCCCGGCCGCTGTCCACGACGGTGTGATCGCCGGCGCCAAGGGCTCGAACGACGCGAAGGCCACCGACGGCACGATCCTGCTCGCCGACGGTGCGAGCGGGAAGGTCACCAAGCAGCTCCCGCTGAAGCTGCCCGTCCCGACGCCCCTCGCCGGCGGTGCCAAGCACGCGTACTTCTACGGCAGCAGGTACACCGACTACGACGCCGGGGTCTCCGTCAGCGCGATCTACGCGCTCGACCTGTCGACCGGCGCCGTGGTGCAGACGGCTCCTGCCGTCCCGCAGAAGGACGTCAGTGGCTACGACTGCATCGCAGACCAGGCGACCTCGATCGTCTGCACCAGCACGGGGAGCTCCGGGGCCCAGGAGATCCTCGGGCTCGACGACACCACCGGCAAGAAGACCTGGGGATATACGAGTCTGTCCGGCGGCCGCGTCGTGCCCCAGCAGGTGACGGCGGCGTACCACGGTGTCGTGTACGCGAAGGCCGAGGCGCAGCCGGTGCTGCTGGACGCGAAGTCCGGCCAGGACCTGCCGAGCGCGGCCCCGTCGGGCGGTCCGAGCTCGAGCGACACGCCCTCCTCGGGTGACACGCCTTCGTCGGGTGACCTGCCGTCGGCCGGCGACACCCCGCCCGAAGGCTGGAACACGTCGCCGTCGACGTCGCCGGGCAACGACAACGCCGACTCGGGTCTCAGCCTCTACAGCGGCAAGCCGATGTCACCCGAGGCCGTCTCCGCGTACGGCGGCGTGTACCGGCAATTGCCGACCGGCAACGACTCGTCGGATCTCGAGTCGGTCTGCATCTACCTGAAGGCGACCGCCTGACCAAGGGAAAAGGCCCCGGGATTTCCTTTCCGGGGCCTTTCCTTATGTCTTCAGACGTCGCTGCGGTGGAAGTTGCGGTAGGACCGGGACGGCGTCGGGCCGCGCTGGCCCTGGTACCGGGAGCCGTACTTCGCCGATCCGTACGGGTGCTCGGCGGGGGAGGACAGGCGGAAGAAGCACAGCTGGCCGATCTTCATGCCCGGCCACAGCTTGATCGGCAGGGTGGCGACGTTCGACAGCTCGAGCGTGACGTGGCCGGAGAAGCCGGGGTCGATGAACCCGGCCGTCGAGTGGGTGAGCAGGCCCAGCCGGCCCAGCGACGACTTGCCCTCGAGGCGCGCGGCGACGTCGTCGGGGAGGGTGATCAGCTCGTACGTCGATCCCAGGACGAACTCACCGGGATGCAGGATGAAGGGCTCCTCGCCCTCCGGCTCGACCAGGCGGGTCAGGTCGGGCTGTTCCTCGGCCGGGTCGATGTGCGGGTATCTGTGGTTCTCGAAGACCCGGAAGAACCGGTCCAGCCGTACGTCGACACTCGACGGCTGCACCATCGCAGCATCGAACGGATCCAGCTGGACCCGTTTCGCGTCGAGCTCGGCCAAGATGTCACGGTCGGAGAGCAGCACGGTCGCACGATAGCAACGTGCTGCTCATCCGCACAGCTTCAGTGCCCTCCAGGCCCGTCCCAGCGGCTGGTGGTGAATCTTCCGGAGCCCTCAGCTCTCCGGCCGGACCGCACCACCAACCTGGGCCTGGGGCAACTAACCTCAGTCGGACAGCTTGTTGAACTTCGACACCTGGGTGGCGAAGGTCTTCACCTGGGCCGGCGACCAGTCCTTGAGCAGATCCTCGATCACCTTGTGCCGCTTCTTCCGGGCCGCCGTCAGCTTGCGCTTGCCGGCCGCGGTCAGTGTCAGCAGAGTCGCCCGCGCGTCCGACTTGTCGGCCGCACGCTTCAGCAGACCCTCGTCCTCGAGTCGCGCGCAGGCCCGGCTGACCGGACCCTTGTCCACCTCGAGCGCTGCCACCAGGTCGGCCATCCGCACCGGCGCCAGCTCTTCGACGTGGTTCAGCAACGCGTACTGCGCCGGCTCCAGGTCCGGGTGCGCCTCGTCGGACAGCGTCCGCTGCAGACCTCGCAGCCGCCGTGCCAACGTGACGAGTTCCTTCTCCAGGTTGTCCACCGCGTCACTTGTGTCTGTTGCCACCGTTCACCCCTTCATCCAGTTGCCCCGCAACCATCTTGTCCGGTCCGGAGGACCGCGTCCTCACGTTGCGTCGAATGTTGCCCCCGGCAACGCGTTCTAATCTGCCAGAAGATGACGAACCTGCCCAGTCCTGAACGCGCCCTTTGTGGAAAACTGCCCAAGAACCCCCGGCGCAAACCGTCCGTACCCGTCTTTTCGATGCATTCGGCACCTTCTGGGGAGCAGGCCCCTGACCGCGCAACAACCGACGCGCGGACCCGGCGTGGTTGGGAGGCCGGTGATCGGCTATCCTCGTCACTGCCCGCCGGGAGACCGGCGCCGCGCGCGGGTGTAGTTCAATGGCAGAACATCAGCTTCCCAAGCTGACAGTGCGGGTTCGATTCCCGTCACCCGCTCCACAGTGCAGCCCCAGGTCAGAAGTAGGTTTCCGACCCGGGGCTGAGTCATGTCAGCGACTCGCAGCCGGCCGCGTGCCCGTTACCTGCCCGATGCGACCGGCAACGCGTCGCTTCCCGGATCCCCGCGCCGCACCGCAGACTGCCCATCGCGGCCAACAAAACAAGCGCTCGATAGTCCGGATCGGGCGGTGCCCGCCGAAGCGAACCGCGTGGGGCCAGAGTCACGGCAACTGCGGCCGCCCGAAGGCTACTGGTGAACCGAGCGCAGGAACTGCTTGATCTGGCGGCGGGTCTTCAGCCTGACGAAGCGCACGTGGGAGAACTGCGGGTCGTCCATCGCTTCGCCGTACTGTCGCTTCGTCGGTGTGTAGGTACGCCACGCCCACAGCGGGATCGACTTGGAGGGATCTCGGCTGAGCTGGTCCCGGAGGGGCCGCTCGTGGTTTCCGTTCCACAGCTCAACCCCGGAGGTCGTGCGACGGATGGTCCGGCGGATCACCTGCCACATGATGAGCCGGCGGGATTGGTCAAGCCACACCACCGTGTCGGCGGCGCCCCAGGTGATCCGCCGGATCCGGTCGGAGTAGTTGCCGTCGGCAATCCAGCCGCCGGACGCGGTGACCGCCGTGACCCGTGCCTCGAACTCGTCGTCGTCGAGCTTCGTCCAGTTGGGCTGCCAGAAGATCGAATCCAGCTCGATATGTGGAACTCCCAGGCGTTCACTCAGTTCGCGCGCCACGGTCGACTTCCCCGACCCGGCGACCCCGATAACTACGATGCGTCGCATTCGGACCAAGATTTCATACCCATCGGTCGGCTGCATCCCATTCAGGCATCGACGCGAGGCACTCAGCGGTCTGCTGACAGCCTGACGGAGGCGGAGGCTCCACAGTTCGGCGTGGCGCAATCAAGCGCTCGATCGTGGGGTGGACCGGCTCGGGTTGTTGCCACGCTCTATCGTTTGGCGGCATGAGCTTCCAGCAGCAGCCGCCGCCCCAGTTCCAGCCGCAGTACCAGGCGCAGCAGCCGTACCAGCCGCAGGGGCCGATGGGGATGCTGCAGCTGACGATCCAGGGCAGCGCGATGACGTCCAACATGATCCCGCCGACCGTGCACCTGAACGGCTACCCGGTGCCGGTCAAGTACGGCCGGAACGACATCCCGGTATTCGCCGGACCGCTGCACGTCGACATCCACGCGCAGTGGATTCGTGTCTACGGCAAGGCCGCGCTGGACTGCACGGTGCAGCCCAACCAGGCCGTGCCGGTGTTCTACGCGTCGCCGTACCACCAGTTCACGTCCGGGAGCATCGGCCACAGCAAGGTGAAGCGAAAGGGCATTGGCGCGCTCTTGGGCATGGTCGGGGCAATCGTCGCCGTCGCCGTGCTGCTGACAGTGCTCGCGGCGCTCGGCTGAGGCACTCCGTGGGTCAGCTCCCGTAGACCTCGAGTTCGACGATGCGGGAGTAGGTGTGGTCGTTTCCGTCGAGGCAGAGGATGCGGACAGCGTCGGCCTGGACGGGGGTGAAGGTCGACGTGACGTGGCCCACGGTGTTGCCGCGGACCTGGGCCACGGTCTGCCAGGTGTCACCTGTCTTGACCTGGACGTCCCAGTCCTTGAGTCCGTTCACGCCGGCCGGGTACTTCGCCGAGTCCAGGGTGTAGAGCTCGACCCGGTTGATGGTCGCCGGCGTGGACAGCGCGACGTCGTACGTGTCGGGGAAGGCGGCGCGCGTGCCGTCGTTCCAGCCGGTCAATGTGTCCCAGTGCTCGGAGTCGCTGTCGCCGTCGACGGCCCCGCAGAGGGTGAAGTTGCCGTGGGTGGACGACGCGGTCGCCTGCTCGCCGAGCGCGAGGTTGTCGCCGGCACTCTTCGGCGGTAGCGGGTTGACCGTCACCGGGACCGTCAGGCGGTTCCGGTCGACCTCGACGCCGATCTGGTACGAGCCGGGCTTGGTGTCACGCGGTACGCGGACCTCCACCGGCGCGGAGACGGGCTGGTCCGGATCCAGGGCTGGCAGCCACGACGAGAAGAGGGTGCGCGACAGTTGCAGCGGGCCGGTCGGGTCGAGCGTGAGGTCGGCGTACCGGTCCTGTGCGCCGGTGTTGGTCATCGTCAGGTTCAGCAGGCTCGGAAAGCACGGCAGGCCGACCACGCTCAGCTGCTCCGGCGCGACACTGACCGCCACGTCCGAAGTCGTTGCCTTGGGCACCGAGCTGGAACCGAGCAGCGCGGCCGCCGCGAGCGTGCCGGCCGCGATCAGGGACTGTCGGGGGATGTTCATTCCTGGACCTCCGAGATGCCGGGGCGGCCGTCCTCGACGAGGAGCTTGGCGCGGGTACTCACGGTGCCGCCCTGGACGGACACCTTGTCGACGACGCGGTAGTCCGAGACCCACTGCTGCGGGGTGACGGTGCAGCTGACGTAGCCGCGCTGGAAGTTGCCGAACTTCAGATGCGGGTTCTCCCGCAGGAGCGTGGCGCCACCCGCATCGAGGTCCTCGCCGTCCATCCCGGACGTGATCGACGTACCGACGAACTCGGCGCCGACCGTGGCCGAGGCCGGATCGGTGAAGTCGAGCTTCAGGTCCGACGCGACGCTGCGGTGCAGGTCGCCGGCGATCGACACCAGGTTGCGGACCTTCCGTTGTGCGGCGCCGCCGAGGATCCGGTTCCGCGACGCCTCGTACCCGTCCCAGGTGTCCATCGGGACCAGCACCTCCGGCCCGTCCTTGGTGTCCAGCCGGGCGATCGCGGTCTGGTGCGCCATCACGTTCCACCGCGCTTGCGACGCCGACCAGCCATCGAGCAGCCACTTCTCCTGCGCGTCCCCGGTGATCGTGCGGGCTGGGTCTGCCGTCTCCGGCCCGGGCGCCTTGGTGCCGTCGCCGTACGCCTGGTCCGATCGGTACTGGCGCGTGTCCAGCACGTTGAACTCCGCCAGCCGTCCGTACTTGATCCGCCGGTACAGCTGCATGTCCGGGCCCTTGGGCAACTGCGCGAGCCGCAGCGGCATGTGTTCCCAGTACGCGCGGAACGCGTTGGCCCGGCGTACCCGGAACTGCGCGGGCGGCGCGCTCGGATGCGCCTCGTCGGCCCAGTTGTCGACCACTTCGTGGTCGTCGAGCGTGACGATCCAGGGCGCGTTCGCGTGCGCGGTCTGCAGATCCGCGTCCAGCTTGTACGCCGCATAGCGCTGCCGGTACTCGTCCAGCGTCACGGTCTGCTGGGTGATGTACGGCTCGTTCGAGTGCGGCCGGATGCCGCGGTCGATGCCGAACTCGTAGATGTAGTCGCCGAGGAAGAACACCACGTCGTGGTCGCGCCGGGCCATGTCGGCGTACGCCGTGTACCAGCCCTCCCACCACGCCTGGCAGGACGCGAACGCCAACGAAAGCTTCGACAGTTGCGTGTCGGCGGTCGGCGCGGTCTTGGTCCGGCCGACCGGGCTGAGGCGGCCGTTCACGCGGAAGCGGTACCAGTAGTGCCGCCACGGACGAAGCCCGCGTACGTCGACGTGCACCGAGTGACTCGCTTCGGGACCGGCTTTGACCGAACCGCGGCGGACGACGCGCCGGAAGTGCTCGTCTTCCGCGACCTGCCACTCCACGTCGACCGGTCGGCGATCCATTCCGCCGAACGGCGCGAGCGGATCCGGCGCGAGCCGCGTCCAGATCACCACCGCGTCCGGCAGCGGGTCGCCGGACGCGACGCCGAGCGTGAACGGGTCCCGCCGGTCCGGGCGGCCGGTCCAGCCGGCCGCGGCGCTCTTGATCTCCGGAAGACTGCCCGACAGCGCGAGCGCCGCCGCCGCTCCGGTCGCGGTGAGAAAGCTTCGTCGACTACTCAGCATCGGCACAGGCCCCACCCGATCATCGAGAGGTGATCACATCCGTAACGGGAGATTACGAGAAGTTCACACAATCGGGTGGGATCTGACCGATTCCGGTCTCTACTTCGCGATCTTGCTCGCCGGCGGCGCGCTGATGTGCACCGGCTTGTTGTAGTCGGTCATGGACAGCTCCATCGAGACGCTGAGCAGATCGAAGGACATCCGACGGACCAGGTGCGACTTGTCCATCCAAAGGCAGTAGGTCAACGTCTTGGGAGCGCCGGCCGGGAGTTTCTTGTGCTGCACGGCCAGGGCGCCGGCGGTGTCGACGGTGACGTCGTAGCGGTCCAACGCCCGGCCACCCACGGTTTCCGTGCCGACGAACTTCACGCTGCCGATGTTCGAGCCGAAGGACTTGAAGATCGCGGTGGGGTCGCTGCTGTCGATGAGTTGGCCGAGGTCAGCGTTCGATGCCTTGATCTTCACGAACTTGCCACCCGGAGTCGTCCCCGGGATCGATACGTAGGCAACGTTCTTGATCTGGATCATCTTCGCGGTCTTGCCGCCGAAGGCCGCGCCGGACATCTCCATCGACATCGCCGAGGGCTGCGCCGTCTGGACGCCGTTCATGGTCATCCCGACGGTGCCGTTGACGGTCATCGTGCCGGTGATGCGCCAGGACTTCTGCTTGGTGAGTGCGGAGTTCATCGCCGGGACGAAGGTGACGCGGTTCAGCCGGGCAGTCTTCGGGGGTGCCGTGGTCTTCGCGGTCACCGCGGCCGGGGTGTCGGTCGGGACCGACGGGCGGTAGCCGGTGGGCTGGTGGTCGTTGTCGCAGGCGGCGAGGCCGAGGGCCAGTGGTACGGCGACCACAGTGACCAGCGCGGCGCGGATCTTCATGTGCTGTTGTCCTCCCCAGATGATGCACAGCCGTCGGATCTTACGGTCTGGACCACCTGGGGAGGAAGGGATTTGCAGCTAGTTGCAGCTACTCGCCACCCGGGCCCTGACCACGCTGCACCGAGGCGAGCAGCAGTTGCGCGACGTCCTGGACCTCGACCGACTCGCGGGCCGAGCCGTCGGACTGCTTGGCGGTGAGGCCGTCGGACAGCATCACGCGGCAGAACGGGCAGCCGGTGGCGATCTTGTCCGCGCCGGTCTCGACCGCCTCGGTGGTGCGGTTCAGGTTGATCCGGGTGCCGAGCTTCTCCTCCATCCACATCCGCGCGCCGCCGGCGCCGCAGCAGAACGACTTCGTCTGGTTGCGGGGCATCTCGGCGTACTGCGCGCCCGGGATGATGTCGAGCAGTTCGCGCGGGGCGTCGTACACCTGGTTGTGGCGGCCGAGGTAGCACGGGTCGTGGTACGTGATGGTCTGGCCGTTGAGCGAGCTGTCCGCCGGTGCGACCGGGGTCAGCTTGCCGTCGCGGACGAGGCGGTTGAGCAGCTGGGTGTGGTGGATGACGTCGAGCTCGACACCGAGCTGGGAGTACTCGTTCTTCAGGGTGTTGAAGCAGTGCGCGCAGGTGGAGACGACCTTGCGGACCTTCGTCTCCTTGAAGACCTCGGCGTTCTGCATCGCCAACTGCTGGAAGACGAACTCGTTGCCGGACCGCCGGGCCGGGTCGCCGGTGCAGGTCTCGCCGTCACCCAGCACGGCGAAGGTCACGCCCGCGATGTTCAGCAGCTCGGCCACGGCCTGCGTGGTCTTCTTGGCGCGGTCCTCGAACGCGCCGGCGCAGCCGACCCAGAACAGGTACTCGACCTCGTCCAGCGACTCGACGTCCGTGCCGACCTGCTTGACCTCGAACGGCAGGTCCTTGGCCCAGTCCATCCGGCCGGACGGGTTCATGTTCCACGGGTTGCCCTTGTTCTCCAGGCCCTTGAACAGCCCGTTGAGCTCGGACGGGAACGACGACTCGATCAGCACCTGGTACCGGCGCATGTCCATGATCGCGTCGACGTGCTCGATGTCGACGGGGCACTGCTGCACGCAGGCGCCGCACGACGTACAGGCCCACAACGCGTCCTCGTCGATGACGGCCACATCCGCGGGACCGACCAACGGCTTGTCCTGCTCGGCGAGCACCAGCTCCGGCAGCGACTTGCGGGTGTCGTCGTCGCTTGCCAGCAGGTACGGCGCTTTGGCGTACGCGTGCTCGCGCAGGCCCATCATGATGAGCTTCGGCGACAACGGCTTGTCGGTGTTCCAGGCCGGGCACTGCGACTGGCATCGCCCGCATTCGGTGCAGGTGGTGAAGTCGAGCAGGCCCTTCCAGGTGAAGTCCTCGACCTTGCCGACGCCCAGCGCAGCGTCCTCGTCGAGCTCCTCGATGTTCTCGAAGTCGATCGGAGCGCCGTTGACCATGATCGGCTGCAGCGCGCCCAGCGCCGTACCGCCATCGGCCTTGCGCTTGAACCAGATGTTCGGCCAGGCGGTGAACCGGTGCCACGCGACGCCCATCGTCGCGTTCAGCGAGATGGTGATCATCCACGCGAACGAGATCAGGATCTTGATCATCGCGACCAGATAGACCGCGTTCTCCAGCCCCTGCTCGCTCAGCCCGCCGAACAGTCCGGTCCCGACGAAGAACGTCATCGGGAAGTGGAACTTGTCACCATCACCGAGCTGGTACTCCAGGCCGCGCAGCAGCGCTATGCAGACCAGTACGCCGAGGATCGTGTACTCGACGTAGTACGCCTGCCACGACGTCGAACCGTAGAACCGGCTGTAGCGACCCTCGGACCCCTTCGGCAGATGACGCAGCCGGATCAGCATCAGCCCGATGATCGACACCAGACCGGTCCACGTGAGCGCCTCGCTGACCCACTCGAACACGAACCAGTGCCCGATGATCGGCAACGCCCAGTGCGGGTCGAACAACTGGCCGAACGCCGTCACCAGGGTCAGGAACAGCCCGATGAACCCGAACGCGACGAACCAGTGCATCACCCCGATGTGGCTCCACTGCAGCATCCGGGTGTGGCCGAGAGTCTCCTTGGCCAGGGTGACGGTCCGCTTGCCCGGGTTGTCGGTCCGGCCGGCCGGCTGCCCGAGCTTGATGACGGACACGATGTGCCCGATCGTCTTGCCGAACAGGGCGACGGCGACCAGTGTCACCGCGAGCGAGACGACGATGGCGAGGATCTGCATACCAGCGATGTTATTGGTTGGTTACTCGTCAGTCATGTGCATGCGGCCCTCATCACGTCCGCGTGTTTCCTCACACTTGGTGGGTACTGCGTTCGCTCGCGGCCGACCGCCTGGGACGTCGCACCTTCACGTCTTCCAGGCAGGTCGCGGTCGCCCGCAGGTGCCGGTACGCCAGCCCTCGGCCCTCGAGCAGCTCGTCGGCGACGAGCAAACCGTGGTCGACGGCGTCCTGATCGGGCCGATCGGCGGGCTGCTCCACCTGGCAGCGCACGGTGAACGGGCGCAGGGACTCGTCGTACGAGAGGTCGCCCGTCGCGCTGTACGTCGCGAGCAGCAGGTCGTGCTCCCCGGCCTCGGCGAGCAGCCGGTCCCGCTGCTCGCCGGTCAGGTCGGCGAACTCGCCACGGACGATGACGCGGAACGTGCGCAGCTCATTCATATACACAACTGTATCTGAGTTACCTCAGCCACGCCTGCGCAATGCGGAGATAGGCGTCGACGACCGCCTCGGCCGGTACGGCGTCGGGGTCGATCGCGCGCTGGATCAGCAGGCCGTCCTCGAGCGCGTGCACGATCAGCGCGAGCTGGTCGAGGTCGTCGCGGGCTCCCTGGCGCCGGAGCCCTTCCGCGTGGGCGCCCCGGGCGAAACGCTCGCGGGCGCGGAGGGCGTCGCGGACCTCGCCCTGCTCGCGGACGGCGTACAGCAGGAGCTCGAGCCTGAGCCTGAGCCAGTCCGACTCGGTCGCAGTGCGGCGCCGGTGCCAGTCGCGCAGCGCGTCCAGCGGGTCGGGGCCTTCGGCGATCGCGCGGATCTCGGCGTACTCCTGGTGCGTCCGTTCGGCGAGCAGCGCCGCGACGAGCTCGGGTTTACCGGCGAAATTGCCGTAGAAGGCGCCGCGCGTGTAGCCGGCGCGTTCCGCGATCTGCTCGACGGAGGCGCCGTTCACGCCGCGCTCGGCGAAGAGCTCGGCCGCGGCAGCGAGCAGGCGCTGCCGGGTTTGCGCCTGGCTGTCGGCCCGGGGAACCCTGTTGGTGGCCACCGGGTGAGCTTAGAAGCGTTCGTCCAGCCGGCGCAGGCGGACCGTGACCGCGGCGCGGCGGTGGTCGGTGCCGGCGAGCTTCGCGTCCAGCGCCTCGAAGATCTCCACGTCCTCGGCGCCGACCGGGGTCTGCGCGTATCGCCAGAGCAGGTCGGGGTCGTCGACGTCGAGCGCGGCGCGACGGATCGTCGCGTCGAGCTCGTCGCGCTCGGCTCGCAGCGCGGGCGCGTCCGAGCGGACGAGCAGCGGACCCGCATAGAGGTCGAGCGCCGCGCGCAGGTCGCCGTCGTTCAGTGCCTTCTGCAGGTCGGTCACATCGCCGGTGACGTCGGCGATGATCCGGTACGGCTTGGTGTCGAGCACTCCGCCGCCGAGCAGGTTCCGCAGGCGGTGCATCTCGGCGCGCACTGTCGTCGGGTTGCCCTCGTCGCCGTACAGCTGGAGCATCAGCTGCTCTGCGGTGAGACCCGACGGGTGCAGTAATAACAGTGCGAGTACTTCGGCCCGCCGCAAGGTCAGCGCGATCTCGCGGCCGCCGACGATCGCGGTCGGCTGGCCGGAGCCGAGCAGCCTCAGCCGGAGCGAGGGCCGCGAACGGCGTACCGGAGTACCGGGCATGCGGAGCAGGTAGCCCTCGTCGAGGCGCTCGACCAGTCCTTCGCGTCCGTCGCCGAGATCGATGCGATCGGCGCCCTCGGGTACGACGAGCCGGTCGGGCAACCACTCGAGCGGCTGTACGGCGAGCACGCGGCCGGACGGGGTCAGCAAGGCGCCGGGTGCGTCGCCGAGCGCCATCAGGTGCCGCATGTTGCGCGCCCGGAGCATCTCGTCGGCCGCGGCCATCCGGACCTTCAGCTGGCCTTCGGCGAGCTGGGCCGCCGCGGTCACCAGCGCGACCATCGCGGGATGGACGGTCCGCAGCGGCCCGGAGACGTCGACCGCGCCGAGCAGCTTGCCGGTGTCGGGGTCGTGGACGGGCGCGGCCGCACAGGTCCACTCGTGGATCCGGCGTACCAGGTGCTCGGCCGAGTGGATCTGGACCGGCTTGCCGACGGCCAGCGCCGTACCCATCCCGTTCGTGCCGATCTGGTCCTCGGACCACACCGCTCCCTCGGACAGCGCGATGCGATCGGCCTGACGCTTCACCTCGGCGGAGCCTTCGCGCCACAGGATCATGCCCTGGGCGTCGGTGATGATCATGATGTGCGACGCCTCGTCGGCGATCGTCGTCAGCGTCTGCCGCAGGACCGGGAGGACCGCGCGGAGCGGATGGTTCTCTCGCAACGTCTCGACCATCTCGTGGTCGACGACGACCGGCGGCTGATCCAGCTCCGGGTCGACCGCGGCGGCGAGTGAGCGCTCCCAGGACGCGGCGACGAGGGCCCGCGGCGCACCCGGTGCCCGCACGCCGCCGAGCACCTCGTCGTACAACTCGCTCAGTCGGCGGGCCTGCTCCCGTTGGTCCATACCGCCTCACTCCACGCTGCAACGTCCGTGCAACGTCCGGCCACCTAGGTTCGGTCCAACGTCGGGTATCCGAGGAGGACCTATGACGATCTTCGCAGCTCCGGGGCAGGATGGCAGCCCGGTCACATACAAAACGCGGTACGAGCACTACATCGGCGGCGAGTGGGTGCCGCCGGCCAAAGGCCGGTACTTCGAGAATCCGTCCCCGGTCACGGGGGAGAACTTCACCGAGATCGCGCGCGGTACGGCGGACGACGTCGAGCGGGCGCTCGACGCCGCCCATGGTGCCGCGCCCGCCTGGGGCCGGACGTCGCCGGCCGAGCGCGCGAACATCCTGAACAAGATCGCCGACCGGGTCGAGGCCAACCTCGAGCTGCTCGCGGTCGCCGAGTCGTGGGACAACGGCAAGGCCGTACGCGAGACGCTCGGTGCGGACATGCCGCTGGTGATCGACCACTTCCGGTACTTCGCCGGCGCGCTGCGGGCCCAGGAGGGCTCGGTGTCGGTGATCGACGACGACACCATCGCCTACCACTTCCACGAGCCGCTCGGCGTGGTCGGGCAGATCATCCCGTGGAACTTCCCGATCCTGATGGCGACCTGGAAGCTGGCGCCCGCGCTGGCCGCCGGCAACACCGTCGTACTGAAGCCGGCCGAGCAGACCCCGGCATCGATCCACGTGTTCATGGAGCTGATCCACGACCTGCTGCCGCCCGGTGTGCTCAACATCGTCAACGGCTTCGGCGTCGAGGCCGGCAAACCGCTTGCCTCTAGCAACAGAGTTGCCAAGGTCGCGTTCACCGGCGAGACCACGACCGGCCGGCTGATCATGCAGTACGCCTCGGAGAACATCATCCCGGTCACGCTGGAGCTGGGCGGCAAGAGCCCGAACGTGTTCTTCGCCGACGTCGCGTCGGCCAAGGACGACTTCTACGACAAGGCGCTCGAGGGCTTCACGATGTTCGCGCTGAACCAGGGCGAGGTCTGCACCTGCCCGTCGCGGGCGCTGATCCAGGCGTCGATCTACGACGACTTCCTCGGCGACGCGACCGCGCGGACCAAGGCGATCAAGCTGGGCAACCCGCTCGACACCGAGACGATGATGGGCGCCCAGGCCAGCAACGACCAGTACGAGAAGATCCTCGCCTACATCGACATCGGTCAGGCCGAGGGCGCGAAGGTGCTCACCGGCGGAGCTCGCGCGGAGCTGGGCGGTGAGCTGGCCGGCGGGTACTACATCCAGCCGACCATCTTCGAGGGCGACAACAAGATGCGGATCTTCCAGGAGGAGATCTTCGGCCCGGTCGTCTCGGTGACCAGGTTCGACGACTACGCCGACGCGATGAAGATCGCCAACGACACGCTCTACGGTCTGGGCGCGGGCGTCTGGTCGCGCGACATGAATACGGCGTACCGGGCCGGGCGGGAGATCCAGGCCGGCCGGGTCTGGACGAACTCGTACCACACCTACCCCGCGCACGCGGCGTTCGGCGGCTACAAGAACTCCGGCATCGGCCGGGAGAACCACAAGATGATGCTCGACCACTACCAGCAGACCAAGAACCTGCTGGTCAGCTACAGCCCTTCGAAGCTCGGGTTCTTCTGATCGTGGTCAAGAAGGTGCTGCTCTCGGACGAGGCGGCGGACTGGCTCCGTCGTCTCACCGAGATGCACGGTCCGCTGATGTTCCACCAGTCCGGTGGCTGTTGCGACGGCAGCTCGCCGATGTGCTACCCGGACGGGGAATTTCGAACGGGGTCGGCGGACGTGCATCTCGGCGATCTTGTCGTCGACGGCCTCGACCGGCCGATCGCGTTCTGGATGTCGGCGAACCAGTACGAGTACTGGAAGCACACCCAGCTCACCGTCGACGTGGTCAAGGGCCGTGGCAGCGGCTTCTCGGTCGAGGCCCCCGAGGGCATCCGCTTCCTGATCCGCTCCCGGCTGTTCACCGACCAGGAGTCCGCAGCGCTCGGACTCCTCTGAAGCGAGTGCCGACCGTCCGGTGGCGTTGCCGGACGGCCGGCACTCTTCTATTGGTTGACAGATCTTGCCCGAGAGGGAAGGCTCATCCGGAAACTTCTTTCGGAATGATCCGTTCTTAAGTGCGTTGGCCTTCGCCCGAGGTGACCCGCCATGAGACCTTCCTTTCGCGCAGCAGTGACTGCTCTTCTTGTGCTCATTCCGCTTGCGATCACGCCCGCCGCGCAAGCCTCTGTACCTGCCGCCGCTCCACCTGCCGCTTCAGCTGCTGCTTCCCCGGCGCGTGATGCCCTGGTCCGGCTCGTCGGCCGGCGCTACGCCGACCAGGTCACGCTGCAGACGCTCGACCGCGGCACCGGCAAGGACTATTTCCGCGTGTTCGCCGCCGGCCGCAAGTTGGTGATCGCCGGCACCACTCCGGCCGTGCAGCTGACCGGCTTCGGCTGGTACCTGCGGCACGTCGTGCATGCCGACATCGAGCTGGAGGGCGAGCAGCTGAACCTGCCCGCTCGGCTCCCACTGCCGGCACAGCCGACCGAGCAGCGTGCATCCGTCGACAACCGGTTCGCTCTCAACGACACCAATGAGGGGTACGCCGGCCCGTACCTCAGCTGGTCGCAGTGGCAGCGCCGCATCGACGTACTCGCGCTGCACGGCATCAACCAGGTGCTGGTGTACGAAGGCCAGGAGGCCGTCTACGAACAGGCCTTCCAGAAGTTCGGGTACTCCGCCGACGAGCTGCGTGCCTGGATCCCGCAGCCTGCGCACCAGGCCTGGTGGCTGTTGCAGAACGAGTGCTGTCTCGGCAGTCCGATCTCTCAGCAGCTCATCGACCGCCGGACTGTGCTCGGCAAGCAGATGGCCGACCACCTCCGTGAGCTGGGCATGGTGCCAGTGCTGCCCGGCTACTTCGGCACTGTGCCGTCCGGCTTCACCACCCGGAACCCTGGTGCAAAGACAGTGCCGCAGGGCAAGTGGGACGGTCTGGCCCGGCCGGATTGGCTCGATCCGACCAATCCGGTGTTCGCACAGGTCGCAGCCGAGTTCTACCGAGTCCAGACCGAGCTGTTCGGTGCCAGCACGATGTACAAGATGGACCTGCTGCACGAGGGCGGCACGGCCGGCGATGTAAGCGTCCCTGATGCCTCGAGGGCTGTGCAGGCCGCGCTGGAGACGGCGCACCCCGGTGCGATCTGGACCATCCTCGGCTGGCAGAAGAACCCGCTGCCGGCCACGCTGCAGTCGATCGACCGCTCCAAGATGCTGGTCGTCGACGGCATCTCCGAGGCGCCGAACATCACCGACCGGGACAAGGACTTCCTCGGTACGCCGTACGCGTTCGGCACGATCTGGAACTTCGGTGGCCACTCGAACCTGGGCGCCAGCCTGGCGCTGTGGAACCAGAAGTTCCATGCCTGGCTGGACAAACCGGGTACTGCGTTGAACGGCATCGCGCTGATGCCGGAGGCGATCGACAACAACCCGGCCGCGGTGGCGTTCTTCACCGACCTGGCCTGGGAGAGCCAGCCGGTGGACCTGCAGCAGTGGTTCGCCGACTACGCCACCAGCCGGTACGGCGCGGCCGACCCGCATGCGATCGCCGCGTGGCGAATCCTGGCCGGCACCGTCTACAGCTGGCCTGCCGAGGCAGACAGCAAGCATCCGACCGGGCTGTACGACTACGAGCCCAGCCTGGGTGTCAGCGGTACGGCGATCCCGTACGACCCGGAGGTCTTCCGCCAGGCGCTCGGTGAGCTGCTGGCGGTACAGCCAGGGCTACGCCGGAGTACGGCGTACCGCTATGACCTCGTGGACGCTGCACGCCAGGTGGCTGCGAACGACAGTCGCACGCTGCTGCCACGGATTGCGTCCGCGTACCACTCCGGTGATCTGACAGCGTTCCGGAAGCTGACGGCGGATTGGTCGCGGCGGATCGACCTGCTCGACGATCTGCTCGGCACCGATGACAACTTCCTGCTCGGCTCGTGGCTGGCGGGTGCGACGGCGCAGGCCGCGTCGCCCGAAGAGGCGGCGGCGTTGCGGTACGACGTACGCACTCTGGTGACCGACTGGACTGGTGCCGCGACCCTGCAGGACTACGCCCGGCGGGAGTGGAACGGTCTGGTCGGCGACTACTACGGCGGTCGCTGGCGCACGTACTTCGCTTCGCTCGACACTGCACTATCTAGTGGTCAGCCGGTCGCCACTATCGACTGGAAGGCCTATGCGGAGCGCTGGGCGCACACGGATACGCCGTACCCGGTCAAGGCGCGGGGCGATGCGTATCAGTTGGCGTCGCAGATCGCGGCGATCCCGACCGGCGCGGTCCGGGTCGAGCCGGCGGCGCGTGGGGTCCGGCCTGGTGCGACGGTGCGCGTCACGGCGACGTACACCAACACGAACACACTCCGGCCGGCTCGTGCGGTGCGAGTGGGGCTGAGTGCTCCGCCGTCGTACAAGGTGAAGCCGGTCGGGCCGACCGTGGCCGCTCAGGTTCCGGCTGGTGGCACGTTCAGCGTTGTCTATTCGGTGACCGTGCCGGCCGGGGCTCATGCGATGGACGTGCCGACGTTGACCGGCACTGTGAGGTGGCAGTCCGGTACCGCGGCCGCGTCCGAGTCGGGGAGCACTCGGCTGCTGGTCAGCGGTGACGTCGGTACGCCGTGGAAGACCATGTCGACCAACGACGCGAGCTTTGCTGTGTCGGGCGACGACGTGGGCATCGCCGGTGGCGGCGATGACATGTGGAAGGACACCGACGAGCACGGCACCGTCTACCGCTCACAGGTGCTCGGCGAAGGACAAGCGGTCACCAGCGAGGTCACCTCGCAGGACGCGACCGCGCCGTACGGCCGGGCTGGGCTGTTGGTCGGCAACGACCTGTCGGCAGCCGCTCCGGTCGGCTACGCGAACATCGCGGTCACTCCGCAGCACGGGTGTCTGTTCAGCTGGGACTCCAACGGTGACGGGAAGCTCGACACCTATACAGCTGCGGACGGTTTCACTGCGCCGGTTTACGTGCGGATCGCCCGGTCTGGTGGGAAGCTCAGCGGCGCCTGCAGTCAGGACGGGGTGAACTGGACGGTTGCCGGGTCGGCTGTGGTGCCGGCTGCGGCGGCGGTCCAGGACGTCGGCGTGTTCATGAGCGCTGTGAATACCCATACAGGGGTCACGGGCGTTGCGACGTTCCACGGCTTCACGGTGTCGCCGTACGAGCCGCGGGACACGTCGAGCGACGCGGTACTCAGCGTCGGCAAGCCGGTCACCGCCCTCGGCTCGGAGGACGGGCACCCCGCGACAGCAGCGAACGACGGCAGCCGCTCCAACAACCCGTACTGGGGCGGCCCGCTTGGCCCGACCTGGTGGCAGGTGGATCTGGGCGCGTCGTCACAGGTGTCCAGCGTCAACGTCCGGAACTACGTGGACGGCACCCGCTACTACAACTACCGGCTACTAGGCAGTCAGGACGGCACGACCTGGTACCTACTAGGCGGTCGCGGCGGCACCACACCGGTGGTAGACGCCGGCGACACCTTCCACACCGAAACCGTGGCCCGCTACGTCCGCGTAGAAGGCATCTCCAACTCGGCCAACAACACCTTCCACCTAACCGAGGTGACCGTCACCGGCGCGGCTGGATGACCAAGGGTTTGCCGGGGTAGACGCGGGCGTCGATCGAGTGTTCGGCGCCCTCTACGAGGACCGATGAGAGGTCCAGGTGGCCTGCCTGGCAGGTGAGGGTGAGGGTGTCTGCGGAGTAGGTGGCGGTGGCCCAGCCGGTGTTGGTGGTGAAGGGGAACTGCCAGGTGTCGGCCGACCGGGCTACGGCGAGTGGGGCGAAGGCGATCGACTTGGTGAGCGCGTTGTAGTGGTAGCCGGTCAGGGCTTCGAGGACGGACCAGCCGGCGGCGTTGCGGATGTAGTGGTCGCCGCATTCGATCGGGTTGAAGGGATTGCGGCGGGTGCCGTCGTACCGGGTCCAGAGGCCGTCCAGGACGGACATGCCTTCGTCGGTGAGGCCCTCGTACAGGCAGTGGGCGGCGACCTGGTACTCCGAGCCGGTCCACACCTCGTCGCAGTACCGGGTCGGTACTTCGGGCCGGCCGCCGTGGGGCCACGTGCACATGAGGAGCCCGGTGTCGTCGCCGTCGGCGAACACGCGGTACGGGTGCTCGAAGTCCTGGAAGCCCGCCCGCAGGTTGTGCCGTACGACGTTGCGCAGCGCGGTCCGCACGTGGTCGGCCGGGAGGATGTAGCCGAGCTCGAGCTGATGCGCCCACCACTGCCCGATCAGCTGGTCAGCGAGACAGCCATCGCCCCACTGGAAGTCCCTGGTCTCGTCGGCGTCCAGGATCTGCCGGTAGTACTCGCCGGTGAACAGCAGCTCGTCGTACGCCGTGCTCCCCGCCTCGAACAGCTTCCGGTACGACGTCCCGTCCTCACCGAGCAGGAGCGCCATCTCCTCGGCCGCACGCAACGCTGCCAACCAGAGCGTGCCCATGAACGAGTTGACGCCACATAGGTCGATGTCGTGCGTGCTGGGCTGGATGCCACGCAGTACGCCGTCACGCAGCCACTTGCCATGGATGTGGTCGAGCAACCGGACGACCTGAGGCCAGCGTCCACCCAGCCAGTCCAGACCGGCGCCCTGGCGTACCTCGCGGTACGTCTTCAGCACGCTGCCGAGCATGCCGTCCAATGCGGGCTCCTCCGGCCCACCGATCACCACGTCCCACAGTTGCTTCATGTAGAGCGGTGCACGCACCCGATGTGGGATGTAGCCCTCCGGCGCCTGCATGACGTCGTACTCCGTGTCCCGCATGTTCCGCTCCAGCGACGGGAACAGCCGGGAGAGTGTCTGCTCGTAGTTCCACACGTGCGTGCAGTTGAGCGGACACGATCCGCCGTACCGGCCGCCCCACATCACTGTGGACGCACCGAGCACACCCTCGAACCCCAGCACGTCGCCGTCGGCGGTCTGGAACACCGTTGGGCTGCGAACGTCGGCCACGAGGGCAGCAAGCCGCGAGCCGGCCTCGCCGGGGAGAGTGCTGTTCTCGAAGGCGTCGGTCCAGGCTGTTGTGAGCGTCTGCAGCTCGGTCCAGTTGGCGATGAAGGACTCGGTGGCAGCGATCGCATCCGGGATGCGGTTGGTGTACGCGTTGCCCAGCCAGAAGCGGCTGTGGCCGTACTCCGGATGCGGGCCGAACTGGTTGAAGTCGACATATCGGTTCGGGAAATGCCATGCGATCAGGAAACGCACCTGCTTGGTCTCGCCGGGCTCGAGGTTGAACGGCACGGCCACGCCGCCGTTCCAGGTGCTGCCTGATGCACTCGCGCCAGCGGCAGGTGTGGTCGGTCCGTTGAGGAAGGCAACGAATTCTTCGGGGCGCGTCCATTGCGGGTGGACGAGCGAATCAGCTGCGTCGGTCGCGAGCACCAGTTGCCCAGCGCCGGGGTGGTCGACGGGCAGGGCGGTGTTCTCGAGGACGAGTTGCGTCCAGCCGGGCGTGCGCCGGATGCGGTTGGTGTTGCCGCCGTAGAGGCTGCAACTGACTCCGTCGATCGGGGTGACGCCGTCCCAGCCGACGGAGTTCTGCAGTGCGCCCGCCAGCTTGCCGTGCAGTGCGATCTCGCCCGGGTTGTGCAACGTGAACGAGAACCCCACCACCGGCTGCGAGCTGACATCAGCATCGGCTGCAACCAGCGGGTTGAACACGTCCAGGCTCAGCTGGAGAGGCAGATCGGTCTCGTAGTCCACATGCGCCTGCGGATACGTCGCAGTGACGTTGGTCGGACCGATCGGCGGGATGACTTCCTGCAGTCGCCTCTCACTGGCCGGCACCACGTCGTCGGTCACCAGCGGAGTGTCCGACTGTTCGAGCGGAGGCCCCTGGAGGAGCCGGATCTCGTCCAGGGGCGGTTCTACTCGCGAGAGACGAAGGGCGAAGAAGCTGTCGGGCACATGCGCTTCGTGATTGCCGATGTTGTGCAGCTGCCATTGGCGGAGGGCGCCGTTGCCCGCCAGCGCGACCGTGCCGGTGCCGAGACCTCCCAGCGGCAGGGCGAAGTGTCGAAGGTTGTCACCGGTGTAGTGCATGTTTCTCCGTCCATGTGCCGGCGGAGGCGAACAACGCCACCGGACCGGGAGCGAGCAGCAGCAAGGAAGCAGTCACGGAGGTGCCCAGCAGTAGGGCGATGAAGGCCAGCGCCAGTACGCCGAGGGGTACCAGTGGTGCGCGTGCAACTAGTTGCAATGCAACAAGCCAGAGCGTCTTGCCGCGCAGACCGGAGGTGACCCGCAGGCTGAACGCGTAGCAGGAGGCGAGCAGCAGCAAGACACTCGCACAACAGCTGACTGCGAGCGGCACGGCGAACAGCGGGCCGGAGTACACCGTCCAGTTGAGCAGCGCGAGCGCAGTGACGACGGCAGGCACGCAGGCAACCTCGAGGCCGGCAGGAGTGTGGCGCTTGAGGTTCCGGAGCAGTAGCAGGACACCGCCGCGATCGTCGCGGACGATGGAGTCGGTCGTGGCAGTCACGGCCGCCCACGTCGGCCCGACCACGACAGCGCCAAGCAGGAGGCTCAGCGGGGACAGGCCGGGGCTGACAAGGACGACGAGACCAGAGGCCGCGCAGACCAGGACACCCGCGGCAGCCAGGACCGGGAGCTCGTGCCACAGCGCCTTGAAGGCCGCGGGTAAGTAGGTCATGCCCGGATGCCTGTCGAGGCTATGGAGGCGATGAACGAGCGCTGGAAGATCAAGAACAACACGAGGATCGGCAGGACCACCAGCGTGATCGCAGCGAACAGCACGACCGCCGGACCGCCGCCCATCGCGCCCTGCAACGACACCAGGCCGACCGGCAGCGTCATCTTCTCCGGGGACGACAGGAAGATGTACGGCCAGAAGAAGTTGTTCCAGGAGGCCTCGAAGACGAAGATCCCCAGCGCGGTCAGGCCGGGCCGCGCGAGCGGCAGGATCACCCGGAACAGGATCCAGAAGTGCCCGGCGCCGTCCATGATCGCGGCTTCGTCGAGCTCCCGCGGGATCGAGGAGATGTACTGCCGCAGGAAGAAGATGCCGAACACGTTCACCAACGCCGGCAGCCAGATCGCCACGGTCGTGTCCACCAGATGCAGCCAGCGCATCATGATGAAGATCGGCACCACCGTCAGCTGCACGGGTACGACGAGCGCCGCGAGCAGCACCGAGAAGATCTGGTCGCGCCCCGGGAACCGCAGCCGGTTGAACGCGTACGCCGCCAACGCGCTGGTGAGCAACGCGCCGGCCGTCGTGAGCACCGCGATCTGCAGGCTGTTCCACGCCATCTGCGCGAACGGGATCAGATCCGGCACCTGCTGGAAGTTCTGCAGCGTCGGCGGCCGCGGGATCCACTGCGGCGGCAGCTGGAACGCGTTGATCGGCTCGGACAACGCGTTCACGATCAACCAGACCAGCGGCGCGATCATCAACAGCCCGCCGAGGACCAGGACGAGGTCGAGCAGCTTGCCTCTCATTGGTGCACCCACCGTCGGCTGAGCCGGAACTGCAGACCGGTCACGATCATGATCACCACGAACAGCACCAGCGACAGCGCGGCGGCGTACCCGACCTCGAAGGACTGGAAGCCCTTCTCGTAGGTGTACTGCACGATGCTGCGGGTCGCGCCGTCCGGACCGCCCTGCGTCATGATCACCATCGGGTCGAAGATCTGGAACGCGCCGATGAACGTGATCACCGTGGCGAAGAAGATCGTCGGCGACATCACCGGCAACGTCACGCTCCAGAACCGCCACCACGCGTTCGCGCCGTCCACCCGCGCCGCCTCGTGCAACTGCGCCGGCACGGTCTGCAGGCCGGCCAGCAGGATGATGAACGTGTACCCGATCGTGTGCCACCAGTCGACCACGATCAGCGTCGGCAACGCCCACGTTGGTGAGGCCAACCAGTTCGTCGTCGACGAGAGGTAGTAGTTCGCCAATCCGAACGCCGGATCCAGGACGTACTTCCAGATCAGCGCGACGGCGGCCCAGGACACCAGGAACGGAAAGAAGTAGGCGGTCCTGACGAAGTACTTCGTGCCGCGCGTCATCGTCCGGTGCACTCCGAGAGCGAGCAGCATCCCGATGCCGATGTGCGTCACCACCGACGCGAGCGCGAACACGAAGGTGTTGACGACCGCGCGGATCGTCGCGCCGTCGTTCACCAGTTGCTTGAAGTTGTCCAGCCCGGCGAATTCCGGCGTACTCAGCAGGTCCCAGTGAAACAGGCTCAGGGCGAACGCCGCGACCAGGGGCAGCGCGACGAAGAGCAGGAAGAGAAGCAGCGCCGGGCTGATGAACAGGTAGCCCGGCAGCCAGTCCCGGCGTTGGGGTTTCAGACCAATCCCTCCAGCGTGGTCTGCGCCTTACCGAGCGCGTCGGCCGGCGCCGCGTTACCCGTGAGCACCTGCTTCCACCCGTCCTCGATCGCCTTCTGTATGGCGGCGCCCTTGTCCGGCGAGGGGATCGGGGTCGCGTACGAGAGCGCCTGGTACAGGTACTCCGTACCCTTCGGCGCGTCCTCGAGGAACGACTGGCTGTTCGCGACCGACTTGCGGGCCGGGACGATCGTGCCGCCGAGCTGGGCGAAGAACGACGAGCCTTCCTTGGAGATCAGGAACTTGATGAAGGTCCAGGCGTCGTCCTTCTTCTTCGACGCCTTCAGGATCGGGTAGCCGTTCCAGCCGACCGGCGAGCCCTGCCCGGCCTTCACCGGCCACGGCACGATCCCCATCTTCGCGGTCGCCTTGAGGTTCCGGATGCTGATGATCGGCCAGCGCCCGCCGCCGAACATCGCCAGCTTGCCCTGGGCCGCTGCGGTCGTCGCGTCGAACGTGCCGCCGGGCGGCGGCGACAGCTTGTCGGCCACCAGCTTGCGGTTGAAGTCGGCCGCCTCGATCACCTTCGGGTCGTCGTACGTCGGCTTCGACCAGTCGTCGCTGAAGCTGCTGGTCCCGTTCGTCAACAGCCACGGCATGATCGCCGCGAAGTACTCCGGGCCCGCGGCGTACCCGAACGCGCCGGTCTTGGCCTTGATCTGCTCGCACGCGTGCCGGAAGTCGTCCCACGTCCACTTCGGCGTCGGCTCCGGTACGCCGGCCTTCGCGAACAGGTCCTTCGAGTACCACATGCACATCGTGTTGAACTCGCCCGGCAGGTAGTACGTCTTGCCGTCGGTGGAGGCGTACTTCTTGTCCCACTCGACCAGGTTCGGATCCATGTCGGCGTAGTACTCGTCGATCGTCGACTTGTCCTTGCTGATGTAGTCGTCGAGCGGTGCGAGCAGGCCCTTGGAGGCGAACAGGCGCTGGCCCTCGGTGGCGATCTGGATGACGTCCGGGACCTGACCGCCGGCGATCCGGGTGGACAGCTTGTTGAAGAAGTCGCCCCAGTTCGACAGCGGGATGCCCTCGGCCTTGAGCTTGATCTCCGGGTGCTGCTCGCTGAACTTCGCGAACAGCTTGTTCCAGGTCGCCTGCTGCTCGGCCGTGCCCATGTAGACGAACGAGAGCTCCTTCGACGACGATCCGCCGCCGCTCCCGCCGCCATCACCACAGGCGGCCAGCGCGGCGGCGAGGGCAGTACCGCCGGTCGCCTGGAGCAGGTGTCGCCGACTGAGCAGGGGCTGATCCATGGCCGGACCTCCAGGCAGGGAAATCGATTTCTCGAAGGTTCCCGGCAGCATAGCCCCGGCTGTCCAAACCGTGTCAAGGGTCGGGCCCGGAGAAACTCAGGGGGAATCCTTCACCGTTATGTATACCCTCCGTAGGCCCGCGATTACGCGGAAATTCGGCTCCGATCGGGTCGGTTGTCATGGGTCCACCCATGACATTTGTCAGCGGTCCGATCGCTGGCATCCCTCTGCCCGGCGGACGGACGATGCGAGCACCCCCCAATAAATGCTGGCCTCCGCCCCGGCCGTAAGGGTTCGTGAGCGGAGGTCTGCCCAACTCGAGGAGTCCGTTGAGGCAACGGATTCTCGTGTCCGCCCTGGGCGTCGGCGCACTGGCCGTCGCGGGACTGACCGTCCAAGCACTGTCCGCATCGGGAGCCGACGCGGCGACCCCCTACACCGCCGGGAAGCACGCCGCCCGCGTGTGCTCGACCGCCAAGGCCAAGCACACCGCAAGTTGCAACGCGGTGAAACTCGTGGACCCCGACGGGTTCGCACCGAAGTCGAGCGCGCCGCCGTCGACCGGCCTGACCCCAACCGGTCTGCGTGACGCGTACAAGCTCAACGGCCTCAGCGCCGGCGGCCGCACGGTCGCCATCGTCGACGCCTACGGCTACCCGAACCTGGAGCGCGACCTCGGTGTGTACCGGTCGCAGTTCGGCCTGTCCGCGTGTACGACGGCCAACGGCTGCCTGAAGGTCATCAACCAGACCGGCGGTACGTCGCTGCCGACGTTCAACGTGGGCTGGGCCGGTGAGCAGGCGCTCGACGTCGACGCGGTCTCCGCAGCGGCGCCGGACGCGAAGATCGTCGTCGTACAGGCCAACTCCGCCAGCTTCGCCGACCTCGGTACCGCGGTCCAGACCGCGGCCAAGCAGGCCGGCGTGGTCGCGATCTCGAACAGCTACGGCGGCGGCGACGCCTCCGACTCGACCTATGGCAAGTACTACAACCACCCGGGTATCGCGGTCACCGCCTCCACCGGTGACGACGGTTACCAGGGCGGCAGCTACCCGGCGTCCTCGTCGTACACGACGGCCGTCGGCGGTACGTCGTTGGTTGCCGCCAGCAACTCTCGGGGCTGGAGCGAGAGTGTGTGGAGCGGTGCGGGCTCGGGCTGCTCGACGTACAACACCGCACTGCCGGGCGCAGCGTCGTTCAGCACCGGCTGCTCGAAGCGGGCGATGGCGGACGTCTCCGCCGCGGCCGATCCGGGCAAGGGCGGGATGGCGATCTACTACCCGACCAGCAAGACGGCGTCGACCTGGGCGCAGTTCGGCGGGACGAGTGAGGCCGCGCCGATCATCGCCGCGGTCTACGCGCTGTCCGGCAACACCAGCGGGTACGCGAACGCGTTCCCGTACGCCCACCCGGGCTCGCTGTTCGACGTGACCAGCGGCAGCAACGGCTCGTGCCCCACGACCCAGTGGTGCAACGCCCGTGCGGGATGGGACGGCCCGACCGGCCTCGGTACTCCGAACGGCGCCGGCGCGTTCTGACGAACGAATGACACCGGTATGACACGGCGCGACCGGACAGTGGCTGCGTGCAACCATTGTCCGGTCGCTCCTAGTACTGTTCCGGGCACGAAGGACAACCCTCGACTCCACGACATTCCGGGGATTTCTCTTCCCCGGAGGGCCCCACAGGCTTAAGGTCAGCCCCCGGGACGGGTCGTTGAGGGCGACCCGCTAATACGAACTTCATGGAGATTTGCTGTGACCACATCACGCAGAGGGCGGGGGCTCCTGGCAGTCTCCGCCGTCTCCGCGGCCGCCGTCGTGCTGGCCATGACCGCCGGTGGCGCGGACGCCGCGCAGAAACCCGGCAGCGAGGGCAAGAAGCCCGCGCAGGCCGACCAGAAGACTTCGAGCAAGGAGCGTAAGGGCAACTACGACGCCCGCACGCCGAACGCGAAGACCACCTACGCCCGCTCCGCCCAGGTCCAGGGCAAGGAGACGGCCGCCGCGAAGAAGTTCCGCGACTCGCTCGGAACCCAGGGCGTCGTCCAGGTCGACCCGAACACCGGAACTCCGGCCCAGGTCACCAAGCTGAACGGCTTCCTGACCGGCAAGAGCGCCAAGTCGGCCACCGACGTCGCGCTCGGCTACGTGAAGGCCCACCCGGAGATCTTCAAGCTCTCCGCCGCGGACCTCGGCACGCTGAAGCTGCGCAAGGACTACGTCGACGACCTCGGTACGCACCACATCTTCTGGACCCAGGTGGTCGACGGCGTCGAGGTCTTCGGCAACGGCCTGAAGGCCAACGTCACCAAGCACGGAGAGCTGATCTCCCTGATGGGCTCGCCCGTCTCCGGTCTCACCACGGCCGCGCAGACGCGGTCGGCCGAGGCCGACCCGAAGGTCTCCGCGGCCGGCGCCCGCAGCGCCGCCATCAAGGACGTCGGCGGTACGCCGAAGTCCGCGACCGCGACCACGTCCGGTGTGAACACCAAGTGGAGCAACGGCGACACCGCCCAGCAGGTGTGGTTCCACACCGCCGACGGGCTGCAGAAGGGCTGGCTGACCTACACCAACTCCGGTGGCCAGAACATCTACAGCCACGTCGTCGACGCCCAGACCGGCGCCACCCTCTACCGCAAGGACCTCGTCAGCGAGGGCAACGGCGACGCGCTGGTGCAGGACTACTACCCGGGTGCGGCCAAGGGCGGCACGCAGCGCACCGAGAACCTGATCTACAACAAGTGGCTGCCGAAGAACGCGAAGACCCTCCTCGACGGTACGTCGGTGTCTGCCTTCGCCGACGTCAACGACGACAACGCGCCGAACCCGGGCGAGACCGTCAAGGTGCCGGGCACCCAGACCGGCTCGCAGTACAAGCTGACGACGTTCCAGAACGCCTCGTCGTTCTGCTCGGCCGCGTTCATCTGCACCTGGGACCCGGCCAAGCCGGACTCCTGGAAGACCAACATGAACCAGGACGTCACCAACGCGTTCTACCTGGCCAGCAACTACCACGACTGGCTGGCCAAGCCGCCGATCAGCTTCACCCCGGCGGCCGGCTCGTTCGACGCGGCGGGCGGCGACCCGGTGATGCTGAACGCGCTGGACGGCGCGGCCACCGCCGCGAACGGCGGCCCCGACGCCAACCACATCGACAACGCGAACATGTCGACCCCGCCGGACGGCCAGTCGCCGACCATGCAGATGTACCTGTGGCACTTCCCGGGCACGACCGACGAGCAGGAGGGCTACGTTCCGTCCAGCGGCGCGAACGACGCCAGCATCCTGTACCACGAGTACACCCACGGTCTGTCCAACCGCCTGGTCGTCGACGCCACCGGCAACTCGACGCTGAACAGCATCCAGGCCGGCTCGATGGGTGAGGCGTGGAGCGACTTCTACGCGATGGACTACCTGGTTTCGCACGGTCTGGAGAAGGACACCACCGCTGCGGGCGAGGTTCTCGAGGGCCGGTACGTCTCGCACGGCGAGCTGTTCCGGACCCAGGCGATCGACTGCCGCGTGAAGGCCGTCAGCCCGAACTGCATCCAGCCCGACGGTTCGAAGGGCGGCTACACCTACGCCGACTTCCCGACCATCGGCGGCGCGCCCGAGGTCCACGCCTCCGGCGAGGTCTGGGCGCAGACGCTGTGGGACCTGCGCGAGCGCTTCGGCCGTAGCTACGCGATGAGCATCATCACCCGCGCGATGGAGCTGTCGCCGGCCGACCCGACGATGCTCGACATGCGCAACGCGATCGTCCAGGCCGACCTGGTCGCCAGCGGCGGCAAGAACGCCGACATCATCTGGACCGTCTTCGCCAACCGCGGCATGGGCTGGTACGCCGGTGTCCTGGACGGCGGCGACGCCTTCCCGGTCGAGGACTTCCACAAGCCGCCGACAGGCGCCACCACCTCCATCACCGGCACGGTGAAGGACAAGGACACCGGCGCTCCGGTGAAGGGCGCGCTGGTCTTCGTCGGCGGTCACTCCTCCGGCTACGCCGGCGACTACTCCGCCACGACCGACGCCACCGGCAAGTACACGATCACCGGCGTCGCGCCGGGCACCTACGGCAAGTTCGTGGTCTCCGGTGCCGGGTACGAGGTGCTCAGCAACCCGCTGACGGTCAAGGCCGGCGGTACGTCCGCCAACTTCATGCCGCGGCGCAACTGGGCGGCCTCGTCCGGCGGCGGCACGGTGGTCGGCTTCAACGGTCCGGACTTCAGCCCGCAGTGTGGGCCGGCGTACGCGATCAACAGCAGCCAGGGCACTGGCTGGGGCAGCACCACCGGTGACGACGCCGGTACGCCGACCAACAAGATGATCGACAAGCACATCGACATCAAGCTGTCGAACCCGGTCACCGTGGCGAAGTTCTCGGTCGACCCGTCGAACACCTGTGGCGACCCGGGCAGCGCCTCGACCGGCAAGTACCGGATCGAGACGTCGGCCGACGGCAAGACCTGGGCCACCGCCCAGGAGGGCGAGTTCACCGCCGCCAACCGCGGCAAGTACAACGAGCTCACCCCGACCGGCAACGCCACGAACATCCAGTACGTCCGCTTCTGGATGCTCAGCCCGCAGGTTCCGGACTTCGAGACGAACTGCCCGGACGGCGCCTTCGGCGGCTGCCAGTTCACCGACATGACCGAACTGCAGGTCTTCGGCACCAAGTAACAAACCCCTCCCGCGAAGGCCGGCCGAGCACCCGCTCGGCCGGCCTTCCGGCGTTCTAGGACTGGGAGCCGGCGAGACGTTCGGCGATACCGTTGAGCAGGAACTCCAGGCCGAGCTCGAACCGCTGGTCGCCGGTCGGTCCGCTCGGCGCGGCCAGCCAGCTGGTCAGATGCGGCAGCTCGCCGTCCTTCGCCGCCAGGTCGTGCAGGGCCATGACCGCAGCGACGAAGCTGTGCCCGTCCTCGAGTTCGTGCCGGCGGAGCATCCGTTCGTCCTCCGCGTCCTGCAGTCCGGCGCCGATCAGATGCCGGTCGAGCAGAGCGGCGTACGTCATCGCGTCCGCGACGTCGGCGCCTTGCCCGACCAGCGTGGCGAGCATGAATTCGAGCCTGCGCATCTGGTGCGGTCCCGCCGGCGGGCGGGTGTTCACCAACGTGGCGAACCAGGGATGCCGGGCCACCATCTGCCGGGAGCTTGCCGCGACGGCGCGCAGATCGTCGCGCCAGTCGCCGGTCGGGGCGGGCGGGAGCGTGACCTCCGCGGATGCGGCGTCGAGGACCAGGTCGACCAGGCCCTCCTTGCTGTACACGTACCGGTACAGCGCCATCGGGCTGTAGCTCCCGAGGCGCCCCGCGACCGCCTTCATGGTCAGCGCCTCGGCGCCCTCGGCGTCCAGCAGCGCGATCGCGGCGGCCACGATCTCGTCGCGGCCGAGGGCCCGGCGGCGCTCGGGCGGCGGTGGCTGGGTCCAGATCGTCGGGACCGGTTCGGTCGGCACGAACGCGAGTGTACGGGTCTCGGAAAGACGATCGTCATGGGCTGAAGTTTATGTTATAAACTTTTCGTGTATCAGATAAACTTTACTCCGGACGTGACCGCGCGGAAGCGTCGCGCGCTGCCGGTCGTGTTCCTTCTTCTGGCCGCGCCGCTCGTCGCCGAGGTGCTGTGGGGGACGACCCGGCTCAGCGCCATCGGCGGACTGCTGATCCAGATCGGTCTGTACGGCTGCGGTGCGCTGCTGATCCGCGAGGTCACCGTTCGCTGGGGCGGTGGTCTGCCGACCGTGCTGCTGCTCGGCGCCGCTTACGCGATCGTCGAAGAAGCGCTGGTGGAGCCGTTCTGGTTCACCCCGAACATCCTCGATCATCCGTACGGCGTCGCGTTCGGGGTCTTCTGGACCTATGCGCTCTGGAACATCGGCTATCACGCCCTCTTCAGCATCGCGATCCCGATCGTCCTGACCGGTCTGGTCTTTCCGGCCTGGCGTGACCACCGTCTTCTGCACCGCCCGGGCACGATCGTCACCGCCGCGGTGTACGTCCTGAACGCGGCCGTTCTCGGCATGCTCTGGTACTCGACCATCCAGGAGCAGATGTTCCACGTCCCGGCCCGAGTCCAGCCAGGGCGGCAACTGCCGGCGGTCGTGGTGATCGTTGCCCTCGTCTGGCTCGCCCGCCGGGCTGCGCCGCGCCGCTTCTGCAGTACTGCGGGCCGTCGGCTCCACGCGCTCGGCCTGTGGTCCGTACTGGCCACCTGTGCATTGTTCGGACTGCTCTGGATGGCGGCGTCTGGTGACCGGATGGCGCAGCTGCCTTTCGTGGTCCCGGTCGCGGTGGCCCTCGTTGCGACGGGAGTGGTCATCCGGACGCTCGGAGGCTGGGCGGCGCCGACCGATCGTCAGATGCTCGCCGCCTGCACCGGCGCACTGGTCGTGCAGATGGCGGCCGGATTCCGCTTCACGGGTCTCACCACCACGGCCGACATCGTCGGCAAGGCCGTTCTCGACGTCGTCGCCCTCGGCCTCCTCGTAGTTCTGGCTCGGCGGTCACCTGCCCGCTGACCCGGACCCCCGCAGTACCCGCCCTACCGTGGAGGTTTCGTGAAAATCGCCATCCGAGTACGACGCCGGCCGATCGTCGGCCTCGTACTCACCGCCCTCGCTGCCGCAGCGTTGACGACCGGACCGGTCCGACCGTCCAGCGCGGCTGCCCCAGCCACCCACCCGACTGTCCAGTTGAACCGCCCGCAGGAGGTCACCCTGCTGACCGGCGACCGGATCCGCCTCTCGGGCGGCGGCGCCGGTCCCTACAGCTTCGACGTCACCCCCGCGCCCCGGGACGGCGGCTCACCGCCCTCGTTCGTGGGGAACGCCGGGCCCGACGGCTTCTACGTCTACCCGGTGGACGCGTTGCCGGCCGTGCAGTCGGGCTTGCTCGACCGGGAGCTGTTCGACGTGAAGTACCTTGTGGAGAACGGCTATGCCGACAGCAGCACCGACCAGTTGCCGCTGATCGTCCAGTACCCCGAGACGCGTACGGCGGAATCCGTCGGAGCGCTCGCGGACGCCTTGCCGGCCAGCAATGTCAGTGTCGCCCTTCCCAGCATCCACAGCAGCGGCGTCCATGTGACCAAGAAGGACGCTGCCGCGTTCTGGTCGACCATCCGTACGACGACCGCGTCGAAGATTCTTGGCGGCGGGATCGCGAAGATCTGGCTGGACCGGAAGGTCAAGGCGTCGCTCGACAAGAGCGTGCCGCTGATCGGCGCACCGGCTGCGTGGGCGAAGGGACTCGACGGCTCCGGCGTGACGGTCGCTGTCCTCGACACCGGCGTCGACACCGGCCATCCCGACCTGGCGGGACGTATCGCGCAGACGAAGTCGTTCGTCCCGGACGTCACCTCGGTCCAGGACGGCAACGGCCACGGCACCCATGTGGCTTCGACCGTCGCCGGTGACGGCGCCGCCTCAGGCGGCCGGTACCGCGGGGTCGCACCCGGCGCGAAACTTGCCGTGGGCAAGGTTCTGACCGATGACGGCATCGGCGACGACTCCTGGATCATCGCCGGCATGCAGTGGGCCGCGCAGTCCGGCGCCAAGGTGATCAGTATGAGCCTCGGCGGCGAGCCCACCGACGGCTCCGATCCACTCAGCCAGGCGGTGGACGACCTGACCGCCTCGACCGGCGCCCTCTTTGTCGTTGCTGCCGGCAACAGTGGTCCGACCGGCGGGACGATCGCGACGCCCGGCGCCGCCAGCGCCGCGCTGACGGTGTCCGCCACGGACAAGACCGACAAGCTGCCCGGGTTCTCGAGCCGGGGGCCACGGCTCGGTGACGACGCGCTCAAACCGGATCTGGCTGCCCCGGGCGTGGACATCGTGGCCGCACGCGCCGCGGGGACCAGTGAGGGCGTCCCCGTCGACGACAACTACACCAGCCTGTCGGGTACCTCGATGGCCACGCCGCACGTCGCCGGCGCGGTCGCGATCCTGGCCCAGCAGCACCCCGACTGGTCGCCGGCCAGGCTCAAGGCCGCGCTGATGAGCACGTCCAAGGACGACGGCTTCACGGTGTACGAGCAGGGCGCCGGCCGGGTCGACGTCGCCCGCGCGGTGTCGCAGCAGGTCGGCTCGCTGACTCCGAACCTCGACTTCGGTCTGGTCCCGGACGGAGCGGGTGCAATGTCCCGGCAGCTCAGCTACGTCAACGACGGCGACCAGGACGTCGTGCTGCGGTTGCAGCTCGCTGCGCACGCCACGATCGGCCGGCACTCCGCCACCAGCGCCTTCCAACTCGCGCGGACGGTGACCGTTCCGGCGCACTCCCACGTCCGTACGGCGGTGTCGTTCGACCCACGCCGCCTGACCCCCGCGACCTACACCGGAGCCGTCGTCGCGACGAACGTGGCGTCCGGCACCCGGCTGACCACCCCGATCGGACTCGTCCGCCAAGCTCCGTTGGTCACTCTGTCCATCCGCACCCTCGACCGTGACGGGAAGCAGTCGGACGGAATCACCAGCGAGAACCACGGCTACGAGGTGCTGGATGTCGGCGGCGACACCGGGGCTCTCTCTCCCAGCCAGATCCAGCTCATCGAGCCCGGTCTGGCGCAGGCCCAGGTGCCGGCCGGGACCTACGAAGTCGCGACGGAGTTCTACTGGTCCGGGGCGTCCTACCGCGCGAACTTCGCCGACCTGCTTCAGCCGGAGGTGGTCGTGTCCGGCGACACCACCGTGACCTTGGATGCCCGGCAGGCCCAGCTGGAGAGTGTCAGTACACCGATCCCTTCCGAGGAATCTCCGACCGCCTGGCTGCTGGACTTCAACCAGCGAACGACGGCCGACGGGACGATCTACGCCACGTTCAGCAATCGCCGGCCCGGGACCCGGGTTTATGAGAGTCCTACGCACCGCGTGCGGACGGGCGGGCTGTTGTCGTCGTTCGCGCGGGTTCTCGGAGCGCCGGAGGCGACGATGACGGTGAACGGACAGCGCCCGGTGGCGCTGCATCCGGGCATCATGCCGCACGACCGAGACGTGCCGGACGGGTCGACGCCGGGTCAAGGTCCGAGTGACTACGTCTCGTTCGAAGGCACCCGGACCCTGCCCGTGGTCGACGTGGGCAGCGGGAGCGCCGAGGAGATCGAGGGTCGTGATCTACACGGGAAACTCGTGCTCGTCGACGACGGCGGTCGGTATCTCATGACCATCCTGACCGTCATCAGGCTGCGGGAGGCAGGCGTGGCCGGGATCCTTGCCTGGGCGGCCGGCCCGCCAGGAGCAGGGATGCCGCTGCCGATCTCCATGGTCGACTCCGACCTGCAGACGGCCGAGATCGGCGTGCCGTACGTGTCGCTGCACCCGACGGAGGGACGGGCGCTGCGTGCGGAGCTGCAGCATGAGGCGGCGACTATTACCGTGCACGGCACTCCGCAGAGCCCGTATCTCTACCAGGTCGCGCCATTGTTCAGGGATCGGATCACGGCGCCGTCGACGACGGTGAAGACCGATCAACTGGTGCGGATCGACACGGAGTACCACGCGACCGGCGGGACCGACGGCCTGTGGAAGGCGAACGCCGGAACCGTGACCAGCAAGCAACTCGTCGAGCTCAATCCCAGTGCCCCCGTTCGGCCCGGGCCCGGGACCAGGACGGAGTACGTCGGACCGGTGCAGGCCGGTGCCGTCACGATCCGTTCGGTGAGCGATGCCGTCAGCGGGGCGAACGAAGCTCGGATCGAGGTCGTCGACCGGGCGACTCGACGGACGGAGCGGTGGAACGCACAACCTCTGACAGCAGGTGCTGTTGTCGCGCCGGCAGCCGCGTACGGCCTGTTCGACCCGCTGGCGCCGGCGGGGACCGAGTCGGCGTTCGCGTACTGCATGATGTGTCGCCAGGGTGACACCTTGTGGCCGATCGTCACGCACTCCAGTGCGGACGGGCGGTTCTCCGGGAACTGGGCCCCCGCCCCGAGGCTCTACCGGAACGGGCAGGAGATCGAGTACCACCCCGGATTCGTCCCGTCGTTCCACTTGGATTCCGGGCCGGCCGATTACAGATTGGTGGCCGAGGACAGCGTCACGCGGACGACGACCGAGTGGAACTATCGTTCGTCGCCGGTGACTCGACCCGGAGCCGCCGGAGGCACGCTCTGTCCGGGTCTCATCTTCGGCTGGACGGCGCCCTGCCGGCCGGAGCCGTTGGTGTATGTGGGGTTTGACCTTGGGGCGAGTATCGGGTTGGACAACACGGTGCGGTCCGGTCGGCCGCACAGCTTCACGGCAACGGCGTACCACGCGCCCTCCGTTGCGCGGATGCCCGCGATCTCGGGTCTGCGAGTGTGGACGAGCACCGACGACGGTGGGCACTGGATCCCGGCGAAGGTCGGTCGGGGTCGACAGGGGACCTATACCGTCACCGCGCAGTACGCCGCAGGTGCCGGTGCGGTCAGCCTGAAGGTGCAGGCATCGGACGCGGCGGGGAGCACGGTCGAGCAGACGACGCTCCGCGCGTTCGACCTGCGCGGCTGAGTCGAAGAGGCCGGCCGAGCGGATGGCTCGGCCGGCCTTTCAGCGCTTGGCCGGCGGAACTGTCTGGGCCCACTCGGCCCAGTCGGCGAGGGCTGTGTAGAGGCGGATGGCGGCTTCGATGGTCACTCGCATGGACTGGGTCTGCGGGCTGTAGCCGAACTCGCCGCGGTCCTTTCGGGCGGCGTAGTCGCGGTACTGCTCGGCCAGTCGGCCGTAGTACTGCGCCTCGGCTTCGAGGTGGCGTTGCAGGTCGTCGGTGTCCATCAGCCAGAAGAAGAGCGAGCGCAGCATCGGCTGGAGACGCATGGTGTGGTCGACGTCCACCTCGGTCAGCCAGCGCTTCACCTCTGTCACGCCGGCGTCGGTGATCCGGTACGCCTTCCGGCGTCGCGGTCCCTCGCTCTCGACCTCGACCAGGCCTTCGGTGGCGAGCTTGTTCAGCTCCGCGTAGATCTTCGGGTGCTGGGCCGGCCAGATCGAACCGAGGACCTCGGTGAACCGCCGGGCCAGGTCGTACCCGCTGGCCGGTCCCTCCGCTAGCAGTCCGAGCAGCCCGTGCCGCAACGACATGTCCGCCTCCTTCGCTGGACCGCCATCTTGACATGTCCCTGCGGACATGTGCATGCTCAGGTATGTCCCTAGGGACATGTCCATGAGAACATTTGCGAGGGGTTCAAATGACTGAGGGACGGGCGGTTCTCGTCACCGGAGCGACCGGCGGCATCGGTACGGCGACGGCCCGGCTGCTACAGCGCCGGGGTTTCACCGTGTACGCCGGGGCGCGCGGACGGGCCGATTTCGGGCCGGGGGTGCGGGTGCTGCCGCTGGATGTGGCAGATCCGGAGAGCGTCGCGATGGCGGCCAAGCGGGTCGCCGGAGAGGTCGACGGGCTGTGGGCAGTGATCAACAACGCCGGCGTGATCGTGCAGGGCCCGCTGGAACTGGTCCCGGCCGACGAGTGGCGCCGCCAACTCGAGGTGAACACTCTCGGCCCGGCGGCCGTCGTACGGGAGTTTCTGCCCCTGGTGCGTGCCGGCCACGGCAGGATCGTCAATGTGAGTGCCGCGACGGGGCGGGTTGCGATGCCGTTGCTGGGTGCGCTGTCGGCGAGCAAGGCCGGGTTGGAGGCGCTGTCGAATGCGCTCCGGCTCGAGCTGGCCGCGTGGAAGATCCCGGTCGTGGTGATCGAGCCGGGGACGACCGAGACGGAGATCTTCGCTCGGGCGGGTGCGGCCGCGGACGCCGCCATGCAGCGCGCCGATCGTGAGCGGGTGGGCTTGTACGCGGCCCATCTGGCGGCGTACGAGAAGGCGATGGGCCGCTTCAAGCCGGGCCCGGTGGAGAAGGTCGCCGAGGTCATCGCCCGCGCGGTCGAGGCGCGTCGCCCGCGTCGCCGGTACGCCGTCGCCGAAGCCCGCGCGCTTGGCGCAATCCTGCCGAAACTCCCGGCGGGGTTGAGGGATCGCATAGTCAGCAGCGCCGTCGGTCTGAACGGCCTCAAGCTGTGAGTGCGGGCGCTGCGTCGTGTCCACCGCGCCGCGGTTGTCCGGATTGTGGGCAACGGGTAGTAAGTGTAGTGAGTTAGTTTAGTTTCACGGGTGTGGGATTCGTTGGGGATCGGTGGCCGGACCGCCTAGTTGGTGGGCGGGGCGGCTACCGAGCCGCGTTCGATGAGGGTTGGTGTGAGGGTGGTGCGGCGGACGCGGCGGTTGGTGTCCACGGCGGAGGTGACGCGCGAGACGACGTGGCTGACCAGGTCGTCGAGTGGCCAGTGGAACGTCGACAACGGCGGAGTGAGCAGCTGGGACATCGGCTGGTCGTCGTAGCCGAGGAGGGACAGGTCGTCGGGGATTCGCAGGCCGAGCTCGCGGCTGGCGGCGTACACCCCGAAGGCCATCGAGTCGGCGAGCGCGAGGATGCCGGTCGGGCGCCGGGCGCTGGTCAGCAGCGTCCGGGCGACGTCGGTCGCGCCGGCCAGATCGTGCGGGCATTGCAGCAGGCTGATCTCCAGCCCCAGGTCGGCGGCCACTCGCTGGGCGATTCCCTCGGCCGGACGCTCCACCGCGAAGCGCCGCGTCGGGCTCAGCACGGCGACGGTGCGATGCCCGGCGTCGGCCAGCCTTCGCAGCGCCGTACTCACGCCGGTCTCGTTGTCGAGGATCACCTCGGACTTCGCCTTCGCGCCGGGCAGGGCGTCGCCGATCGCGATCACCGGCGCCTGCTTCGCGATCTCGGCCCACTCCTTCTCCGCGGGGTCGATCGGGATCACCACGATCGCGTCGGCGCGGTGGTCGACCAGGTGCTGGGCGAGCTCGAGCTGCCGGTCCGCGTCGCCGGCCGAGTCGATGATCCAGGCGTTCCGGTCCGGCGCGAGGAGCTCGCGGCCGAGCGCGGCGGCGACCCGCTGCTGCCAGAGGTCCTCGAGGGACGCGCAGAGCACGCCGATCGAGCCGCTGCGGCCCGAGGCGAGCGCGCGGGCGACCGGGTCGGCCTGGTAGCCGAGGCGGTCCGCCGCGTCCTGGACCCGCTGCCGGGTCTCGGGCGTGCCGTGCAGACCGCGCAGCGCATACGACACGGCGGCCATCGAGAGCCCGGTCTCGGCGGCGATGTCCTTGAGGGTTGGCCTCCGGCTCGTTCCGGACATGCCCACGACCCTAGCCGTCGGCGTGGACAAAAACTTGACAAGAGCCGCTTTGAAGCGCTTCACTCTAGTCATCCTGAAGCGCTTCAATCTGATCAAACCGCGGGAAGGGGAGCCGATGATCGACGTCCACCAGCACCTGTGGCCGGAAGCGTTCGTCGACCGGCTCCGGGCGCGCTGCGAGCCGCCGTACCTCGACGGCTGGACGCTGCACACCGCGTTCGAAGCGCCGTACGACGTGGATCCCGCGGCGCACGAGATCGGCAAGCGGGTCGCCCTGGAGCAGGACGCGGGTACGACGCTCGCCGTCGTGTCGCTGTCGAGCCCGCTGGGGATCGAGGAGCTGGGGGATGCTCAGCTGCTGGCGGCGTGGCACGAGGGTGCGGCGCTGTTCCCGGAGCCGTTCAAGGCGTGGGCCTCCGTCGACCTGCTCAAGCCTGATGCCGATACGCTGGAATCCCTGCTGGGCAAGGGTTTTCTCGGACTGCAGTTGCCGGCGCACGTGCTCGGTACGCCAGCGTCATGGGAGGCGCTGGGCGAGTTGCTGCAGACCGCCGAGCGGCTGGGCAAGCCGATCCTCGTGCACCCCGGCACTGCGCGTTCGACGGATGCGCCGGGGTGGTGGGCGCCGGTCGTCGACTACACCACTCAGCTGCAGGCGGCGTGGTGGGCGTGGCATGCGTTCGGCGGACGGCGCGCGTACCCGAGCCTGCGCCTGTGCTTCGCCGCCGCGGCCGGTCTCGCGCCGGTGCACCACGAGCGGCTGGCCGCGCGCGGCGGGCGGCTCGGCACCATCGACCCCAATCTGTACGTCGACACCTCGAGCTACGGCCCGCAAGGAATCGACGCGGTCGCGCGGATCCTCGGCATCGACCAGGTCGTGCACGGCACCGACCGGCCGTACGCCGCGACCACCGACCTCCGCCAGGGCGACGCCGCAACCGCGGTCATCCGCCACGACAATCCACACCGGCTCATGTTCGGGGCCGGTTCAACTACTACTCCTGAGAGGGGAGTGCAGTGACTGCCCAGCCAATCGACGTACCGAACGTCCCGGCTCGCCAGGCCGGCCGGCTCGTGGAGCTCAACAACTGTCTGTCGCTGGATGACCTTCCGGGCCGGGACCTGACCCCCGGCGAGCTGTCCGAGCTGGCCGCGTCGATCGCCGCGCAGCCGCATCTGTGGGAGGAGCAGGTCGCGTACTCCGACGAGGAGCGCGTGTTCGCCTCCCTCCACCGGGACGCGAACGTCGACGTCTGGCTGATCTGCTGGACCCCGGTGAACGACACCGGCTGGCACGACCACGACGTCTCGTCCGGCGCGGTCGCGGTCGCCCGCGGCAAGCTCGTCGAGCACAACCTCGCCATCGGCGTCGAGTCGATCGAGACCGAGGTCGAGGCCGGCGACGTCTACGGCTTCGGCCCCGACCACATCCACCGCCTCACCGGTCTGGACAAGGGCAGCGTCACCGTCCACGCCTACAGCCCACCCCTGTGGCGCATGGGCCAGTACTCGGTAAAAGAAGGCGTCCTCCGCCGAGTCTCCGTCTCCTACGCCGACGAACTCCGCCCCATCGACTGAGCACAACCGGACCGTCGAGTCGTGGGATTCGGCTCCGACTTCGAACCGATTTCCACGGCTCGGCGGCGGGGGTGGCGACCAAACGCCACGACTCGGCGAGAAGGCCAGGCGGCGAGGCGAGGGTGGTGGCGGCGGGAGGTCAGGCGGCGAGGCGGGGGTGGTGGCGGCGGGGAGGTCAGGCGGTGAGGCGAGGGTGGTGGCGGCGAGAAGGCCAGGCGGCGAGGCGGGGGTGGTGGCGGGTGTGGAGGTCCTGGGACATGCGGGCGACTACGGTGCCGGGGATGTAGAAGGGCTCGCTCGTACGTCGTGACGACGCGGACCAGCCATCCCGCGCGCTCGAGGTTCTCGCGGCGGCGGATGTCCTGACGCCATCGCCGGGCATCGACGAGATGATGCCGGCCGTCGTACTCGATCGCGAATCTCAGCACCGGGTAGCTCAGGTCCCACGTCGCCGGCCAGCCGCTCTCGGAGTCGCAGCCGCCTCCCGCTCGAGTCGGATGCCGCGAGCACCGCTCGTCGCCTTCGCCCGCTCGACGACGTGCTCGGGATCCACGTCGGTACGCCGTACCAGGGCATCTGCGCCAGGCGTCAACAACAACGCAGCTCGGCCCGCACCGGGGGCGTCACCGCAACCTGCGTCGCGACGTACACCGGCCCGAGCACGCGCCGGCCGCGCAACAGCCCCTCGGGACATCCCCCGCGGCCCGCACCTCCGTGAACAACACCATTGTCCCGATTTTCCTCCACCCCGCGACATCAGTTCTCCACAGCCCCGCCGAGTCGTGGCGAACGGTTCCTGCCTCACAACTCGAGTCGTGGATCGAGGCTGTTTTTCTCAGCCAATATCCACGACCCGGCGAACGCCGGGGCAGATTGATCTGCCCCGGGTTGCCCCTCGATCTGGCCTGCCTGGGAGGGGGTTTTGTGCTCAGACTCGGGTGTCATGACGATGGACATGGAGCTCGAGGAGCACTACAGCGAGCGGTACGACGAAGCGAGCCGGCTGGGGTCGACGGTCAAAGGGCGACTGGAGCTGGCTCGGGTACAGGATCTGCTCAACCAGTACCTGCCACCGCCTCCCGCGGCGGTCGCCGATATCGGCGGCGGGCCCGGGGTGCACGCGGGCTGGCTGCAACATCGCGGGTACGACGTCGAGCTGATCGACCCGGTCGAGCGGCACGTCCGGCAGGCGACCGCTGCCGGGGTCAGCGCGGTGCAAGGCGATGCGCGGAAGCTGCCGTGGGAGGACGAGGAGTTCGACGCGGCGTTCGTGGCGGGGCCGATGTACCACCTGCGGGAAGCGGACGAACGGCAGCTCGCGTTGCGCGAGGCGATGCGGGTGACGAAGCTCGGCGGGTTCGTCGCGGTGGTCGCGATCAACCGGGCGGCCAATCTGATCGGCTCCGCCCTGGCCAACACGCTGATCGGACGGCGGGCGGTCGTCACGGACATCCTCCGCGACGGGTTCAGCTCACGGAACGATCGGATGGCGCACACGACGTACCACACCGTCGCGCAGCTGCGGGCCGAGCTCAACCACGCCGGCCTGCGCGGGGTGATGATCCATGGGCTGACCGGTCCGGGTGGCTGGCTGACCGTGATGATCGACGCGCACTACGGCGACCGGCCGCTCCCCGACAGCCTCCAGGAGCCGGATCCGCTGCGTACGGCGCTGGAGTGCGCCCGCCTCGCGGACAGATTCCCGGAGATGGTCCAGTCGAGTTCTCTGCTCTTCGGGGTAGGCCAGAAGGCAGATCTCTGACTAAAGTCAGAGGATGGGTGTTGTGGAGGTGCGGCGGTTCAATCGGATGGTGACGCAGCGGGTCGGGGCGTTGCAGGAGGACTACCTGGCGCGCGGTCGTCCACTGGGGGAGGACCGCGTGCTGTGGGAGATCGGCGCGGACGGGTGTGACGTGCGCACGCTGCGCGCCCGGCTGGATCTGGACTCCGGGTACCTGAGCCGGTTGTTGCGATCGCTGACGAGCGCTGGGTTGGTCCAGGTCGAGCCGAGTGCGGTGGACGCGCGGGTGCGGATGGCCACGCTGACGCGGAAGGGGCTGGCCGAGCGCCGGGTGCTGGATGCGCGCTCGGACGAGCTGGCGGCTTCCATCCTCGAACCGCTCGACGAGCGGCAGCGGGATCGGCTGGTCAAGGCGATGGACGAGGTGACCCGGTTGCTGACGGCGTCGATGGTCCAGGTCGAGATCGTCGATCCGCGCCTGCCGATTGCGCAGTACTGCCTGGACGCGTACTTCGCTGAGCTCGGGCGGAGGTTCGAGGCCGGGTTCGACCCGGCGCGGAGCATCTCGGCGGACAACGCCGAGCTGACGCTCCCCGCCGGGTTGTTGCTCGTGGCAACGTTGCGGTCGGAGCCGGTCGGCTGCGGTGCGCTCAAGCTGCACGGCTCCGAGCCGGCCGAGCTCAAACGGATGTGGGTCTCACCGGATGCGCGCGGGCTCGGGCTGGGCCGCCGGCTGCTCGCCGAGCTCGAGCGCACGGCGGCCGCTCACGGCGCGACCGCCGCCCGGCTCGAGACCAACCGCAACCTGACCGAGGCGATAGCCCTCTACCGCTCCGCCGGCTACGAGGAGGTCGCGGCGTTCAACACCGAGCCCTACGCGCATCACTGGTTCGAGAAACCTCTTTGAGTTACGGCTTGCGCAGTACGCCGAGCAGGCCGTGGCTCTCGTCGTCGGGGCCGGCGGAGAACCACAGGGAATCGGTTCCGCCGGTCGTGGCGGTGCCCTGGAGCAGTGCCCAGAGGCCGTCGATCACCAGGGTCCTGCCGTGGGCGTTGCGGACCTGACCGGCGAACTCGTACCGGCCGTGGGACTTCGGGTGCAGGACGTTGATCCGGCCGTCGCCGAAGTTGCCGACCAGGAGCGTGCCGGCGGGCTCACCCCACGCGGTCGGCGCGAGGGCCATGCCCCACGGCGCATTCAGCGTGCCGCGCGAGGCGACCCTGGTGACGAACCTGCCGTCGACGGTGTACTCGTCGACGAAACCGAGTCCCCGGCCGGCGATCTCGTCGCCGGTCTTCGGGTCTACCTTCGCGTAGGCGACGAAGATCCGGCCGTTGAGCGTCTGCACATTGAACGGCCCGTACCCCTTCGGCAGGTGGAAGTCCCGGAACGCCCACCACGGCTGCTTCACCGGAGCGAACGTGCTGTCGAAGACGTCGATCCGGTGCTGGGTGAAGTTCGCGGCGTACAACCGGTCGGCGGCCGGCGAGATCGCCAGTCCCTTGTAGTCGGCGCCCGGAGTCGTGGCCTTGATCTGGGCGGCGCCGATCGCCGGCGTGACCGGCGGGCCCCAGGCGGCGATCTGCCCGGTCTCGGTGGCGAAGATGAACCGGGCCGGCGCGCTGACGGTCCCGTTGCTGAGCACGAACCCGGTGCCCGCGTTGTTGACCTGCCCGGTCGGCACCGGGACGTCCACCCGGACCGTGGGCACCTTGGTCGCGGTGGTCGCGCCCGGCGCGGACGAATAGAGCGTGGACGTCGACGTACCGTTGTTGGACGACCACACCGGGGTCGTCGCACCGAGCGAGAGACCCCACGGGTTGACCAGGTCGGCGTCCTGGAGCGCGGCCTTGCCTGCCTGGTCCGAGACCAGGTTGACCTGCTGTACGGCGAGAGCGTGGTGCGACCCGTGTGCGCTGGCGGTCGCGGGGGTGACCAGTGCGAGGCCACTGACGAGCGCGGTGGCTACCGCGAGTGGACGGCCCTTCGAGCGGAGTGACATGTCACTTTCCTGTCGGTAGGGATGCGGAACACCATCGATACGACCGGGTGGGCTAGGCGGTTCAATCGCCGCAAGGTAGACATGGCGGAGAACTCAGGTGGGGAAGCAATCGGTGCGTACGTAGGAGGGGGAGTCCATGTCAGGTCTCGCGATCGAGCCGCTGAATCCGTCGATCCTGCCGGCGGCGGGCAAGTACAGCCACGGCATCCAGGTCGACGGCGCCCAGCGGATGGTGTTCGTCAGCGGGCAGGTGCCGTGGGGCAACGAGCACGGCCGGGTGCCGGAGACGTTCGAGGCGCAGTGCCGGATGGTCTGGCGGAACGTGCTGGCCGTGCTGTCCGAGGCGGGGATGGGGATCCGGAACCTGGTCAAGGTGACGACGTACCTGTCCGACCGGCAGTACCGCGCGCTGAACGCGAAGATCCGCGAGGAGGTCCTCGGCGCGCACGCCCCGGCGCTGACGGTCGTCATCGCCGACATCTACGCGGAGAACTGGCTCCTCGAGATCGAGGCTGTCGCGATGGCCTGAGGGGTCCACCTGGTCCCGAAGTGGCTATAGAAACCGCGTGCTGTGCTGTTTAGCGTCGAAGCATGAGGATCAGGGTTGTCGATGCGTTCGCCGATCGTCCGTTCGGCGGGAACCCGGCCGGAGTGTGTCTGCTCGAAGCCGGCGAGTGGCCGGACGAGGCGTGGATGCGATCGGTCGCGGCCGAGATGAAGCACGCCGAGACCGCGTTCGCCCGGCCGGCGGAGTTGGCCGACGCGGACTGGGATCTGCGCTGGTTCACGCCGACGAAGGAAGTGGTGCTCTGCGGCCACGCGACGCTGGCGACCGCGCACGCGCTGGCCGCGGACGGCAAGGTGTCCGGGAGGGTTGCGTTCGCGACGCTGAGCGGGATCCTCGTCGCGGCGGTCGAGGACGACGGGATCACGCTGGACTTCCCGGTCAACCGGCCGTTCGAGGTGCCGGTCCCGGACGGGCTGGCCGCGGCCGTGGCGGTCGAGCCGGCCGAGGTCTACGTCACCGGCGAGCTCCGCGATCTGCTGGTCGTCGTACCTGACGAGGCGACCGTGCACGCGGCGGTGCCGAACTTCGACGCGATCACCGCGATCACGCAGCGGGAGAAGCTGCGTGGGGTGATCGTGACGGCGCCGGGTTCGGAGTACGACTTCGTCTCGCGGTTCTTCGCGCCGGGCAGCGGGATCCCGGAGGACCCGGTGACAGGGAGCGCGCACACCAGTCTGGCGCCGTACTGGGGCGAACGCCTCGGGCGGAACGAACTGGTCGGGTACCAGGCGTCCGCCCGAGGCGGGGTCGTCCAGGTCAGCTCATCCGGCGACCGCGTCTACCTGAAAGGCCAGGCGATCACGGTCCTGGACGGGGAGCTACTCGTCTAGGCCCAGGTCTCGGCGTGGGTGGCGGTGCCGTTCGGGGCGATCAGTTCGGTGACGACGTCCTCGGCGTCGGCGTCGAGCGGCTCGAAGGGCGGCTCGGGTACGACGTACGCCCGGGCGCCGGCGACCATCTCGATGCCGGGCAGCTCGAACCACGCCTCGCCGACCTCGCGGCTGATCTCGTAGATGGCCTGCTCGGCGGAGTCGACCGGCTCCCGCTCGCCGGACTCGTCCAGCTCGGCCGGGTGCCGCTCCTGCGCGGCCCGGCCGGCTTCGAGCAGCGCGTCCAGGTCGACCACGCGCAGGTCGAAGCGCGACACGACGCTGATCACCTGGTCCGGCTCGACGTCCTCCTCGTCCTCGTCGTCGGCCACGTCGTCCAGCAGCAGCGGCGTCGTGCCGGTGTGCTCGAAGACGGCGTCGTTCCAGTCCTCGACCACGCCCTCGAGCGCGGCGTTGTGCTCGAAGAGCTGGGAGTTGTCCTCGTCGCCGGTCATCGCGAGCAGCGCATCGGTGTGGGCCTGCAGGCGCTCGGCGAGCTTCCGGCTCGCCTCGGCCAGCGCGGTCCGGGTGTCCGCGGAGAAGAACTGCTCTGCGGGGGCGGGGGTGTCCAGTTCAGTCACGTGCGGGATCTTCCCTTGTCTGTCGGTGGGGATGCCAGCCGTAAGTATGTGAGAAGCCTGTGAGAGCTGCGTCAGCGGGTGTGAGAGGCCTGCGAGAACCCTCCTGACCGGGCAGCCAACGGTGTGCAGTTGAACCCATGAACACTTTTGTCGCGAGGTGGCGCCGTCATGGGTGACGTCGTCTACCTCGCACTCACCGTCGTCGTGTTCGCGGCCGTCTGGCTCGCGCTGCGCGGAGTGGAGAAATTGTGAGCGCCGAGAACATCGCCGGTCTGGTGGTGGCCGCCGCTCTGGTCCTCTACCTGATCGCCGCCCTGATCTTCCCCGAGAGGTTCTGATGTCCGACACCGCGGCCGGCCTGTTGCAGGTCGGCTTCCTGATCGTGTGCCTGGCGGCGGTCTACCGGCCGCTCGGTGGCTACATGGCCCGCGTCTACACCTCCGACAAGGACCTGCGGATCGAGCGGGTGACCTACAGGCTGTTCGGCGTCGACTCGAAGACCGAGCAGACCTGGGCCGTCTACGCCCGGTCGGTGCTCGCGTTCTCCGCGGTCAGCGTCGTAATGCTGTACCTGCTCCAGCGACTGCAGCACTGGCTGCCGCTGTCGCTGGGGCTGCCGAACGTACCGTCCGGCCTGGCGTTCAACACCGCCGCATCGTTCGTCTCGAACACCAACTGGCAGAACTACTCGCCCGAGGTGACGCTGGGCCACCTGGTCCAGTTCGCCGGCCTCGCGGTACAGAACTTCCTGTCCGCCGCCGTCGGCATGGTCGTCGCGGTCGCCGTGATCCGCGGCTTCGCCCGGTCGAAGACCGACCGGCTCGGCAACTTCTGGGTCGACCTGACCCGGACCGCGCTGCGGATCCTGTTGCCGATCGCCGTGATCGGCACGCTGGTACTCGTTGCCACCGGCGTCGTACAGAACCTGTCCGGCGGTCACGAGGTCGCCTCGGTGGTCGGCCAGACCCAGACCGTCCCCGGCGGCCCGGTGGCCAGCCAGGAGGTCATCAAGGAGCTCGGCACCAACGGCGGCGGCTTCTACAACGCCAACTCCGCGCACCCGTTCGAGAACCCGAACGGCCTGTCGAACCTGTTCGAGATCTTCCTCCTGCTGCTGATCCCGGTCTGCATCACCCGCACCTTCGGCCTGATGGTGAAGGACAAGCGACAGGGCTACGCGATCCTGGGCGTGATGGGTGTGCTCTGGGCCGCCTTCACCTTCTCCGCCACACTCTTCGAGAACCTCGGCGCCGGTACGGCGACGCAGGCCGCCGGCGCCGCGATGGAAGGCAAGGAAACCCGCTTCGGCGAATGGGCCTCGGCGCTGTTCGCCACCTCCACGACGGGTACGTCGACCGGCGCGGTGAACTCGGCGCACGACTCGTTCACCCCGCTCGGCGGTGGTACGGCGCTGTTCCACATGATGCTTGGCGAGGTGTCGCCGGGCGGTACCGGAACGGGTCTGTACGGGATGCTGATCCTTGCCATCCTGGCGGTGTTCGTCGCGGGCCTGATGGTCGGCCGGACACCGGAGTACCTGAAGAAGAAGATCACCGCGCGCGAGATGAAGCTGGTCTCGCTGTACATCCTGACGACGCCGACCGTCGTACTGGCCGGGGCGTCGATCGCGATGGGGCTGGCGGCGGCCCGGGCCTCGATCTTCAACACCGGCAGCCCGCACGGGTTCTCGGAGGTGCTCTACGCGTTCACCTCGGCCGGCAACAACAACGGCAGCGCGTTCGGCGGAGTGAGCGGCAACATCCCGTTCTACAACACCGCTCTCGGGCTGGTGATGCTGCTCGGGCGCTTCGTCCCGATCGTGTTCGCGCTGGCACTGGCCGGCTCGCTCGCGAAGCAGCAGCCCGTCCCGGTGACCCAGGGCACGCTGCCCACCCACAAGGCCCTGTTCGTGACATTGCTGGTCGGCACCGTGCTGATCGTCACCGGCCTGACGTACTTCCCCGCACTGACTCTCGGACCCCTCGCGGAGGGACTGTGACCACGCTGACCAAGCTGACCGAGCCGCCCGCATCGAAGCCGGCGGCTACCCCCAAGAAGGCGCCGTCGGGCCTGTTCGACCCGAAGATGCTGCTGACCTCCCTGCCCGACGCGCTGAAGAAGCTCGACCCGCGCGTGATGGCGAAGAACCCGGTCATGTTCGTGGTCGAGGTGGGCGCGGTCGCATCGACGGTCTTCGCCTTCACCGACTCCAGCGTGTTCGTCTGGTGGATCGTGGTCTGGCTCTGGCTGACCGTGATCTTCGCCAACCTGGCCGAAGCGGTCGCCGAGGGCCGGGGCAAGGCCCAGGCCGAGACGCTGCGCCGGGCCAAGACCGAGACCACCGCGCGCCGGCTCGTCGGCGACCAGGAGGAAGCCGTCCCCGCGACCCAGTTGCGGCTCGGCGACCTGGTGGTCGTCGAGGCGGGCCAGGTCATCCCCGGCGACGGTGACGTCGTCGAGGGCGTCGCGAGTGTCGACGAGTCGGCGATCACCGGCGAGTCGGCCCCGGTCATCCGCGAGTCCGGCGGCGACCGGAGCGCGGTCACCGGCGGCACCAAGGTGCTGTCGGACCGGATCGTCGTGAAGATCACCACCAAACCCGGTGAGAGCTTCATCGACCGGATGATCGCGCTGGTCGAGGGCGCCTCGCGGCAGAAGACGCCGAACGAGATCGCGCTGAACATCCTGCTGGCCAGTCTCACGATCGTCTTCCTGGTCGCGACCATCACGCTGCCCACGTTCGCGGCGTACGCGAAGGTGGACCTGAACATCGTGATCCTGGTGGCCCTGCTGGTCTGCCTGATCCCCACCACGATCGGCGCGTTGCTGTCCGCGATCGGCATCGCCGGTATGGACCGGCTGGTCCAGCGGAACGTGCTGGCGATGTCCGGCCGCGCGGTCGAGGCCGCCGGCGACGTGAACACCCTGCTGCTGGACAAGACCGGCACCATCACCCTGGGCAACCGGCAGGCGGCGGAGTTCATCCCGGTCCAGGGCGTGACCGACACCGAGCTGGCCGACGCGGCGCAGCTGTCCAGCCTGGCCGACGAGACGCCGGAGGGCCGCTCGATCGTCGTCCTGGCGAAGACCGGGTACGGCCTGCGCGAGCGGCACACCGGTGAGTTGCCGCACGCAACGTTCGTGGAGTTCACCGCGCAGACGCGGATGAGTGGTGTGGACGTCGACGACCGGCAGATCCGCAAGGGCGCAGCCGGTGCGGTGAACGCCTGGATCGGCGAGCACGGCGGTACGACGGACGCGCAGCTCGGCGAGATCGTCGACGGCATCTCGGCCTCCGGCGGTACGCCGCTGGTCGTTGCCGAGAGCATCGACGGTGCGGCGCGCCCGCTCGGGGTCATCCACCTCAAGGACGTGGTCAAGGAGGGCATGCGGGAGCGGTTCGACCAGATGCGCGCGATGGGCATCCGGACCGTGATGATCACCGGTGACAACGCGCTGACCGCGAAGGCGATCGCCGACGAGGCCGGGGTGGACGACTTCCTGGCCGAGGCGACGCCCGAGGACAAGATGGCGCTGATCAAGCAGGAGCAGGAGGGCGGTCGCCTGGTCGCGATGACCGGTGACGGCACCAACGACGCGCCCGCGCTGGCCCAGGCTGATGTCGGGGTGGCGATGAACTCCGGTACGTCGGCCGCCAAGGAGGCCGGCAACATGGTCGACCTCGACTCGAACCCGACCAAGCTGATCGAGATCGTTGAGATCGGCAAGCAGTTGCTGATCACCCGCGGTTCGCTGACCACGTTCTCGATCGCGAACGACGTGGCGAAGTACTTCGCGATCCTGCCGGCGCTGTTCGCCTCGGCGTACCCGGGGCTGGACAAGCTGAACGTGATGGGCCTGCACTCGCCGGAGTCGGCGATCGTGTCCGCGATCGTCTTCAACGCGCTCATCATCGTGGGCCTGGTGCCGCTGGCCCTGCGTGGCGTCCGGTACAAGCCGTCCTCGGCCTCGGCGATGCTGCGCCGCAACCTGCTGGTGTACGGCGTCGGCGGTCTGATCTCGCCGTTCGTCGGCATCAAGCTCCTCGACCTGGTTGTCTCGCTGATCCCCGGTCTGCACTGAAAGGTAGTTGCTCATGACAAGCAGTTTTCGCCAGTTCGGGGTGGCGATCCGGGTGCTCCTGGTCTTCACCGTCGTCCTGGGTGCCGTCTATCCGCTGGTGATGACCGGCGTCGCCCAGGCGCTGTTCCACGGCAATGCGAACGGGTCGATCGTCAAGGTGGACGGCAAGCCGGTCGCCTCGGACCTGATCGGCCAGGCCTACACGATGGACAGCGGCAAGAAGGATGCCGACGGCAAGGCGATCATGGTCGCCGACCCGAAGTGGTTCCAGACCAGGCCGTCCGCGGTCGACTACGACGGGATGGGCAGCGCGGCCTCGCAGTACGGGCCGAACAACCCGGACCTGGTCAAGCTGATCGACGAGCGCCGGCAGGAGGTCGCCGAGCTCGAGGGCGTCGACCCCTCGCAGGTGCCGCCGGACGCGGTCACCGCGAGCGGTAGCGGCCTCGACCCGGACATCAGCCCGGCGTACGCCGCTCTGCAGGTCGATCGGGTCGCCCGCGAACGTGGTCTGTCGGTGGACCAGGTCAAGCAGTTGGTCAAGGAGAACACGAAGGGCCGCACGCTCGGGTTCCTGGGGGAGCCGACGGTGAACGTGGTGACGTTGAACGCCGCCCTGGCTGCCGGCTGAGAGTATGAAGGTATGAAGCGCGGGCATCTGCGGGTGTATCTCGGTGCCGCGCCCGGTGTCGGGAAGACGTACAAGATGCTGGGCGAGGGGCAGCGGCGCCTCGCCCGGGGGACCGATGTGGTCGTGGGGTTCGTCGAGACCCACGGCCGGCAGCACACCGCCGAGATGCTCGGCGGGCTGGAGATCGTGCCGCGGCGGATCATCGACTACCGCGGCGCGAGCTTCACCGAGCTGGACCTCGACGCGGTGCTGGCCCGGCGGCCGGAGGTCGCGCTGGTCGACGAGCTGGCGCACACCAACGTCCCGGGCAGCCGGAACGAGAAGCGCTGGCAGGACATCGAGGAGTTGCTGGCTGCCGGGATCGACGTGATCTCGGCGGTCAACATCCAGCACCTCGAGTCGATCAACGACGTGGTCGAGAAGATCACCGGAGTACCGCAGCAGGAGACGGTCCCGGACCGGGTGGTCCGGGCCGCGGACCAGATCGAGCTGGTCGACATGACACCGGAGGCGCTGCGCCGCCGGATGGCGCACGGCAACGTGTACGCCGCGGACAAGATCGACGCTGCCCTGGGCAACTACTTCCGGGTCGGGAACCTGTCCGCCCTTCGTGAGCTGGCGTTGCTCTGGCTGGCCGACCGGGTGGATGCGGGCCTGCAGCAGTACCGCCAGGAGCACGACATCGACTCGACCTGGGAGGCCAGGGAACGGGTCGTCGTCGCGCTGACCGGCGGCCCCGAAGGCGAAACGCTGATCCGGCGCGCCGCTCGGATCGCCGCCCGGTCCTCCGGCGGCGACCTGCTCGCCGTCCATGTGGCGCGCTCCGACGGCCTGACCGGGGCGAACCCGAGCAAGCTCGCGGAGCAACGCAACCTGGTCGAGAAGCTCGGTGGGACCTATCACCAGGTCGTCGGTGACGACATCCCGGCCGCTCTGCTGACCTTCGCGAAGGCCGAGAACGCCACCCAGTTGGTGCTCGGCGGCAGTCGCCGGTCGCGGATCGGCTCGCTGTTCACCGGCCCCGGGATCGGGGCCACCACGATCCGCGATTCCGGCGACATCGACGTACACCTCGTCACGCATTCGCTGATGGGGCGTGGCCGGTTGCCGCGGCAGCGTGGTGCGTTGTCCCGGCGCCGGAGGATCCAGGGCTTCGTGCTGGCGGTGGTGCTGCCGCCGGTGCTGGCGCTGGTCCTCGGACTGGGCGGTGACACGCTCAACCTTACGAGCAACGTGCTGGCGTTCCTGTTCGCGGTCGTGGTGGTCGCGCTGGTCGGCGGCATGTGGCCGGCGATGGTCACCGCGGTCGGCGGCTCGCTGGTGCTCAACTGGTTCTTCACACCGCCGAGGCGGACGTTCACGATCGCCGAGCTGAACAACGCGCTGGCGCTGGTGATCTTCATCCTGGTCGCGGCGATGGTGAGTTCGGTCGTCGACCGGGCGGCGCGCCGTACCAGACAGGCGGCCCGGGCGGCCGCCGAGTCGGAGACGTTGGCGACCTTGGCCGGATCGGTACTGCGGGGCGAGACCGCGCTGCCCGCGCTGCTCGAGCGGGTGCGCGAGGCGTTCGGGATGACCGGCGCGTGCCTGATGGAGCGCGTGGACGACGACGAGCTGACCGAGGTCTGGCGACCGCTCGCCTCGGCCGGTTCGCCGACCTGCACGCGTCCGGAGGAGGCCGACGCCGAGATCCCGGCGCGCGACGACCTGGTCCTCGTACTGCAGGGACATCAACTGGAGGCGGACGAGCGTCGGCTGGTCGGGGCGTTCGCGGCCCACGCCGCCGCGCTGGTCGACCGGGCCCGGCTGAGCGAGGCGGCCGCCGAGGCGAAGCCGCTCGCGGAGGCCGACAAGCTGCGTACGGCGTTGTTGCGGGCGGTCGGACATGATCTGCGGTCGCCGCTGGCATCGGCGAAGGCATCCGTGACTTCGCTGCGTAGCGACGACGTGGAGTGGAGTGAGTCGGAGCGGGAGGAGCTGTTGGAGACGGCGGACGAGTCTCTGGATCGGTTGTCGCGGTTGGTGGACAACCTGCTGGACCTCAGTCGGCTACAGGCCGGAGTACTGCCGGTATTCACGCGGCCGATGGCGCTGGACGAGATCCTGCCCGGTGTCCTCGCCGAGTTGGGTGGCGAAGCCGACCGGGTGACGGTCGACATCCCGCACACATTGCCGCTGGTGGAGGCTGACCCGGCGCTGCTGGAGCGCGTCGTGGCGAACCTGCTGGCGAACGCGATCCGCTACTCGCCGCCCGGCCGTCCGCCGCTGATCACCGGAAGCGCGCTCGGCGACATCGTCGAGGTCCGCGTGATCGACCGGGGGCCGGGCATCCCGCGACAGGACCGCGATCGGGTCTTCGCGCCGTTCCAGCGCCTGGGCGACACCGACAACACGGTCGGCGTCGGACTCGGACTCGCGCTCGCCCGCGGCCTCGCCGAGGCGATGCACGGCACCCTCCAGCCCGAGGACACTCCCGGCGGTGGCCTCACCATGGTGGTCTCCGTCCCCACCGCCACCCTCCGCCCGACCGACGCCCCGGTCCCCGGTGCCCGCGAACGATCGGAGCAAGAGTGACCAGGGTCTTGGTTGTGGATGACGAGCCGCAGATTGTGCGGGCGTTGCAGATCAATCTGAAGGCGCGGGGGTATGAGGTGCATCTGGCCGGCACGGGTACGTCGGCGTTGAAGGTGGCCGCGCAGCATCCGCCGGAGTTGGTGATCCTCGACCTCGGGTTGCCGGACTTCGACGGTGTGGATGTGATCCGGGGGCTGCGCGGCTGGACCGATGCGCCGATCCTGGTGCTGTCCGGGCGGACCGATCAGACCGACAAGGTCGAGGCGCTGGACGCCGGTGCGGACGACTACGTGACCAAGCCGTTCGGGATCGACGAGCTACTGGCCCGCATGCGCGCCGTACTCCGCCGGAGCAACATCGCCCAGGACCAACCGGTGGTGACCGTCGGCGGCGCCGTCGTTGACCTCGCCGCGAAGCGGGTGACGCTCGAGAACGGCGAGGACATCCGTCTCACCCCGACCGAGTGGCACCTGCTGGAGGTCCTGGTGCGCAACCCGGGCAAGCTGATGTCCCAACGCCAACTCCTGACCGAGGTCTGGGGGCCCGGCTACGAAACCGCCAGCGGCAACCTCCGCTTCTACATGGGCCAACTCCGCCGCAAACTCGAGCCCGACCCCGCCCGCCCCAAACACCTCCTCACCGAACCCGGCATGGGCTACCGCTTCGAACCCTGACCGTGTCCGTTTCGTTCAAGACGTGTCGGCCCGATCTGCGGGAGGCTCAAGGCATGGACATCTTCACGGCAGGTCGGGATTTTGTACGGCGGGACGCTCGGCTGCTCGAGCGTCGGCTGTTCGCCACGGTTTTCGAGGGCGCTGATCCGCAGGGTGTGGTGGACGCGCTGCGCGGGTTCCAGAACGCCGACGGGGGCTTCGGGTGGGGGCTGGAGCCGGACAAGCGGTGTCCGGACAGCTTGCCGCTCGACGTGGAGGTCGCGTTCGACACACTGCTCGCGGCCGGAGCCCGGGACGAGGAGATGGTCCGACGGGCGGTCGACTGGCTCGAGCAGACCGCCACGACTGACGGAGCGGTCCCGCTCTGCGGCCCGGCGATCGAGGACTACCCACGTGCGGCGCACATGACCGAGTGGACCTACAAGCCCGACATCAACCCGACGGCGGGTCTGGTCGGCCGGCTGCACCAGCTGGGCGTCGAGCACCCGTGGCGCGACAAGGCCGGTGCCTGGTCCGCGGCCGAGCTGGCAAAGGGGTTCCCCGAGGACGCGCACGGGATGCACGAGGCCTTGGAGTTCCTGGAGCACAGCGGTGACGTCGACCTCGATCGCATCCGCGACTGGGTGCCCAAGCTCGCGAACTACCGGGCCGACGCCGCCGATCCGTCGTACGGCGTGACGCCGCTGAACTTCGCACCGACGCCGGACAGCTTCTGGAAGCAGCTCTTCACCGAGGCCCAGCTCGAGGCCCACCTCGACCGCCTGATCGCAGACCAGCAGGACGACGGCGGCTGGGCGATCACCTGGGAGCCGCCCGGCCCCGCGGCCACCCTGGAGTACCGCGGCATCGTCACCGTCGGCGCGCTCCGGACGTTGAAGGCCTACAACCGCCTCTAGCTACTGACGGCTCTAACGACAGGAGGTAGTGCCCCGAAGTGTGCGTCGGCGGAGTGACTTGAGCGTGGCAGAGGCAGATATCTCCTGTCCTTAACTCCCGGACTCGGCAGGGTGTTCGACCTGGCGGTCGCCCCATTGGGTGAGGAGACCGCGGGCGATCTCGAGGTCCTCCCGTAGCGAGCGGTCGGCCAGGTCGTCCGGCAGGGCGGCGAGCGCGTCGGCCAGCCACGGCGCGACCGCCGCGGGTGCGAGATCGACGGGCGTCAGGCCGGCCAGGCGGATCGCGCGGACGGCGGTGACCAGTTCGCTGGCGAGTACTTCGCGGAGCGCGTCCAGAAGCTGCTTCGTCAGCGCGGCGGCCTGTGGTGCAAAGCTCGCGTGCAGTTCGGCGCCGCGCGACAATGTCGCCGTACCGAGGGTGGCGGGCTGTGCGGACGAGCGGACCGCGGCGAGCGCATCGTGGGCGACGTACTCGATCATCATCACGCCCGAGCTCGTCTCGGCCCCGCTGGCCAGGAAGCGGCTGAGACCGGTGTAGTCCGGGTCGACCAGGTTCGCGACGCGGGTGGTGGACAGCGTCGCGACGCTGTGCAGGCTGAGGCGGAGCGAGTCCAGAGCCAGGGCGATCGGCATCGCGTGCCAGTTGCCGTTGTGCAGCACGGTGTCACCAGCCACCAGCGGGTTCTCCGCGGCGGCGTTGATGTCGATCCGAATACTGTTGCCTAGGGCATCTGAATGGTCGACGGCGGGGCCGAGGACCTGCGCGAAGGCCCTGAGCCCGAAGGGGTCCTGAACGCGGGCTGGTTTGAGTGGCAGATCGTCGAGCAGCTCCCGCATCCGTCGGGCGACGCGGAGCTGTCCAGGCTGCGGACGGGCCTCGTGGACGCGTACGTCGTACACCTCGGCGTTGCCGCGCAGCGCGACGTGCGTGAGGGCGCCGACCAGCGGTACGACGTTGATCAGCGTGGACGCGTCGACGTACGCCAGGCAGCACTCGGCGAGCGTGAGCGCGTTGCTGGACAGCAGCGGAAGTGCGCTGGTGCCTTCGATGACGTCACCGAGCGCGAGCCCGAGTTCGGCGAGCGGACCGAGGTCTCCGGTCCCGATCGCACCGCCGCGGTGCAGGTCCGGCAGGTTGTCGTCGTTGAGCAGGCCGATGATCGCGTCGGCCACGGCCGGTTCGAGTCCCGACCCGCCGGCGGCGAGCTGGTTGACGCGAATCAGCAGCCCGAGCCGGACGACATCCTGCGGGTACGACGTCGTACCGGTCGTCGAGTGCGACGCGAGCAACCGGGTGCCGTGCTCCGGGTCGGACGTGAGCATGTCGCGGTTGGCCCCGACGCCGGTGGTCCGCCCGTACACCGGCCGGCGCGCCGCCACCTCGGCCACCACCTGCGCCGACTCTTGCATCCGCTTCCGCGTCTCGTCGGAGAGCCGCACCGGCGTCCGCCGTTGCCCGAGTGAGACCGCGTCCAGCGGCGTCAGTCCCGTCCCGGAAATTTCGATCGGCTCCACCAGCACAGTGTGCGACCTGTGACCGGCGCCACAAAGTACCTCGAACCCGTCGGCGTCTGAGATCCGAGACGCTTTGTCCCGGCCTGCTCAGCCGTACTGCGGGGTCACCGGGGCCAGGGGATCGGGAGTGCGATGACCTGGAAGGGCGGTGCGGCGGCAGCACCCTTGGCCGACTGGCCGTTCACGACCAGCAGGCGGTCGCCGTCGGAGGCCAGGGTGGTCGGGGTGTCGAGGCGTGGATCGACGTGTTCGCCGAGCCGGACGGCGGCGGTGGCGTCGGCGTTGAGCCGGTGCCGTTCGGGTAGACCTTCGGTCCGGTGTCCTTCAGGTGGATCGGCTCCGGCGCCGCCTCGGTGTCGAGCAGATCGAACCGCCAGACCACCGGCTGCGACGAGTCCGTCGCGTAGGCATGATCGCCGATCCCCCACACGTCGTTGAGATAGCCCTCGATGCCGCGCCCGGCAGCCAGATCTCTGCGACCTCGTCATCCAGGTCGCACCGGTAGATGGTTCCGTCGGTCCGGCTGGCCGAGAAGAGGTCGCGGTCCGAGCCCATCGTGATGCCCTCCGGCATCACGAAATCGCCGGGCAGTTCGTAGGCGCCGATCGTCATGGCGCCGAGCCTAGATCGCGGCAGGGTCCGCGTACGGGCGCAGGCAGGCAAAGGCCCGCCGCTCCCGAAGAGCGGCGGGCCTTGCGGCGGGGACTACGCCTTGCCGTAGCGCTTCTTGAACTTCTCCACGCGGCCCTGGGTGTCCATCACGCGCTGCTGGCCCGTGTAGAACGGGTGACTCGCGGACGAGATCTCGACGTCGACGACCGGGTAGGTGTTCCCGTCGTGCCAGACCACGGTCTCGTTGCTCTCGCGGGTCGAACCGGTGAGGAAGCTGAAGTTGCCGGACTTGTCCCTGAAGACGACCCGGCGGTAGTCGGGGTGAATGCCGTTCTTCATGCTGCAGTACTTCCTTCCAAGTAAGGGGCGAACGGATCGGTCAGGGGGTGAACCGCTTCGTCCGCACGCAGGACACAACCGTCCAGGCGGGCGGTTAATTCCCGCGGATCCAGACCCGGTCCGGTGAGCGACAGGTACGACGCGCGGTCGCCGTACTCCGGATGCCACTCGAGCGCGGACCGCGCCTGGTGCTGCTGTCCGACCGCCGGCCAGCGGTCCGCGGGGAGGTCGGCGAGCCACGGGCCGAGGATGCCGATGGAGATGTTCGTGCCGAAGCTGTCCCAGCTCAGCCGGTTGCGGTGCTGCGTCGCTATCCAGATCGTCCCGCGGCCGCGCGCGGATCCGGCGACCAGGTCCTCGAGGGCGTCGTACAACCGCTCGGGGTGGAACGGCCGGTTCGACTGCCAGACCAGCGTCGGCACCTCGCCCGCCGCGGCCGCGGCGATCGAGCCGGGCTCCACCGCGCTTCCGGGGGTGTGGAGGCGTACGCCGAGGAGGTCAGCCGGCGTGGTCCTGATCAGCAGCCGTGGATTGATCGCCTGGATCAGCTGGGTTGGTTCGTCGCCGTTGAGCACCGCCGCGTCCGCCGCCTCCAGCTGCCGGACGACGACCTCGGCGATCGCGCGACCGTCCTCCACCGCCGTCGGGATGGCGCGGTCCCGGATCAGCTCGTCGCCGGTGAGGTCCGCGACCACGGTGGCGGCGTCGACGGTGGTGACGACGGCGTCGATGCGGAGATCGTCGGCTGCCCCCAGCTGGGTCGCGATCGCCTGCGTGTCACCAGCGGCCGGGACGTTGACGATCGCCACTTGGTACCGATCGACGGATCCGATGCTCGACAGGAGTTGGACGAGTGAACCGCGCATCGCGCAGGACACGCACGGGTGCTCCATGGTGATCACCTCGCGGTCGATCACGCCGGTCGAGGTACGGGCGATCCGTACGACGGAGCCGGCGCTCAGGCCGCTCGCGTCGTACTCCACCAGGACGCCGGTCGGGCCGGCGGCAGCCAGCAGCTTCCCCGCGACGGCGCCGCGGAGCCCCTCGTCGAGCCCCGTCAGCAAGGTCACCGGCAGCATCGACTCTCCTGTCGCTATCGAAAACGATAATCGCTACGAAGTATCCTGTCGGCCGGAATAGCCGCCACCCGGCCGGCGTTGCCGGGAGTGAGGGTCACCCGCCAGGTGATCCGGGAAAGGACAGCATGGCCAAACGCAACGACCTCCGCCCCATCATCAAGCTCCGCAGCACCGCAGGCACCGGCTTCACCTATGTAACGCGCAAGAACCGCCGGAACAATCCCGACCGGCTGATCATCCGCAAGTACGACCCGAAGACCCGGGCCCACGTCGACTTCCGCGAAGAGCGCTGAGCGGCCGCACCCCGCACCTCAACTTCGACCAGGTCGCGGCGGGTGGGGACCTTGAACAAGCAATGCCATGTTCGAGGTCCCTGTCTGGTGTCCACGGTTGCCCTCGAGCGCCAGCCGGCGGGAGATTAGCCGTGGAGGCGGCGGCTTAGGGCGGTGGCTGCCTGGCGGATTCTGTGGGCCAGGTGGGGGCGGTCCGGGGGTGGTACGGCGTCTGTGCGGAAGGTGACACTGATGGCTGCGGCTGGATGGCCGGCGTGGTCTACGGCGGCGCTCGCTACGGATGCCATGCCGGGGGTGATGAAGGAGTCCTCGACGGCGAAGCCCTGGCGTTTCTCATCGGCGAGCAGGCGACGGAGCTGGGTCAGGGTTTGCGGGCCGTGGTCGGTCCGGCGGACGAAGGACTCCGGCGTGGGAAAGAGAGCACGGACCTGAGCGGGCGGCAGCTCGGCGAGGAGTGCGCGTCCGGACGCGGTCAGCGTCGCCGGGAGACGTACGCCGACATCCGTCACCAGCGTGACGGGCCGCGGCGGCTGCTCCTTGAGCAGATAGACCAGCTCGCGCCCATGCAGTACGCCGAGGTGCGCCGTCTGCCCGACCTCGTGCACCAGCTGCACCAGCAACGGCCGCGCCAATCGCTCCAGCGGATCGTGCCGCAGGTACGCCGATCCGATCTCGAAGGCGGCCACCCCGAGCCCGTACCGCTTCTCCTCGGGCAGATGGGCGACGAACCCCTCGTCGATCATTGCCCGCAGCAAGTGGTACGTCGACGAGCGCGGCAGGCCGACCGCGGAGGCGATGCGCTCCATCGGTACCGGACCGGGCTGGGTGGCCAGGAACGTCAGCACCCGCAGCGTGCGGGTCGAGGCGGGAACGTTGCCGCTCACAACGGCAGGGTAACCCGCGCGGTCTTAGATCCCTGACGATTCGCGTTTCTTCGCGCGGCTGCGCCGCAACCAGAACCGGAACCCCTCGCCCGCGACCGCGATCGCGAACAGCCCGCCGGCGAGGCCCCAGTCGAGGAACTCCGAGCCCGAGAGCAGGAATCCGACCGCGAGCGACACCACCAGAAAGAACAGCAAAGAGATAGCGAGTCGCTTCACAGGGCCTTCTCCGCGGTCCACGCGCCGGATGTCGTCCGGTAGCCGAGCCATTGGTTGACCGCCAGCATCGGGGCGTTGCCGGCGTCGTTCCCGGTCGATGCCGTCACGAACCCGGCGTCCCGGGCCGCGGCCAGCGCGTGTGACTTCACCACCTTCGCCAGTCCGCGCCCGCGGGCCGACGGGATCGTGCCGGTCAGGTTCGACCAGATCACCCCGCGGTCCGGATCGGCGGTCGTGGTGACGAACGACAGCACCCGGTCACCGTCGACCACCGCGAAGCTCAGGTCCCGCCGGAGGTCCGGGTTGTTCCACGACACCTTCACCCATTCGTCGTACGCCGGTCCGCCGGAGAACCCGCTCGGGTCGTCGTCCCGCACCTGGATCTCGGCGTCGAACACCTGCCGCGGCCCGAGGTCGTCGAAGGTGGTCAGACGTAGCCCGGCCGGCGGCGCGACCGGCTCGCGCGCCTCGCGCAGATCGGCGGCGGCATGGCTCATCCGCCGCCCCAGCACGAACCCGCGCTTGTCCGCGAACGTCTTCGAGTCGTCGTCGTCGGTCACGGCGACCAGCAACCGGCCGGCCCCGGCGGTGACAGCCTCCGCGGAGATCCCGGTCAGCAAGGCACTGCCGATCCCGCGCTTGCGCTGCGACGGTGGCACCTGGATCGTGATCCGCACCCGCGCCCCCGTCACGCCTGCGTCGGGTAGGTAGAGGTTGGAGTACCCGACCACGTCCGGGCCGTCCACGGCGAGCAGGATCACCCGGCTCTGGCCACCTCGCAGTTCGGTCTCGATGGCCCGCGCCGACTTCACCAGATGCGGCATCACGGCAGCCCAGACCTGGGCGACGCCGGCCGCGTCCGCCGGCCGCGCCGGCCGGATCTCGAACACCATGGCTTGACCCTATGTGTTCGCGGGTCCACACCTGACGTCTCAGATTCGAGACAGAAACTGGTATGCCGCTCCTGTCGAGGAGCATCCCGGCGCGGTCCAATGATCGGGTGGAAGACACGGTGATTGTCGGCATTGGACCGCTGACCCCGGCCGAGGTGGTCGCGGTCGCGCGGTACGGCGCGCAGGTACGGATCGACGACCAGGCCCTGGAAGAGATCGCGAAGTCACGCGCCGCGATCGAGGCGCTGGCCCATGCGGACACCCCGCATTACGGCGTCTCGACCGGGTTCGGCGCACTCGCGACCCGGCATATCGCGCCGGAGTTGCGGGCCCAGTTGCAGCGCAGTCTGATCCGATCGCACGCGGCCGGCTCCGGTCCCGAGGTGGAGACCGAAGTGGTCCGCGCGCTCGCCCTGCTGAGGCTGTCGACCCTCGCCACCGGCCGCACGGGTGTGAAGGTCGAGACCGCCCAGGCGTACGCCGGTCTGCTGAACGCACACCTGACTCCGGTGGTGCACGAGTACGGCAGCCTCGGCTGCTCCGGCGACCTCGCACCGCTGTCCCACGTCGCGCTCGCGATCCTCGGCGAAGGCAAGGTCCGCGATGCCGACGGCAACCTCCGCGACGCCGGCGAAGCCCTGCAGAGCAAGGGCCTCACTCCGATCGTGCTCGCGGAGAAGGAAGGTCTGGCGCTGATCAACGGGACCGACGGCATGCTCGGCATGCTGGTCCTGGCGCTCGCCGATCTCGACCGGCTCTTCAAGACAGCCGACCTTGCCGCCGCGATGAGCGTCGAGGCCCAGCTCGGTACGGACCGCGTGTTCGCCGAGGACCTGCAGGCCCTCCGCCCGCATCCAGGTCAGGCCGCGGCCGCCGCCAACCTCCGCGCGATCCTCAAGGACAGCGCGATCGTCGCGAGCCACCGAGGTCCGGACTGTAACCGCGTCCAGGACGCCTATTCGCTCAGGTGCTCACCGCAGGTCCACGGCGCCGCCCGCGACACAGCAGCCCACGCCGCATCAGTCGCCGACCGCGAGCTCGCCGCTGCGATCGACAACCCCGTAGTGCTGAAAGACGGCCGTGTCGAGTCCAACGGCAACTTCCACGGCGCCCCGGTCGGGTACGTGCTCGACTTCCTCGCCATCGCGGTGGCCGACCTCGCCAGCATCAGCGAACGCCGTACCGACCGCTTCCTCGACGTCGCGCGCAACCACGGCCTGAACGCTTTCCTGGCCGACGATCCCGGCGTGGACAGCGGGCACATGATCGCGCAGTACACCCAGGCCGCGATCGTCTCCGAGCTCAAACGGCTCGCCGTACCCGCCAGCGTCGACTCGATCCCGAGCAGCGCGATGCAGGAGGACCACGTCTCGATGGGCTGGTCCGCCGCACGCAAGCTGCGCAAGGCGGTCGACGGCCTGCAGCGCGTGCTGGCGATCGAGATCCTCACCGCCGCCCGCGCGCTGGACCTGCGCGCCCCGCTCGACCCGGCCCCGGCCACCGCGGCCGCACGCAACGCGTTGCGTCGGTACGTCGAGGGCCCCGGCACGGACCGCCACCTGGCGCCCGAGCTCGAGCACTCCGTCCAACTCGTTGCCAACGGCACCTACATCGAAGCCACCGAGACCGTCACCGGTCCGCTGAACTGAAGGAGGTGTCTGGTGGTCCCACGCCTACTGCGCGGCACTCGTCACGACACCTCGCTCCAGCACGCTGATGCACGCGCCGAGCACCTGCTCGCTACGGCGTGGAACCACCAGACACCTCCTAGAAAGGCTGGATCACCCATGTCCGGACCCCGTCCTGTGCGCGCACCCCGCGGTACGACTCTGACCGCCCGCGGCTGGCAGCAGGAGGCCGCGCTGCGGATGCTGCAGAACAACCTCGACCCCGAGGTCGCCGAGCACCCCGACGAACTCGTCGTGTACGGCGGCTCCGGCAAGGCCGCCCGCGACTGGAACTCGTTCGACGCGATGGTCCGCACGCTGACCACCCTCAAGGACGACGAGACCATGCTGGTGCAGTCCGGCCGCCCGGTCGGCGTGATGCAGACGCACGAGTGGGCGCCGCGGGTGCTGATCGCGAATTCCAACCTGGTCGGCGACTGGGCCACCTGGGAGGAGTTCCGCAAGCTCGAGGCGATGGGGCTCACGATGTACGGCCAGATGACGGCCGGGTCGTGGATCTACATCGGCACGCAGGGGATCCTGCAGGGCACCTACGAGACGTTCGCCGCCGTTGCCGAGAAGCGCTTCGGCGGCACGCTGGCCGGCACCATCACGCTGACCGCCGGGCTCGGCGGCATGGGTGGCGCCCAGCCGCTGGCGGTGACGATGAACGACGGCGTCGCGATCTGCATCGACGTCGACTCGTCCCGGATCGACCGCCGGATCGAGCACCGCTACCTCGACGTACGGGCGAAGGACCTGGACGACGCGCTCCGGTTGGCCGAGGAGGCCAAGAAGGCCCGCCGGCCGCTGTCGATCGGTGTCCTGGGCAACGCCGCGGTGATGGTGCCGGAGCTGCTGGAGCTGGGTGCGCCGATCGACATCGTCACCGACCAGACCTCGGCGCACGACCCGCTGATGTACCTGCCGGTGGGCATCGACTTCGACGACTGGACGACCGCCCGCGAGAAGGACCCGGCCGGGTTCACCGAGCGCGCGCAGGCCTCGATGGCGCGGCACGTGGCCGCGATGGTCGGGTTCCAGGACGCGGGCGCCGAGGTGTTCGACTACGGCAACTCGATCCGCGACGAGGCCCGGAAGGCGGGCTTCAACCGCGCGTTCGACTTCCCCGGTTTCGTACCGGCGTACATCCGGCCGTTGTTCTGTGAGGGAAAGGGCCCGTTCCGGTGGGCCGCGCTGTCCGGCAACCCGGCCGACATCGCGAGGACGGACCAGGCGGTTCTGGATCTGTTCCCGGACAACGAGCACCTGACCCGGTGGATCAAGATGGCCGGCGAGCGGGTCGCGTTCCAGGGCCTGCCGGCCCGGATCTGCTGGCTCGGCCAGGGCGAGCGGGACAAGGCCGGGGTGCGGTTCAACGACATGGTTGCCTCCGGCGAGCTCGAGGCGCCGATCGTGATCGGTCGCGATCACCTGGACACCGGCAGCGTGGCTTCGCCGTACCGGGAGACCGAAGGAATGCTCGACGGCTCGGACGCGATCGCGGACTGGCCGTTGCTGAACGCGATGGTGAACGTGGCCAGCGGCGCGTCCTGGGTGTCGATCCACCACGGCGGCGGCGTCGGCATCGGCCGGTCCATCCACGCCGGCCAGGTGTCCGTTGCCGACGGCACCGACCTGGCCCGGCAGAAGCTGGAGCGGGTGCTCACCAACGACCCGGCGATGGGTGTGATCCGTCACGTCGACGCCGGCTACGACACGGCAGTAGAGGTTGCGGACCAGCGGGACGTCCGGATCCCGATGCGGGAGAGCTAACTGTGTGCGACCGTGGCAATCTGTAGTGCTACGGTGCACATTTCCGAGGAGCGAGAAACCGCGCGACCGCGTGGTTTCGGTCTGTCGTTCCGCTAGGGTCTTTCGGGCGACCGACGACGAGCGCGAAGGGGCGCCATGATCGAGTTCGAGGACGTCACCAAGCAGTACCCGGACGGCACCGTCGCCGTCGACAAGTTGTCCCTGCGGATCCCGAGCAACCAGATCACCGTGTTCGTCGGGCCCTCCGGGTGCGGCAAGACCACGTCGCTGCGGATGATCAACCGCACCATCGAGCGGACCAGCGGGACGATCTCGATCGACGGCGACGACATCAACGGCAAGGATGCGGTCACCCTGCGCCGGGGCATCGGGTACGTGATCCAGAACGCCGGCCTGTTCCCGCACAAGACCGTTGTCGACAACGTCGCGACCGTCCCGAAGCTGCTCGGCTGGGACAAGCGCAAGGCGCACGGTACGGCGATGGAGCTGCTCGAGCGCGTCGGCCTGGACATCAAGCTGGCCGAGCGGTACCCGGCCCAGCTGTCCGGTGGCCAGCAGCAACGAGTCGGCGTCGCGCGGGCGCTGGCGGCCGATCCGGCGGTCATGCTGATGGACGAGCCGTTCAGCGCGGTCGACCCGATCGTGCGCCACCAGTTGCAGGAGGAGTTGCTCCGGCTGCAGCGCGACATCGGCAAGACGATCGTGTTCGTCACCCACGACATCGACGAGGCGATCAAGCTCGGCGACAACGTCGCAGTACTGCAGGTCGGCGGGAAGCTGGCCCAGTTCGCGCCGCCGGCCGAGCTGCTCGGCGAGCCCGCCGACGACTTCGTCCGCGGGTTCGTCGGACAGGATCGCGGTTACCGGGCCCTTACGTTCGTGCATCCCGAAGAGCTGCCGGTGCAGCCGGTGCCGGACGAGCTCGCGTTGAAGGACGGCGTACCCGTCGGCTGGAAGAACGGGACCGGCGAGCTGCTGCCGCTCGGCGCGGTGTTCAAGCGCGGCGATTCGTTGCGCGCGGCGCTGGACGCAGTACTGACATCACCCACCGGATGTGGCATCTGCGTGGACGACGAGGGCCGCGCCGTCGGCGTCATCGACCAGGCCACGGTTGCAGAGGCGCTCAGGTCATGACGTGGATCGGTGACAACCTCGGGCTGATCTGGGAACAGCTGCGCGAGCACATCTACCTGGCGATCATTCCCGTGATCCTCGGGCTGATCATCTCGGTCCCGTTGGGGTACGTCGCCACGCGGTACTCCTGGCTGGCGAACCCGCTGATCGCGTTCGGCGGCCTGCTGTACTCGCTGCCGTCGATCGCGCTGTTCATCGTGATCCCGGCGGTCCTCGGCACCAAGGTGCTGTCGACGATCAACATCATCGTCGCGCTGACCATCTATACGGTCTCGCTGCTGATCCGGAACGTGATCGACGGACTGCGCTCCGTGCCGCCCGACGTACGGCAGTCCGCGATCGCGGTCGGGTACGGGTCGATGCACCGGCTGATCGCGGTCGACCTGCCCATCGCCGTACCGGTGATCTTCACCGGGCTGCGGGTGGTCACGGTCGCGAACATCTCGATGGTGAGCGTCGGCGCCGTCATCGGGATCGGCGGTCTGGGCGAGCTGTTCACCCTCGGCTTCCAGAAGGACTTCCTGACGCCGGTCGTCGTCGGGGTCGTGCTGTCGCTGGCGCTGGCTCTGGTCGCGGACCTGATCCTGGTGTCGTTGCAGCGGGTACTGACTCCTTGGGCTCGGGTTGCGACGCCCGTAGGGGAGGTGGCCTGACATGTGGCAGTACCTGACCGACTCGTTCAACTGGTCCGGCAACGAGGGGATCTGGGCGCGGATCCTGCAGCACCTCTGGTACACGTTCGCCGCCCTCGGACTCTCCGTGGTCATCGCGCTACCGATCGGATTGCGGATCGGGCACACCCGGCGCGGAGCCTTCCTGGCGATCAACCTCGGCAACGCGGCCCGGGCCCTGCCGAGCCTGGGCCTGCTGATGATCGCGGTCCTGCTGACCAACCAGATCGGCTTCCTGCCGGTGCTGATCGCGCTGGTCGCGCTGGGTATCCCGCCGATCCTGGCCTCGACGTACGCCGGTCTGTCCGGTGTCGATCCGGCCACGATCGACGCCGCGCGGGGGATGGGGATGACCGGACGCGAGATCCTGACCAAGGTGGAGATCCCGATCGGGCTGCCGCTCATCATCTCCGGCATCCGGAGCGCCACCCTGCAGATCGTCTCGACCGCGACGATCGCCGCACTGGTGTCGCTCGGCGGCCTCGGCCGTTATGTGGTCGACGGGCTGAAGCTCCGCGACTTCCCGCAGATGTTCACCGGCGCGCTGCTGGTGGCGCTGCTCGCGATCGTCCTGGACGCGGTCTTCGCGCTGATCGGGAGGATCACCGTGTCCGAAGGGCTGAAAATCGGCTGAATTGTCCGTCGTACCTGCTGAACTTGAGATGCATCCATCGGCACCGGCCGGTGGCTGAACGAGAACACTGGAGGCTCTCGTGTTGAGATCCACACTCATCCGTACTGCGATCGCCGGGGTGGCGGTGCTCGGCCTGGCTGGTTGTGGGGGTGGGGGCGACCAGCTCGGCAGTGACAACGCCGGCAGCTCGCCGGCGCCCTCGAAGGTGAGCAGCATCACCGTCGGGTCCGCCGACTTCTCCGAGAGCCAGTTGATCGCGGAGATCTACGGCCAGGCGCTGGCCGCCAAGGGCGTCGAGGTGAAGAAGAAGCCGAACATCGGCAACCGCGAGACCTACATGGCCGCGATCAAGGACGGGTCGGTCGACCTGGTTCCGGAGTACACCGGCGCCTCGCTGGCGTACTTCGACAAGAACTCGACCGAGACCGACCCGCAGAAGGCGTACGACGCGCTGAAGAAGGCGCTGACGCCGGGCCTGGAGATCCTGGAGATGTCGCCGGCCACCGACGAGGACACCATCGTGGTGACCAAGGCGACGGCGGACAAGTACAGCCTGAAGTCGATCGGCGACCTGAAGGGCAAGAACCTGGTCGCCGGTGGCAGCTCCGAGTTCAAGGTCCGGACCGCCGGGCTGAAGGGCATGAAGGAGAAGTACGACGTCGAGTTCAAGGAGTACAAGACGCTCGACGCCGGTGGTCCGCTGAGCATCAAGGCGCTCGAGGACAACACCATCCAGGTCACCGACCTGTTCACCACTCAGGCGGTCATCAAGGACAAGGGCTGGGTCCAGCTGGATGACCCGGAGCACATCCTGCCGCCGAACAACATCGTTCCGCTGATCCGGACCGACCACAAGTCCGACGACGTCGTCGCCACGCTGAACGCGGTCGACGCCAAGCTGACCACGGATGCGCTGACCGACCTGGTCAAGCGGATCGACGTCGGCAAGGAGAGCGCGGACGCGGTCGCCAAGGACTGGCTGTCGAAGAACCCGCTGTCTTGAGCTTCGAATCCCTCTGGGCCGACCAGTCCGCCATCGGCCGCAACCCCGAAACCGGCGGTTACACCCGAGGCGGCTGGACTCCCACCGAACGCGAGGCGACGCACTGGTTCCTGGACCAGTGCGCCGCCCGCGGCCTAACCGTCGAATCCGACGGCATAGGAAACCTGGTCGCCTGGTGGGAACCACGCGGAGAGCCGGCCGGAGGGCCGGCTGCCCGCCCGGGGGTGGTGACCGGTAGCCATCTGGACTCGGTTATTGATGGTGGGGCTTTTGATGGGCCTCTGGGGGTGGTGTCTGCGCTGGCGGCTGTTGATCGGTTGCGGGCGGAGGGGTTCGAGCCGAGCGTGCCTATCGGGGTGGGTGCGTTTGTGGAAGAAGAAGGCTCGCGGTTCGGGATGCCGTGTTTGGGTTCTCGGGTGGCGGCTGGCGTGCTGTCGGCCGAGAAGGCGCTGGCTCTGACGGACCGGACCGGTGTACCGCTGGCAGTTGCGCTGGAGCAGGCGGGGATCGATCCGTCCGGAGTAGGGCCTTCGCCGCTGGTCCGGCGGATGGGGACGTTTGTCGAGTTGCATGTGGAGCAGGGCCGAGGGCTGACGGCGCCTGTGGGTGTGGCCAGTTCGATCTGGCCGCATGGGCGGTATCGGTTCACGTTCGGTGGTGAGGCCAACCATGCCGGCACCACGCTGATGGAGGACCGCCACGACCCAATGCTCACCTACGCGATGACCGCCCTCGCCGCCAACAAACAAGCCCGCCTGGCCGGCGCCCGCGCGACCTTCGGCCGGTTGTCGGTCGAGCCGAACGGGACCAACGCCGTACCGTCCCAGGTCACCGCCTGGCTCGACGCGCGAGCCGCCGACACACAGACGCTCGAACTGTTGCTCGCGGCAATCACCAAGCAGGCCACCGAACGCGCCGAACGCGACGGCACAACCCTCCAGGTGACCCCGGAATCGGTCTCGCCGATCGTCAACTTCCCGACCGGCCTGCGCGATCGGCTGGTCGGCGTACTGGACGGCGCTCCGGTCCTGCCGACCGGCGCCGGTCACGACGCCGGGGTGTTCTCCGACGCCGGCATCCCGACCGCGATGCTGTTCGTCCGCAACCCGACCGGCATCTCCCACTCTCCCGCCGAGTACGCCGAGCAGGACGACTGTCTCGCGGGCGTCGACGCGCTGGCCGCCGTACTCAAGGACCTCGCGAAGTGACGTCGTACTGGTGTGAGACCGCGCTCCTCCCGACCGGCCTCGCGCGAGGCGTCCTGGTGTCGACGGCCGACGGTCGCTTCACCTCGATCGAGCCGGACGCGCCCCCCGGCGATGCGACAGTGCTCAACGGCCTCGTCGTCCCGGGCCTGGCGAACTGTCACAGCCACGCGTTCCATCGCGCGCTCCGCGGCCGGACGCAGACCGAGCGCGGGACCTTCTGGACCTGGCGCGACCGGATGTACGCCGTCGCCGCCGCCCTCACCCCCGACACGTACTACGACCTCGCTCGCGCGGTGTACGGCGAGATGCTGCTCGCCGGGATCACCTCGGTCGGCGAGTTCCACTATCTCCACCACGCGCCGGGCGGCCGCAGGTACGACGACCCGAACGCGATGGGCTCGGCGCTGATCGCAGCCGCTCGCGACGTCGGCCTCCGGATCACACTGCTCGACACGTGCTATGTCGCCGGCGGCATCGACCAGCCGCTGAGCGAGGTGCAGCAACGGTTCAGCGACGGCGACGCGACCGCGTGGGCTTCCCGCGTTGCGCAGTTGTCCGGTGGCGATGACGTGGTGATCGGTGCGGCCGCCCACTCAGTGCGGGGCGTGCCGCAGGATCAGCTCGGCGCGGTCGCGTCGGCGTTCCCCGACGTACCGCTCCATATTCACCTGTCCGAGCAGGTCGCGGAGAACGCAGCCTGCCTCGAGGCGTACGGACGGACGCCGGCTCAGATGCTCGACGAGACCGGGTTCCTCAGCGGGCGGACGAGCGCGGTCCACGCGACACATCTGACCTCGGTCGATGTCGGTCTGCTGGGGAGCTCCGCGACGTACTCCTGCTTCTGCCCAACCACCGAGCGCGACCTTGCCGACGGCATCGGCCCGTCGGTGCAGCTGCGCGACGCGGGTTCGCCGCTGACGCTCGGGTCCGACAGCCACGCGGTCATCGACCTGTTCGAGGAGATGCGAGCGGTCGAGCTGGACGAGCGGCTCGCGTCCCAGGAGCGCGGCCACTGGTCGGCTCCCGAGCTCCTCAAGGCCGCGACCGTCGACGGCCACCGGTCGATCGGCTTCGAGGACGCGGGGGTGATCGAGGTAGGCGCTCGCGCGGATCTCGTGGCCATCCGCCTCGACACAGTCCGCACCGCAGGCACCGGCGGCGCCCTGGAGACCGCAGTCTTCGCGGCGTCTGCTGCCGACGTCTCCGATGTGGTCGCCTCAGGCAATCATGTGGTTGCTAACGGCAAGCACATGCGGTTGGATGTCCCAACGCAGCTGATCAAATCGATCGAGGCAGTGACCCGATGACCTCACTCCTCCTCACGAACATCAGCTCGCTGGTGACCAACGACCCAGCTCACGGCGGTGTCCTCGGTGAGCTCCACGACGCAGCGCTGGTGATCGACGGCGCCAAGATCGGTTGGGTCGGCCAACGACGCGACGCGCCGGCGGCCGACGGGGCGCTCGATCTCGGCGGGCGAGCGGTCATCCCCGGGTTCGTCGACTCGCATTCGCACCTGGTGTTCGCGGGCGACCGGGCCGACGAGTTCGCGGCCCGGATGACAGGTACGCCGTACTCCGCCGGCGGCATCCGCACCACGGTCGCAGCCACGCGCGAGGCCACCGACGAGCAGCTGACGGCGAACGTGTCCCGCCTCGTGACCGAGATGCGACGCCAGGGGACCACGACGGTCGAGATCAAGTCCGGGTACGGGCTCACGGCGGCGGACGAGGCTCGGGCGCTGGAGATCGCGGGGCAGTTCACCGACGAGACGACGTACCTCGGGGCGCATGTGGTGCCCGCGGAGTACGCCGACGATCCAGCCGGTTACGTGGCACTGGTGACCGGCCCGATGCTCGACGCGGCCGCCAAGCACTCGAAGTGGATCGACGTCTTCGTCGAGCGCGGCGCCTTCGACGCCGACCAGGGCCGCGCGATCCTGCAAGCCGGAATCGCCCGCGGCCTCCAGCCCCGCGTCCACGCGAACCAGCTCGGCGAGGGCCCCGGCGTACAACTCGCCTGCGAGGTAGGCGCCGCCGCGGCGGACCACTGCACCTATCTGACCGACGCCGACATCGACGCCCTGGCCTCCTCGGGTGTCGTCGCCGGCCTCCTGCCCGCGATCGAGTTCTCCACCCGCTCGCCGTACCCCAACGCCCGCCGCCTCCTGGACGCCGGCGTCACCGTAGCCCTCGCCACCGACTGCAACCCCGGCTCCGGCTACTCCTCCTCCATGCCCTTCTGCATAGCCCTGGCCGTCCGCGAGATGCAGATGACCCCCGCCGAGGCCCTCTGGTCCGCCACCGCCGGCGGCGCCGCCTCCCTCCGCCTCCCCGACCGAGGCCACCTGACCCCCGGCACTCGCGCCGACCTGGCCATCCTCAACGCCCCCACCCACCTACACCTCTCCTACCGCCCCGGCGTCCCCTTAGTTGGTCAGACCTTCATCGCCGGCCGGCCGGTCTGAGCGGATCCCCAGCCCATCACAATCGCCCCGCTGCCCGCCTCGTCCCGCGCGCGACCCCGATGTCATGCGGATTGTGATGGCCTGCAGATCCGGCCGTCGCCTGGCAGACGGCATCCAGGACCCACTCGGGGTCGAACATCACGTCCTCCCAGGAGAAGCGGAGCAGGCGCCAGCCGCGGATGGTGAGGTTGGTGTGCCGGCGGCAGTCTCTCGTGAGCGCGTTCCGGGTGCCGTGGTGGGCAAAGCTGTCAGCCTCCAATGCGAGCAGGAGTTCGCGATGGCCCAGATCGACACGGGCGGAGAAGGCGCCGTCCCGGATCACGACCTGCGGTTCGAAGCCGTCGATACCGGCCTCGATCAGCAGGGAGCGCAGGACGGACTCCAGCGGTGACTCGGACCGGCCGTCCGCGGCCGCGGCGACGCGGCGCGCACGTCGGCTGCCCGGGCCGGCCAGTTCGCCGGCGGCAACCGCCAGTTGGGAGCGGTCGATTACACCGAGCCGAAGTGCGGAGTCGGCCACGGACAACCCGGCCGCGAACGGGAAAGTTCGTGCGCAGTCCAGTACCGTCCGCAGCTTGCCTGTGCAGCCGCCGTCGGACGGCACGTGGTCGGCCCAGAAGAGTTGACAGTCCAGCGGGCTCAGTCGCCGGTGCTGACCGCGCGGCACAGTGACCTGCGGCTTGTCCGGCAAGTCGAGCACGGCAAATCCGTGCAATACCGCTGCACTCAGGTGTGACACGACCCCGCCCTGCGCTCGCGCGGTGGCAAGCGGATCCGTCGCGGGTGGCAGTGCGTAGACCCCTTTCGCGATCCGCGTGATGACCCCGCGGTCCAGCGCCGTACGAATGGCGCGCAGCGACACGATGGCGCGAAGCTGCCCGAACGTCGCAGTCCCGCCTCGTCGCCGGACAACCTCCGCTACTTCGGACACGTCTCGATCGTGACGGAAACCGGCCGACGCTGCGCTCCGCTATCCACAGGCGGATCCCCAGGCCATCACAATTCACGCTGCCGCGCCTGGCTCCGCTCAACACCCGCCGCCGACGCCGATTGTGATGGCCTGGGGATCCGGGGCGGGATGGCGGCTGGGCTGGTGGACAGGGGCTCTAGTCGGCCAGCTCTTTGGAGAGGAGGACGGCGGTGGTGCCTTCGGGGAGGCGTTGTTTGGCTATCTCGGTGTAGCCGCGGGCGGTGTGGAAGGACAGGCCGGAGGCGTCGAGAGGGTGGGAGCGGACCCGGGCGACGGCGCGGTCGAAGGGCTTCGCGGCCCGCTCGATGGCTCGGTAGACCTGGCTCCCGATGCCCTCCCGGCGGTGTTCGGGCGCGACCACGATGCGCTCGATCAGGAGGAAGCGGTCCGCGTAGGTCTGGGTGAACCAGTCGAACTCCAGGCCGTCGTACGCCGAGCCGGGGGTGAAGGTGAGCAGGAAGCCCGCGGGCTCGTCGTCGACGTCGATGACGGCGGCGTGGGCGGCGATCAGGCGGAGCCAGTCGAGGCGGTCAGGGCCGAGCGGATCGACCAGGCCTATGGCGGCCGAGTTCAGCGCGAGGACCGCGCCGTAGTCGGCGGGGGTCATCGGGCGGAGTTTCACAGGGACAGGGTCGCACGGTAAACCTTTCCCCGGGAGGGGTCTCCCTGGCCGCACCCTGGCCCGGACCCCGAAATTCGGGGCCGGCCTTGGGAATGACCTGGGCGATGTGCAATGTTGAGTCCAGTGAACTCAAGTTTGTTGCGTCACGGATTTGAACCGAGGCGGACGAACGGGCAACATTGAGTCTGCATCACTCAACTTCGTGGAGGTAAAGCATGGCCCGCGCGGTCGGAATCGATCTCGGTACGACGAACTCCGTCATCGCCGTACTGGAAGGTGGCGAGCCCACCGTCATCCCCAACGCCGAGGGAGCGCGCACGACGCCCTCGGTGGTGGCATTCGCCAAGAACGGCGAGGTCCTGGTCGGCGAGGTGGCGAAGCGCCAGGCCACCACGAACGTCGACCGCACCATCCGCTCGGTGAAGCGTCACATGGGCGAGAGCTGGAACGTCGACATCGACGGCAAGAAGTTCACCCCGCAGCAGATCAGCGCGTTCGTGCTGCAGAAGCTGAAGCGGGACGCCGAGGCGTACCTCGGGGAGCAGGTCACCGACGCGGTCATCACCGTGCCGGCGTACTTCTCCGACGCGCAGCGCCAGGCGACCAAGGAGGCCGGCGAGATCGCGGGCCTGAAGGTGCACCGGATCGTCAACGAGCCGACCGCGGCCGCGCTCGCGTACGGCCTGGACAAGGGCACCGAGCAGACCATCCTGGTCTTCGACCTCGGTGGCGGCACGTTCGACGTGTCGCTGCTGGAGATCGGCGACGGCGTCTTCGAGGTGAAGGCGACCAGCGGTGACAACCACCTCGGTGGTGACGACTGGGACAACCGGATCGTCCAGTGGCTGGTGACCCAGTTCAAGAACAAGAACGGCACCGACCTGTCCGGCGACAAGATGGCCATGCAGCGCCTCACCGAGGCCGCTGAGAAGGCCAAGATCGAGCTGTCCGCCGCGGCCGAGACGACGATCCACCTGCCGTACCTGAGCCTGACCGAGTCGGGCCCGCTGCACCTGGAGGAGAAGCTCTCCCGGGCCGAGTTCCAGAAGATGACCAACGACCTGCTCGAGCGCGCCCGCGCGCCGTTCAAGGCCGTCATCAAGGACGCCGGCATCGACGTGGCGAAGATCGACCACGTGATCCTGGTCGGCGGTTCGACCCGGATGCCCGCGGTGGCCGACCTGGTCAAGGAGCTGACCGGTGGCAAGGACCCGAACAAGGGCGTGAACCCGGACGAGGTCGTCGCGGTCGGCGCCTCCCTGCAGGCCGGTGTGCTGAAGGGTGAGGTCAAGGACGTCCTGCTGCTCGACGTGACCCCGCTGAGCCTGGGTATCGAGACCAAGGGCGGCGTGTTCACCAAGATCATCGAGCGCAACACCACGATCCCGACCAAGGGCTCGGAGATCTTCACCACGGCCGAGGACAACCAGCCGTCGGTGATGATCCAGGTCTACCAGGGCGAGCGCGAGATGGCCCGCGACAACAAGTCGCTCGGCAACTTCGAGCTGACCGGCCTGCCGCCGGCGCCGCGGAACGTGCCGCAGATCGAGGTCACCTTCGACATCGACGCGAACGGCATCGTGCACGTGAACGCCAAGGACCTGGCCACCGGCAAGGAGCAGCGGATGACGGTCACGGGCGGCTCCGCGCTGCCGAAGACCGACATCGACCAGATGGTCCGCGACGCCGAGCAGTACGCCGAGGAGGACCGCCAGCGCCGCGAGGCGGTGGAGAACCGGAACCAGGCCGAGAGTCTGGTCTACCAGACCGAGAAGTTCCTGCAGGAGAACGAGGACAAGGTCCCCGACGACGTCAAGACCGAGGTCAAGGACGGCGTCGCGGAGCTGAAGAAGGCCCTCGAGGGTGAGGACGCCGAGGCGATCAAGACCGCGTCGGAGAAGCTCGCCCAGTCCAGCCAGAAGATGGGCGCCGCGATGTACGCGAACGCCCAGGCCGCCGGCGGGTCCTCGGAGGAGAGCACCTCCGACGAGAGCTCGACCAGCACCAACGACGACGACGTCGTCGACGCCGAGATCGTGGACGAGGACCGGCCGCAGGACAAGACGGAGGACAAGTGACGGATCGACCCACTGGCAGCGAGTTCGGCGACGGCGAGCCCGTCGTCCGGGACAAGCGCCGGATCGACCCGGACACCGGCGCGGCGCGGGAGCCTGCTGACTCAGCGGCCCCCGCGCCCGGCGCCCAGCCGGGTACGCCGGGCACCCCGGGCGCACAGCCGCCCAGGGACCCGTCCGACCTGGTCGGCCCGTCCGCCCAGGAGGCCCTGTTGACCGAAGCGCTCAAGGAGCGTACGGCGGACCTGCAGCGACTGCAGGCCGAGTACGTCAACTACAAGCGCCGCGTCGACCGGGACCGGGAGGCGTCGCGTGAGCTCGTCATCGGCTCCGTGCTGACCGAGCTGCTCGGGACGCTCGACGACGTCGGCCGGGCCCGCGAGGCGGGTGAGCTCGAGGGTGCGTTCAAGGCGGTCGCGGAATCGCTGGAGCGCGTCACCGAGAAGCTCGGCCTGGTGAAGTTCGGCGAGAAGGGCGACACCTTCGACCCGCGGATCCACGAGGCCCTGCTGCACAACTACTCCGACGAGGTCGACGGCCCGACCGCGACGATGATCATGCAGCCGGGCTACCGGCTGGGTGAGCGGGTTCTGCGGGCGGCCCGGGTGGCCGTGTCGGAGCCGACCGAACAACTGCCGGCCGACGCCGCCAAGGCCGACGTACCGGTGGAGAGCACAGATGATGACGCGGACAGGTCCGCGGAGTAACGACCACGACGGGAGGGGAGGCGTCAGATGAGCACGAAGGACTGGCTCGAGAAGGACTTCTACAAGGTTCTCGGCGTCTCCAAGACCGCCGAGGCCGACGAGATCAAGAAGTCCTACCGCAAGCTGGCGCGCAAGTACCACCCCGACTCCAACGCCGGTGACGCGTCCGCGGAGGCCAAGTTCAAGGAGGTCTCCGAGGCGTACGACGTCGTCGGCGACCCGAAGAAGCGCAAGGAGTACGACGAGGCGCGCCGGCTGTTCGGCAGCGGCGGCTTCCGGATGCCGACCGGCAGCGGTCAGGGCGGCGGCGGGTTCAACTTCGACGTCGGCGACCTGTTCAACCGCGGCGGCTCCGGCGGCAGCGGCGGCGGGCTCGGCGACATCCTGGGCGGGATGTTCGGCGGTGGTGGTCAGCGCACGACCACCTCGACGACGGCCCGTCCGCGGCGCGGCCAGGACATCGAGACCGAGGCGACGATCGAGTTCGCCGAGGCCGTGAACGGAGTCACGGTCGGGCTCCGGATGACGAGCGACGCGCCGTGCCCGACCTGTCACGGCACGGGCGCGAAGTACGGCACGGTGCCGAAGGTCTGCCTGAAGTGCGAAGGCACGGGAATGCAGACCTCGGTGCAGGGCGGCGTGTTCGCCATGACCGAGCCGTGCACCGAGTGCAAGGGTCGCGGCCTGGTCGTCGACCAGCCGTGCGAGACCTGCCACGGCTCCGGCCGCGGCCAGTCGAGCAAGACCATGCAGGTCCGCATCCCCGCGGGCGTGCAGGACAACCAGCGGATCCGGCTCAAGGGCAAGGGCGCGGCCGGCGAACGAGGTGGCCCGGCGGGCGACCTCTACGTCACCGTGCACGTCAAGCCGCACCGGATCTTCGGCCGCCAGGGCGAGCACCTGACGCTGAACGTCCCGGTGAGTTTCACCGAGGCGGCGCTGGGCGCCGAGATCAAGGTTCCGACCCTGGACGGCCTGCCCGTCACGGTCCGGATCCCGGCCGGTACGGCGAACGGCAGCAAGCTGCGCGTCCGTGGCAAGGGATCGGTCCGGCGGGACGGGACCAAGGGAGACCTGCTCCTCACCCTCGAGGTGCAGGTGCCGCACGAGTTGACCGACGAGCAGAAGGAAAAGCTGCAGGAGTTCAACTCCGCGTCGGATCATCCTGATCTGCGGGCCGGGTTGTTCGGGACATCGTGATGGGTATCCCGTTCAGCCAGGTGCCGACCTGGGACGACCGCACCCCGATCTATGTGATCTCGGTCGCGGCCCAGCTGGCCGGCATGCACCCGCAGACGTTGCGCCAGTACGACCGGCTCGGCCTTGTGGTGCCGAGCCGGGCGTCCGGCCGCGGCCGGCGGTACTCGGCGTACGACGTGGCGAAGCTGCGCTATGTGCAGCACCTGTCCCAGGAAGAGGGCATCAACCTCGCGGGAATTCGCCACATCCTCGCGCTACAGTCGGAGGTGGAGGACCTGCGTCAGCGGGTCAACCAGCTTCTGGCCGAGGTTCAACGCGGTGTCGGCGCCTCCCGGCGCACCGCCACCAGCCGGGTCTTCTCGGCCGGTCCAGCCGGCGACGTGATCGCCATGGGCCGGCAGCAGACCACGACGCGCTGGATCCGCACCCAGCCTCTGGAGCTCGGCCCGCGCTGATCCTTCACCCGGGGGGTTCCCAAGACCACCGGAGATACTCCGAAACCCACCCTCGGAGCCTCCGGTTCCGGTGGAGGTCGTCGTTCCCCCGCGACGCCTCCACAGTCGAAGGCGCGTCATTCCCCCCGGCGCCCTTCGACCCCGCGGGGTGGTCCGTTCCCGGACCGCCCTGCGGCCTCTTCGCCAGCGCCTCCGGCCGATCCGGCCGGGGGCGCTGTGTGCGTTCAGCTGCCGGACACCGCCGAACCTGTTGTCTACGGCCACCGACCGCATACTCTGGCGGGGTGACGCTGAAGCTGGAGACGGACCGGCTGCTGATCCGGGACTGGGAGGAAGACGACGCCGACGCCGCGCTGGAGATCTTTGGCTCCGCCGACGTGGCGCCCTGGCTGTCACCGGCCATCGACAAGGTGCCGGACGCCGCCACCATGCGGTTGATCCTGCAGGCCTGGATCGAGGCCCAGCCGAACTTCGTCGTCCCGGCCGGACGCTGGGCGGTCGCCCGCCGCGACGACGGTGAAGTGGTCGGCGCGATGCTGATCCGCCTGCTCCCGCCGTACGAGGAGGATCTCGAGATCGGCTGGCAGTTGCGGCCGAGCGCCTGGGGCAACGGGTACGCGACCGAGGCCAGTAGCGCGCTGATGCGCTGGGCGTTCAAGGAAGGCGATGTCGACGAACTGTTCGCCGTCGCCCGCCCGAACAACAAGCGCGCGATCGCGACCGCGAAACGCCTCGGCCTGCAGTGGGTCGGCGAGACCGACAAGTACTACGACCTGAATCTGCAGGTCTACCGGATCCGCGCCTCCGAGTTCAGCACGTAGAGCAGCAGCAACGCGCCGATCAAGTAGGAGTCGCCCGCCACCGACTGGACCAGAGTCCAGTCGTACTCACGGTCGCCCGCGAACGGCATCCGCCACGGCAACCCCAGCACGAAGGTCGCCGTCCAGACAGCGGCCGACACGGTACGCCGTCGCGCCCAGAGCATTGCGGCGGCGGGTACGGCCCCGACCCAGTGGTTGGACCACGAGATCGGCGAGACGATCAATCCGGTGAACGCCGTTGCGATCAGTGCCTCGAAGGTGAGGCCCCGATCGTGCAGTCGTCGTGCCGTGAGTAGCCCGGCCACTCCGATGGCCGTTGCTGCTAGCAACCATATTGGCGAAGCGGGGTTGTGCGTGATCCTGGCGATCGCTCCACGCACGGACTGATTGCCGACGTACTGCGCCGGTCCGGGCCGGCCTGGGTCGAAGATGTACCGCGTCCAGAAGGCTGTCGCCGGGCCGGGCATCACCAGCCAGCCGATCACGATCGTGCCGAGCGTCGTACCGGCCGCCACTGCCGCTTCCCGGAACCGCCTGGTGATCAGCAGGAAGACGATGAAGATGCCCGGGGTCAGTTTGATGCCGGTGGCAACACCGACGAGGACTCCGCGGTACCGCCGGGGGAGGTGGCCGAGCAGGTCGAGCATCAGCAGGGCCAGGAGGATCAGGTTGATCTGACCCAGCCCGAACGTCGACCATACCGGCTCGAACGCCAACGCGGCGAAGGCAATCACCAGACCGGCCGTGCGTCCCCAGCCCAGTGCCTTGGCGGTCGTCCAGCCGATCACCAGCAGCGAGACGCCCGACAGCAACGTCATCAGCAGCCGCCCGAACTCCTGCCCGATCGCCAGCGGCGACAGAACGATCGCGGCGAACGGTGGATAGGTGAAACCCAGACCCATCCCGGGGTACTGGTGGTGGACGGTGTAGATGTCCTGTCCGTGCAACAGTCCGCGGGCCGCCGCGTAGTACACCCGCAGGTCGGACATCATGAACGACGGCCGCCAGATCAGCACGCAGAGCAGCGGCAAGATCGTTGCCGCCAGCACCAACACCGGCACCGGAACACCTCGCCGGACCCGTGGTGGAACAAGGTCGATGGTCATGCCATCGACCCTCCCGGCGCGCCCCGGTCCGCCACATCGCCAGTGGGAGCCAACCCGGGTCACTGCCGCGAGGGACGCCGTACCGCGACTCGGCACACTTTCGAATGACCGCCGTGTCACTCCAAAGAGTGACGGCCCGCGGCCCTATGGCACGCAGAATGGTGGCGTGAGTACACGTGCGGCGCTGGACTGGTTGTCCGTTGGAAAGCGGGCGGTCTGGCTCGACGCTGCGATCGCGGTGGCCGGACTGGTCAGCCTGCAGTTCGGGGCTGCCAACAGCCACACCGACGGCTGGCCGCATGTCTGGCTCGGGCTCCGCATGGTCGTCGTGCTGTTCCCGGCGCTGATCGTGATCCGGCGGTTCGAGCCCGCGGTCGCGCTGCTCGGCCTGGTCGGTGGCGCCTATCTGGCCGGTCTGGTCGGTCAGCTCGACTGGTTCCTGCTCCTGGGCTGCGTGCTGGCCCTGTGGTCGCTGGCCGGTCGTTGCCGGGTGCCCACAGTTCTGGCCGTCGCCGCGGCAGCCGCCGCGCTGCCGCTGTTGCTGGGGCTGGTGCGCCTGCCACTGATGAAGGTTCTCTACCGCAGTTCCGGACCTGGCATCACCACGACCGACTACGAGAAGATCGCCGCGAACGGCTGGCCGCGCTGGCAGGCGCTGCTCATCGTCGTACTGGCGCTGCTGTTCCTGGCACTGCGTCATCAGAGCTGGGCTCAGGCGTTGACCGCGCGGGAGCGGATGGCCGACCTCCGCGGGTTCCTGCGCGACCCGCAGCTCGAGCTGCCGCGCAACGTGATCCTGGCCGTCGCGGTCTCGGGGCTGGTCCTGACCGAGATCGGCAAGGACCTGTTCTACGGCAACTGGTGGAGCGCTCCGGGCTGGATGCCGTACGTCGTCGCGTACGCCGCGCTGACCCTGGTACTCCGGCGCTGGTACGTCGTCCCGGTCGTGGTGCTCGCGGTGGCGTCGCTGATTGCGAACTGGCAGGCGTCGACCGACATCGTCTCCCTGTACTGCGCTTTCGGGCTCGCGCTGTACTGGCTGATCGTGACGCCGCAGCACGGCCGGAGTCTGCGCTGGACCTTCCCTACGGCCGTCGCCGTCCTGGCCGCGCTTCCGCTGATCAGCTACTGGACGCCGTATTCGGTGATGGTGATCGTCTTCCCGGCCATCCGCAAGGTGGGATTCGACTGGGACGTCGACGGCGTACTTCGGAACGGCTGGTTCGACGCGATCATGAGTCACCAGTGGCCGATCAGTCTGTCGCTGATCCTCCTGCTGCCGGTCTGCGGAGGTATCGCGGTCCGGCTGTACTGGCGCAACCGCGAGGCGGCGCGCCGGGAGGTAGAGCTCGAAGAGCAGGCCGTCGAGCGCGAGGCCGAGCAGGTCGTGCTCACCGAGCGGTCCAACATCGCGCGGGACCTGCACGACGTCGTGGCGCATGCGGTCAACCTGATGGTGATCCAGGCGGAGACAGGGCCGGATCTCGTACGGCGCGGCGATGCCGACGTACTGGCCGGGTTCCAGCGCATCGGGGATGCGGGGCGGCGGGCGCTCGGCGAGCTGGACCGGTTGCTGTCGGCGCTGCGCGACGCTGATGGCGTACCGGATCCGCAGTTGGCTCCGCAGCCCGGTCTGAAGGATGTGCGCCAGTTGGTGACCGATGTGTCGTCCCAGCAGCTTCCGGTGGAGCTGGATCTGACCGGAGATCCGGCGTTGCCGCCGGCCGGTCACCAGCTCACAGCGTACCGGTTGGTGCAGGAAGGGCTGACCAACGCAGTACGGCATGCGAAGGCGACGAAGGTGAACGTGACGGTCGCGATCGGCGCCGACGGGATCGAGGTCGAGGTCGTGGACGACGGCGCCGGGTTCGATCCGGCCGCAGCACGGCGCAGCGGCCGGCACGGTCTGGCCGGGATGCGCGAGCGGGTGCGGGTTCACCACGGCACGCTCGACATCGGTACGGGACCAGACGCCGGCACCACGATCAGGGCCTGGATCCCGGTCGGGGCCGCCCGGTGATCAAGGTGATGGTGGTGGACGACCAGGACCTGGTCCGGGACGGGATCGCGATGATCCTCGACGGGCAGGCGGACATCGAGGTGGTCGCGCAAGCGGTCGACGGCGCGGACGCGATCCAGAAGGCGGCCGCGATCCTCGATCTGGCCGTCGTCCTGATGGACGTGCGGATGCCGGTGATGGACGGGATCGAGGCGACCCGGCGGCTGGCCGGCGGGCCGAAGGTGCTGATCCTGACCACGTTCGACCTGGACGAGTACGTGTACGACGCGTTGCGCGCCGGGGCGAGCGGATTCCTGCTGAAGCGGTCGTCGCGGGACGAGCTGATCAACGCGGTCCGGGTGATCGCGGCCGGCGACGCCCTGCTGGCACCGCCGGTGACGCGGCGGTTGATCGACCGGTTCGCCGACACGGGGCTTGATCCGGCGGTGGCGGCGCGGCTCGACGTACTCACGGCCCGGGAGCGGGAGGTCCTGGTTCTGGTCGCGAGGGGCAACTCGAATGCGGAGATCGCGGCCGAGCTGCACCTGACCGAGCACACGGTGAAGACCCACGTCAGCCGGATGCTCACCAAGACCGGACTGCGGGACCGGGTCCAGGCGGTGATCCTCGCGTACGACGCCGGGGTGGTCTCGGCCGGCCAGCACTAGTTGTGGGTTGTCCACAGGCGCGGATCTCGTCGGCGGCAGAGCGTGCGGAAACGGATACAACTTGTAGTGAGAGGAGAGCGGAACCCTGAGTTCTCCCTGGGATTCCTCAGAGTTGAGTGGAATGGACTCAAGTTTCGATAAGTTGTGTCTTGTGAGACCTGTTAGTTGAGCTGGAAAGGCTGGAAATAGATGGACGTTCAGCGGTTGACGACGCTGGCCCGGGAAACCCTGTCGGTCGCGATCCGTCAGACGTCCGCGGCGGGCAACCCGACCGTGGAACCGATTCACCTGCTCTCCGCGCTGCTCGCGCAGCCCGAAGGGACGACGATCGGTCTGCTCGAGGCAGCCGGCGGCGACCTCGACGCCGTCCGCCAGAAGACCGCCGCGCAGCTGAGCCGGCTGCCGAAGGCGAGCGGTGGCAGCGTGCAGGCGCCGAGCCTGTCGCCGAAGACCGGCGACGTGCTGAACCAGGCAGAGCAGCGGGCCCTCGGGCTCGGGGACGAGTATGTCTCCACGGAGCATTTGCTGATCGCGCTCGCAACCGTCGAGGGTGTGGCCAAGACCGCGCTCGGCGTGACGGCGGACGCGCTGCTGCAAGCCTTCGACCAGATGCGAGGCAACCGCCGGATCACCTCGCCGGAGGCCGAAGGAACCACCAAGACATTGGAGAAGTACGGCGTCGACCTGACCGAGCGCGCCAAGGAGGGCAAGCTCGACCCGGTGATCGGCCGTGACTCCGAGATCCGGCGCGTGGTCCAGGTGCTGTCGCGTCGTACCAAGAACAACCCCGTCCTGATCGGTGAGCCCGGCGTCGGCAAGACCGCCGTCGTCGAGGGGCTGGCCCAGCGGATCGTGGCCGGTGACGTGCCCGAGTCGCTGCGAGGCCGCCGGCTGATCAGCCTGGACCTCGGTGCGATGGTCGCGGGCGCGAAGTACCGCGGTGAGTTCGAGGAGCGGCTGAAGGCGGTGCTGACCGAGATCAAGGAGTCCGACGGTCAGATCATCACGTTCATCGACGAGCTGCACACCGTCGTCGGCGCCGGTGCGTCCGGCGAGGGCGCGATGGACGCCGGCAACATGCTGAAGCCGATGCTGGCGCGTGGTGAGCTCCGGATGATCGGCGCCACCACCCTCGACGAGTACCGGACCCGGATCGAGAAGGACCCGGCGCTGGAGCGGCGTTTCCAGCAGGTGTTCGTCGGCGAGCCCTCGGTCGAGGACTCGATCGCGATCCTGCGCGGTCTGAAGGAGCGGTACGAGGCGCACCACAAGGTCGCCATCTCCGACTCTGCCCTGGTCGCCGCGGCGACGCTGTCGCACCGGTACATCTCCGGCCGCCAGCTGCCCGACAAGGCGATCGATCTGGTCGACGAGGCCGCGTCCCGGCTGCGGATGGAGATCGACTCGTCCCCGGTCGAGATCGACTCGCTCCGCCGGACCGTCGACCGGCTGAAGATGGAGGAGCTCGCGCTGTCCCGCGAGGACGACCCGTCGTCGCAGGAGCGGCTGGAGCGGCTGCGTGCCGACCTCGCCGACCGCGAGGAGGAGCTGCGCGCGCTCGAGGCCCGCTGGGACCGGGAGAAGTCCGGCCTGAATCGGGTCGGTGAGGTCAAGGAGCGCATCGACGAGCTGCGCGGCCAGGCCGAGCGCGCCCAGCGCGACGGCGACCTGGAGACCGCGGCCCGGATCCTGTACGGCGAGATTCCCGAGCTGACCAAGGAGCTGGAGAAGGCGTCCGAGGAGGACGACGTCGTCGAGGGCCCCGAGGCGATGGTCAACGAGGAGGTCGGTCCGACCGAGATCGCCGAGGTGATCGCGATGTGGACCGGGATCCCGACCGGGCGGCTGCTCGAGGGCGAGACCGGCAAGTTGCTCCGGATGGAGGACGAGCTGGGTCATCGGCTGATCGGTCAGCGCGAGGCGGTCAAGGCCGTGAGCGACGCCGTACGGCGGGCGCGGGCCGGCATCTCCGACCCGGACCGGCCGACCGGTTCGTTCCTGTTCCTCGGTCCGACCGGCGTCGGTAAGACCGAGCTCGCGAAGGCGCTCGCGGACTTCCTGTTCGACGACGAGCGGGCGATGGTCCGGATCGACATGTCGGAGTACGGCGAGAAGCACAGCGTCGCGCGGCTGGTCGGCGCCCCGCCCGGCTACGTCGGGTACGAAGAGGGCGGCCAGCTCACCGAGGCAGTGCGGCGCCGTCCGTACTCGGTGATCCTGCTGGACGAGGTGGAGAAGGCGCACCCCGAGGTCTTCGACATCCTGCTGCAGGTGCTGGACGACGGCCGGCTGACCGACGGCCAGGGTCGTACGGTCGACTTCCGCAACGTGATCCTGATCCTGACCAGCAACCTGGGTTCGGCGTACCTGGCCGACATGTCGCTGGACGACAAGGCCAAGCGCGACCAGGTGATGGCGGTCGTGCGGCAGTCGTTCAAGCCGGAGTTCATCAACCGGCTGGACGAGATCGTGCTGTTCGACGCGCTCGGCAGCGAGGAGCTGACGCAGATCGTCGCGCTGCAGATCGCGGCGCTGCAGCGGCGACTGCTCGACCGGCGGATCACGCTGAATGTCGACGAGGGCGCGATGGAGTGGCTGGCGATGACCGGGTACGACCCGGTGTACGGCGCCCGCCCGCTGCGCCGGCTGGTGCAGTCCGCGATCGGCGATGAGCTGGCTCGTGGGTTGCTGGACGGCTCGGTGCGCGACGGCGAGACCGTCACGGTGACTCTCAACGAGTCCAAGGACGCCCTCGAGGTGTCCTGACAAGTGCGGGGCCCGGTCGATCCGACCGGGCCCCGACTTGTCAGATCCGGTAGGTCAGGATGCTGACGCCGTTGTCCAACACGGTGTGGCCGTCCAGGGTGAGCTTCGGGCTCGGAGTGCCCTCCACGAACAACTTGGCGCCCGTCCCCAGCAGCACCGGGTGCAGCATGAGGTCCAGCTCGTCGACCAGGTCGTTCTCGAGCAGGCTGCGGAGCAGGGTCGGGTTGCCGTACATGATGATGTCGCCGCCGTCCTGCTGCTTGAGCTGCTTCAGGGCGGAGATCGCGTCGCCCTCGAGGAGCGTCGCGTTCCAGGTCAGGGCGCCCTTGAGCGTGCTGGAGGCAACCAGCTTCGGCAGCTCGCGCAGGCGGTCGGCGTACGGCCCTTCGGCGTTGCCCCACGCGGCCGCGAACATCTCATAGGTACGCCGCCCGCACAGGAAGTAGTCGCATCCGGCCAGCTTCTCGATGGACAGGCGGACCGACTCCTCCCCGAAGTACGGCAGCGCCCACCCGCCGTACGACGTACCGCCGTAGCCGCCTGGATCCTCAGCGACACCGTCGAGCGTCACCAGCGCCGAGGCAATGATCTTGCGCATATCTGTCTCCCTCTGGGTTCTTTGGTATGTAGACCGGTCCCGGGACCGAAAGGAATCGGGGAGAATGGGGAAGTGACGCACTGGGTCAACACCACACACGACTGGGCAGCCTCGGTCGACAGGGAACATCTGGACGCGATCCGCGCTGACGGCGATCGGTATGCGCCTGGCGGCGTACTCCACCTGGTGCTGGAGGTGCTCGCCTACCCCGATGACGAGGCCGAGTCCGTCGGGCGTCGCGGACAGTGCTCGGTCAGGTTCCACGAGGACGGCTCGATCTCGATCGCCGACGACGGTCGCGGGACGGACACCCGCGTCGACGAGCACGGGAACGTGGTGAAGAAGCCGATCATGGCGACGCAGGATCTCCGCTTCTTCTCCGATCCCGCCTCGCCGCTGCTCCCCGACGGTCATCCGCGCCGCGGCATGTCGGTCGTCGCCGCGCTCAGTGACTGGCTCATCCATACCAACCGGCGTGCTAACGGCTCGTGGACCCAGCGGTACGAGGGCGGCATTCCGGTGACGGACCTCGAGCCGTTGGTCGGCGACGGCACCACTGGTACGACGGTCCGCTTCCGGCCGGACCCGTCGTGCGCCGGCCTCACCGACCTCACGCCGTACCTGCGGTTCCCCCACCTCGACGTTGCCGTGGTGCGGCTTGGGTGATCTGGCAGGATCGGGGCGGGGGCAGTTGGAAGGAATATCGGACCGAATGAGTGAGCAGCGCGGCGACGTGCCGGGCGAAGAGCGACCAGGGCCGTACAGCGGTCTGTTCGGTGCGGCTCCGGACACGTACGGCTATCAGCTGACTCCGCCCAAGCAGGTGACGATCGCATCCGTGATCGCGCTCGGGCTGGGCGCGATGTGCCTGCTGCTGGCGATTCTCACGCTCACTTCGGCCGGCGACCAGATCTCCGAGGTACTGACCGGGTCGCGCAACAACGCACCGGTCGCGGTGGCGGCGGCGATGATCTGTGCGTTCGTCTACCTGGTCCCCGCGCTGTACCTGCGCAAGCGGCGCCGCTGGTCGCGCTACCTGCTGATCGCCGTCGCCGCGATGGGCATCGCCGGCGGCCTGATGTCCCTGCCGGCCGGCATCCTCGGCCTCGCGATCCACGCGACCCTCCTGATCCTGATGCTGCAGCGCCCCACCAAACTCTGGTTCCACCACTGACCCTCGGGAGCCCTTTCGTGGAGATCTGGATCAACCCCGCCTGCTCCAAATGCCAGGCAGCCACCAAGTCCTTCGACGAAGCCGGCATCCGCTACACAGTCCGCCGCTACCTGGACGACCCACCCACCGCTGAAGAACTCGAGGCCGTCCTGACCCGCCTCAACCTGGACCCCTGGGACCTCATCCGCCCCAACGAACCCGAAGCCCAACCCCTCCGCGACGTCCCCAAAGACAACTCCCACCGCACCACCTGGATCCAGGCCATGGTCGACTCACCCATCCTCATCCAACGCCCCATAATCACCGCCGCCGACCAAACCACCGCCATAGCCCGAGACCCCCAAACCCTCGCAAAGTTCCTCCCCTGAAATCTGCCCCGGAATGCCCCACAATGCCCCACGACCTGTGGATAACGGCGGCTCCCGACTGCACGTTTCCTGGAGAATCCCGTGAATGCCCAGTCCGTCCGAGCCCGCTTTCAGCCTCTCCGCGTGGGTCGACGAGTCCGTCGTCGTTGGTCCCGTCGGTGGGTCCGGGACGTACACGATGGCCGCCGTCGTCACCGATAACGCACGGTGCGACGACCTGCGGCGGGAACTCGCCGGCTTGACTATCAAGCCTGGTGTTCGGCTGCACTGGGTGGGTGAGTCGGTGAAGCGGCGCGACCTGATCGCTGAAGCGATCGCACAGATGGACATCGCCGCGATTGTCACCGTCGGTACGCCGATGGAGCGGTCCCGGCAGGAACGTGCTCGCCGGTGCTGCCTCGAGCAGTTGCTGTATGAACTGGACCGGTTCGGCGTCGCGCAGGCCTGGCTGGAATCGCGTACGGCGGTGCAGGATCGGCGCGACCTTCGTCTGGTTGACAGCGCGCGACGTAAGCGGCTGATCTCGCACGAACTTCAAGTGCAATTCGCGCGACCGGCCGGCGAGCCCATGCTCTGGCTGCCCGACGCGGTTGCCGGGGCGATGTCGGCGTCCGTGCTAGGTGAGGAACGCTGGCTGGCGGCGATGGATGCTGTCGTGACGGTCCACCGCGTAGTCATCCGTTGAGACACCTCGAACAGGCCAGACAGCGCGAAAGCTGGGGCCCGTCGTTCCGGCGGGAATCCCAGCTTCACTTCTCACCAAGCAGCGCGAGGCGAGCTAGAACCATCGTCTCATAACCAGCGAGCCGATGTCTCGTCAGAGTTTCTGGAGGCGGGTTAGGGCTTCTTGGAGGACTTCGGGTTGTTTGCAGAAGGCCCAGCGGACCAGGGGGCGGCCGGGGGTGGGGTTGTCGTAGAAGACTTGGTGGGGGATGGCTACTACGCCGGCGCGTTCGGGGAGTTGGCGGCAGAAGGTGATGCCGTCGGTGTGGCCGAGGGGGCGGATGTCGGTGGTGATGAAGTAGGTGCCGGCGGGGCGGTGGACTTCGAAGCCGAGGGCGGCGAGGCCGTCGGCGAGGAGGTCGCGGCGGGACTGGAGGTCGGCGCGCAGGGCGTCGAAGTAGTCGTTGCCTAGGGCAAGCGCGTTGGCGACGGCGGGCTGGAACGGGGCGCCGGACGTGAAGGTCAGGAACTGCTTGGCCGTGGTGACCGCCGTGACGACATCAGCGGAGCCCGTCACCCAGCCGATCTTCCAGCCGGTGACCGCGAAGGTCTTGCCGGCGCTGCTGATCGAGACCGTGCGATCCGCCATCCCGTCGTACGACGCCAGCGGTCGGTGCCGGACGCCGTCGTACACGAGGTGTTCGTAGACCTCGTCGGTGATGACCACGAGATCGTGCTCGAGAGCGACGTCGCAGATGCCTTGCAGTTCGGCATCGGTGAGGACGGTGCCGGTCGGGTTGTGCGGTGAGTTGATCAGCAGGACCTTGGTCCTCGGCGTGACCGCGGCTCGCAGCTCGTCCAGATCCAGCCGGTACGACGGCGCGCGCAGCGTCACCGGGACGCGACGCCCGCCGGCGAAGGCGATGCCGGCCGCGTACGAGTCGTAGTACGGCTCGAGGGCGATCACCTCGTCACCAGGCTCGACGAACGCGAGCAGTGCGGCCGCGACCGCCTCGGTGGCGCCGGTGGTGACGAGGACCTGCGTGTCCGGGTCGTACGCGAGGTCGTAGAACCGCTTCTGGTGGTCGGCGATCGCCTGCCGGAGTGCGGGTACGCCGCGAGCCGGCGGGTACTGGTTCGCGCCCGCGCGGATCGCCGCGATCGCGTCCTCGAGCAGCGAGTCCGGCCCGTCGCGGTCCGGGAACCCCTGGCCGAGGTTGACCGATCCGGTCGCCATCGCGAGCGCGGACATCTCGGCGAAGATCGTCGTACCCAGCCCGTCCAACCGCTCAGCGTGTGCGCGCATCCCTCAACCCTCGACGGCCGTGACCATATGTGCAAGCCAGGCCCGCGCCGTGCTGCGGTCGCCGCCGCTGAACGACGCCTCGAGCTCGTCCTCGACCTTGCGGATCGCCGGGGTCGCCTCGGCCAGCCGCTGGGCCCCGGCCTCGGTGAGGTGGATCTGCTGGGTACGCCGGTCCTTCGGGTTCGGCCGGCGCTCGATCAGGCCGGCGCGCTCCATCCCGGTGATCAGCTCGTTGGCCGACTGCCGCGTCGTACCGACGACCCGGCCGACGTCGGCGATGGTCAGTCCGGGTTCCTTCCGCACACAGAGCAGCGTCCCGTACTGCTGCACCGAGAGCCCGTGCTCGTCGAGCGTCTCGGCGAGCACCGAGCGCATGCTCAGCCAGGCGTGCCGGACGAGAAACGTCACGCAGCCGTCGTCGGCGTAGGTGTCCATGCTCCCCATTCTGCCCAGGTCCGGGCGTGGACACGAAAAAGAGATTGACAGGTTCCTGTCAATCGAGGATGATCGAGATCTCGTCAGGGTCCTGACAATTATAGGAGACTTCGTGTCCTCGATCGACCTCATTCCCGAGCGGCGGCAACGCCGCATCCTCGCCATCCTGGTTGTCTCGGCCGTCCTGATCTGGATCGACTCGACCGTCCTCGGTATCGCGCTCGAACGCCTCGCCGACCCGGTCCACGGCCTCGGCGCCACGCCCGGCCAGCTGCAGTGGGCCGTCGGCATCTATTCGTTGCTCTTCGCCACCGCTCTGTTCCTGGCCGGTGCCCTCGGTGACCGGTACGGCCATCGGACCATCCTCATGCTCGGTCTGCTGATCTTCGGCGGCGCCTCCGCCTGGGCCGCCTGGGCGACCGGACCGGTCGCGCTGATCCTGGCCCGCGCGGCGATGGGCCTCGGCGGCGCGCTGATCATGCCGCCGTCGATGGCGATCATCGGCTGGACCTTCCCGCCGGAACGCCGGGCCGGTGCCATCGCCGTCTGGGGCTCGTCGGCGGGCGTAGGCGTAGCCGTCGGACCGGTGCTCGGCGGCCTGCTGATCGACCATTTCTGGTGGGGCTCGGTCTTCACTATCAACCTGCCGATCGTCGCGTTCGGCCTGATCGGCGCCGCACTCGTCCTGCCGAACCCGCGGAGCCCACGGCGCCGCCGGCTCGACCCGCTCGGCCTCGGCCTGTCCACCCTCGGCCTGCTCGGCCTGTCGTACGGCCTGATCGAAGGCGGTCACCAAGGCGGCTGGAACCGCTGGCAGGTCTGGGCGAGTATCGCGGCCGGACTCGTCCTGCTCGCCGGGTTCGTCTTGTCCGAATGGCGGGAACACGAGCCGAGCTTCGACCCGCGCCTGTTCCGCAACCGCCGGTTCGCGGCCGGCAACTTCACCCTGGCGGTCGTCTTCCTGCTGCTGACCGGCCAGAGCTTCTACCTCGCCTTCTACCTGCAGGGCGCCCGCGGCATGAGCGCGCTGTCGGCCGGCCTGATGTCGTTGCCCGCGGCAAGCGGTGTCATCGTCGGCTCACAGCTGGGTGCCCGGCTGGCCGCCCGGTTCGGGGTCGCCAAGGTCTCCGGTACGGCGGTCTTCGTACTCGCGGCCTGCTCCTGCCTGAACCTGCTGTACGACGTAGACACCTCGCTGGTGTGGATCGGTGTGATCGGCGGGCTCGTCGGCCTGTCCATCGGCATGACGACGGCCCCCACCACGACCGCCGTACTGGCGACGCTTCCGCTGGATCGGATGGGCGCCGGGTCGGCCGTCAACAACGTCCTCCGCCAGGTCGGCAGCGTCCTCGGGGTCGCCATTCTCGGCACGATCGTCTCGTCGACCTACCAGCACCGGATCGCGCCGTCGCTCGTCGGCCTGCCGGACGCGGCCGGTACGTCGGCCGAGGCGACCCGGCACGTGGCTGCCACGCTCGGCCGCCCGGAGCTGGTGAAGACCGCGAACGACGCGTTCATCCATGCCATGCACATCGCTGCGCTGGTCGGCGGGGGCATCGTGCTGGTCGGCGCGATCGTCCTGGTGCTCGCGTTCCGGATTCCCAAGCCATCACAATCGCCGGATCCGCAGGTCGGCGAGCGTCAGCCTGCCGAGGCCGGGCGATTGTGATGGGCTGAAGATCCTCAGTTCCAAGGTGACGGCGGCGGTGGCGGTACGACGGCGGGGCGGTCCTCGCACCAGGTCGCACCGGTCCAGCCGCCGTCGTTGCCGCCCAGGTCGCGGACCTCGAACTCCGGCGGCCCGTTGAAGTGGAAGGTCCCGCAGTTGTTGACGAACGGCGCACCGACGTTCCGCGCGTCGACGTTCTCGAACGTGGCCCAGCCGCCCACTCGAGCGTTCACCACGTTGGTCCCGGTGCCGTCGACCTTGATGTTGCGCACGGCAACGTTCGTGATCGCGTAGTCGTCCTTCACCGGCCAGTCGACGACGAACATCATCGCGTTGTACGTCGAGTCCAGGAACGAGCTGTCCCGGATCTCGATCGTCCCGGACATCGTGGACTGCAACGCGTACAGCCAGATCGCACCGAGTCCGATGTCCCAGTTCAGATCCCGCGGACCGCCGCGGACCGTGGTGTTGCGTGCGAAGGTGAGCGTGCCCTCGAACGGCGTGGCGTCGAACCGCGAGCCCGCGTGCAGCGTGCTGCCCTCACGGATCGGGTCCGCGACCAGATTGTCGGTGACTGCGTTGTCGCGCCCGCCGTAGATCGCGATGTTGTTCGCGAGGACGGGCGTCTGAACGGTGTTGTGGTCGTAGACGTTGTTGTGGTTGACCAGGCCGCCGGTGTTCGACTCCGACCACATCGCCAGCCCGTCGTCGCCGCTGTTGCGGACGAAGTTGTTGGTGGCCCGGACGTTCGACACACCGAGGTGCAGGTTGATGCCGTCGGCAACCGCATCGGTGATGACGTTGTTGCGGATCAGCAGGCCGTCCATTGGGCCGTCCAACCAAATGCCGACCTTGGTGTGATGCAGGTACAGGTTCTCGATCGTCGAGCCGCCGCCGATCGCGCCGCCGATTCCGTTCACCTGATCGGTGTCGATGCGTTCCCGGACATCGCTCTCGACGGCGAAGTCGGACAGATGTACGCCGGTGCTCCCGCCGTCGGCGGCGTACTTGCCGTAGAACCCGGGCGCGCTGTGCACGGACTTGTCCGGAGCAGGCTCAGCCAGCGGCACCACGCTGCCCTTGATGATCGTCCACCAGTTGCCGGCGCCCCGGATCGTCACCTTGTCGACGACGATGTGCCGGTTGACCTGGAACGTCCCGGCCGGGATGAACACCGACCAACCGATCCGTTGAGCTGCCGCAATCGTCCGCTCGATCGCCGGTGCCGCGTCACGCCGGCCGGTCGGATCGGCGCCGAACAGGCGCACGTCCAAGGACCGACCGGGTTGCCGGAGAGCTGCTCCGACCAGTTCGAAGTCCGCGACGTCGAGCACGGTCCACGCCGCGGCGGTCGCACGAGGTACGGCGAACCGGACGCGCGAGCCGGCCTGATAAGTCCGATCGAGCATCACGCGCTGCTCGTCGTAGAAGTGGTTCGGGCGGAACGGCTTGCTGACCGGGTCGGGCTCGGGTTTCCACCAGCCCGGGATCGGGTCGACGTTCGGGTCGTTCGAGAACGGATACATGCCGTAGAGCCAGGCGTACTGCGACGTCAGCGTCATCGTCCGCTTGTGCTTCCCGTTCACCGACACGTCCAGCGGTGCGGTGATCCCGCCACCGCCCGGCGCGTCCGGGATGCTGTACCGCAACGTCAGCGCGTTGGCCGGTCGCGTCAGCGTGAATTCGACGTACTGCTTGGGCTGCAGGCGTACGGCAGTCCGCCCGGAGGCCTCGGCCGGGAGGGTGTACGCGTCGCGCCCCGGACCGATCTTCTCGCCGGTGAAGGCTGCGTTCTCCGCCTCCTGCTCGATGAACGGTACGTCGGCACCGCGGCCGGCGACCAACGCGGGATCGAGCCCGGCGCGGGTGATGTGCGCAGTCGGATGGGCGACAGCTGGTTGGGACGTGAGCAGGGCACCGAGAAGTGCGGTGGTCAGCGCCACCGCGATCAGGCGTGAACGGGACATTGGCGGATCCCCTCCCGGACGAATGTGTCTGGAGGTTATGCACCCGACGATGAGTGCGCAAGATCTCGACAGGTCAGAGAAATTTCCGGACCATAAAGACGTCGACCGGGTCCTCGCTGTCCAGGATGAAGCCGTGGCGCTCGTACAGCTTGCGGGCCGGGCTGCCCTGCAAAACGTTCAGCCAGATGTCGGTGTCCGCTTGGTCCAGGACGGACCGCAGTACCGCGGTGCCGAGGCCGTGGCCCTGGTGGTGTGGAGCCAGGTAGAAGTGCTCCAGCCACCGGCGATTCTCGGCAGGCCGGACCGCGATGGAGCCGGCCAGCTCGCCCCCGATCTCGATGATCTGGGTGTTCTCCGGTGAGAACGAGTCCCGCAGCCTTTGCCGGACCCGGTGTGCGTCGTACCGCCCGAGTCGCTCCAGGTCGCGGCGCATGACGACAGCCCGGATCTCGACGAGGTCCTCGAGGTCATCCAGCCGGGCAGGGCGCAGAGTCCACGTCACGGCAGGGCCGGTTGGGGTTCGGGGCGGAGGGCGCGGAGCCAGAGCTCGGTTTGGGCGATGTGCGCCGACGCTGCGGTCGCGGCTGCCGCGGGGTTGCGGTCCGCGATCGCGGAGAGGATAGCGCGGTGGCCGCGGTCGCTGGTCTGCTTGATCGCGTTGAAGTCGGCGCCGGGCTCGAAGATCCGGTAGTGCCCGCCGCGCCCGCGGATCACGCCGGTCAGCGCGGTGACGGTCGGGTTGCCACCGGCGGAGCAGATCGCGCCATGGAACTCGGCGTCGAGGAACTGGATCTCGGTCGCGTCGGTGGTGGATTCGAGCCGATCGAGGATCGAGCTCAGCCGGGCGGCGAGGTCCGGGTCCTGGCGAGCGGCCGCGGCAGCGGTGGCGTGCGACTCGAGCACCCGGCGTACCTCCAGGAGTTCGAGCACGCCCTCGAGCGGGATCAGCTCGACCGACAGCGAGAACCGGCTGATGATCGCGGCCGGGTCCAGCGCCGAGACGTACGTCCCCGAGCCGTGCCGGGACTCGATCACGCCGAGCGCGCCCAGCGACCGCACCGCCTCGCGCAACGAACTGCGGGACACCCCCAGGTGGTCGCACAGCTCAGGCTCGGGCGGAAACTTCGCCCCCGGCCCGAGCTCGCCGGACGCGATCATCTGACGCAGACCGGCCAGCGCCTTGTCCGTGGCAGCCATTCGTCACCTCCTCCCCGAAGCGTAAGTCCTCAGACCAATCCCAGTCACATTCGCCGCGCTCAGGCGCGACCTCTCGACCGTAGGGGCCGATTCATCAGACGTCAGGAGGTCAATTCGCGGGCTACAACCAGGCCGAGCTGGAAGCGGGTGGTGACGCCGCGGTCGGCCATCAGGTGCGCGATCCAGCGCCGCGTGGTCCGGAGACTGATGCCGAGCTGACGGGCGATCGCCTCGTCCTTCAGCCCCGCCGAGAGCAGTTGTAGCACCCGCTGCTCGGACTTGGCCGGAGGCTGGCCGCCGCTCAGGTGCTGGTCGAACGGGATGCTTCGCTCCCACATGCCGTCGAAATGCGTGACGAGCAACGAGAGCAGGGAGCTGGGGTGAACGAGCACCGCGGTCTCGGCCACGTCCGCGCCGTCGACCCCCAACGGCAGCAGCGCGAGGCGGCTGTCGACGATGACCAGCTTGGTCGGGACTACCGCCGAGAGCCGGGCTTGCTCGCCCGCGTCCCGGAAGGCCGTCATCCTGGCGAGCTGGCCGGGCTCGGTCAGTGACTCGGTCGAGTAGATCGCCCGCCACCGCACGCCGCGGGCAAGCGCGTCCATCTCGTCGGGGTTGTCCTGCGCGCCGACGTACGGCGGCTTGTCGAACAGCACCACCTCGTGCTCGGCGCCACTCATCAGCTGGGCCGCGCGCTGGCTGATCGTGGACTGGCCGCTGATCAGCTCGACGACCTGCGAGGTGTGCTCGTAGCGCGTGCCCTGGTGGAAGTCCGCGAGCAGACTCTCCGCCGCCAACCTGGCCCGCTCGAGCTCGTCCTGGCGATGGGCGATCAGCGAGCCGACGGCGACATCGGGCGGCGCCGGGAGGAATCTCGCCGGCACTCCGGGCCGCCGGCTCACCAGTCCGGATCGCTCGAGCCGCGCTATCGCCTGCCGGGCGCGGGCCGCGCCGATCCCGGTCCCGGTGGTCAGGTCGGCCATCGTCGAGCCCGGGGCCGTCAGCAACCACCGGTACAGCTGCTCGTCCAGAGCCGTGACGCCGACGGCGGAGAGCTTGCCCTCGTCGACGCGCTCCCTGGTGGACATCGTCGCGAGAGTACTCCGCGGAACCGGTCCCGGCGCAGCGATTTTCTCGATGGCCGGTCAAGGACATTGGCTTCATCGTGCCGCTCGATCCTCTGGCCGCGCGCTGCGTCCCGCGAGCACACTGCATCCGCCATAGATCGATTTCCGTCCTGCCATCGGGAGTGCCGCCATGCATCCTGTACCGAGACGTGTCGTCCGAGGAGCGCTGGCGTTGGCGACGCCGCTGACCCTCGTCCTCGCGGCCACACCGGCCGTCGCCACATCCCCTTCCTCTACTCCTTCGACGCCGAGCACGCGGGTCATCGTCCAGTTCGCCGGTGCGCCGGCCCTGTCCGCGGGAGCGCTGGTCCAGCAGCGGGCGACGGCCGTGCAGGCCGCGCACACGAGCTTCCGGCAGGCAGTCGCCGCCGCGGGCATAAAAGCCACCGTCACCCACGAGTACAGCCAACTCCTCAACGCCGTGGCGGTCACCACTGACACCGCCGGCGAGGCCCGGCTGCGCGCCCTTCCCGGCGTGACCGCCGTGTATCCGGACCAGCAACTGCATTCCAGTGGTGACGCCGCGCTGTCACAGATCAAGGCGCCCGAGGTCTGGAAGACCAAAGATCCCAAAGGTACGGCGGTCACCGGCGCCGGGCAGACGATCGCGATCGTTGACACAGGCATCGATTACACCCATCCCGATCTCGGCGGCGGATTCGGCCGCGGCCACAAGGTTGCTGCCGGCTACGACTTCGTCAACAACGACGCCGACCCGATGGACGACAACGGCCACGGCACCCACGTCGCCGGGATCGTTGCCGGCCGCAGCACGCAGCCTGACGGCCGGACCGGCGTCGCGCCGGCAGCGAACCTGACCGCGTACAAGGTGCTGAACGCGGATGGCAACGGTTACGAGTCGGACGTTGTCGCCGGGTTCGAGGCCGCGATCGCCGCCGACAACCCGTACCGCGCGGACGTGGTGAATCTGAGCCTGTCCGGCGATCCGGCGCACGGCGATCCGCTCGAGCAGGCCGCTGAGAACGCCGTCCACGACGGAGTCGTCGTGGTCGCCGCCGCGGGCAACGTAGGCCCCGGCGAAAGCACGGTCGGTTCGCCGGCCGAGGCTCCCGGCATCCTCGCGGTCGGCGCCAGCATCACCGGTGTCGACATGCCGTCCGTCACGGTCACCACCCCGGTCCGGCATCCGCTCGACATACAGCGGGTCGGACTGTCGGCGAACCCACCGGCCGGTGGTGAGGACCTGGAGGTCGTCGACGCGGTCAACGGCGCTCCGAGCGACTACGACTCCATCGACGCCACCGGCAAGGCTGTCCTGGTCGCGTACAACAGCGATACGCTCGGCGAAATCCTGGCGACCGCCGAACAGCACGGCGCGAAGGCAGTGCTGCTGCGGACGCCGAACTACTACAGGGGTGGCGGGGGTCATACGCTCCGTCCGGCCTTCGCCACCGGTACGTCGGACGACACGGGCAAGGCCTCGGTGGTCGCGACCGTGATGAACGGGACCGATGGGTCGGACCTGGCGCAGTGGCTCACCCAAGGCCCGGTCCGCGTGCACATCGGTGGCACCGACGCGACCGATCAGATCCCCGGGTTCAGCTCGCGCGGCCCGGTGCCGGGTAGCTTCGCGATCAAGCCGGATCTGGTCGCACCGGGCGTCGAGATCCGCTCCACCTGGCCGGGTGGTCAGTACGCCGACGACAGCGGAACAAGCATGGCCGCGCCACACGTCGCCGGTGCCGCTGCGCTGATCCTGCAGGCTCACCCCGACTGGACCGCCGACCAGGTCGCCGCAGCGCTGACCGGCGGTGCCGACCCGCTCTCCGGGTACGACGCCGTCACGCAGGGATCGGGTCGTCTCGATGTGGCTAGCGCTGACCAGCTGACGGTCCTGCCGAGCAGGCGATCCCTGAGCCTGGGCGCCGCGGACCTCAGCAGCCGCATGCTGCGCTCCACGACCACGGTCACGCTGACCAACGTGTCGTCCGCGACCAGGACGCTGCACTTCGACGGCAAGTCGGCCACCGGCACGCCTGCGAAGGTCTCGGTGTCTCCGAGCTCCGCCCGACTCGGCCCGGGGAAGAAGGTGACGGTCCGCGTCACGGTGACCGGCGCGCGCCCGACCGGCGGCGCGGACTGGAGCGGGTGGCTGCGTGCGTCGGTCAGTGGGTCACCGGACCTGTCCGTCCCCTGGCTGCTGGCCGTGCGGCCGCTCGACCTGCACGCCAACCCGGACCCGACCGCCTCGGGTGCGTCGGTCTACATCCACTCCGAGGCCGATCTGAAGGCGGCGCCGCGGGTGTCCGTGACCGCGCCGGGGTCGCACCACGCGACCATCGGCACGGCGACGTTCGACCACACAGGATGGTGGAAGTACTCCGTGCCCGCCGGACCGGCCGGCGCGTACCAGGTGTCGGCGGCCGCGCGTACCCCGTCGGGCGCATGGCTCGACGGACAGACGTCGTACGAAGAGCTGGGCACCGCGCACGGGTCCGGTCCGAACGGGTGGCAGTCCGTCGGTCCGACCAGTCAGGGTGCGGACAAGATCGGGTACACCTCGAAGGCCGGGCGGATGTTCGCCCTGCCGTACCTGTCGCCGCGGCCTGGGGTGTTCCGGACCGACGACGACGGCAGCACCTGGCGTGAGCTGCGCAACGTCCCGGTCGGAGGCGGCGTGAACCTGGGGATGGCGACCGATCCGACCCGGCCGGACACGGTGTACCTCGCCGTCGCGGGCGGAGCGGATCCGACGTACCAGGGCAAGGTCCTGGTGAGTCATGACGCCGGCGAGACCTGGACGACGCTGCCGTTCCCGGACGTCAGCCCGAGCGACCTGTCCATCGACCCGACCGGCCGGATCCTCGTCGTGCCCGCGTTCAACAACAGCATTTACGTCAGCACCGATCGCGGTCTGACCTGGACGAACTACCCGAGTCCGGGCGAAGACCTGCAACGGGTCAGCCTGATCGGCCACGACCTGTACTTCGGCGACGGTCTGAAGCTCTACGTGATCCGGAACGTCGACAGTGCGCCCGAGCCGAGGCAGGAGCTGTTCACCTCGCCCGAGGAGGACCAGTTCGTGGAGCAGGTCGCAGGTGACGCGAACCTCCTCGTGGCCCGGACCCCGCGGCAGCTCTACCTGTCGCGTGACCACGGCGCTAGTTGGCAACCCGGGCCGGCCGCACCCGAGTCCGAGACCCTGTCCTCGGTGCAGTTCGTCAACGGCGACGTGTACGCCGCGACGTCGAACGAGATCCTCGTCGACCGGAGCGGCGGAACGCGGTGGAGCACGATGCCGATCCCGGTCGGCGGCGACATCCTCCGGATCTCCTCGCCGCCGAACAGCAAGCGGCTGGTGGTCTCCGCCGTGGGCAGCGGGGTGTACCTGACCGACGATTCCGGTGCGACGTACCGCCGCGTCGGTCTGACGAGCGCCGACGTACACGCGCTGGCAGTCGGCCAGGACACGTCCGGCAAGTCCACCCTCGTCGCCGGTACGACGTTCTCGACCTTCACGACCGCATTGCCGGTGCAGCGGGTTCCGAGCCCCGCTGACCACGACTGGGGGCTCAACGGAAGCGACATCCTGCTGGGGAACCGGATCACGGCACTGACCACCGATCCGGCCGATTCCCACCGCCTGTTCCGCGCCGTCTCGAAGTCGCAAGGACGTCCGACGATCGAGGAGTCGACCGACGGCGGCAGGAACTGGACGGTCAAGCTGACCGTGCTGACCGATGCGAAGGTCTACCAGATCGTCGTCGACCCGGCGAACCGCGACTACATCTATGCGGCGGTCAGCGACCTCCTCAGCCCAGGTGTCGTCGTCAGCCGTGACGGCGGTAAGACCTGGCGGAAGAACAACCTGGCCGTCCGCATCACCGCGATCGCCGCCGATCCGCGCAACCCCGACCACCTGTGGCTCGGCGGACCGGACGGGTTGTATCGCTCCGACGACCAAGGGCAGTCGGTTCAGCGGCTGTCCGCCGTACCGGTGTCGGCCCTGGCGCTCGACCCGCGCAACGTCAACCACCTGGTCATCGGCGGAAACGGTCTGTACAACAGCTGGGACGGAGGCCGGACCGTGAAGGCTGCCTCGACGTCCGGGTTCCGGCTGAACATCACTGCGCTGACGTACGGCGCCGACGGCGAGCTCTTCGCGGCCGACGGTGACAGCGCCGATGCGGGACTTCCGGTAGGTGGCCGGGGTGTGCTGAACAGCCGCGACGGGGGTCGCAGCTGGCAGAACATCTCCGACGGACTGCCCAACCTCGACGTGGCCAGCCTGGTCAGGTCACCGGACGGACAGTGGCTGTACGCCGGAACGGCCGGAGGCGGCGTCTACCGCATCACGACCCACCACTGACCAAGTAGCCGAGGAACGCTGGCAGGTCCTGGACCTGCCAGCGTTTCGGCCCGAGCTGCTGGTACGGCGTCCCGTCCGCGGACGGCTCGTGCGTCATCCACGCCGTCGTCATACCCAGTTCGTAAGGAACGGAGAGGTTGACGTCGAGGTCGTCGGAAAACACAGTCCGCTCCGGCGTGATGCCGAACTGATCCACGAACCGGTGGTAGCTGTCCGGATACGGCTTGGGGATCAGGCCGCCGGCCAGAATGTCGAACACTCCGTCGAACAGCGCCGACAGTCCAAGCCTGCTCAGTACCTCGTTCGCGTGGTAGGCCGAGCCGTTGGTGAAGACATACTTGCGGCCGGGAAGCTCCCGGATCGCGGCGGCCAGGACGGAGCCGGCGCGCAGCACCGAGTAGTCGATCGTGTGTTCCCACGAGAGGTAGTCGTGCGGGTCGATGCCCCGGGTGTTCATCAGGCCGCGCAATGTCGTGCCGTGCTCCGCGACCAGCTCGGACTGCATCCGCAGTGCCTCAGCTTCGTCGGCACCGAAGAGGTTCGCGAGGTATGCACGGATCCGGACATTCATCTGATCGGCGAGGCCGACACTCGGTGGATACAGAGTGTTGTCGAGATCGAGAACCCAGGTGTTGATGTCCGCCAGCACCCGACCAGCGTAGGTGACAGACTGAGGGCGGTACCTACGGGAGGACGGAGATCATGCCGACTGCGCTTGTCACCGGGCCGGCGACCGGGATCGGCCGTGCGTTCGCGGACAAGCTGGCGCTGGAGGGGTACGACCTGGTGCTGGTGTCGCGGGACGAGGCGATGCTCAAGGAGGTCGCCACCGACCTGACCCGGCTGCACGGTGTCGAGTGCGAAGTGCTTGCCGCCGACCTGACCGACCCCGACGATCTGGCCCGGGTGGAGGAGCGGTTCCGTACCGGTCCGATCGAGGTACTGGTGAACAACGCCGGCTTCGGGCAGAAGAAGCCCTTCTGGGCCAACCCGGTCGAGGTCGAGGAGAAGCAGCTGGATCTCCTCGTTCGCGTCGTACTGCGACTGACGCATGCCGCGGTGCTTCCGATGATCGAGCGGGGCTCGGGTGCGGTGATCAACGTGTCGTCGGTGGCCGGGTTCCTGCAGCGCAACGTCTACAGCGCGCACAAGGCGTGGGTGACGAACTTCTCGGCCGGCCTCGCGCTCGAGCTGCACGCCAAGGGGGTCGCCGTGATGGCGTTGTGCCCAGGCTTCGTGCACACCGAGTTCCACGAGCGGATGGGGATGGACAAGTCGCTGATCCCGTCGTTCATGTGGCTGGACGCGACCGATCTGGTCGACTCAGCCTGGAAGGACCTGATGCGCGGCAAGCCGATCTCGATCCCCAGCCGCCGCTACCAGCTGATCGTCGCCGCGACCCGCTTCATCCCGCGGGCGCTCATCGCGCGGGTGTCGACCGTGGGCCTGGACGGCCGGCGTCGGCCTTGATCGGCTGCAGGGACTCGTAGAGCGTCTTGGCGAGCGCCCCGGCGTACCTGTTGTGCTCCTCGTCGGAGGGGGTCAGGCCGGCGAAGTTGACCTCGAAGCCGCGCTGGAAACACGCTCCGAAGAGCAGTGCGGCAGCAGCGCCGACGTCGGCGGTACGACGGATGCGGCCGAGCTTCTGCTCTTCACGCAGGTAGCGGACCAGGCCCTCCTGCGCCTTGTGCGGCCCCGCGTTCAGCTGGTGGAGGCGGTTGCGGTGCGCGGTGAGCAATTCCTGCGACGAGAACAACGACACCAGGATCGGGAAGCCCTCGACGTAGAAGTCGATCGCCGTGCGGGCCAGTCGGGTCAGGTTGGCGCGGACCGTCCCGGCGCCGGGGTTGCTGATCAGCTCCATCAGTGAGCCGGGGAGCTGGGGCATCCGCTCGTGCATGACGGCGAGCAGGATCGCGGCCTTGTCCGCGAAGTGCTTGTAGAGCGCGGCCTCGGAGTACCCGGCGACCTGGGCGATCGACCTGGTCGTCGCCCGCGCGAACCCCTGCGTCCGCAGCACTTCCGCGGCCGCGTCCAGGATGTCGTCTCTGGTCCCCATGGACGGCAGCCTATCTTGACAGGTTGGTGAGTGTTCACTAACCATGGTGAGTGAGTGTTTACTAACCTGGAGGGGTTGACGATGAAGCTGGTGGTCTTCGGGGCGTCGGGCCGGATCGGGACCGAGCTGGTGCGCCAGGGAGTGGCGGCCGGGCATGCGGTGACGGCGGTCGTGCGTGAGGGGTCGAGTCTCCAGGTAGCCCTGCCCGAGCTCCGGCTGGTCGCGGCGCGGGCCGGGGTCGCCGGCGGGCTGACCAATGTGGTGACGGCCGACGTGATGGACCCGCTGGCGATCGCGCCGATCCTGGAGGGAAGCGACGCGGTGTTGTCCACGCTCGGGCCGCGACCGTCCGGGTCGAGCAGCGTTCTGACGGACGGCGCTCGAAGCATCCTGCAAGCAATGGACGGCGCCGGGCGGTTCCTTGTGGTGAGTGTGGCCGGCATTCACAGCACGGGTGACGACCCGTTCACGAAGTACGTCGTGAAGCCGATCCTGCAGCGGATCCTGCGGGAATCGTTCGCGGATGCTCGCCGGATGGAGGAGTTGGTGCGGGCCGGCGACGTGGATTGGACCATCGTGTGTCCGCCGCGGCTGACCAACGGGGCGGCGAAGGGGAAGTTCCGCAGCAACACCGCGGGGACGGTGCGGGGCGGATTCTCGATGACCCGAGCCGACGTCGCGGCGTACCTGCTCAGGGCCGTCGACGACGCCGAGCTCATCCGGAAGACCGTGGTGATCTCCAACTGACTACAGTTTCTCGGCGACCTCGGTCAGGACGTCGAGGGTCGCGGTGATGAGCGGGTGATCGGCCCGGCTCGCGCGGACGGCGGCGTACACCCGCCGGGTCGGCGCCGGATCGCGGAGCGGTCGGATCACGGCGAGCGTCGGCTCCGGTACGGCGAGGCGCGGGACGAGCGAGACCCCGCCGCCGGCCGCGACCAGGGCGGCGACGGCGCGGAAGTCGTCGGACTGGTGGACGATCCGCGGCTGGAATCCAGCTTGCTCGCACGCCAGGACGACCACGTCGCGGATCGGGTTGCCGGGCGCGGTCATCACCCAGCCGTCGTCCGCGAGCATGGCGAGCTCGATCGTGTCGTGGTCCGCGGCCGGGTGGGTCGGCGGCAGTACGGCGACGAAAGGCTCGGCGTACAAGGGGATCCGGACCAGGCGCCGGTCGTCCGGGCGAGGTGAGCCGCGGTGCTCGACCGCGATCGCGAGGTCGGCGTCGCCGTCGAGCAGGTAGGTGATGCCCTGGTGGCCCTCGGCATCCCGGACGACGAGGTCCAGGCCGGGGGTCGTCTCGCGCAGCCGGGGCAGCGCGGGGGCGACCAGCAGGGTGATCGCGGTGGCGAAGGCGACGACGCGGACCTCGCCGTTGGCGCCGTTCGCGTGCAGGCGCATCGCGTCCTCGGCGCGCTCGACCTCGGTGAGGATCGTGTCGGTGTGCTCGAGGAGCAGACGGCCGGCGGAGGTGATCGCGACCCGGCGGCCGCGGCGTTCGAGCAGCTCCTGGCCGACCTCCGACTCCAGCGCGGCCAGTTGCTGCGAGACGGCCGAGGGCGTCAGATGAAGCACCTCGGCCGCCGCGGTCACGGTCCCGTGGTCAGCAAGCGCGCGCAACACCCTCAGGCGTCGTACCTCGATCACGAACCTCAGCTTCGCACAGCCCGCCGATCGGTTCGGCCGGAGATGCGATCAGGGTCAGTTCGACGGGGCGCGGGGTCCGGCGTTCCCGCCAGCGCCGTACAGCGTCGCGGGCGGGGTGGCGCTTCGGGACATATGGCCGGATCGGGGCGTCCGGCATGGCGGAGTGAGTCTCTTCGTGGATCGACTTGATCACGGAGAACGGTACGTAAAGCATGGTGTTCCTTTCGACCCTTCGACACTAAGAACCGTGGCCTTGATACGTCCAATGAAAGTTCTGCGCGGAGTTGATGTGTCTGGTGCATGATTGAGGTCATGGAACTACGCCAGCTCAGGTCGTTCGTGGTCGTGGCCGAGGAGATGAACGTCGGGCGCGCTGCGACGCGACTGCACCTGACGCAGCCGTCGCTCAGCCGGCAGATCGCCGCGCTCGAGCACGACCTCGGGGTCGAGTTGTTCGCCCGGGTGAAGCGGCGGTTCGTCCTGACGGCTGCCGGGGCGACGTTCCTGGCCGAGGCTCAGGACCTGCTGCGCCGGTCGGACGAGGCAGTCCGCGCGGCGCAGCGGACGCAACGCGGTGAGCTCGGGACACTGCGGCTGCGATTCGTGCAGTCGGCAACCTTCGAGCCGCTGCCTCAGATTCTCGGCGCGTTCCGGCGGACGTATCCCGAGATCGTTCTCGATCTCGAGTCGTGGACGACGCTTCGGCAGACCGAGGCGCTGCGGGACGGGCGCATCGACGTGGGCCTGCTGCGCCCGACGGCGCCGGCCGGCGCGACGACGGTGGTGCGGCTGACGCCGGGGTTGGTGTCCCGGGTGGTCGCCGAGGATTCGCTGATGGCGGTGCTGCCGGCGCGGCATCGGTTGGCCCGGCGCAAGCGGCTCCGGCTGATGGACCTTGCGGACGAGCCGTTCGTGTTCTACTCGCGGCCGAGCGGGCCCGTCGTACACGACACGATCATCGGGTTCTGCCGGGCGGCCGGATTCACCCCGCGGATCGAGCAGGAAGCCGCCGACGTGCAGACCATCGTGTCGCTGGTCGCGGCCGGGCTCGGCGTCTCATTGCTGATCAGCCCGACCCCACCGACCAACCCGGACGCCGTGGTCTACCGCGAGTTGTCCGACGACCTACCACCGTGGCCACTCTCCGTAGCCTGGTCGCCGGACAACCGCTCGCCAGTCCTGGGACGCTTCCTCGAACTGGTTCAGGGCCTCTAGCCGAAGACGTCCGGGTCGCCGCCGGTGCGGACGCCGGTCTCGAGGTCGGCGATCGTCGCCATGTCGTCGTTGTCCAGGCGGAAGTCGAAGACCTCGAAGTTCTCCTTGATCCGGCTCGCGGTCCGGGTCTTCGGGATCACCACGTTGCCGAGCTGCAGATGCCAGCGGATCATCACCTGAGCGGCGGACTTGCCGTACTTCGCGCCGATCGTCTTCAGCGCCGCGTTGTCCACCAGTTCGCCGGAGGCCAGCGGGCTCCACGACTCGGTGACGATGTCGTTCTCGGCGTTGAACGCGCGCAGCTCGTCCTGCGGCAGCGCCGGGTGCAGCTCGATCTGGTTCACCGCCGGGCGGATCGTGGTCTCCTCGAAGATCCGCCGCAGCGCGGGCTCGTGGAAGTTCGAGACGCCGATCGCGCGCACCCGCTTGTCGGCGTACAGCTGCTCGAACGCCTTCCAGGTGTCGACGTACTTGTCCTTCTTCAGGCACTGCCAGTGGATCAGGTACAGGTCGACGTACTCGACGCCGAGCTGCTCGATGCTCTTGTCGAACGCCGCCAGCGTCGAGTCGTAGCCCTGATCACCGTTCTGCAGCTTGGTCGTGATGAACAGCTCGTCACGGGGTAGGCCGGACGCGGCGATCGCCCGCCCGACGCCGGCTTCGTTGCGGTACGCCGCGGCGGTGTCGATGTGCCGGTAGCCGGTCTCGAACGCCGTGGTCACCACATCGGTGACGATGTCGTCCTCGACCTGCCAGACCCCCAGGCCCAGCTGCGGGATCTCGACGCCGTTGTCCAGAGTGATGGAGGGGACTGTGCTCATCTGCCCATTCCACCCGGCAAAGGCTTTCTGGCACAGTCATCCGACGTGTGACAACAACCTCATTAACCGGACGTAACCACTGCGTGGGTCTTCGCATCCGGCTCCAGGAACCGGATCAACGCGCTGCCTTCCCGCTCCAGCTCGGTCTGCGTCTTCTTCAGCGTCTTGCCGAACGGCGTGAGCGTGAGAGTCGCCACACCACGCTTCTTCTCGCTCGTCCACAGCCCTGCGACCAGGCCGTCGACGGTGTACGTCGCCTTGACGCGGAGGTTCTTGGTGAAGACGGCCGGTTTGTATTCGTCGGCGATGATCCGCTCTCGTTTCGCGTGCGAGAGCAGCACGTTGTCGAACTCGGGCAGGAATCGCACCGGCGCCGGGGTGTCGGGATCCGGCCGCGGCCCATCCGGTACGTCGTACAACGTCTTGCCGGCCTCGTCGGTGAACGTCTCCAGCTCGAGCTCGTCGAACAGCGGCTTCGCCTTCTGCAGGCCGGACCAGGTCTGGAAGTCCGCGGGCGTGGCCGGTCCGAAGGCCTGCAGGTAGCGCGTCACCAGGTCCTTCGGCTCGGCGCGCTTGTGCAGCTTCTTCCCGATCCATTCCTCGGCCGGCGTGAACCGCGAGTTGGCCGTCCAGGACCAGCGCACGTCCGCCGGATACATCACCAGCGGCACCAGCATCCGCGTGCAGAATCCGAGCGCCCGCTCGTTCACCTCGGGGAACTGCTGCAGCAACGCATCCCGCACCTCGGTGAATGTCAGCGGTTCCTTCGCGAGCAACTTCTCCGCCGCCGCCACGACTTTGTCCGGCTCGAGGCCCGCACCCCGATCGCCGAGCACCTTCAACCCCGCCTCGAGCACCGGACTCACGGTGGTCCGGAACCGCAGATAATCCGCCGCTGTCACCAGATGCAAGGTCCCCCGGAACATGGTCGCCCGGACGACTTCCCGCGCCTCGACCGACCGATCCAGCTCCGACTCCTCGAACCCGTCGATCCGCGACCACAACCCGACGTACGGATGCTTGGGCTCCTGCCCCTGCATCCCCGCCAGCCGCGCGACCACCTCGACCGCCGGGACGTTCGCCCGCTCGAGCAGCAGCTGCCTGGCCAGCGTTGCCCTGTTGACCGCCACCGCATTCAGAACCGACATGCTCACATCCTGCCTGTGTGGACCGACAAGTGGGGCAGTGGGCCGTCCGCATATCGCCCCGCCGGGATGAGTCGGGCCTGGCGCCGGAGGTGGGATCTTCGTCGTGAGAGCCCGAGCTGCGCACCATCGAGCCGGAGGGGATGGGGTGGCCACTGATGATGCGAGCGCTTGGTCTGGTGCTGGCGGCGTTCCTGCTCGTGTCTTGTGGCGGGTCCGGTGAGCGGCCGTCCGGCTCGTCGACGCGTACGCCGGCCTCGGCGCCGTCGGTGACCGCAACACTCCCGAGCGCGACCCGTACGCCCGAACGCCCGGAGAAACCGGCCGCAACGACGTCCACGCCAACCGAGCCGGAGACCTCCCGAACGACCAAGACACAGACGGAGACCGAGACCACCAGGGCGACGAAGACAGAGACGAGCAGGGCTACCGAAACCGAGACGACCAGGGCCACGGAGACCAGGAAGGCCACGCAGACCGAGACCACCACGGCGACCCGGACAGCGTCGGTCGTGCCGTCGGCGGCGACCACCTCCTCGACACAGCCCACCTCGGCCGAGACCGGCGGGGCGCCTACCTGGCTGTGGTGGGTACTGGGTGCGATCGCGGTCGCGCTCGCGGTGGGGATACCGCTGATGGTCAGGTCACGCCGTCGTCAGGCCTGGCGCGACGACCTCGCGTCCGGTGAGGACGAGGTGGCGTGGTTCGCCCGCGTGCTCGTGCCCGAGCTCCGCCGGCAGCCTTCGACGGCGCAAGCCGCCGGCGCGTGGAACGTCGAGTCCAGCCGGGTCGTGACGGCCGAGGACAAGCTCACCGCACTCGAACAGTCGGCGCCCGATCAAGCCGCCGGCACCCGTGCCCGCACCCTCCGGGACGCCGTCCGGGCAGCCCGCAGCGACATCGAGAACCTGCTGGTCTCCGCCACGCCGATCACGATGCCGCAGGACCTGGACGCGGTCGCCGCGCGGCTCGAACAAGCCCTCGGACAGCCGCGTCCGGAGGCGGCTACCCCGCCAGGGCCGCCCGGGCCTCGGTGAAGGCGGTGATGGCTCGTTCTACGTCCTCGGTGGAGTGGGCGGCGGAGAGTTGGACCCGGATTCGGGCCTTGCCCTGGGGGACGACCGGGTAGGAGAAGCCGATGACGTAGATGCCGAGGTCGAGGAGCTTGTCGGCCAGGCGGCCGGCCTCGGCGGCGTCTCCGATCATGACGGGGGAGATGGGGTGGTCGCCGGGGAGGACGTTGAAGCCGGCCTCGGTCATCTTGGTGCGGAACAGTGTGGTGTTGGCGGCGAGCTTGTCGCGCAGGGCGCTGGAGCTGCCGATCAGTTCCAGCGCCTTCAGGGACGCGGCGGTGACCGACGGGGCCAGGGAGTTCGAGAACAGGTACGGGCGGGAGCGCTGCCGCAGGAGCTCGACGATCTCGCGGCGGGCGGAGACGTAGCCGCCGGACGCGCCGCCGAGCGCCTTGCCGAGCGTGCCGGTGACGATGTCGACGCGGTCCTTCACGCCGAACAACGACGGCGTACCGGCGCCGTCCGAACCGACGAAGCCGACCGCGTGCGAGTCGTCGACCATCACGAGCGCGTCGTACCGCTCGGCCAGGTCGCAGATCTCGTCCAGCGGGGCGACGTACCCGTCCATCGAGAACACGCCGTCGGTCGCGATCAGCCGGTACCGCGCGTCGGCCGCGTCCTTGAGCTGCGCCTCGAGGTCGGCCATGTCGCGGTTCTTGTACCGGTAACGTCGCGCCTTGGACAGCCGTACGCCGTCGATGATGCTGGCGTGGTTGAGCTCGTCGGAGATGATCGCGTCCTCGGCGCCGAGCAGGGTCTCGAAGAGGCCGCCGTTCGCGTCGAAGCAGGAGCTGTACAAGATGGTGTCCTCGGTGCCGAGGAACTTGCTCAGGGCACCTTCCAGGTCCTTGTGGATCTGTTGGGTGCCGCAGATGAAGCGCACCGAGGACAACCCGAAGCCCCACCGGTCGAGGGCTTCCTTGGCCGCGGCGACAACGTCCGGGTGGTCGGACAGGCCGAGGTAGTTGTTCGCACAGAAGTTCAATACTTCGTTGCCTGAAGCAACTGAGATCAACGACTGCTGCGGTGAGGTGATCACCCGCTCGGACTTGTACAGCCCGGCGTCCCGGATCTCGCCGATGGTCGCCGTCAGGTCGTCCCGCATCCGTGTGAACATCAGTGCTTCTCCTCCAGAGATTCAGCCGTCCAGTCCATGATCACCTTGCCGCACTGACCCTGTCGCGCCACGTCGAAGGCGCGTTCGAAGTCGCCGTACCCGAACCGGTGCGTGATCACCGGCGTCAGGTCCAGCCCGCGCTCGAGCATCACCGACATCGAGTACCAGGTCTCGAACATCTCCCGGCCGTAGATGCCCTTGATCGTGAGCATGTTGAGCACCACCGTGCTCCAGTCGATCGCGATCTCGTCCGACGGCAGGCCGAGCATCGCGACCTTCCCGCCGTGGGTCATGTTCGCGAGCATGTCGCGCAGCGCGGCCGGCTGCCCGGACATCTCCATCCCGACGTCGAACCCCTCGCGCATCCCGAGGCTCTGCTGCGCCTGCGCGATCGTCTCCTCGGCCACGTTCACCGCGCGGGTGACGCCGATCTTGCGGGCCAGGTCGAGCCGGTACTCCGAGAGGTCGGTGATCACCACGTTCCGCGCGCCGGCGTGCAGCGCGACCGCCGCGGCCATCACCCCGATCGGTCCGGCGCCGGTGATCAGCACGTCCTCGCCGACCAGCGGGAACGAGAGAGCAGTGTGTACGGCGTTGCCGAACGGGTCGAAGATCGCGGCGACATCGAGGTCGACCGGATCCTTGTGGACCCACGCGTTGGTGGCCGGCAGCGCGACGTACTCCGCGAACGCGCCAGGCACGTGGACGCCCAGCCCGCGCGTCTTGATGCAGAGGTGCCGCCGGCCGGCCCGGCAGTTGCGGCAGCGGCCGCAGACCAGGTGGCCCTCGCCGCTGACCAGGTCACCGACCGCGACGTCGCGGACGCCGAGACCGATCTCGACCACCTCGCCGCAGAACTCGTGCCCGGTCACCATCGGCACCGGCACGTTCTTCTGCGCCCAGGGGTCCCAGTTCTGGATGTGCAGATCGGTGCCGCACAACCCGGTGCGGAGCACCCTGATCAGGACCTCGTCGGCCTCGACCTTCGGCTCCGGAACATCCTGCAACCACAGACCGGGCTTCGCCTCGGCCTTCACGAGCGCCTTCATGCCCACATCGTGGTCCCGGGCAACCATCCCCGTCCATCGACACGTCGTACACAGCCTTTGCAGCCGAACTGCATACTTGTCCACATGCGGGGAGTAGTCAGAGGGCTCGGAATCGTGTTCCTCGTTGCCGGGCTCGGGTTGCTCGGGTGGGTCGGCTGGCAGTACTTCGGTACCGGCATCAGCTCGAACCACCAGATGGGCAAGGCCGAGGACTCGCTCCGCAACCAGTGGAAAGCTCCCGCAGCCGTTGTGAAGCCATCGGCCGGGAAGCCTTTCGTCCTCCTGCGGATCCCGAAGTTCGGCGCCGGCTGGGAGAAGCCGATCGTCGAAGGGGTCGACGCGGACGACCTGGCCCGCGGCATCGGCCACTATCCACAGACCCAACTCCCGGGCCAGGCGGGCAACTTCGCGATCGCGGGGCACCGGGTCACGCACGGTTCGCCGTTCCGCAAGCTGCTCGAGCTGCAGAAGGGCGACCAGGTCGTCGTCGAGACGCAGGACGCCGTCTACACCTATGAGCTCGACGGCTCGCCCCGCGACCTGACCGTCAAGCCGACCGACACGTGGGTCCTCGACCCGGTCCCCGGCAAGCGCGACGCCCCGGCGAAGTCGATCATCACCCTCACCACCTGCCAGGACCTGTTCCACTCCCCGGACCGCTCGGTCGCGTTCGGCCACCTGGTCAAGGTGAGCAAGAAGTCGTGAAGTGACCCGCGCCATCCCCACCGCCCCGCTCCAACCGCCTCGCGCTCAGAGCTTCCGCCCGCCCCGCCTCCGCCATTTCAGAGGTGAACCCCTTAGCCCGCCCCTTCCACCGACGCATGCGGGCGGTGAAGGGGCCATTTGCGTGGTTCACCACTCGAATGGCGCAAGGGGCTCGGGGGCGGTGGACGGGGGGTCGCCTAGGCTCTGGGGCCATGAGCTACGACCGGGACGGACTGCTGGAGCAGGTCAAAAGCAAGGCGATCGTGCACGGTCGCGTGACGTTGGCATCGGGCAAGGAAGCCGACTACTACGTCGACCTGCGCCGGATCACGCTGGACGCGGCCGCGGCGCCGCTGATCGGCCCGGCGATGCTCGAGCTGACCAAGGACCTGGAGTACGACGCCGTCGGCGGACTGACCCTCGGCGCGGACCCGGTCGCGATGTCGATGCTGCATGCCGCTGCCCAGCAGGGCCGCACCCTCGACGCCTTCGTCGTACGGAAGGCAGAGAAGACGCACGGTCTGCAGCGGCGGATCGAGGGGCCGGACGTGAAGGGCCGCCGGGTGCTCGCGGTCGAGGACACCTCGACGACAGGGGGATCGGTGCTGACCGCGGTCGAGGCGTTGCGCGAGGCCGGCGCCGAGGTGGTCGCGGTCGCGGTGATCGTGGACCGGTCGACCGGCGCCCAGGAGCGGGTCGAGGCGGAAGGCCTGGAGTACCGGACGGTGTTCGGTCTCGACGACCTGGGGCTCAGCTGATGCAGAGCAGCACCATTCTGCTCGTAGCGGTGGCCGTGGTCGTCGGTGTCGGCCTCTTCTTCGTCAACTACTACCGGGAGAAGAAGCGCCGCGAACAGTTCTCCGGTCTCGCCGCGCAGCAAGGCTGGTCGTACGTGCCGTCCAACCCCTCGCTCGCAGGTCAGTGGTCGGGTACACCGTTCCAGACCGGCGACAACTGGCACGTCAAGAACGTGCTGTCGGGTCCGTACAACGGGCACCCGATGGTTGCCTTCGACTACAGCTACCAGACGCACACGACCAACGGGCGCGGCCAGCGGCGGACCACCACGCACCGCTTCGGTGTGGTGGTCATGCAGCTGCCCGGCGCCCTGCCGCATCTCGAGGTGACGCACGAGGGGATCTTCGGCGGCGCGGTGGCGAACGCGTTCGGCTTCCGCGACATCCAGTTCGAGAGCGAGCAGTTCAACCGGGCGTTCCGGGTCAAGGCCGACGACGAGCGGTTCGGGCACGCCGTGGTGACGCCGCGGATGATGGAGCTGCTGCTCGCCCGCGGTGAGATCGGCTGGCGCCTGGAAGGGAACTCGCTGGTCGGCTGGAGCAAGGGCGACCACGACCCGAACCAGCTGATGAGCCGCCTCGACCTGCTCCAGCAGGTGATCGGCAACGTCCCGCCGTACGTCTGGCGCGACTACGCCGGCATCGACCCCCGACCGCAGCAAGCCCACGGCGACACCCCCTACCCGTAGAGTCGCTGGCAGCAGCACTGCCAACCCTCGGGAGCTCGTCATGGTTTGGGTCATCATCGTGATCGTTGCGGTGATCGTCATTCTGGCGATCATGCTGATCACGTCGTACAACCGGTTCGTCAAGCAACGGAACCTGATCCAGGAGTCCTGGCGGCAGATCGACGTCGAGCTGCACCGCCGGTACGACCTGATCCCGAACCTGGTCGAGACCGTCCGGGCGTACGCCGCGCACGAGCGGCACGTGTTCGAGGAGGTCGCCCGGCTGCGTACCCAGGCTGTGAACGTGCAGGGCGCGACCCCGGAGCAGCGGGCCGCGGCGGAGGGCCAGCTGTCCGGCGCGCTGCGGCAGATGATGATCTCGGTCGAGCAGTATCCGCAGCTGCAGTCGAACCAGAACTTCCTCGGCCTGCAGCGTGAGCTGACCGACACCGAGGACCGGATCGCGGCCGGCCGCCGGTTCTACAACGCGAACGTCGGCGACTACAACACCCGGATCGAGGCCTTCCCGTCGAACCTGATCGCGGGCGGCTTCAAGTTCGAGAAGGCCGGGTACTTCGAGGTCAAGGACGAGCAGGTCCGCGCCGTACCGCAGGTGTCGTTCGGCACCATCGGCTCGGTCGCCGGCGAGCAGGCGCCGCCGCAGATGCAGCCTGGTGCGCCGTCGTCGGGGCAGATCCACCCGCAGATGCCGGGGGACCAGGGCAACTACCAGGCACCGCCGCAGCCGATCCCGGGCGGCTACCAGCAGCCCCCGGCGCAGCCGCCGTACCAGGGCCAGCAGGGTCAGCAGCAGGGCCAGCAGGGTCAGTACCCGCCGCCCGGCCAGTACCAGCAGCCGGGGCAGTACCAGGGGCAGGGAGAGCCACCGGTGGGCGGGCCGCCTGCGGGTTCCCCCGCGCCGCAGGACGGTCAGCCGCCATTCACCGGTGGCCAGTAGGCACCGGATCCCCGTAGCCCAGGACCCCCGACCCCGGACTCTCTCCCAGTGCCAGACCCGGAGTGACGGCGGTCAAGTCGCCACGCCCGGGCCTGCCCTCCCCCCGGTACCTGTGTCAACAGTGCCGCAGCGAGATACATCCGGCGTACATCGGGCTTCCGCAAGGTGCGACCGGATGACACGATAGGCCGGTTCAAGAGTGGAGAGGTCGGACGAGTGGACAGTCTGAGGTACGGGATCCTCGGACCTCTGCGGCTCGTCCACGTCCAGGGCCAGCCGCTGAAGGCCGCCAAACCGCGCCAGCTGCTGGCTACCCTGCTGCTGCACCCCAACCGCTTCGTCTCGACCGACCTGATCGCTGACGCGCTCTGGGAGAGCAGTCCGCCGCGGTCGGCCACCGCGAACATCCGGACGTACGTCCGCGCCCTGCGTGGCGTGCTGCAGGACGCCGGGCTGCCCGCGCCGATCGACACCTCCGCCGCGGGCTACAGCATCGAGGTGGGCGTCGACGAGCTCGATGCCAGCCTGTTCGAGTCGCTGCTCGCCGAGGGCGGTCACCTGCGGGACGCCGGTGACGGTCGCCAGGCGATGCAGGTCCTGTCCCGCGCGTACGGCCTCTGGCGCGGCCGTCCGCTCGACGATCTGCCGATGCCCGCGGCCTGGGAGGGCTCGATCGCCCGCCTGGAGGCGCAGCACCGCGGCCTGGTCGACAACCTGCTGGACCTGCGGCTCGAGCACGGCGACGCCAGCGGTGCCGCCGTACTGCTGAGTGCCCGCCTGAGCGACGATCCGTACGACGAGCAGCTCTGGCGGCGGTTGGTCGACGCGCTGGTCGCGGCCGGTCGGGTCGGCGAGGCGCGGGCGGCGTACCAGAAGGCAGTCCAGACGCTCGCGGACGAGCTCGACATCAAGCCCGGTTCGGAGCTCGAGGCGGCCGGTGCCCGGGCCGAGAACGGCCGCTCCGCCAACTGGCCGAACCCAGGCATCCCTGCCGACCGTACGGCGGAGCGCCCCGGACCGGCCACGCCACCCGGACCGATGGCCGCGCCCGAGCTGACCGATCCGGTCCGGCCGCCGAGCCAGCTGCCGCTCGACCTGGCTGACTTCAGCGGCCGGCAGGGTCATCTGGAGCAGCTGCGGGATCTGGTCTGCGGCCGTGACCCGGTGCGTCCACCGATCGCGGTCATCTCAGGAGCGCCTGGGACCGGGAAGACCTCCCTGGCCGTTCGGCTCGGCCATCTGGTCCGGGAACACTTCCCGGACGGGCAGATCTACCTGGACATGCACGGCGCGACGCATCCGCGCGATCCAGCCGCCGCGCTGACCGATCTGCTGCTCAGCCTGAATCTGCCTGACTATGCGATCCCGACGGACGCGGAGCGGCGGTCCGCGATGCTGCGTTCCGAGCTGGCCAGTCGCCGGGTGCTGATCATCCTCGACGACGTCGCCGCGGCCGGTCAGGTCACGCCGCTGATGCCCGGTACCGGCGCCTCGGCAGTAGTAGTGACGAGTCGCAACCGGTTGATGGACCTGGCCGGGGCGGACTCCATGCCGCTCGACACGTTCGACGACCGCGAAGCCGCCGTACTGCTGTCATCGGTCGCCGGGTCAGGGCGGATCGACGCGTCCTCGCCGGAAGCCGAGGAGATCCTGACCGCGTGCGCGAACCTGCCGCTGGCGATCCGGATCGTCGGCAGCCGGCTGGCGCAACGGCCCGATCTGAGCGCGCGGGAGCTGGCTCGGCGGTTGCGGGACGAGACCTCGCGCTTGGACGAGCTGAGCATCGGCGAGCTCGCCGTACGGACCAGTGCGGACCTGAGCTACGGCGCGCTCAGTCCGGAGGAGGCCCGGCTGTACCGGCTGATCGGCCACTTCGCGGTCGGCGTCTTCTCGGCCCGTGCGTTGGAGGCAGTCGCGTCGCCGGCCGCCGTACGGCGCAGTCTGGACCGGCTGATCGAGGTCAACCTGGTCCGGATCAGTTCGGTCGACCATCGCGGTACGGCGCGCTACCGCGTCCACGACCTGCTGCGGCTGCACGCGCTCGGGGTCGGCGACGACGAACAAAAGGCGCAGGCGGTCCGGGACGTCGAGACCGTCGTCGAGGCGATCCTCAACAAGATCCGCCGGGCCAACGACGCATTGTCCTTCGAGTACTTCGGCGTCCTCGAGCACACCGGCCCGTTGACGGCTCCGGACCCGTCGCCGTTCACCGAGGCCGATGCGATCGCCTGGTTGGACAGCGAGCGCAGTACCTTCGTGCCGGCGATCCGGGCCGCGGCGCAGAACGGGTTGCACGACCACGCCTGGCGGATCGCTGCGGCCTGGGGGCCGTACCTGGACCTGCGAGCCGGATTCGACGACTGGAACGGTTCGCACCAGCAGGGTCTGCAGAGCGCCATCGAGTGCGGGGACCGGCGCGGCGAGGCGATCATGCACCGCAATCTTGGCCAGCTCGCCGTCTACCAGGACGACTGGGACACCGCGCGGCGGCACTTCGACGCGGCCGCGGAGGTGTTCGCCGAGGTGGGCGACCGGCTAGGCGAAGGTGTCGCGGCCGTCGGACTCGGTACCTGGCTGCGGGAACGCGGGCAGCGCGACGAGGGGCTCGCGCAGTACGAGAAGGCGATCGAGGCGTTCGTCGAGGACGGCAACGCGAACGCCGAGGCGCTGGCACGGACCGCCGCGGCGAACGTGTATCTGGTCCGCGGCGACCTCGACACCGCACGGAGTCTCCTCGCCCAGGCGTTCCTGATCGCCGTACGCCGTGCCGACGCGCACCGCGAGGCGAAGGTACGACGCCGCATCGCAGCGCTCCGCGTCCGGCAAGGACGGCACGACGAGGCCGTGCGGCAGGTGCGCAAGGCGCTGGCGATCTTCGACGGGATGGGCGACGACCACTGTGCGGCGTACACCCGGGCGCTGCTCGGGCAGGCGCTGATGGAGCGCGGTGAGGTCGCCGCGGCCCGGAAGACGTTGCTGGATGCGATCGACATCGGCCACCGGTTGGGCGATCGCAGTGTCGAGGGGGAGGCCGCGCAGCACCTCGGCGAGCTCTACCTGTCCACGGGCAGCCTCGACCACGCCCGCCGTACCCTCGAGCGCGCCGCCCGCGTGTGGCAGCAGGCGGGCAACGATGCCGCCGCAAGCGAGTGCCGACGGTTGCTGGCCGGATCCGAAGCGGGCGTAGCGGCCGGCTGAGAAGCAATGTACGGCGGCTGTATCGGGGCCAGCCAGGATTCGATCATGCCACGGCACACCGGCCGAGGACGGGGGATCGGGGAGGAACACACCTATGGCCTGGGGGGAGGTTGCCGTGGAGCGCCGGAACGTCCCGCGGGTGGCTAACCCGCGGGACAGTGAGGCGGCGCTGAACTGGCAGCTGGAACGGGTTGGCTCGGCGGCCTGGCAGGACTGGCCGTTGAAGTTCCAGCGGATGGCGTTCGGCTATGCGCACGACAGCGGCTGGCACGATGCGGCCGACGCGGTTGGTTGGCTCAACCACCACGACCTGCTCCGTGAAGGGGCGGCGCCACGGGGGGCGCTGGTCTGGTACCAGGCGGCAGACCGGATCCGGGTGGCGTGTTCACTCGGCTCCGGTCAGGTGGTCGGCCCACTGCTGACCGGCCCGGTCGAGATCGCCGAACTGTCGCTACTCAGCACCGACTGCGTGTGGTCGGATCCACACTTCCCGTTCGGCCACTGACCTTCAGTCGTTGGGGACGGCGTGCTTCGGCGCCGCGTGCTTCGCCGCATCAGAGCCGCCGGAACCGCCTGAGCCGTTGGGGCGGTTGCGGCGCTTGGCCAGGACGTACTCGATGACCATCGGGATCAGCGAGACCAGGACCAGCAGGATCAGCGCCGACTCCAGGTGGTCGTGGATGAACTCGACGTTGCCGAGCGCATGGCCCAGCAGCGTGATGCCCGGCGCCCAGATCAGCGCGCCGACACCGGTCCAGAGGAAGAACTTGCGCGGCTCCATCTTCCCGGCGCCGGCGACGATCGTGATGAACGTCCGGACGATCGGGACGAAGCGGGCCATCACCAGCGCGCGCGGGCCGTACCGCTCGAAGAACTCGTGCGTGTGCTCGATGTACTGCGGTTTCAGGAAGCGGGCGTTCGGGTTGCGGAACAGCGACGTACCCAGGACTCGTCCGATGTAGTAGCCGGACACATTGCCGAGGAACGCCGCGACGGTCAGCAGCACGCAGGCCAGCCAGAGAGGTACGTCGATGGTGCCGCGCGCGATGAACAGGCCGACGGCGAACAGCAGCGAGTCACCGGGCAGGATCGGGAACAACAACCCGCACTCGATGAACACCACAACGAGCGTGCCCCAGAGGGCCCAGTTACCCATCCAGTTCAGGAGGTACTCCGGGTCCATCCAGTTCGGCATCAGCATCGCGACGATAGGAAGCACGCGGACAGGGTAGCGTCCCGACCTGTGCATGAGCTGAGCAGCGACCTTCGGGGTGCGGACATGGTCGGGCCGAGCGAGGTCGGCGTCGGTCCGTGGGAGGGTGACCGCCCGGACGACCCGCGGCTGGACCCGGAGCTGCTCGCGCACGGCGATCGCCGCAACGTCGTGGACAAGTACCGGTACTGGAAGCTCGAGGCGATCGTCGAGGACCTGGACCAGCAGCGGAACCCGTTCCACGTCGCGATCGAGAACTGGCAGCACGATCTGAACATCGGCTCGGTGGTCCGGACGGCAAACGCGTTCCTCGCCTCGGAGGTCCACATCGTCGGCAACCGGAAGTGGAACCGCCGCGGCGCGATGGTCACCGACCGGTACCAGCACGTCCGCCACCAGCCGACCCTCGCCGACCTCGCGTCGTACGCCGACGAGCGCGGGCTGCCGGTCCTCGGAATCGACAATCTGCCCGGCTCGGTCCCGCTCGAGACCTACGACCTACCGCGCGAATGTGTGCTGCTGTTCGGTCAGGAGGGCCCTGGGCTGACAGCTGAGGCCCACGAGATCTGCACAGCTGTCCTCTCCATCGCACAATTCGGCTCGACCCGGTCCATCAACGCGAGCGCAGCGGCCGCGATCGCCATGCACGCCTGGATCCGCCGCCACACCTTCGGTCAGCCGTCGAGCAGTTGATCGAGGATCCCCGCGGCTAGCTGCAGTACCGCGCGCTCGGTCGGATTGAGCCGCTCCTCGATGGCTTCGGCCAGCCAGTCATCGGAGCTCTGCACGTGTTGCATGAGCAATTCGCGGCCGCGGTCCGTCGATCGTGTGCCGGCGGTGGGTGCAGCTGCCCCAGCACGGCGACGCCCGTACTCCGCAGCCCATTGCCCGTCCGCTCAGCCCGCAACCGCCCCACCACCAACCACCTGATCCACACCTCCTTCGCGTCCCTCGGTGCCCTGGCCATCCCGCACCTTGTGCGCGTACCAACCGTTCGCGGGCCGCTCTTATGGTTGGCCGGCGCCCAAAGTGGCCTTGGAGCGGTGGGTGAGGTGATCGTGGTACGCCGTCGTGGTGGATTGTTGCTGCGGGCAACAGAGTGTTGCGTCGGGACCTGTGCGGGCGTCGTGGGGCATCGTGGCAGGCGGCAGCGTTCTTGCCGGAATGCGGCCGTTGCTGAAGGAACGCAACTACGCTGCTTACGCGACCGTCAAGCTCTCGACCGTCGGGTACCGGCTCATCGACACCGTGATCGGCTGCCTGATCGCGATCGTTCCTACTCTGCTGTTGAGGAGAAGAAATGTGGGCTGACCACGCGATCTGGTGGCAGATCTACCCCCTCGGCTTCACCGCCGATCACGCCGAGGTCCGCCTGGCGCACCTGGAGAACTGGCTCGACTATGCGATCGAGCTGGGCTGCAACGGTCTGCTGCTCGGTCCGATCTTCGCCTCCGAGACGCACGGCTACGACACCATCGATCACTTGCGCATCGATCCACGCCTCGGTGGCGACGTCGACTTCGATCGCCTGGTCGCCAAGGCGCACGACCGCGGCCTGCGGATCGCCCTCGACGGCGTCTTCAACCACGTCGCCCGCTCCTTCGCCCACCCGGAGTGGCTTCGCAGCGACGGCGCTACCTTCGAGGGCCACGAGCACCTGGTCGCCCTCGACCACAGCAACCCAGCCGTCGCGCAGTACGTCGGCGACGTGCTGCGCCACTGGCTGGACCGCGGCGTGAATGCCTGGCGTCTCGACGTCGCGTACGCGGTCCCGCCCGAGTTCTGGCGGGCCGTGCTGCCGCGAGACCGTGACGCCTGGTACTTCGGTGAGGTGATCCACGGCGACTACGCCGGGTATGTCGAGAAGAGCGGGCTCGACTCGGTCACGCAGTACGAACTGTGGAAGGCGATCTGGAGCTCTCTCAACGACCGCAACTTCTTCGAGCTCTCGTACGCGCTCGGCCGGCACAACGCGCTCCTCGACACCTTCGTCCCGCAGACGTTCGTCGGCAACCACGACGTGACCCGGCTTGCGACCCGTCTCGAGGACGAGCGGCATCTCGGGCACGCGCTGGCGATCCTGTTCGCGGTCGGCGGCGTACCGAGCATCTACTCCGGTGACGAGCAGGCGTTCCATGGGCTGAAGGAGGACCGTGCCGGCGGGGACGACGTGATCCGCCCGCCGTTCCCGGATACGCCTGACGGGCTCGCACCGGAGGGCTGGCCGACGTACCGCCTGCACCAGGAGCTGATCGGCTTACGGCGACGCCACTCGTGGCTCACCCGCGCCCGGACGACGGTCGAGCATGTGACCAATGAGTCCATCGCCCTGCGTGCTCGCCACGACGACGAATGGGTGCTGCTCCTGCTCAATGTCTCGGACTCGGATGCGGAGTTCCCGGTCGAGGACGCGGTCGTCGTTCCGCCGCACAGCTGGAAATTCTTGACACATCCGTAACGTGCGGCCGGGGTGGCGCGTTGTACCTGATGACAGAAGTGAGGCTTCTCGACCAAAGTCAGCCCCAACTCGGGGGGCTCGGCGTGCATCAAGCATGTCGTACTGGGTTTGCGACGGGAATCATGGGGGTTTGTTGATGAACGCTCTGTGGGACGAACTGATACACGAGCTGGGGACCGTGCGCGCCTTGAGCGCGGCGGCTCTGGAGGCGCGCACGGAGACGTCGCGGGTCGCGCTGATCACCCTGCTGGACGCCGAGACCGCGGAGATCTCGGCGATCCTCGACCAGATCCTCCGCTCAGAAGCGTCCTCCGCGGCTTAGGCGGAGCCGTCAGGCACCCCTAGTACCGCGCGGACCGCCTGCTGCAGCGCATCCGTCGGGTCGTCGAGCTGTTCGAACGAGCGGTAGGCGATGTGCGCGTCCGGCCGGACGAGGAGACAACCGTCGTCCGGGATCTCGCGCACCCGCGCCCAGTCGCCGTACAGGTCGTCCAGCTCACGACCGGGCCCGATCACGTACGGCTCGATCGGTACGCCGAGGTGCTCGGACACCGACTGCGCCGCCTTCACCCACGCATCGCCACCGATGCCGGTGAGCAGCGTGAACCGGCCCTTGCCGACCACGTCGAGCGTGCTGACGGTCTCGCTGCCTCGGGTCAGCCAGCAGTGCGGGATCCGGGCGCCCGGCCAGGTGGTGGGGTGGTAGTACAGCTCGTGATCCCGCTCGTACGGCGGCTCGGTCGTACCGTCCGTGATCACCGCGGACGACTTGTAGCGCTGGCCGAGCTCGACGCCGTGCGCGTTGAACTCGTAGTCCTTCAGCTCGATAGCCTGCCGCAGCTCCTCGCGCTGGGCGGCGCCTTCGGGAGTGTCGTCCTTGCGGGACTCGATCGTCCGCCCGCCCGGCGCGTCCGGCGTCATCCCGAGCGCGCGGAAGATCTGCCCGAACTGGTTGCGGCTCTTGTTGGCGCGGTCGACGATCTGCTTCGCGATCGGCGCCCGCTCGTCGTCGTAGGTGTCCAGCAGGCCGGGGGAGGCCTGGCCCTTCACGACCAGTGCGAGCTTCCACGCCAGGTTGTACGCGTCCTGGATCGACGTGTTCGAGCCGAGTCCGTTGCTCGGCGGGTGCCGGTGGATCGCGTCGCCCATACAGAACACGCGGCCCTTGGACGTCTTCTCTGCGTACATGTGGTTGACGCTCCAGACCGACGTGCTCTTCAGCTTCACGTCGATGGTGTCGTCGCCCACCAGGTTGTGCACGATCTCGGTCGCCATCGCCTCGTCGACCACCGGGGCGGGCTGGTTGATGTCGTAGCCCCAGACGATCAGCCATTCGTTCCACGGGCGGACCATGCGGACCAGGCCGGCGCCGATCCCGCCGATCTGCGCGCCCGGCTGCAGGACCCAGTACAGGACGCTCGGGCGATGGGCGACGTACCGGCTCAGGTCGGCCTCGAAGACGATGTTCATCGAACCCTCGATGTCCATTGCTCCGGCCATCGGCAGCTCGATGTCCTGGGCAACCTTGCTGCGCCCGCCGTCCGCGCCGATCAGGTACTTCGCCCGGATCTGGTACGTCGTGCCGCTCAGCCGATCGCGCACGGTCGCCGTGACACCGTCGTCGTCCTGCTCGAGTGACACGTACTCGGTGTTGAGGCGGAGTTGAGCGCCGCGGCTGGCCGCCGTACTGACGAGGATCGGCTCGAAGATCGTCTGCGGAAGGTCGCACGGCAGGCAGGGACTCGCCTCGGTGTAGTCGGCGAGCCGGCGCGGATGCGTGCCCCACGTGCGGATCCGGCCGATCTCCTCGCCCGCGAGGCTGGTGCAGAAGGCCGTCTGCCCCATCAGATCGTGGGCGGTGCCGTTGTCGATGATCTGGTCCTCGATGCCCATGTCGCGCATGAGCTCGATCGTGCGCTGGTTGGTGATGTGCGCGCGGGGCGTGTTCGCGGTCCAGCCGTACCGGGTCAGGACGATGTTGTCGACGCCGTACGTGGACAGGAAGAGGGAGGCGGCGCCGCCGGCGGGGCCGCTGCCGACGATGAGGACGTCTGTCGTGATCACTGCTGCGTCTCCTCGGTGGTGGCGAGCACCAAGTTGTAGTCGACGGTGTAGTAGGTCTTCCCGTCGTCGTGATGTTCGGTGAAGTCCGCGATGAGCGACTGCTTGACCCCGAAGACCGCGTCCGTGTCGAGGTACTCGTCACCCGCCGCGAAGACATGCGTGATGAGCCGGCTGTAGCCGGGGGCGGTGACCATGAAATGGATGTGGGCCGGGCGCATCGGACCGCGGCCGCCGGCCCGCAGCAGCTCGCCGACCGGGCCGTCGTCGGGGATCGGGTACGCGACCGGCTTCACCGCCCAGAACCGGTAGTTGCCTTCAGCATCGGTCGTCAGATGCGCCCGGTTCTGCGGGCCGTCCAGATCCTTCTGTACGTCGTAGAACCCGTCCTCGTCGGCCTGCCAGGTCTCGACCAGCGCGCCCGGGATCGGCTCGCCCTTGGTGTTGAGGACCTTGCCGCTCACCAGGCACGGCTGCCCGGGGGCGCCGTTCGCGATGTCGTCGCCGAGCTGCGCCTCGGGCGATCCCTCGACGAAGAACGGGCCGAACACGGTCGACTGCGTCGCTTCGGGCGGCTTGCGGTTGCCGAGCCCGACGGTGAGCATCGACAGTCCGAGTACGTCGGCCAGCAGCACGAACTCCTGCCGCGTGCCGGTGGAGATCTGACCGGTCCGGGTGAGGAAGTCGATCGCGGTGAAGTACTCGTCCTCGGTCAGCTCCACCTCCCGCGCGAACGCGTGCAGGTGGCGGACGAGGGCGCTCATCACGTCCTTGTAGCGCTCGCTCGCGCTGCCGTCGAAGCTGGCCACCACGGCCTCGGTCAGGTCATCGCCTTGCAGATCCATCCGGTCTCCTCGTTCGTCAAGGTCGCGTACCGGCCCAGGCGCGAGTGAGGATCTCGCGCACCAGGTCCTCGGTTACGGGGATCGGGTTGTCGGTGGGTTTGAACGCCTTCGCTGCTTCGACCGCCTGGTCCTCGGTCAGCCCCAGTTCCTTCAGACTCGTCGGGACCTGGGCCGCCGCGAACAGGTCGAACAGCCCGCCGGCCAGGTCCGCGCTGCCGAGTGCAGCTTCCAGACGCGCTTTCGATTGGGGCACGGCGGGTGCGTTGACGCGGGCGACCTGCGGCAGAACGGCCGCGTGTGTCTCGGCATGCGGGAGGTTGTAGGTGCCACCGAGTAGATGGCACAACTTGTGATGCAGTCCCGTCCCGGCTGTCGCCAACGCGGATCCGGCCAGGCATGCGCCGTACAGAAGGTTGCTGCGGGCATCTAAATCGGTGGGCTCAGGCAGCACTTGCCGCAGGCCACCGGCGAGCGCGCGGAGTCCTTCGACCGCGGACAATTCCGTGATCGGGTCCGCCTTCGGCGTCCAGACTGCCTCGACACAATGCGCGATCGCATTGGCGACGCTGGCCGCGGTGACCTTCTTCGGCAGGTGCTGAGTCAGCACGGGGTCGTACACGACAACCCGTGGCAGCACCCTCGGATCGGTGCCTGTCGTCTTGCTCCCGCCAGCAGTCTCACCCCACACCGGCGTCATCTCCGAACCCGCGTACGTCGTCGGCACTGCAACGATTGCCAGGTCGTCGGTGCTGGTGAGAGCGACTGCCTTCGCGAGTCCGATTGCCGAGCCGCCACCGATGGCGATGATTCCGTCGGCGTCGACCTCCCGTGCCTTGGCGCGCGCGTGGTCGGCGACCTCGCTCGGGACGTGCTGGGCTACGCCGTCGATCCGCCCCGCGAATCGATCGCCCAGCTGCTCCTCGATCACGTCAGCCGTATCCCGCGCCGATTTCGTCGCCACGACCAGCGCACGCCGTACCCCGAGGCTCTCGACCTCGTCGGCCACCAGGTCGAGCGCGCCGGCCCCGAGCACCACCCGTCCCGCCAGGAACGTGTGCACGAACCCGGCCTCAGGCCCCGCTCGTCCCGGGCCAACTGGACGCGGCATCGGCAGCTCCGATAGGATTTCGCTCAGCGAATAGTTCTTCTTTCAACGAAAAGTAGGCTAGCCGATGGCTGGTGACACGTCTACAGGCACGTTCCTGCAAGGCCTGGAGCGAGGACTCGCGGTGATCCGCGCGTTCTCCGCCGATGCGCCCTCCCTCACGTTGAGCGAGGTGGCGCGATCGGTCGGGATCACACCCGCGACCGCCCGGCGGATCCTGCTCACGCTGGAGGAGCTCGGCTACGTCCGCAGCGACCACCGCCGCTTCTCGCTCACCCCGCGCGTGCTCGCTCTCGGCTGGGCCTACCTCTCCTCGCTGGACCTGGGCGAACTGGCCGGCCCGTTCATGGAAGAGCTGAGCGCCAAGACCCGCGAATCCTGCTCGATCGCCACCCTCGACCTGCCGGACATCGTGTACGTCGCCCGCGTGCCGACGAGCCGCATCATGACGGTCGCGCTCGGCGTCGGCGCCCGGCTCCCCGCGTACCCGACCTCGATGGGCCGCGTCCTGCTCTCGGGCCTGCCGGACGACGAGCTCACGTCGTACCTGGACTCGCTGCAGGCCGAAGCGCTCACCGACCGCACGGTCACGTCCCCGGACGACCTGCGCGCCACGATCGCCAAGGCCCGCGCCGACGGCTACGCGCTGGTCGACCAGGAGCTGGAGCAGGGCCTCCGCTCGATCGCCGCTCCCATCCACAACTCCCGCGGCCGCGTCATCGCCGCCCTCAACGTCTCCGCCCACGCCTCCCGCTCGACCGCCACCTCGCTACGCACCGAGGCCCTCCCGCACCTCCAACAGGCCGCCGCCCAGATCACCACCGCCCTGACCCACCGCGGCAACTTCTAGGCGCTCTTCAGGCTCTCGACGACCTCCAGGTAGTGCGGGTTGTTCATGACCCCGATCAGGTTGCCGAACGGGTCCTCGACCGACGCCGTACGGAAGCCGGTGTTGCTGCCACGCTCGGCGATGCCCTCGACAACCGTCGCCCCGAGCTCAACCAGCCGGTCGACCGTCTCCTCGAGATCGTCCACGTGCCAGTAGACGATCGCCCCTGCCGGCGAGCCGACCTGGTGGGTCGCGTACTTGGCGTCGATGATCCCCAGCTCGCACTGGAAGTCGCCGAACCGGAACTCGACGTACGCCGGCTCCTCCGCGCTCGGCACCGCGTAGTACGCCGCGATCCCCAACAGCTCCTCGTACCAAGCCCGCGCCGTCTTCACATCGGCGGCGTAGAAGCTGACAGTCGCAAGTCCTCGCAACATCGTGGTGGTCCTCTCGCTAGGTCTCCCTGCTGATGACCACCACGATTCCAGTCAAAGTGCTCACCGAATGAGCACTTTGTTGGAGACTTATCGGGCGTCGATGCGCAGGCGGCCGTGGAGGTGCCAGTCGTGCCAGCCGTCGGCGTGCTTGATCGCCTGCCGCAACGTGCCCTCGGCGCTGTAACCGGTTCGCTCGGCGACTCGGCACGACGCTGTGTTGACGGTGGAGTGCTGAATGCTCAGCCGGTTGAAGCCGATCGACTCGAACGCCCAGGCGGATAACGCGTCGACCGATCTCGCCGCGACGGAACGGCCCCGAGCCGCCGGGGTCACCCAGTACGACAGGCTGGCCGACCCCTCCGCGAGCACGATGTTGCGCAGACCGATCTGTCCCAGCGGCTGATCATCGCCGTCGACAACCGCCCAGCTCGCCGCTGACTCGGCCGTCCAACGGTCGGCCCACTGCCCGACCCACTCGGCTGCTTCGTCGAGTGTGTCGAGCCGGCGGACGTGCCACCGCTGGATCTCGGGACACGCGAACGCCGTCATCACGGCAGCCGCGTCGTCGTGCAGCCACGGCCGCAGTACCAATCCGTCGTTCGTCGTCAGGCGCGGCTGGGTGGCACCGCGCAGAGTTCCTTCGGGTAGCGCAGGATCGACGAGCAGCGGCACGGCTTCAGTCCGTTTGGGTGACCTTGCGGAGGCCCCGGGGAGCGTCGGGGTCGAGGCCCAGCTTGCGGGCGAGGAGCTCGATGGCTCGTTGGGCCGGGATGACGAGGGCGAGCGGGGCGAGGGTCTCAGGGAGGTCGGGGCCGGCGAGGTTCACGTCGCAGCGAGAGGCGAACGTGGGGTCGCCGCCGATCCCCAGGATCTTGCTGCCCTTCTCGCGAACCAGGCCGGCCAGCTCGGTCATGCCAGGCAGTGCCGGCCCGTCGCCCGCCGCGACCAGGATCGTCACCAGGTCGGCGTCGACGACCGCGATCGGGCCGTGCTTCAGGTCGGCGTACGAGAGTCCGCGGACCGGCTGGAGGCAGGTCTCCTCGAGCTTCAGGGCGACCTCGAGGGTCGTGCCGAAGGTCAGGCCTCGACCGCTCGCGAGAACGTCGTGCGCCCCGGCCAGCAGGTCCGCAGCCGCCTCGACCGACCCGGACAGCATCTTGGCCGCCGCATCCGGCACCCGCGCGATGTCCGCGTCGAGCGTCCCCGGCCGCTGCGCGAGCGCGTCCACGGCAACCGTGATCGCGGCCAGCTGGGTCGTGTAGGTCTTGGTGGCCGGCACCGCGAGCTCCTTGCCGGCCTGCGTGATCAGCGCGACGTCGGCCGTCGAGGCCAGCGGGCTGTCGCCGTCGTTCGTGATGCCGACGATCGCGGCGCCGTTGCGCTTCGCCCACTCGGCCGTGTCGACGATCTCCTGGGTCGCGCCCGACTGACTGACCGCCACGACCAGCGAGTTCGACAGGTCGAGGTTGGCGCCGTACAGCGTCGCCACCGATGGAGCGGCCAGGGACGCCTGCCGGCCCGCGTGGATCTCGGTCAGGTAGCGGCCGTAGACGCCGGCGTTGTCCGACGATCCACGGGCCACGAAGATCACATGCCGCCGCCCGGCGGCCAGCCTGGTGATGTCGTGCCGCAGGGGCAGAACATGCTCGAACGTCGCCGCGAGCGCCGCCGGCTGCTCGGCGATCTCGCGCGACATCTGGGTTTCCTGGCCGGGCACAGACACCACTGGGATCACTGGTCCTATCTGGTCTTAACAGGTATGCTGCGCACGATAGCAGTGAGCGGCGTCCCGGGGCACCCCCGAGATCCGCCCAGGTCTGGAGGATCGAGATTCCATGGTGGCGACCAAGCGGGCCCAGGTCCGATCGGTGCTGGAACGGCTGATCGACGTCGAGCTGCATCCGGGCGACCCGATCCCCTCCGAGCGCGCCCTGGTGGACAAGCTCAACGTCTCCCGGGTGACCGTCCGGCAGGCGATCAGCGACCTGGTCGAGTCCGGCGCGCTCGAGCGGGTGCACGGCAAGGGGACGTTCGTCACCGGTCCCCAGGTCGACTCCCAGCTGCACCTCACCTCGTTCTCCCGGGAGATGCGGGCCCGTGGCCTCGAGCCCGGGACCGTGGTGCTGTCGGCCAGCGAGATCGAGGCCTCCGACGAGACCGCCAAGGGCCTGCGGGTCGCCAAGGGCACCAAGGTGATCCGGGTCGAGCGGCTCCGCACGGCCGACGCGTCGCCGATGGCCTACGAGGTCGGTTACTACCCCTCCGCGCTCTTCCCCGGCCTGCTCGGTCGCGAGCTCGGCACCCTGTACGACGTTTTTGCCAGTGAGTACGACGTCGTCGTCACCTCCGGTGAGCAGACCGTCCGGGCGGACAACGCCGACGGTCATGTCGCCCGGGTGCTCGGCGTGGCCAGGCGGGCACCCCTGCTGGTCCTCGAGCGCACCACCTTCGCCGGCCGCAAGGTCGTCGAGCTGTCCTGGTCGGCCTACCGCGCCGACCGCTACCGGCTGCACATGGCCCTGACCCCCCGCGGCCCGCGAACCGGGTCCGCCTGACCGGTCCCGGACCGGCCTCCACCCTCGGAGGACATCCGGACGCAACGAACTGGATCGGTCCTGTTCATCAACTGGTCTGCATCCCTGCCGATCGCTCCCCGGCCACCGGGCCGGCCCGGCAGGCGGGCCGCTGGTCACGACGAAGTGCCCGGCGGCAATACTGGAGCCGAACCCACAAGAACTGTGTTGTGAGGAGTACCGCGAGACATGCCTATTGCAACCCCTGAGGTCTACGCCCAGATGCTGGACAAGGCCAAGCAGAACCGCTTCGCCTACCCGGCCATCAATGTCAGCTCCTCGCAGACGCTGATCGCCGCGATCCGCGGCTTCGCCGAGGCGGGCTCGGACGGCATCGTCCAGGTCTCCACCGGCGGTGCGGAGTACCTGTCCGGGTCGACCGTGAAGAACATGGTGTCCGGTTCGGTCGCGCTGGCGGCCTACGCGCACGAGGTCGCCAAGAACTTCCCGGTGAACATCGCGCTGCACACCGACCACTGCCCGAAGGACAAGCTGGACGGCTTCGTCCGGCCGCTGCTGGAGATCTCCGCGGAGCGCGTCGCCCGCGGCGAGAACCCGCTGTTCCAGTCGCACATGTGGGACGGCTCCGCGGTGCCGCTGACCGAGAACCTGGAGATCGCCAAGGACCTGCTGGCCAGGACGGCCGCGGCGAAGATCGTCCTGGAGATCGAGGTCGGCGTCGTCGGCGGCGAGGAGGACGGCGTCGCCAACGAGATCAACGAGAAGCTCTACACCACCGTCGAGGACGGCCTGGCGACGGTCGAGGCGCTCGGCACCGGTGAGAACGGCCGCTACCTGACGGCGCTGACCTTCGGCAACGTGCACGGCGTCTACAAGCCGGGCGCGGTCAAGCTGCGGCCGGAGATCCTGGCGGAGATCCAGGAGCAGGTCGGCGCCAAGGTCGGCAAGGAGCGTCCGTTCGACCTGGTGTTCCACGGTGGCTCCGGCTCGACGCTGGAGGAGATCCGGGCGGCGGTCGACCACGGCGTCATCAAGATGAACGTCGACACCGACACGCAGTACGCGTTCACTCGGCCGGCGGCGGCGCACATGTTCACGAACTACGACGGCGTGCTGAAGGTGGACGGCGAGGTCGGCAACAAGAAGGCCTACGACCCGCGCGCCTGGGGCAAGGCGGCCGAAGAAGGTATGGCGAAGCGCGTCGGCGAGGCTTGCGAGAGCCTGCGCTCGACGGGCACGTCGCTGAACGGCTGAGATCATCTGGGTCCTCCTCAAGAGGGTCTGCGAAGGGCTCACCACCGCGCGAGGAACGCGTGGCGGTGGGCCCTTCGGTCACATCCGGGCTCGGGCCAGGTCGAAATGGCGGATGCCGGTGCGGCGGGCTGCTCGGGTGAACGTGGTGCGGATGCGGTCGGCCACGGTCGGTGGGTCGTCGAGATCGGTCCAGGAGATCCAGCAGTGCTCGACGGGTTGCGGTCCGTCGGGATCGGCGGCTGCCGGCTCGGGGAGTGGTTCTTCGGGGGAGGGCTCGAATTCCTCGCACCAGAAGGGGAAACGCGGCTCGAACTCGACGACGGTGCGTTCGTCGGGGAACCAGAGTCCCTCTGTCGGGAGGTCCGGGTCGTCGGCCTCGGGCGGTGGCGACGGGCTGGGGGTCGGCAGACCGGCGGTGGCGAGGATCAGGCGCAGACGGGACTCGGCGATCGAGGCGGCACCGGTGAGGTGGTCGAGGACCGTGAGCGCGCGTCGGTTGCCGTGGTCGAGTTGGGTGACCGCGCGTTTCAACGTGCGCATGCTGACGAGACCGGCATACAGAGCGGCGTCGGCCAGCGCGACCGCAGGAGCCGGTGGGGCGGTGGCGGCCACCTCGGCGATGGCGCGGGCCGGCGAGGCCAGGCGCAGGCCGTTCCACAGTTGGAGGCCGGCGCCGACCGGATCGCGGATGTGGCGATGGACGCCGCGTAGTCGGCCGGACCTGCCGTCGGAGGCCGTCACGTGGACGCGGGTCAGGTCGAGACCCCAGACAGGTAAGGCATGCAGGGCTGCCGCGGATTGGTGGCTGGCGAAGACGTTCGGCCCGGCGGCGCGGAGCACGCCGTACACACTGCGCAGGTGGAGGACCTCGTCGGTGACGAGCATGAGGGATCGTTGGGCGGCATAGGTCCCGCGCCGGATCCGGCGCCAGCAGCCGGTGTCCAGCAGGGAGTCGATATCAGCGTCGGGGTAACCGCAGGCCCGCGCGTCGGCGCGGGTGAACACGCCACCCCGGATCGAGGCCATCACAGCAAGTTGAGGATTCATGCCCTAGAACTTGCCGCGATCGGCCCCCGCCCGGACCGACGACTTTCAAGCTGTGGAGAACTTGTGCCGGACCCAGACATTCGGCTCGACGTAGACGGCGCGATCGGCGGCGACGTCGCACTCCACTGGGACGAGTCCGCCCGGGACCACGACGAGCCCGGTCCGATCGAACGGCAGACCGGTCCAGGAACGCCATTCGGCCAGCGATCCCGCGATCACCCAGGATGCGGATGCGACTCCGGCGAGCTGGCCGCCGGCGCGGACGTGGGTGCGCAGCCATGGGTCGCATGGCAGGCCGTCAGCGCGCGTACGAGCGACGTACTCGGCCATGGAGGTCCGAGGTTCGTGATGCTTGTGCGTCGGCCGTACAGGGGCATCCAGGACGTCCAGCCCGGCGTCTGCGGCCGCCTCGCGAAGGGCCGCGAGCATGAGGGCCGCGATGCCCTGGTTCTGCCAGTCGTGCGCGACGCTGATGTTGAGTGCGCAGGCGGTGTCGGGCCGGACGCCGCGGCGTACGTCGGTGAAGGCCCAGACCACAGCCAGCTCCCATCCACCGGGCGGAAACTCCGGGCGGCCCGCCCGCGCGAACTGCACAGCGTGGGCCTCGGCGATGACGCTCTCGCCCTCGGTGGCAATCAGGCAGGTTGTCGGGAAGACCGCCGGGACCTGACCGAAGTACGCCTCGGAGACGTGGTTGTGGCGCATGAAACCGGGCCAGCCGCGGACGTCGATGTCAGCGTTCGCGAGCTCGGGGCGATCAGCGACGGTGGTGATCTCCACGGGCATGAAAAAAGCTCGTCATCTTTCTATGACGAGCTCGGCGCGGGTTGGGACCCAGGGTTGCCAGAGGAGGGGCATGTCGGCTTCGGCGGGGGTGCGGTTGCCTTTGCGCTCATTGCAGGAGGCATGGGCGGCCACGGCGTTCAGCCACTCGGTGCGGCCGCCCCTGGATCTGGGTTGGACATGGTCCATGGTGTCGGCGTTCTCGAGACCGCAGTACGCGCAGCGGAACTTGTCCCGGCGCAGTACGCCGTGCTTGCTGTACTTCATCCGGCCGGCCGCGTAACGCCAATGCGTGACGACGTACCGGACCAGGCGTAGGACGCGGGGCACCGGGAATGGGCCGATAGTTCGCTCTCCGTGCGCTTCTTCGACCACTGCGACCTCCCGCACCAGCATCCGGATGGCGTGCTGGATCGAAACGGTGTGCAGCGGTTCGTACGACGCGTTCAGGACTATGACGCTCATCCGGTGCCTCCTTCCGGCCGTAGCTGGGAACCACGGCGGTTGACGCAGGGTCTCAAGCATCCGTGGCCGGTGGGTGAACGGTCAACGGATTTCGTCAGACGGTCACGTGCCGGTACGGCTGCGTGATCGGCGAAGATGTGCTTATGGAATTGAACAATCTGCTCTCAGGCCCACCCGAGACACTACTACCGGTCGACCCGGCCGCGGCGGAACTCGCCGACGGGGCTGCTCCGGCCGACGTCGCGGCCAAGCACCCGACGTCGTCGCTGGCCTGGGCCGTGCTTGCCGAGGGCGCCTTGGCGGACGGCCGGACCATCGAGGGGTACGCGTACGCGCGGACCGGCTACCACCGTGCGCTGGACCTGCTCCGGCGGAACGGCTGGAAGGGCCACGGCCCGGTGCCGTGGGAGCACGAGCCGAACCGCGGGTTCCTGCGCGCGCTGGCCGCACTGGGCAAGGCGGCCGCGCTCATCGAGGAGAAGGACGAGGCGGAGCGGTGCGCCACGTTCCTGCGCGACTCCTCGCCGACTGCTGCCGACGCCCTGAGCTGAAACCTGGTTGTGGGGTTGGTTGCCCGGCGGGATGATCTGCCGGGTGACCAGCCCTTATGCGCAAGACCGGTTCAGCGCCGGGTTCGACTGGGGGCCGGTGGGGGCGAGGGTCGTTGCCGGGGACATCGTGGCGGTAGTGGATGTGCTGTCGTTCACCACCGCGGTGACCGTGGCGGCCGATCTCGGGATCGACGTCTACCCGTATCGGTGGCGCGACGAGACAGCTGTTGCGTATGCCGAGCAGTTGGGCGCGAAGCTGGCGGTGGGGCGGTCCGAGGCTGGGCCGGGTGATGTGAGTCTGTCTCCGGCCACGATTCGGCGGGCGGAGGGTGTCAGCAGGCTGGTGCTGCCGTCGCCGAACGGGTCGACGATCGCCAAGCAGCTCAGTGACAGCGGCGCGACGGTGCTCGCGGTGTCGCTGCGCAACCGGCGAGCGGCAGCGGACTGGGTCAAGAAGCAGGGCACGGGACGTCGGGTCGTTGCGATCGCGGCGGGAGAGCGGTGGCCCGACGGATCGCTCCGGCCGGCTGTCGAGGATCTCTGGGGAGCAGGCGGGTTCCTCAGCGCGCTCGGCCGGGACGACCTGTCCCCGGAGGCGCGCGCGGCGGTGGCGGCGTACGACGCGGTTGCCGATCAGCTGCCCGAGCTGCTGCACGAGTGCGCCGGCGGTCGCGAGCTGACGCAGTACGGCTATCCGGAGGACGTCGCGATCGCGGCGGAGGTGGACGAGAGCCCGAGCGTGCCGGCGCTCGAGAACGGTACGATGTTCAGGTCAACCTGAACCAATGAATGCCCGTTGACAGTGCCGGCAGGTGGCGAGCGTCCCCGTTTCCTGCCGAACATGGACGGTTCTAGGCGGACGGACAGACCGGCGAAGCTGGACGCCCACGGTCGGGTCCCCCGCCCCTCCGGGCAGCGGAAGGTCACACCGTGCCGGCTCTCACCGGACGGATCGTCGCGCCCACTTACGCAGAAGTACTGCGGACCCCTGGCGCGTGGAAGTTCTACCTCGCAGCGGCCCCGGCAAGGATCGGGATCGCCATGACCGGCCTCGGCATCGTCTGGCTGGTCCACGGATCGACCGGCTCGTACGCCGCGGCCGGCAGCGTCACCGGCGGCTTCGCCGTCGCCGAGGCGGTCGCCGGGCCGCAGGTCGCGCGACTGATCGACCGATTCGGTCAGACCCGGATGTTGCCCGTCACGCTGCTCGCCCATGCGACGGCGATCGCTCTGCTCATCAGCCTCACCGTCTCCGACGCGTCGCTCTGGTCGCTTGTTGTCGCCGGCGTCCTCGCCGGCGGATCACTACCGCAGCTGAGTGCACAGACGGCAGCCCGGTGGTCGTACGCGCTCCGCGACACCCCACTGCTCTCGTCGGCGTTCGCCTTGGAGGCACTGAGCGTCGGCATCGCGTTCATGGTCGGCCCAGGGCTGGTTGGCATCGTCAGCTCGTCCACCACCCCGGCAGCTGGCTCGATCCTCGCGACGAGTCTTCTGCTGGTCGGCGGCCTCCTGCTGGCGATCCAACGCGGTACGGCGCCGCCGCCGACCGCACCCGGTGAGCACGGGAGCGCGAAACGCCTGCTGCACAAGCGATTCGCCAGCCTCGTCGGTACGAACATCGGCATCGGTCTGTTCTTCGGCAGCATGCAGGTGTCCGTCACGGCCTTCGCAGTCTCGAGAGGTACGGCGGGCCTGGCCGGACCGCTCTACAGCATCACCAGCCTGGTGAGCCTGTTCGCCGGACTCGTGTACGGCGCACGTCGCTGGCGGACTGCTCCGGAGACACAGTTCGTCATCGCCTTCATCTGGCTGACCATCAGCTGCGTGCCCTTGATCGCAGCGCACACCTCAGTGACCATAGCCGTCGCGTTGGTCCTTCCTGGCTTGGCGATTGCACCGTTCCAGACCCTGTCCGCGGTGTTGACCGAGTCGACCGTCCACCCTGCGATCCTGACCCAGGCATTCACCTGGGTGAACTCAGGCGGCGCAGCGGGCATGGCACTGGGCTCCGCATTCGCCGGCTGGGTCGTCGACGGGCACAGTGCGCAGTACGGCTTCGTCGTCGCGCTCGCAGCAGCGGCGACGGCAACGCTGATGGCGATGACGGTGAAGCTCAGCGGTAGGTGATCTGGCGTTCGGCGGCGGCTCTCGTGGCGTACTCCGCCGGGGTCAGACCGATCTGCTGCTTGAACTCTTTCGAGAAGTGGGCCTGGTCGAAGTAGCCGAGCGACGCGGACAGCTCCGCCAGCTCGGCTACTTCGCCCTGGGCAAGCAGCTCGGCGCCGTCGTGCAGCCGATAGCGCCGCAGGATCCACTTCGGCCCGACGCCGACGTACCGCCGGAACAGCCGCTGCAGAGTCCGGATCGGTACGTCGAATCGCTCGGTGATCTCGTCCACGCGTGCCATCGACCGGTCGGTCGTCATGGTCGAGACGATCTCGCGCACCAGCTCGTACGACGGGTCGGGCGGCGCGAGGTGGTCGCGCAGGAACGCCTCGAACACGGCGCGACGTCGCTCGTCGGACTCGGCCGTGAACATCAGGTCCGCCAGCCGATCGCCGTCCGGGAAGACCTCGCTCAACGGCAGCACCTCGTCGCGGAACGAACCAACGTCGAGTCCGGTGATCGCGCCGAAACCGCCGGCCCAGAACTTCACCCCGAACGCCCGTCCCCGGCCCACCAGCTCCCGCTCGAACTTGCGCGTGCAGACGCCGTTCACGAACGCGCCACCCGGCTGCTCGAACGTCACGTTCACGCTCGGGAACGGCAGCACCTCGGCCGTGTACGGCTCGTCCAGATCCCACTCGACGATCCAGTACCACTCCACGAACCGCCCCGCGTCCGGACCGGGCGCGAGGCGCTGCAGCGAGCGGTGCCGGGCCTGCTCCCGCGGATGCAGGATGCCCTTCTCGCTGTCCGGCGGCTGGGTCAAGGCTGTCGCTTTCTTACAAGACCGGTACGGCGGTCACACCGTTGACTAAGAGTCATGACGACGAACACGGTAAACCCCATCCCCGACGGTTATCACTCGCTGACCCCGTACCTCGCCGTCGCGGACGGGCCGAAGGCGATCGAGTTCTACCGGTCGGTCTTCGGGGCGGAGGTGATCAGCCGGCAGGACCTGCCCGACGGGCGGGTCGGCCAGGCGGAGCTGAAGATCGGGAACTCGATGCTGCAGTTGAGCGACCAGATGCCGCAGATCGGGCTGCGGGCGCCGAACGGCGAGTGGGTGCACTCCTCGCTGGTGCACTACGTGCCGGACGTGGACGCGACGTACGCGAAGGCGATCGAGGCCGGCGCGACGTCGGTCGAGGCGGTGCAGACCTTCATGACCGGGGATCGCTTCGGCACGGTGATCGACCCGTTCGGGCACCGCTGGGCGATCCTGACGAAGGTCGAGGACGTCTCACCGGAGGAGGCCGACCGCCGCGTGAAGGAGTGGCTCGCCTCGAACCCCGAGGGCCTTGAGTAAATGAGGAAGCGGCCCGCCGGAACCGTCCCCTGCGGCAGTTTCGGCGGGCCGCTGACTAAGAGTGTGCACGTGATCACGCAAGTTGGCAACCCATCGCTTGATGAAACAGCTATTTGAAACAGTCGCTTGGAGATTGTGGACAGGCCCGAAACGCCTGCGCCCGGTTCCGGTAGGCTTTGGTCGCAAGAGCCTGGATGCGTTACCGGATGAATGTCCGGTGAACGTCTCCGGGCTTCACCGTTTCCAGCACCGACCGCCACGGGGTGTGAAGTTGGTGCGTGAAGAGGAGGGCTGAGATGCCCGCAATCGTGCTCGTCGGCGCCCAGTGGGGCGATGAGGGCAAAGGCAAGGCGACCGATCTGCTCGGCAACACGGGCGAGGTCATCGACTACGTGGTGAAGTTCAACGGCGGCAACAACGCCGGCCACACGGTGGTGATCGGATCCGAGAAGTACGCGCTGCACCTGCTCCCGAGCGGCATCCTCACACCGGGCGTGACCCCGGTGATCGGCAACGGGGTCGTGGTCGACCTCAGCGTGCTGTTCGAGGAGCTCGACGCGCTGCAGGCGCGCGGAGTGGACACGTCGCGACTCGTGGTCAGCGCGAGCGCGCACGTCATCCCGCCGTACAACCGGACCCTCGACAAGGTCACCGAGCGGTTCCTCGGCAGCCGGAAGATCGGGACCACGGGCCGCGGTATCGGTCCGACGTACGCCGACAAGATGAACCGGGTCGGCATCCGGATCCAGGACCTGTACGACGAGAAGATCCTCGAGCAGAAGGTCACCGGCGCGCTGGAGCAGAAGAACCAGCTGCTGGTGAAGGTGTACAACCGGCGCGCGGTCGAGATTCGCGAGGTGCTGGACGAGCTGCTGGCCTACGCCGACCGCCTGCGGCCGATGGTCGCGGACACCAGCCTGCTGCTGAACAAGGCGCTCGACGACGGCAAGACCGTGCTGATGGAGGCCGGTCAGGCCACGTTGCTCGACGTCGACCACGGCACGTACCCGTTCGTCACCTCGTCGAACGCGATCTCCGCCGGCGCGTGCACCGGCACCGGCATCCCGCCGACCCGGATCGACCGCGTGATGGCCGTCGTGAAGGCCTACACCACCCGCGTCGGCGAGGGCCCGTTCCCGACCGAGCTGCTCGACGCGGACGGTGAGTGGCTGCGGCAGCAGGGCGCCGAGTTCGGTACGACGACGGGCCGCCCGCGTCGCTGCGGTTGGTACGACTCGGTCATCGCCCGGTACGCCGCTCGCGTGAACGGCGTCTCCGACTTCGTCCTCACCAAGCTCGACACCCTCACCGGCCGCGAGAAGATCCCGGTCTGTGTCGCGTACGAGGTGAACGGCGTCCGGTACGACGAGATGCCGATGACCCAGACCGACTTCCACCACTCGGTCCCGGTCTACGAGGAGTTCGACGGCTGGTCCGACGACATCTCCGGCTGCCGCACGTTCGAGGACCTGCCGAAGGAGGCGCAGTCCTACGTCCGCGCTGTCGAGTCGCTCAGCGGCGCTCGCATCTCCGCGATCGGCGTCGGCCCCGAGCGGAGCCAGATCGTCCAGCTCTGAGAAGGGCGCCCGGCCTCCCCGTCGTCAGTTGCCGATGATGGGGAGGTCGCGGATGAACGGGGCGTTGCGCAGGTCGCCGAGCGTCGGACGCTCGATGTTCGGCGTCTCGATCGGAGTGCGCGCCCAGCCTGCTCCTGCGCCCTGTGTGGCCTTGTAGAACGTGATACCACCGACCGCCAGCAGCACGACGGCCATCAGCGCAGACAGCCAATGCGCTCGGAACGTGTTGCGCGCCGTGATGTGGGCGCCTCGACGCAGCGAGCTGCCGCCGGGGCCCCACCATGACGTGAAGAGCGCGGTCAGTGCGGCGCTACCGAAGCCGACTGCCGACAGCGGCTGCCAGTTGAGGTCGTACGCCGTAGCGGCGACGCCGGTGACGATGCCGCCGACAACCACCGCCATGACCAACGGCAGGATCAGGCAGGGCAGAGTGATCAGCGCGGCCATCGCCAGCTGTAGCGGGCTCGCGGCTGCTGCGATGACGCCGTCCGACTTGCCGGAGCGTCCGCGGACCTGGCGGCGCCGCATCAACGCCGTGCTCGAACGGTCGACCGTGCGCGCGAGCACCAGCAGTACCATGGCGACTGTCGAGCCGACGAGCGGGGTGAGTGCGATCAATCCGGTCAGCGCGACCATGAAGCCGATGACGACCGCAGTACGTCGACCGGTGGGCGGAGCCTTCGCGGGCTGAGCAGGTTGCACAGGTTGGGCAGGCTGCGCAGTCGCCGGTGGACCGGCCTGCGGGTAGGGCTGCGAGTACGGCGCCGGCGGACCGCTCTGGTACGGCAGTGGCATCCCGGCCGGGGCAGCTGCGTTCGGGGCCGGGCTGTACGTCGCCGGGTGCGGAGGGACCTCGGCCACCGGCTTCTTCGCCGCGTCGCGGATCTTGTCGCGGATCGGTGTGAACGCCGACAGCGGTGGGATCACCGGCGGCACAAGCTGCGCCACCTGTGTGGGAGTCGGTCCGTCCGGCTCTTCCGTCGGCATGAGCTTCGTGACGAGCCGGGTCGGCGGTACGGCGGCGACAGTAGGCGTCTCGCGAGGCAGGAGCGCGTCGCGGCCCTCGGAGTACCGGCTGAGGCCGGTCATGATCTCTTCCTGCGTCGGCCGGTCGGCCTTGCCCGGCGACAGCGCCGCGGCGAGCAGTGGCTTCAGCCGCGGGTCCAGTCCCTCCAGGTCGGCCTGGCCGGAGTGCACCCGGGCGAGCACCGCCTCGAATGGGCCCTTGCCGAAAGGCCGGCGTCCCGTCGCGGCGAACGCGACAGTGGCCGCCCAGCCCCACCAGTCCGCGGACTCCGACACCATCTCGCCCTCGATCAGCTCAGGCGCCAGGTATCCCGGCGTACCGATCACCAGCCCGGTCTGGGTGAGCCGCAGGTCGTCGGCGGCCTGAGCGATGCCGAAGTCGATCATCACCGGCTTGCCGTTGAACATCATCACGTTGCCGGGCTTCAGGTCGCGGTGGATCACTCCGGCCGCGTGGATCGCCTGCAGCGACTCGGCCAGGCAGCCGGCCAGCGGCAGCCACTTGCGCGGAGTCAGCGGGCCGCGCTCGTCCACCTGCTCGTCCAGCGGCCGTCCTGGGACGAAGCGGGTCACCAGGTAGGGGCGCTCGGCCTCCAGGTCGTGGTCGAGGATGCCGGCCACGCCGGGGTGGTCCACCTTCTGCAATGTGTTCGCCTCGCGCTGGAGGCGGGCCCGTGCGATCGGGTCGTGCGCGACGTGCGGCCGCAGTACCTTGACCGCGACCTCCTGGTGCTCCGGTCCCTCGGCCAGGTAGACGACGCCCATGCCGCCCTGTCCGAGCCGCCGGATCAACCGGTACGGTCCGAGCCGCTCGTCCTCCACCTCCTCGGCATGGGTGGAAGGTGGCCCCCCTGACACTGACATGGCATCTACGGTACGTCGGAAGCAGATCAAGCCGTCCTGATGACCTCAGAGGTAATCGTCTGAATTCTGCGCGTGGTCAAAGCTGGAGCTATGACACAGAGAATGAAGGCATACGCGATCGCTTACCTGCGCAACGTCCGGATGGGCGCCGACATCGTCGAGTACCTGGAGCGGATCGACGAGACGCTCGCGCCGTACGACGGTCACTTCATCGTGCACGGTGCGGCACCCGAGCAGATCGAGGGCGAATGGGAGGGGGCGCCGATCGTGATCGAGTTCCCCGACTACGACCACCTGCGGGACTGGTACGAGTCGCCGGACTACCGCGAGATCCTGCCGCTGCGGACCGGGAACTCCGACGGCGTGGTGATCTTCGTCGAGGGCGTCGACCGCAAGCACAAGGCCACCGACGTCCTGGTCTGACGAGGTTGGCCAGATCCTTGCGAACACCGGCGTCGTGGCCACTGGCTGCCCCCGCCGCCGGACCGGTTGGGTGGGGGTATGCGAATCGAGATCCTGGTGTTCGACGGTGTGGACGAGATGGACGTGATGGGGCCGTTCGAGGTCTGGAGCCATGCGGCGCGGCGGCCCGGGTTCGACATGGCGCTGGTCGGGCTGGACGGGCCGGCCGAGCTGACCGGGCTGCACGGCCTGCAGTTCAAGGCGCCGGAAGGCCTGGGGCAGCCCGACGCGCTCTTCGTCCCGGGCGGCGGATGGATGAACCGCGCGGAGAAGGGCTCGTGGGCCGAGGCCCGACGCGGAGTCATGCCGGCGCGGATCGCCGGGCTGGCGCCGTCCCTGCAATGGATCGGCTCGGTGTGCACCGGCTCGATGCTGCTCGCCGAGGCCGGGCTGGTGAAGGGCCGCCCCGCCACCACGAACCGTGGCGCGTGGGCCGAACTGGAGGCGTTCGGCGCAGACCTGAAGACCAATCGGGTCGTCGACGACGGCACCCTCGTCACCGCCGGCGGCATCACCTGCGGGATCGATCTCGCGCTGCACGTCGTCGAGCGTGAACTCGGGGCGGACGTTGCCGACGGGATCGCGGGCGCGATGGAGTACGCCCGCGATCGCGACGTCTACGTCTCAGCCGACTAGCTCGGGATACAGCGCGGTCAGGTCGCCGGAGACGGCGGCCTTCGCGCCGCGGGCGGTGTCGTCGGCCAGGACCTCGTACGCACCGGACTCGATGCCGTCGAGGGCCTGCTTCGCGATGTCCTCGGGCCGGGACTTCGGGGCGGTGACCGCCGACGCCATGTCGGTGTCGACGTACCCCATGTGCAGGCCGGTGACGCCGATGCCGCGGTCGAGCAGCTCGAGGCGGATCGCGTTGGTCTGCAGCCAGAACGCCGCCTTGGTCGCGGAGTACGCGCCGTGGCGGGCGACCCAGGACAGCGCCGAGTGGGCGTTGAGGATGTGGCCGCCGCCGTTGCGCTCGATGATCGGCACGAACGCCTGGGTGAGCTGGAGCGGGCCGAAGAAGTTCGCGTCGAAGACGGCGCGGACGTCGTCGATCGACGCGTCCAGGTACGTGTCCGGCGAGCCGGCGCCGGCGTTGTTGATCAGGACCGTCACGTCCGGGGCGGCCGCGGCCAGAGCCTCGATCGACGCCGGGTCGGTGATCTCCAGCGGAAGCGGTACGACGCGTGGGTCGGTGCTCGGCTTCGGCGTGCGGGCGGTCGCGTAGATCTTGGCCGCGCCGCGGCTGAGCAGGTCGTCGACGATCGTCTTGCCGATACCGCGCTGGCCGCCGGTGACCAGGACGACGGCGCCTTCGAGTGTGGTCATCTGAAACTCCCTAGGAGGAAACCGATCTGTTTCGCACACAGTAAACCGATCGGTTTCCGTTTTCAAATCCAGCCGGTACCCTCATTGCATGAGCACTTCGGCGACACCCCGTGAGCGACTGCTGGACGCCGCGGGGGAACTCTTCTACCGCGACGGCGTCAACATCGGAGTGGACGCGCTCTGCAAGGCGGCCGGGGTGTCGAAGAAGTCGATGTACCAGCTGTTCCGGTCGAAGGATGAGCTGATCGCGGAGAGCCTGGCCAGCCGCGGTCCTGCGTACCAGGCGCTGCTGCAGCCGGGGGCCGAGGACGAGCGGTCGCCGCGGGAGCGGATCCTGACCGTGTTCGAGCGCCAGGACGAGCTGGTTGCGTCGGGCAACTACCTCGGCTGCCCGTATGTGAGTACCGCGGTGGAGCTGAAGAACCCGGAGCACCCGGGGTCGGTGGTGGCGCGGCACTTCAAGCAGCAGCTCACCGACTTCTTCCACCGCGAGCTGGTGAAGGCCGGAGCCGAGGACCCCTCCACGCTCGCCATCCAACTCACCATGATCTTCGACGGCGCGAGCGCACGAGCCGTGGTCCGAGCCCAACCTCTTGGCGGCATCGGCGTCGCAACCGCCTCGGCGCTGATGAACGCTGCCGGCGTCCACGCGAGCGAGTTCGCCCTCAGCTGAGTCTATTCTCGCCACCGTGGAGATTCCGGCGCAGTTCCATGACCTGTTGTCTTCGACGGCGATCGCGATGGTCGGGACGATCGGCAGGCGCGGTGAGCCGCAGGTGACGCCGCTGTGGTTCCTCTGGGACGGCGAGCGGGTCCGTTTCAGTCTGGTGGAGGGCCGGCAGAAGCTGCGCAACCTGCGGCGGAATCCGTCGATCTCAGTGGCGATCGTCGATCCGGCCCGGCCGACGTACTACGTCGAGCTGCGAGGCCGGATCGACGACCTGGTGGCGGATCCGGAGCTGGCGCTGGAGCAGGCGGTTGCGCGGAAGTACACTGGCGGCTGGACCAACGTCGAGCCGCCGGGCACCATGCGTTACGCGGCGAGCGTTGTCGTCGAGCGGATCACCAGCCAGCTTGGTCACTGAGGGCTGCGAGTTCGGCGCCGGCGAGGAGGAAGCCGCGGACGGCGAAGTCGGCGGTGGTGTCGTAGGTGATGGGTTGGCTGGATTCGGGGCGGTCGCCGACGCCTTGGGCGTAGCCGAGGAAGCCGTTGGGGTGGACGGCCGTGGTGACCATGCCGTTCCAGGCGCGGGCGGCGACCGGGAGGTAGGTTGCGCTAGGCAACAGTCCTGTCCGCACGGCGTACGCCGACGCGTACGCGAAGAACGCAGTACCGCTGGTTTCCGGGCCGGGTAGGTGCTGGGCGTCGGTGAGGTTGACGTTCCAGAAGCCGTCGGTGCGCTGGATCGGGCGTAGGGCGGTGACGAGCTGCTTGAGCGTGTCGGAGTACTCCTGGTTCGCAAGGGTTTTCAGGGTCTTGACGTGTGCGGCCGCGACCCAGCCGTTGCCGCGGGACCAGACGACGGGCTTGCCGTGCGGTGAGGTGATGCCGCCGGGCCGGAAGCGCTCGTCGCGGTACCAGAGTCCGCTCGACGGGATCCACAGCTGGCGGGTCCGCTTCGTGTGGTTGTAGAGCTGGTAGAGCTTCGTCGCGTACGCCGGATCGTTGCGAAGCTTCCCGAGCCGCGCGAACGGCGGCATCGCCATGTGGAGTGCGTCGCACCACCACCAGTCGTCGACCTTCGTGCTGTCGACCATCCGCTGGATCGTGTCGGTCGCTGCGGCCAACTTGTTGGCGGACGGCTCGAGTTCGTACAGGTCGAGGTACGCCTGGATGCAGTTGTGGTTGTCGGCGTGCCGGGTGGTGACGCCGCCGGGGATGCCGTAAGCGTGCTTCTCGGCCCACGCGCGGGTGTAGTCCAGGTACTGCGTTTCGCCGGTCAACCGGTACGCGGCCATCAGCCCGCTGAACAACGTCGACCGGGCCCAGCCGTTGTCGCCGGAGTCCGGGTGGGAGCCGATCCACTGGTCGGCGACGCGACGGACGGTGGCGACGATCGCGGCCCGGGACGGCAGGGTGCCGGGCGGTGCTGCGGCGGTAGCGGTGACGGAGGGTAGTGCCGGGGCGGCCATGACTGCGGTTCCGACTGCTAGGAACTGGCGTCGTTTCATGGGACAGATCCTCACTTTGTTCCACTGAGCTGGGAAAATCTCCTGTTTTGTTCCGAAGTGAACTTTCTTCCTGCTGAGATGTTGACGCCCTCACCGTCCGTCGTCAAACTTCCGAAAAGACCCTGCGCTAGTGGGGGAAGCGCACGTGTCCACCGCCCCGAAAGACAGGACACCGCCATGAGAAAGAAACCTCTGGTCCTGGCCGCAGCCTGTGCTGCGCTGGTTGCCGGGACCCTCAGCAGCCCTGCAGTCGCGTCCTCGAACGCGCCGGCGCGCGAAGACGCGCCGGCCGCGTTCACCCATCCCGGTGTCGGCGTGAGCGTTGCTCAGCTCGACTTCGTCCGGGCCAAGGTGCAGGCCGGCGCGCAGCCGTGGACCAGCGCGTTCAACCAGGCCAAGAGCAGCACGTACGCATCCCTGTCCCGTACGCCGAAACCACGTGCGGTCGTGGAGTGCGGCCCGTACTCGAACCCGAACCTCGGCTGTACCGACGAGCGCCAGGACGCCATCGCGGCGTACACGGACGCTCTGCTCTGGTACCTGACCCGTGACGACCGCTACGCGCAGAAGTCGATCCAGTTGATGGACGCGTGGTCGGCCACGATCAAGGACCACACCAACAGCAACGCACCGCTGCAGACGGCGTGGTCGGCCTCCTCGTGGCCGAAGGCCGCGGAGATCATCAAGCACGTGTACGGCAACTGGCCGAACTCGGGCCGCTTCGCCACCATGCTGCGCAACGTCTACGTTCCCGAGATCATCAACGGCTCCAACTCCAACGGGAACTGGGAGTTGAGCATGACCGAGGCCCTCCAGGGCATGGGTGTGTTCCTGGAGGACAAGACCATCTACGACAAGGCGATCGCGCTGTACCGGCTGCGCGTACCGGCGTACGTGTACCTGGAGTCCGACGGCGCGCTGCCGAAGACGGTGCCGAGCCAGAACCTCAACACCCGCGACAAGATCGTCAGCTACTGGCAGGGCCAGGGGACGTTCGTGACAGGCTTGACTCAGGAGACCTGCCGCGACTTCACCCACACCGGCTACGGCATCTCGTCGATCTCACATGTGCTGGAGACCGCCCGGATCCAGGGCATCGACATGTACCCGGAGTTCGGTGAGCGGCTTCGCCAGGCGCTCGGGTTCCAGTCCCGTTGGGAGCGCAACCTCGAGCCGGTGCCGTCCTGGCTCTGCAAGGGCACGGTGAATCGCGGCCTCGGCCCGATCACCGAGGTCGGCTTCAACGCACTGCACACCCGGCTGGGGATCGCGATGACGAACACCCAGGCGATCACCGAGTCCCGCCGCCCGGCGGGTTCGAACAACCTGTTCGTCGCGTGGGAGACGCTGACCCACGCGGAGAACCCGTCCTAGCAGAAGACTTCCGGGAGGGCTGAGCTTCTCCCCTTCGGCTCTCCCGGATCCTTCAGCAGTGGGCTTCGCCGCGCTTCCAGTAGCCCTGGAAGGAGATCGCGGCCTTCGGCATCCCGACGACGTTGACCAGGTGACGGCGCACCGACTTGATCATCGAGGACTCACCGGCGACCCAGGCGTAGTCCGGGTCGAACGGCAGTGCCGCCGACTTGAGCGCCTCCAGCAACGATCCGTCCGTGACCCAGGTGATGTCGGCGTCACCTGGCAGCGGTCGCATGTCAGCAGCATCCGGTACGGCGATGAACACGGTGGCATGTACTCCGGCCGGGAGCTCCTCGAGGATGCCGGCGACCGCCGGAAGCGCGGTCTCGTCCGCGACCAGGATCCGGCGCACGCTGGTCGCCGGCGGCACGTAGTCGACGCCCGAGTGCAGCAGACCCTTGGTGCTCGTGGTGTCGACCGCGAACGGCAGCAGCAGACCGACCTCGTCACCCGGCTGCGCCTCGCTCACCCACGCCGACGCCGGCCCGTTCACGCCGTGCAGGACGAACTCGACGTCCAGCTCGGCCACCTCCGGCCGGAGCGCGCGCACGGTGTACGTCCGCATGATGAAACGCTCGTCGACGGGTTGCGCGCACCATTCGGCGTACCACTCGGGGCCTGACGGCAGCTTGATCGCGGTCCCGTTCGGCGGGGCGAGCAGGACCTTGATCCGCTGATCAGGGCCGGCTGTGACCGCGTCCGCGATCCGCGGTGCGACGAACGTCACGCGACGCAGATGCGGGCTCAGGTCCTCGACGGCCCCCACAGTGGCCAGGAGCGAATCGAACTCGATCGGTCGCTCGAGCACAGTCGTCATACTGTGGTTTCACTCTCTCGTCTCTATGTCCGCCCAACTGCCCCGGTCAGGAAACTTCGCAGGGGGAGGCTCGGGTGCGCACCTGACGGCGGCCGGGTTATGGTGAAGAGCCTAGAGGTTAGCCTTACCTAAGAGGATCCCGAAAGTCCAATGCCCCCGCCTAGTGCTGTCGCCTCCGCCGACCCCGACGTGGCAGCCGCTTCCCCGCGTCCACGACGCCGGGCCAAGCGGACCACGCTCGTCGCCGGGCTGATCGGCTGCGTCGTCCTGCTGGTGCTGGTGTGTCTGCTCAGCATCGCGATCGGGTCGAAGCAGATCCCGCTGTCCACGGTGATCGATGCCCTGCGCCACTACAACGAGTCGAACACCGATCACGTGATCGTCAGGTCGCTGCGGGTGCCGCGGACGCTGATCGGTCTGATGGTCGGCGCCGCACTCGGGCTGTCCGGTGCGTTGATGCAGGGCGTGACCCGGAACCCGCTGGCCGATCCCGGCATCCTCGGCGTGAACGGCGGCGCCGCGTTGTTCGTTGTCGGGGGCATCTACTGGTTCGGGTTGTCGACGCTGACGGCCTACGTCTGGCTCGCGTTCGCCGGCGCGGCGGCAGCGTCCGTGGCGGTGTATTTCCTCGGCTCGCTGGGGCGGGAGGGCGCGACGCCGGTGAAGCTTGCGCTTGCCGGCGCGGCGCTGACGGCGATGCTCGGGTCGTTGACGACGGCCCTGCTGATCGGCGACGTCGACACTTTCGACCAGTTCCGGTTCTGGTCGGTCGGGTCGTTCGCCGGCCGCGGTCCGGACGTCGCGGAACAGGTAGCGCCGTTCATCGTGATCGGGATCGTGCTGTCGCTGTTCTGCGGGCGGGTGCTGAACGCGCTGTCGCTCGGGGACGACGTAGCCAAGTCGCTCGGGCAGCGCGTCGGTCTGGCGCGGTTGTTCGTCGCGGTGGTCGTCGTACTGTTGTGTGGCGCGGCGACCGCGGCGGCCGGGCCGATCGGGTTCGTCGGGCTGACCATCCCGCATGTGGCGCGGCTGGTGACCGGTCCGGACTACCGATGGATCCTGCCGTACTCGATGCTGCTCGCTCCGATCCTTCTGCTCGGTTCCGACGTGATCGGCCGGGTCGTCGCCCAGCCCGGCGAGCTGCAGGTGGGCATCGTGACCGCGGTCCTCGGTGCACCGTTCTTCATCGTCTTGGTACGCCGCAGGAAGCTGGCAGACCTGTGACGGCCGAAGCGGTTCAGATCATCGCCCGGGCCCGCGCTGCCCGGCAGACCCGTTCGCTCATTGTCATCGTCGTGCTTTCCGTTGTGGTGTTCGCGACCTTCTGCGTCTCGTTGTCGCTCGGGGACTTCAAGATCCCGGTGATCGACGTGGTGAAGACGTTGTTCGGCGGCGGCGACCACGCGACCGAGTTCATCGTCAACACCCTTCGGTTGCCCAGGGCACTCACCGGCCTGCTCGTCGGTACGGCGCTGGGTCTGTCCGGCGCGATCTTCCAGAGCATCGCCCGCAACCCGCTGGCCAGCCCGGACATCATCGGTGTGACGTACGGCGCGAGCGCGTTCGCGGTGTTCGCGATCGTGACGCTCGGCCTGACCGGGGTCGCGGTGTCGGCGTCCGCGATCGTCGGTGCGGTGCTGACGGCGTTCCTCATGTACGTGCTCGCCTGGCGGCACGGGGTGTCCAGTTACCGGCTGATCCTGATCGGCATCGGGATCGGTGCGATCGCGACCAGCATCACGTCGTACCTGCTGACCAAGGCGCGGGTGGAGATCGCTCAGCAGGCGCTGATCTGGCTGACCGGGAGCCTGAACGGGCGGGACTGGTCAAACGTACGGTCGCTGGCGATCACGTTCGTCGTACTGCTGCCGTTCATGGTGTTTCTCGTGCATCAGCTGCGGATCCTGCAGCTGGGCGACGAGACGGCGTACGGGCTGGGGTTGCGGGTGGAGGTGTCGCGGCTCGGGCTGATCGTGATCGCCGTACTGCTCGCCGCGGTGGCGACCTCGGCGGCGGGGCCGATCGGGTTCGTCGCGTTCGTCGCGCCGCCGATCGCGCGGCGTCTGACCCGGTCGCCGGGGCCGGCGATGATCGCGTCCGGGCTGCTCGGGGCGCTGGTCGTCGCGTTGTCGGATCTTGTTGCACAGCACGCGTTCGGGGACACGCAGCTGCCGGTCGGGGTGGTGACCGGCGTGGTGGGTGCGCCGTACCTGATGTTCCTGCTGGCCCGGGCCAACAGCGTCGGAAGTGGTGGCTGAGAGATGGAGAACTCTGTGGAACCTGTGACACCACACAGCTTGGCTGCCGACGGTCTTGCGGTCGGGTACGACCAGCGGGAGATCATCCACGACCTGTCGGTGCGGATCCCGACCGGGAAGATCACGGTGATCGTCGGCGCCAACGCGTGCGGCAAGTCGACGCTGCTGAAGACGCTGGCGCGGTTGCTGAAGCCGTCGCGCGGCACCGTTCTGCTGGACGGCAAGAGCATCCAGCAGATCCCGACGCGCGAGGTGGCGACCAAGCTCGGTCTGCTGCCGCAGTCGCCGACCGCGCCGGAGGGGATCACGGTCGCCGACCTGGTCGGGCGCGGGCGGTACCCGCGGACGCGGTGGATCCGGCAGTGGTCGAAGACCGACGACGAGGCGGTCGCGGACGCGATGACGTCGACCGACGTACTGTCGATCGCGGACCGGCCGATCGACGAGCTGTCCGGTGGTCAGCGGCAGCGGGTCTGGATCGCGATGGCGCTGGCGCAGGAGACCGACATCCTGCTGCTGGACGAGCCGACGACGTTCCTGGACCTGACGCACCAGTTCGAGGTGCTCGATCTGCTCGTCGACCTGAACAAGTCCGACGACCGGACGATCGTGCTCGTGCTGCACGACCTCAACCAGGCCTGCCGGTTCGGCGACCACCTGATCGCGATGAAGGACGGGGCTATCGTTGCCGAAGGCAACCCTCAGGACGTGATCAGCGAAGAGGTCGTGCACGACATCTTCGGTCTGGCCGTCAAGGTCGTTCCCGACCCCGTTGCCGGCACCCCGATGGTGGTGCCGATCGGCCGGCACACCACCCGAACGGATCGAACCGACACAGCGGATTCCCCGTCCGGAAACCTTGCGGCCGCGGCCCTGGCCGCCAGCGCCGCGGCCAACGGCATCTGCCGTCCAACACCCGACTGATCAGGGCATAAGGACAGGAGGTAATCGGGTGATGGGCGCTGCTCGTCGCCCGGCTCAGGCGTGCTGGTCGGGCCCTGTACGGACTACCTCCTGTCCTTAGCACCTTTTCGTCGGTCGGGGTGGTTATGGTGGCGGCCATGTTGTCCGTGCTCGGGTATCACCAGTCCGTCCTGGCGGTTGTGCGCCGTCAGGACGAGCGCGCGTGGGCGGCGTTGCACGGCGGGCCGGAGGGCGATCTCGGCGACGCACTGTTGCGGAACGCGTACCGTCTGGAGGAGGACGCGCACCCCGTCGTGCACCGGGCCGGGCGTCGCGCGGCGGAGGCGCTCGGGGTGGTGGCGGAGGTCGAGTACTTCCAGGTGAGCGGCGAGCCGAACGCGGCGTACCTTCACCAGGCCGAGCCAGTCATCCTGTTCCAGGGGCCGTTGCTCGATCGGCTGGACGAGGACGAGCTGACGGCGGTGATCGGGCATGAGCTCGCGCACCGGCTGTTGTGGGAGGCCGAGGACGGTGGGTACCTCGCCGTCGACAGGCTGCTCGACGCTGCGGCGGGCGACGCGCGGACACCTTCGCATTACCTCGAGACGCATCGGCGGTGGTCGCTCGCGACCGAGCTGTTCGCCGATCGGGGTGCGCTGACGGCTTGCGGTGACCTGAGTACGACGATCCGCGCACTGCTGAAGCTGGAGACGGGGCTGAGTACAGCAGACCCCGCCGCGTACCTGCGGCAGGCGGAGTCACTGGATCTACGCTCAGGGAGTCGCGGGACCACGCATCCTGAGGCGGTCGGGCGTGCCTGGGCGCTGAAGAACTGGGTCGAGGGTGAGTACGTCGAGGAGCTGGTGACCGGGCCGCTCGACGTGGACGCGCCGGACCTGCTCGACGCCGTGCTGTTGCGCGAGCTGAGCCGCGACTTTGCCGCTGTGATCGCGCAGACCGAGGGCCTGCGGACGGATGCGGTTGCGACAGCGGCTGCCGGGTTCGCGGATGCTCCTGGTGTGGCAGCGGGAACTGTGCGGTTCGACGAGCCGTTGACAGTGCGTCCGGTGGATGGGGCGCCGATGCCGCGACCGAGACCGCTGACGAAGGCGACGAAGCGGTACCTGTGTTACTTGCTGCTCGATCTCGCGACGGCCGATCCGGATGCTGGCGACGCCGGGCTGATCGCGTCGCTGGCCCTTGCGCGGCGATCAGGCCTGCCCGGGTACGTCGATGTCGCGGACGACGAGCTTGGGTGGAGCGACAAACAGCGCGCGAGATTTGTACGGGCTTCGGAGGTGATCGGATGAGCGCGGAGGATCTCGTCGCGCTGGCCGTCTCTCAGGGTGGCCTGGGCAACGACGCCCTACTCGCGGCTGTGCTGCCGCTGTTCCACGAGACGGCGGCTGTCCACGAGCGCGGGTTGGTCGCGCCGCTGCGTGGTCTGGATCGCATCGTCGTCGACGAGCAGAACCGGCTCGGCTTCGACGCTTCGGAGGCCGGTCGGCCGACGCGGGCGCCGGCCGAGATCGATGCGCGGCAGGGCAAGCGCCCGACGGCTGTCGAGGTGGTCGCGCACCGGCAGGCCGAGCTCGACCTGGGGGAGAGTGGCGGCCGGGAGGCGACCGTCGTGCCCGAGGCGGTGCCGGACGCGATCACGGCGCCGACGTTGGTGGCCGGCTGGCAGAGCTGGGAGCACGTGGTCGGTCACCACGACCAGCTCACCGACATCTTCAGCCTCGGCCAGCTGCTGCTCGCGCTCGGCTGCGGCCTCGATCTGTCCCGGACCGCGGACGTCGCCACCCTGATCGACGCCCGAGGCAACTTGTATCGGCTCGACCCGGATCTGCATCCGGTGATCGTGTCGGTCGCCGCGCAGATGATCGAGCCGGACCGGCACCGGCGCGCGCAGGACCTGCACTCGTTGATCGAACAGCTCGAGAACTACCGCGAACAGCCGCTGGACTTCGACGTCGAGGCGATCGTGCGCGGCGCGGCCGACCGGCGTACGGCGGTGCTCGGCGCGTTGCGGGACAGGCTGTTCGACCTGTCGCGGCGCAACCGGCTGATCAACTTCCGGCCGACCGCGCAGACGCTGAACCTCACCGAGGTGTCGGTGCCGCTGATGCTCGACGTACGGACGATCCGCTCGGAGCAGCTGTTCACGTGGCGGGACGAGCTCGCGGGTGACCTGCTGAAGAAGGCGCAGCCGCTGGGGAAGTGGATCAGGTACGACGAGGCGCCGTACGCCGCGAACACGTTGGACAAGCTGATCTCGACGGCTCGTCGCGACCGGGCCGACTACGGGCAGGATCAGCTGCGGCTGGTGCCGGCGTTCCTGCGGTGGCACGACTTGAAGAACGACCGCGATACGCGGATCGCCTCGCCGTTGGTGCTGGCGAAGGTCGAGCTGACGCGGAAGCGCGGTGTGCGGGATTCGTACACGTTGCGCGTCACCGATCCGATCGCCGAGGTCAATCCGACGCTGCGGCACAGCTTGCGGATCCTGTACGGGATCGCCCTGCCGGAGACCATCGACCTGTCTTCGCCTGGTGCGTTGCGTGGGCTGCACGAGCGGCTGGCGAAGGAGATCCAGGCGACCGAGCCCGGGCTGCAACTGCATCTGCGGGAGAAGCCGCGGATCGATCTGGTCCGGCAGCGGGCGATGACGCGGCTGCGGACGTACAACCGGCGGCGGCGCGGGACCGTGGCCACCGGGTTCGGCGGGAAGCAGTACCCGTATTCGTACCGGCGTACGGACTACCAGCCGCTGGGCGTGCAGATCTACCGGGCGCAGATCGCGGAGCAGGCGTTGCCGTTGGGGATCGCGCTGGGGGAGTCGCCACGGCCGGCGCGGGCGCTCGAGACCGATGTGTACTCGCTCGACACCGACGGCGGGCCGTACTCGTGGGACGTCGACCTGTGCGCGGTCTCTCTGGCGAACTTCAATTACCGCACGCTGGGGCTGGTTCGCGACTACGACGAACTGCTGACGAGTGGGGAGTCGGCGGCGTCGTTCGAGCAGCTGTTCTCGGACCGGCCGCGACCGATCGGCAGCACTCCGCCGGAGCTGGCTCCGGCCGATCGGCACCTCGTCGTGCCTGCCGATGGTTCGCAGGTGGCGGCGATCGCCCGGGCTCGGCGAGGCGAGAGCTTCGTGATCCAAGGGCCGCCGGGGACGGGGAAGTCGCAGACGATCACGAACCTGATCGCGGACTTCGTGGCGCGCGGGAAGCGGGTGCTCTTCGTCTGCCAGAAGCGGGCGGCGTTGGACGTCGTGCACGCCCGGTTGGCCAGCCGGCGGCTGGACGGGTTGTGTGCGCTCATCCATGACTCGCAGGGGGACAAGAAGGCATTCGTGCATGGGCTGCGGGAGACGTACGAGTCGTGGCTGGCTGCTGAGGACGACCTGGATGCCCTAGCTGTACGCCGCGCGGACTTGATCGCCCGTGTCGGCCGCCTCCTGTCCACGGTCGACGCCTTCGAACACCAACTGACTGCGGGCGCTCCGCCGCTCCGCGACCTCATCAACCGGCTGGCGGAGCTGCACGACTTCGCGTGGTCTCCTGAAGGTGAGGTTGTGCCGGGGGTCGAGGAGTGGTGGGCGGCGCGGGATGTGGTTCGGGAGGTTGCGCGGGAGTTGGCCTCAGCGGATCCGTCTACTGGTGGAGTGCTGGCTCGCAGTTCGCTGGCGTTCCTTGCGACAGAGCGGTGGGACGGCGCCGATGTGACCGCTGCCGCGCGTGAGCTCCGCGCGAGGTGGGACGTGGTGGCGAACACCTTGGCTGGGTTGGACACGTCAGGTGGTGTCGCGGGCTCGGGCGAATCCGTCGGTCTGAGTGTGCGACAGGCGCGGGCGCTGGCCGGCCTCGGGCGGTTGGTCGAGCCGTTGGCGGCGGTGGATCGGGTCGAGGCGATCGTTCCGCGGTCCGCACAGGCTCGTGAGCTGGCGGCTGCTGGTGACGAGCGGAAGCGGTTGGCGGCGGCTGAGCGTGCGGCTTGGAAGGACGCCGCCGGCTGGACCGAGCCGCTGTCCCCGGCCGACGCACGCTCCGCACTGAAGGTTGCTCAGAGCAAGGAAGGCGGCATCCTCTCCTTCCTCAGCGGCGATTGGCGCCGGGTGAAGAACCTCGTTCACACCCGCTTCGACGCCGGCAACCGCGCCGTCCAACCTTCCGTCACCGACACCCTCACCGACCTGGTGGCCGCGCACTCCGCATCGGCCGCCGTCGAAGAACACGCCGAGCAGACGCGCCGGGACTGGTTCGTCGACGACCCACGCGAGCTGATCGACCAACTGGCCGCCGCCCGCAAGACCGTCCCCGACTGGCGATTCGTACTGCGAGACGGCGCCCCGGCCGAGCTCTCCCGCCTGGCCGACGCCCTCGACGAGGCCGAGGAATCCACCCAGGACCTGCTCGCCGACCACTGGGACACGCTGACGGTCGACGGCGTCCGCGACTTGGCCGATCGGCTCGTCGCGGAGAGCGCCGTCGTACGCGCGGTCGGCCCCAAGCTCCGCGAGCTCGCCGGTGCTCCACCGTCCGTCCTCACCGCCGTTCGCCGGCTGGACGCCTCACCCGACCAGCTCGAGTACGCCGTCTGCGCCGCCGAATGGGAGCGCGTCCGCACCGCCGCGCCCTTGCAGCTCTCGTCGACGAGAGTCGACGCGATCGTCGGCGAACTGAGCATGGTGTATGACGATCTCACCGAGCTCAACGCCCAAGTGGTGACTGCCCAGGTCCGTCGCCGTTTCCTCGCCGAGGTCGCGCACTCCGAGCAGAGTGTGACCGGGATGTCGCCTGAGGACCGCGAGCGGAAGAAGGCTTTCGCATCCGGCCGGCGTGAGCTGGAGCACGAGTTCGGCAAGGTCATGCGGTACCGGTCGATCCGCGACCTCGCCTCCGGCGCACCAGGTGAAGTGGTGTCGATGCTTCGGCCTGTCTGGCTGATGAGCCCTTCGTCGGTCTCCGAAACGTTGCCGCTGACAACTTCATTCGACGTGGTGGTGTACGACGAGGCCAGTCAGATCCCGGTGGAGGAGGCGATCCCGGCGCTGCACCGCGCGCCGCAGGTGATCGTCGTCGGCGACCAGATGCAGCTCCCGCCGACGCAGTACTTCCGGGTGCGCACGTCCGATGAAGAGCTGGACGTCGAGGACGAGGCAGCCGAGCAGGTCGGGATCGCGCTGACCGAGGACAGCTTCCTCTCGATCAGCGCGCTGCGGCTGGCATCGACGATGCTCACGTGGCACTACCGGAGTCGGTCCGAGGCGCTGATCTCGTTCAGCAACTCGGCGTTCTATCAGGGCAAGCTCGCGACGGTGCCGGATCGGCTGCCACCCCATGCGGCGCCGCCGTGGACGGTGCGGTCGGACTCGCCGATGGTGTCCGACGTCTGTGACAACATGCTCGCCGGGAGCATCACGGCGGTGCGGCTCGTCGACGGGGTGTACGTGCGGCGTACCAATCCGGCCGAGGCGCGGTGGATCGCCGCGTTGGTGCGGGAGACTTTGATCCGGCAGACGGGGAAGAGTCTGGGCATCGTTGCGTTCTCCGAAGCCCAGCAGGGCGAGATCGAGCGGGCGCTCGACGAGTTGGCCGAGGCGGACCCTCAGTTCGCGGCGCTGTACGAGGCGGAGCAGGTGCGCACGCACGGCGAGCAGGACGCCGGCCTGTTCGTGAAGAACCTCGAGAACGTGCAGGGCGACGAGCGCGACATCATCCTGATGAGCGTCTGCTACGGCGCCGGCCCGGACGGCCGGATGCTGATGAACTTCGGCCCGATCAACACCTCCGGCGGAGAGAAACGCCTGAACGTCATCTTCAGCCGCGCCCGCGAACACATGGTGATCGTCAGCAGCATCGAACCCGAGGCGATCACCAACACCTACAACGACGGCGCCAACACGCTACGCCGCTTCCTCGCGTACGCCGCCGCGATCTCCCGGGGCGACCACGCCGCCGCGAAGGCCGCCCTCACGCCGTACGCCGTCAAGGCCGCCGCGCCTTCCGCGCGCTCAAGTGCGGTGATCGAGCAGCTCGCCGAGTCGCTCGAAGCGCGCGGGGTCGAGGTGGACACTGCCGTCGGGGAGTCGGTCTTCCGCTGCGATCTTGCGCTGAAGTTGCCCGGGGACACCGGCCACCGCCTCGCAGTACTCGTGGACACGCCTGACCGAGTCGCCGCCGACACGCTCCTGGAGCGCCTCACCACTCACCCCAGCGCTCTCACGACCACCGGCTGGCGAGTCCATCACGTCCTCACGACCGACTGGACTCGCTCACCGGAGAAGGTCACCTCGCATCTGATCGACGCACTCCACCGTCCAGCAGACTGATGCGGGCCTGGTAGACGACCAGGCCGGCCAGCAGAGCGCCGAGGGTGCCGAGGGCGAGATCGCCGAGGGTGTCGGTGTACGCCGTCTGCAGTTCGGGGGAGTTGCGAACGAAGGCGACGTACTCGCCCAACTCCCAGACGACCGCGGCGGTGGCGCCGAAGCCGAGGGCGACGAACGCGGTGAGACCTCGGGACAGGCCGCGAGGTGCGAACGCGAGCAGCACTCCGGCGGTGAGGAAGCCCCAGAGGACGAAGTGCATCGCGTCGTCCCACCAGTCGACGGTGTCGAACAGGTTCAGCCGGTTGCCGATCAGGTCGATCAGCCACGGCAGCGTCATCAACAGGTCCGCGTGCCACGGGAAGGCGCGGTGGAGTTTGCTGCGGGTACGACCGTAGGCCCACCACCACAGCGGGAGCACCATCGCGCCGATCGGGTACACCACCAGGCGGGCGGTCGACGCCTTGCCCTTGATCCCGCTCAGGTCCGGCCAGATCAGGGCCGAGAGCAACAATGCGAAGAGCAGCACCTTCGCGGCCAGGGCGGCGTACCGCAGCCAGTTCGCCCGGGTGCCGGGGATCGTGGTCACAGCCATCGTCGTCATACCTCCCAGTCAATCGGGCCGCTGGGCGAGGCGGATGAGTACAACTACGCGAAGAACCCCCGCGATCTCCGTCATTGTGACGGAGGCGCGGGGGTCCCGGACAGCGCTCGGATCAGCTGACGCTGACGAGGTCCACGACGAAGATCAGGGTTTCGCCCGGCTTGATCGCGCTGCCGGCGCCGCGGTCGCCGTACCCCAGGTGCGGCGGGATGACCAGCTTGCGGCGGCCACCGACCTTCATGCCCTGGACGCCGGTGTCCCAGCCCTGGATGACCTGGCCGACGCCGAGCTGGAACGCCAGCGGGGCGCCGCGGTTGTACGACGCGTCGAACTCCTCGCCGGTCGAGTGGGCCACGCCCACGTAGTGCACGTTGACCCGCGAACCGGCCTTCGCCTCGTCGCCGTCGCCAACGGTGATGTCGGTGATCTCGAGATCCGCCGGGGGCGGCCCGTCCGGAAAGTCGATCTCTGGCTTGTCAGTCATGCCACCAGCTAAGCAGACCCGTCGGTGGCGTCGAGTCCTGGACCCTCCATGTCAGCCTTGTTCCGCTGTTAGCGGAACGCCGGACACAACCGGTTGCGAGCTTGCGACCGGTTGTGTCCTCCGGGTGCGATCAGCCGAGGATCTGGCGCAAGGTGGTGGCGAACTCCTCCGGCTTGCCGGGCTGACCGTACTCGTTGCCGAGGAAGCCGCCGTGGCCGCTCGGGAACACGACCGGGTCCAGCCCCAGCTTCTCGGCCACGGCCTTGCCGCCACGGGCGGCCAGCTGGTTCGCCGACTCTTCGCCGACACCGAGGACGATCCGCTCCTTCGCCTTGGCCAGCGCGTCGAAGTCCGGCTGGTACGACGTACAGCCGCGAAGGTTCTGCCCGAGGAGGGCGTCGTTGCGGGAGCCGTCGTCCTCGGTCGGCAGGCCGAACATGGCCGGGTCCGGCGCGGGCTGCTGGGTGTAGTCGGCGGGGACCTCGCCGTCGTACCCGACGAAGGCGATGAACTTGGCCATCCCGGCGCCCATGCCGTCGCGCTGGTACGTCGCATACATGTCCTCGACCGCGGCCAGGGCACGCTCGCCGTCGGGGAGGATCGCGGCCAGCGGCGGCTCGTGGGCAACCAGGGTGTTGATCAGGTCGGGGCGCTTCGCGGTGAGGGCCAACGCGTTGACCGCGCCGCCGCTGCTGGCGAAGATGTCGACCGGGCCCGCGTCGAGGTGCTCGATCAGCGCGGCCAGGTCGGCGGCGTGATCGTCCGGGGACAGCTCGCCGAGGTCGCCGGTCCGCACGCTCCGCTCCACGCCGCGCGGGTCGTAGGTGATCACGGTGCGGTCGGCGAAATGCGAGGCCAGGGTCACGAAACCGCTGGCCGCCATCGGCGAGCCGATGACCAGCAGCACCGGCCGGTTCGCAAGGTCGCCGCGAACGTCGTACGTCAGCGTGGCTCCGGGCACGTCGAGCGTCTGGGTCACAGGCTCTGGCATCACAGCTCCTCAAGCGGTCGGTCTCGTGATCGAGAGCCTAGACCGCTCCGGCTGCGCGGAACAGGAACTCACCCGGAACCCGATCGGCACTAAAGTTGCCCTCCGTGATGAAGAGGCTCGCCTTCGTGATCGGTTTGTCCGCGGTGCTGACGACGACTGTGGCGGTGGTGGATCCGCGGAGCTCCGACGCTGCGACGGAGACCTATGCGCAGTACACGCTGATGTTCGAGAAGGCGGCCGGGCAGTACTTCGCCGGCGGGACCGCCGCCGGGCAATGGGCCTGGACCCCGCTGAGCGCCACCGAGTCCGACATCTCCTGGGGCGACCCGAAGGCCTGGCCACCGAAGTCCGCGGAACACTTCATCCACGACGGCGACTGGGTCCTGCTGGACGGCTACAACGACGGCGCCGGCCGACCCCTCACCCAGATCCAGCGCGTCACCACCGAAACCATCGGCGACGCGAACTGCGGCAACATGCAGCCGATCCCGACGGACGGCGGCCGCCAGCACTACGTCAAATGGGCCATCCCCACCACCGGCTACTGCCTGGACGCCACCGGCACCATCAAGCCCCCCAACGGCGCCACCACCGTCACCTTCCGCCACCTCCAGAAGTGGCTCCCGCCCCACCCCTGCACCAACCCGTACTACAAAGCCCAAACCTGCGTAACCCAGTCCGAACAGTGGTGGGACGACAACCAACACCCCTACGCCCTACAACTGGCCCGCACCGTAGAGCTGGCAAAGGGCCTGGGCATGGCCTTCACCAACCGCACCACAGTCCCCCTGGCCTGGAACGCCGACGGCCGCTACTACTGGCATTACTGAGGGGGTGGGGTCCACGAAGCGACCCCACCCCCTCAAGCCGGACCTGCTTACTTCTTGACTGTCTTGTTGTACTGGTCGATCTGGGGCTTGATGGATTCTGCCGCTGCCTTCATGGCGGTGGCTGGGTCGGTGCCCAGAACGGCCTTTTCGATGCCGTCCTCGGAGGCCTTGCGGGCCTGCGGCATGACGCCGAGGATGCAACCGGACGAGGCGTTGGTCGGCTTGGTGTTGTGGAGTTGGGTGATCGCGGTGGTGAACTGCGGGTACTGCGCCACCCAGGCCTTGTCGGCGGGCTCGTCGAGGGCCTTCTTGTTGATCGGGAAGTAGCCGGTGCCGGTGTGCCACGCGGCCTGTTGCTCCGGCGAGGACGCGAACTTCACGAACTCCCAGGAGGCGCGCTTCTCGGCGTCCGAGTGTCCCGGGCCGTCGATCCACAACGACGCCCCACCGATGATCGGGCCACCGGAGTCGGACGCGGTCAGGTGCGGGAACGGCGCGGTCAGCACGGTGAACTTGCCCTTCGCCGCATCCAGGTAGCCGCGCAGCGAACCGGTCGACTCCAGGTGCATCGCCGACGTACCGGACTTGAACACGGCCTGCGCGTCGTCGGTCTTCTTGCCCGTGTTCGGCATCAGACCCTGCTTGACCATCTGCTGGTACCAGGTCGCGACCTTGACGCCCTGCTCGTCGTCGAAGTTCACCTTCGACGCGAGATCCTTGCGCCCGTTCTCGTTGTCGCAGTACGTCGTCCCCGACTGTGCGATGAGCTGCTCCAGGAACCAGCCGTAGATGGCGGCGTTGAAGCCGTACTGGACGGTCTTGCCGCCCTGCTTGACGGTCAGCTTCTTCGCATCCGCCATGATCTCGTCGAGATTCGTCGGCGGCTTGTTCGGGTCGAGCCCGGCCTTCACGAAGGCTTCCTTGTTGATGTACAGCAGCGGCATCGACGTGTTGAACGGCATCGAGTTCAGTGCGCCGTCGATCGAGTAGTAGTTCGCGATGTTCGGCTCGATCGAGTCCAGCGAGTAGCTGTCCTTGTCGGCGAACTTCTGCACCGGAACGGTCTGCTTGGAGTCGATCATGAACCGCGACCCGATGTCGTAGATCTGCACGACGGCAGGCGTGTTGCCCTGCTGCACCGAGGTCTTGTACTTCGTGATCGTCTCGTCGTAGTCGCCCTGGTAGACCGCGGTCACTTCGATCTTGCCGGCGTGCGCGGTGTTGAACGCCTTCACCAATTTGTCGACGGCCGCGCCGTTGGCGCCCTTCATGCCGTGCCAGAAGGTGATCTTGGTGACCCCGGTCGCCTTGTCCAGGGCGTCCGCGCCGGGCACGTCCTGGGCGCCACCGTTGGAGTTGCCGGAGTCATTGCCGCTGCCCCCGCAGCCGGCTGCGACCAGCGCCAGTACCGCCAGGAGGGAAGCGCCGACCGCCGTACGCCGTTGTCGGACGGTTCGCATGACAACCACCTTTCTGATCAACGAATCGCGCCCGCGGTGAGCCCGCGGACGATGAAGCGCTGGCCGAAGATCACGATGGCCAGCGTTGGCAGGATGGACAGGGTGACGCCGGCCAGGATCAGTCCAGGGTCGGCCGCCTCCACGTCGTTGAGTTGGCTGATGCCGATCTGCAAGGTCCGGCGGGACGCCGAGTCGCCGATCAGCAGCGGCCAGAAGAACTGGTTCCAGGCGGACAGGAACACGTACAGCCCGACCGCCATCAGCGCGGGCTTGTTCAACGGCAGCAGGATCTGCCGCAGGAACCGCCCGTGCCCGCACCCGTCGATCGTGGCCGCGTCCCGCAGCTCGGTCGGGAACTGCAGGAACGACTGCCGCAGCAGGAACACCCCGAACGCGTTCGCCAGGAACGGCAGCACCAGCGCGATCATCGTCCCCGCATACGTCGCGGTCAGCCGCTGACCGCCGAGCTGCCAACTGGTGATGGTCAGGTAGTTCGGCAGCACGATCGACTCCCACGGCACCATCAGCGTGGCCAGGAACAGCCCGAAGAGCACCGTGCGCCCCCACATCCGCATGAAGACGAACGCGTACGCCGCCAGCACGCTCGTGATCAGCTGCGACAGCGTGATCACCGATGTCTGCAGGATCGAGTTCAGGTACTGCTGCCCGATCGGTGTGCCCGACGACGTGGCGCCCTTGTAGTTGCCGGTGAAGATCCCGTGCGGGAAGAGGTCCGGCGGGTACGACGAGATCTGTCCGGGCGACATGACCGATCCGGCGATGACGTAGTACACCGGGAAGATCACCAGCAGGGCCGCGCCGATGAGTACGACGTACGTGACGATTCGACCGATCTTCACTTGTAGTGCACCCGCCTCTCCAGGACGCCGAACTGGATCGCCGTGCAGATCAGCAGGATCACCAGCAGCACGATCGCCTGGGCCGATGCGGCGCCGAAGTCGCTGGCGTTGTTCGCGAAGGCGGTGTGGTAGATCGAGTAGACGAGCGTCTTCGTGGACTGCTCCGGCCCGCCCTCGGGGGTGAGGATCTTGATCTGCCCGAAGCCCTGCAGGGACTGGATCGTCGAGATCACGACCAGGAAGAACAGCTGCGGCCCGAGCAGTGGGATGGTGATGTACCGCGAGGCGCGCCAGCCGCCGGCGCCGTCCAGTGTCGCCGCCTCGTTGAGCTCGGCCGGAATCGCGCCGATGCCCGCGGACAGGACCAGCACGTTGTACCCGATGCTCATCCAGACCGTAGTGATCGAAACACTGATCAGCGCCCAGGACGGATCGGTCAGCCAGCCGATCCGGTCCACGCCGAACCGGCCGAGCAGACCGTTGGCGAGGCCGATCGCCGGGTTGTAGATGGTCGCGAAGATCACCGACGCGCTCGCGACCGAGAACGCGAACGGCAGCGCGAACGCGGTCCGGAAGACCCGGATGCCCTTGATGTGCTGCTCGAGCAGCAGCACGACCACCAGCCCGCCGAGTACGCCGGGGATCACGGTGAGCAGCACGAATGCGAACGTCACCCCGAGGATGTGCCGGAAGCCGGGCGATCCGAGCATGTCGCGGTAGTGCTGCAGCCCCACGTACGCGTCCGGCCGGCCGAAGAGGTCAGAGCCGTGCAGGGACAGCGAGACGGACTTCCCGAGCGGCCAGACGATGAACAGCGCGAACACCACCAGGCACGGCACGAGCATCAGCCAGGACAGCAGGGACGCCGGGGCCGGCCGGCGGCCGGCGCGCGCCGGTACGGTCGATGTAGTCAATCGCTCACCTCCAGTAAATCCGCAGTCTTACACCGCGCGGGGCCGCAAGGGCCAGGGCACGCTAGGCTGATGGCCCGTGAAGGTCTTGGTGATCGGCTCAGGTGGCCGCGAACACGCACTGGCCTGGGCGCTGACCCAGGACCCCGAGGTCGAGCAGGTCGTAGCGGCCCCGGGGAATCCTGGCATCGCGACGTTGCGCGCGGCGTACGACGGGCAAATGGTCAGTTGCCGTTCGGTGGACATTTCCGACCATGACGCCGTCGTCGCGCTCGCGCAAGAGTTGGATGCCGACCTGGTCGTCGTCGGCCCGGAGGCGCCGTTGGTGGCCGGCCTGGCCGATCCGCTGCGCGACGTCGGCATCGCGGTCTTCGGTCCGTCCCGCGAGGCGGCCCAGATCGAGGGTTCGAAGGCGTTCGCGAAGGACGTGATGGCCGCGGCGAGCGTGCCGACCGGCCGCGCGTACGTGTGCACGACGCCCGAGGAGGCCGCGACCGCGATCGACGCGTTCGGGCCGCCGTACGTCGTGAAGGACGACGGACTCGCCGCCGGCAAAGGCGTTGTCGTCACCTCGGATCGTGAGGAGGCGCTCGCGCACGCGGCCGGGTGCGAGCAGGTGCTGATCGAGGAGTTCCTCGACGGCCCCGAGGTCTCGCTGTTCGCGATCACCGACGGCACCACGGTGCTGCCGATGCAGCCGGCGCAGGACTTCAAGCGCCTCGGTGACGACGACGAAGGCCCGAACACCGGTGGCATGGGCGCGTACACGCCGTTGCCGTGGGCACCGGACGACCTGGTTGGCGAGATCACCGAGAAGGTCCTGCAGCCGACCGTCGACGAGCTCCGCCACCGCGGTACGCCCTTCAGCGGCCTGCTGTACGCCGGTCTCGCGCTGACGTCGCGTGGCGTCCGGGTGATCGAGTTCAACTGCCGCTTCGGCGACCCGGAGACGCAGGCCCTGCTGCCGATGCTGAAGACCCCGCTCGGCGGCCTGCTGCTCGCCGCCGCCACCGGCAAGCTGGCCGACCAGGGCGACCTGAGCTGGCGGGACGCCGCGTCGGTCGCTGTCGTCGTCGCCGCGAAGAAGTACCCGTCCAGCCCGCGCAAGGGCGACGCCATCGCCGGTGTCGAGCAGGCCGAGAGCGACGACGTACGGGTCTTCCATGCGGGTACTGCGCTCGACGGCGAGGAGCTCGTCACGGCCGGGGGACGCGTGCTCGCGGTCAGCGCGGTCGGCAAGGACCTCTCCGAGGCGCGGCAGCGTGCGTACGCCGCGGTCGGTCAGATCCGGATCAAGGGCTCGCAGCACCGCACCGACATCGCCCTGAAGGCCGAGCGCGGCGAGATCACCGTCTGACCTATCCGGCGGTCCAGGTGCCGGCGGAAGGCCCGATGGACCCGTCGAAGGTGTTGTCCCGCACAGGGTTGGCCGAGGCGACCTTCGGCATCGCGGGGCGGGGATGCTCGAGCATCTCGCGGAGCTGTGCGTCCTCGATGCCGGCTGTGCCGAGGACGGCGACGCGCCGAAGACCGCTGCCGGGCCGCTCGGCGAGATCGCGGTACGTCCGGCTGAACCAGCGGACGAACCGGAGCTGGCCCTTCGCCCGGACGGCGGCGTCGAGGGCCGCCACCTCCTCGGTGGCCGCGAGCTGGACGAGGAAGTCGGCCACGCCGACCCCGCTCTCCGGGACCAGAGCGAGGGCGGCGGCCTCGACCGGGTACGCCGACTCCGTGCGGGCGAGCTTGATCCGTTGCCGCTTGTGGGCGACCTCCAGGCGGCCGTCGGCGGCCAATGCCACGAAAGTGACCAGTGCGGCACGCTCCGCGCCGCCGACCAGCCACGCGACCTCGTACGTCGTCAGCTTGTCCATGTACTCAGAGTGACCTTCAATAGGGTCAGAATCCGATGGAACCGGATCGAAGGGTCGGGGGTGTCAGTGGGTATGGAGACGGAGGGGCTGCGGGAGTTCTACCGCGCGCACCAGCCACGGCTGGTCGGGGTGATCTCGCTGCTGACCGGGTCACGCGCCGAGGCGGAAGACATCGTCCAGGAGGCGTTCGTCCGGTTGGTGCCCCGCTGGCAGAAGGTCTCGCGGTACGACGCTCCGGAGGCCTGGGTGCGCCTGGTCGCCGTGCGGCTGGCCGCGAACCGGCACCGCGACGGCAACCGGTTCACGCAACTGTTCCACCGGCTGCCGGCGGAGCACGTCCCGGACCCCGCCGACAGGTACGCCGGTGACCTCGAGCAGGCTCTCGCCGGCCTGCCGATGCCGACCCGGCAGGTCGTCGTCCTCCATTACGTCTGTGACCTGAGCGTGGCTCAGGTGGCGGACACGCTCGGGATCGCGGAAGGCACGGTCAAGTCGCGCCTGTCCCGCGCCCGGGACGCCCTGTCCGATTCATTGCTGTTGAGGAGTGACGACCATGCCTGATCTGCAGGAGGACCTGCAGGCGCTCGCGGACCGCAAGGCCGCCGAGTCCGCCGGTGACTTCGACTCCGTCCTGACCGCGGCGCGTTCGCGCAAGCGCCGTCTGACCGCCGGCCTGACCGTGCTCGGCGCGGCCGTCGTGGTCGGCGCCGTCGCGGTCGTCCCCACCCTCCGGCCGGCCCACGACGCGCCCGTGGCCGACAGCCCGGTCCCGACGAACATGGTCGCGCCGCCCGAGGTGTCGGTCCAGCCGAACCCGGAGCCGGCTGTCAAGGCGGGTCCGCTGACGCTGACCTCGGCGAAGGCGCTGGTCGCCGGCGGCCAGGTCGTCGCGTCCTTCCCGGACAAGCAGGTCCGGGGCGTGACCTTCTCGCTGGCCTCGGCGGCCAAGCCGGACGTCCCGCTGTACACGCTGGTGTCCAAGGTCCCGGGTGACGCGACCCCGCCGTACGCGATCCGGATCAACGGTGAGATGGGCATCGCGATCCCGCAGTACAAGGGCGCCGGGCCGTACACGCTGGCCATGCCGAAGGGGCTCGCCGCCGGTTCCTACCAGGTATGCACCCTGTCGGGCGCCAAGCTCTGTGGTCTGGTGACCGTCAAGTAGTAGCCGTCTGGGAGAATGGGGCTCGTGACCAAGCCCCTGATCCCCAATGTTCTCGCCGCGCGCTACGCCAGTCTGTCGATGGCGGAGCTGTGGTCGCCGGAGCACAAGATCGTGCTCGAGCGGAAGCTCTGGGTCGCGGTGCTCAAGGCCCAGAAGGAGCTCGGGGTCGCGGTTCCGGACGGGGTCGTCGAGGACTACGAGCAGGTGATCGACCAGGTCGACCTGGCGTCGATCGCGGCCCGCGAGCGGGTCACGCGGCACGACGTGAAGGCGCGGATCGAGGAGTTCAGCGCGCTCGCCGGGCACGAGCACATCCACAAGGGGATGACGAGTCGTGACCTGACCGAGAACGTCGAGCAGCTCCAGATCCGCGCCGGTCTCGACCTGGTCCGGGACCGCGCGGTGGCAACCGCCGTACAGCTGGGCCAGAAGGCGGCCGAGCACGCGGCGCTGGTGCTGACCGGCCGGTCCCACAACGTCGCCGCGCAGGCGACCACGCTGGGCAAGCGGTTCGCGTCGGCGGCCGACGAGCTGCTGGTCGCGATCGCGCGGATCGAGGAGCTGATCGAGCGGTATCCGCTGCGCGGCATCAAGGGCCCGGTCGGGACGTCGCAGGACATGCTGGACCTGTTCGGTGGTGACGCGACGAAGCTGGCCACCCTGGAGACCACGATCGCGCAGCACCTCGGCTTCAGTCACACGCTGACCAGCGTCGGCCAGGTGTACCCGCGGTCGCTCGACTACGAGGTCGTCTCCGCGCTGGTGCAGCTGGCCGCGGGGCCGTCCAGCCTGGCCACGACGATCCGGCTGATGGCCGGGCACGAGCTGGTCACCGAAGGCTTCAAGGAGGGCCAGGTCGGCTCCTCGGCGATGCCGCACAAGATGAACACCCGGTCCTGCGAACGGGTCAACGGCCTCGCCGTCATCCTCCGCGGGTACGCCTCGATGGCGGGCGAGCTGGCCGGCAACCAGTGGAACGAGGGCGACGTCTTCTGCTCCGTCGTACGGCGGGTCGCGCTGCCGGACGCGTTCTTCGCGCTGGACGGGCTGTTCGAGACGTTCCTGACGGTCCTCGACGAGTTCGGGGTGTATCCGGCCGTCGTGTCGCGTGAGCTCGAGCGGTACCTGCCCTTCCTGACCACGACCAAGGTGCTGATGGCCGCGGTGAAGAACGGCGTCGGCCGGGAGACCGCGCACGAGGTGATCAAGGAGCACGCGGTCGCGACCGCGCTCGACCTGCGCAAGGGGCTGGCCGGCAACGACCTGTTCCACCGCCTCGGCGTCGACGGCCGGCTCGGCCTGACCGAGGAGCAGATCGTCGGCATCGTCGGCGAGCCGCTGTCCTTCACCGGTGCGGCCGTCGCCCAGGTCGGCGACGTCGTCGCGAAGATCGACGACCTCGCCAAGCGCTACCCGGAGGCGGCCGGCTACACGCCTGGTGACATCCTCTAACCCGTGTTCGCACCGCTCACCTGGATCCTTGTCGGGCTGTCGCTGGCCGCGGCCGTTTTCGCCGTCGTACTGGCGGCGCGCGACAAGCGGATCAACTGGACATTGCTCGGCGCGCTCGGCGTCATCGAGGTCGGCCTGCTCGTGCAGCTGGTGATCGGCATCGTGCAGCTGACCGGCACCGACCGCGATGTGTCCGGGCCGTTCTTCGTCGGGTACCTGATCGGGTCGCTGATCATCCTGCCGATCGGCGCGTTCTGGGCGCTGGCGGAGAGCAGCCGCTGGGGCGCCGGTGCGCTGGCCATCGCCTGCGTCGTGATCCCGATCCTCGAGCTCCGGTTGTACGACGTGTGGACGGCCTGACATGACCGATCCCGCGGCGACCAAGCACGGGCCCGGACGGATCCTGATCGCGGTGTACGGCGTGTTCGCGCTGGCCGCGACCGCACGGGCCGGCGTACAGATCGCGACCAAGTTCAGCGATGCGCCGATCGCCTACCTGTTGTCGGCTGTTGCCGCGATCATCTATTGCGCGGCGACGTACGCGCTGGCCAAGGCGACCAAGGTGTCCCGCAAGGTGGCGACGACGGCGATCGTGATCGAGCTGATCGGCGTGATCACGATCGGCGCGTTCAGCTACGCCGTGCCGGACGACTTCCCCGACGCGACCGTGTGGTCGCACTTCGGCCAGGGCTACGGCTTCGTGCCGGTGGTGCTGCCGGTACTCGGATTGCTCTGGCTCCGTCGCACGCGGTAACTGCCAGCGAACTGCCAGCCACACGCAGGGAGTGGCACAGGTTGACCGGACAGCATCGGTGTCATGCAGATTCCAGGTCATCCTCGGGTCGAGATCGTCGTACCCGTCAAGAACGAGGAAAACGACCTCGGACCGAACATCAGACGGTTGCGGGAGTTCCTCGACACCGCTTTCCCGTTCCCGGCCGAGGTCTGCATCGCGGACAACGGAAGCACGGACGCGACATATGAGATCGGCATGCTGCTCGCGAGCGAGCTGCCCGGGGTCCGGATCGTCCGGCTCGAGCAGTCCGGCCGCGGCCGTGCGCTGAAGCAGGTCTGGTCCGCGAGTGCCGCCGAGGTACTCGTGTACATGGACGTCGACCTGTCCACCAATCTGAACGCCCTCCTGCCGCTGGTGGCGCCGCTGCTGGCCGGGCACAGTGATGTTGCCATCGGTACCCGGTTGGCGAAGAGCTCCCGCGTGGTCCGGCGGCCGAAGCGCGAATTCATCTCGCGCTCGTACAACCTGTTGCTTCGGGCAACGCTGAGCGCGCACTTCTCCGACGCGCAGTGCGGGTTCAAGGCGATCCGCGCCGACGTGGCGCAGGAGCTGCTGCCGCTGGTCGAGGACACCAGCTGGTTCTTCGACACCGAGCTGCTGGTGCTCGCGGAGAAGGCCGGTCTGCGGATCCACGAAGTACCGGTGGACTGGGTCGACGACCTCGACTCCCGGGTCGCGATCGCGAAGACGGTCGGCGAGGATCTGCGGGGGATCGCTCGCCTGATGCGCAGCCGCGTCGATCTGGAGCCGATCCGGCAGAAGTACGGCCGGCCGCGGGTCCTCGACCCCCGGACGGCGATGGCGGCCCGGGTACTGCGCTTCTGCGCGGTCGGCGTACTCAGCACAGCGGCGTACGCGCTGCTCTATCTCGTGCTGCGCCAAGGCATGCCGGCCCAGGTCGCGAACCTGCTCTCCCTGCTGATCACCGCGGTCGGCAACACCACGCTCAACCGCCGGATCACCTTCGGCGTCCGCGGGGTGGAGGGTCGCTGGCGGCATCAGCTCCGCGGCCTGGTTGCCTTCGGCATCGGCTGGAGCCTGACCGCGGCCTCGCTGTGGCTGTTGCACACGGCAATCGTCGCGCCACACCAAGCGGTGGAGATCACCGTGCTCACCATCGCCAACCTGGCCGCCACCGTGGTCCGGTTCAGCCTCTTCCAGACGTGGGTGTTCGACGACGACGCGCCTACCCTGCCCGCCTTCGAACCCCCAGCGGTTCTCGACCAAACCCGGAGCAACTGAGATGACCACGCTGACTGATCCCGTCGAGGCCACCCGGCCTCGCTCGATCACAACGCAGTACACGCTGAGTCGGGACAAGGTCCTGTACGGCGGTCTGCTCGTGCTGACCGCGATCGCGTACCTGTGGGGTCTGTCCAAGAACGGATATGCCAACGAGTACTACGCGGCCGCCGTACAGGCCGGGTCGAAGAGCTGGAAGGCCTGGTTCTTCGGGTCGTTCGACTCGTCGAGCTTCATCACCGTGGACAAGACCCCGGGTTCGCTGTGGGTGATGGGGTTGTCCGCGCGGATCTTCGGGTTCAACAGCTGGAGCATGCTGGTGCCCCAGGCGCTGATGGGCGTCGCGAGCGTCGGCTTCGTGTACGTGTCGGTGCGGCGCTGGTTCTCCGCGAACGCCGGTCTGCTGGCCGGCGCGATCCTCGCGCTGACGCCGGTCGCGGTGCTGATGTTCCGGTTCAACAACCCGGACGCGCTGCTGATCCTGCTGCTGTGCGCCGGTGCGTGGGCGGTGACGCGGGCGGTCGACTCGGTGAAGCACTCGGCGCGGTGGATGATTCTTGCCGGCGCGCTCGTCGGGTTCGGGTTCCTGACGAAGATGCTGCAGGCGTTCCTGATCCTGCCGGCGTTCGGGATCGCTTACCTGGTTGCCGGGAGGCCCGCGTTGGGGAAGCGGCTGCTGCATCTGGTGTCGGCGACGGTCTCGCTGATCGTGAGCGCCGGCTGGTGGGTCGCGATCGTCGAGCTGCTGCCGGCGTCCGCGCGGCCGTACGTCGGTGGGTCGTCCAACAACAGCATTCTCGAGCTGACCCTCGGGTACAACGGCCTCGGGCGGTTGAGCGGCAACGAGTCCGGGTCTGTTGGCGGCGGTGTTGGCAACCCCGGCTGGGGCGGCGCGACCGGGCTGCAGCGGTTGTTCGGTGGCGAGTTCGGGTCGCAGATCTCCTGGCTGCTGCCGGCTGCGTTGCTGGCGACCGTCGTACTGGTCGTTGCCGCGGGCAAGGCGCCGCGGACGGACAAGACTCGTGCCTTCGCGTTGCTGTGGGGCGGGTGGCTGGTTGCCACCGCGCTGGTGTTCAGCTACATGCAGGGCATCATCCACCCCTACTACATGATCGCGTTGGCGCCGGCGTTCGGCGCGGTGATCGGTGGCGCGATGTCGATCCTGTGGCGGCGGCGGTCCGAGTGGTTGCCGCGGGCAACGCTCGCGGGTGGAGCGTTGCTGACGGCCGGTTGGAGCTTCGCGTTGCTGAACGCGACTTCGTCCTGGCACCCGTGGCTGCGGTGGCTCGTGCTGGTCACCGGTGTGCTCGCGGCCGGACTGATCATGCTGCTGCCCGAGCTCAAGCTGCATCGGACGGCTGCTCGGCGGGCTGGGGTGGCCGCTGCGGCGATCCTGACCTTCAGCGCATTGGCTGGGCCTACGGCGTACTCGCTGTCCACGATCAGCTCGGCGCACACCGGGGCGATCCCGACTGCCGGGCCTGGCGGAATGGGCGGTATGGGCGGTATGGGCGGTGGGCGCGGTGGTTTCCCTGGCGGTGGAGGAATGGGTACGCCGCCTGGTCAGACCGGCACCGGTACGGGGACCGGCACTGGAACCGGTACTACTGGGCAGCCTGGGACCGGTACGACGACCGGAGGCGGAATGCCTGGCGGTGGTGGTGGCGTCGGCGGGTTCCTTGGTGGCGGCGGGATCAGTGGGGTCTCGAGTGAGCTGGTGACGCTGTTGCAGCAGGGTGCGAAGGGGTACACCTGGGCCGCCGCGGCGGTGACCGCGAACGGGGCCGCGCCGCTGCAGATCGCCTCTGGCGAGCCGATCATGGCGATCGGCGGGTTCAACGGGACCGATCCGGCGCCGTCGCTGACCGAGTTCAAGCAACTGGTTGCCCAGGGCAAGATCCACTACTTCGTCGGTAGTGGCGGCGGCGGGATGATGGGCGGCCGCGACGGCACCTCGAGCGAGATCGCCACGTGGGTCAGTGAGAACTTCACCGCCCAGACCGTTGGCAGCACCACCGTGTACGACCTCTCCACCGGAACAGGAGCATGAAGATGACGCAACACCAGGAAGCCCAGTGGCAGGCAGCCAAGGCCGCCCAGCCCGGCTCCACTCCACAGCCTGAATCCGCCGGGGATGCTGCCCAGCAAGCAGGCTCCGCCTCGCAGCCCGGTGCCGCCTCGCAGCCCGGTGCCGCCTCGCAGCCCGGTGCGGCCCCGCAGGCTGGTGCTGCACAGGCTGGAGCTGCACAGCACGCAGGTGCTGTACCGCAGGCTGGATCCGCTTCCTACGGGGGTTCTGCGCCGCAGGAGGGATTCGCCCCGCACGCGGCGGGCTCCTCGGCGGGCGCTGCTTCACCCTCGACCCAGTCTGCTCCGGCGGCGCCAGGCTCGAAGCGGCCTAGCAACGTGGTCCTCGCCGGGGCCGGGTCGGTGCTTGCGGTGCTCGCATTCCTTGGTGGGATGGCGGTCGGGCACTCGTGGGACGGGACGAGTACCCAGCAGAACCAGTTCGGTGGGCCGGGCGGTGGTGGCGGCTTCGGTCGCGGATTCCAGGGACAAGGCAACGGACAGGGCAACGGACAAGGCACCGGGCAGGGAACTGGCCAAGGGACTGGACAGGGCGCCGGGCAGGGGCAAGGCACGCTTCCCGGTCAGGGCACCCTGCCGAGCCAGGGGACGCAGCAGGGTCAGGGAACCCAGCAAGGCCAGGGAACCCAGCAACAGCCAGGCACGACACAGAACGGGTGAACCTGCCTTGAAGTAGACAGCCCGGCGGGTCATGAGCGGACACTCGGCCCGCCGGGCGCCATTTCTGGACGGTCGTCAAGCCGTGGGACGACACGCGGAATGGTTCACCGGCCCGCGGGGTGGGGTAGGGATGGGGGCGTGGAATGGTCGAACGTCACCTGGTTCCTGACCGCGCTCGGTGCGGTCGTCGTGCTGATCACGCGCGTCCGGCTCGGCGGCACGGTGGTCGACGGCACCGCTCGCGGCGCGGGCCGGCACGGGTTTTCCGCTGCCCTGCTGCGGTTGCACACCGTCGTCGGCGTGATCACGCTGATCGGCTGGGTCGTTGCCCTGGTCACCGGTCGGCGGGAGATCGCGCTGCTGATGCTGACCGGCTGGTGGTTGCTGACGGTCATCGGATTGTTGCTTCTGGCCCGTTGGTTGCCGAGTGGAGGCAAGCATTCCGAAGACACGAAGAGTGACGCCTGGGGCTCCAGCGCCGGCCTGTCCGTCCTCGGGCACGTCGGCATGCTCGTCGGCGTCTGCTACTTCACCTTCGTCACCATCACCGAGCGCCTCTGAGCCCTGCGATCAGTGCCGTGACAGAGCGTCGTACGCCGGCCTCGAACGCCTTTGGTGACAGCGTCGCGCCCGCGCCCGCGACGCGGTCGTACAGCAGCCCGTCCATCATCGCGGCCACCGGCCACGCCGCAGCCTCCGGCTCGGGTACGCCGAGCCCGCCGAGCAGTTGCGCAAGCATCGCCCGCAACTGCTTCCCGCCGTCCTCGATCGCGGCTCGCAGTTCCGGCTGACGGCTCGCCTCCAGCGACAACTCGTACCGCGCGATCAGGTCGTCCGGCCGATCGTGTGCGAGCCCGACTGTCATCCCGACCATCAACTCGACCGGATCCGCACCGGCCGGCGGCATCCCGCTCACGTCCCGGGTGAGCATCCGGCTCACGCATGCGGTGAGGAGGGCGATGCGGGTGCGGAGGTAGTACGACGTGGAGCCGGGTGGGAGGCCGGCCTCGGTGTCGACCGCGCGGTGGGTCAGCCCGCGCAGGCCGCGGGTCGCGACCAGGTGGATGGCGGCGTCGGCGATCGCGTCCTGTCGATCCGCACCCCGCGGAACCTGCTTAGGCCCTGTCTGGTGATCCATCGCCTACTCCGCGGCACTCGGCACGGCACCTCGCCGCACCGAGCACCTGCTCGCTACGGCGCTGGATCACCAGACAGGGCCTATTCACGCGGTCAGTCTCGCACTTCCCAAGCCAACTCTACAGATGTAGAGTCAACGATATGAGGAAGGCGATCGTGGTCGGAGCGGGTATCGGAGGCGCCGCCGCTGCTGTTGCGTTGCAGCAGAGTGGATGGCAGGTCACAGTGCTGGAGCGTGCTCCGGAGCTGGGCGAGGTGGGGGCCGGGATCTCGGTCTGGCCGGCGGCGGTCGCGGTGCTCGAGGAGCTCGGGGTGAAGGGCGTCGAGAAGGTGTCGGTGCCGTCCAAGCCGGCCGGTATGCGCAGGCCGGACGGCCGGTGGGTGGTCAGTGCGGCCGAGCTCGGCGTCGAGCTGCCGGTGATGATCCACCGGGCGCAGTTGCACGACCTGATCACCGCCCAGTTCGGTCCGGCCGTGACGGTGCGGACCGGGTACGAGGTGCGGACGGTCGCGCAGGACGCGGACGGCGTCACGGTCAACGGTGAGCTCCACGCCGACCTCGTGGTCGCCGCGGACGGGATCCGGAGCGCGGTGCGCGGCGCGCTGTACCCGCAGTACAAGGGTCCGCGGTACTCCGGCTTCTCGGCGTACCGGGGGATCGCGGACGTGGATCTCGACGACGGTGGTGGGGAGACGTGGGGCCGTGGGCAACTGTTCGGGTTCGCGCGGCTGATCGACGGGCGGTTCTACTGGTACGGAACGGTGAACCAGCCGGCGGGTGCGACAAGCGAGCCGAACGTGTTCCAGAGCTGGCACGATCCGATCCCGAAGCTGATCGCCGGCAGCGAGAAGGTGCTGCAGAACGACATCTACGACCTGACGCTGCCGCTCGTCCCGTTCGTGCAGGGCCGGATCGTCCTGCTCGGGGACGCGGCCCACGCGATGACGCCGAACCTGGGCCGCGGCGCCTGCTCGGCGATCGAGGACGCCGGCGCCCTGGCGCGCCACCTGCAGGCCAGTGAACTGCCGGCGGCGCTGACGGCGTACGACGCCGAACGGCGACCCGCGACGACCAAGCTGATCAAACGGTCACGGAGTCTCGGCCGGCTCGCGCAGACCGAGAATCCGGTGGTGTGCGGGCTCCGTGACGGCCTGTTCGCTCTGGGGGGCAAGCTGATGGCGCTGCGCGCCCGCAAGTAGGCTCGCGGCGTGATCACAACGCCGCAGGCGCCGGAGCTCCCCGGCGCGAAGCACATCCACTCCGGCAAGGTCCGGGACCTGTACGAGTTGGCGTCCGGCGACCTGCTGATGGTGGCGAGCGACCGGATGAGCGCGTTCGACTGGATCCTGGAGACGCCGATCCCCGACAAGGGGAAGGTGCTCACCGCGATGAGCCTGTGGTGGTTCGAGCAGCTGGACGTGCCGAACCACATCATCTCCACCGACGTGCCCGAAGAGGTCGCGGGCCGGGCGGTCGTGTGCGAGAAGCTGGCGATCTACCCGGTCGAGTGCGTCGCCCGCGGGTACCTGAGCGGCACCGGCCTGCTCGACTACAACGCCACCGGCGCCGTCTGCGGCATCCCGCTGCCGGCCGGGCTGGTCGAGGGCTCGCGGCTGGACGACCCGATCTTCACCCCGGCGACCAAGGCCGAGCTCGGCGAACACGACGAGAACGTCTCGTTCGACGCAGTGGTGGCGACCGTCGGGGCGGACATGGCGTCGACGCTGCGCGACACGACTCTGGATGTCTACACGTGGGCGCGGGCGCTCGCCGAGGACCGCGGGATCATCCTGGCAGACACGAAGTTGGAGTTCGGCGCCCGCGCGGACGGCACGCTGGTGCTCGCCGACGAGGTGCTCACGCCGGATTCGAGCCGCTTCTGGCCGGCCGACCAGTGGTCACCGGGCAAGCAGCAGCCGTCGTACGACAAGCAGATCGTCCGCGACTGGCTGCAGTTCGAGTCGGGCTGGGACCGGACGTCCGGCGAGGCCCCGCCGCCCTTGTCCGACGAGGTGGTCGAGCGGACCCGGACGGCGTACATCAACGCCTACGAGCAGCTCACCGGCAACAAGTTCGAGGCTTAGAAGGCGCTGACGCCGAGGGCGAGCAGGATGAAGCGCGCGCCGCGGCCGGCGAGGACCGACAGCGCGAAGACGACGGTCCGCATCCGCGAGGCGCCGCCGATCAGCGCCACGCCGTACAGCGGGGGGACGCCGACGAAGGCGCTCAGCAGCGTGACCGGGATACCCCAGCGGCTGTCGCTCATGGCGTCCAGCAGGCGCTTGGTCAGGTCGCGGTTCCACTGGACGAAGCGGCCCCAGCGGGTGTCCAGGTTGACCGACTTGGGCTCCTTGGTCTTGCGGGCCGCGTAGCCGGGGCGGTACCGGACGGCCAGGAACATCGCGACCTTGCCGATGGTCTGGCCGACGGAGATCCCGGCCGCGGCGACGACCGGGTTCAGGGCGTGGGTGGCCCCGACGGCGAGGACGTACGCCTCGGCGTTCATCACCGGTACGACGGCGGACCCGATGCCGAAGCCCACCGCAAGTACCAGTTGCCACACCCACATGACTCCGAGGCTATGCGCCATGGCGGCCAATGCCACGCAACTCAGGCCTACCTACGGGGTAGACCAGGGTCCACCCCGTCATCGTGACTGCCCGGGGGAGGCGAGCCAGCGGCCGCAGAGGATCATGATCAGGCGGTGCGACGAGACCACTTTGACCGCCAGGGCGGCGATCGCGATGGTGTACGGCAGCCATTGGGCGCCGGTGTGGCCCGCGACGACCAGAGAGATGACCACCGCGCCGGTGTTCATCGCCTTGGCCGGCTTGGACCAGTTCCAGACGTAGATCGGCCGGTCGACCTTGTAGAAGTAGTTCGGGCTGAGCATCCACGGCCAGAGCAGGAACGAGAACGTCAGCATCGTGTCCAGTACGCCGAACTGCGCCAGGTAGATCGCCAGCGGGCCGATCGTGGCCGGGTAGGTCGCCATGAACGCGGCCGCGAGCAGGAACGAGCAGGCCCGGTCGCAGACGATGTCGAACACCGCGCCGGACAGCGACTCCTCGTTGCGGCGGCGAGCCGCCCAGCCGTCGAGGCTGTCGCCGAACCAGTACGAGAAGTACCCCACCACCAGCCACGCCAGGTCGCCGGTACGGAACGCGACCGTGGCGACCGCCATCGCGATCAGGGTCCGTACCAAGGTGATGCGGTTGGGTACACCCAGCAACAGGGCAGGCCGGACCGCCAAGGGGGTAGAAGTCATGCGGCCCTCAGATTCTCGGGATCCAGTGCGTCCCGGAGTTGGTTGCGGAGCAGGAAGCCGGCGGCCGCGCCGCCGAGATGACCGAGCAGCCAGCCCCCGGCCGTCAGGGCCGCCGCGATCAGCAGCGTGCCCGGCTCGAACGGATCCACCGCCCCGCCGACCACCCGCCCGAGGCCGATCAGCGTGCCCAGCAGCAGACCGCACGCGAGCGCCGGTGCGGCGACCGCGGTCAGTTGGCGCCGGATCACCCGGCGGAGGAACTGCTGGTCCACGCCCAGTGCGGTCAGACTGGCGAACTGGCGACGCTGGTCGACCAACTGGTCCGCGACACCGACGATCAGTGCGGCCATCGCGGTCAGGGCGAGCAGGACGAGGCCGGCGATCGTCAGCCCGAATCCCGTTGTGTAGAACGCAGTGCTGCCGCCGAGCTGGTCGTCGGTCTGCACGCTGGCGATCCCGTTGGCCATGGTGCCGACAAGGAAGCCGCAGCAGCCGAGCAGCATGCAGATGCGGGAGGCAGGGCGTGAGTCGGTGACCAGCCTGACGCCGGTCAGCAGGTACGCCGGGTCGCCCGATCGCTGCAGCCGCCGTCCGATGGCGCGGATCCACACCCCCGAAGTACTGAGGAAGAACAGCGCCATCCCGGCGAGTGCGACCGTCGACGCGACATAGCCCAGGTACCGCGAGCTCAGCAGGCCGAGCACGATCAGCACGGGTCCCGCGATGATGCCCGTACGACGCTGCGCCGCGGACTCCGGTCCCGGCGGCACAGGTCCGTCCCGGTGCAGCAGACTGCCGATCAGCGCACCGGCCGCCGTCATCACGATCACCACTGGGATCCACAGGGCGGCGTCCAGCACCTCCGCACCAGGGAGGATGCGAGCCATCCGGGGGAGCGCGCCGAAGAGCAGGCTGAGGACCAGGTACGCCGGTCCGGCGAGCAGTCCGCCCGCCAAGCCGGCCATCGTTGCATCGGTCACGGTCAGCTGGCGCAGCTGCTTCCTGGACGCGCCTGCCATCCGGAGCGCATCCAGTCGCCGTTCGCGGGCCGCCGTACCCAGGCGCAACGCCTGGACTGCCAGGCCTCCGGTGAGTGCGGCGAGGATGATGAGGATCGCGATCAGTCCGGAGCGGAGACCGCTCTCGGCGACGTAGTTGCTGTAGATGTCCTCGCTCAGCTCGCCGTCGCCCAGGCGCGCGATCCGCAATGCGCCGAGCAGCAGAGCACCGCTGAGTGCGAGAGTCCCAGTGGCTAGTTGAACCCGGCTACGGTCCGCCAGCGTCCGTGACCGTGCCAGCTGGACCAGCGTCTCGAGTGTCATCAGAGCGACACCTCGTGCTGGATGAGGCCGTCACGCAGCCTGATCTCCCGGTCCGCCGAGGCAGCGACGACGTTGTCGTGCGTCACCATCAGCAGAGCAGCGCCCCGGTAGCGGGCAGCCTGCAGCAGTATGTCGAGGAGCTCCTGGCCGGCGCGGCTGTCCAGACTGCCGGTCGGCTCGTCTGCGAGTACGACGGACGGTCCTGTGACCAGTGCGCGCGCCAGAGCAGCACGCTGGGTCTGACCGCCGGACAGCTCGGACGGAACCGCATCGGCGTCGTCGGCGATCCCGACCTGGTCCAGCCAGTGCAAAGCGGCCACGTGTGCCTCGCCGCGCTCATGACCGTCCAGGAGGAGTGGCAGCGCCACGTTGTCGATCAGTGGCAGGTCCGGCACCAGCTGGCCGAACTGCAGCACGATGCCGACCTTCGTACGCCGGAGCGACGCGCGCTGCTCCTCCGGCAGACCGGCCAGGTCCTGACCGTCTATCCGGACTGTGCCGCCGTCTGGAGTGAGGATGCCGGCCGCACAGTGAAGCAGCGTGGACTTGCCGCATCCGCTGGCTCCGGTCACCGCGACCACCTCGCCCGGCTTCAGCTGCATGCTGACGCCGCGGAGCGCAGTGTTCCGGCGGTACGAGTACTCGACGCCTTCCAGCTCCAGGACGGGTTGTGCATTCATCGAGCTCCCCTTTGCTCCGAGATGCGGTCCAGCGCGCTGTCCAGCCAGCGCAGGTCGGCGTCGAGGTGGGCCACGATGTACTCGCGGACCAGTGGTGAGGTCGGGTCGTCGTCGGCGGGAGTCTGGCGCAGCTCGCGGATCCGGCGCAGGTGGCTGGCGCGCTGACGGGCGAGGAACCCCGCCGCGTCCCCGCCGGTGCGGATTGCTGCCACGAGCTTCCGCAGTACTTCGTCGGCGCTGCCCCAGGCCGGCGGGACCGGATCGTTCAGCCAGTCGGCCAGGTGGTCGCGGCCCTTGCTCGTGAGCGCGTAGACGGTCCGGTCCGGGCCGCCGCCGGATGTCTTGTCGACCACCTCGACCAGGCCGTCGCGCTCCAGTCGCCCCAACGTCGTGTACACCTGGCCGAAGGCCAGCGGCCGGCTGTCGGGGAACCATGCGTCATGGCCGCGCTTCACGTCGTACCCGTGTGCCGGGCCGGCGGACAGTAGCCCGAGGACGAGCTCTGCGGTGGCCATATCAGTGACTATACACCGCGTGTATGTACTGAGTGAATAGTCCCGGGATGCGGCATTCTGGGCCTCGCTCGGTAGGATTCAGCCGTCACCCCGCAACGAACCTGGAGTAGTCAGTGGCTCGCGTTGTCGTCGACGTCATGCTCAAGCCCGAGATCCTCGACCCGCAGGGCAAGGCGGTGCACGGCGCGTTCGGCCGGCTCGGCTTCGACGGCGTGGCCGACGTCCGGCAGGGAAAGCGCTTCGAGATCACCCTGGACGGTGAGGCGACCGAGGAGCGGGTCGCCGAGATCCGCAAGGCCGCGGACACCCTGCTGGCCAACCCGGTGATCGAGGACTACACGCTGCACGTGGAGAACGGGCAGTGAAGATCGGGGTCGTCACTTTCCCGGGCTCGCTGGACGACGCCGACGCCCGTCGGGCGGCCGCGGTGGCCGGCGCCGAGGCGGTCGCGCTCTGGCACGGTGACGCCGACCTGCACGGTGTGGATGCGGTCGTCCTGCCCGGCGGCTTCTCGTACGGCGACTACCTGCGCGCCGGTGCCATCTCCCGGTTCGCGCCGGTGATGGAGACCATCATCAAGAAGGCCGGCGAGGGCCTGCCGGTGCTGGGGATCTGCAACGGCTTCCAGGTGCTCTGCGAGTCGCACCTGCTGCCGGGCGCCCTGATCAAGAATCACCACCGCAAGTTCATCTGCAAGGACCAGCCGCTGCGGATCGAGAACAACCGCACTGCCTGGACCAGCGACTACGACGCCAACCACGAGATCACCATCGTGCTGAAGAACCAGGACGGTTCGTTCGTCGCCGACGAGGCCACGCTGGACCGGCTGGAGGGCGAGGGCCGGGTGGTCGCCCGCTACCTGGACGAGAACCCGAACGGCTCGTACCGCGACATCGCCGGCATCAGCAACGAGCGGGGCAACGTGGTCGGCCTGATGCCGCACCCGGAGCACTGCGTCGAGACACTCACCGGACCGACCACGGACGGCCTGGGCTTCTTCACCTCGGTGCTGAAGGCCGTCGTCGCCTCCTGATGAAGCTGTTGCGGCGCTGGCGGCCCGGCCGGGCCTTGCTCCGTGCCGCCGCCGTGGCGGCCGCCACAGCAACCGCAATCACGCCGGCGGCCGCTGCACACGCCTCGCCGCGCGCGACGAGCGCCACACCCACGATGAGCGCCGCGCGGGTGCCGACCGGCGCGGCTGACTTGCTGGCCAAGGTCGTTGTTATTGGCGTGCCTGGGCTGTCCTGGAGTGACGTGCAGGCGTCGCCGGAGCTGACTGCCCTCGTCAACCAGTCGCACGTGGGTTCGATCTCGGTGAAGTCGGCCGGCCCGCACACCTGCCCCGTCGACGGGTGGCTGACGATCAGCGCCGGCACCCGTGCCTGGGGAAATGTCCCGGACCAGCCGTGTGGCGACCTGCCCGCGGTGACGGACGGCAAGATCGCCGGCTGGCAGACGTACGTCGACCGCCAGGCCGAGCACCACACCGGCGCACCCATCGGCCGCCTCGGCGTGAGCCGTGACCGGGTCTGTGGCTTCGGACCGGGCGCAGCAATCGCCGTGGCGAAGACCGACGGCACTGTCGCCAACTGGAGCCCCGACTTCGACGCCTCCAAGCTAGCCGGTAGTGCGTGCGGCGATGCGATCGTCGACGCAGGTGCGATGCCTCTACGCGAAGGGCGCGACCAGGCCCGCAAGCACGTGGCCGACCTGGTGGCGCAGGCCAGAGCCGCCGGTGGCTGGGTGCTGCTCGTCGGCGTCGGTCAGGAGACGGCCGACGCGCACCAGCAGACGCTGGTGGCGATGCAGCTTCCTCCGGACAACGGTCCCCGCTGGCTGACCAGCGATTCGACGCGCCGAGCCGGTCTGATCCAGCTGACCGACATCACAGCCACCGTCCTCCGCGGAGAGTCCAAGTCGGTGGACCCGGCTGGATCCGAGAAGGCCGGCCCGCTGGACGGCGCCGAGATCCACTTCACCGGAGACCTGCACACCGACGCGGACGCCGTGATCGAGGATCGCCTCGACGCCAATCAGCGGTTCGAGCAGCCGCGGCCGGTGTTGTTCGCGGTGGCGTTGACGATCGTCGGCGTGGAAGTGCTCGCACTGGTGTGGTTCCTGTTGAGGCGCAGCCCGGCGTCCCGGCGTACTGCGGTGTTCACGCTGCTGATGCAGGGCGGGTTCTACATCGCCGTCTTCCTCGCCCAAGCAACGGTCTGGTGGCGGTGGCCGTCGCCTGCGTTCTCGTTGTACGCCGTGACGATCGGCATCAGCGTGCTGTGCGCAGCGTTGGCGCAGGTGATCCTGAAGCGGTACGCGTACCTCGGGCTCGCGCTGGCGGCGTACCTGCTCTTGCTGGTGGACGGCGTGCTCGGTACGCCGATGCAGGTCGGCAGCATGTTCGCTGACGGACCTGTGATCGGCGGCCGGTTCTATGGCTTCGGCAACTCGACCTTCGCCACTCTGGCCGTCGGTGCGCTGGTCACCGCGGCCTGGGCTGCGCAGAGGCTGCTCGACAAAAGCAGAGTGCAGGCCGCGCTCGCAGTGCTGGTCATCGGCGGCGCTGCGATCGTCGTGGACGGCAAACCGGGCTGGGGCACCGACTTCGGCGGCATCATCGCGCTGACCCCGGCTGTGCTGCTGATGGCCTGGCTGACGTGGAAGGGCAGCATTTCGCTGCGCGCGCTGATCGGAGTGGGCGTCGCAGGGCTGCTGGCGGTGTCTGTGGTCGCCTTCCTCGACTACCTGCGTCCGCCCGAGCAGCGCAGCCACTTCGGCACGTTCGTCGCGCGGCTCCTCGACGGCGATGTGAGCGACGTACTGATCCGCAAGCTCCAGATGGCCGTCCAGTTCTTCAGTGGACCGGCTGGCTGGGCGATGCTCGTTGCTGTCGTCCTCCTGATGCTGGCCACGGTCCTACCGCACCGAGTGCCGTCGGTGTCCTATCGCGAGTTCTACAGCAGTCTGCCGATGATCCGGCCCACGCTGCTGGCCCTGTCGACCTGTGGTCTGGTCGGCATGCTTCTGAACGACGCCGGGGTCGCGCTGCCCGCGATCATGGCCGGCTTCGCTGTCCCACTGCTGGTGGCTCATCTCATCGCTTCCCGGCAGCCCGCTACCGTTTCACCTGAGTCCCACCTAGTGCAGGAGTCCTAACGTGTCCACCGACACCGTCAGCAACGCCACCAACACGCCTGAGGTCGAGCAGCCGTGGGCTGAGCTCGGACTGAAGCAGGACGAGTACCAGCGGATCCGGGACATCCTGGGGCGGCGCCCGACCAGCTGCGAGCTGGCGATGTACTCGGTGATGTGGAGCGAGCACTGCTCGTACAAGTCCTCCAAGGTGCACCTCAAGCGCTTCGGCGAGATCCCGCAGGAGACGCCGGCCGGGAAGATGCTGGCCGGAATCGGTGAGAACGCCGGCGTGATCGACATCGGCGAGGGGTACGCCGTCACGTTCAAGGTGGAGTCGCACAACCACCCGTCGTACGTCGAGCCGTACCAGGGCGCGGCCACCGGGGTCGGCGGCATCGTCCGCGACATCATCGCGATGGGCGCCCGCCCGGTCGCCGTGATGGACCCGCTGCGCTTCGGTCCGCTGGACGCCCCGGACACCAAGCGGGTACTGCCGGGCATCGTGTCCGGCGTCGGCGGCTACGGGAACAGCCTCGGCCTGCCGAACATCGGCGGCGAGGTCGTCTTCGACCCGACGTACCTGGGCAACCCGCTGGTGAACGCGCTCTGCATCGGTGTGATGCGGCACGAGGACCTGCACCTGGCCAACGCGACCGGCGTCGGCAACCAGATGATCCTGTACGGCGCCAAGACGGGCGGCGACGGCATCGGCGGTGTCTCGGTGCTGGCGTCGGAGACCTTCGCCGAGGGCGGCCCGACCAAGCGGCCGGCGGTCCAGGTCGGCGACCCGTTCATGGAGAAGCTGCTGATCGAGTGCACGCTCGAGCTGTTCGCCGCGAACGTGGTCGAGGGCATCCAGGACCTCGGTGGCGGTGGCCTGTCCTGCGCGACCTCGGAGCTCGCCAGCGCGGGTGACGGCGGCATGCGGGTGTCGCTGGACAAGGTGCCGCTGCGGGACGCCTCGCTGTCGCCCGAAGAGATCCTGATGAGCGAGTCGCAGGAACGGATGATGGCCTGCGTCACCCCGGACAACGTCGAAGCGTTCCTGAAGATCTGCGCGAAGTGGGACGTCCAGGCCGATGTGATCGGTGAGGTGACCGACACCGGGCGGCTGGAGATCGACTGGCACGGCGAGCGCGTGGTCGACGTGCTGCCGGAGACCGTCGCGCACGAGGGCCCGGTCTACAACCGCCCGTACGCGCGGCCGGACTGGCAGGACGGCCTGCAGGCCGACGGTGCGGAGAAGTTGCCTCGGGCAAGCAGTGGCGCGGAGCTGCGCGACACGTTGCTGAAGCTGATCGCGTCGCCGAACCTCTGCGACAAGTCATGGGTGACGGACCAGTACGACCGGTATGTTCTCGGCAACTCGGTGCTCTCGCAGCCCGAGGACAGCGGGATGATCCGGGTCGACGAGACCAGCGGGCTCGGCGTCGCGGTCTCGACCGACTGCAACGGCCGGTTCGCCAAGCTCGACCCGTACACCGGTGCGAAGCTCGCACTCGCCGAGTCCTACCGGAACGTGGCAACCACGGGCGCACGGCCGGCAGCCGTGACGGACTGCCTGAACTTCGGCTCGCCGGAGGACTCTGGCGTGATGTGGCAGTTCACCGAAGCGATCCGCGGTCTGGTCGACGGCTGCATCGAGCTGGGGATCCCGGTCACCGGCGGCAACGTGTCGTTCTACAACCAGACCGGTGACACCCCGATCCTGCCGACCCCGGTGATCGGTGTGCTCGGGGTCATCGACGACGTCACCCGCCGTACGCCGATCGGGTTCACGCCCGAGATGGAGGGCCACCAGCTGTACCTGCTCGGTGAGACCGAGGAGGAGCTGTCCGGGTCGGAGTGGGCGCACGTCGTCCACGGCCACCTCGGCGGACGTCCGCCGGCGGTCGACCTCGAGGCCGAGAAGCAGTTGGCCGACATCCTGATCAACGCGTCCCGCGACGGACTGATCGACGCGGCGCACGACGTCAGCGACGGCGGTGTCGCGCAGACGCTGGTCGAGTCCGCGCTGCGCGGCGGTGTCGGTGCGCGGGTGTGGGCGCCGGACGGCCTGGACACGTTCCTGTTCCTGTTCGCGGAGTCGGCCGGCCGTGCGGTCGTCGCCGTACCGAGGACCGAGGAGGTGCGCTTCACCGACATGTGCACCGCCCGCCGCTTCCCACACGCGAAGATCGGCGTCATCACCGGCGACACCCTCGACGTCCAGGACCAGTTCGAGATCCCACTGCCGGAGCTGCGCACGGCCTGGACGGCAACGCTGCCGTCCGTCCTCGGCTAGCCACCCGTCTGGCACACTCGATGGGGACGAGTGAGGTGAGGGATGGCGGAGCGGCGACCGGTCAAGCCGGGGGAGCTGATGGGGCTGGCGGCTGCCGCCGGCCAGGAGGCTCGGGCTGCGGCCGCGCGGCGGCGGATGGCTCAGATCCGGTTGACCGACGAGGAGCGGCGGGTCGCCACGGATGAGCTGGCGGAGCAGTTCGCGGTCGGGCGGTTGGACGAGGCGGAGCTGCATCGACGGGTCGACCTGCTGAACGACGCGGTGACGCACGGGGATCTGCAGCCGATCTTCGCCGGGTTGCCCGCGCCGGCGCTGTACAAGCCTGTCGCGCGGAAGCCGGGGAAGTGGCGGTGGGCAGGATTCGCAGCTGCCGCGTGGATGGCTGTGCCGTTCGTGCTGACCGGGCTGCTGCTCCTGGTGTTCGGGCGCGAGATCGCTGCGGCGATCCTCGCGTTGCCCGCACTGGCGTGGACGTTCTACGCGTACCGGTGGGCGTCGCGCCCCGCACGCGAGGAACGACGCCGGTCAGGCTCCTAGCGTCGACTCCCGCGTGACCAGCTGAGTAGGGAGCTCGAGTACGCCGTGGTGTGGCCTGCCCGCGATGGCTTCCAGGAGCAGTGTGGCGGCGCGGCGCCCGAGATCCTCGAGGCGGAGGTCGACGGTGGTGAGCGGTGGCCGGCTGGCCAGCGCCATCATCGGCCAGTTGTCGTAGCCGGTCACAGCGATCTCGTCCGGGACAGTGCGGCCCAGCTCGCGGAGGCGGTCACAGACGCCGCGGGCGATCTGGTCGCTGCCGCAGGTGATTGCGTCCGGGCGCTGACGCAGTACCAGGTCGGTGGCTTGGCGGCCCCAGAGCTCGGTCCACTCGCCGAAGAGTGGCTCGGCGCAGAGGGTAGCGGCTACGGCCTCAGCGCGTTCCGCGGCGGAGCGGTGGTGGGCCGGGCCGGTGATGTGGGCGATCCGGGTCCGGCCGAGGCCCTGTAGGTGGGTGATCGTCGAGGCGGCGCCGGCTGCGTCGTCGACGATGACCGACGCGTCCGCCGGATTGGTCGAGGCGGCGAGTGCGTAGACGACCGGCAGCGGTACGTCGATCGGCGGCCGCGGCTCGGTACGCCGGCCCGTCACGACGATGCCGTCGACGCCGCGTGCGACCAGTGCGCGTAGATAGCTCTGCTCGCGCAGCGGATCGTCGCGGGTGTCGCACAGAACGGTCGCCAGCTCGCCTGCGCTGAGCACGTCCTCGACGCCGCGCATGATCGGGATGCTGAAGCGGCCCGAGCTGTCGGTGGTCAGGAGCGCGACGGTGTACGTCCGGCCGGACGAAAGCGCGCGCCCGCGGGCATCCGGCGTGAACCCGAGCTGCGCGGCGGCACGTCGTACCCGGGCCCGCGTCTCCTGGCTCAGCTGGCCGGTGTTGTTCAACGCCTTCGAGGCGGTCCCGGCGGACACGCCGGCGAGCGCGGCGACATCGGTGATCCGCACACCTGGCCTCTTCATGGCGTTTCCTTCCGTTCTGCTGCGGAAGCCTAGCAGGAGCGTCTCAGAGCCTCGTTGACCTGCGCTTTGATCTTGACCGAGGCCGATTGCAGTCCTACGTTGTCAATGACGGAAAACGTGTGCGGCTTTTCCGTCGGTGTGATGTCCGCCCCCGTCACCCGAAAGGCATATCGCCATGCCCGAACCCACCCCAGAAGGAATGCCCCGACGTGACTTCCTTGGTGTCTCCCTCGCCGCGGCGGCGATCGTGACCGCCGTCGAACCGGCCGATGCGGCTCTGTCCTCAGCGCCACCGGCCGGCCGCGGCGGGCACTACGTCCCGCAGCGCGCGCCACTGCGGCCGGTCCCGTTCCAGAAGCTCCCGCCCGGTGCGATCGAGCCGCGCGGCTGGCTCGCGCAGCAGCTGGAGCTGCAGGTCGACGGGCTCTGCGGCCGGTACGACGAGATCTCGGACTTCCTGGTCTACGACACGAACGGCTGGGTCGACCCGGCGCAAGGAGCCTGGGAGGAGCTGCCGTACTGGCTCCGCGGTTTCGGCGACCTGGGATACGTGACCGGCAACACCGGCGTACTGACCAGGACACAGCGGTGGATGGAAGGCATCCTGGGGACCCAGGCGGCAGACGGATGGTTCGGTCCCGAGCGGTTGCGGACCTCACTGGAGAGCGGACCGGACTTCTGGCCGGGGATGCCGCTGCTGGCCGCGTTCCGGTCGTGGCACGAGTACTCCGGCGACGAGCGGGTCATTCCGTTCATGACGAAGTACCTGGGGTTCCAGAACACGCAGCCGCCGGAGGTGTTCAACCGGTCGTGGGGTGCGTTCCGCTGGGGCGACAACATCGACAGTGCGTACTGGCTCTACAACCGCACCGGAGACGAGTGGCTGCTCGACCTGGTGAGCAAGATGCACAGCGGGTCGGCGGACTACGTCAACGGCATCCCGACGTGGCACAACGTCAACCTGGCGCAGGGTTTCCGGGAGCCGCTGCAGTACTGGCTGCTGTCCGGCGACGAGAAGCACCGCGCGGCGACGTACCGGAACTATGCGACCGTGACGGGGCTGTACGGCCAGTTCCCGGGCGGCGGGTTCGCCGGGGACGAGAACTCGCGGCCTGGGTTCGGTGACCCGCGGCAGGGGTTCGAGACCTGCGGGATCGTCGAGCTGATGCACAGCTGTGAGCTGCTCACGCGTTTCACCGGTGACAGGGCTTGGTCGGACCGGTGCGAGGAGCTGGCGTTCAACTCGTTGCCGGCGTCGTACGACCCGCAGCAGCAGGTCATGCACTACATCACCTGTGCCAACAGCGTGCAGCTGGACGACCGGCCGAAGCACGGGCAGTTCCAGAACCCGTTCCCGATGCAGGCCTACAAGTACGGCGTACATCAGTACCGGTGCTGTCCGCACAACTACGGCATGGGCTGGCCGTACTACGCGCAGGAGCTCTGGCTGGCGACCACGGACAACGGACTGGCTGCGTCGATGTACGCCGCCAGCAAGGTGACTGCCCGCCTGGGAGCTGCCGGTGAGACGGTGAGCATCGTGCAGGACACGGAGTACCCGTTCTCCGACACGATTACGTTCATTGTGCAGGGGTCCGCGCGATTCCCCTTGTATTTAAGGCGTCCTGGCTGGGCGCATGACGTGTCGGTGAAGGTGAACGGTGAGGCGGTGCGGGTCAGCGGCGACTGGCTCAAGCTGGACCGCGCCTGGCGCGCCGGCGACCGCGTCGAGCTGGTGCTCCCGATGCGCACGACCACTCGAGTCTGGGACGACAACCAGCACTCTGTCTCCGTGGACCGCGGTCCGCTGACCTACTCACTGCAGATCGACGAGCGGTACGAGCGCATCGGCGGGACTGACGAGTGGCCTGAGCTCTCCGTCTATCCGGAGTCCCCCTGGAACTACGGACTGGTCGCCGGCGCGCGCTTTGACGTCGTACGACGGGATGCCGGCGCGAACCCGTTCACCAGCGACGGTGTGCCGCTCGCACTCACCACCCAGGCCAGGCGGATTCCGCAATGGGAGACCGACACCGAGGACGTGGTTGGGCTGCTGCAGCCCGGTCCGGCTCGGTCAGAAGAAGCTGTGGAGACGGTGAGGCTCATTCCGATGGGTGCGGCGCGGCTGCGGGTCACGTCGTTCCCACAGGTCTCTCCGCGTGGCAGGGAGTGGAGCTACCGGACACGGATCACCGCATCGCACGTCAACGACGGTGACTCCCTAGAAGCGCCTGACTCGGGGCGGGTGCCGGAGTCCTCCGCAGACACGTCGATTCCGCGCTTCACCTGGTGGGACCGTCGCGGGACGACGGAGTGGATCTCGTACGACCTGCGCTCGGTGCGCGAACTCTCGCAGGTCTCGGCGTACTGGTACGACGACACCGGCTCCGGGCAGTGCCGCGTGCCACAGTCCTGGCGCGTGCTGTGGCTGGACGGGGAGACGTGGCGGCCGGTGGACAACACCACGCCGTACGACGTGGCAGTTGACGGACTCAACACCACCACCTTCACGCCGGTCCAGGCGCAGTACGTCCGGGTGGAGGTAGTACTGCGTCCGACGTACTCGGGCGGATTGCTGCTTTTGACATTCGACTGACCGTGCTCGGGTGGAGACTCCTCGGAGGGCCTCGGCCGCAGTGAACTAGTCTCTGGGGCGTGGAGGCTGATTTGCGCTTGGCCGTGCTCGCCGATGGACCCGCTGTGGCTGAGCTGGCACGGGCTTCCGTGCTGGAGTTGTTCCCGGCGTACTACGACGCTGCGGAGACCGTCAGCGCCGCGGAGCACATCACCACGCTGGACACCGCGCTGATCGACGACGGCACCTACTACGTGTACGAAGCCGGCGGCGAGGTCGTTGCCTGTGGCGGGTGGAGTCGGCGGAACAAGCTGTTCAACGCGAGTACGGCGGGCGCGGACGACCGGCTCCTGGATCCAGCGACCGAACCGGCGCGGATCCGCGCGATGTTCGTGCGCAGCGACTGGACGCGGCGTGGACTGGGACGGGCGATCCTGACCGCGTGTACGGACGCAGCGCGTGCGGAGGGGTTTACCAAGTTGGCGCTGATGTCGACGCTGCCCGGAGTACCGCTCTACAAGGCCTTTGGCTTCACAGAGGTGGAGTCAGCCCAGCTACCGATGCCGGACGGCACTGTGCTCGCCGGTGTCGCGATGGAACGACCGATAGATCTTGAGGAGACAGCATGACCGCAGGCACCACCGTCACCGCCCCTGACGGCAGCGACGTCGTCCTGGGTGAGATCGGGACTCGCGTGCTGCTGAAGAACTCGCGCGTCCGCGTCTGGGAGGTCTCGCTGCAGCCGGGAGAGGCGCAGGGCTGGCACCTGCACCACAACCCGTACGTCGTGCTGTGCCTGTCGACGTCCCCGTGCCACATGGACTGGCTGGACGGCAGTCCGGCGCGGCAGCTGAGTGAGACCGTCGGCGGGTCCGTGTACCGCCCGGTGTCGCCGGTGCACATGCTCACCAACGACGGCGACGCGCTGTACCTCAACCGGCTGATCGAGGTGCTCGACCTGGGCGAGGAGGCCAGTGGCGACCCGTACTTCGGTGTCGCCGGCGTCCCGGCGGAGTCCGGCTTCGAGCAGGCGGGTGAGATCCCGGCCAAGGTGGTCGTCGACGAGGACGACGTACGCGTGCAGCACCTGACACCCGAGGCCGGTGAGTCCTACACCTGGCACACCGGCGCGTACCCGGCCCTCGTGGTCGACCTGGACCTCGAGCACCCGGACGTCACGTATCTGGAGCCTGGCGAGTCCTACACGCTCCCTGCCAAGCCCGACCGCACCTCCGGCTTCAACCTGGTCGAGCTGCGCTACTACAGCAAGCCGCGTACCTGATCCGCGTCCCGAGCAGCCAGCACTGCGGCAGTGTCGACCTGAGTGAGGTCGGACTGCCGCAGTCGTGCTTTCACCAGCGGTACCTGTGGTCCGACGGCGCTCAGCTCGCGGACACCAAGAGCTGCCAGCAGTACTGCGGCCTGTGGGTCGCTGGCCAGGTCACCGCAGACCGCGACGCGGACGCCGGCGTTGCGGACGACGTGGTCGATCAGTTGGAGTACGGCGGGGTCCAGACCGTCGGCGAGTGACGCGACCGCGGTGTTGGTGCGGTCGGCGGCGGTCGTGTACTGCGTGAGGTCGTTGGTGCCGATGCTGACGAAGTCGAGCTCCCGGGCGAGGGTGGCGACGCGCAGCGCGGCCGCTGGGACCTCGACCATGATGCCGACCTCGAGATTGTCCTTGGCCCCGAGCTCGTCCAGGGCCCAGGCGACCTCGTCGGCGGTGGTGACCATCGGGAACATCACGTGGACGGGTGTCTCGGCGGCAACACGTCGTACTGCTTCCAGTTGGTCGCGGAGGAGATCCGGACGACGGCGGAAGACGCGGAGGCCGCGTTCGCCGAGGAACGGGTTGGCCTCCTTGGCCTGCGGGAGGAAGGCCAGCGGCTTGTCACCGCCGATGTCCCAGGTGCGGATCGTGATCGGCTTGTTCCCGAGCGCCCGCGCGATCGCGCGGAACGCCTCGACCTGTTCGTCGACGGTCGGCGCGGTACGACGGTCGCCGAAGAGCACCTCGGTTCGCACGAGACCCGAGCCGTCCGCGCCGCGTGCGTCGATCGCGTCCTGGACAGCGCCGACATTGACCAGCACCTCGACCGTGGTGCCGTCGCGGGTGGTGGCGGGCTCGTTCGCCTGGCCAACTGCCTGCTCGCGCTCGCCCCGCCGCTCCGTGATGGTCGCCTGCACGCGGTCCTCGTCCGGCGCGACCTCGAACGAGCCGGTCCTGGCGTCGAAGGCGATCGTCGTACCGGGCCGTACGTCGACGTCGCCGATCCCGGTGATCAGCGGGATGCCGCGGGACCGTGCCACGATCACCCCGTGGCCGGTCGTCCCGGCGGCCCGTACCGCGATTCCCGCGATCCGCGTCGCGTCGAGGGTGGCGGCGGTGGCCGCGTCCAGCTCCGGTACGACGAGGATGCCGTCGGCGGGGGCTTCTTCGGTTGCTCCGACGAGGATCCGCAGTACCCGGTCGCGTACCGCACGGACGTCCTGTGCTCGTTCGCGTTGGTAGGCGTCGTCGAGAGCTTCGAAGGTGGTCGCGAGATCGTCGTACGCCTGCTGCCACGCAACCGGCGCCGAGGCGCCCGCAGAGATCGAATGCTCGACCGCATCGAGAATCTTCCGATCGCCGAGCAAGGCCAGGTGGGCTACGAAGATGTCGCCGTGGTCGGGGGTGTGGTCGCGTAGCTCGCGCAGTTGAACGCCCGCCACCTCCAGCGCTCCGTCGAGGCGCCCGAGTTCGTTGTCGCCGGCAACATAACCGCTGACGTCCACACCCGAACCCACCAGTACGGCAGGTCCGATCGCCACATCCAACCCAGATCCGCCGGTTGTGGGAGCAGCCTGCACAGTTGGTTCGTCACCAAAGCCGGCGGCGGCCAACTTCTCGATCGCGGCCAGCGCCTCGGACGCTTGCGGACCACTCGCACCTACGCGAACGCGATGACCCTGCTGGGCGTTCAGCGTCGCGACCATGCTCAAACTGCTCGCGTCCACCGGGCCTCGGCCGGTGTCCAGATCGGTGAGCGTGACGACGGCGTCGAACTCGTTCACCAACCCGACCAACCGAGCCGCCGGCCGGGCATGCAGACCGTGTTCGTTGCCGACAACAACCTCCACCGTCCGGTCGGCTTCTGCGACCGAAGCCGCGTCTGCGGTCGGGGTGTCACCGAGATGGTCCTGCTTACCGACCAGGCCGCGCTCCGCCTCGGCAACCACGGCGTCGAGGGTTGCGCCGGTGGAAGCAGTCACCACAGCAGCGACCAAGCCCTCCACCAGCGGAGCACTGGTGAGCCGGACGTGCTCCCCGACGGAGGGATCCACGAACTCCAGCGCCATCTCCGCGCTCAGGACAGCGCTGCCAAGATCCAGCAGCACCAGCACGCCGTCGGCACTGTCCGCGGTTGTGATCGCCTCCGACACAGCCATCGCATCGGTCCCGAAGGTCGTCGCATCCAGGCCGGCCGCGACGGCGATCACCGGACGCTTGTCCTCGGCAACCATCTCGGCGGCGAGCCCGACCGCCGCCTCGGCCAGCGCGCGGCTGTGCGACACCACCACGATCCCGATCATGCGAGCGTTCGGGCCGCAGACTCCAGAATCAGCGTCGTGCTCGTCGCCCCCGGATCCTGATGACCGGCGCTCCGCTCACCCAGATAGCTCGCCCGCCCCTTCCGCGCGACCAGCGGAACCGTCGCATCCCGCCCCTTCGCCGCCGCCTCCGCGGCCGCGGTCAACGCCGGACCGACCTCCGATCCACCCGCCACAGCGGCGTCGTACGCCTCCAGTGCCGGCGCCCAGGCGTCGTACATCGTCTTGTCGCCGAGCTCCGCCTTGCCGCGGGCAAGCACACCCTCGACCCCGGCGTGCAGCGCACGCCCGATCGCCTCCGCGGTGAGATCGGCCCCGGCCAGCGCGGTCCCGAACCGCAGGAAGAATGTGCCGTACAACGGCCCACTCGCCCCGCCGACCTTGCTGACCAGCGTCATCCCCGCCTTCTTCAACAGCTCGTCGGCCGTCTCGAACGACGCCTCGTCCAGCACCGCGACAATCGCCTGGAACCCACGATCCATGTTGGCACCGTGATCGGCATCCCCGATCGCCGAGTCCAACTCGGTCAGATACGCCGCATTCTCATGCAACACACCCGCGGCATCCCGCAACCAGTCGGCGAAACTGTCGACTTCTCTGCTCATATGGTTTGCCGCGGTGCTTCGTCGCCCATAGCGAAGCACCGCGACTACCTCCTTCGGAGATCGAGGAACTGTCGGTCCGGCCTGATGGGATACGTGGTGTGTCTCGGTTCCGGATGTATCCAACGCCCGAGCAACGATCCGCGTTGCTGGGTCTGTGTAAGCATGCCCGATACGTGTGGAACCTGGCGTTGGAACAATGGTCGATGTGGACCCGGGACAAAGGACCGACGCCGGGGTTCGCCGAGTGCTGCCGGCAGTTGACGGAAGCGCGAGCCGAGTGTGCCTGGCTGCGCGCTGGGTCGCAGACCGTGCAACAGCAGGCGTTGCGCGACTTCGACCAGGCTGTCAAGAACTTCCACGGTGGATCTCATCGGCGCCCGACCTGGCGCAAGTCCGGGTTGCACGAGGGTTTCCGGATCGTCGGCCCGCAGGCGTCCAGGGTCGCCAAGCTGAACCGGAAGTCGGCCCGGGTCCTTGTCCCGAAGGTCGGCTGGGTGCGAATCAGGCTTACCCGGCCTGTGCCTGAGGCGAAGTCCTATCGGATCCGGTGTGATCGCGCTGGGCGCTGGTACATCGCCTTCGCCGTCATACCGGAGCCGATACCGGCACCCGGTACAGGGGAGGTCGTCGGCATTGACCGCGGTGTGGCTGTTTCTTCTGCGCTGTCGACCGGTGAGCTCTTGTCCTGTCCGGTTCTGTCGGAGCGTGAGCGGACCCGGCTCGAGCGTCTGCAACGCAAGCTTGCCCGGTGCCGCCGAGGCTCGAAGCGATGCGGGCGGGTCAGGTCTGCGATAGCCGCGCTGCATACCCGCGCCACGGACCGGCGCAAAGACTGGGTGGAGAAGACCAGCACCGACTTGGCGAGGCGCTTCGACCTCGTCCGCGTTGAGGACCTGCGGATCCCGCAGATGGTCAGGCGACCCAAGGTCAAGTCGGACGGCGACCGACCGGGCGCCTACCTGCCGAACGGGCGTCGCGCGAAGGCCGGCCTCAACCGAGGGATTCTTGCCAACGGATGGGGCGACCTTGTGCTTCGCCTGGAGCAGAAGGCGCCGGGTCGGGTCGAAAGAGTCAATCCTGTTCGTACGTCGCAAACCTGCAGTGTCTGCGGGCATTGCGTGCCGGACAACCGCGAGAGCCAAGCGGTGTTCCGGTGCGTGGCCTGCGGGTACCAGGCACATGCAGACGTGAACGCGGCAACCAACATCGCGGCCGGGCGGGCCGTCAGTGCACGCGGAGAGGCGCCGTTGCGGGTCTCGCCGAAGCGTGAACCTCAACTGACTACCTCCGCGTAGTAGTTGGAATCCTCTCCTTGACGGGTGAGGAGGACGTCAAGCGCCCCAGCGTAGGCCGGGGGTGTTTACCGGGGCGTCCCAGAGGCGTACCAGTTCGTCGTCCACCTTCAGCAGGGTGACCGAGCAGCCGGCCATCTCGAGGGAGGTGATGTAGTTGCCGACCAGGGAGCGGGCGACGGTGATGCCGGCGCGGTCGAGCAGTTGGGCCACCTCGTTGTACATCAGGTACAGCTCGATCAGCGGCGTACCGCCCATACCGTTGACGAAGGCAATGACCGAATCGCCTTGCTGGTAAGGGAGATCGCTGACCACGGGGTCGACCAGCATGGCGGCGACCTCGCGCGCCGGGGCCAGCGGCAACCGTTGCCGGCCGGGCTCGCCGTGGATGCCGATGCCGACCTCCATCTCGTTGTCGGCCAGGTCGAACGTCGGCTTGCCCGCGGCCGGGACGGTGCACGACGTCAGTGCCATCCCCATGCTGCGGCCGTTGTCGTTCACCTTGCGCGCGAGGTCCGCGACCTCCTGCAGCGGGCGGCCCTCCTCGGCGGCCGCGCCGACGATCTTCTCCAGCAGTACGGTCACGCCGACGCCGCGCCGGCCGGCCGTGTAGAGGCTGTCCTGGACGGCGACGTCGTCGTTCGTCACGACCGACAGCACCTCGGTGCCGGCGTCGGCCGCGGCCAGCTCGGCGGCCATCTCGAAGTTCATCACGTCGCCGGTGTAGTTCTTCACGATGTGCAGTACGCCGGCGCCCGCGTCGACCGCCTTCGTCGCCGCCATCATCTGGTCCGGCACCGGGGAGGTGAAGACCTCACCCGCACAGGCCGCATCGAGCATCCCGGGCCCGACGAACCCGCCGTGCATCGGCTCGTGCCCCGACCCGCCGCCGGAGATGAGCCCCACCTTGCCCGCCTTCGGCGCGTCCTTGCGGTAGACGATCCGGTTCTCCAGATCCACCCGCAACCGATCCGGATGCGCTGCCGCCATCCCCCGCAGCGCCTCACTCACAACATCACCTGGGTCGTTGATGAGCTTCTTCATGTCCCCATCTGAGCACACGCCCGCCCAGAACGGGAGCCCCCGATCAGACGGCCTCCACCTCGGACAGCAACGGGATCGACCGGATCGATCGACTGACGGTGAGCAACACGGAGCCGACCACGAGCAGGCCGCCGAAGATGAGCAGCGCGGTCCTCGCGCCGAGTGTCTCCAGGAACAGGCCACCGAGGAACGGAGCCAACGGCATCGAGATGTTCGACAGGAACATGACCGCGCTCTGCGTCCGGCCCTGGAGGTTGTCGGGCGTGATCAGCATCTGGTAGCCGAACAGGCCCGAGTTCAGCGCCGGCAGCAGGAAGATCGCGAACGCCGGGAGCGCGATCAGTACGGCGGGCTGCGTGGTGGCGGCGGTCGCGGTGAAGGTGACGGTGATGATCCAGCAGGCGACGACCGTGATCCGGCCGGTGGTGAACCTGGACAGCAGCTTCGGCGACGCGATCGCTCCGGCCAGCCCGCCGAGGCCCATCGCGGTCTCCAGCAAGCCGATGACCGACGGCCGCACGCCGCGCTGCTGCATGCTGAGGATGAGGACCAGGATGGTCCCGTTCGCGGCGAAGTTGAGGATCGTGCCGACCACCGCGATCGTCCGCAGCGAGGCCTGCCGGAACAGCCACGTCAGGCCGGAACGGATCGCCTTGAGCATCGGCTCGTGCGCGTCGCCGTCCGGCTTCGCGGCCGGCAGCGGATGGCGGATCGTGACGAGCAGGATCGCCATCACCAGGTAGGAGATCGCGTCGAGGGCGACGGGGATGACCCGGCCGATCGAGAACAGCAGGCCGCCGAGCGGTGCGCCGGTCAGGCCGGCGATGTTCTGCCTGCCGTGCGCGGCCGCGAGGGCGGTGCTGATGTCCTCCGGAGCGACGATCTGCCGGAGCGCGCCGGACTCGGCGGGCATGAACATGGCGAACCCGGCGCCGTTGAGGAGGCTGACCGCGATCAGGTGCGGGAGCGTGAGGTGGCCGAGCCAGCCGGCGACCGCCACCGAGCCGAACAGGACGGCGCCGAGGAAGCTGTAGCCGACCAGGATCCGGCGCCGGCTCCATCGATCCGCCAGCGCACCCGCGGGCAGCGCCGCCAGGGTCGCTCCGAGCGCGTACGCCGTACCGACGAGGCCTGCCTGGACCGGGGAACCAGTGATGGCGAGACCGAGCAGGGTGAAGACGAACGAGCTCATCGCGGAGCCGATGGAGCTGATCGTCTGGCCGGTCAGCAGCTTCAGATAGTCAGCGTTGTGCATCAACCCCCGGGCGGACATAACTCGGAGGGTATGCCGGTGTCAGGTCAGTTATCCGGCCTGACGAGTTGCACGTTGCTGCAATTCAGTCCTTCGGGCGCAGCAGCGGGCGGACGACCTCGCGGGCGTCGTGGATGCGGGACTTGACCGTGCCGAGCGGTGCGCCGACCTCGGCGGCGATCTCCTCGTACGACAGCCCGTAGACGTCGCGGAGCACCAGCGGGGTGACCATCTGGGGACGGTCGCGCTCCAGGGTCTCCAGCGCCTCCAGGAGGTCCAGACGGGTGCCGGCGATCACGCTGGTGGTGCGCGGGTCCGGCTTCTCCATCTGCTCCGGGTTGTGTGCGGCCTGGGCGCTGCGCTTCAGCTTGCGGTACGTCGAGCGGGCCGAGTTCGCCGCGACCGAGTGGACCCAGGTGGAGAAGCTGCTGCGGCCGGAGTACGTGTGGATCTTGGTGGCGATGTTCAGCAGGGCTTCCTGGGCGGCGTCCTCGGCGTCGGCGGAGTACGGCAGGACACTGCGGCAGATGCGCAGGACGCGCGGGTAGATCTGCCGGAGCAGATCGTCCATCGCGTTCTTGTCGCCCGCCCTGGCCTGCTCGGCCAGTACGCCCAGGTCGTCGGTCGGGCTGGTGCTCTCGCTCATCTGCGCCTTTGCTGTCGATCGGCCCCGGCACGGGACACTCCAGTACTCCATAATGCCTTGTATGGGGGTCCCAACCAGACTCGGGCGTTACGTCGTGCGCCGACGCCTGGGCTCAGGCGGTTTCGCTACGGTATGGCTTGCTCACGATGAGCAACTGGATGCCGAAGTGGCGATCAAGGTGCTCGCGGACAACTGGGGCCACGACGACTCGGTCCGGCACCGGTTCCTCGAGGAGGGCCGGTTCCTGCGCCGGGTGGAGTCCGAGCACGTCGTCCAGGTGCACGACGTGGGCGAGCTCGAGGACGGCCGCCCCTTCCTGGTGCTGACGTACGCCGACCGCGGCACGCTGGCCGACCGGCTGAAGGAGAAGCCGCTCCCGCTGGCCGAGGCCGTCGACGTGGTGGTCCAGGTCGGTCGTGGCCTGCAGGCGCTGCACCGGCGGGGTCTGCTGCACCGGGACGTGAAACCGGCGAACGTTCTGTTCCGCAGCACGGACGACGGCGAGCGGGCCGTCCTGTCCGACCTCGGCCTGGGCAAGTCGCTCGACGAGATCTCCCGGATCACGATGCCGGGCGGCACCCCGTCGTACGTCGCTCCCGAGCAGGCGCTGGGGGAGCGACTGGACCAGCGCGCGGACCAGTACTCGCTGGGCGCGGTCGCGTATGCCGCTCTGACCGGGCGCTCGCCGCATCAGGTCGACGGGCTGGGCGCGGCCAGCCGGGTGGAGGTGGCGCCGCCGCCGAGCTCGCTCGGGTTCGAGCTGCCGGAGCAGGTCGACGCCGCGATCGTCCGGGCGCTCGATCCGGACCGGGAGAAGCGCTGGCCGGATGTCCAGTCGTTCACCCGGCAGCTGGTCGGCGGGCTCGACGAGACCACACACGACTTCCCGCTGTCGATCCGCGAAGTGATTGCCGTGGACACGGATCACCTGGGCGCGAAGACGGCGCTGAGCGACGAGAACCAGCCGACGATCGTGAAGCTCGCCGAGCCGTCGGAGTCGGTGGATGCCGCCGCGGGGGCCGTCGTCGTGGCGGAGGCGCCGGCCGAGGAGACGACGGAGAAGGTCGAGGAGCAGCCTGCTCCCGCGGCACCGCCGAAGCCGAAGCGGAAGCGCGGTCGCTGGGTCGTCGCGGCCTTGCTGACGCTGATCGTCGGCGCCGGCGCGGGGTATGCCGGCCAGTGGTACCTGTCCAGCCGTGAGGCGATCGTGGTCTCGCAGGGGAAGTTCCAGGTGACGATCCCGCGGGCCTGGGCGAAGTCGATGGCCCAGACGGACTGGCTCGCGCCGGGCAGCAGTGCCCGGATGCCCGCGTTCCGCGTCAGCCGGGACGCGAACTGGTCGACGGGGACGCCAGGCGTGTTCATCGGTCTGGCCGGATCGAAGCTGGCCCTGCCGGACAACACCGCACTCGGCTGCAAGCCCGGCCCTTCCTTCCCGGGCACGTACGATGACCGGCCGACCACGGACCGGGTTTCCAGTGGGTGCGCCGGGGCGGATATGGTCCTGTTCGAACGGGTCGTCGATCGCGGGGACGGCGGCTCGCTGCTTGTGCAGGTGATCACGCCGGATGCCGGCCGGGCTGCGAAGATCGCCGATTCGGTGAAGTACTCCGACTGAGGAAGTCCCCATGCGTTTTCCGACCGAACGGCGGCTGCTGCCGTCGCCGGCGCTGATCCAGTCTGCTCGCCGCAGGTTCTACCAGCTGCGCTCGACGATCTTCCGCGCCTTCTGGCCGGTCGACTAGTCGACCGTCAGCCAGGTGATGCCGAGCGCAACCAACCACAGGACGCCGCCTGTCCAGGCAAGGATGTGGAGACCTGTGGTGAAGGTCGCGGCGTGGCTCAGAACGGCGCTGTAGAGCGCCACGCCCGCTGCGCCGACAGCCTGCCGGGCGGTGTTGTTGACGCCGCTGGCCAGTCCGGCGCGATCCGGAGGCAGCGCCGCGATCGCTGCGTGCACCACCGCGGCGGTCAGTAGACCCATGCCGACGCCCAGGCCGATCTCTACGGGAATCACCGCCGCGTAGCCGCTGTCAGGGCGAACGATCATCAGACAGAACGACCCGACAGCGCCGAGAGCAAGGCCGAACGACATCGGGAGCCGGGAGCCGTACCGGGCGGTGATACGGCCTGAGATCGGGCCCAGGACGGAGAGCGGCAGCAGAACAGGCAGCAACTCCAGTCCGGCGCGCAATGCGCTTTGGTCCAGATGCTCTTGCAGATAAAGGGTCAGAGCGAGCAGCGTGCCTAGACCAACCAGATTCATCAGGCCGGAGACCACATTGGCGCCGACGAACGCTGCGCCGATTCGCAGCCGGACGTGTGCCTCGCGACGGGCGATCCGGTGTCGTGGCACCATCCGCCAGGCCATTGGCAGGACCAACGCGATGATCGGCAGGTTGACGAGGAAGACCGCGCGCCAGCCAAATCCGCTGACCAGTGCGCCCCCGAGGATGGGTCCGGCGACCAGGGCGAGTGCGCCTGCGCCGGCCCAGATCCCAACCGCGCGGGCCCTTGCGGCGCTGTCGACGTACTGGTCGGTGATGACAGCCAGCGTGCTGGGCAGGAGTAAAGCCGCGCCGACGCCCTGGAGCGCGCGTGCGGCGATCAGGAGCTCGATGTTCGGTGCTACGCCGCACACCAAGGACGCGCAGCCGAAAACCGTCAGTCCGGCGAGGACAGTACGGCGGTGGCCAATCCTGTCGCCCAGCGCTCCGCAGACCAGCAGGAGCCCGGCGAGCGCGATCATGTAGCCGCTGACGACCCACTGCTGCCCGGACGCACTGGTATCAAGACCGGTCCGGATGGTCGGCAGCGCGACGTTGATCACGGTTACGTCGAGCTGGACCAGGAAGATTCCGATGCACAGCAACGCGAGGAGCATGGTTCCAAGCTCCCACCGAAACACTTCGGGTTGCGCCGAAGTATGACGGTGTGACCATGGAGTACATGGGCGGAGATGCTGATGTGGCCCGCGTTGCCGGTCTGATGGCCGAGCCCGCGCGGGCGAAGGTCCTGATAGCGCTGGCGGATGGTCGCGCGCTGCCCGCGTCTTTGCTTGCCTCGGAGGCCGGTGTGTCACCGCAGACGGTCAGCGGGCATCTGCACAAGCTGCTGGACGGCGGACTGGTCGCGGTCGAACGCTCCGGGAGACACAGGTACTACAAGCTGTCCGGACCGGAGGTGGCTGCGGCCGTAGAAGCGTTGGCCCGCCTCGCGAAGCCCCAACCGATCAAGTCACTTCGCCAGAGCACCCGCGCCGCAGCACTCCGCGAAGCGCGCACCTGCTACGACCACCTGGCCGGCCGCCTCGGCGTCGCCCTGCTGGACGGTCTGGTACGCCGGGACGCCCTGACCCGCACCGACGGCGGCAGCGGCGCGGACCGCCGTCCGGACGACCCACTGGCCGCACAACTCCCTGATGGCCCGTATGCGTTGGGTCCCAACGCCACAGAGGTGTTCGCCGAGTTGGGCGTCGACCTGTCCGACCAGCCGTCGCGCCGCCAACTCCTGAGGTTCTGCGTCGACTGGAGCGAACAACGCCACCACCTGTCCGGCCAGCTAGGCGCATCCGTCGTAGACAGCTTCCTGACCCGCAACTGGCTCCATCGCCGCCCCAACCAGCGAGCCGTAGACCTAACCCCCACAGGCCAAAAGGCCCTCGCTGAGCTGGTGGTCCTCTAGATCGTCGAGTCGTCCCGGGTGGCCGAGTCGGCCGCGTGGTCCAGGATGTCCTCCAGTGCGTCCTGGTCCTGGGGCAGCCCGGTAACGGCGATCTCGAAGGTGCACAGGCCATCGCCGTTGGCGACCCACCGGATGATCACATAGCGAAGCGAATTCTCCGGCACGTATGTGTAGACCAGCGTCGCTTCCTTGGTGTCCGGATCCACTGTGTGGGACTTGATCGACAGCATCTGGGCCGCCGGCACCGTCGCGAGCTCCCCGAGCCTCGCGGCCATCGATTCCGACGGTGGCCGGCGGATGGTGAACCCCGCCTCGATCCGGATCCAGCGCTTGCTGGTCGGGTCGGTGTAGCGGCCGATCTTCGGCGGATCCGGCTGGGTGAAGCTCCACGTCCTCGGCACCTTCAGGCGGACGGTCGAACGCACGACGCTCGTCGCGGTGAACTCGCGCACCCGGTAGTCGAGATCGTCGGTCTGCAGGGCCTTGGTGTCGTCCGGGACGATCTTCTTCGGCGGCGGGGTCGGGGTGCTGGACGGCGTCGCCGATGGATCCGGAGTGAGCGTCATCGGAAGTGGCGCCGCGGTGCCCGCGATGCTCGGCTCCTCGGTGAGGAACAGGCCGACGCCGTACCCGCCGGCGCCGCCGACTCCGGCGAGCGTGAGCAGGCCGGCACCGAGCAGCGCCCGCCGCGACACGTTCCTCTTCACGCCCCCACCTTCCCCAGCTCCCTACTCAAAGAAGACACCTGAGTCCACTCTCAGGTTGCATGCTCCCGCGTAACGATTCCGTGAAAGCGATCAGCCCACTTCGTGGACCGAGGTCGTGGCGTGCTGGAGCACCTCGTCCAGGGCCGCGGCGTCCTCGGGGATGCCGGTGATGCTCATCTCGACGTTCGTCAGCTGCCCGTCGATCGCGATCCAGCGGACGATCACGTAGCGGAGCGTCTTGCCCGGGATGTAGGTGTAGATCAGTGTCGCGACCGGGCGGGCGTCGCCGTCCTCGCCGTCGACCACGTCGGTGGTGTGGCTGACGATCTGGACGTCGTTCTCCGGGGCCTGGCTCTTCTTCAGGTCGACGATGAGCTGGGCCATCTCGTCGGCCGGCGTCGTGTCAACCGGCTCGATGGCCTCGACCCGGACCCCGCGCTCCTTGCGGTCGTCCAGGTACTTCACCTCCTGCGGCCGCTTCGGGTCCCGCGTCAGGTGCCAGCCCTGTGGGGCGTCGATCGAGAGCTGGACGGAGGGCTCGTCCTGCGGGGTGACGGTGAAGGTGCGGCTGGTGTAGTCGAGGCCGGGCTGCAGGGGGTCGAGGTTGCTCGGCACCGGGGTCTTCACCGGCAGGGATGGCTCCGTCGGAGTCGGTGACGGGGACTGGGACACGGTGCCTAGGGGGCCTGCGGTGCCGGAGGCGGTTGGGTCGGGGGTGTCCAGGCGGTCGCCGGTGTAGTAGCCACCACCGACGCCGAGCGCCAGGGCCAGCAGCAGAAGGCCGGCCAGGAGGACTCGTCTCACGCTTGCACCGGTCCACAGGTCGGCCGGGAGGACATGGCGGGACCGCCGGGCAGCGGCACGAGGTACGGCGTACCGGCCGGACGTGGGGAGGCGGTCACGGGCACGTCGCCATCTTCTCAGGAGAGGTGGGCACGAGCCCAAAACCCCCGGCGGAGACCTTTTCACACCGACTAGGACTGAATCCTTTCAATGAGGCCTTGACACCCTCCATGGGTCGTCCGTACCGTCCCGGTGACAAAAGTAACACGATCTTTCGGTTACTTCACATTGTTAGCCGGTACGTCGGCGCTCAGGAGGAACCATGGCATTCGATCGGTCCATCAGCCGGAGGCGGCTCTTGCAGCTGGCCGGCGGGGCCACCCTCACCGCCACCGCAGCCGGCGCGCTGGCAGCCTGCGGCGGCGGCAACGGCAGTTCGTCCTCCGGCGGCACCCTCAAGGTGATCGGCGCGGGCAGCCAGGAAGCCGGCCTGCGGAAGGCCCTCGACGACTACAAGAAGGCGCACTCCGACCTCGACTTCAACCTCTCGTTCTCGCCGGCCGACCAGCTGCAGACCGCGCTCCGGGCGCAGCTCGCGGCCGGCAACGCGCCCGATGTGCATGCGGTCTACCCGGGCAACGGCAGCGCGATGTCGATGGTCCAGCTGAGCAAGGCCAACCTGCTCGCCGACCTCAGCGATCAGTCCTGGACGCAGAAGATCCCCACCGGGTTCAAGGGGGCGTTCCAGAACGACGGCAAGACCTTCATCTTCTCGCCCGGCACCAGCGTGCTCGGGGCGATCTACAACAAGAAGGCGTTCGCGACCGCGGGCGTCGAGGTCCCGACCACCTGGTCGGAGCTCTTGACGGTCTGCGACAAGCTGAAGAAGAAGGGCATCGTGCCGATCGCGCTCGGCGCGCAGACGCCGTGGGTCACCCAGCTGATCGACTATGCGCTTGTCCCCGGCACGGTGTACGCGAATACGCCGGACTTCGACGACAAGATGACCGCCGGGAGCGCGTCGTTCGTGGACTCCGGCTGGGCGGACGCGATGGACAAGTACCTGGAGCTGCAGAAGAAGGGCTTCTTCAACGACAACCCGAACGGCACGACGTACGAACAGGCCACGTCGATGGTCGGCACCGGCAAGGCGGCCATGGCCGTCCAGGTGTCCGCCGTGCTGCAGGCCTTCCGGGCCGCGTCGCCGACGCCGGACGACCTGGGCATGTTCCCGTTCCCGGCCACCGATGTCGCCGCCGACAACTGGATCCCCGGTGGAGTGGTGGTCGGTATCGCGATCAGCGCGAAGAGCAAGAAGGCCGAGCAGGCGAAGAAGTTCGTCGAGTACTGCGGTCAGCCGGAGGTCGTCAACGCCTGGGCCGAGGCCGTCGCGTGTGTGCCGCTGTACTCCGACGGCGACGCCAAGGTCGACCCGGTGCTCAAGCCGTTCCTGCCGTACCTGAAGGACAACAAGGCCGTTCCGTTCATGGACCAGCGCTGGCCGAACGCCGAGGTGCAACCGACGCATTTCGCCGTCGTCCAGGAGCTTCTCGGCGGCAAGACGACGGTCCCGGCCGCGTTGAAGAAGATGGACGAGGCCTACCGGAAGAGCGCATGACGATCACTGCGCAAGCGGTACGGCAGGACGCGGTCAAGGCGCCGCGGCGCCGCGGCGGGATCGCGCCGCCGTGGTTGTTCGCGGTGCCGGCGCTGCTCGTCTACGTGTTGGTGGTGCTGTACCCGGCGCTGTCCGGCGCCGGGTCCGCGTTCACCGACTGGTCCGGAGTCGGGGCGCAGCGGTCGTTCGTCGGCGTGGACAACTTCAAGCAGTTGTTCCACGACGACCAGGCGTTAGGAGCCTTGCGCAACACGTTGCTGCTGACGGTGGCGATCGTCGTCGTCCAGAACGGCATCGGGCTGCTGCTGGCGCTCGGCGTACACACCAACATCAAGAGCCGGATGGCCCTGCGGGTGGTCTTCTTCGCGCCCGTGGTGGTGAGTCCGGTGATGGTGTCGTTCCTGTGGAAGTACGTCTACAACCCGGCGCCGGGCGCGGGCCTGAACGCGGCGCTGGGCGCGATCGGCCTGGGCGCACTCCGGCAGGACTGGCTCGGCAACCCGTCGCTGGCGATCTGGTCGGTGGCCTTCACCGTGATCTGGCAGTGCGCCGGGTACTCGATGGTGATCTTCCTGGCCGGTCTGGAAGGGGTGCCGGCCGAGTTGCACGAGTCCGCGATGGTCGACGGCGCCGGCACGGTGGCCCGCTTCCGCCACATCACCTGGCCGCTGCTCGCGCCGGCGGTGACGATCAACCTGATGCTGTCGACAGTCGGCGGGCTGACGCTGTTCACCCAGATCATCGCGATGACCAACGGCGGTCCCGGGTACGCGACCGACACCTTGTCGACGGTGCTGTACAAGCAGGCCTTCGTCTACGGGAAGTTCGGCTACAGCACCGCGATCGCGCTGGTCCTGGCGATCTTCGTGGCAGCGGTGTCGTTCATCCAGATCGGGTACCTGCGATCGAGGGAGACGGCGGCATGAAATACCGTCCGCGGACGTTCGTGCTGGAAGTCGTGATGGTGGCAGTCGCCATCGCCTTCCTGTTCCCCGTGTATGCGCTGGTGACGCTGGCGTTCAAGGATCCGGGGCAGATCGCCAACAAGCCGCTCTCGCTGCCGGATCCGCCGTCGGTCGGGAGCTTCGGCGAGGCCTGGCGGTCGGCGTCGCTCGGATCCGCGTTGCTGAACAGCACGCTGATCACCGTCAGCAGCGTGATCGTCCTCATCGTGCTCGGCTCGCTGGCGGCGTACTTCCTGGCCCGGACGGCGAGCCGGCTCAGCTACAGCCTGTACATCCTGTTCCTGGTGGGCATCATCCTGCCCTTCCAGCTCGGGATGATCCCGCTCTACCAGCTGGTCAACAACCTGGGGCTCCTCGGCACGTATCAGGGCATGATCCTGTTCTACACCGGCATCCAGCTGCCCTTCACGGTGTTCCTCTACACCGGTTTCATCCGGTCGTTGCCGGCCGACTACACGAACGCCGCGCTGATCGACGGAGCCTCGCACCTGCAGGCGTTCGCGCACGTGATCTTCCCGCTGCTGCGGCCGATCACCGGGACCGTGCTGATCCTCAACGCGGTGCACATCTGGAACGACTTCTTCACCCCGCTGCTCTACCTGGGCGGATCCGGGCGGGAGACCGTGCCGGTCCGGGTGTTTGCCTTCGTCAACGAGTACACGTCCGACTACGGGCTGGTCGCGGCCGGTCTGGTGCTCGCGGCGCTGCCGATCCTGATCGTCTTCCTGCTTCTCCAGCGCTACGTCATCCGCGGCTTCTCGAGCGGACTGAAGGGATAACTGTGACTCTTCCGCCCAGCCTGGCAGCGGTTCTCGCCGATCCGCCCAGGGCGTTCTCGCCTGCACCGATCTGGTGGTGGAGCGGCGAACCGCTCGACCCAGAGCGGTTGCGCTGGCAGCTCGAGAGGTTCGTGGCGGGCGGCGTGTACCAACTCGTCGTACTCAACCTCGCCCCGGCCGGCACGGACCACGGTTGCGACGCCGACGACCCGCCGTTCCTGTCGGAGGAGTGGTGGTCGATCTTCCTCGGCGTCTGCGACGACGCGGCCGAGCTGGGGGTGTCGCTGTGGTTCTACGACCAGCTCGGGTTCTCCGGCGCGGACATCCAGGCGCGCCTGGTGGCCCGGCAACCGGCCTACGCCGGCCGGCGGCTGGAGCGGCTGACGACGACCGGATCCGGCCGGCTGGAGGTACGGTGCCCGGCCGGCGGCCGGGTGATCTCGGCAACCGTGGAGCCGTCGGGCCCGGTTGCCGTCGACGACGCCGGTGCTTGCGCGCGGGTCGACGCCGAGTCGCGACTGTCGTTGTACTACGAGATCGACCACGGATTCGACTATCTCGGTACGGCGGCGTGCAGGGCGCTCCTGGACCAAGTACACGGTGAGTTCGAGCGTCGGCTCGGTGATCGCCTGGGGAGCGTGGTTGTCGGATCGTTCCAGGACGAGCTGCCGTCGGTGCCCACTTGGTCCGCCGACTTCGCCGAGCGTTTCGAAGCCCGGTACGGCTACGACCTCCGGGACCGGCTCGGTGCGCTCTGGGATCTCGCCGTACCCGACGGGGACCGGGTCCGCCGCGACTACCACGCCTTGCGCGCCGCATTGGCCGAGGAAGCGTTCTTCCAGCCGTTGCACGCGTGGCACGACAAGCACGGGCTGATCGTGGGCTGTGATCAGCAGGATCCGGCCAGGACCGGCGAGCCGGTCGCCGGTGTCCAGTTGTACGCCGACTACGCCCGGACGCATCGCTGGTTCAGCGCCCCGGGCTCGGATCATCACGGCGACGCCCGGATCCACTCGTCGCTCGCCCACCTCTACGGCCGGCCACGGACCTGGCTCGAGGCGTTCCACTCGACCGGCTGGGGCGGGACGCTCGAGGAGACCTACGACTGGCTGCTGCCCTGGATCCGGACCGGCGCGACGCTCTACAACCCGCATGCCGTCTACTACACGACCCGGGCCGGGTGGTGGGAGTGGGCGCCGCCGTCGACCGACTGGCGCCAGCCCTACTGGCGGCACCACAAGCTCTTCGCCGACGCGGTGTCCCGGCTGTGTGCCGCTCTGTCGCTCGGGAGACACGTCTGCGATGTGGCAGTGCTGTTCCCGACTGCGGTCGCGCAGGCGGATCTCGGCTTCGACGGGCCGGGCGAGCGGGCCGAGCGCGCGCAACGGGTCTACCGCGAGCTCGTCGGGGACGCGACCTGGTTCGCGCCCGCGCCGGGTGTGCTCGACCGGGCCCGGATCGACGCGGACGTGATCGACGACGACTCGCTGACCGGCGCTGAGATCGGGCCCCGACCACAGCTGCTCGTGGCCGACGAGGCGTACGCCGCCATTGTGTTGCCAGCAGCAACTGTTCTCGAGGCGCCGGTGGCCGAGCGACTCGCCGGGTTCGCCGCCGCGGGCGGGTTGGTCGTGGCGGTGGGCGACGTTCCCGCCGAACTGACGAACCAGCCGGTGGTCAGGGTGGACTCGGCCGCGGACGTTCCCGAGGCTTTGGCCCGCCTGCCGCGACGAGTCGAGTCGGAGTTGCCGGTGCTCGCCCGGGAGGTGGACGGCGCGCTGGTCGTGTTCGCCACGGCGACCGAATGGAGTGCCACCCGGATCGAGGGGGAGCCGGTCGGACGGGGAATCAGCCACGAGTGGGCCGGTGTCGGGTACACCTTCGACCCAGGGCGGTACGAGCACTCGACGACGTTGCGGGTCCGCGAGGCGCCGGGCGCGCCACTGCTGGTCGACCCTGTCGACGGTACGTCGAAGCCCCTTCCGCACAAGGTGATCGGGGCCGTCACCGAGGTCGTCGTGCCGTTCGATGCCGGCCCGGCCGCGCTCGTGGTCTTCGCGCCGGGCGGTCAGGAGAGCGCGGCTGTTCACGCACCGGAGCGTGCGGTGGAGGTCTTGACGGGGTCGTGGGAGTCCACACTGATTCCCACGCTGGACAACTCGTGGGGTGATTTCGCCTGGCCGGCCTCGGCGCCGTCGGCCGAAGTTGTGGTCGAGCGCTGGGCGTTCGACCACCGGGTAGGGGATTCTCCGGACTGGCAGCCGGCGCATGCGACGTTCGGGCCGCACGGTCTGATCGACGGCGTGCAGGTGGAGTACTCCGAACGGCTGGGGATCCGCAAGGACCACATTCACCGCCACGCTCTCGGTCCGAAGGGGCATGTGCCGGAAGACTTCCTCGATCTCGGGACGGTGCCGGCCGGGCGCACCGTGACCTACGTCGCGACCTTCGACCTCGCCGAAGATCTGCAGGCCACGGCGGTCGTCAGTGCGGTCGCCGCCAAGGAGCTTCTGATCGACGGGCGGCCGGTGGCGATCACCGACAACGGCGGTCAGTTCGGCTCCGCGCCGGTAGAGCTGGCGGCCGGCGAACATCGCCTGGAGCTGCGGCTCACCCCGGCGGAGGAGCTGCGGCTGCGGGCGAATCTGGCCTTCGTTCGCGACCCCGCGGCGTACCGCCGTCCCGAGTGGATCGCCGCGACCGAGCCGCCTGCCGAAGGCAGCACGATCCGCTTCAGCACGACCGTCGTACCAGCGGACGAGACCCGGTTGACCGTCACGGCTCGAGGGTCCGCGCGGGTGCTGGTGAACGGTGCGGAGGTCGGCCGGCAGGGCGGCTTCCTGCCGTACGAGCGGCCGACTCCCCGGGTACGCCGGTACGACGCGGCCGCCGCGCTCCGGCCCGGAGCCGAGAACACGATCGCGATCGAGGTCACGCGGCCGTACCCGATCCTGGTGGACGGTCTGGTGGTCTCGGACGACGACTGGCAGGTCCACGTCGACGACTCGCCGGCAGGCGTGGTGAGGCAGCGGCCGTGGCATCGATCGCTGGCCGATCTGTACCTCGACCGTCGTCCGCATCCGCTCCCGCAGGCGGCCTGGCTCGACGGTACGGCCGGTGGCGTGGTCGAGCCCGTCACGTTCGCGGTTCCGCGGGAATCGGCGGAGCGGACCGAACAGCTGCGCTTCGACCTGCCGCCCGGAGCCGTCCGGCTGGAGGCCGACCTGGTGTGCGATGCGGAGCTGATCGTCGACGGACTGCAGTTGGCGGCAGGCCGCGGCTCCCTGACAGCCGCGGTTCCGGCCGGAGCGCGCACCGCGTCCCTCGTGGTCCGCACGAGGCCCGGTCATGAGGGCGGCGCCGTCCTCGCCGGTCCGGTCCGGGTCGTCGTTGGGACCGGGACGATCGAGCTGGGCGACTGGGCGGATCAGGGGTTGGCGGAGTACAGCGGCGGGGTTCGGTACAGCCGATCGATCGAGGTCCCGGCGGGCGGTCTCGCGAGCGTCGACCTCGGTCGCGTCCGTGGTACGGCCGAGGTCCTGATCGACGGCGTGAGTGTCGGGGCGCGGTTCTGTTCGCCGTACCGCTATCCGCTGGCCGGCATTTCGCCGGGACCGCACACGCTCACCATCGAGGTCTTCAACACCGCCGCTCCCTACCTGGATGCCGTCAGCCCAACCCACTTCGTCTCTGCCGGGCAGAACGTGTCCGGCCTCTTCGGCCCCGTCGTACTGCGGGAGTCATCCGGTTGAGCTGGCAGGGAGATAAGTTCTGGGCTCATCGAACGGAGGGGGATCTGCATGATGAAGAAGAGTTGGGCTGTGGTCGCCGGGGGCCTCGCGATGGCCGGTCTCGCGTTCTTCGCGAGCGCTCCGGCGGAGGCTGCTCCCACATCGGGCGCCACGGTGTCTGCTGTGAAGGACACGCTGCTGCCCGGGCAGAAGTTGCTGGCCGGTCAGTACATCCGGTCGCGGAGCGGGGTCTTCACGTTGATCATGCAGCCGCGCGGGGAGGTCCAGCTGCTCCAGCGCGGGGTGTCGTTGCCGTTGTGGAAATCCGGGACCTGGCGGCCGGGCTCCGTGCTGGTGATGGGTACGGACGGGACGCTCCAGGTGATCTACGGCCGGACGAAGATCTGGTCGATGAGCATCAAGAGCGCCGGCGCCAAGCTGGTGCTGCCGGACAACGGGAACCTGGCGATCTACAACACCCGCGGCAAGGCGGTCTGGAACCGGCACATGGTGATCGGCACACTGATGCCGCAGAGCCAGCTCCATGCCCCGGACCCAGCAGGACGTGAAGTGATCATGTACTCCGTCAACCGGGTCTACACACTCAAGTTCCTGACCACCGGCAACCTGGTCTTGCTGAAGAACGGCACCACCGTCCTCTGGAGCACCGGGAAGAAGGGCTGGCCGGAGTCCTACGGGTCGGTCGCACCGGACGGCACGTTCTACACCTTCAACAAGTTCGGTGACATCAGCTGGATGTACGAGACCCGCCGCGCCGGCAGCGTCGTCCAGCTCCGCGACGACGGGCACCTCGTGATGGTGAACGGCCGGACGGTCGTCGGGACGCTCTTCTAATAGACCTCGATCCGGTCGAGGCTGATGACCGTACTGCCCGACGCCGGGTTCTTGTCGCCGGTGACCCGCACCTTCAGCGTGTGGGCTCCGGCGGCGAGCGTCGGACTGATGTACATGAGCTGCTCGCCGACGCGGATCGAGCTGTAGTAGTCGATCCGCTGCTCGGGGCCGCCGTCGACGGAGATCGCCGCGATCCCGTTGCCGGTGTCGGCGACGCTGAGCAGGGCCGCGCGTGTGCCGGTGAAATGGATCGTGGCGGTCGCGTTCGTCTCACCGCTCCAGTGGTCGTTGCCCCAGAAGCACTGGTTGCCGCACCCCGATCCCGAGCTCCAGTTGCCGGCGTACTCGACCGCGGTGTCGGTGTCGTTGATCCAGTAGTTCGACGAACCCGGGTCGCCCGACGGCAGGTCCTGGGTGGCGCCGGCCGCGAGCGGCCGGCCGAGGTTGGGCGTGCCGTCGGCGTTCCAGCTGATCTTCTGGACCCGGGTCGTGCGGAACGAGTACGTGTAGGTGCTGGTGTTCTTCCCGTGGTACGCGATCCAGTCCTCGGTCCCGTCCGGCGACTTGAAGAACGAGTGATGCCCCGGACCCCACACGCCGGTCTCGTCGTTGCGGGAGAAGATCGGGCCGGCGTGCTGCACCCAGTTCGACGCGACCATCGGGTCGGCGCCGTTCGCGATGCTCTTCATCCACAGTTGGTAGTCCGGCTTGCCGGTGTCGCACGTCGAGTAGGTCAGGAAGGTACGCGTCGCGCCGTACAGCGGGGTGGGCCCTTCACGGACCTCCGAGCAGCCGCCGTCCGCCGGGATGGCGACCCGGTCACCGACTGACGTCCACGGATTGCTCATCCGGACGATGTACAGCTGCGCCGGTCCGCCCTGGCCCCGGCCGGGCCCGGTCCAGACGAAGTACTGCTCGCCGTTGACGGTGATCGGCTCGCCGTCGATCGCGTACTCGCCGAAGTCCGCGATCTTCGCCTCGAAGCTGTACGGCCCGAGCGGGTCGTCGCCGGCCGACTCGAGGACGTACATCCGGTGGTTGGCGTCCACTCCGTCCGAGGCTGTGTAGTAGATGTACCAGCGGCCGCCGACGTGGCGGAACGCCGGCGCCCACATCTGCGTGTTGCGGCTGGTGTCCGAGTCCCGCCACACCACCTGCTCGGGTTGCACGAGCAGCGTCGCGAGGCTCGGCGACGACCAGATCCCGATCCGGTCGCCGCGGGTGGTCGCGACGTAGTACCGGCCGTTGTAGAACATCAACGACGGATCCGCGGACGGATTCACCGGGTTCCGGAAGGTCTGCGAGGACACTGCGCTCTCCTGCTTCTCGGCGGCGGGAGCGTTGGCCCCGACCGAGCCGGTCAGGAGTACGGCGAGCAACGTGCTGAGGACGGGGCGGAACCTCATGACGGACACCTTCCGGGCTGTGGCGGACCAACTCCCTGGATGAACAGTCGTACGACGGTTTTACCATCGTTGTAAACCCTTCAAACAAGGATCGAACGGTCCGCCACGACGAACCCGGGGTCACCGCTCGTTCTGGACCGCCTTCTGCGCCGCCTTGACCGCCTTCTGGGCCTTGTTGATGTTGTCGGCGCTGGACTTGAGGGCCTCCTTGTAACCCGGCATCCCGCGCAGCTCACCGAGGTCCTTCTGGTGCTGCTTCGCGCCCTTGAGCTGCTCCTGCGCCGCCTCGAGTTGGTCCTGCGGACTGGCCTTTCCCCAACGTCCCATGGTGATTCCTTTCATCGGTTCGTCGTGCTGACGAGGGCTGGGACGAGACCGCAGAACCGCGAGTTCCGGGTGCGGCACCCTTTCGATCTGGGTCGAAAGGAACCTGGTGATGGGGTATGGCGTCTCACCGCACATGAAGCTCAAGGTGCGGGTCGTGCACTACCGGCACGACTGCTGGTACGCCGACATCGACGACGCGGACGATCGTCAGCCGGACGATCCCTACTGGTACGCCGACGGTTGCCGTACGCAGGCCGACGCGATCGCGCTCGCCTGCTCCCAGCTCGCCGCCCTCGACCAGGCCGTTGCCGCCGGCACCTTTCCGCACCGGATCAGCGAGACCGTCGCCGCCTGATCCCGCGACTCCCCCGGGGCGCGCCCGTAACACATCGTCACGGTGACTGGATGTAACCCCCGAGGGGGAACTCACCATGGCAACTTTCAACTCACCACCGGGCTGGCCGGCTCCGCCGACCCCTGGTTGGCAACCACCACCTGGCTGGCAGCCGGACCCGTCCTGGCCGCCTGCTCCGCCGGGATGGGCGTTCTGGCTGAACACCCGCGGATTGCGTGCCCGCGGACCGAACGGACGGTACGGCGCTGAGCCTCCGGTGAAGCTGATCGCGGGATGGGTCGCGGGTGCGATCGCGTTCATCGTGATCCTGGGGGCGATCGGGGCCAGCAACAGTCCGGCGGCGCTCTCGTCGACGCCGAAGCCGACGGTGACTGTCGCCGGTCCGACGACGACGGTGACTGTCGCCGGTCCGACGACGACGGTGACGGTTCCCGGGGCGCCGGTCACCGTGCAGCAGACGGTTCCGGGGCCGACGGCAACAGTGACCCAGCCGCCGCTGCCTGCTCGCACGGTGACGGTCACGGCGCCGCCGACGAGCAGCAAGACCACGCGGACCACCGCACCGGTGCCGCTGGCTCGAAACACCCAGAGCACCGAGCCCGAGAAGACGAGCGCTCCGTCGAGCACGACGTACTACGCCAACTGCGCGGCCGTCCGGGCGGCGGGCAAAGCGCCGCTGTATCGGGGCGATCCCGGGTACTCCGCGCATCTCGACCGCGACAACGACGGTGTCGCTTGCGAGTAGGCACCGCCCGCCACGCTGTGTATCCACAGAATTACCTGTGGATAAAGGGTGTGAGCTGTGGATATGTGGACGGTTGCTGTGGACAACCTGCGCATTGGCTGTGGATGAGGCAACTAATGCCGGTGCCGATGCACATGCAGTCCGGCTGGTGAGAGAGCGGTTGCCGGGCCGGGGTTCTGGTGGTGAGATAAGTGGCCGTGCGCCGGACGAAACTTTACGAAGATTTATCCGTGACCTTCGGCGCGCCAGGTCGTTGATCTGTCAGGCAGTTCGTGATCAGCGGATCGCTGGGGAATCCGGAGGGACCGCTCGTGCATAAATTCAACACACCACCCGACTGGCCTGAGCCGCCGAGCGAGACGTGGCGCCCACCGATCGGCTGGGAGCCCGACCCGGCGTGGCCCGAGGCGCCGGCCGGCTGGGGCTTCTGGACCAGCCGCAACGGCCGCCGCAGCAGCGGTCCGATCGGTGCGTACGGCGCTGTCGACGCGGGCCGCCTCGAGCTGGCCGCCGTCGACCCGGCTCTGGTGCTGATGCACGCCTGACCATCCATTCGGCTCCCGCAGGCACACTGGCTGCGGGAGCCGTGTTGTGTCCGCGTTCGGTCAGAGGGCTGGCGCGTTCTTATCGTCTTCTGGTGTTATGTTATCAACCTAGATAACACTCACTTGGGAGGCGCTTCGTGGGCTGGATCGGTCTCGACCTCGGCACGCAAAGTGTGCGGGCCGTGCTGGCCGATGCCAAGGGCCGCGTTCTGGCCCGTGCAACACGTCCGCTCGCCAGCCATCGTGACGGCGCACGCCACGAGCAGGATCCACAGACCTGGCTCGACGCCGTCGACGCGGTCCTGGCCGAGGTCGGCGCGGCCGAACTCGACGGCATCGCGATCTGCTCGACCTCCGGCACCTTCCTCCTCACCGACCGCGCCGGCCGGCCCGTCACGCCCGCCTTGATGTACGACGACGCGCGCGCGGCCGCCCGTCGCGACCACATCGTGGACGTCGACCCGGACCGCTGGGCCAACAGCATGCAACCCACCTGGGCCCTGCCGAAGATCCTCGATCTCGTCGCTGACGGTCACGACCTCGCCGACCGCCGAGTCGTCCACAGTGCCGACTTCGTCGCCGCTCACCTCGTCGGTCACCCGGTCGCGACCGACACCAGTCACGCCCTCAAGACCGGCTACGACCTGGTCGCCGACGCCTGGCCGGCCGCGGCCTTCGACAAACTCGGCCTCCCGCTGTCGGCCTTTCCCGAGGTCGTCCGCCCAGGTGCCGAACTCGGTCGCACTCCTTCCGGCGTCCCCGTCCACGCCGGCATGACCGACGGCTGCGCCGCCCAGATCGCCGCCGGCGCCCTGAGTCCCGGCGCCTGGAACTCGGTCCTCGGCACGACGCTCGTCCTGAAAGGCGTCAGCAACGACCTGCTCACCGACCCCACCGGCGCCGTCTACAGCCATCGTCATCCCGACGGCGGCTGGCTCCCTGGCGGTGCCTCCAGCACGGGTGCCGGCGTACTCACCGAGATCCTCCCCGGAGCCGACCTCGACGCCCTCGGCCGCGCAGCCGAGGTCGCAGGCCCGATCAATGCCGTCACGTACCCGTTGACCAAGACCGGTGAGCGGTTCCCGTTCGTCGCACCCCAGGCCGAGCGCTTCACCCTCGGCAGCACCCCCGACGACCTGCACAGGTACGCCGCCGTGCTGCAAGGAGTCGCCTTCATCGAGCGGCTCGCGTTCGAGCACCTGGAGACGCTCGGCGCCGACCCGGTCCGCTCGGTCTCGCTCACCGGGGGCGCCACCCGGAGCGACTACTGGAACCAGCTCCGCGCCGACGTCCTCGGCGTACCCGTCGAGCTTCCGGCCGTACCGGATCCGGCGTACGGGATGGCTCTGCTGGCCGCGTCCGGCGGGACCGATCTCACGGGCACCGCGCGCCGCATGGTCCGCGTGGACCGCGTCCTCGAACCGCGCGACCGACCACTCGACGACCTGTACGGCGAGTTCGTCGCGGAGCTCGACCGCCGGGGGTACCGGGGATGAGAACGACGATCGTCCTGGCCCGCCACGGCCGGACCGAGTGGCATCACGGCAACCGCTACACCGGCTCGACCGACCTCCCGATCGACGAGGTCGGCGTACGGCAGGCGCAGCAGTTGAAGGACTGGGCCGTCGACTACGCGCCGGACGCGCTCTGGGCGTCGCCGATGCTGCGGGCCCGGCAGACCATCGCGCCGACCGCGGAAGCCCTCGGCCTGACGCCGACCGTCGACGCGAGGTTGCGGGAGGTCGACTTCGGGTCGGCCGAGGGGAAGATGCTCAGCGAGCTGCCCCCGGCGGTGGCGAAGGCGTTCGTGCTGGACCCGGTCGTCGACCACTTCCCGGGCGGTGAGCATCCCGCCGACGCGGCCGACCGGGTGCACGAGGTGCTGGCGGAGATCGCCGAGCGGCACGAGGGCCGGCGGGTCCTCGTCGTCGCGCACAACACCCTCATCCGCCTGCTCGTGTGCAGGGTGCTCGGACTGCGGCTGAACGACTACCGCAGACTGCTACCTGCGCTCGGTCCCGCGGCGCTGGTGCGTTTCCGGTGGCAGGACGGCACAGTGGGTCTCGAGGCGTACAACGTTCCAGCACTACGTTTGGAGACCCAGGCATGACATCGGATGTCGATGGTGACACCACCGAACTGAGCCGTCCCGCGCGCCGGCAGGCCGAGATCGCGGCGTACGTCGTGAAGCACGGCTCGGTCTCGGCGAACGACCTGGTCGAGGCGTTCGGGGTGAGCGTAATGACGGTGCACCGCGACCTGGACGAGCTCGAGCGGCAGGGTGTGGTCCGAAAGTACCGCGGCGGCGTGAGCGCGCAGCCGACCAGCGTGTTCGAGAGCAACGTCGCGTACCGGCTGAACACCGCGCACGCGGAGAAGACCGCGATCGCCCGGCACGCACGGGCGATGATCGAGCCGGGGATGTCGGTGATGCTCGACGACTCGACCAGCGCCCTGGCCCTGGTCGACCTGTTCGAGGACATCACCCCGTTGACCGTGGCAACGAACTTCTTGCCGGCGATCACCCGGCTGGCCCAGCTCCGCGACATCACCCTGCTCGCCCTCGGCGGGATCTACTCCGCGACCCATGACTCGTTCGGCGGGATGCCGTGCGCGGAGGCGGTCGAGGCGCTGCACACCGACCTGCTGTTCTGCTCGGTGTCCGCGGTCTCGTCGACGCACGCCTTCCACCAGGAGGAGGAGATCGTCCTGGTGAAGCGGGCGATGTTGCGCTCGGCAAAGACCAAGGTGCTGCTGGTCGACCACGCCAAGCTGCAGCGCACCGCCCTGCACCGGCTCGCCCCGCTGACCGACTTCGACATCGTGATCGTCGACGAGAAGACCCCGCAGGACCTGATCACATCGCTGCGTGACCACGGCGCGACCGTGGAGGTCGCAAAACTCTAGGAGGGGGAGTGCATGGACGTCGGCGTCGACGTGGGCACCACCGTCACCAAGGCAGTCGCGTTCGACGCCGCGGGGCGCCCGCTGGCCGTGGCATCACGACCGACCAGGCTGTTGCACCGCGGTGCCGGGCGCTTCGAGCAAGAGGCTCTCGAAGTAGTTGCCTCGGTCAACGAGGTGGTCGGTGAACTCGCCGCCACAGTCGGAACGGAGCCCGGCGTACTGGCGATCACCGCCCAGGGCGACGGTCTCTGGCTGGTCGACGGCGCAGGTACGCCGGTGCGCCCGGCGATCTCCTGGCTGGACGCGCGGTCCAGTTCGATCCTCGAGGATTGGACCGCGGACGGTGTCGCCGAGCGGGTGTTCCGGCGGTCGGGGAATCGGATGTTTCCCGGGGCATCGGGTCCGCTGCTGGCCGCCGTACGCGCGGAAGAGCCCGAGGTGATCGAGCGCGCTGGTACGGCGGCGTACTGCAAGGACGTGGTGATGCAGGCGCTCACCGGGGTGCGGGAGACGGATGTGTCCGATGCCTCGGCGCCATTCCTCGATCCGAGGACTGGTGAGTACGACGACGAGGCACTCGCAGCAACGGGGTTGGCTGAGCTGCGGCACCTCCTCGCGCCGGTTGCCTCCGCCGGTCCGGTGGGCGAACTGCGTGATGACTCGACCGGGATGGCCCGCGGGACCAGGGTGTCTGCCGGGCCGTACGACCTTCCGGCCGCTGCCGCCGGCGCCGGTGTGACGGAGCCCGGTGACGCGCTCCTGACGGTCGGTACAACGTTGGCGTGTCAGGTCGTTACCCGTGAGCTGCCCGTCGACGGCGAGCCGGCCGGACTGTTCCTCGGCACCTGGACCCCCGGCGTCTGGCTGCGGGCGATGCCCGCCATGGTCGGTACGGCGGCCCTCGATCGCGTGCTAGCGCTTGTCGGCGTCGGCACCGACGACCTCCCCTCGCTGCTCGCGGGCAGCAGACCCGGCGCATCCGGCGTCACGGTTCTGCCCTACTTGTCAGAGGCTGGCGAACGCGCGCCGTTCGTCGACACCCGCGCCCGCGGCACGATCGACGGCATCTCGCTGTCCACGACCACGGCCGACCTGGTCCGCGCGACCTGCGAAGGGATCGCGTACGCCGCTCGTCACTGCCTCGAAGCAGCCGGCTGGAGCGGACGCTTGACGGTCTGCGGCGGCGGTGCCCGGAGCAGCGAGTGGACCCAGATCCTCGCCGACGTACTGAACGCGCCGCTGCACACCGCCGAGGCCGAACAGGTCGCCGCCCGCGGTGCGGTGATCTGCGCACGGCGGGCCGCCGAGCCCGACAGTGCCGGCGCGGAGTGGATCGCCGAGACCCGCCAGGTCGACCCGGATCCGGACCGCGCCACGTTCTACGCCGAGGGATACGCCCACTACCTGCGTCGGATCGAGGCGGCCCGCCCGCGCTGGTCCGACCCAGCACCTATCTACACAGGAGATCGATGAGAACCGTCAAGACTCTGCTCGCCGGCGACCACTTCGTGCGCAACGACCTGCTCGCGGCGGCGCTCAGCACGATCCCGGACGTCGCGTTCGAGTTTCGTGAGGTCACGTTGCCGTGGCCGCTGACGCCGTACGCGCGGGTCGCCGAGGTCGACGAGGCCAGCGATGTCGAGGACCAGCTGATCGAGGCGCTGGCCGGGGTCGAGCTCGCGGTGACACAGATGGGGCCGTTCACGGAGCGGGTGCTGGATGCCGCGCCCGACCTGCGGTTCCTGGTCGTCTGCCGGGGCGGGCCCGTGAATGTGAACGTTGCCGCCGCGGCCAAGCGTGGGATCGCCGTCGCGTCGACGCCCGGACGCAACGCGGTCGCGGCCGCCGAGCACGCGGTCGCGCTGATGATGGGTGCCCTGCGCAACCTTCCGCGGCTGCAGCGGACGCTGGAGCAGGGGGAGTGGCGCTCCGACCTTTATGCGTACGACGAGTGCGGGCTCGAGCTCGACGGATCCACCGTGGGGCTGGTCGGGTACGGCGCGATCGGGCAACGGGTCGCGAGGGTGATGCTGGCCTTCGGCGCGCGGGTCCTGGTCGCTGATCCGTTCGTGGATGAGGCACCGGAGGGCATCGAGTTGGTGGAGCTCGACGAACTGCTGCGGCGGTCCGACGTGGTGAGTCTGCATGCCCGGTTGACCGATCAGACCCGCGGGATGATCGGCGCGGAGCAGATCGCGTCCATGCCGCGCGGCGCCGTACTGGTGAACACTGCGCGTGGTGGGTTGCTCGACTACGACGCAACGGTCGATGCACTGGAGTCGGGGCAGCTGGGAGCCGCGGCGTTCGACGTGTTCCCGGCCGAGCCTCTTCCCGCGGGGTCGCGGTTGCTGACCGCGCCGAATATCGTGATGACGCCGCACCTGGCTGGCGCCACCCGCCAGACCGCCCTCCGCGCCGGCTCGATCGCGGCCGAGGCCGTGGCGGCCTTCCTAGCTGGAAAGGACCCGGTAGGACTGGTCTCCGCGTAGCCGGGGCACAGGGGACAGAACCATGAAACTGGCAACATCCAGCACCTGGATCGAACTTCTTCTGCTGCTGATCGCGTTCGTGCTGTCGATGATCATCGGGATCGAGCGGCAGGTGCGGCAGAAGAGCGCCGGGATGCGGACACATACGCTGGTCGGCACCGGCGCGGCACTGTTCACGCTGGTCTCCGGGTTCGGCTTCAGTGCCGTCCTCGGGACCGAGGTCAACCTGGACCCGTCCCGGATCGCGGCCCAGATCGTGTCCGGAGTCGGCTTCCTCGGCGCCGGCGTGATCTTCATGCGCCGCGACGTGGTCCGCGGTCTCACGACGGCCGCCACGATCTGGATGACGGCGGCGATCGGGATGGCGTGCGGCGCCGGGATGCCGCTGCTCGCGGTCGCCGCGACTGTCCTGCATCTGGTCACGGTCGGCCCGTTCGCCCGGCTCGGCCGGTTCCTGCCGTCGCCGGACCGCCGCCGCATCGTCACGGTGCGCTACGACGACGGTTCCGGCGTACTGCGGTCGATCCTGGCGACTGCTACGTCGATGGGGTTCGAGGCGTCGGTGCTCGGGACCGAGGTGCACGGGGACGGGGCTCGGCCGCAGGTCCGTGCATCGATGCGATTCACCGGGCGACCACCGTTGCAGGATCTGGTGGTCGCGCTGGACGACCTCGACGGGGTCACCGGGGTGCGGTTGCGGAACGACGACGACGAGGATTGAGATCATCAGCTAAGCTGATGGTATGAGCGCTTCTGACGACGCCGCGCACGAGATCCGCACCAGCCTGTTCCGGCTGGTGCGCAGGCTGCGTCAGGAGCGCCCCGAGGGTCAGCTCAGCTATTCCCAGTTGAACGTGCTCGGATGGTTGGAGCGCGAGGGGCCGATGACCAACGCCGACCTGGCCGCCGCCGAGCGCGTCACCCCGCAGACCATGATGCGCGCCACGACGGATCTGGTCACCGGCGGTTTCATCAGTCGTGCTGATAATCCCGCTGACCGTCGTCAGGTCCTCCTCGAGATCACGGCTACCGGCGCCACCCTGGTCCGGGACGACCGCCGGCGTCGCGACACCTTTCTCGCGAAAGCCATGGACGCCACCCTGACCCCCACCGAGCAGGACCTCCTCCACCTGGCCGCCCGCCTCATGAACCAGCTCTCCGAGGTACCGGAGTGACCCCCGACCCCCCGCCCATCCCACCCGCGCCACCCGCACCACCCGCACCACCCGCGCCACCCGCGCCGGCTCAAGCCAGGCGGTCGGCATCTGAGGGGTTGACCCCTCAGATTGTGGGTTGGCCCCTGGGAGTCGGGGTTCCGAACCCACCAACTGCGGGGTCAACCCCTCAGATGGCGCCATCCGCGCTCCCCGCGCTGCGGGCGCCATCCGCGCCATCCGCGCCATCCGCGCCATCCGCGCCATCCGCGCCATCCGCGCCATCCGCGCCATCCGCGCCATCCGCGCCATCCGCGCCATCCGCGCCAT